>JAFLBF010000013.1 GCA_017303895.1 Bacteroidota bacterium | reverse complement strand
TGGACAGACATTTTACTCCGGAAAATTATGCACAGGAACCAATACGATCGATCTGTCGCCTCTTCCGGCCGGGATCTACTTTTTGAACACACAGGGCAAAATGATCAAATTAATAAAACAATAATTGGTTGTTGAGAGTTGGGAGTTTGAAGTTCAAAGTTTAGAGTTAGATTGTATGTAAGTAAATCAACTCTTCACTATTACCTAATCTCTCTTTACTGTTTAGTATCCGTAATAATTCGTAATTAGCGACTCATGAAAACATACATCTCTCTTTTTACAATAATTATATTCATCTCTTGTTCTGCACCATCCAACAAGCAAGAACCGGCTAATACAGATGCGACAAGCCATGCTAGTCAGTCTGCAACAAGCAACACCTACCTTTCCAGAGTATTTGCGCAGGGCATCCTTGATAATACAATACAACCTTCTGATAATAACGAAACATTTGCTTGTTTGGATAGCATAGATGACGACAATGCGAATACGCGTCAGTTTTATTTTCAGGTGTATCGTGTCATTGCACAAAAATCGGATGGAGCATTGAGTGAAGTGGTTGGAAGCTACACAAAATCTTACATGCAACTCTTCCCTCAAGAGGCGTTGAACTACTACAAAACGTTTGATGAAAAAGAAAAAAATCTATTCATCGACAATTTAGCTTATGAATTTTATGCTTCCGGCTCCGACTATGAGCAGGACATCCAACACTATTTTTCTGAAATTGAAAAGATCTGCAAGGAATGTATGACAGACAACACCATGCTCGATATTAAAAAACAGATCACAGCAAAAGCTGCAGCAATGAATCAGTAGGACTGAGAGTTGGAAGGTTGGAAGGTTGAAGGTTGGAAGGTTGAAGGTTGGAAGGTTGGAAGGTGGAAGGTTGGAAGGTGGAAGGTTGGAATATTTGTAATTACTATTTACTATTTACTATTCACTATTTACTATTCGCTATTCACTATTCCCTATTTACTATTCACTATTCCCAACAAAAAAACATACACTTCATACATATGTAAGGTTTTAAGAAATCTATTCAAAAATCATATTTTTTTTAAATGATATTTGCTAGAAACAACATATTGCTGATTTGCTAAATCATTTATCTAAACTCATTTCTTTTAAAACAAATTCGTCAAAAGCCGGACTGAACGGAATCAATTCATCCACCTTAAATCATTTGCTGGAAGGATTTCAACTGATCAGCTATGATTATAAATACCTCTATGTGAACGATACGGTTGTAAAACAAAGCAAATTTAGCCGTAAAGAACTGGTAGGTTTTACAATGATGGAAAAATATCCCGGTATTGAAAACACCGAAATGTTCAGGATCCTGTCGGAGTGTATGACTAATAGAAGCTCCAAACAAATTGAAAATGAGTTTCACTATCCGGATGGCAGCACTGACTGGTTTGAACTACACATGCAGCCTGTTCCCGAAGGAGTATTTATTCTCTCCATCGATATTAGTAAGCGTAAAAGAGCAGAAAAAGAATTGATGGAAATGAATGAACGCCTGGAAGAGATGGTAGAAATGAGAACCAAACAATTGGAAATAAAAAACAAAGACATTACCGACAGTTTAAATTACGCCAAAAATATTCAAAAGGCCTTTTTACCCAACAAATCGGATCTACACACACTCCTACCCGATAGCATGATCCTTTACAAACCAAAAGACATTGTGAGTGGCGATTTTTATTGGTTTAGAGAGCAGAATAGCAATGTATTGATAGCGGCAGCCGATTGTACCGGACATGGTGTTCCCGGAGCATTAGTAAGCATGATCGGAATTGAGAAACTCGACAATTCTGCCCTTAAAAGTTTAGAACCATCCGAGATCTTAAAAAATCTAAACCAAGGAATTAAGATCGCCTTAAGTCAGTCGGATATATATGCACATACACATGATGGAATGGACATTGCTTTGTGCTGCTTTGATAAAAAGAAACACTTACTCCATTTTTCGGGTGCCAGTCGTCCACTGTGGATCATCAGAAAAGGAGAACATAAAATAGAAGAGATCAAATCAAATTGCAATTCAATTGGCGGATTCAATAAAGAATGTATCTGCTTTGAGAATCATACGGTACAACTCCATCAAGGTGATACTTTTTATATCTTTTCCGATGGCTTTGCCGATACATTCAGTGGTATAACCGGAAAAAAATTAACCACCAAAAAATTCAAAGAGCTCCTCTTATCTATACAGCATCTTACTATGCCGGAGCAAAAAAAACACCTGAACTTATTCATTGAAAATTGGAAAGCAGGTATTGAAGCCATTGATGATATTCTCGTGATTGGAGTGAGGGTTTAGTTGTTGGAAGTTTAAAGTTAGTTGTTAGTTGTTAGAGATTGGAAGTAGATAAATACAATTAACTTTTTACTGTTCACTGTTTACTGTTCACTGTTCACTGTTTACTGTTTACTGTTTACTGTTCGCTATTCCCTAATCCCTGTTCCCTCTTCGCTAATCGCTATTCACTCTTCCCTAATTCCTATTCGTCACCCACCCACCCCAACCCCCTAATTACCAACATGCTACATTCAGTTTCATTCGTGTAATCACCTGTCCGTTGAAAACTTATTGCTCAAAACTATCTTTGAAAAATTGAAACAATTTTTCAAAAATCTATTATTATTTAAAGACTTATTAACATCAATTGACTTGAGTCAATAAATGTTATAAGTTGCTAAAAATTATAACATCATGGCACATAAAATAACCAAACGGGAAGAGTATTCCACAGGAATAGGAAATCTAAAGATCACAGCTTTTAGTGGTGACGCCAATCATTCAGATATTACGATCAGTATAAACGACATTCCTGTTGTTAATGATTTTAACAAGATCGAAAACTTTGATCTCGGAGCGGTTGAAAATCTTAAAAACAAAGATATCCTTGCTTATGCCCGTATATCAAAAACAGGCCTGGGTGACCATGTTAGCTTTACAGTTAAGTTGAATGACAATAGCAAATCCGAAGTGTATGCCTACTCTACTGAGGAAGAAGATGATATCATAAAATACTATGTTTTTATACGAATAAAATAAATCATGAAAAACAAATACACCCTGGCAATCATCCTTCTTTCACTATTCTGCAACTCAGCAATAGCACAAACAACAAATGAAGAAGAAACTACCGAACTTACACTCGATGAGTTAAGTTCACCCAACTTACCGGCATTTACCATTCTTGGATTAAATCCTACCGAAGTAAACAAACCTACTACTGCCCGTGCCCTGGCATTAAGCTTTGCTAATTCATTCGAAAATAAAGGTCTGGCCTCCGACCTTGCTCTGGAATTTACCCCTTTCTGGTTTGCTAAACATAGCAATATGACCTTTAATGACTATTTCTACAAACCGGCTCTCGACACCATGCGATTTGGACATTTCATAAAAAGTGTAGGTAATAATATAAAACAAACAAGTTCTTTCTCATTTGCTACGAGTGCTGTAAAAGATGATTCTTTGGGAGCGCGTAATGTATCCGGAGGTCTTCGTTTTCAATTATTGGCAGGAAAACCTACTGATGAGTTTTTGGAAATGCATAACCTGATAAAAGAAAATGATGAAGAAGACTGGATCCTGGAACAAATGCAGGAAGACAATATTTCATCACTCAAACAATTGTACCACTCTATTGATTCACTCGCAAAATTGCGCGTAAGCATCAACTTAAGCTATAAGAAACTACCGGAAGATAAACAGAAAGAAGTGAGCACCCGTATTGCCAAACGGATCAGAAAAAATATTTCTAAACAGCTGAAAGAGAATGATGATGTTACTGCTGAAGACATTGCTTCAGAACTTAAACGTTTACTGGAACATTCCGATGAGATCCAAAAAGAGAATATTAAAAAACTGCAAGATAAAGCAATTAGCAGCAGACGAGGCTGGATCTGGGAAATGGCCGCAGCAAGTTCCTTATTATTACCCACCAACGATCTGGAATACAGCTTTGGAAATGATTGGGCCATTTGGACCACCCTTACTTACCGGAGCAACAATCAAAAGAATGATTTCAGCATCATGGCACGCAGAACCGGTAATTTTCAAAACACATCAACAACCAACACCGATGCCGGCTTGAGTTACATTTTTAGCGGGAAGAAATTCAGCATCACTTTTGAAGGTATTCTCCGCAACTATACCAACCAATTTATGATCCAGGCAACCACTGGCGAGTCGTATTTGATAACAAAAAGCAACTACACCAATAAGTTTGCATTCTCTGCACAATATAAACTAATGGATTATATCAACATTAGTGCGAGTGTTGGGAAAGACTACGACAATACCTACACTACCAATGGTAATCTGTTCACATTGATCAACCTGAATATGATCTTACCTCAAAAACAAACTGTTTCAGCTAACTAAAAACACTATTACTATGAAAAAAGCATTCATTTCCTTCACACTCCTATTGATAGGCTTCAGCGCTTTGGCCGGTGTGGAGATCAACAATCCTGCACAAACAGGTAACGACCTCAATAACATTGATGACTTTAAAAAGGATACCCTTCACTCCGATTTTAAAAGCACCTTTGCTACTAACGATGATCTGACTAATTTCCGGAAACTGAGAAGCTATTTACAGCTAAAACAAAATGCCATTACGCTTATTCAGGAAGAACTGAGTTATTATTCCGATGTGCAACGTAACATTGAAGCCATTAATAACAAAACGGCTGAACTGGACCGTGTGGTTGACGATGCTAAAAAGAATAAGCTTAACGAAGCCAGCATTGATGTGTATTTCCCGGCATGCAATATTGATATCTATGGAACCAATATGACTTCCCTTGAAAAGCTGAAAGAGGTAAAAGAACAATTAAAGACCTGTATGAACAAAGAGTTGGCGCGCCAGGCCGAATACAATGCCTTAAAAGCCAATTTAAACATTGTTAAAAAGGATTATGCCACTTGTCAGGAACAGATAGATACGTCATTAGCACCGGAGTATAAAGACCAGGAATTCAGAAAAACAATAAGCATAGGTTTTGCCTGTTTGCTAGGGGGATTGTTATTGGTGTTTGTAGCGGTGGTATTCCGTTCCCAAAAAAACATTGCCCGTTACTTTTTTAGCGATACAGGTTTGCAATTCATTACCCTGTTTGTATTGATCATTAGCATTATTCTGTTTGGTATTTTAAAGATCTTAGAAGGCCGTGAATTGGCAGCCATTTTGAGCGGTATTGCAGGATATATTTTAGGAAAAAGCCGCCCGAACAAAGCCGAAAAAGAGGAACCGGAAGCGGAGGAAAATAAGACTTTGACAAACACTAAATAGCATAATTCCATTTTCCAAATCTTACTAACATAAAAAAATAAAGGCTGGAAATAGGTTAAATTTGTTAAAACATTCGCTTACATTCCAACTTAAGTAAATAGGTAAAATAAAATGATGTTTATCCGCTAGATAGGCTGAAATACTAAAATATCAACTAAAGATAAAAAAGATGCAAAAACTGGATTTCACAGAAAATATTAACCAACTCAGAGAAATTTTAAAAAGTGACTCAATCGTAAATTTCATTGACGGTCTTCAATCTAACATTAAAATTAATACTAATGCATTAACTCCATTAGTAATCGAATCAAAAAGTAATTTTGATAAAATTACTGCAGATGATTCTAAGACTGTAATCCTAAACGCTTTAAATGCCTCAAATTTATATTCAGAAAAAAGTATAGGAGACTTAATAAATGCAACAGTTAATGCTACACTTCAAGGACATCAAAAGGTTCATTTATTCTTAAACTCAACACTTCTGAGCTACTATCATTTCCATTTTACAATTATTCAGACATCAAATTTGTGCGACAAGGTATTGTTCAAAGATAATTTAGGGGAATTAAGTGATGATGATACAATTGTTTTTAGAATTCTAATAGATGATGAACTTGAAGTAAGTCGCTATACAAAGATTTTGAACTTAATAAGCGAATTAATAGAAGTAATTCAAAAAATTAATTCAGACACAGAATCTAAACCTACAATAAGCTTACTCGATAGTGGAAGCGACACAAATATAGGTGTTAAGACAACAGTCGAAACAGCAAAATCAATTTTTCAAATTTTCAAAGAAGTATGGGACTGGGTTGTGAACCGCAAATTTTATAAAAGTAAGCTAAGGAATGCGGGACTGCTTGATAATTTAAATGTCATGATGGCAATAAAAACGGCCCAAGATAATGGAGTAATTGATGAAAATACAGCAAAAATTTACAAAGAGACAATAATTCGTAGGACAGAAGATTTATTAGAATTGAATGTTGTTCCAAAAGTTCTAATAGAAGCAAAAACCGAAGATAATTCTAAACGACTATTGGCTGAATTTACTGAGATAAAAATGTTAGAATCAGGAAACAAATAAAAATAATGAAATACTTAACTGCTTAACGGAAGTAGATTCTGCAAACAGCCAGCAGGTGACGTGCTTCTTTGGCAGTGGAGTAATGAACTCAAGCTTTGTGAATCTAAGTTAGTACTAAAAACATTCGCATTTGCAAAGCGATAAAACGTTGCCACTTATTAAAAAACAAATAATCTAATAAAATAGAAAGTATGACATTACTAAGAAAGCTTGACATTAAACCTGAATCAATTGAATCAATTTATGGCTATTACAGAAAAAGAATTCTTCTAGTTAATAGAAAATATCAAAGAAAATTAGTTTGGTCTCTTGAAGAGAAGGAGAAATTTATAGATAGCGTTTCCAAAGGTTTACCTATTCCGCTAATTCTTGTTGCAATAACTAAATACAAAGACAACTCTGTGTACGAAATTATTGATGGTATGCAAAGGCTAAATGCTATTGTTTCTTTCATTGAGAATGAAATTTCTTTAGACGGTAGTTTTTTTAACTTAGAAACATTGGCCCTAACAAAAAAACTAAAAGATGAAAGAAAGTTAATACAAAAAGAGCCAAAGCTTAGTATTGACGAATGTTTGAATATTACTTCATATCAATTACCTTTTTCTATAACACAATACGATAAAGACTCCGAAATAGAAGAGATTTTCAGAAGAATAAATTCTTACGGCAGAACACTTTCAAGTCATGAATTAAGACAAGCTGGTTCAACTGGAACATTTACGAGAATAGTTAGAACTTTATCAGAAACTGTAAGAAAGGATGTTTCACCTTCTGACAAAATATTACTTGGCAATATGCGTCAGATAAGCATAAATAACCACGGTCTTGAATACGGTATCAACTTGAGAGATATTTTTTGGTATAAACAAAACATTCTAACAGAGAATAACATACGAGCTTCAAGAGATGAAGAATTAATTGCTCATTTAATAATAGCAATGCTAACAAACTACAACATAAATGTAAGTTCAACATCACTTGATATGGCTTATGGCTTAAGTGATGATGAAGCTGAGAATATTGATAGCGAAGAATTGATAAAAGCATATGGAGGTGAAGCATTTGTGACTTCTCAGTTCGAAGCAATCTTTCAGGAAATTCGAAATACTATAGATTCCTATAAATTTAATTTTAGGACTTTGCTGTTTCGCGAACCAGCAAAATACACGAATTATGCTTTTCAAGTTATTTTTCTTTCTTTCCATAAATTATTGGTCAAAGAACAATTGAAAATAAACAACCACAATAACTTAAATCGAGAATTAAATGGTATTGGGGATAAATTAATAACACCACACATTGATGAACTCAGACATAGAGCAGCCCGACAAAGATGTATAGACTCTGTAACAGGAGTTATAAGAAAGCATTTTTCAAAACGTGAAGAAACAGACCCCGTTTTAAGTAATGGAGTACTAAAATTAGAAAGTCTCTTATCTGCTTCAAAAACGGAAAACTCTTCTTATGATTTTAAGCAAGGAATATATCAGATGGATAAGGAAAATAAAGGTATTAAAGAAAAAATAATTAAAACTTTATGCTCTTTCGTCAATCAAGGAAGAAATTCTGTAGGCTATGTTGTAATTGGCGTAGCGGACAATGAGCAAATGGCTGAAAAGCATAAAGAATATTATGCCGTTGATTCTATTAAATTAAATGACTTCTACATTACTGGCATTGATGCTGAAAGTAAAAAAAGACATTCAAATTTAGATGACTACAGAACGAAACTAGAACAAGCCATTAAAACATCAGACATTCAACCTGAATATTACAAGACCCAAATATTGAGAAACATCGATTTATTTTCTTATAAGGACAAATCTGTCATAATTTTAAAAATTGAATCTAAAGACGATCCACTAAAACTGAATGGTAAATTTTACCATAGACAAGGTACAAGTACAGAAGAATTACCAGTAGCTCAAGAAAGGCAACTTTGGACACTATTCTTGAAATAATAACGAGTACTAACACGTTTTTTTCGGCAAATGGGATGATATGCAAACTTGGAGTTTTGTACTTCAATTCAAACTCTATTTTGGTTTGTTTTTTTTGCAACGAAACCTGCAAAAATCGAAAGCGCGAAAACGTTAGGTGCCATTACAAAAATATAATATGACGAAATACTTATTACTAATACTTCTGTCATTAGAAACACTATCATGTTGCTATGGTCAATCAACATTGGCGAATGCTTTAAAAAGCAAAAAACATATCGCTTCGAATAATGTAAGTATAAAAGATACTGCAAAGGCAAACAAATCCATTTTTTTAGATTTAGATAAAAATGCAATTCTTCAAGATTCAATTTCTAATGTGATAGGAGGAATAATATTTGCGTTGATAATTTTTGGGCTAAACGAATATTTTTTTAGACAAAAAAACTTAACCGGTGAATGGCTATTAAGAAATAAAACTATTAAAACCTCATATAATCCTCATAAAAATTTATCGATAGAATACAAAGTGCACTTACTACAATTTGGCACAGAAATTACAGGACGGGGCGAAAAAACGAAGGATATAAATGCAGATGGAACTATACACCATGAATACCCTCCAGAAAAAAGAGTTGAGATAGAAATTGAAGGACATTACAAAAGAAATTTTCTTAGGAGATCAAAATTATATTTACTAATAAGGGAAAACGGAACTAAAAGAACTTCTTCAACTTCAATAGAGCTAACTATCCCTATTTTTAAAGCACAAAAAATAATTGGAAATTTTATATCAACAGCCTCAAATTCAAGTGGCACAAGCAATTGGACAAAGAGCAGCTAAATGCATTAATAGACTTTCCTATTTTATTGTTCGTGGTCTATATTTTGCAAACATTTTGCTCTTCAAAGAATTTAGAATATATCAAATTTTACTGAAAGATTGGATGGATTCTTACAGTTTTATAGATTATCAGTTTTCAGAACAATTGGTAAAAGCGACAATTAGTATAGAAGATAAGAGATTTTACAATCATTATGGACATGATGCATTTTCAATTATTCGTGCAGTTTTAAATAATCTAAAAGGAAACAGAAGACAAGGCGCAAGTACAATTGAGCAACAAATTGTTCGAACAATTATAAAAAAAAGCGAACAAACATTCAAAAGAAAGTACTTCGAAATAACACTTTCTGGTTTATTATTTGATCGCTTTACAAAATCTGAAACAATAAACATTTATCTAAACTGCTATGAATTTCAACCAGACGTAATTGGGGTCATATCATTTTGTGAAAAAGAAAATTATCCCATAGATAAACTTACAAAAAAAGATATTTACGAAATTTCGGCAAGATTTAAGTATCCAAAAATAAATAAAGAGAATTATATTAGGTACCTTAAAAGGGTAAGGACAATTGAAATAATAAATAATAACACCTGATAACAAATAAATACGATGAAACACCTACAATTCAAAACAAGCATTTCAGCAGCAGCCAGCAAAGTATATGATACTATGTTGGGGCTAAGCAATAAAAACAGCTATGAACAATGGACAGCTTTGTTTAATCCAACTTCCAGCTATGAAGGCAATTGGAATAAAGGAAGCAAGATCTATTTTGTGGGTGTAGATGAGCATGGAGAAAAAGGTGGTATGGTGTCAGAAATAGCAGACAATGTTCCTAACCGTTTTGTTTCTATCCGTCATTATGGTCTTTTAAAAGGTACAGAAGAGATCACCACCGGGCCGGATGTAGAAAAATGGGCAAATGGTTGTGAAAACTACACCTTTGAAGAAAACAATGGAACAACCACCGTTACCGTTGACTTAGATACTGCCGAAGATTTTGAAGACTATATGAATGAAAGCTATCCAAAAGCATTGGCTAAGTTGAAAGAGATCTGTGAGGGGTAAATTGTATCAGACAATAAACAGTTATGCCCTTGTTGGTGTTATCACCAACAAGGTTTTATAAAAACAAAACATGATCCCTACTCTACTATCTAAACCCAAAAACGTTTTTCTGATCGATGCTTTGGGAGCATTTACAACATCTTTCCTGTTATACTTTGTATTAAAGTCGTTTAATGAATATATCGGTATGCCAGAAATGTATTACCCTTGGTTGAGCTTGATCGCACTGTTGTTTTGTGTGTATTCAGCAATGAATTATTTCTTATTTAACGGGCAGCACTGGAAAAAGCGATTAAAGATCATCAGCATGGCTAATTTCTCCTATTGTGCACTCACACTGGCATTGATGGTTTTTCATTATTCATCCTTTACTTTGTTAGGCATTTGCTATTTCACGGGAGAGATCTTTATAGTAGGTACTTTGGCCTACATGGAATGGAGAATGACAAAAACTAAATCGTAAATCAGTATCTTTAACTTCCCAATTCATTAACTATGAACCAAGACATACAAGCCTATAACAACAGTCAGACAGCTGCAGAAAAAGCCATTTGTGAACTATTAATGGCGGAGATCGATAAACATTTGCCAAAAGCAGAAAGCAAGATCTGGCATGCTCATCCTGTCTGGTTTTTGGATGGGAATCCCATTGTGGGCTACAGCAAACTGAAAGGCGGTATCCGTTTATTATTTTGGAGCGGACAAAGTTTTGAAGAAGAAGGTTTGCAAAATGAAGGGAAATTCAAAGCAGCTGAAGCACGTTATACTTCCGTAGAAGAAGTCAACACCAAGGATCTGAAACGTTGGCTGAAGAAAGGAAATGATATCCAATGGGATTATAAGAACATTGTGAAGCGTAAAGGCGTATTAGAGCGTTTGAAATAATTCATTGCAGGTGATAACACCTGCAAAGGCTTAATTGCAAAGCACTTCATAAAAACATTGTAAGATATGCTCAACAGATTTTTTTGTTTATCATTTATATTCATTTCCACAATTGCTGTAGCTCAAAAAGACACATCGGAATATCCGAACTACAGAAATAAGATCAAGGATCAGAGTTTTTTTCTGAAGATGAATCCGAAGAATACGGATGCTTTGCTCAAACGTTCGTTCTATGAACAAGCTATTGGCGATTATAAAGCATCGGTGGCCGACCTTACTACCCTATTGGAATTAAAACCCGATGATCACCGTGCCTGGAACAGCCGGGCAGTTGCCAAACATGCGCTGACAGATCATAAAGGTGCTATTGAAGATTATGCAAAAGCCATAAGCTTGCAGCCCAATTTTATAGATGCGTATTATGGTCGCGCTTTGGTATATGCCGAAATAAAAGACCTGAAAGCTGCCTTGGATGATCTGAACAAAACCATTGCTGTCGATCCCCGCTTTACACTCGCCATCAATGGCAGAGCCGATATCAAAAACGAACAAGGTGATCTAAAAGGCGCGATAGAAGATTATTCCAAAAGTTTAAGCATCAATTCCAACGATAATGCAGCATTATACGGAAGAGCAAAAGCCTATTACGACCTTAAAGAATTTAAAGCTGCATTGGACGATTATAACACATTGTTACAAATAGACCATGATCCTAAAATGGAAGTGAAATACTATTTAGGAAAAGGATTTATTCAAAATGAACTGGGACTTTACAACGAAGCCATCGCTAGTTTCAACAAAGCTCTTCAACTCGATCCGGCCAATGCCAAAGCATACAACAATCGTGGAATGGCAAAGTACTATTTGAATCAACACAAAGAAGCCTTACTGGACATGAACAAAGCCGTAGAGCTGGATCCCAATTATCCTCAAGCGTATAACAAACGTGGTGATACGAAGATGGTATTGAAAGATTTTAAAGGCGCCTTAGTCGATTTGAACCGTTCCATTGAACTTGATCCCAATAATGCATCCGCCTATAACAACCGTGGAGCAGCCAAAATTGCATTAAAGGATTATAAAGGAGCCGTTGAAGATTTTACCAGATCCATTGAATTGCTAAAAGATAATTCTCAAGCTTATGCCAACAGAGCTATTGCTTATGAAGAGCTGGGAGAAAAACAAAAAGCCAAAGAAGACAAAGAAATAGCCAAGCAATTATCGAAAAAGTAAAATGAAAAAAGTAAAGATCATCTGTATCATTCTGCTGCTTTTTAATGCGATTGGTGCATTACCTGCCGGTTTCTTATTTATCATTGATCCAACAGGCAGCAAAATGGGCATGAATACACATTACCTGCAACACAGTCCATTTAATACATTCCTTATTCCCGGCATTGTTTTATTCATGGTTAATGGTGTTTACAGTTTACTTACAGCTTACTTTACTTATAAATCACATCCCAAATCAGTACTGATGGTAATGGCACAAGGTTCTTTGTTATTGGGTTGGATCATCATACAAGTACTTATGCTACAAATGACCGATGCATTGCATTATATTATGGGGACTGTAGGGTTTATGTTATTGGTATTAGGATTTTTACTTTATAAAAATAAATAGATGTTTTTAAGAATAGAAAATAGCACGACCAAACAACTGCTTGGGAAAACCTTGCGTATGAGTTTGGTGAATAATAAAACACCGGAGCTGTGGCGCTCCTTTATGCAAAACCGCTCACAGATCAAACACGCAAAAGACCAATTGCTATACTCTCTTCAAGTGTATGACTCTCCGGATCATTTTAATAATTTCGATCCGGCACGTGAATTTCAAAAATGGGCATTATGTGAAGTCAGCGATACCCATGATATACCTGATGGCATGGAATTATTTGAACTTCCTGCGGGAATGTATGCCGTGTTCCTGCATAAAGGAACTCCAGCCAATGCTCCTGCTACATTTCAATATATTTTCGGAACATGGTTGCCACAATCAGGATATGAACTCGACCACCGTCCGCATTTTGAAGTATTGGGAGAAAAGTATAAGAACAATGATCCGGCTTCAGAAGAAGAGATCTGGGTTCCTATAAAAAAGAAAATCTAAATGATCTAAATCATTAAAATATAATCCATTTTGTAATAGTTTCGCTTTTATAAAACGAGCAGAATGAAATACATTTTACTTTTTTTGATCTTTATTCACGGACTGATCCATGTTCTTGGCTTTGTCAAAGCATTTGAAATAACAAACGTCAACCAGCTTTCCATTCCTATATCGAAACCTTTGGGTATTCTTTGGCTGATAAGTACATTATTATTTTTTGTTGCAGGAACACTTCGCCTGTTCAATCATTCCTATTGGTGGCTTCCATTGGCTTTGGCGATCATCATTTCACAAACACTTATCTATTTCTCCTGGCAGGATGCAAAATATGGGAGCATCGCGAATATCATTCTATTCATTGCCGCTGTAATTGGTTTTGCCACCTTTCAATTTCAATCTTATTATCAAAAGGAAGTAAAAGAATACTTATTAGAAAAGAAGTATTTTGATAATAACATTATCACAGCAGGGGATATCGCAAATTTACCGGAACCAGTTCAGCGTTATTTAAAATATACAGGCGCTATCGGTAAGCCTAAGGTCAACAATTTTAAAATTACATTTAAAGGACAGATCAGAAAAGATGAACAATCGGAATGGATGCCTTTTACATCGGAGCAATATAATTTTATGCATACCCCTACCCGATTGTTCTTCATGAAAGCAAAAATGATGAAGTTGCCCGTTGCCGGATACCATTGTTTCAAAAATGGTGATGCGTATATGGACATTCGTTTGTTTTCACTCATAAAAGTACAATATCAGGATGGCCCGGAAATGGACATGGCTGAAACGGTCACATTCTTTAATGACATGTGTTGCCTGGCACCAGCCACACTGATCGACAAACGGATAGAATGGCTGGAAACAGATGGAAATAATGTGAAGGCAAGTTTTACCAATAACAATATCACCATTACAGCCTGGTTGTATTTTAATGAGGAAGGGGCTTTGGTCAACTTTGTTTCCAATGATCGCTACGCTGCTGATGCAGGCAAAAAATTACCATGGGAAACACCACTCAAAAATTACAAAGCACAGCATGGATACAAGATCGCTGGATATGCCGATGCGATCTATACTTACCCCGATAAAAAGTTATGTTATGGTCAGTTTGAAACAGTAGATGTTCAATATAATATAAATGAATAATTTTGTATTAACTAAATGAATATGCTCAACTACTGGCGATCCTTATCCTTCAATACTAAATTTTCAATACTGGCATTTCCAATTGCAGCAGGCATTGGTTTGCTGAGTATGGGCTTGTGGGGAGCACTGCTCTACTTTCCTGCACAACCTTTATTAACAGCATTTCCTGCATTTGATGAATGGCATGGCGACTGGGTATGGGCAGCGCTCATAGGTGTAGGAATATTCTGGTCGCTGGGATTTATCATAGCAGGCGTTTCTATACATCTTATCAAACGTTATACAGAATCATCCTTGGTGCTTGCCCTACTCTATTCATTTATCCTCTGGATATGGGATGTGATTTTGTGGTGGATCGTATTGTCCGGTCAGTTTTAATGATAACATTTTATTAAATTTAGTGGTTGCTCATCGCCCGCTAAAATTGTAAATTTGTAGGCATAAACTAAACACCCCAAATGAAAAAGAACTCCATTCTGATCGCATTCCTTGCATTTATTTTTAGCCTTGCTCCTACGCTCACATTTGCCTGGGGAGCAGAAGGTCACCAAATTGTAGCACAGATCGCCAAAGCCAATATCAAAGGAAAAGTATTAAAGAAAGTAAGTTCCTACTTAGGAGATATGAGCTTTGAAAAAGCAGCTACCTGGATGGATGATATTAAATCGGATAAATCCTTGGACTATATGAAGCCATGGCATTATGTGAACATCGAGAAAGATGCTACCTATGTAAAAGCAAAAGATGGAGATATCATTTCGGAGTTAGATATTGTCATCGCGGAGTTAAAAAATTACAAGACCATGAAAGCGGAAGATGTAGCGAAAGACATCAAAATACTATTTCATTTGTGTGGAGACATTGCACAACCTTTGCATGCAGGCTATGGATCTGACAAAGGCGGAAATGAGGTGAAAGTGAAATACAACGATAAAGATTTTAATTTGCACCGGATCTGGGATACAGATATTATCCGCGCCAATAGCATCAGTACGGAATCATGTTTAGCAACTGCTAAACGTTTGAAGCTGAGCAAGACCTTAAAACCAAAAGCTGTTGATCCTGTTGCCTGGATGAATGACAGTCGCACCTTACTTTCTAAAGCCTATGAAGTAAAAGACAATACCATTACTCCGGAATACATGAGTACCAACAAGGAGATCGTTGAGAAACAATTATTGAAAGGCGGTTTTTATCTTGCAAAAGTATTGAACACTATTTTTGGTTAATGCCATTCAATGCCTTATTTTTGAGCATTAAGCAATTATATGGTTAAAAAGCGCATTCAGAGAAGCATTCGTATCTCCAAATATGTTATTTACAAGGAAACACTGATAGACGGCAAAGAGTTGTTCTGGTCGTTTATAGGTGCATTTATCGGGATCGGACTTATTGCCTATTTCCAAAGTTTACATGTCAGCAGAATCGAGAATATCTTTTTGATCGGTTCATTTGGTGCCTCCAGCGTATTGGTATATGGCGCGATTCAGAGTCCGCTGGCACAGCCCCGAAATTTAATTGGCGGGCATTTGATCTCCGCGATCATAGGTGTGAGCATTTATAAATTTTTACCCGACATCATCTGGCTAACAGCACCCTTAGCTGTTGCACTATCCATTGTTGTGATGCAGATCACCAAAACATTACATCCTCCGGGAGGAGCTACTTCACTGATAGCAGTAATTGGAACAGAGAAAATAAAAGCCTTGGGATACATGTATGTTTTATCTCCTGTATTATCAGGTGCGGTAATATTATTGATCGTAGCACTTATTTTTAATAATCTCACAAAGGATAGAAAATATCCAACTGATCAGCGTTATACAAAAACGTTTTGGAACAGATGGAGGGCGAAGAAAGGAAAGAAAGCAGAACGGATGCAATAAAAATCTTACACCTGTAAAATTCCTGATCAACTCTTCTAAAAGTCAATATTCTCGGCATATCCCTAATTTTCAATGCCTTATTATTCCGAAACCTAAAATCTGTTCAAAATAGGTTTTCTACTTTTTTGATATCAAAGTAATCTTGTACTCGTATTCATTTTGTTATGAAATTTACAGAGTATCACGAAAAAGCAGAGCAAGTAGTAAAACTTGCAAAGTTTGGAAACACAGGCACACCAAAGGAATTAGCAGAGCGATTAAAAATTTCGGAACGTACATTGTATCGATTGATCCAATCAGTAAATGAGCGTGGAACAGCAATTGAATTTTGCAGAAGGTCGAAAAGCTATCTGTTAAAAAAATAGAAAAAATTTCACTGCCAAAATTTGTCAGTGAGCGCAGATAAGTTTGCAGCGATTTTGAATTATCGACTGCAGCGATAAGGTCAGGATCCAATACTAACCTTTAAAGCTTTTCTGTAAATAGTAACAGTATCAATTAAAATGAAAAAAATAGTTTTATCATTATTCGCCATTGGCATGCTGTCAGCAATTGTTGTGTCTTGTCAGAAGGAGAAAGAAAAAATTGAAAACAATTCTTCTGTAGCAAGAAAAACATCTTTTAACGGTTCAAACCAAGATTCTCATTCAATGAGAATAGAATTGTTAAGTTTTGGGAAAGATGAACAAAAACAACTTTTTAACACTCTTAAACCGGAGCAAAAAGCAGGATTGTGGAAAGACAAGATCAATGAAGTATTAAATAAAAATGATTTTAATAATTATCAAATGGAATTATTAAAAGAACTACTAAATAATATTTCAAAAGAATTGTACATTCCAGGAAGTATGCAAGAAAAACAATTTAAAGAAGTTTTTCATAAAGAATGGATAGCAAAAGCAAAAGGACAATTTATTTTTGATGATTTAGTTATAATTGTCGGATCTTTAGATACTTTTGAAAATAACAAAGGACCTATTTCAGGAGGCGGAGGGGACAGAGTTGATGATTGCGAATGCAGCACAAGCTCTGATTGGTGTTCCATGAATATGACATGTAAAACATCTCGATGCATAGACTCTGCTCATGGATGCGGAACACTTTGGACCTATTCCTGCAAAGGGATGTGTGGTTGGAATTAAGGATTAAAAAGACCGAAACAGCTATATTTTTATGAAATCTTTAAACGTCATTATATTTTTTCTACTAGGTGGAATCATCGGATTTACAATTAATTTCACATGGTCTTTTCAACAGAATCTAATTACGTTCTCTACTGCTTTTCTACTTTACTTTATTGCAGGATCAGTAGCAGGGATTAAATCTATTAAATTAAAAAGTTATAAAACACTTTTGCTGTTTTGGTATATCATTTTATTGATTGGATACTCCTGCTCTATCAATTTTTCCTGGGATCTACCGGTTTTAATTACAATATGTTTTTTATCATTTTTATCCGGACACTACTTATCCAGCTTAAATAGCTTAATTAAAAGAACATTATACACGGGACTTATAATAGCTGCTTTCGCAGTATGGCTTTATTTTGCCGTTCCTTGGATAAGCTACGAAGCAAAAACAGATATTGAATTTAAGCACGAATCAGTTGAATATCAATTAACATCAATTAATACAAGCGATTCCATATTGTCAAATACATCATTAAAAGGAAAGGTTGTTTTATTGGATTTTTGGTATAAAGCCTGTGGTGTTTGTTTCAGACAATATCCTAAAATGGAAGCTGTATTTGATCATTTTAAAGACAACAAGGATGTTGCTATCTATTTTGTTAACAATGGTATCGATAGTACAGAAACGATAAAAACGTTCGTTAATAATAAAAACATAAGAATCCCTGTATTGGTTGACAGAAACAGTAAACTAGTAAAGAAATTAAAACTGGATGGATTTCCTACTTTTATATTGATCGACAAAAAAGGAGATATTGCTGAAATTCATAAGGGCTACTCGAGAGATGAAGCAAGTGTATTTGAAGAACAAACAATAAAGAAAATAGAAGCCTTGTTAATGGAGTAAACAGAAATCCCCGGCAAGTTTGTCGGGGATTTTTGTTTTTACTTATTCTGATAACCTTCGGGCTTGAGATGAATATCTTTCGAGATCTCAAACTTGAATGAACTCTTATCAAGGATCGTTACCTTTTCGCTTACTGGTACAAATCCATTGGCTTCAATGCTCACTTCATAGGTTCCCGGGGAAAGCACCATCACATATCTTCCGCTATTCGGATTCGGTAAATAGTTACCCACGATCTCCTGTGTTTTAGTATCTGTTACAGTAATAAATACATCTGAGTAATTCAATTTTTGTGTTGAATCAGCTGAAGAAATATTTCCATTCATAACTGAATATTCCGGCTCGATCTCGTTGAACGTAACACGGTAAATATCCAGATCACCCAATCCACCATCGCGTAATGCGGAAATATAACCATAACGTCCATTGCTCGAAACGCGGAAATTATAATTATCTTCCGGAGTATTGATCGGATAACCAATGTTCTTCGGATTGCTGAACTGACTAGTAGCAGCATTCAATTCAGCTTTAAAGATATCGTATCCACCCATGGTTGTATGGCCATTAGAACTGAAATACAATACTTTTCCATCGGCTGATAAATTCGGGAAATCTTCATCAAATGACGTATTGATCTCTTTGCCTAAATTTTGTGCAGGCCCCCAGGTGCCATTCGGTAATTTTTTACTGAAATAAAGATCGGTGCCACCAAATCCACCTTCACGTGTACTTGCAAAATAAAGTGTATTTCCATCCACACTGATACAAGCCGCGATCTCTTCTGCTTTGGAAGAATTGATATTCTCCGATAATTTTTCTGCTGTCTTAAAACTGCGGTTCTTATCGGTTGAAGTAACATAAATATCTCCTACTCCTTTTAAATTGGTATAGTACAACAACATGAATTCACCTGTTGCCGATAAACCGATCACTTCCTGCTCTCCATCTTTTTTAGAAATAGGCGGACCGATGTTCTTTGCTTTAATAAAATTGCCTTCCGTTACTTTAGCAATGTAAATAGCTGCCGGATAGGTTCCATCTTCATTTTGTTTTACAGAAGCATCATCCTGTCTGCGTGAATTGAAAATAATGAACGATTCGTCACTTGGTACAAACGGGTAATAATCGGCATAAGGAGAATTGACATTCGTCCCCAGGTTTTCAAATTTCACATCCAAAGGAAACTTCATCCACTCTTTGGCATTGATACAAAACTGGATCTGACGATCTACATCAGCTAAGTTCTCAGCATTACCACGACCGGTTTGTTTGAAGGTATTATATGCTTTGATGGCATCATCAAAACGATAGGCGTAATGATAGGCTCTACCCAACAAATACATGGCATTCGGATCGAATTTAGGCTTGCGGGTAAGGATCTCCAGATATGGGATCGCTTTTGATTTATTGATATTGGTGTTCAAATAACAAATAGCAATATTATAATTGTATTTATCATTTTTAGGATCAGCATCCAAAAGATTCAAATAATCGTCCAATGCGCCTTCATAATTTCCATAATTGAACTTCGCATCAGCTTTGTAAGGATCAACTTTAGTATCACCGTCCTGCGCAATAGCTGCAGCATTAAAAAATACAGAAAGGCTCAATGCCCAAACTAAACGTTTTGTTTTCATCGTAATTTTTTGATTTTCCGACCACAAAGATAATACAATTGGTCGAAATAGAATAGAGAATAAATGTCTTAGGAATAGTATTAATACACTTCCTTTTTCGAAGCTTTTAAGGTATTCATTAAAAGCGATGCGATGGTCATTGGACCTACACCACCCGGAACAGGAGTAATGAAAGATGCTTTGGCTGCTACTTCATCAAATTTCACATCACCAAACAATTTAAAACCCGATTTCGTTTTGTCGGAAGTCATGCGTGTAATTCCTACATCCACCACCACTACTCCATCTTTTACCATGTCGGCTGTTACAAATTCAGGTTTGCCTAATGCTACAATTAAGATATCGGCCTTCAGCGTATGTTCTTTTAAATTGGGAGTACGGCTGTGACATAATGTAACGGTACAATTGCCGGGATAAGCATTACGCGCCATCAGAATACTCATGGGCGAACCCACAATGTGACTACGACCGATCACTACACAATGTTTTCCTGCTGTTTCAATTTTATAACGTTCCAATAACTGAACAATACCAAATGGTGTTGCCGGCAAATAGGTCGGTAAGTTCAAAGCCATACGACCTACACTTTGCGGATGAAAACCATCTACATCTTTTTTGGGATCAATGGCTTCAATGATCTTTTGATCGTTGATATGCTTTGGCAAGGGTAACTGAACAATGTAACCATCAATATCAGCATCCTTGTTCAAGCCTTCCACGATCATTAATAATTCTTGTTCGGTGGTACTTTCTGCTAAACGGACTAAAGTAGATTTAAAACCAATATTCTCGCATGCTTTTACTTTTGCTCCAACATAGGTTTCGCTGGCACCATCGTTACCAACCAGTACAGCAGCTAAATGAGGGATCTTCCCTCCATTATTTTTAATGGCAGATACTTCTACACGGATCTCCTCTTGTATAAGAGTAGATATCTTTTTACCATCAATTAATTCTGCCATACAATTTTATTTTCTTTTTTTATCTCAAAGCGTTCACTTCGTACTCCTCGCAGGTGAAAACACCGGCAAGGGTTTTAACTTACCAACTTCCTAAATTTCAACCTTCCAACTTTATAACCTTCCAACTTTAAACTTTAAACTTTCAAAAACTACATCCTTCCCATTCCCGGCATGTTCTTCATCTGGCTCATCATTTTCGCCATTTGTTTTTTATCGCCCATCATTCGCATCATCTTGCGAGTATCTTCAAATTGTTTGATCAAACGGTTCACATCCTGAATAGTGGTTCCACTTCCTTTTGCGATACGCTCTCTGCGTTTACCATTTAGCAATTCAGGGTTTTCGCGTTCTGTTGGTGTCATCGAATAAATGATCGCTTCAATCCCTTTAAACGCATTATCATCAATATCTACACCTTTTAACGCTTTACCAACACCCGGGATCATACCAACCAGATCTTTGATATTACCCATTTTCTTGATCTGTTGCAACTGTGCTAAAAAGTCGTTAAAGCTAAATTGATTCTTAGCAATCTTCTTTTGTAGCTTACGTGCTTCTTCTGCATCGTATTGTTCCTGCGCACGCTCCACAAGGGTCACCACGTCACCCATGCCCAAAATACGGTCAGCCATACGATTCGGATGGAATACATCGATCGCATCCATCTTCTCACCTGTACCTACAAATTTGATCGGCTTGTTAACAACCGATTTAATAGAAAGAGCAGCACCACCGCGTGTATCACCATCTAATTTGGTAAGTACCACACCATCAAAATCCAAACGGTCGTTGAACGCTTTAGCAGTATTCACTGCATCCTGCCCCGTCATGGAGTCCACCACAAATAAGATCTCATTCGGATTCACAGCCGCTTTTACTGCTGCGATCTCATTCATCATTTGCTCATCAATAGCTAAACGACCTGCAGTATCGATGATCACAACCGAGTTGCCATTTTCTTTGGCATGCTTGATCCCTTTTTGTGCGATCGATACCGCATCTTTATTCTCTCTGTCGGAAAATACATCTACGCCTATTTGCTCTCCCAATACATGTAACTGATCAATAGCGGCAGGACGGTAGATATCGCAGGCAACCAATAATGGCTTTTTACCTCTTTTGTTCTTTAAATGATTCGCCAATTTACCGGAGAAGGTGGTTTTACCCGAACCTTGCAAACCACTCATCAAGATGACGGTTGGATTGCCTCCCAGCTTAATATCTTCGGTACTTCCGCCCATCAAGTTGGTTAACTCTTCATGGGTGATCTTTACCATTAATTGTCCGGGAGAAATGGAGGTAAGCACATTTTGACCTAGTGCTTTTTCTTTTACCGAATCGGTAAATTGTTTGGCTACTTTATAATTCACATCGGCATCCAGCAAGGCTTTCCTGATCTCCTTCACTGTTTCCGACACATTGATCTCTGTAATTTTTCCTTGGCCTTTTAAGAGTTTAAAGGCGCGATCGAGCTTGTCACTTAAATTATCAAACATGGTAATTTTATTTTTGTTTCCGCTTGTTTTACGGGAATGCAAATTTAGAAAAATTAAAGGGAAAGACGAATGTTAAAGGCAATTTTTTAGGACAAAACAAATAAAAAAAGAGTGAAGGATCCTCCTCCACTCTTTTACATAATAATTAAACAGATACTAGGAATTAACCATGGCTTTTACGCCAAACAATTCTTTCAGTTTAGAAACGGTATAATCCACTTCTTCTTTTGTATTGTATTTGCTGAATGAAAAACGAACGGATGGACGTGTTACATCAGCACCGATCCCGCGCAATACGTGCGAGCCCTGATTGCTTCCGCTGGTGCAAGCACTTCCGCCTGAAGCAGCAATACCTGCAATATCCAGATTGAACAATAACATCTCCGCATTTTCAGTATGTGGAAAACGTACATTCAATACCGTGTATAAACAATTATTCAAACAAGCGCCATTGAACTCCACACCGGGAATAGCTGCTTTCAACTGCTCCACCATGTATTTTTTTACACCCAGAATATGATCTTCATGTGCTTGCATATCACGGTTAGCTACTTCCAGAGCTTTTGCCAAGCCGATGATACCATACAGATTTTCGGTACCTCCACGCATGTTACGCTCCTGCGAACCACCGTAGATAAAAGGATTGATCTTTACTTTATTGCTGATGTATAAAAAACCTACACCTTTTGGTCCGTGAAATTTATGTGCTGCACAGGTAATAAAATGAACATTGATGGCTTGAAGATCCATTGGATAATGTCCCATTGTTTGAACAGTATCCGAATGAAATACGGCATCGTATTTTGCACAAATATCCCCTACTTCTTTTAATGGAAGTAAGTTACCGATCTCATTGTTGGCATGCATCAATGAAACCAATGTTCTCCCGTTATCTTTTAGCAATTGATCCAAATGATTCAGATCCACATGTCCTTCAGGAGTTAAATTCACAAAACTTAATTTGATATGTCCATCATGTTCCATCGCCTCCAGCGTATGCAATACAGCATGGTGCTCGATCTTAGTGGTGATGGCATGTTTTATTCCCATATCATGGATGCTGCAACGGATCGCCTGATTATCGGCCTCTGTACCACCCGATGTAAAAAATATCTCAGCAGGCGAAACATTCAAAAATTTGGCAACCGATTTACGCGCGCCTTCTATGGCAGCACGTGTTTTTCGTCCGAATGAATGGATAGAAGATGGATTACCGAAATGTTCGGTCATATATGGCAACATCGCTTCTAATACTTCTTTATCTAAAGGTGTAGTAGCGGCATTGTCTAAATATACTTTCATATCAAATTGGTTTTAAAAATTGAATTCGCTTGCAATGATATAAACAAGTCACAAATTACTAAACAGCAATTTGCTGCATTTTTATGAATTCACGGATATCTGCCATGATCTTTTTGGCCAGATTATCAGCTGTTGTTTCACTTTCACTTTCCGAATAGATACGGATGATCGGCTCGGTATTCGACTTGCGCAAATGCACCCATTCCTTGTCAAACTCTATCTTTACGCCATCAACCGTATTGATCGGTTGTTTTTTGTACTTCGCTTTTATATCTTCTAAGATACGATCCACATTGATCTCCGGAGTTAGCTCAATCTTATTTTTCGATATATGATAATCCGGATAGGTAGAACGCAACATCGAGCATGTTTTTCCATATTTTGCCAAGTGCGAAAGGAAGATCGCAATTCCCACCAAAGCATCACGTCCGTAATGCAACTCAGGCAAAATTACGCCTCCATTCCCTTCTCCACCAATGATCGCATTGGTTTCCTTCATCATTTTCACCACATTCACTTCCCCTACTGCCGAGGCATTGTATTGTCCGCCATGCTTTTCAGTTACATCGCGCAATGCACGGGTAGATGATAAATTGGAAACGGTATTCCCCTTTTTACCGGCTGCTTTTTCAGCCGGAGTTCTTTTGTTTAATACATATTCAGCAACAGCTACCAAAGTATATTCTTCTCCAAACATTTCTCCATCTTCGCACACAAGCGCCAAACGATCTACATCCGGATCCACCACGATACCTAAGTGTGCTTTTTCTTTCACAACTGCTTTGGAGATGTCTCTCAAATTCTCAGGCAATGGCTCCGGGTTATGCGGAAACTCACCTGTCGGGTCGCAATACAATTTCACTACCGATTCCACACCCAATGCTTCTAATAATTGTGGCAATACGATCCCACCGGTAGAATTCACACAGTCGATCACCACTTTGAATTTAGCCGCTTTAATGGCAGGAACATCCACCAATGAAAGTGCTAAGATCTTGTCAATATGCTTTTTAAAATAAGTGTCGTTCTTGGTGATCTTGCCCAATGAGTTCACATCGGCAAAAGTATAAGCTTCTTTTTCAGCGATCTCCAACACTTCGGCACCATCCTTTTCGCTGATGAATTCACCTTTTTCGTTCAATAACTTTAATGCATTCCATTGCTTAGGATTATGACTGGCCGTTAAAATGATACCACCATGCGCTTTTTCATCCGGTACAGCGATCTCTACAGTAGGTGTGGTGGATAATCCGATATCAACTACATCTACACCTAAACCTTGCAACGTACCTAAAACCAGATTGTTAACCATCTCTCCGGAAATACGCGCATCTCGTCCCACCACAATTTTGATACGCTCCTTTTTCGAGTGATTTTTGATCCAGGTTGCAAATGCCGAAGTGAATTTCACCACATCCAAGGGACTTAATCCTTCGCCCGGCTTACCGCCAATTGTTCCTCTAATGCCTGATATTGATTTAATTAAGGTCATAATATGTTTTGCTTTCTTCGTATGTTTTTCAAAAAAATAAGCATGCAAAGATAGTTTTTTAGCACTTCTTATAAAACGGAAGTTCTTAACATATCAAAATAGGGCTGTTAAAAACAAATGTACCTAAATAGGTCTTTTTTTACTAATTTCGCCAGAATATCAGAGATCTGATATATTTTAACACATAAACTGAAGAGAGATGAGCGAAGATTTTGACGGAAATGAACATAAAGGAGCCAAATATCTGATCCTGCTGGTAGATCGTTTTGAGGAAATGTTGGCCAACCAAAAGCAGTATTTTTTTGATGCAGAAGAACTGGAAGACATTGTTGAATATTATATAGAAAAGAATAACACCAAACGATCACTTCAAGCGATCGAATTCGCGATCGGACAGTACCCCTTTTCTACCATCTTCTTTTTAAGAAAAGCACAGATCTATGCGGCTACCAACCAAAGCCAAAAAGCCTTGGAGATCCTTTCATTTGTGGAAAGTATGGAACCTTCCAATACGGAACTGTACATGACCAAAGGCAGTATCTACAGCCAGATGGGACTTACCGAACAAGCTATTGAGAACTATAAAAAAGCAGCTGAAAATGCCGAAGACATTGATGAGGTCTATTTGGCTATGGCTTTTGAATTTGAAAATACAGGAAAATTTGACGATGCTATTTTCTATCTCAAAAAGGCGATCAAGGAAAACCCGGAAAATGAAGCTGCCTTATACGAGTTAGCATTCTGCTATGAATTGAACGGACAATCCGAAGAAAGCGTAAAATACTATACCGAGTTTGTCGACAAACATCCTTATACTGCCACTGCCTGGTTCAACCTGGGAGTAGCTTACAATCGCTTGAGCATGTTCGAAAAAGCCATCGATGCTTACGACTTTGCCATTGCCATTGTGGAAGATTTTGCTTCGGCCTATTTCAATAAAGCCAATTCATTAGCCAATTTAGGCAAGCTGGATGAAGCAATTGAAGTGTACAAAGAAACATTAAAGTTTGAAGAACCCGATGCCATCACCTTCTATTATATTGGTGAATGCTACGAGAAAAAAGAAGATTACGATCATGCTTTGGTATTTTATAACAAATCCATCAAAGTTAATCCACAAATAGCTGACGCATGGCTTGGAATAGCCATTGTGCTGGATGCTCAAAGCAAAACAGCTGAAGCCATTCATTATGCTAAAAAAGCCTTGGAGCTGGAACCTAACAATGCTGACTTCTGGTACATCTATGGTGAATTGCAACAAAAAATGCAATTCTATGAAGATGCAGAAAATGCGTTCAAAAAGGTGATCGAGCTACAACCGGAAGATACCGACATTTGGCTCGACTATGCGAACCTACTGTTTGAACAGGAAGATAAGAACGGATCATTGGAAATATTGGCGGAAGGGATCAAACACCATCCACAGTATGCACCTTTGCAATACCGCATTGCTGCCTGCCTGATGAGTATCGGACAAAAACAGGAAGCATTAGGATTCCTGCAAAATGCACTGGCGCTGGATTATGAAAAACACAATGAGTTGTTTGAATACATCCCCGACCTGAAAGAAAACACAACCATTACAGACATTATTCAATCCTACAAAAAATAATATGAATTACGAATTACCATACATACCCGAACGTCCGGCCAAACCACGTAACAGCGGATTGACCATGATGATGGACAAAGGCTTAAGTTTACGTCAGGTAGAAGATTTTTTATCGGTAAGCAGCAATTATACCGACCTGATCAAACTTGGATTTGGAACATCGTATGTTACTCCTCATCTGGAAGAAAAGATCAAACTATACAAAGAAGCAGGCATGAAAGTGTATTTGGGTGGAACACTCTTTGAAGCATTCATTATCCGCAATATGTTTGATGATTACAGAAAGTTATTAGATAAATTAAAATTGGAATGTGCTGAAGTATCGGATGGATCCATTGTGATGTCGCACGACAAAAAATGTGAATACATCAATAAATTAGCGAAAGACCGTACCGTACTTTCCGAAGTAGGATCAAAAGAAGCCGGTATCATTATCCATCCGGCAATGTGGACCAGCATGATGAATGCCGAGTTACAAGCAGGATCATGGAAGGTGATCGCGGAAGCACGTGAAAGTGGGAATGTCGGCATCTACCGCTCCAATGGAAATGCACACACGTTATTGATCAATAAGATCTTATCAAAAGTAAATAAAGACGATATTTTGTGGGAAGCACCACAAAAATCACAGCAGGTTTGGTTCCTGAAATTATTAGGACACAATGCGAATCTTGGAAACATTGCCTATGATGATGTGATCCCTTTGGAAACATTACGTGTGGGATTAAGAGGAGATACCTTTTTCAGTCATTTACCCGATAAATTAAAACAAAAACAAGAAGCATAAACTTCTCAAAAACACTAACAATTATGAAAGAAATTAGCGTAGCTGAATTAAAAGCATTGAAAGATTCCAAGGCCGATTTTCAATTGATCGATGTGAGAGAAGAGCATGAATTGGAGATCTGTGAAATTGGAGGAACTCATATTCCAATGGGTGATGTGATGGATAATCTGGATAAGATATCAAAAGACAAACAGGTGGTCATTCACTGCCGTAGTGGTGCCCGTTCCGGTGCTATCTGTCAGGCTTTAGAAGCACAAGGCTATAACAATGTGTACAACCTGAAAGGTGGTATCATTGCCTGGGCAAATGAAATTGACCCATCACTTACAAAATACTAGCAGTAACCATCACTTATGATCGAATTATTCAAACACATTATCCATCTCGATTTTGAGTGGTTATTCAGTAATTACAATACAGCCGTTTACTTCATCCTTTTCCTTGTTATATTCATTGAAACAGGATTGGTGATCATGCCTTTTTTACCGGGCGATTCTTTGTTATTTACGGCAGGATTATTTGCCAAATTAGGATACCTGAATATGAGTTATCTTCTCATATTACTATTTGTGGCAGCTGTATTGGGCGATAACGTGAATTATTGGGTAGGTCGTAAGATCGGACTTAAAGTATTCCACTTAAAATTCAGAGGCAAAGTGTTGGTAAAGCAAGAGTACCTGGATAAAACACATGCCTTTTTTGAAAAACACGGACCAAAGACCATCATCATGGCTCGCTTTGTTCCTATCGTTAGAACCTTTGCTCCTTTTGTTGCCGGTGTTGCCGAAATGGATTATAAAAAATTCTTCTCCTTCGATGTATTAGGTGGTGTAATCTGGATCGGATCATTAACCTTTGCAGGATATTTCCTTGGTGAAATTCCTTGGATCAGAGCCAATATTGAGAAAGTAGCTTTAGGAATTATTTTTATTTCTATCCTTCCGATCATCTTTGAATTTTTGAAAGCAAAATTTTCAAAAGACAAACAGTAATCATGCAACAATTCGGACTGATCGGCTTTCCGCTCTCCCACTCTTTCTCTAAAAAGTATTTTACAGAAAAGTTTGAGAGGGAAAAACTAAGCGACTATTCGTATGAACTCTATCCTTTGGCTTCCATTGATCAATACCCTGCGCTTATTGAAAAAACAGAAGACTTGATCGGACTCAACGTTACCATTCCCTACAAAGAAAGCATCATTCCATTTTTGGATGCACTCGATCCATTGGCCGAAAAAATTGGAGCCGTAAATTGCATCAAATTTGAAAATGGAAAAAGCAAAGGATATAATACCGATGCTTTCGGTTTCAAACAAAGTATCAAACCATTTATTGAAACACAACATGAGCGTGCCTTGATCCTGGGAACAGGTGGTGCCTCAAAGGCTGTTTTTCATGTATTGAATGAGATCGGTATTGATTGCTACTTTGTTTCCCGTGATAAAGCACAACTCGATACCAACAAAGCATTCAACTACGATGAGCTGAATGAATATGTGATGAATGCCTTTAAATTGATCGTCAATACAAGTCCGGTAGGAACCTATCCTTCAATAGATGATTATCCTGCCATTCCTTACCAATATATTGGCAAAGGATACTTACTTTACGATCTGATCTATAATCCGGAAGAAACGCAATTCCTTAAAAAAGGGCGGGCACAAGGAGCCGTTGGCATCAACGGACTAAGTATGTTACAGCAACAGGCAGAAGAAGCCTGGAGGATCTGGACTCAAAAATAACCATCTGCTTTTTTATGCAAAACCAAGGTCATTTTATAGAAATAAACTGACCTTTTTTTAGTACATTTAGCGTTCTAAAAAGATCGTTTTATTAACACATTATATTTATGAAATTACAAAACTACGCTCAGGGAAAATGGACCGCTGGTTCAGATGAAGGACAAACACTTTTTAATGCAATTACCGGTGATGCTATTGCAACCGCTAGTAGCAAAGGATTAGATTTTGCTGAAATGATGAACTATGCCCGTAAAGTGGGCGGACCTGCTTTACGCAAAATGACTTTCCAGGAAAGAGGAAGAATGTTAAAAGCATTGGCCTTGCATCTTCAATCGAAAAAGGAAGCATTTTACAAAGTAAGCTGGGCTACAGGTGCTACCCGCTCCGACAGCTGGGTGGACATTGAAGGAGGCATCGGGAACTTATTTACCTATGCGAGTTTACGCAGACAATTCCCGGATGAAACATTCTGCTATGATGGTGATGCTGCTAAATTAAGTAAAGGCGGAACTTTCATTGGTCATCATATTTGCGTACCCAAAGAAGGTGTTGCTATTCATATCAATGCATTCAACTTCCCGGTATGGGGAATGCTTGAAAAAATTGCGGTCAACTTTTTAGCAGGTGTTCCTGCTATTGTAAAACCGGCAACTGTTACATCTTTCCTTACCGAAGCTGTTGTAAAAGAGATCGTAGCATCGGGCATCGTTCCGGAAGGTGCATTGCAATTGATCTGCGGAAGTGCAAACGGAATATTAGATCATGTAATTTCACAAGATGTGGTGACATTCACAGGCTCTGCAAGCACAGGTATGATGCTAAAATCACACCCGCGATTGATACAGGAAGCTGTTCCCTTTAACATGGAAGCCGATTCATTGAACTGCTGTGTGTTAGGTGCAGATGCGACACCGGGCACTGCCGAATTTGATATTTTCATCAAAGAGGTACAACGTGAAATGACCACAAAAGCAGGACAAAAATGTACTGCTGTAAGAAGGATCATTGTTCCGGAGAATTTAGTAGAGGACGTACAAATTGCATTGGGCAAACGATTAGCAACGACTACCATTGGTGACCCAAATGTTGAAGGTGTGCGTATGGGAGCTTTAGCCGGAAAATCACAATTAAAAGAAGTGGCAGAAAAAGTAATGCAGCTTGCCAAAACACAAGAAATTGTATTTGGTGATCTGGAAAAATTCGAAGTAACTGGTGCTGATAAAAGCAAAGGTGCCTTCATGTCGCCTATCCTTTTCTTAAACAAAGATCCATTCAAAAATCAGGATTGTCATAACATTGAAGCATTCGGGCCTGTAAGTACCATCATGCCCTACAAAACCATTGGTGATGCTATTGAACTAGCAAAGCTTGGTAAAGGATCATTGGTATGTTCAATTGTAACAGCTGACGACAATATTGCCAGAGAATTTGTGATCGGTGCTGCTTGTATGCATGGCCGTATCTTAGTATTGAATGCTGATTGTGCAAAAGAAAGCACGGGGCATGGTTCACCAATGCCATTGTTAACACATGGTGGTCCGGGACGGGCAGGTGGCGGTGAAGAGATGGGTGGAAAACGTGGTGTATTCCATTACTTACAACGCACAGCAATTCAAGGCTCCCCTACTACATTGACCAAAATAATGGGTCAATATCAATATGGCGGAAAATATATTGAAAAAGATATTCATCCATTCAAACGCTATTTCGAAGAGCTAGAGATCGGTGAAACATTGATCACCGCAAAACATACGGTACACGAAGCGGATATTGTCAACTTCGCCAATGTAAGTGGCGACAACTTTTATGCACACATGGATGCAACATCATTAGATGGAACGATCTTCACCGGAAGAGTAGCGCATGGATACTTTATCTTAAGTAAAGCTGCGGGATTATTCGTAGATGCTAAAAAAGGTCCTGTATTATTGAACTATGGTTTGGATGAATGTCGTTTTGTGAAACCGGTGTACCCTGGTAGTACCATTGGTGTTCGCTTTACATGTAAAGAAAAGATCGATCAGGAGAAAAAAACACCGGAAGACATTGCCAAAGGAATTGTAAAATGGTTAGTGGATGTATATGATGAAACCGGAGAAACAGTTGCTATTGCAACTATCCTAACGATGGTAAAAAAACGCAATCAAGATTAAGCTTTGAGAAGGCTATTCATTTTTTTCTTATTCATCTTTTCACATTCAGTGTTTGCACAAACAAATGCTGAATGCGAAAGGCTATTAAATACGGCACAAGATGTATATGCCTCCAACCCTGATTCATCGTATCAACTGAGTGTTGAAGCCGAAAGAATTGCCACACAAATAAATGACAGAAACTCACTTGCATTGGCAAATGCCTACATCGGACGTTACTTTTTATTAAAATCCGAATTGGAGGAAGCCAATCAAAAATTACTTCGTGCTCAAAGCTATTATCGAGAAGCGGACGATAAAAAAGGCTTGGCCTATGTTCTGAAATTACGGTCCATCCTACTCGACCGTATTGGAAATTCAACAGAATCAATGGCTATGCTGGAAGAAGCCATTGTGATGTATCGCAGTGTAAATGATACTGCAGGGATCACAGCATCCTTGTTAAATGTAACATTGGATTATATCGAAACGAAAGAGTTTGAAAAAGCTGAAGCTGCATTATCCGAAGTAGCCCAATTAAAGCCTTCTGCTATAAACACATTTTATCTGCATCAAAACAGAGGCAGCTTGTTGATCGCACAAAAAAAATATCAAGAAGCCGTTAAAGAACTGCAATTAGCCCATGAAATTGCGATCAGCAATAAAATGATCGATTCGGAAGCTACGGTATTGAAATTGACCGGAACTGCCCATTTTTTGAACAATGATCTTGTATCAGCTGAAAAAGCGCTTTTAGCAAGTAAATCCATTTCAGAAAAGAACAACCTGGATCATGAATTGGTGGAAGCCTATGAAGAGCTCATTAAATTGTATGAAGCACAAGGGAAATACAAAGAATCATTCTATTTTTTAAAACAACAAAACGAAATAAAAAACAAGATCCTGAATATTGAAAAGATCAACCGCATCTCTTTTCTGGAGAAGAAATTAGCAGTAAGTGAAAAGGAAAAAGAAGTTCAATCAGCCCGTTCCAAAACACAAAAGTTGATCTACGTTGTGATTGCAATTGCTCTGCTCCTGGTGTTATCTATTTACATGTTCCTTAAAACAAGAAGCCTGAAGAATAAGATCTCCCTGCAACATAACAAACTCGAAGAGAAAAACATCATTATTGAAGAAAAGAATAAAGACATAACCGATAGCATTCACTATGCAAAAAGAATTCAGGAAGCGATGATGCCTGCTCAAGAGCAAATTGATCAAGTTCTTCCTAACTGCTTTGTATTTTACAAACCAAAAGATATTGTAAGTGGCGATTTTTATTGGATAGAACGCTTTGGCAAACAAACGTTTGTTGCAGCTGTTGATTGCACCGGACATGGCGTACCCGGAGCCTTCATGAGCATTGTTGGTTCTAATTTACTTAACCAGGCGGTAAATGAACATGGAATTACACAACCGGCTGCTATCTTAAACAGCATCAGAAAAAATCTGATCAAAAAATTAAGAAAAGGCAATGATGATTCCACCATAAAAGATGGTATGGATGCCTCTTTGATCGCTATTAATGAAGAAGAAAAAACAATTGAATATGCAGGTGCTTATAATCCGTTATGGCTCATCCGAAAAGGAGAATTGATGGAGATCAAAGCTGATAAAACACCAATAGGAATAAATGTATACGATCAGGAAAAACCATTCACGAATCACAAAATAGATCTTCAGAAAGGTGATATGATCTATTTATTCTCCGATGGCTTTGCTGACCAGTTTGGTGGCGAACACGGAAAAAAATACAAGTACAAACAATTACAGAACAAACTGATCTCCATCCACAACCTTTCCCTTAACGGACAGCAATCTGAACTAGAATCAGAATTCAATGCATGGAAAGGAGAATTGGAACAGGTAGATGATGTGTTGATCATTGGAATACGTTTTTAATGCTACAAAAGATCTTAAATATCGGATTGGCTAAGTCAAATGAGGTTCATCTCAATAGAAAGATCCGGATAAGTAATTTAATTTCATTTATCACGATCATCATCATGACAGGCTATATTCCTGTTGCCATAAAATTTGGAGTAACCGGGATTCTGATATTAAATGTTCTCATGATGTTATCTGCTCTCTTAAGCTTTTATCTGAATGATAAAAAAAGATACCACCTTTCATTCTATTTAGCAAGTGCCTACGGATTGATCTATTTCATATTAGGGACTGCGATCTATGGACTGTCTTCCAATCTGCACTTCTTCTTACTCATCATGTGTTTAATTGCCATATCACTATTCAAAAGCAATATTGCACTTCGTTTTTACATTGCTACGGCAGTTGTTTCTTTTTTTGTACTTGTATTGACACTCTCCGATGGCTCAAGTCTTTATAAAATACCTGCTGAATATGCCACTATTCAAAAAGCGATCAGCTACCTTAACCTTTTTCTCCTTTTTTTAATTACTATCTTATTTTTTGTCTTTTTTAGAAGAGAAAATCTCTTATTTCAATCGGAGATAATCAAGCAAAAAGAAATAGTAGAACAAAAACAAAAAGAGATCATCGACTCTATCCAATATTCAAAAAGGATCCAACAGTCCTTACTTCCTAAAGAGAAATACATTGAAAAGGTTCTTAAAAACATAAAAAAATAAAAACTTTCTACCTACAACCATTATTCCTATTCATTTTTATTCCCCTACTTTCATTTCTCACTCCCTTCCTATAAAGACATTGATATTCATTGGCATCCGATTCTAATTTTTTCGTATATTTAGTTGGTCATCCAACAAACATGTCGATCCGTTTAAATAGATTCTTATGGTTTTGTCTTCTCGCATTCCTGCTTTCTCCATTGGTGATGAGTAGCATTGGAAATGCAAAGTTGGATTCATTGCAAAAGACGCTTCAACAAAACATTCCCGATACTTCAAAAGTAAATGCCTTGAATGAGATCGCTCAGCAGCTGATGCATGAAGATTATACACAAAGCTTTAAATATGCTTTTGAAGCCATTGAAAGAGCTCAAAAAATAAAGTATGAAAAAGGATTAGGAAATGCCTATCACATACTAGGGAATCTATACGATTTCAACAATGCAGACTCCTCCCTCTTCTTTCTAGAGAAAGCGAAAAAGATCAAAAAAAAGCTGAAAGATGCAAAAGGATTAGCATCCACATTAATTGGAATAGGAACTTATTACGACAAACAAAGTGATTCTAAAAATGCACTCGACAATTACTTACAGGCACTAAGGATATTCGACTCGATCAAACTGGAAACAGGAGCAGCTTCCGCTTGTTTAGGAATTGGGAATGTTTTTCAATCCATGAATAACTATAAAAAAGCAATTGAATATTATGAACGCTCTGTTGATCTTTACAAAAAAAACAATAGCCCTTATCTTTCATGGGCTTTGAACAATCTGGCCAATTCATTGGATAAAATAGGAGAACGTAAAAGAGCGGTCGCCTTGTACAATGAATCGCTTCAAATGAAATTAGAAGCCGAAGACTATTATGGCGCAGTATTTTCAATCAACAACATTGGAATGATCTTTATGAAGGAGAATAAACCGGAGGAAGCACTTAAAAGCTTCCAATCGGCATTAGCGATCAACCGTGACAAAAAATTAGAACCGGAAACATTTGGAAACTCTTACCGGAATATTGCATCGGCTTATATTCACGATAAAAAACCTAAAAACGCTATTTCATACATTGACTCTATATACCCTATTGCTGTTGAAATAAAGAATGCTGACCTGATCGAAGATTATTACAAATTAAAAGCAGAATACTTTCAACTGATAGGCAACTTTAAAGAAGCATGTACCTATAAAGATAAATATATCCACTTCAAGGATTCTACACTTACCTTTGATATAAATAAACAAGTGGCCGAAGCCGATGCCAAGTATAAAAGTGAGAAAAAACAAAGAGAGATAGAGCTTCTGCAAAGAGATAATCAAATAAATCAATTGGAATTATCAGAAAAAGAAAGCCGACTTCAGAAACAAACATTCATAATAATTTCTATTATTGCTATATTGATATTACTTTTTGTGACAGCATTTTTACTCATAAACAGAAACAGAATTAAACAAAGAGCCAATGAAAAGCTTGCTGCTACGAATGAAGAAATACAAAAACAAAAGGATATTATAGAACAAAAACAAAAAGAGATCATTGATTCCATCCATTATTCAAAAAGGATCCAACAATCGTTATTACCTACAGAAAAGTATATTGAAAAGGTATTAAATAATAGAAAGAAAAAGAGTTAAACTAAAAAAATGAAATACGGATATTCCATCTTCCTGATCATCGTGTTGTTATGCGCAACCAATGCCGTTCATGCAAAAGAGAATCAAGTTATCGATTCACTTAAGCAGGTTGTATATCAGCAAACAACCGACAGCGCACGGTGCTATTGGTATGATGTACTTGCAAAGGAATATTCGTCCGTTCAACCTGATTCTGGAATTCTGTATGCCAATCGCTCCTTAGCTCTCGCAAAAAAACTGAACATTCCAGGCTACGAAATAGATGCCTATGTCACACTGGGTATCATTTACCGTGAGCGCGGAGAGTTTAACAAAGCATTAGAAGGCCTACACAAGGCACTAAAGATCATTTCTGATAAAAAGCTGAAAAGAGGCTATTACAAACGGGTTTACTCCTCACTCAATTTAGCCTATACCGAACAAGGCAATTACACGGCCGGGATTGAATATGGCTTTAAAACACTCCATGAAATGGAGATCGATAATGATACCATGTCCATGGCATTGGCAAATAACAATCTGGCGAATACTTTTTTCCAGTTAAAACAGTACGATAAAGCCATGAAGCATTACAAAACGGCACTTCAGTATGCATTACTGATTAAACACGAATACGGACAAAGTCTTTTAAATGGGAATATCGGCAGTGTATTCTATGAAATGAAAAAATACGACAGCGCCAAGATCCATTTTGAAAAAGCATTAGAACTCTGCAAAAAAATAGAAGATATTTCCGGTGAAGCAATCGCTTATGGTAACCTGGGAAGTTATTATCAAATCAAAGATCAAAATAAAAAAGCCATCGAACTGTTTGAAAAAGCGGAGAAGATCTTTGAAGAGATGCAAATGCAACCCAATCAGGCCGATATGTTCTTTAACCTGGCTACTTCTTACCTTTATTTAAAAGATTACAAACGCTCACTGGAATATGCCAAACGATCGCTGGATATGGCGAAAAAAATAGAGAGTTTACCGCATCAGCAACAAGCACACGAAGCCCTGAAAAATGCCTATGAGAAAACGAATAACATTCCTCTTGCCTATCATCACTATCAGGAATACATCAAGGCACGCGACTCCATCTATACCGAAGAAAGTAAAAAAGAACAGTTCAAAGCAGAGATCTTATATGAATACGACAAAAAGAAGTATGCCGACTCACTTAGTCAGAACCTTTTAGCTCAGATCCAAAAACAGGAATTGGAAAAAGAAAAAGAAAAAACGGAGACACAAAAACGTTTCACCATCTTCTCCTTGTTAGGCCTGGTGCTCGCTCTTACGCTTGCGGGATTTATTTTTAAAGGGTATAAGGATAAACAAAAAGCCAACCGGATCATCTCCGAGCAAAAGAAAGAAGTTGAATTGCAAAAGGATGTGATCGAAGCAAAAAACACCGAGATCATTGACAGTATTGAATATGCCAAACGAATTCAGACCTCTTTGCTTCCAACTGAAGTGTATATCGAAAAAACATTGAACCGATTGAATAAAAAATGATCCTATGAAAAAAAAGCTACTCCTGTTTTCATTGCTCATTTCCATGCTGAGCCTTCATGCTCAAAATGTTGACTCCTTATGGAGTATTTTCAGAAACACCAAAAATCCAGACAGCGTCCGCTTCGAAGCATTTAATGATATTGCCTGGGGTTGCTTGTTTACAAATACCGACTCTGCCTACCTGCTTGGACATCAGGAGTTGGAAATGGCCCGAGAGAAAAAACTTCCAACATGGGAAGCAAAAGCACTCAACACCATTGGTGCATCCTATCAATTAAAAGGCAATTACGCAAAAGCCATCGATTTTTACCAGCAAAGTTTAAAGATCAGGGAAAAATTAAAAGATACAAAAGGGATATCTGCTTCGGTGGCAAATATTGGAAGTATCTACATCAACATAGGTGAGTTTGAAAAAGCACTGACCTACCAGCTAAGAAGTTTGAAGATTTTCGAACTCATGAATAACAAGCAAGGAATGGCAAGTGCATATAATAACATCGGACTTATTCATAATAACCTTGGACATTACGATCAATCCATAGAATACACTACCAAGGGTTTAAAATTGTTCGAAGAGTTGGGCGACAAACAAGGAGTTGCTGCTTCCATGAGTAATCTGGGAAATACGCATTATAGCACAGGCGACTATTTAATCGCCTTGGAATACCAAATGCAAAGTTTGAAATATGCTGTTGAAAGTGGCGACAAACAAGTGGAATCTATCACCATGTCGATCATCGCCCGCACTTATCTAAAACAAAAAAAATATAATCAGGCCATTGAATTTGCTACGAAAGCCAAGCAACTTGCAATTGCTGCCGAAGATATATCGGCTGAAAAGGAAGCCACTGCTACACTATATGACATTTACAAAGCAACCAACAATCACAGCAAAGCACTTGAAAACTACGAACGCTTCATTGTTTTAAAAGACAGCTTATTTAAAGAAGATAATCAACGGGAGATCGCACAAAAAGAATTGGAGTATGAGTATGAGAAAAAAGCAGCTGCCGACAGCGTAAGAAACGAAGAAGAAAAACGTGTAAAAGACGCACTCATCTTTGCAAAGAATGCTCAAATAGAACAGGACAAAACACAAAAATGGGCCTTAGCAGGTGGGGTTATTCTCTTGATCATTTTTGGATTCTTCATGTATAATCGTTTCAAGATCACACAAAAACAAAAGAACATTATCGAAGAAAAACAAAAAGAGATCTCCGCTTCCATCAACTATGCGAAACGGATACAATACGCACTCCTCGCCCATGACGAATTGCTCAAAACGAATCTACCCGATCATTTCGTTCTCTTTAAACCAAAAGACATTGTAAGTGGCGACTTTTATTGGGCAACACAAAAAGAGGATAAATTCTATCTGGCTGTTTGTGATAGTACCGGTCACGGTGTTCCGGGTGCTTTCATGAGTTTGTTGAACATTAGCTTTTTGAACGAAGCGATCAACGAAAAAAACATGGAGGAACCCAACCGTATTTTAGAGCATGTACGCAAACGATTGATCAAGAACATTTCACAAGAAGGTGCACAGGATGGTATGGATGGCATCTTGATCTGTTTTGACAGAAAAAATAATTCGATCAGCTATGCTGCAGCTCATAATAAACCGATCCTGATTAAAGGAACAGAACTAATTGAACTGCCTGCCGATAAAATGCCGATCGGAAAAGGTGAAAAGAATGAACCATTCGGATTATATACGATCTCTGCCCAAAAAGGCGATATGCTCTATCTTTTTACGGATGGTTATGCCGATCAATTTGGTGGAGAGCATGGTAAAAAATTCAAATACAAACAATTAGAGGAATTATTCCGAACGATCTCCTCCGACTCATTAAACAAGCAAAGAGAGGAATTGGAAACAACATTCATTAACTGGCAGGGAAACCTGGAACAAATAGATGATGTTTGTATCATTGGAATCCGGTTTTAAATTTTATACTTTTGACCCTGAATTTGTAATTCTAGCAACCGAAAAAATTTAAATCTAATCTGTATGAAAAAATTAATCTTTGCTCTTTTTGTAGCAGTAGCTGCTACTTCAAGCACTTCAGCGCAAGAATACAAGAAGGTATTCTTTAAAACACAAACAGTTGAAACAAACGATGTAAAAGTAACCATTGATGGAGCTGTTGCTACCGCACGCGAAACCAAATTCAAGATCAAATTGATCAACAAAACCAACGATTATTTGATCTACAAACCGGCAGAAAGCACCTTCAAAATTGGTGGAAAATCCTACAACCCTACTGAAAAGTGGGTGATCATCCGTCCGAATGACGATGGGTCAAGTGTACTTAACATTCCCGGAACAGAATTTTTAGTGGCTGCTGATTATGATTTTGTGTTGGATGGTTTGTATCGTGTGAACACTAATACAGGTGGTATTGCTACACCTGACTTTAAATTACCTGCATCAGTAAATGACTTTAAAGCGGGAAATTTTACAGTGAATGTTGTAAAAGTAAAAAAGACCACCGCTAGAACAGATGCGGGTTTTAAAGCAACATACAATGGTGATAAGATCGGGATCTTTGAGCCCAATAAAATTGCCATGAAAATGCCTGATGGCAAAGAATATGCAAACTACCATTCGGACAGAAAACCGGAAGTATTTGAAAAAGGAAAAGAAGATAGCTTTACGGTAGCTTGGAAAGATATTCCTACAACATCAGGCGATATGCAAAAAGATGAAATGACCATCCTTTGGAGAGATGCCTTTAAAGAAGTAACACCTGACAAAATGAAATCACAAAATTTCACGATTCTATTCGATAAAGAAACTTCTGAACTAAAAGGAAAATAATAAAGTCTTAAAATTCTATTACCAAAACGCTTTGCACTATCAGCAAAGCGTTTTTTTATTACTTTTACCCTTGATGAAAAAGATACTGGTCATTTATTACACACAAACGGGTCAATTGAAAAGTGCGATCGATGCTACGTTGAAACCGTTTGAAAATGACAGTAATTATTCTATCAAATACCTGAAGGTGGAGCCTAAAGTCGCTTATCCTTACCCATGGAGCTATACCGAATTTTTCGATGCTTTTCCCGAAACAGTGCAAGGTGTTCCTACTGAATTAGCACCTTTTGATCTTGATCCATCCGAACATTTTGATCTAGTGTTCATTGCTTATCAACCCTGGTTCTTAAGTATATGCATTCCAATCAACTCTTTCCTTCAAACTCCGGAAGTGGCAGTATTATTGAAAAACAAAAATGTGATCACACTTATTGCCTGCCGCAATATGTGGCTGGGCGGACAAGAGAAAATGAAAGCACACCTCTTGCGATTACAAGCAAACTTAGTGGGCAATATTACCTTCGTTGACAAATCTGCCAATCTGGTAAGTTTAGTAACCGTTTTAGCATTCGTGCTGAAAGGTGTTAAAGAAAAATTCATGGGTATTTTCCCTAAATACGGAGTATCCGATAAAGACCTGAGCGAAGCACATCTCTTTGGTGAAGTTATCAAAAAACACTTAAATGCCGGTAGTTACGAAGGACAACAAGCTGAGTTGAATACACTGGGTGCCACGAATATCCGTGGAAACCTCTTACTCATGGAAGGCCGTGGAAGAGCCTTGTTCCCACTCTATGCCCGCTACATCACTAAAAAAGGTGGAAAAGGAAGCGAAGAACGCAAAACACGTGTACGTATCTTCGGAATTGTACTACCTACAGGCATTTTGATCCTCTCTCCTATCATCACGATCCTATCACGATTAGCTCCGATCTTATTTCGGAAAAAGTTCCAAAAAGAGATCGAATACTACTCTCAAAACTCCCTTCGATAAAAGAAAAGAAGTAATTAGTAAGTTTTTTGAAAATAATCAGTTTTCGTTTCCAATAAATTGATTTATTCTATTATTTTTGTTTTCTTAACTAAACCCCGAACTTGGATCAGCAATGATCCCGTTATGATGAATATGGATAAAGCAGTATATATCAATAGAATAGCAAAATTTTTACCCGGTGCACCTGTGAGTAATGATGAAATGGAAGAGTACCTGGGCTTTGTTGGTGGTAAAAAATCCCGTTCGAAATCGATCGTTCTAAGAAACAACAAAATCACTACCCGTTATTATTCCCGCGACAAACAAGGAAATAGCACACATACCAATGCAGAATTAACTGCCGAAGCCATCCGTGCGCTTTGCACCAATGGATTCAAGTTGGATGATATCGAATTACTTACCAGTGGAACTACTTCTCCTGATCAGATACTTCCTGCTCATGGTGTTATGGTACACGGTCTGTTAAAATCAAAACCGATTGAAACGATTACTTTTTCAGGTTCTTGCTGCTCCGGTATGAATGCATTGAAATATGCATACATGTCGGTTTTAACAGGAAATTCAAACAATGCAGTAACAACAGGATCTGAAAAATTATCTACCTGGATGAGTGCTCAAACATTCGAAGAGGAAGCAAATAAATTAAGTGAATTGGAAGAAAATCCAATGCTGGCATTCGAAAAAGATTTCCTTCGATGGATGCTTTCCGATGGTGCTGCTGCGGCTCTTCTTTCTAACAAACCGAATCCGGATGGTATTTCTCTAAAGATAGAATGGATAGAGATCTGTTCCTTTGCAAGTGAAGTAGAAGCATGTATGTATGTTGGATCCGACAAAGATGCAGAAGGAAACTTACACGGCTGGAGTGAATACAAACCAAAAGAATGGTTGGAGAAATCGATCTTCGCCATGAAACAGGATACACGCTTACTTGATCAATACATTGCTCAATTGGGCACCAAACGTTATGTGGAAATGTTCCAGAAACACAACGTTGATCCGAAGAGCATCGACTGGTTCTTACCACATATCTCTTCTGAATATTTCCGCTCTAAAGTGGATGATGAAATGAAAAAATATGGTGTGGAACTTCCTCAGGAAAAATGGTTCGTTAACCTTACAAAAGTCGGAAACATAGGCGCTGCCTCTATTTTCCTTGCTGTTGAAGAATTAATGAATTCATGTAAATTGCAGAAAGGACAAAAGATCGCATTAACCGTTCCGGAAAGTGCCCGTTTCTCTTACGCTAACGCATTGTTAACTGTTGTGTAATCATGGAAACAATGGAAAAACCGATCATAGAAGGAGCTGCTGTTTCGGCACTCATCCCTCAAAAACCACCGATCGAAATGGTGGATAAATTGTGGTTCAACGATGAAACAACCACCATCTCCGGATTTACCATCAAAGCAGATAATATCTTTTGTGAGAATGGCGAGTTCACTGAACCGGGAATCGTTGAGAACATTGCTCAAACAGCTGCATTACGCGTTGGTTATATGGTTTCTCTTCTCGAAAAGAATGGAGAAAAAGTAAATCCCCCAGTTGGATACATCGGTGCTATCAAACGCTTAAATATTCATCAACTTCCAAAAGTAGGTGCTGAACTTAAAACGGAAGTGATCATTCAACAGATCATTTTTGATGTTACACTCATCACCGGCAGATCAACCGTAAATGGTGAACCTGTTGCTGATTGTGAAATGAAGATCTTTTTAAAGAAAGACTAAAATCTTTTTCATGGATCCTAACGCTGCCATTGAATTAAAAGATCTGATAAAGATTTATAAAGGTGCAGCCATTCCTGCTGTAAACAACATCACACTTCATATTCCAAAAGGAATCATCTTCGGCTTACTCGGTCCGAATGGTGCAGGAAAAACAACCACTATCAGCATGATGTGTGGATTGATCGCCCCAAGCAGCGGACACATTCAAGTAGAACAATTCAGTGTTCAAAAACAAAAGGAAGAAGTTAAAAAGATCATCGGAGTGGTTCCTCAGGAAATTGCTCTCTACCCTACTCTTACTGCCTTTGAAAACTTGCAATACATCGGCAACATGTATGGACTCAAAGGAGATGCGCTGAAACAAAAGATTCAAAACAATCTGATCACCTTTGGCTTGGATCAAGTACAACATAAAAAGATCGACACATTTTCCGGAGGAATGAAACGCAGAATAAATCTGATCGCAGGCATTCTACACGATCCTAAAATATTGTTTCTAGATGAACCCACTGTTGGTGTGGATGTGCAATCCAGAAATGTGATCACCGAGCATTTGCATTTCTTGAACAAAAATGGAATGACCATCATTTACACATCACATTTGATGGAAGAAGCAGAAAATCTTTGTACCGACATTGCCATCATCGATCATGGAAAGATCATCACACAAGGAAAACCAAAAGAGTTGATACAACAGCATCATACTGAAAATCTGGAGCAATTGTTCTTAAAACTAACTGGTAAAAAATTGAGAGATCATTAACATGCTACGCCTCATATCTACCATACGAAAAGAACTCTTGATATTGCTGCGCGACAAAGGCGGACTGGCGATCATGTTCCTTATGCCCATCGCAATGATCACCATCATGGCACTCATACAAGATGCTCCGTTTAAAGATTATCAGGAGATGAAAATTCCGCTCTTACTTGTAAATAAAGATACCGGCTCATTGGGTAAAGCCATCGAAAAAGGATTGAATGAATCAAAAATGTTTGAGATCAACAAACAAACTCTCAATGATACAGAAGTAAAGCAAACCGTTAAAAAAGGTGATTTTGAGATCGGCATCCTAATCCCCGAAAATGCAACACAACAACTGGATCAGAATGTAGATCTATTTGTTACCAAAAAATTATCAGAAGCAGGACTGGGCGATTCTGTTGTTGCTGAAAATCAAAACACCGAACCACTAAACCTAAGTATCTATTTCGCTCCTGATACTAAAAAATCGTTCCGTATAAGTATTATCAATTCGTTGAAACAATCCACCTCAAAGATTGAAACACAAACCTTATTGAACTTCTTCAGCAAAGAACTCAATAAGGATGGTGAACAGATGAATGATAAAGAACAAATGAAAGACTTTGTGCAATTCAATGAGATCAGCACTGTTGAAACACCGCAGGAAGCACTTCAACTCAATTCAGTTCAACACAATGTTCCTGCATGGACCATTTTCGGTATTTTCTTTATTGTTATCTCTATGGCAGGAAGTATCATCAAAGAACGTGATGATGGAAGTTATTTAAGAATTAGAACAATGCCCGGCTCTTTTATTACAGTGCTATCAGGAAAGATCATCAGCTATTTATTCATTACCATCATACAAGCTGTATTGATGTTGTTGGTGGGCTTATACCTTCTTCCATTATTGGGTTTACCAAAACTAAGTATTGGTTCCAATGTTTTGGCCATGTTTTTAATGATCGTTTTCACCGGACTGGCAGCAACAGGATTTGGAGTAATGGTTGGAAGCATCTTTAAAACACATCAGCAGGCTTCTACCTTTGGAGCTGTGAGTGTTGTTATATTAGCTGCCCTTGGAGGTATTTGGGTGCCTGTATATGTAATGCCCGAAGCAGTGCGCATCATGTCCGAATTTTCTCCATTATACTGGAGCTTAAGTGGTTTTCATAAACTGTTTTTGAATGCAGGAACATTAAGCGATATTCTTCCTTATCTATTGAAATTGAGTCTTTTCTTTTTTGCCTGTCTGGCAACGGCTTTTTATTTTGATAAGCAATCACAATAAAAAGAATCAACACACTGATTATCAATAAAAAAGCATTATTCCAACATTCAATTATTTAAACAAAAAATAGCTTTTTGTTGTTATATTTGTGTCCCAACAAAAGTCAAAATAAACAAATAAGACTTACACTATGGATCTAGAATTTAACAAGAACGAAGACAAAATGAATCTGCTGATCTCTGCCATGGAGCAGAAATTAGCAAAAGTATATTTAGGCGGAGGAAAAGCAAGAATTGATAAACAACACGAACAAGGCAAATTAACAGCCCGTGAACGTATCGAATTCTTGATCGATAAAGATTCCAAAACAATTGAGATCGGTGCTTTTGCAGGCGATGATATGTACAAGGAACATGGTGGTTGTCCTGCCGGTGGTGTTGTAGTGGTTATCGGATATGTTAGTGGCAAACAATGTATCATCGTTGCAAATGATGCTACTGTTAAAGCAGGTGCCTGGTTTCCAATAACAGGTAAAAAGAATTTGCGTGCACAGGAAATAGCCATGGAAAACCGTTTACCGATCATTTATCTGGTGGACAGTGCCGGTGTGTATCTTCCAATGCAAGATGAGATCTTCCCTGATAAAGAGAATTTCGGACGTATTTTCCGCAATAATGCGATCATGAGTAGCATGGGCATTCTACAAATTGCTGCTGTGATGGGAAGCTGTGTTGCCGGTGGTGCTTACTTACCGATCATGAGCGATGAAGCAATGATCGTTGATAAAACAGGAAGTATCTTCCTTGCCGGATCATACCTTGTTAAAGCTGCTATTGGTGAGAACATTGATAATGAAACATTGGGTGGTGCCACCACACATTGCGAAATATCAGGTGTTACCGACTATAAATGTGTGGATGATAAAGATTGCTTGACACGCATCCGCAACATCATGAGCAAAGTTGGTGATTTTGAAAAAGCGGGATTCAACCGCGAAAAACCTGCTGAACCAAAAAAGAATCCGAAAGAGATCGTTGGTATCATTCCCGATACACGCGATAAACAATATGATATGCAGGAGATCATCGACCGTTTGATCGATAACTCTGATTTTGAAGAATACAAAGAAGGATACGGACAAAGTATTTTATGCGGCTTGGCACGTATTGATGGTTGGGCTGTTGGTATTGTTGCCAACCAGCGTAAAGTGGTAAAAACTAAAAAGGGTGAAATGCAATTTGGTGGCGTTATCTATAGCGACAGTGCCGACAAAGCAGCACGCTTCATCATGAATTGCAATCAGAAGAAAATTCCATTGGTATTTTTGCAGGATGTAACCGGCTTTATGGTAGGTTCTAAATCCGAACATGGTGGTATCATCAAAGACGGAGCAAAACTGGTAAATGCCATGAGTAACTCGGTGGTACCAAAATTCACCATTGTTATAGGAAACAGTTACGGAGCAGGGAATTATGCCATGTGCGGAAAAGCCTATGATCCACGTTTGATCGTTGGATGGCCAACAGCACAAATGGCAGTAATGGGTGGTGCACAGGCTGCAAAAGTATTGGTACAGATCGAAGTAGCATCTTTAAAAGCAAAAGGCGAAGAGATCACTCCTGAGAAAGAGGCTGAATTGTTCAACAAAACAAAAGACCGTTACGACAGTCAGACCACACCTTATTATGCAGCAGCCCGCTTGTGGATGGATGCGATCATTAATCCATTGGATACACGCAAATGGATCTCCATGGGAATTGAGGCAGCTAACCACGCTCCTATCACCAAACAATATAATGTAGGCGTGATTCAAACCTAATTCGATTTTTAAAGAAAAAAAACTTATTTTTGCTACATCAATCAAACAATTATGACAAACAAAATTATAACACCTCGATTTTTATTTATTACAACGGTTCTTTTGGTAGCTGCTATCACCCGTTTGTTTCCGCACATTCCTAACTTCACGCCTATTGCTGCAATGGCATTATTTGGTGGAGTGTATTACAACAACAAAACAATGGCTTTTATAATGCCATTGTTAGCGATGCTGGTAAGTGATGTATTATTAGAACTAACAACAGGTTGGGGCTTTCACAACACTATGATCTATGTATATGCTAGTTTTGTTCTTACTACAATGATCGGATTCATGGTTAAGAAAAATGTAACATTCAAATCAGTTGCTGTTGGTTCATTAGCATCCTCTGTTATTTTCTTCATCATCACTAACTTTGGTGTATGGGCTGCTAATAATTTTGCAGGTGGATTAGCAGGATTGAATACCACTTACATCATGGGTATTCCTTTCTTTGCCCCTACATTGGTTGGTGATATTTTTTTCAATGCTATCTTATTTGGTTTGTTCTACTTAGTTCAGATCAAAAAACCAGCTTTGATCAAAGCGTAATTAGTTATTACAACATAAAAAAAGGCGAAACAATTTGTTTCGCCTTTTTTGTTTATAACTGCAACCCTATTACCAGCAGATCATCCACCTGTGGCTCATCCTGTCTCCAGTTTAGATGTGCATATTGCAAAAACGACTCCTGCTCTTCCATCTCCATCGATTGTGCAGATAGCAACAGTTCTTTAAACCTTTTCCGGTTGAACTTCTTTTTTTGCTCTCCACCAAACTGATCGCAATAGCCATCCGTAAAAAAATAAAAACTATCTCCTTGCTTTACTTCAACAGTAGTTGTTGTAAATACTTTCTCAGCATCTCCATAAAACCCGATAGGAAAACGGTTTCCTTCAAATTCTATAAAATCACCATCTCTCACCATCAACATAGGACGGAAGGCGCCTGCATACGAAAATGTGTTTTCTACAAAATCGAATACACCCAATGCGACATCCATCCCATCATTCGTAACAGAGCCATCCCCTTTTTTATTCAAAGCCACAAATAACTCTTCATCCAGCGCATACAAGATCTCCGAAGGTTCTTCTATCCCCTTTTTTACGATCACTTCTTTTAAGATCCCATTTGCAATAATGCTCATCAAAGCGCCCGGCACACCATGTCCTGTACAATCAACCGCTGCTATGAATGCTTTATTTCCTCTTTGATAAAAGAAATAATAATCGCCACTCACTACATCTTTCGGCTGAAACAACACAAAGGCATCTTTAAATGCAGCGCGTATCTTCTGCACATCGGGCAATATCGCTTCCTGTATCCTGCTGGCATACTGGATACTGTCCAACATATCTTTGTTATGTTGTACCAGCTCTTTGTTCTTTTCTACCAGTTGTTGCTCCGCTTTTTTTCTGTCGGTGATATCATGACCTATCCCCACCAATGTATTCTCCGGTCCTTTCGATGTATTCCACAAGATCCACCGATCATTCCCCGTAGCAGTTTTTAACAAACGTTCATACGGAACAGCAGCAAGCAAAGAATCCTGTTTCAATTGCTGCAAAGCCAATGCTTTGATGTCGGCACGTTCATCCGCATCATCACGGGTCAGCTCCCACCAGCCTTGTCCCATCAATTGTTCGGGCTCAAAGCCTAGGATCCGCTTTGCGGAAGGACTAACATATTCAACCTCTCCTAGTTTATTAACAACTACGATCAAACTATTGAGTTTTTCGAGTATAGCATCTGTAACGAGTGACATAACAAATAGTAATTGGTCAAATGACCATTAAATTGATTTCAGTAAAAAATTGATTGTGTGTGCCTAAAAGGCGATCTGCCGGTGATTACTTACGAATGATCGTAATGCGATTGACGCGCATAATGGGCATAGAATAGCTAATTCGGCCCCAATAACCGAACGAATTAAATGTAGAATTTGAGATATGTAATTTCTTAGCCATTCTATTTTTGATGGCACAAATGTATCGTTAATTTTTAAATATCAAACTTTTTTTTTTGATGACAGCATTTTCAAAAACAAAAAAAGCCCCTGACACATTCATGCAGGGGCTTAAAAAGCACTAAGGCTTTTTTATCTTCTCTTGGCATTAAATCCAAAAGAAAGTCCCAACCTCAAACCATCTTTATTGGGAACAGCGTAAATATTCACAGGTATGTTCAACTTACCCGACTTAAATGTTTTACCAGCAGCAATGATAAATCCTGCCTGAAATTCCAACTCTCCTCTACTATCTACTCGCTTTTCAATTGAATATGGATTTGATGAGTAAGGATCTGTCCAGTCATTTTTCAAATGCCATTCACCAGCTCCATCGTAATACCCATCTGCTTTACGTGTAACATTGAAGGTTGGACCAAAGGCAATTTCCCAGCCGTATTTGTTATTTCTAAAACCATTCATGATCGTTAAGCTGGGAATAAATATGTTTTGATTAAAGCCGGTAACCATTGGCAAGAATTCAAATAAAGCTTGATTGTTTCCTTCGTTCAAATACTGAACTTCAAACTGATATCCAAATTGAAAATGAACAGGATAGGCATCAAAACCGCCTTTATTCTTTGGCATTTGAAACACTTCTCCTACTTCACCTGTAAAATAAGCAAATCCCATACGTGGTCCGGAAAGATTCACTTTTGTTTGATCCGGATTATTGGTAGCATTTTCAAACGAATTCTTTTCAGTTAAAGCAGTTTGAACAGGTTCCGGCAGTGGTTCTTTTCCAAACATTTTCTGCATCGTGATCTTGATCATGCTTTGAATATCATCCTGCAAGTCGAGGTACTCACCTACTTGCGACTTTTCGATGGTGCCGCTTGCTACATCGATCAAACGGAACGTTACAACAATGTTCTTTCCTATTTTCTCCACACTACCGGTAAACATTTTATCCGACTTGATGATCTTTCCGACTTCTACCAAACACATTTTACCATAACAATTGGCGATGTTGATCTTATTCTTCTCGATCACATAATTTACATCGTAAGCATCCATCACCTGAAACATATTCAGTTTTTCTAATTCAATACGCACCATACTTCCCATTTGATCAGGCTTCGCCTCTATACCTTTTGTATCAATATTCAATACGGTAACAATGGTTTTACCTGAGGTTTTATTGAGGATTGAATCCTGTGACCATCCAATAGAACTTAATGCAATGAACAAGGTCAATAATGACCATTTTTTCACATCAAATAAACGGGCATACAGATCATAGGTTTTGCTGGTGTATTTTTCAAGCATGTTCAGATTCAGGAATAACAACAAATTTTCTGTTGATGTCGTTTGCTTTTCTTTTGAACTCATATTAGAATTCAAGGTTGTTGGACTTAAGTTTGTTTTCATGGTTTTAAGTTTTGAGATTAGTATTTTTGATTATATAATTTGACAGCTTCTTTTAAATTCCTTTTTTGTGCATTATGGTTACTCCCAGCTATTCCTATACTCACACCTGCAGCCATAGCACCTGCTATAAAATAGCTGGCATCATTTTCAGAGATAGCAGCCGCCAAACCGGCTACACCAAATGGGAAAGCTAAAAAACCGATCGATTTTAATTTGCGGTTGTTCTCCGACTGGATTGCCAATTGTTTAATCTTATTATCCTTTGAATGCTCGATCAAATAATTGCATAATGTTTTGGGAGTGTATAAATGTTTATTCAATAAATAATCATTTGAGCCCAGATCATGTATTTTAAGTGGCGAAAGATCATTGGAAGAGATCGATCGTAGCGAATAGCTGTTCGAAATATCCGTCATGGATTTAGCTGGAGCCACTTTAATCGTATCATAATAAACCTTCTTAGCAGGGCGAAACCAAGGCTTCACTTCCGGGAAAGAATCACATTTACCATTGGCATATCTGATGTGGGATATTTCATATTTATCAAGTACATAAGATGGGCCTTCTAAAAAATCAGCCTTTTTATACTTGATCTCCATATCCGAGATCTCCATTACTTTTCCGTAATAGCATGTTTTTTCAAATGAGCAGATAGAGTCCTGCCCAAAGCAGTTGATATTCCATAGGATCATAAATAAGATCAAAAGGAGATAGATCACCGGCTTAATAGTTTGTTTAAGTGTTCTCATGTTTTTTTAGATTAAAGGGTTTGCCATTCGGATATGTTTTGAATGAACTCATTCAAATTAACTGTGCTCAACAAAGAGATCAGCAATGCGATCAATAATGCTACACAACAAGAAGCAAGGATCCCTTGCAGACGGGATGATGAACGATACGTTTCAGTAATTAATGTTTTCATGATGATTTGGTTTAAGTTTCTGGAGCAAAACTATTCCAAGTCGAAAAGGAGAAGAAACGGAAACGTAAGCCCTAACCGCTGACTCAAAGCACTTATTACAAAAGGGTATAACAGGAAACAAAAAAGAAGATCGGAATTTGCATTTTTTGCAAATCGTTTTACTATATTTACCATTAATTACTAAAAATTGCAAAATCAATAAGTACAAACTGCAATAGAAAAATGGCAAAAAAAGAAAAGGAAAATGCTCAAATGGTACTGATGCAACGTCTGAAAGACGCTCTTCCTGCAAACATGTCCCTGGTTGATGAATTGGCCGATCTTTTACAGGTAAGTAATGATAGTGCCTACAGAAGGATGCGTGGGGAAACCGCCTTAAGTATTGAGGAGATAGCGGCTATTTGCAAACGATTCAAGATCTCCTTTGATGCCTTTATCAATGGGAGCGACAATGGAATGGTTACTTTTTCGTATAAGCAGTTAAGTAATGACATCAATAGCTATCAGCAATATCTTCAGAACATTAGCAATGATCTTTTAAAGATCGGCAGCTTTCCGGATAAACAGATCATTTATGCTGCTGAGGATGTACCTCTTTTTCACCATTTTGCTCATAACGAGCTCACCGCCTTCAAAATATTCTATTGGAACAAATCCATATTGAATGTAAAAGAATTTGAGAATCAGAAATATGACAAGAGTTTGATCGCACCTGAATTGATCGAGGTAGCAAACCAGGTCATTGAACGCTATTCAAAGATCCCATCCATAGAAATCTGGAGCGATGATACAGTGAACAGTACTTTAAAGCAGATCGAATTTTATTGGGATTCAGGGATCTTCAAATCAAAAGAAGATGCCTTGTTGATCTGCAAGGAAGTTAAGTTGATGCTCGACAGGATTAAGAAACAAGCCGAAGCCAACACCAAATTCGATCTGAATGATCAGCCTGTTGGGGAAAACAATTATACGCTTTACCATAGTGATGTGATGATCGGCAATAATTGTATCCTAGTTCAAATGGGACCGGTAAAAGTGAGCTACCTTTCCTACCATACATTCAATGCAATGACCACCACCAACAGTTTCTTCTCGGAAGAAACCGATATCTGGTTAAAGAATTTGATCAGAAAATCCAATTTAATTAGTGGAGTAGCAGAAAAACAGCGCTATCGCTATTTTAAACGTATAGACGATATGCTCGAAAAGCTCATTGCTAAAATAGAAAATGAATAAAAAGAAGCCTCTCCAGTAAAAAACAGAGAGGCTTCTTCTGTTAAACCAATACCATGAAACCTTTTGCAATGGATGTTGCACGGATGGCATCATGTATCTTTTCTTGTGTTGCACCATGCTGAATCACACTTTGCTCATGCGATTTTACACACATCTCACAGCCGTTCAGAGCCGACACGCACAAACTCAATAATTCAAAAAGCTCTTTCCCTAAAAGCGGATTAAGCATAATGGTCATTTTTATTCCGGGATTCGCCAAATTATAATATTCCTTTTCTATAAAATGACGGAAGCGATAATACACATTGTTGATATTGAGCAGAGAGACCAATGAAAATACTTCAGCGATCTCCTGTTCGTTCACACCAAGTGCTTTTGCTTTTTCAGTAAGCTTAGTGATCAAAAGAGCATTATTTTGATTGATCGCAACCGATAAGAATATCAATGTCGATTCCTTCTCAGTAAGGTTTTGAAACTTAAAGGCATTCAGTGTATTTATCTTCAGGTCGCGTATATATTTATAGTCCACATTCGCGATCTCATCCAATTTCGGAAATAATTGCTCTGCTTCAATGCCAAATGCGGCTAAGAGATCCTGACGGGTTTCGTTTTCTATTGCAGTCATGTTCTTTTTTTTAAGATTATAATTTGATCGTTTCTTGTCCTTTTTCCCAGTTGCATGGGCATAATTCATCAGTTTGCAAAGCATCCAACACACGCAATACTTCATCTACATTACGCCCAACACTCATGTCGTTGACACTCACCCAACGGATAATGCCTTGTGGATCTACGATATAAGTTACCCTGTATGCTGTTTTATCATCAGCACTTAAAATTCCTAATTCTTCAGCCAATGATTTAGAAGTGTCGGCCAACATCGGGAAACGCAATCCTCTCAGGTCATCGTGATTGTTTCTCCAGGCAAGGTGTACAAACTCCGTATCGGTTGATGCACCTACCAGCTGTGTATCACGATCTTTAAAATCTTTGTAATGCTTATTGAATTCAGCTATCTCTGTCGGACAAACAAACGTAAAATCTTTTGGCCACCAGAACATAACGGTCCATTTTTCATTGTTAAACAAAGATTCAGAACTCAGGTCTGAAAATTCTTTTCCTTTTTCTAAACTAACTACTGCTGTTTTTTTGAAGGCAGGAAATGCGCTGCCTACTGATAAAATTCTGTTCATATTATTTTTTTTGTTTTATGCCTGCATTGCAGACGATTGATACTATTGTGAATTATCCTAAAAAACTGGAATACATCCAGGTTAATTTTTCATGCTCTTTTAAATAATCGCTCATTAATGAATTGGTAACCTCGTCATCTGCTTTTTGAGCCGATTTTAAGATCTTTTTCTCCAATTTGATAAGGGTTTGCAAACTCTCCACCACATTTTTTACTGTATCATTCGCTGTTGACACTTTTGACGTTTCTTTAATGGCACTTATTTTTAAATAATTGGAGAAGCGGTGCTCCGGTGTTTCCGAAAGCGTAAGGATCCGTTCTGCTACTTCATCTATCTTTAATAGAGTATCGTTATACAACTCTTCGAACTTTACATGCAATTCAAAGAACTTCTCGCCTTTAATGTTCCAGTGAAAACCTCTTACATTGGAATAAAATAGTTGTAAACTAGCCAGGAATACGTTTAGCTCACCTGCTAATTCTTTATTTGTTTTTGTTGTTTTCATTTGAAATAGTTTTTAGTTGTTATTACGACACAAAATTCTCACACTTTTATACATAAATCAAATTGATATTATATATATTTGTATAGATTTTATCTATATAATATGACACTAACACAATTGCAATACATTCTGGCCGTCAACAAATACAAACATTTTGTTACAGCAGCCGAAAAATGTTTTGTCACACAACCTACCTTAAGTATGCAAATACAAAAGCTTGAGGAAGAATTAGGCTTGATCATATTTGACAGAACAAAACAGCCCATCGCCTTAACAACAGAAGGGAAAAAGATCATTGAGCAGGCTCAAAAGATCATGTATGAAGCCGAACAAATGAAGGAGATCATCTCCGAGCAAAAAGGTAGTTTGGAAGGAGTTCTTACGATTGGTATCATTCCCACACTGGCACCCTATCTCCTACCCTTTTTCATCACCGACTTCATTAAAAGATATCCGAAGATCATCTTAAAGATAGAGGAAGTGACCACTGCGAATATTATTGAGAAACTTAAAAATGATGAATTGGATGCGGGAATATTGGCGACTCCTTTGAATCAATCTACATTAAATGAAGATCCGCTCTTTTATGAACCCTTTGTTGCTTACCTGGGGAAGAAGCATCCATTGAAAAGCATAAAAGCATTAAGTGAAAAAGACCTGAAAGATGTAAATGTTTATCTGATGCAGGAAGGACATTGCATGCGCAATCAAACGGCTATGCTTTGCAATGAACAAAACAATCAAAGCAATTTTATCTATGAATCAGGGAGTATTGAAACACTTAAGAAAATGGTGGACATCAACGGAGGAATGACCTTTTTACCGGAGTTGAGCATCTACGATATCCCAAAATCAAAGATCGATCAGGTCCGCTATTTCAGATCCCCCGAACCGGTAAGGGAGATCAGTATTTTAACGCACAGGAGTTTTACTAAAAAACGATTATTGGAAGCCCTAAAAAAAACAATACTTGAACGGATCCCGTCCAAGTATCAGTCTGCTAAAAACAAGAAAATTTTCCCGATTATTAAATAGCAACGCCTATCATACAAACATCGTCAATCTGCTCAAAATTTCCTTTCCAATCTTCAAAAAAGGAATTAATATGTTCTTTTTGCTGTTCCATTGGCTTCTTATAATTGTCTAATAACAATTTACGGAAGTAATTATATTTCAATTTTTTACCATTAGGTCCACCGAATTGATCAACAAAGCCATCTGAGAATAAATACAATCTATCTTCGGGAAACAGATCAATTACATTATTGGTAAATACATATTCATCTGCGTCCATAAAGTTGCCGATCGGATGCTTGTCTCCTTTGATTTTTATTATTTCTTCGTTTCGAACAATGAATAAAGGACTTAATGCACCTGAAAATTCAAGCGTATTGGATTCCAGATCAATACAACAAATAGCAATATCCATCCCATCTCTTATTTTGGAATCTTCCACATGCTGCTTCAAGGTATTGGTTATTATTTTATTAAGCTGAGTAAGAATAACAGCAGGATTGGTATAGTTATACTCATTCACCAGCTGATTTAAACCATTAAATCCAATCAAACTCATGAAAGCACCAGGCACTCCATGCCCCGTACAATCAACTACAGCAAACAATATTTTATTTCCTTTCTTTTCGATCCAGTAAAAGTCGCCACTCACAATATCTTTGGGTTTGTAGATCACAAATGCATTTTTTAAATGCTCCTTTATACTTTCCTCCCCCGGAATAAATGCATCTTGAATCCTTTTGGCATACTTGATACTATCTGTAATGTGCTTATTACTCTCTTCGATGATCTCTTTTTGTTTTACAACCTCTTTTGTTCTTTCAATCACCTTTACCTCCAGATTCTCGACCAAGTTTGCATTCTCTAGAGCAATGGCGGTATATGTACCTAAGGTTTTTAGAATATCAATATGCAAAGGAACATAGGCATTTTTCTTAAAGCTTTGAACGGTGATCACACCAATAATTCGCTCACCAATGGTCATCGGACAAAACAAAAGTGAATCAGGCATATCTCCACTTGGTACAACAATCTTTTTGGTGTACTTATGGTATTCTGTCAAATTATCATTGATGAAAATCTCTTTTTTATTCTTTACACACCAAACAGAATAATTATCATCATTATCCATTGAAACACTAATGGGTGGATAAAATTCGCCTTTCTCAATTTCATATCGATATTCGATCTCATTCAGATCAGGATGGTAAATTCGAACACCAAAACAATCCGCATTCATCAACTGCGAAACATTTTCATGCAGTTTTTTGAAGATAGAATCAAAGTTCACACTGGAAGTAATTTGCTGTCCGATAACACTTAAAACACGCATGTTTTCGTATGACCGTTCTATTTCTTCCTTTTGCATGATAACCTCTTGAGTGCGCGCTCTTACCGTTTCTTCCATCTTCTCGTACAAACGGGCATTTTCTATTGCAATAGCGCAGTAAACGGCCAAATTTTTAACCAAGTTCACCTGATACTCATTGAATGCATTTTTATTAAAGCTTTGTACAGTGATAACACCGTTTTTTTTACCTGATATTTTCAGTGGCAGGTAAATAAGCGATTGAACCGACTGTCCAACAATAGGTTTTAGTCGTTTTTCGATGTATAATCCGGCTTCTGCTTCATAATCGTTAATAACAATATCCAATTCTTTATTAAAGCATACAGAGGCCAGGCGGTTATTATCAGCCAGGTCGTATCCGGAAGAACTTAACACGACTCCATTCTCAATATAACCCGGGAAAAATAATTTCGTTTGATCTTCATTAACAATACCAATACCGAATCCCGGTGCATCCATCATATTATTGATAATATCATATACCGTTCGGTTAATTGTTTCAATGGATAAAAGAGAAGTAATGGTTTTTCCCAAATCACTTAACTTAACTAAATCATTTGACAACAACTCCAGTTGCTTATTTTTCTCATTCAACAACTCCTTTTCTTTCTCCATCTGAGAAATACTGAATTGCAACTCTACCCCTTTTAATTTTTGCTTATTCTTCTCACTAAAATAATCTTCTTTATAGGTGAAATATTTTTTAAAGTGTTCTATAAATTTTTGATTATTGCCCTTACGCTCATAAATTTGAGAAAGTCCTTCATGTGATTTGTAGATAAATTCTTTTGTATTTGTTTCCGTTGCAACATCAAGTGAAACAGTAAAGTGGGCCAAGGCCAACTCTAATAGATCCATTTTTAGATACAAGTCCCCCAAATGATAATTTGTTTCTGCAATACCTGATTTAAAATTTAACTCTTCCCGGATGGCTAAACATTCCGAAAATAACTTTTCTGCATTTACATAATCTTTGATATTCAAATACACTTTAGCTAGTCCATCAATTGCATACGACTCCACATTTCTTAAGCCTATTGACTTTGCCGTTTCCAAACTACGTTGCTTATAGTCCAACGACCTTTCAAGATCATTAATATTAAAATAAGCAGTACCTAATCCATCCAGAATTCGCGCCAATAGATGCTTATCTTCTTGTTTTTCTGCTAAGTTCAAGCCTTCTGTTAAAGCAGCTATTGCTTTTTTATTATCTCCTGATGTATAATGGATCGACCCTATCCCATTTAAGGCATTGGCTTGTGCATTGATATTATTATCCTTTTTTGCTCTTTCAAGCATTTCGTAAGCATATTTCAGTGCATTATCATAATCCGCAATAAAATAATACGAACAGAAAATATGGTAAAGTACATGTGCTTCAAATACGGAATCATTGTTTTCCTGAAGAATAGGAAGTGCTTCAAAAAGATTTTTTAATGCTTGCTCATAGTCGCCCAACCAAACCAAACAAGCTCCTTTACAAGCAAATCCTTTGGCCAATTCAGATTGAAGATCATCCTTTTGAACTGCAGCAATAATTTGATTGGCAAGTTCAATTCCTCGCTGAGGATTATTCCTGCAAATATCCTTTGATTCAAGCGCAAGTTGATTAACTTGAGTGGTAGTCATAAAAATTAGTAGTTTTTTTGTGTCTATCCTTTAAATAGGAATGTTAAGATATAAAAAAACTTAACAATATCAAATTATCCGTTTGCAAATAAAAAATCCCAAGAATCTTACATCTTGGGATTTTAACAATGATACGTTAGCCTCTATTCTACCGGATAATCTTTTTGTACCCAGTCTTCTTTGATTCCTGTTGGGATATCCAACACTTTTGCTTTTTTATAACCTGAGTCGGTTAAGTATTTAATTGCCGGACGGATATTCGGACAATTTTGAGAGCTGCAGCATCCACAATACACCACTACTTCTTTATCTTTTCCAACTTTTGCTACTTCATTCTTGAACTTCACGAAATATTCTTCAGTGCTTACCGCACCTACTTTAATAGCACCTTTGATCTGATCAACAGGACCTACATTAAAAATAACGGGTTTAACAGCCTTCGGATCGGTAATTTTTTTTGCTAACTCAGCAGTAGAAATGGATTGTTCTTTTTTGATAGGCTCTTGTTGCATAAAAGCAAACATGATCACAACAATTGGGATAAAAAATAAAACGGCTCTTTTCATAATGATTTTGTTTAGAATTTGTGATTAAACACTTCAAATATTATTCCAAATTCTACGTTTTGTAATAATTTTGCATCATGAAATTAGTAAAAATCTTCTTTCTACTTGTATTCCTACTTCTAAGTGGACTAAAAAAGTCTGATGCTCAGAGTATTAATAAATATAAAAAGAAGCAACGTCATGGAAAATGGGTGATCCATTACCATGATTCAGACACTCTAATAGACAATACCGGACGTTACCGCTTAGGAGTACCGAAAGGCACCTGGCGCTATTACGACCGTAATGCCCGTCTCATCAAAAAAGAAAAATATGTTTTCAGAAAGATCTATACCACACACTACCATGAAAATGGAAAGATCAAAAGAAAAGGAAAAGCCAAAATTGTGATCAATGATACCATGACCCACTATTTTTATTATGGCAATTGGAATGTGTATGACACAGCAGGCGTGTTGGTAAAAAAGCTGACCTATAAAGACGGAATAAAAATAGGTGAACAGATCCTCGTTAAAGAAAAAGGCATCAACGATTCATTGGTGAAAGAAGTAAAAAGGATCAATGACCTATTTTATTTGTATTCAGACTCCCTTAGATGGGCCGAAAACAAATATGGAAAGAACACTTTGATGTATGAAAGATATGTTTCTCTAAACAGTTTAAATGCGCTAAAAATATTTACCGATATCGACAAGATCATTCAAACGTTTGGTTATCCGGGAAAAACATTGGTGGGAGAAGATTATGCCATTGTATTCTCCATTATAAGTGCAGGAAACAAAAAGATCAAAGAGAAATATTATGATGAGATCATCAAAGCGGCTGATGAAAAAGAGCTCGATTGGTCGGATGTTGCTTTTTTTGTGGATAAAGTTAAAGTAGCAAAAAAGGAAGGACAGATCTATGGCACTCAATTCCGGTACAATGAAACGGACTTTACAACAACCTATTATCCGATCAAAGATAAAGCACAGTTGAATGAACGCAGAAAAAAAGTGGGACTACCCGAATTAGATCTGAATAAGATTAATGATACGGCAAGTTATTAAGTACCGAGCAAACGATTACTTCCCTACTACTTTAAACTCCGTTCTTCTGTTCAATGCTCTGTTAGCATCTGAATCATTTTTCACTTTAGGCTTGGTATCACCATAACCTTTATAGCTTAAACGCTTGGCATCTATTCCGTTCGCCACCAAATAATCATACACAGCTTTCGCACGGTTTTGAGATAATACCTGATTCATTTTTTTGTCACCAACATTATCGGTATGTCCGCTCAACTCCCCTTTGATGGTTTTGTTGGCAGTAAGGAATGCTACCAATTTGTTAAGCTCAGCTTTTGATTCCGGCTTCAGATCAAACTTAGCTGTTTCAAAGAATACATTCTTCAACTCGATCACTGAGCCTGTATCGATAGGCTGCATCGGTACATCCATCAAAAATGGCTTTGATTTATCGGCCAGTTCTTTTAATGCAAAATTCTCTGAATAGAATAAATAACCCGGCTGTGATACATTCAAGGCATAATTTTTATCGATCGGCAAACAAACCAAAAATTCACCATTTCCGGAATTAGCATCCGACTCGATCATCGATTTTCCGGTTTCCAGATCGATCAATTCAAAATGCGCTCCTAGTGGGGCTTTTGTTCGAACATCATATACTTTTCCTTTTGCATAGGTGATCTTGCCCGGACGGGCAGCTTCATACAGATCGAAATGATAAATATCCAAACCACCCAAACCACCGGCTCTATTGCTCGCGAAATAAGCTAAATTACCCGATGCCGAAACGATCACACTATGATCATCCGCATAGGTATTGATCGGATATCCTAAATTAACCGGTGTTCCCCACTCTCCTGCATCGTTCATGCGTGATACATAAATATCCAATCCTCCCATTCCAACATGTCCGTTAGAACCAAAATACAAGGTCTTGCCATCGGGGTGAATGAAAACTGATTCTTCCTTCCCCGGTGTATTGATCTTCGCACCTAAATTTTTTGGTGTGCCCCAACTGCCATCCGGATTCAAAGAAGCACTATAAATATCAGTTTCACCATATCCACCCATTCTTCCACTCACAAAATACAAGGTCTTACCATCTGCTGAAAAAGAAGGCTGCGATTCAAATGAAGGAGAATTGATACGGGAACCGATGTTATATGATTTTCCCCAGTTCTCACCCACTTTTTGAGCATAGAAAATATCACAACTTCCTAAACCTTTTCTATTAGGACCATAAGAACCATCTATTTCCTGACAAGCAGCAAAGAAAAGGATCTGCCCATCAGCCGATAAGCTCGGAGCTCCTTCATTACCTGCAGTATTAATACCACTACCGATCAATGTTGCCTTTTGCCAAACACCATTTACTTTTTTAGCGATCAGGAAATCTTCCTGCAAATTGATCACTTCTGTTCTGTTGTTACGTGTAAACAGGAATGTTTGATCATCGGCTGTGATGGCAGGAAAATACTCATCTAAACTGGAATTGATGCCATCGCCAATATTTTTAGGTTCGAATGGAACAGGATTCTTTATTGCTTCAAGTGCAAAATTGCAATTCAATAAATTCATTTCTGCCTTTTCTTTCCAATCAGGATTAATGTGTTGATGTTTCAAAAACGCTTCATAATCTTTTTTAGCATCGTCATACTTACCTATTGAGATCTCTAAATTAGCCAGGTTGTAATAGGTGCGCTTATCAAACTTCGGGTTGATCTCCAATGCTTTGATGTATTCATCGATCGCTTTTTGTGTTTGTTTTTCTTCCGAATAGATCTGCGCTAAAAGCAAATGCGGTTCAATGAAATTAGGGTCCTTCTCGCAAGCATTCTTCAGCTCCTGCTTTGCTTTTTCATCGTTGCGTTGGTTGAACAATTCCAATGCTTTTTCAAAAGCAGCGATCGCTTTTTTATTGGTACTGGTATATTCACCGGGAGGTAATTGTGCTTTACAAGAGAACAATGCAAAAACAGCAAAAGAAAGGATCAGTATTTTTTTCATGAGCAAATGTGTTCAATTATTATTCCAAATTACGGAATATTCATGTATTTATGTGTTTGAAGCGAAGCATGCCATTGCGGATGCGCCATTATATAATCTACGATCAAAGGCATCATTTCTTTTGCCTTGCTCCATTCGGGCTGTAAAAACAAGATACAATCCTTGCCTACATGCTGCGCATTTTTTTCAGCCCATTCAAAATCATTTTTATTATGAATGATGATCTTTAATTCATTGGCTTTAAGGAAATTCTCTTGCAATGGCGGACTCGTTTTCTTAGGCGATAAACATACCCAGTCCCATTCACCGGTTAATGGATAAGCACCGGATGTCTCAATAAATGTTTGTATGCCTTTGGCTTTTAACTGCTGAGTGATGTAATTTAAATTATAGATGCTCGGTTCTCCACCTGTTACTACTACAGCTTTGGAAGGATATTTGGAAGCATTCTCCACAATGATATCCACATCAGTGGCAGGATGCAAGTCGGCATTCCAGCTTTCTTTCACATCGCACCAATGGCAGCCTACATCACAACCTCCTATACGAATGAAATAAGCAGCTTTCCCCGAATGAAATCCCTCGCCCTGAATGGTATAAAACTCTTCCATCAAGGGCAGGATCTTTCCTTCTTCTAATTGTTTATCGTTTAATGTTCCCAAATTTATAATTCTAATATCAGCATTTTCAGATCGAAAGGATAGAATGAATCTTTCAATTGTGAAATGAATGCTTTTCCATGTTTAACGTAATATGGTGCAAAATTCTCGTAACGCTCCTGAAGTGAATCTTCCGGAAAGAATTTCGACTTGATCTTTTTGATCTGATTGATGCTGGTTTCCTGCTTTTGTTTTTCGGCACGAACCACTTTTGCTTCAATGTTCTTTAAACTGTTCAATGCTTTTTGCATCTCCGCTTCTACCGTGCCTTTCAAGGTTTGATCAACAGCCACGGCCTTCACTAAAACATCATCGAAAGCTGCCGCGATCTTTTCCTGTTCCTGCTCCAGACTTAATTTCCCTTCGCTCTGATCCGTCACAAAACGTTTGCTCAACACATCGGCATCCGCAAAAAAATCGCTGATCGTAAAGCCTAACTTTTGTATGGTTTGTGAGGTGCGCTCATCGCTCAACAAGGCAAAATTTCTTGGCATCAATACAGGGAACGTGATCTGATGATGATTGAACATATTTAAATACTCCAACCAATATGCAATCTCACCCGGTCCGCCAATGTAAGCCAGATTCGGCAATATGTATTGTTGGTACAATGGACGTAAAACCACATTCGGACTAAAATGTTCCGGATGCAATTCTATTTCGGTGATCAGCTGTTCTTTGGTAAAGCAGATATCTGTATTCAACACTTGAAAAACATCACCATCATTCTCTATGCGTTCACGAATATGCTCTTTTGAATAAAAGAAATTGATCTCACGTGGATTTACTTGTGCTGAATATCCAAGTGTTGCCAACTGATCGATCGACTGCTGAACAAGCTGATGATTGGTAGCATTCAAGACATCATCCTTCATGAATAAGGTGAACTCCTGTTTTAGTTCTTTTTGATCGGCATCAAGGATCAGTAAACCATATTCCTTAAACAATTGATGCACGACAAAACGTGTAGCATCAGCTAAGGTCGGGTGTTTTAAATATGCTTCTGTAAACAAGGTGATCAATTCATTAGCATTCTCTGATTCGCCCAAGATCTGTTTCAATTCTTCTACAACCGGATCGAGTGAAGTTGTTGTTAATCGTCCCACAGCTCCTTTTGCCTGCTCATTGTTCCAGGTCAATTTTTTTCCAAAAAGATTCACAGAACTAATCTCAGCAAAATCATGGTCTTCGGAAGCCATCCAATAAACAGGAACAAACGTATGATCAGAGAATTTTTTCTTTAATGCTTCCGCTAAATTGATCGTAGAAATGATCTTAAAAATAAAATAAAGTGGTCCGGTGAATAAACACAACTGATGTCCGGTACAAACCGTAAATGCATTCTTTTCTTTTAATGCTGAAATATTCGCGGTTTGGCAGCTACTTAATTGCAATCCTTTATGCTGTTCCAAAAGAACATCCACTAACACCTGACGATTAATATTTTGAGAAGCTCTATCTTGAATGATCGTTTCAAAGGAACTGATCGTAGGAGCATAGGCATAAAAATGTTTCAGCTGTTGCTCCCCATTGATGTAATCCAAAAACAGTTTCGAAAACTGTCCTGTCTCAGAAAAAGCGATCGTTTGTTTTTTTAAACTCATAATTCCTGCAAATTTAATCAATTTGTTGCGCTTCTGCTTACATTTGCGCTATAATATCAACCCATACATGAATAATAAAGAATATACAAATCCCTGGACTACATTAAAATCGGAAAAGATCTACGATTCACCCTGGATAGGATTAACCAAACACGATATATTAAACCCGAATGGAAATCCCGGCACCTACTCGGTGGTGCATTTTAAAAATTTAGCGATCGGTATTTTGCCATTGGATGAAGATATGAATACCTGGATCGTTGGACAATACCGCTATCCGATCGATCAATATTCATGGGAGATACCGGAAGGTGGAGGAAAAAGAGATGTACCACCGCTGGATTCAGCTAAACGTGAATTATTAGAAGAAACAGGCATTACAGCCAATAAATGGACAAAGATCCAGGAAATGTATTTGAGTAATTCGGCCAGTGATGAATTTTGTATTCTTTATGTAGCGCAAGAACTCAGCTTTGGAGAAGCACAACCGGAAGATAATGAACAGCTGGAGGTTCGAAAGATCCATTTTAACGAGCTGTACAGAATGGTATGCGATGGAGAGATCACCGACAGTTTAACAGTTTCTATTGTATTAAAAGCAAAATTAATGATGTTGGAAGGAACGCTTTAAGCAGGTTCTAATTCAAATACTTCCTTAAATTGAAAAGGGATCTTGATCATGTGCTCAAAATCCTGTCCGGCCTCTTTGATATCTTCATCATCATAGCACCAGGTCACTAATACGGTGTTTCCTTTTTCATAGATCTCTTTTAGCTTGTATAAAACAAACATGATCATTTTAGCAGAAGACACATTAAAGTATTTCATATTAAATACAAAAATGGTCACCTTATTGGGCTTTTGTGCGTATTCCGTTAAGAAATCCAAAACAGGCTGATAGAACTCACGTGCATCTTGAGGAAGAGAAATGCCACGTATCTCAAAAACGCCATTTTCTTTATCCAGAATAATATCCGGATAAACATCAGAGCGATTTATTTTGATGAGTGTTGACATAAAGGTTTAGCTAAAATAAAACCTTTATTCGAGATTCAAAATTTTTATTGAACTACTTCGCCATAAAGATCATAATCTTCGGCAGAAGTGATCTTCACATTGGCAAAATCGCCAACACGTACATAGTTCGAATCGGCTTTTACCAATACTTCATTATCGACTTCGGGAGAATCGAATTCGGTACGGCCGATAAAATGTTCTCCTTCTTTTTTATCAAATAATACTTTGTATGTTTTACCGATCTTTTTTTGATTCAGATCAAATGATATCCCTTGCTGTAAAGCCATAACAGCTTCCGTTCTAGCTTGCTTTACTTTAGCAGGAACATCATCCTTTAATGAGTAGGCGAATGTATTTTCTTCGTGTGAATAGGCAAATATTCCTAAACGCTCGAAACGGGTTTGTTCCACCCATTCCAGCATTTCCTGATGATCCTGTTTAGTCTCGCCCGGATACCCTGCAATTAAGGTTGTGCGGATAGCTATGCCCGGCACTTTATCACGGATCTGATTCACCAGGTCGATCGTTTTTTGTTTAGTAGTTCCTCTACGCATGCTCTTCAACATATTATCAGAGATATGTTGTAAAGGCATGTCTAAATATTTACAAATGTTGCTGCGCTCATTCATCACATCCAACACTTCCATCGGAAAACCGGCTGGAAATGCATAATGCAATCGTATCCACTCAATTCCTTCAACATCCGAAAGATTTCTTAACAACTCTGCTAAATTTCTTTTTTTATACAGATCCAATCCGTAATAGGTAAGATCTTGAGCGATCAGCATCAGCTCTTTTGTTCCGTTCTTTGCTAAATGCTTGGCTTCTTTTACCAGATCCTCAATTGATTTAGACACATGCCCACCGCGCATCAAAGGAATAGCGCAAAATGAACACGGACGATCACATCCTTCCGATATTTTGAAATAAGAATAATGATGAGGAGTGGTCAATAAACGTTCTCCCACCAATTCGTGTTTATAATCTGCTTTTAATGTTTTTAATAAACGGGGTAATTCGCGTGTTCCAAAGTAACCATCCACATTGGGAATTTCTTTCTCCAGATCCGGTTTATAGCGTTCACTTAAACAACCTGTCACATATACCTTATCAACCAGTCCGGCATCTTTAGCTTCAGAATAACGAAGAATAGTATCGATGCTTTCTTGCTTAGCATTATCAATAAATCCACAGGTATTGATGATCACAATACTGGCATCATCATCAGTACTTTCATGTTGAACCTGGAAATTATTGGCTTTTAATTGTCCCATTAACACCTCACTATCCACAATATTCTTGGAACAGCCAAGTGTTACAACATTTACTTTATTCTTTTTTAATGTTTTTGTTTTCATATCACCGATTCAAATGATTTAAATGATTGCACAGATTTGTGCTTTATCATTTAAACTGAAATTCGTTTTATATCGCAACTTTTATTGCCAAAGTTTATTAATAATCCCGTTTTTGCTTTTGATGCTTTTAGATAGGCTATTACCTGATTTCTAAACAAAATAGGCATTATTCCTGTAACTGCTTTTACTTCAACTATAACGCGTTCTTCAACAAGTAAGTCACACTTAAAAACGCCCACCCGTTTATTCATAAAATGCAGTTCAAAACGTTTTTCACTATCACATTTCAAACCGGCATCATTCAACGCAATTATTAGAGCATTATGATAATTTATTTCACGAAATCCAGGTCCTAAGCTAGAATGAACTTTAAAAGCACATGCAATTATTTTTTCGGTTAATGTGTCTTTTACTATTTCACTCATTCGTCTGCAATCTGTGTAATCCTATAATCAAATGAATCAACCTTTAAACAAGCTATCAACGAATTCATGCTTATTGAATACTTGCAGATCTTCTGCTTTTTCTCCAACGCCAATGTATTTAACAGGAATTTTGAATGTGTCGGAGATACCGATCACAACGCCACCTTTCGCTGTACCATCAAGCTTGGTAAGTGCCAATGCATTCACATCAGTAGCAGCAGTAAATTGCTTGCATTGCTCGATCGCATTTTGTCCGGTAGAAGCATCCAATACCAATAAGATCTCATGAGGTGCATCGGGAACAACTTTTCGCATTACATTTTTGATCTTGGTAAGCTCATTCATTAAATTCACTTTGTTGTGTAAACGACCTGCAGTATCGATAATGGCGATGTCAGCATTTTTTGCAACAGCCGAACTCAAAGCATCAAAAGCTACAGAAGCAGGATCGGCATTCATTCCTTGAGAAACCAGTGTTGCACCGGTACGTTCACTCCAAATTTTGATCTGATCAACTGCAGCTGCACGGAATGTATCCGCAGCACCAAGTACCACCTGCTTTCCAGCCAGTTTGTATTGATGTGCTAATTTCCCGATAGTTGTGGTCTTACCTACTCCATTCACCCCTACCACCATCACAACATAAGGCTTTTTGCCTTCAGGCAACGAGAAATCGGCTTTATCTTCCATTCCGTTTGAAACCAGCATTTCTGCGATCTCATCACGAAGGATCTCGTTCAATTTGGATGTTTCGATCTTACGTTCTTTCGCAACACGAGCCTTTATACGATCAATGATCTTCATGGACGTATCAACACCCACATCAGAAGTAAGCAGGATCTCTTCCAGATTTTCCAATACCTCATCATCCACCGTAGCTTTTCCCATAATGGCATTGGCCAGTTTGCTGAAAAAGCTCTGCTTGGTAACGAAAAGTCCTTTGTTCAGACTTTCCTTTTTTTCTTTACTAAAAAAACTAAAAATACCCATAGCTGATGTTACATATTGAAACAATAAAAGCTTCCCCTGAAATTGAGGAAGCCTTTACAATGATACAGATTCTAGTATTATTTAGAACCTAAAAAATCTTTGATATGATCGTTATGAACGATCTCTTCTTTAAAAGTGTAAGCACCAGTTTTTGGTGATTTTACCATTTTAATCACTTTTGTAAAGTCTTTTCCTTTACCGGATTTAAGTGTCGCAACTACCTTCTTTGCCATTTTTCTATAAGTTTTAAATTTAGAACAGGGTCAAAACTGACCGGAAATTCTAAATAAATTATTTAATTTCTTTGTGAACAGTTACTTTTTTCAAGATCGGGTTGTATTTTTTCAACTCTAATCTTTCAGTAGTGTTTTTCTTGTTTTTCGTAGTGATATAACGAGATGTTCCAGGCATACCGCTGTCTTTATGCTCAGTACACTCCATGATCACTTGAATTCTGTTACCTTTCTTTGCCATTGTCTTTAATTTTCAAAATTGGGATGCAAATGTAATTATTTTTAATTGAATTTCACAAATTTATATCAAAAAATCATTTAGTCATTTTATTAAAAAGACTTTCCTCCTTCATTAAGGCTTCGATCTCTTCTACTTTTTTAGGCAATTTACCCGACAAAACCTCTGGTTCTCCGTTAGTTATCAGAATGTCATCTTCAATGCGCACCCCGATGTTCCACCATTTCGGATCGCAATCGGAACCCGAAGGAATATAGATTCCCGGCTCCACCGTGATCACATTACCCGGAAATAATCGTCCGTAATTACCCGCATCATGCACATCCAAGCCCAGATAATGAGAAGTACCATGAAAGAAATATTTCATAAAATCATTCGAATTCTTAATGATCCCCAAGTCTTTTAATCCTTTTTGGATCACTGCCACAGCTGCTTTATGAGAAGCTCTAAACTCCGCACCCGACTTACATGCCTTTATGCCAGCTTCCTGTGCCTCGAGCACCAGATTATAGATCGCCTTTTCTTCTTCCGAGAATTTCCCGTCCATTGGCATTGTTCGTGTTACATCGGCTGTATAACCGTGGTATTCTGCTCCAGCGTCCACCACCAACAGATCACCTCCATCTAACTTTTTGCGATTCGTTTCATAGTGCAGAATACAAGAATTCTCCCCACCGCCAACAATGGAATTATATCCTTCGTATTCAGCTCCCATGTTCTTGAACATGTATTCCACCACCGCCTGTGCCTGATATTCAGCCATGCCGGGTTCCAAAGCACGGATCATCTCGGCATGCGCCATACAGGTAATGTCAATTGCTTTGCGCATTAACACCATTTCTTCGGGCTGTTTGATCTCCCGGAGTGTTGACATCCAACCTTCCAGATTAAAATTATCGAGGTTTTTTCTTTTGTATTCGGTCTTTAAACGAAAATGTTTGATCAAACTATATAGGTCGCCTCTGTCTTCTTTATCATCACGGACATCGTCAAAAAACTCTTTATGAAATACTTTCTGGAATTTGGAAAAATCAATTTTAAAATCAGCGAACTGACTGTTTAACAAAACTTTATCAAAACCCAATTGAAGTTTCACACCATCTTTACCAAGGATCTTTCCGGTCCATGCTTCCTGCGTTGGATTTCTATCCTGCACAAAGATTATTTCATCCGTAACAATGGTATCATAAAATGTTTGAGGCTCCTTAAACATCAACAGAACCGCATTCGGCTCTTTTAAACCTGTTAAATAATAAAAATCGGGATCCTGATGGTACAAGTATTTTGTATCATTGGCACGCTGACGCTCCGGATTGGTAAAAAACACCACACAGCTGCTATCGGGCATCAACTTACGCAAAGCCTGACGTCTTCCTTTGTGAAAATCCTTGGTCAGCAGGTCATTGTCATAACTTTGAGCACTACCCAAAGCATGAGTGAACAATAAAATATATAGTAGAAATTGACGCATATTAAAAACAAAAAACGTTACTACGAATGTAGCAACGTTTTCTATAAAGAGTATAATTAAATACTATTATTTTTTCAAGAATCCTTTTTCGCGAGCTTCTTTCACAACTGCAGCGATACCATTTTTATTGATCGTACGTAATGCAGAAGTAGAGATACGCAAAGTGATCCATTTATCTTCTTCAGGTAAATAGAATTTCTTAACTTTTAAGTTCACGTTGAACTTACGTTTTGTTTTAGTGTTAGAGTGAGATACATTGTTACCCACAATAGCCTTTTTTCCTGTGATTTCGCAAACTTTTGACATCGTATACTGTATTAAAAATGTTCTTTTTTATAATTTGGGAGTGCAAATAACGGAAAAATTATTTGATCTGACAAAAAATATCTAAAAAAAACTAAAATTGAAGATAAATAGGCATTACCTGATCGGATTGTTTCACCTGTATCACCAACCAAATGAACACCAAAATAACCGCAATTCGTCCGAAAATAGTGATCTTGCTCAAAATCATCTCCGAAAAATGTTCATAGGATCTTGGAATAAAATGAATGATATATCCCAATAACATCACAGCAAATACCACTCCATAAGCCTGTAGCATTGGTTGCCAAGCTGCTCCATTGAAATTGGTGAAGATCTGAGTAATGATAATTCCGGCATCTTCAAATGAGGAAGCTTTAAAGAAGATCCAGCAAAAACAAACAAAATGAAAGGTAATGATCACCCCGATCACTTTTGCCAGCTTGGAATTTCGCACTTTAGAAGCAGGATCATCGGGGAAGATGCTCATTCTTACCTTATCCAACGCCAAAGCTAATCCATGCATTCCACCCCATACCACAAAATTAAAGGAAGCACCATGCCATAATCCACCTAATAACATAGTGATCATAAGGTTTAGATACTGGCGGAACTTCCCTACTCTGTTGCCACCCAAAGAAATGTATAAGTAATCTTTCAGCCAGGCCGAAAGCGACATGTGCCATCTGCGCCAGAACTCCGTAATACTGGATGATTGATAAGGAGAATCGAAATTATCATTGATGGTGAAGCCCATCCATTTTGCCATCCCTATGGCCATATCGGAATACCCGGAAAAGTCGCAATAGATCACCATGGCATAACCATATACGCCCATCAAACATTCGATCCCTGAATGGCGCGAAGGATCATCAAAAATGTACTGCACATAATTCACATAGATATAATCGGAAATGACCACCTTTTTGAATAAACCGCCCAAAATAAGGTACAAACCGCGTGAAATATCCGAATTGGTGATGAATATATCTTTCCTGATCTGCGGAATAAAATCGGCAGCACGAACAATCGGTCCCATCACCAATTTCGGGAAAAAGGATAAAAAGAAACAATAATCCAAAAAGCTGGTAACAGGTTTGAACTTCCCACGATACACATCGATCGTATAACTTAAATTCTCGAACGTATAAAAAGAGATACCGATAGGAAGGATCAAATTCAAAAGCTTGATCTCCCCTAATTTCAGGTCGTTGATGATCTCAATAAAAAAATTGGTGTACTTAAAATAGAATAACAACCCCAGGTTGATGACAATACTGAAGATCAGTATAAAGTTTTTCATCTTCTTAGTCTGCGCTCTATATAACCAATTGGAAAGGTTAAAATCGACCACAGCAGAAAGTAGAATAAATAAGAAATAAAAACCACAGGCTTTATAAAAGAAGTAAAGAGAGAACAGTGTAAAATAAACAACACGTGCTACTTTTCTTTTATACAGAAATTGATACCCCAATAGAAAAACACAAAAGAAAAACAGAAAGAACCCGCTATTGAACAGCAAAGGATCTTTTGCATTATAGGTCAGCTGACCCAGAAGTTTATCTATATCTATATCAAACATTCTTATTTTCTGTTCTTTTTATAGTTTTCATAACCTTTCAAAAAGGCAGAATAAAACAAATCGCCATGGATCTGATACCCTCTTCCGGTAAAATGCACCCTGTCTTTTGCAGTTAATTTAGCCAGATACCATTTACCCATGGAGCCGTAGCCTCCCATTACTTCGTACAGATCCCAATACGCCATGTTATGATCCTTGCAATATTGAATGATCGTTTCTTTTGCCACTTTCACATCCGGATTTTTGATTCTTCCCTTCCTGCCTCTTTTATAGGAATCAGCAGGAGTGGTGATCAATACCGAAGTATTTGGATTGGCTGCTTTGATATTCATCACCAATGAATCGATGTTCTTATAGAAAAGATCTTTATCTAATCGACCGTAGAATGCTTCATTCGTACCCATAGAAATGATCACCAAATCGGAATTCAAATAGCTCAATTGATCCTTAAAATATTTCGACATGTTATAATGACGATATTCTGCCCCATTCACTCCGATCATGTTATACAACACACCGGATGAATCGTTTTCCAATAACATTCCATAGATACGTGTTGCGTTTTGATTGACAGTATCAGTACGTTTGCTTCGCAAAATGATCTGACGCATCGGTTTGTCAAATGATGCAACAGAAACAAATGGATTGTTGGTTCTATCGCTAGCGCGGAAGGTCTTTAGTTCACAATTCAGATCATCACAAACGGTGATATCATAATTATTGATGCCTTTTTCATGAAACAAAGAGAACTTGGTAAATGCATAACCCAAACCCGGCTGATCCTTCACCAACAAATTGATCTCCGATAAAGAATCGCTGCTTTCAATTGTAAAACCACTGACACCGATTGGTAATGGTTTATCATAAAATACATTCCGCTTGTAATCCCAGGTAGAATGACTGGTAGTTTTATAAGAAGAAGGTTCATTGCTCTTCGCTACTCGATAAGGAAATATCAAACCACGACCGGCATTACCAAATTTACGTTGCATCTTCTGACGGATGCTTCCAGAAAAATGATCGGCTTGAATATGTGAATCACCAATGTGAACAATATTCACTCTCCCCTTTTTCGTTTGTTCGAGTTGATATAACTTCTCATACAAGGAACTGAGTGAAGTACTATCGTTCTCAATGCGATTCAATTCCTTATTAATAAAAACATATTGCTTATAAACAGAGGTATCCACTGTTTGAGCAAATGCAGCAACAACTGTATAAAATAAAATAAATGCTATCGTTCTTGATCTGATCATTTCTTCGCTTGTGCTTTATTATAATCCTTGTATTCACTCATCAACTTATCATACATCAACTTCCCCACCTTACGGGCTCCTTTAAAATTAAAGTGCGTATAATCTTTATTGGCAAAGGCTGTATCGCCTTCCACCCATTTTACCATAGAACCTTCACCGCCCATGGCATCATACAAACTCCAAAAGGCGATCTTATTATTCTCTGCCAATCGTTTTTGTGCAGCCACTAATAATGGAACACTCGGATCCGTAATATATTCCCCATTTTTACGATAACTCTTATCGCCCACACTGACTAACAGGATACTGCTATACGGAAAACTTGCTTTGATGTGTTTGATCACATTATTCATACCACGCTCATACCATGAAAAATCGGTTACTTCCGGACTAACTGCATTCAAGCCATATTCAAGGATGATGAGATCGTAGTCCAAACACGCATTTGTTCCGGAGTAAACAGCCTGAGTCACTTTAGCAATCGGCAAACCTGAATTTCCACGGAAAGAAAAATTATCGACAAACACACCGCTATCACTTTCCATGCTAAACCCAAAAACATCAATGGAGGTTTTGCATTGAAATTTAGCATTAATGGCTTTCATCGGATTGGTGCTTTGAACAGAGACCTGATTCACAGAATTGGTGCCATGCAAAGGATAGCGTTTACCATTAATGATCACATCATTTCCTTCCGCACTTTTTCCATACAATAGCTTTATCTCATAAAACTGATCGATGTGTTTTTTATTGGCTGCAACATATTTTACCCAGCTTCCACTATTAACATCCGTTGTATCAATACTTCCCATAGTACCCGGCACAAAAGAATAACCGGAAATCCCCAAGGTATGATTAGCGGGAGCATTCTCCAGAAGGTTGTAGGTGGTCCAACCACCAAAGGAATGAATCACACTTGTTCTGAAACCTGAAACGATAGATGTTACCGGCACAAAGCCAACACCATATCCACCAAAATGATCTTGCATATTACTGCGCAGATCCTGAGAGATGAGATCTCCTTCGATCATAGAATCTCCGAAATAAGCAATACGTGCTTTATTTTTTGTTTTTAATGTTTTATTCAAAGCATTAAAAAAATGAGCCAATGCTGATGTTGTATCACTTTCAAAATCGAGGATATTGGCAGGATCTACTTTACGTTTGGCTACAGCTGTACTGTCTTTTGCAATGATGGAATCGTTTACGATGAAACTTGGTAAAGGAGCTTTTTTGAGTGCTGCTTTTGATAGTATATCTGCCAGCGGTTCCACCTTTTTTGTTTTAATTCCCATGACATTCCACTCGGTTGGAACCAATGAAACAAGCAACAAAATAACGGTAACACTCAGCACCATTATAAAAGGTTGTGACAGCTTGTTAGGGGAATTCATAAATAGATTTAAAATTGGCGATAAAGATAGTATTTTGGGAGGTAGTTAGGACAAAAGGAAATAAATTTTATGGACTTATGTTCCCAGCATTTTTCTGATCTTACCGGCTATCTCATCGGTATAATAAATGGGGCCACAAATATGGCATTTATTGATCTCGTAAAACTCTTTAGTAGTGGTTGTTGCCTTTTTAAAAATACGTTTACCCATGTATTCAGGAATCACTTCGTCTTCTGTACTATGAACCACCAACAACGGCTTTTTATAGCTTTTTATTGATTTTTTTGCAGAATAACCATCTTTCATAAAGACGCGTGCAATTCCACCAATTAGCATCATTCTACGAACCATGTATGCACCCACATCATGATGAGATGAAAACGCACCTTCTATTACCAATGCATCAATCTCTGTCTGTCTATCATTGGCTATAACTGCTGATAAATGTCCTCCCAACGATTGTCCATAAATTACAAGTTTGGTATTTCTTGCATCTTCTCTACTTTTAATGTAATCAAGCGCTGAATTAGCATCTATACGAACATTTTCACGGGTAGCTTTTCCTTCCGAAAAACCAAAACCACTATAATCGAACATAAAAATTTGAAATCCTTTTTTTGCTAATGGAGCTATTGCCTGAACTTGGTAGAGCATGTTAGCAGCATTTCCATGAAAATGTAAAAGTGTAACATCGGCTTTTACATTTTTTGGTTTGATGAGCCAACCATTTAGCTTATTTCCGTTTTTACTCGTAAAAACAACACTTTCAATGGTATAGTCGGTTTCGAGAGGAATACGATTTTTTGTAATAAGTGGTTGGTAATTGTTCCCTGTAAAATAAGTAATGATGGTATCACCTTGCTTTGTTCGCATTTCAACTTGCTTGGTTTCATTCGTCATTTTATAGGGTACCAAAAACATTTTATTGAAGCTGCAGGAGCTGAGTGAAATAATTAAGCATAAGAAAAAGAATCGGATCATCATTGCAGTTCTTAATTCAATCTAAAATCCAGATTATTTTCCTTCAACATCGCCAAAAATTCATTGGTTGGATTTACCTTCACCCGCTTGGAAGGCAGATCGATAGCCACATTTTCATCGGTATCGATCACTTTAAAGCGCAGTGAACAATTTCTTGGCTGAAGCTTCTCATTCTCGGTAATGATCTCATTGAACTTGGTAATGAATTCATCATTCAACATTTTTAATGGAACATTTACCGTTATGCTTCTCGCCATTTTATCTCTCAACTCTGAAAGCAACTGAATGCTCGATACTTTAAATTCCCAGTTGCCTGAATTACGGAATCGCTCCGACACTTTTCCTTTTACATACAGGAATAGTCCATTGACCATATACTGTTTGAATTTCACGTAATCCTCTCCAAAGAAAGCCAGATCGATGGATTCATTATAATCTTCGATGGTGATCTTTCCCCATGGATTACCGGTCTTTGTTATTCCATTATGAACATTGGTTACAATACCACCAACCACCAATTCTTTATTTTTATTCTCTTCAATATTCTTCAGATCACTCACTGTATGATAACAGAAAAAGTCGATCTCCAATTTGTAAGAATCCAAAGGATGTCCGGAAATAAAGAATCCTACTACATCTTTTTCATATTTCAATTGCTCCAGATTTCCCCAAGCTTCGCAAACAGGAATGTTCGGCTCGGGCATATCCACAGCACTCTCTTCACCAAACAAGGATACTTGCGATGAATTTGCTCCATCCTGATGACCATTTCCATAACGGATGGCTTTTTCAAGGAAAGTAATATTATCATTTCCATCGGCATAGAAATAGGTAGAACGAGGAATACCTAATGAATCGAAACCACCGGCATAGGCCAAACTCTCAAACGTTTTTTTGTTGGCTGCACGTAAGTTTATTCTTCTTACTAGGTCAAAAATGCTTTTATACGGCCCATTTGCTTCACGTTCTTCAACGATAGACATCACAGCAGCCTCACCTACTCCTTTTACCGCTCCCATTCCAAAACGTATCTGTCCCGCTTTGTTTACACTGAACTGGTATGAACTTTCATTCACATCCGGTCCAAGTACAGAAACGCCCATGCGCTTACACTCATCCATAAAGAAAGTGATCTTATCGATATTACTTAAGTTGTGTGTAAGTACAGAAGCCATGTACTCTCCAGGATAATGTGCTTTCAAATAAGCTGTCTGGAAAGCAACGAATGCATAGCAAGTAGAATGTGATTTATTGAAGGCGTACTGTGCAAACTTTTCCCAATCGGTCCAGATCTTCTCCAATTTATCAGCAGGCAAGCCTTTGGCGGTTGCACCATCCATAAACTTACTCTTCATCTTATCAAGAGTCGCTTTATCTTTTTTACCCATTGCTTTACGCAACACATCGGCATCACCTTTACTAAAGCCTGCCAGCTTTTGCGACAACAACATTACCTGCTCCTGATACACAGTAATACCATAAGTATCGGAAAGGTATTCTTCCATTTCCGGAAGGTCATACACAACAGGTTCTAAACCATGTTTACGTTTAATGAAGTTAGGAATGTATTCGATCGGACCCGGACGATACAGGGCGTTCATGGCGATCAGATCGGCAAACTTATCGGGCTTCAATTCTTTCAGATACTTTTGCATACCGGCACTTTCAAACTGGAAAGTACCGTTGGTATCGCCACGCTGGTAAAGTTCAAATGTTTTAAGATCATCCAGAGGAATATCATCGATCACAATGTCAACACCATGATTTTGTTTGATCATACGCAATGCATCACGTAGGATGGTTAGTGTTTTAAGACCTAAAAAGTCCATCTTAATAACACCCGCATCTTCGATCACTTTACCATCATACTGTGTGATCAACAATTCCGATTCTTTGGATGTTGCAACGGGAATGATCTCTGTCAGATCTTTCGGAGCAATGATGATACCAGCAGCATGGATACCAGTTCCTCGCACGGAACCTTCAAGGATCAATGCTTCTTTTAACACTTTAGCCTGCAGATCATTTCCATTCATGATCTCGCGCAAGCGTTTTACATTTTCTATATCTTCACCTGCAAGTCCTTCTTTTTCCTCTAAACTTTTTTCACCGGTAAGTGGCGCTGTTAATACGCGCTCCAATTCAATACCCGGCTTTTCAGGCACCAGCTTAGCCAATGCATTGGAGTCAGGCAAGGCAAGATCCAGCACACGCGCCACATCTTTGATACTCATTTTAGCAGCCATGGTACCATAAGTAACAATTTGTGCTACCTGATTTTTGCCGTACTTATCCACCACATAATCAATCACCTTTTGACGACCTTCATCATCGAAGTCGGTATCAATATCGGGCATCGACTTACGATCGGGATTCAAGAAACGCTCGAATAGTAAATTGTATTTAATAGGATCAATATTGGTGATACCAATACAATAAGCAACAGCAGAACCGGCAGCGGAGCCACGACCCGGCCCCACAAACACACCAATATCACGACCGGCTCTGATAAAGTCGGCAACGATCAAGAAGTAACCCGCAAAACCCATTGTTTTGATGGTGAACAATTCAAAGTTCAATCGTTCTTCAATTTCCGGAGTCAATTCACGATAACGTTCTTTTGCACCTGTATAGGTTAAATGGTGTAAATAATCATCCTGTGTAGCAAACCCTTCCGGGATCTGATAGTTAGGAAGCATGATATCCTGCTTCAATTTTAATGGAGTGATCTTATCTACGATCTCATTCGTATTATCGATGGCTTGAGGAATATCGCTGAACAACTGACTCATTTCCTGAGTCGTTTTGAAATAGAACTGATCATTATAAAAAGCAAAACGTTTGCCTTTCATGGAAACTTCATCGTCAAACTCTTTTAAGGTTGGTGTACTTTGCTTTTCACCGGTATTGATACACAATAAAATATCATGTGCATTCGCATCTTCCTGATCCACATAGTGAGAATCGTTGGAAGCAATGATCTTTACATTGTATTTCTTGGCAAACTTCAACAATACTTCATTCACTGTGTTTTGTTCAGGAATGCTGTGACGTTGAAGCTCCACATAATAATCTTCACCAAAAATATCTAACCACCATTTGAATTCTTTTTCCCCTTCATCTTCTCCTTTTTTCAATATGGCACGAGGCACAGATGCTCCTAGACAACAAGTAGTGGCGATCAAACCTTTATGATATTGCAGAATGAGTTCTTTATCGATACGCGGATACTTTCCGTACAAACCTTCCATATAACCCAAGGAGCAAAGTTTTACCAGGTTTTTGTAACCTTCAGCATCTTTTGCCAGCAATAATTGATGATAACGGACATCCTTATCATCCTTAGTAAACTGACGTTTATGGCGGTTCTCCACCACATAAAATTCGCAACCAACGATCGGTTTAATTTTATTGGGATTATCGGGCGTATTGTGTTTTCCGGCTTCAGCAACAAATTTGAACACCCCGAACATGTTTCCATGGTCGGTGATCGCTAGAGCGGGCATATTATCGTTCACTGCTTTTTTATATAAAGAAGCAACATCAGCAGCACCATCTAATAGTGAAAATTGAGTATGTACGTGTAAATGAGAAAATTTCATGCAGTTAAATTAATGGACTGTAAATTTAATCATTAAACAGGCTTATTTTATTGACTGTTAATAAGATTTGAAAAATGTAAATAAGATGCCATATTGGGTATTCTTAACATAAAATTTAATTCACTATCAATTAATTTACAGACATATAAAACAAAGAATGCAATTCTATAACTCTGGAGTAAATGCCTAAAGATAGTTTTGCAACATGAAACTAAAAACTACTATCTTATTAGCATTTACAGGCATCCTTACAATCAATGCCCAAACCACTAACATTATTCCCTCCGGCTCACTTTGGCGCTACTTAGACGATGGAAGTGATCAGCAATCTGCTTGGAAAACACCTGCATTTAACGATTTAAATTGGGCTGTGGGAAATGCAGAATTGGGCTATGGCGATAGTGATGAAGCTACAACTGTCAGCTATGGTGTTGATGGCAATAATAAGCACATTACCACCTATTTCAGAAAACAATTTAATGTAACAAACCCACTTGCATTTAACTCTCTCAATTTAGAGATCGTAAGGGATGATGGAGCGGTTATATATATCAATGGCAATGAAGTTTGGCGGAGCAATATGCCAGCCGGAAGTATTGATTATAACACCGAAGCCTCAAATACAGTTGCCTGGCCGACCGAAGATGATTGGCAAGCCGCTACAATTAGTGCAGGGCATTTAGTAGCTGGAACCAATGTAATAGCTGTAGAGATCCATCAAGATGATAGAACCAGCTCCGATATTAGTTTCAATTTAAAATTAGATGGGATCAGCACACCTATAAATGCCATCATCACACGAGGACCTTACCTTCAAAAAGCAACTCCAACTGGTATTATAATTAAATGGAGAACGGATGTGGCCTGTGATAGTAAAATTTTATACGGAAATTCTTATTCAAACTTAAACAATACTGTCATTCATACAGGCTTTGGAACAGAACACGAAGTTGAGATCATCAACTTGAATCCATACACAAAATATTTTTATTCTGTTGGGAACTATAATTCCATTCTGGCACCTGCAGCACCCGATCTTTCCTTTGTAACCCTACCTGCAAGTGGAACGATTCAACCTTACCGTTTTTGGGTGATCGGTGATGCAGGAACAGGCAGTAATGATCAAAGAGCAGTGCGCGATGCATTCATCAACTATAATAACGGTCAACATATTGATGGATGGATATGGCTCGGAGACAATGCATATGAAGGAGGTAAAGACGATGAATACCAAGATCATGTTTTTAGTAATGAGTATGAGGGCATTATGAAAAACACTGTTACCTGGCCATCTCCCGGAAACCACGACTATAACAATCACATCCCATTTTCACCAGCACCTGCCTATTACAACATTTTTAGTTTACCTACCAATGGGGAATCAGGTGGATTAGCTTCGGGTACAGAGAAATACTATTCTTACAACATTGGGAATATTCACTTTATTTCATTGGATTCGTATGATGAAAACCGGAATACAAATGCCCCAATGGCTACATGGCTTTTAAATGATCTTAATGCAAATACATTACCATGGATAATCGCCTACTGGCATCATCCTCCTTATACAAAAGGAACACATGATTCCGACAATCCTTTGTTGTATGATTTTGAGATGGTAGATATGCGTGAAAATATTTTACCGATCCTAGAATCACATGGTGTAGATCTAATATTAGGTGGTCACAGTCATGTTTATGAAAGATCCATGCTAATAGATGGCCATTATGACAATTCAAACACATTGCAGCCAAACATGATACTAGACAATACTTCCGGAAATTATCATTCAGGAGCATGTCCTTATGAAAAACACATGACAATTAATGAAGCGCACAAAGGCACTGTATATTCTGTAGTTGGATGCTCTGCCAAATCCGGTTCACCGGAAAGCAGTTGGCCACATCCTGTGATGCATAAATATAGCAGCACCGATCTTGGTTCAATGCTATTAGAAATAAACAATAATCGTTTAGATGCCAAATTCATAAAAACAGATGGTTCGATCTATGACTCATTCAGCATTTTCAAAAACATGAGTAAAAATGAAACAGTCAACGCCTGTCCTGGTGATCAGATAACACTTAAACCATCTTTTTCAGGAACTGCATTATGGCAACCAATTAATACATCAGGCGATTCCCTTAACTATTCTGTATTGAATAACACAACGGTTTATGCCAATGATATCAATGGATGTATTACAGATACATTCAACATCCAACTATTACCCGCCAATCAATGCAATTTAACAGGGATAAGCACTAACAATTTAGACTTTTCTGTAAATACGATCCAGAATAACGAACAATTAGAACTAAACATAAAGAATAATGAAAATGAACTAATGGACTTAGCTATTTACAATGCATTAGGACAGCAAATAGAAACCATGCCTATCCAAACGATAAATGGTAGCGCATCTTATTCCATTAATGTTTCAAATTATAAAAGTGGGATCTATTTTTTGGAAGTCAAGAATGAACACAAAAGAAATATTAAACGAATTTTTATACATCAATAAAATGAAAAAAACACTACTGATCTTCCTTTTATTCTTTTCTACTTTCACATTCGCTCAAGGCAATCGTCTATTTCTAGAGCCCTGCATGGAACCTTTTTATCATGGAGTCGCTTCTGGTGATCCACTTGCAGACAGGGTGATCATTTGGACTCGAGTGACCCCCTCGGTCAATCAAACCGGAAGTATTTTGGTGAATTGGAAAATGGCCTTGGATACAGCCATGCAAACTGTCGTACAAAGTGGAAGTACAATTACAGATGCGTATAGCGACTACACAGTTAAAATAGATGTTACCAACTTACAAGCAGATACATATTACTATTACGAATTTGAAACGTCAGGAAAATACTCAGTAAGAGGAAGAACGAAAACAGCACCACAAGGAAATACGGACAGTGCCCGTTTTGCTGTTGTATCATGCGCTAATTTTGAAGCAGGATTCTTTAATGTTTACAAGAATATTACTCAAAGAAATGATATTGACGCTGTTATTTGTTTAGGGGATTATATCTATGAATATGAAACAGGTGGGTATTCTCCTAATGCTACAGCTAACAGAAGTTGGGAACCATCTAATGAAATATTAACGGTTGATGATTATCGAATGCGATATTCAACTTATCACTTAGACGAAGATCTAAGAAAATGTCATCAACAATATCCTTTTATTGTAATTTGGGACGATCATGAAAGTGCAAATGATTCGTGGGTTAACGGAGCAGAAAATCATGACCCGGGAACAGAAGGAAATTGGAGTAACAGAAAAAATGCAGCTAAACAAGCCTATTTTGAATGGCTGCCAATACGTCAATCCAATACCACAGATCCCTACCAGATATTCAGAAAAATACAATATGGTAATTTATTAGATCTGATCATGTTAGATACCCGTTTACATGGAAGAGATGTTCAAAGTGGAACTTCCGGAACGGTAGTAACATCAAACAGCAGGCAATTGTTAGGAACAGATCAATTCAGCTGGCTTGGCAACCGACTTGATTCTAGCGCCTGTCAATGGAAAATAATTGCACAACAAGTAATGATGGCGCCTCTTAGAATTTTTGGAAATGCGATTAACGAAGATCAATGGGATGGCTATCCGGCCGAACGCGATAGAGTTCTTAGCCATATTATTAATAACAACATAAACAATATAGTTGTACTTACTGGCGACATTCATTCTTCATGGGCTAACGATCTTCCGTTGAGTGGATATAATGCCCTAAATGGAGCAAATTCTGCAGGAGTTGAATTTGTTACCCCATCCGTTACCTCACCGGGAATCTCCATACCAGGAGGAGCGACCGCTATCCAATTAAGCAACAGTCATATAAAATATGCAGACTTAGCACAACATGGTTTTGTTCTATTGACAGTAACAAGTAACAAAGCACAAGCAGATTGGTACTACGTTAACACGATCGATTTTCCATCTTCAATCGCTACCACTACCAAATCATACTTTGTTAATCACAACGAACGGTTTTTAAGAAACACTGGAACAGCAATGATGGGGAAACCGGAAGTTATTAATCAGATCCAGGCACCACCGTGCCCACGACCATCTATTGTGACTGGATCAACTTACACATCTTCCAATATTATATTGAGCTTATATCCTAATCCTGCTGTCAATGAAATTAACTTCCAGTATAGCATTTCTAATTCCGGCACAACATCATTCAGAATATTGGACATAAATGGTAAACAAGTACGTCCTAGTATTTCTGAAACAATGAGCAATGGTGTCATTATTGGGCGAATTGATGTTTCGGAATTGAATAGTGGGGTTTACATATTAGAAATTGAAAATGGAAATGAACGGGTGCAGAAAAAATTCATAAAATCATAATTATAATTATAATTATAATTATAACAAAAAAGCACTTCTAAAAAAAGAAGTGCTTTTTCGCAGATTAGAGAGAATAAATTTTAGAACAATCCGTTGATCTCGGCATCAATTTTATTGATAATAGCACCAAGATCCTCTGATTTTTCAGGGAAATTATTATTGTCAACATCAATGATCAACAAACGGGCATTTTTATGCTCCTGTTCATACGATGTAATAAAAGCTTCGTAACGCTCATTCAAGCGCTTTAAATAATCTAAGCGAATAGCATTTTCGTAATCACGACCGCGTTTTTGGATCTGGTTCACCAATGTTGGAACAGATGCACGTAAGTAAATAAGAAGATCTGGTGGAGAAATGAAGGACTCCATCAATTTGAATAAAGAAAAATAGTTTTCAAAATCACGGGTGGTCATCAATCCCATTGAATGTAAGTTAGGAGCAAAAATATAAGCATCCTCATAGATCGTACGATCCTGAATAACTGTTTTACCGCTTGTTTTTATTTGTTGTACCTGACTGAAACGACTGTTCAAGAAATACACCTGAAGATTAAAAGACCAACGTTGCATGTCCTCATAAAAGTCGTTCAAGTAAGGATTATCATCTGCATCCTCAAAATGCGCCTGCCATTTATAGTGCTTTGCTAAAAGAGTAGTAAGTGTGGTTTTACCCGACCCAATGTTTCCTGCTATTGCTACATGCATAATTTTAAAATAATTTAATAATTTAAAAAACCGAAAACGAAAATACAAAAACTTACATGCTCTACAAGAAAAAAAGCTCAAATTGTGAATAAGTTTTTGAGGTTTCCGAAAACACTATTAAATACGTATATTTACACGTTAATTAATACAGATCTATGAGTGTTATACTTGACCGTAAAACGGCACCCGCATTCCATGCGGTTGAAAAAATTGAAATGATCCATGCTAGCGAAAAACGCCTGGCCAACAATATTCCTGTTTATGCAGTAAATGCGGGCACTCAGGAACTCATCAAAATTGAATTCATTTTTTCGGCAGGCATGTATTTTCAGCAGATGCCATTGCAAGCGGCTACAGTGAATGCAATGATAGAAGAAGGTACATCCAAAATGAATGCGGCACAGATTGCTGATGCAATTGATTATTACGGAGCATTTTTGGAAATGGGAGTTGGACAAGATTCGGCTACCATTACCTTATATACCTTAAACAAACACCTGCGCTCAACACTCCCAATAATTGAACAGATCATCAAAGATGCCACATTCCCTCAAACAGAGTTGGATATTCATCTTCAGAATAAAAAACAAAAGTTTCATGTAAACAACCAAAAGGTGGCCAACATTGCCCGGAAACGTTTTACAGAACTCCTATTTGGATCAAAACATCCGTATGGGATCAACGTAAAGGAAGCCGATTTTGATGCCATCAAAAAAGAACATTTGATCGATTTTTACAGAAAAGCTTATACTTCCAATAATTGTAAGATCATTCTTGCTGGTAAGATCCATGACGATGTTTATACATTATTAGAGGATCATTTTGGTAAAGATGATTGGAAAGCAGTTGCTGATCTAAAACCGATCAATACCACAATTACAAGCAGCGAGCAAAAAGAAGAAGTGATCTTAAAGGCAGATGCGCTTCAATCTGCTATTCGCATAGGAAAGGTTTTGTTTAATAAAAAACATCCCGACTATCAATCCCTACAAATATTAAACACCATTTACGGAGGTTATTTTGGTTCCCGCTTGATGTCAAACATAAGGGAGGACAAAGGATATACCTATGGTATTGGATCAGGATTGGTCTCCTTACAAAATTCAGGTTACTTCTTTATTTCAACAGAGGTGGGCGTTGATGTTTGCAAGAATGCTATCCATGAAATTTATTTTGAAATGGATCGTTTAAGAGAAGAACCCGTGAGTGAGGATGAATTACAGTTGGTAAAAAATTATTTGCTTGGAACTTTCCTGAGAAGTGTGGACGGACCATTTGCAATGGCAGATCGTTTCAGAGGCATCATGGAATATAATTTAGGATATGATTATTTTGACAGATATATTGCAACGATCAAAAGCATCAATGCATCTCAAATAAGAGATCTGGCGAATCAGTACTTCGACAAGAGCAGCATGATCGAATTGGTTGCCGGTAAGAAATAAGTGTCAATACTATTACCACAATGCTTAAAAGGGTATTTCTATTCATTGTCTTTCTTTCCTTATTTGCAGGAAGATCACACGCCTCCCATTTGATGGGTGGTGAGATCACCTGGCAATGTTTGGGAGCAGGTCAGTATACCTTTACCATGAAGCTCTACCGCGATTGCAATGGAGCTACAGCTGCTCCGGGCTTAAATATCAATGTATTTAATCATCCAAGCGTCAGTTCGATTGCTATCAATTTAATATCATCAAAAGACATTTCTCCAAAATGCAATGGAGCCGGTCCGAGTATATCTTGCGCTGCTGCTGAAGCACAACCGGGATGGCCCAACAACCCTACTCCACTTATGGGTGCAGTAATGGAATATGTTTACCAATCGGCTCCGGTTGCCTTACCGGGTGTGCCGCCTGCTGCCGGATGGATATTCGCTTATAAAGACTGTTGCAGAAACAATTCATTGAGCAACATTCAAACGCCCAGTGCTTTTGGTATGACCATACGCTCTGTGATGTATGCTTTTAATGGACAGAATGCTAATCCTTGTTTTGATTCTTCTCCTATATTCTTAGAAAGTCCAAGCACCGTTATTTGTTTGGGTTATCCTTTCACCTATAACCACAATGCGTTTGATCCCGATCTTGATTCACTGTCCTATTCATTTGCATCACCTTTGGATGATTTTATTTCAACCACAAGTTTTAATCCTCCGGTAGATCCCGGATTAGTTCCTTTTTCAAATGGCTACAGCTTGAACAGTCCCTTACCCGGCACCACTCAAAATGCAGCAAATGTTCCTGCTAGCATCGATCCACAAACAGGCGAGATCTCTTTTACTTCATTCACGCAAGGAAATTTTGTGACTGTGATACGTGTAGAAGCCTGGAAGTGCGGACAATTGGTAGCTGAGATCTATCGTGAGATACAAGTAGTATTATTACCTTGTTCCTCCAACTTACCTCCAGCAGTAACATACACCAGTTTTCAGGATACCGTAACAGCTGGCGATGTTGTAAATTTCACTTTGAATGCAAACGATAGTGGCTTGCTGCCCGATGGGATCACACCTCAAACAGTAAGTATCAATGCATCCGGAAATCAGTTCGGAACAAATTTCACAAATGCTTCAGCAGGCTGTTCCAATCCTCCTTGCGCTACATTGAGTGCTACTCCTCCAATTAATGGACAGCCAAGTGCAAGTACAACTTTTAACTGGCAAACCAGCTGTGATCATATTGCCACCACATCCACATGCAATGCCGCATCTAATACTTATAATTTTGTATTCAAAGTAACCGATGATTTTTGTCCTGCACCGGCAGAGAATATTACAACCGTTTCTATTACAGTGTTGTCATTACCCATTGTCCAAAGTCCGCAACCACGATGTGTATCGGTTCTTCCCAATGGAAATGTAACACTTACCTGGTCGATACCACCCGATCCGGATGGAGGTTTCAACAGTTATCATATTTATACGGCCAATGCATTAGCCGGTCCTTATACCTTATTGGACAGTATCTTCACCTATACACAAAACGCCTACACACATGTGGGAGCAAATGCAAACACGGCTTCCCGTTATTATTGCATCAAAACCCGTTCAGGATGTAATGTCTATTCACCTGCGATAGACACAGTTCGTTCTATGTTATTGAATGTGACCAATCCTGCAAACGGAACAGCTATTCTCACCTGGAATGCGATCGCTACTCCTAACATCAGTTCATCAACAGGCACGTACACCATTTATCAGGAATATCCTGCAGGCGTATGGACACCAACAGGCAGCACCAATAATCTGAATTTTGTTGATACTGTTTATATCTGCAATGCCACGATCAACTATCGTGTTGAAATAGTAGACACAACAGGCTGTACATCGGTATCATCTATCTCAGGAGGATTGTTTCAAAATATCATTGTTCCTTCCATTCCAACATTTGATACACTAAGTGTGGATGATAACAACGATGCGCTCATGAGCTGGAATGTGAATCCATCAGCAGATGTGGAAGCCTATGTGGTATATCAGTTCAATGGAACAGCCTGGATTCCTATTGACACCATCTATGGAATAAACAATACCAATTACACCTATTTACTTTCTAACGCAGGAACAGCATCGGAAGAGTATCGACTGGCAGCATTCGATACCTGCGGAAACATTAGTCCATTAGGCACAACATTAAGTACGATTTACCTTACAGCTTCGCCCGACATTTGTAGCAGAAGTGCTATTCTGAATTGGACCGCTTATTCCAATTCATTGGGAACAGGATTAGCCGGTTATCGAATTTATTCATCAACCACGAGTTTAACAGGACCGTTCACATTAGCAGCCACAGTCGCTGCTGGAACAACATCGTACACACTCTCCGGATTAGTACCCAGCATGATGTATTATTTTAAAGTACAAGCATTTGATGCTTCCGGTACAAAAACTACATCCAGTAACAGGATCAATTTTTATTCAGCAACTCCTATTCCACCCAACTTTATCTATCTAAGAAAAGCAAGTGTTATTGATGATAGTAAGGTGGAAGTCAGTTGCCATATTGACCTCGCAACAAGCGGACTCGGATTCAAGATCATGCGTTCCTTAGATAACATTACATTCACACAAGTCGGTACAGCACCTTCCAGCGCCACAACACCAGTCGTTTATTTGGATGCAACAGCAAGAGTGGATGACATTAGTTATTATTACAAGGTGATCAGTATTGACAGTTGTGGATATGATGGAATAGAGACCAATATTGGGAAAACGATCCTTACAAGAGCTATAGGTGATAGTGAATCAATGACCAACACGATCTACTGGAGTGATTATGAAACATGGCAAGGAAATGTATTGTCATACAATATCTATAGAGGAATTGATGGAGTGTTGGATCCCAATCCAATTGCCAATGTTCCTTATACCGGATCGGATAACAATATTTATGTAGATGATATTTCAGGACAATTGTTCGGGCAAGGTGTGTTCAATTATTATATAGAAGCCTTGGAAGGAATGGGAAACACCTATGGATTTAACGACAATGCGTTCTCGAATGTGGCGGAAGCATATCAGGATCCAAAAATATTTATTCCAAATGCTTTCAAGCCCGGTGGTTTCAATAATGTTTTTATTCCAGTAACAACATTCGTAGATATTACCGACTATGATTTTACCGTGTTCAACCGTTGGGGATTAAAGGTTTTTAATACTACTGATATCATGGAAGGATGGGACGGAACATACAAAGGAAATAAAAGTGAATTTGGAGTATATGTTTATTTAGTCCGCTTCAAAAATTCCAAAGGCGAATATTTTGAACTGAAAGGTTCTGTTACACTATTAAGATAAAACCAAACAACAAAACACATGAAAAAAAACTACACATTACTACTACTCAGTTTTCTGATAATTGGATCAAAGATCAATGCCCAATGCGGTAGCGGTTGCACAACGACCATTAGCACTGCGAACTCAAGTAACATCACGATTGTTAGCGGACAAAAATTATGTATCACATCAACCGGATCGGTTTCAGGATTGATCACCATTGCAAATGGTGGAATACTTTGTAATGAAGGCGCAGTCAACTCTCCCAACCTTTGGGTTGCCGGAGGTACATTCAATAATTATGGAACAATAAATACCAATCAATTAATGATCTCACAAAGTGGGGATTTCATGAACGATGGAACTGCTTCTATTGATAGCTTATTAGTAGTTGATAATTCATCTACATTTAACAACAGCGGAACATTGACCAACCAGCGATTTACAACCGCTGATGGAGCAACAACAACCAATACAGGAAATATCACATCTGATTATTTATATGATTCAATTGGAGTTTTCAATAACAATGGGAACGTAACTGTCAACTTCGACATTGGGAATGCATACAACAGTACATATACCAATGGAACAAATGCTTATACCAGAATCAATCGCGACTTTTACAACTCAACCGGAGCGACATTTAATGTTGGGAATTGTATGATCACTGTAGGCAGAGACTGGTATAATTCAGCCATCATTGCAGGTCCGGCAGGACCAAGTTGTGGAGGATTCAATATTGCAGGTGTTTCTTTAAGTTCTGGAACGATCGGCTCAATTGCAACCAACGTAGATATATGTGATGCAGGACATCCTGTAACCGGGATAGATGGGAACTCCGGAACGATAGCTGCAACTACTACTTATTGCACCTGCAGCAACAACTGTGCATTGGTGGGTATCAATGAAATTACAAATGCTACAAGTTTGGACATCACCAATTTATATCCTAACCCGAGTACTTCTAATCTAACTGTTGTTTATACTAATAAAACACAAGATGCGGTGACAGTTCAGATAAACGACATGATGGGACGGATGATCACTACTAGAAGCTTTGCATTCACCATGGGAGAAAACAAAATTGAACTCGACCTTTCCACACTTTCCAATGGAACGTATGTTTTGAGCATTTCTGATCAAAAACAAATGAACAAAAAACGATTATTCACTGTGAATAAATAAAAGATCCCCCGGCAAAAACCGGGGGATTTTTTTATGAATATTAACAGATCAAAAAGCCATTTAATTATTAAATTCGTAAGCAAAATTCAGCGCATGAGAATTCTGATAAAAAATATAAGATCCCTTGTTCAAGTAGAAGATATTCCACAGGTAAAAGTACAAGGATCTAAGATGAAAGAACTCAATACGATCAACGATGCCTGGCTAGCTATTGAGAACGATACCATTGTTGGTTTCGGTAAAATGGAAGAATGGGAAGGGATTAGCGACTGGAGTAATCTGACCATCATTGATGCCAGTGATAAAATAGTAATGCCTTGTTATTGTGATAGTCATACACACGTTGTTTATGCAGGAAGCAGAGAAGGTGAATTTGTTGACCGGATCAATGGATTAAGCTACGAACAAATATTTGAACGTGGTGGCGGAATACTTAATTCAGCCAAACGCTTAGCCGATGCCAGTGAAGAAGAGTTGATAGAAAGTGCTTTAAAACGACTAAATGAGATCATGTGGCAAGGTACAGGTGCAGTAGAGATCAAAAGTGGATATGGTTTAAGTACAGAAACAGAGCTAAAAATGTTGCGAGTGATCAAAAAATTAAAAGAACGCTCGCCACTTACAATTAAATCAACGTTCTTGGGGGCACATGCGGTTCCTGCTAATTTAAAGGGGGATCGTAAAAAATACATCGACATTATCATCAATGAAATGATGCCCAAGATCGCGGAAGAAAAATTGGCTGACTATTGCGATGTATTTTGCGAACAAAATTATTTTACAAAAGAAGAAACTATTGAGATACTTTCTGCCGCCAAAAAATATAACATGATCCCAAAGGTTCATGCCGAGCAATTGAGTAATTATGGTGGTGTATTGGCAGGCGTTGAAGTAGGTGCTATCAGTGTTGATCATCTTGAATTTGTTGGCGATAAAGAAATAGAAGCCTTAAAAGGTTCAGTAACCATGCCCACAATCTTACCAGGTGCTGCATTCTTTTTAAGTCTGCCCCTCCCTCCAGCACGCAAAATGATCGATGCCGGCTTAGCAGTGGCAGTAGCAAGCGATTATAATCCGGGCAGCAGTCCGAGTGGCAACATGAACTTCATGCTTTCATTATGCTGTGTGCAATATAAAATGACACCGGAAGAAGCGATCAATGCAGCAACCATCAATTCGGCTTATGCCATGAATTTAAGCGATACACATGGAAGTATTGCCATTGGTAAAAAAGCAAATGTATTTATCACGCAGGAAATACCTAATTACTCATTCATCCCCTACTCTTTCGGCAGTAATTTAATAGAAACAGTGATCATTAACGGTAAAGTAATGAGTAAATAGTATGCACCTGAAGATCTACGAACATAGCTATATTCAAAAACTAACCCGCAAACGTGCCGGTGAAACAAAACTGGGTGAACAGGTTGAAACGATCTCCTCAAAAGATATTGAACAAACACTAAAAAATTCAAAAGCCAGATTTGTACTCTTAGGCATTCCGGAAGATATTGGTGTTAGAGCCAATTTTGGACGTGGTGGTGCCCACACCGCCTGGCAACCTGCTTTATCAAATATTCTCAACATTCAAAGCAATGAGTTCATTGATGGATCAGAGCTATTGGTATTAGGACATATTGAAGTAGATGATCTAATGGAAACATCTGAAAAAGCAGGGGTCGAAAAATTGAGAAGCTTAGTAGAAGAAGTGGATCAGCGTGTAGTAGAAGTGATTCAGACGATCGTTGCTTCCGGAAAAATTCCGATCGTTATTGGTGGTGGACACAATAATTCCTTTGGAAATATAAAAGGGGCTGCATTAGGATTACAAGCCTCCGGAAAGATCAAACACGCAAAGATCAATTGTATTAATTCCGATGCACATACCGACTTTCGATCACTGGAAGGACGGCACAGTGGAAATGGTTTTAGCTATGCTTATAGTGAAGGTTTTCTTAAAAACTATGCAATTGTAGGTTTGCACGAAAATTACAATGCACAAGCTGTATTGGATGAAGTAAAAAAGCACATCCATACCATTAATTATACATTCTTTGAAGATATTTTTGTACATGAAGAAATAGGTTTCAAGCAAGCTGTTATGCAGGCTATTACTTTTACAGATGATACCTATTGTGGAATTGAACTGGATATGGATACCGTTCAAAACATTCCATCCAGTGCCAAAACCTCCAGTGGTATTAGTGCCAACCAGGCACGACAATACATTAGCTGGTGCGCAAAGAACACCACTCCTGCCTATTTACACATTGCAGAAGCTGCCCCTGTCCTTTCGCATATTAAGACGGATAATAAAACAGGAAAATTAATCGCATATTTGGTAAGCGATTTTATTAAGAATTGTAAAAAAGAAGCACTATGAATAAAATTCTTTTGATCATTAAGCGTGAATATTTATCACGCGTCAAGAAAAAATCATTTATCATCATGACCATCCTTGGTCCATTGTTAATGGCCGGGATCATGATCGTCCCGATCTGGCTATCCATGCAAAAATCGGATCAGCAAAAGATCGAAGTGATCGATGAAAGCACATTGTTCATTGACCTTATCCCTCAAAAGGATTTTATCCGCTTCGACTATCCGCCTGTTTCGTTTGAGGATGCAGAGAAAGGATTTTACGATACCGATTATGATGCTATTCTATATATTCCAAGAAATATACTTTCTGGTGGAAATGCGATTAAGATCCTTTACAAAAAACAATTAAGCGTTGGTGTAGAGCAATACATTGTTGGAACGATCAGTAAAATGATGTATGATGTTATTCTTGCAAAGAATAAAGTAGATCTTAACATTATCAAGGATGCGGAAGTTAATTCGCAATTCAAATTGATCACCGAGAAAGTAGAAGAAGATGGCAATGTAAAAAAGACCAATACAGGCTTGTATATGGCTATTGGACTTGGTGCCGGGATCCTGATCTATATGTTCATTTTCTTATATGGTGTTCAGGTGATGCGTGGCGTTATGGAAGAAAAAACGAATCGTATTGTGGAAGTGATCCTTTCATCTGTTAAGCCATTCCAATTGATGATGGGAAAAATTGTTGGTGTAGCACTGGTAGGATTAACTCAATTCTTACTCTGGGTTATACTTACCACCACGTTGTACAGTATTGCATCCGCTACTATCCTTAAAGATATTGACATGAAGCAGATCCAGCAAAAAGAAGAAGTTATAAAAGTTGGTGCCGATCTGGATTACATGAACATGAAAAAGATCGAGAAACCGAATATTGTGACCGAGATTTGGAATGACTTTAAAAGTGTGGATATGAAGGCAATTGTATTGTGCTTCTTGTTTTATTTCTTAGGAGGATATCTGATGTATAGCGCTTTATTTGCTGCAGTTGGTGCTGCTGTTGACAATGAGGCCGACACACAGCAATTCATGATGCCCATTACCATCCCACTTATTTTGTCATTCGTGGTAGCACAAACGATCATTCAAAATCCGGAAAGTCAAATGGCATTCTGGTTTTCTATCATCCCGCTTACATCGCCCATCGTGATGATGGTACGTTTACCATTTGGTGTTCCGGGCTGGGAATTGGCTCTTTCTATGGGCTTGTTGGTTCTTGGATTCATTTTTACCACTTGGCTGGCTGGAAGAATTTACCGTACTGGAATTTTAATGTATGGTAAAAAAGTTACCTGGAAAGAACTAGGTAAATGGTTGTTTTATAAAGGATAAAAAAGCATTTATGCGTATAGCGATCATTGACCTGGGAACAAATACATTCAACATTTTAATTGTAGAAGTTGACGGTAACCGGGATACTAAACAACTGTTCCAAACCAAGATCCCGGTTAAGTTGGGTGAAGGAGGGATCAATAAAGGATTCATTGCTCCTATCCCTTTTCAAAGAGGAATTGATGCACTGGTACAATATAAACTCATTATTGAAGAATATAGTGTCGATAAAACATTCGCCTTTGCAACATCTGCTATCCGAAGCGCCAATAATGGAATCGACTTTGTAAATATTGCAAAAGAAAAAACAGGTATAGAGGTACAAGTTATTTCCGGTGATAAAGAAGCTGAACTTATTTATTATGGTGTACGTTCTGCCGTAAAAATGAGCAATGATACCTCTCTGATCATTGATATTGGTGGTGGAAGTACGGAATTCATTATTGCCAACAAAGATCAGATCTTTTGGAAACAAAGTTTCTTATTAGGTGCAGCACGCTTATTAGAGATCTTTAACCCTTCCGATCCTATTACAGACAAAGAGATAGAAACGATCAAGAATTATTTGCGACAAGAATTGCAAAGTTTATTGGATGCCGTAAAAAAATATCCTATCACAGAATTGATAGGCTCTTCCGGCTCATTCGACTCATTAGCCGAAATGATCGCGCACCGCTTTTACACGCCTGAAATTCTAAAAAACATTACTGAATACGAATTTAAATTAGACGATTGTTCTGCTATTTATGACATTATCATTAAATCCACCAAAGCGGAACGTACAGCCATGAAAGGCTTGGTTTTGATGCGTGTTGACATGATGGTGATATCCAGCATACTCGTTCATTTTGTATTAAGTGAATTGGAAACTAAAAAGATGAGATTATCCACCTATTCACTTAAAGAAGGAGTGTTGTGGGAAGTGATGAATAATAACCAATAAAAATTTCTGCTATTTTTTATAATCCTCTATACTGATCTGCTGATCACAAAAAGGATATTCATATTCCTGTTGATTCGAGGCTACAATGATCATTCGATCGTTTGAAAAATCATTTACTAATTTCTGATACCAGTCGATGGCCTTCTTATCCAAATTGGATGTGGGCTCATCTAACAACAACAATGGTGTATCACTTAATACTGCTAAGGCTAAACGGACACGCTGACGCATACCGGATGAATAATATTTCAACTGCTTGTTCTTTGCTTTTTCCAACTCCGTCAATTTCATGATCTCATTCACTGTTAATCCTTTTTGAAAGGATTTGAATTTTGAATGAAATTCGATGGACTCGATCAAGGTAAATTCTTCAAACAGATCAAGATAAGGAGCTGCATAGCTGATGTACTTATACACATGATCTACATCTAGTTTTTTTCCTGTAACGCTATGTTCAATTGTTCCTTCGGAATGGATCAGATTACTGGCAATCACCTGCAAAAGGGTTGATTTACCGGATCCATTGGCACCCAGGATCACATAGTTATGCTCCGGAGAAAGATCAAGCGTTACATTCCGGAATATCCATTCGAAATTGTAACGCTTGCCAATATTATCCAGTTTAATATTCACCTATAAATAAATTAGGAGATACCACGCATGATCCCATCTTTTGAATTACGGATAAAATCAAGGATCTGTTGTTTTTCTGCTGAAGCCGGTGCTTCTTGTTCGATAATGGCCAATGCATTGGTTACATTGTGTCCTTTAACATATAAGGTTCTATAAATATCTTCTATCTGAGAAATGGTTTCATTGCTGAAGCCTCTTCTTCTTAAACCAACAGAGTTGACACCCACATATTGCAATGGTTCACGTGCAGCTTTCGTAAATGGAGGAACATTCTTACGCACACCTGCTAATCCGGAGATAAATGAATGTGCACCAATACGAACGAACTGCCCTACTCCTGTTCCACCTTCAATGATCACCCAATCCTCAATATCCACATGTCCTGCAAGATTCACACTGTTTGCTATAATAACATTATCGCCTACAATACAATCGTGTGCAATATGCGCATACGCCATGATCAAACAATTGCTTCCTACAACCGTTTTCATTTTATCGGCTGTACCTCTATTCACTGTCACACATTCACGAATGGTTGTGTTATCACCAATTTGAACAATGGACTCTTCTCCTTTAAATTTAAGATCTTGAGGAATAGCAGCGATCACTGCACCCGGAAAGATCTTACAGTTTTTTCCTATACGAGCTTTCGGAAAGATCGTCACATTCGGTCCGATCCAGGTACCATCTCCAATCTCTACATCTTCATAAATGGAAGCAAAAGGAGAAATGGTTACGTCTTTCCCGATCTTAGCATCAGGATGTATATAGCTTAAATTACTCATGCTGTTACAGCCGTATTGGCTTCTTTAGGTAGTTTATCTTTGATCACTTGTGCAAGCATAACAGCTTCCACTACTTCTTTTCCATTTACATAGCCAATTCCGCGCATGTTTACCAACCCCCTTCTGATCGGACTTTCCAATGTAAGTCTAAACACGATCGTATCTCCAGGAATTACTTTTTGTTTGAATTTCACACCATCAATTTTCATGAAATAAGTGCTGTAATATTCCGGATCAGGAACTTGTGACAGGGCAAATATTCCACCCACCTGAGCCATCGCTTCGATCTGCATTACGCCCGGAAATACAGGATTATCAGGAAAGTGACCGGTGAAGAATGGTTCGTTTAGTGTAATATTCTTTACACCCACAATACTGTTGGCATCCATTTCCATCACTTTGTCAACCATTAAAAATGGATAGCGGTGAGGAAGCATTTTAGTAATATCATTGATATCGTACAAAGGTTTCTTTGTAAGATCGAAATGAACAAGATTGTTTTTCTTTTTTGATTTGATCAATTCCTTGATCTTTTTTGCAAAAGCAACATTTCCGGCATGTCCGGGACGAGCAGCCAATACATGCATTTTCAAAGGCACACCAACTAATGCTAAATCGCCAACAATATCAAGTAGTTTATGACGGGCAGGCTCATTGAAAAAATGCAAGGTCGTATTATTCAATACACCACGACCTTTAACTTCTACATCCTCTTTATTGAACACCTTTTTTAAGTGAGCGATCTTTTCAGGCGCTACTTCTTTGTCAACTAAAACGATGGCATTATTCATGTCACCACCTTTGATCAGGTTATGTGCTAACAGCGCTTCTAATTCATGTAAGAACACAAAGGTTCTGCACATGGCGATCTCCGATTTAAATTCATTCAAAGTGTACATCGAAGCATGTTGTGTTCCTAACACATCCGAATTATAATCTACCATTACGGTTGTTCTGAAGGCATCTTGAGGCACAGCCAGCATCTCAACTTTTTTAACAGGATCTTCAAAAGTTAAATTCTCTGTCAACACAAAATATTCTCTCTCCGCATTTTGTTCTACGATTCCGGTAGCTTCAATTACTTTAATGAACGGCATGGAACTGCCATCCATGATCGGCATTTCAGGACCATCCAACTGGATCAAACAATTATCTACTTCCATACCAACAAGCGCAGCAAGCACATGCTCTGTAGTGTGCACACGAGCACCATTTTGTTCAAGTGTAGTCCCACGTGATGTGTCCACCACATTGTCCACATCCGCATCAATGATGGGATTGCCGGGCATATCTACACGTTGAAATTTGTAGCCATGATTTTCAGGTGCAGGAACAAATGTCAGGTTTACTTGCTTACCGGTATGTAAACCTACACCGGAAATACTCACTGCTTGTTTTAGTGTTCTTTGCTTTACGCTCATTTTATTAATTATTTTGATTCTTGATTGTATTTTCTAATTCTTTGATCTTTGAAGGTAAACTTCTAAACATAACATAGGAACGTCTGTAATCGCCTACAGCAAATGCAGGTGAACCTTGCACCATTTCATTATCTTTCAAGTTCTGACCAATGCCTGATTGTGCTGCGATCTTAACGCCATCTCCAATATGCAAATGCCCAACAATACCTACCTGCCCACCGATCATGCAGTTCTTACCAATTTTGGTAGAACCCGAGATCCCGGTTTGTGCAGCTATTACTGTATTCTCACCGATCTCTACATTGTGTGCGATCTGGATCAAATTATCCAGCTTCACTCCTTTTCGGATGATCGTAGAGCCTAATGTGGCTCTGTCGATAGTAGTATTAGAACCGATTTCCACATGATCCTCGATGATCACATTTCCAATCTGTGGTACTTTCTTGTAATTATTCTCACTATTCGGATTAAAACCAAAACCATCACCACCGATGATCACACCGGAGTGAATGGTACAATGCTTACCGATCACGCAATCCGAATAAATACGGACACCGGCATAAATGATGGTATTATCACCGATCACTGTATTGTCGCCAATAACAGAGTTCGCAAAGATCTTTACATTCTTGCCGATCACAGCATTCTCTCCAATACTTACAAATGCTCCAATGTAAACATCCTCACCCAATTGTGCCGATGCAGGAATAAAGGAAGGTTGCTCAATTCCTTTTTTATTATTTTTTATCTGATTGTAAGCTTCGAGCAATACAGCAAAACTGGCTCTAGGTTCCGGTACACGGATCAAAGTAGCGTTTACTGGTTTTTCGAGCACATAATCAGTAGGAATGATCACCACAGAAGCGGCTGTAGTGTATAAAAATGGGGCATATTGCAAATTCGATAAAAAAGAAAGGGAGCCGG
>JAFLBF010000012.1 GCA_017303895.1 Bacteroidota bacterium | reverse complement strand
GTTCAGCTGCTTATGCAACCCGTCACATTGCTAAGAATCTTGTTGCTGCAGGAGTTTGTTCTGAAGTATTGGTTCAGGTATCTTATGCGATCGGTGTGGCTCAACCAATGGGTATTTATATCAATACATACGGAACTGCAAAAGTAAAAATGACAGATGGTCAAATTGCTAAAATTGTAGAAAACGTATTTGATATGCGTCCTTACTTCATTGAGCAACGTTTGAAATTACGTACACCAATGTACAGCGAAACGGCTGCATACGGACACATGGGAAGAAAAAATGAAGTAGTTACTAAAACCTTCACTTCTCCTGATGGAAAAACAAAAACAATGAAAGTGGAATTGTTTACTTGGGAAAAATTAGATTACGTTTCTAAAGTAAAAGCTGCTTTTAAATTGAAATAAGTAATTTGAATTTCTATATAAAAAAGATCCCGGGCATATTGCCCGGGATCTTTTTTATTTAACAGCTTCGTAAATGGTCTTTTGGATCTTGCTTCGTATGCCCGATTTAGATAATTTGTTTTCATAGGCACTAGGATTAACCCTGTTGGATAAAAAGATATAAATCAACTCTTTTTCCGGATCAGCCCAGGCAATTGTTCCTGTAAAACCTGTATGGCCAAAACTCATGTAGGAAACACAGTCGCATACCGGACTTTCTTTTTCAGGATTAGTTTCCGGTTTGTCAAAACCAATTCCTCTTCTGTTGTCCTTACAGAATTGACATTTTGTAAATAAAGAAACAGTAGCTGAATCGATATATCGCTTACCTCCATATTCTCCTTTATTCATAAGCATCTGCATGATGACTGCCAGATCATTTGCATTGGAGAACAATCCGGCATGTCCGCCAACCCCTCCCAACATAGCTGCACCTTGATCATGCACATCGCCATGCACCAATTGTTTTCTGAATTTTTTATCCAGCTCTGTTGGAGTGATACGTTCTTTGTTAAATCTATTCAGTGGTCTATAGCCCATGGTGCTTAATCCCAAAGGTGCATAAAAAGTGTTTTTAGCATACACATTCAATGGTGCTTTTGTTTCTTTTTCAATGATCCTTTTTAGAAAGTAGTAACCGAGGTCGCTGTACAAATATTTGCCTTTATCCTTTATTGGAGAGTTGATGATCTGCTGATAGATCGTGTCTTCGTAAGTGTTGCTGATGTAAAGATTGTTGGCTACACGTTTAGAGTATTGCTCGCTTGGGTCGGTCTTGTAAATTCCTTCTTTATAAGTACCATCTTTATTTACCGTTTTATTCCAGAAGGGGATCCAATCTCTCAAACCTGCCTGATGTGTCAGCATTTCGCGAATAGTAATGTCTTGTTTGTTTGTTCCTTTTAATTCCGGAAGGAAAGACGATAATGTGCCATCAACTGAAACATTTCTGTTGTCAACCAGCGTCATTAATGAGATCGTGGAGGCCGCAATCTTGGTGATAGAAGCAATGTCGTAGAGATCGTCATTCTTTACTTTCGTTTTTTTATCGTAGGTATGATAACCAAATGATTTTTGATAGATCACGTTTCCGCTTTTTACAACAAGCACCTGACAGCCCGGGAATACTTTTTCCTTGATGCCATCCATTGCAATACTATCGATCTTTTTAAGAACAGAACTGTTTGCTCCAACTTCTTCCGGGATGGTGTATTTCAAACGTACAACATTGGTTGTGATTCCTGTTCCAAGTTGAAAAGATCCTGCATTAACAGGTAGTTTGCCTTGTGCTGCTATCCCTCCGAAAATAAGCTGTGCAGCATAACTTTGGCTGTACTCATTGTCTTCATAACTCATAATAACAGCTTGCGCGTATTTTACACTGTCAATCTTTTCAAGTATGTAAGGATTTGCAGCAATGTTAATGATCACCTTTTTTGTTTTGATCAATGTGTATAGCATTTTCTTTACAGCCGGACTTAATCCAAAGTCTTTATCAGGCTTATTGTTTGTATTGTTTAAATTAATGATCACTAAATTGAAATCTTTGAGCTTAGGCAGTAGGGTGTCGAATGCTGTAGCTTTCGCTTCTTTGTCAACTCCAAAATGAGTGATAGGAGCATAGTTGGATAAAGTTTTTTGGAACGTGCTTAGTTCTTTGTATCCTAAATTCAGTGAGGCGATCTTTAGTGTATCCAAGTTTGACAATGGAAGTATAGAGTTCTTGTTCTCAAGAAGTGTGAGTGAAGCTTCAGTTAGCTTTCTGTTCAACAATTCAGCTTGTGGCGTATTCAGATCTTTGTATAGGTCTTTTACTTCTATCTTTTTATAGTGATCTAATCCCATCCACTGCTTGGCCAATAATATTTTCATACAACGTTTGTCGATCTCTTCTTGAGTGATCTCCCCACGCTCAATGGCCGCTTTTATTTCTTTGATACCTGTTGGAACATCTTCTGCAAAAAGCAAAACATCATTTCCTGCTATCAATGCTTTTGCATCCACTTCTCCCGGTTTGTAAAATTTACTTACTCCTTTCATGTTGAGCGCATCCGTAAAGATCAAGCCTTTAAACCCAAGTGTATCTTTAAGCAAGCCGGTTACAATTTTCTTTGTTAATGTTGATGCCTGGTTGCTTGTTGTATCTAAAGCAGGAATGCTCAAATGAGCCACCATCATACTTCCTAGTCCTTCATTGATCAATGCTTTGAAAGGATATAATTCCAATGTATCCAATCTGGATCGTGATGATTTTATCGTAGGTAGTGTTTTGTGTGAGTCGCTATCCGTATCTCCATGACCCGGGAAATGTTTACCACAAGCTAACACTTTATTGTCCTGCATCCCCTTCATATACATTAAAGCTTTTTTAGTGACATCGTATTTGCTTTCTCCAAAAGAACGTGTGCCGATCACCGGATTTTTTGGGTTATTATTGATATCGATATCCGGGGCAAAATTTACTTGCATCCCCAAACGTTTTGTCTGGCGGGCAATCTCCGCTCCCATGTAATAGATCAAGCTGTCATTTTGTATTGCACCCAAGGTCATTTGACGCGGAAATTTTGTGGTGCTATCCAAGCGCATGGCCAATCCCCATTCAGCATCCATTGATATCATTAGTGGTACTTTTGAGCAGGACTGATAGCAATTGGATTGTATCGCTTGTCGGACCGGACCGCCCTGGAAAAAGATCAGTCCGCCAATTTTATGTTCATTGATCAGTTTTTTTATCTCATTTACATGTTTTTGATCTTTGTTGGAATAGGCAGCAACCATAAATAGCTGAGCAATACGCTCATCCGGACTTAATGTTTTAAATACAGAATCGGCCCAACGTGTATTGGACGAATAGAATGGCGGCTCCTGTTTTGTATTTTGAGGTAGAAAACTAAATAGAATAAAAGCGGTTATAATTAGTAAAATAGTTTTAGCTCTGAACATCTTTGATTTTTTAACGAAATAGGTACAAACAATAATAATGCTAAAAATAGCCCCATTTTGAATGTGGATCTTTTGTAGGAATGTATAATTATTAACCTGCTGCTGTTGATGAGTTTATTTTCGAAAAATGCATGTAAGTGCTAATTTTGTTGAGTAAATAATTGATATGTTCAAGAAGCTGTTTAGCATAATGGTATTGATGATCACGGTTCTTACTGTGAATTTGCTGACCGGCTATATTTCGGATCGGATCATTCATTATGAGTTAGGTTTAAATCCCTACAAGTATACAGCCATAGCCATGCTGGTGCTTGTTTTTATTTTGGTGCCGGCCTATAGTTATTTGAACAATAAGGTGGAAATACTTGTTGCGAAATTTTTACTTTCCGGGAGTAATTCCTTCGGTAAAACAATTGGATTATTACTGTCATTTGCAATTATTTTCGGGATTTTATTTGCCATCTATCTGCACGACTGGTTTCAAATCAACATCTTAACCGAATTCAAGGCAAAATTCTTTTAAAATAGGGCTTTCCTGACTGTCAAAACGTCCTTTTTTCCATTAATAGTATTATTTTTGTATGACTTAAGACTATGGCAGATATAATTCAACTTTTACCCGATTCAGTCGCTAATCAGATCGCGGCAGGGGAGGTGGTTCAACGACCGGCTTCCGCTGTGAAAGAACTGATGGAAAATGCATTGGATGCCGGAGCGAAAAGCATCAAGTTGATCGTGAAGGATGCCGGGAAAACACTTATTCAAGTGATCGATAATGGTTGCGGAATGAGTGAAACAGATGCCCGCATGAGTTTTGAGCGACATGCTACTTCCAAGATCAGAAAAGCGGATGACTTGTTTGCCATAAAAACAATGGGTTTTAGAGGTGAGGCATTGGCTTCTATTGCTGCTATTGCTCAGGTGGAATTAAAGACCAGAAGAATTGGTGATGAGATCGGAGTGAAGTTAGAGGTAGAAGGAAGTGAGGTTAAATTGCAGGAAGCATGTAGTACTCCTGAAGGAACCAGTTTTTCCGTAAAGAACCTGTTTTATAATGTTCCCGCCCGCAGAAACTTCTTAAAGACTGATTCGGTTGAACTACGACATATCATTGATGAGTTTCAACGTGTTGCAATTCCCAACCCGGATGTTGCCTTTTCATTTCATCATAACGGATCTGAAATATTTAATTTGCCGGCAGGTAATTTAAAACAGCGCCTGATGGGCATCTTCGGAAATTCATACAACACCCGCTTGGTTCCGGTTGAAGAAGATACTGATATCGTTAAGATCAAAGGTTTTGTGATCAAGCCCGAATTTGCCAAGAAAACACGTGGAGAGCAGTTTTTCTTCTTGAATAAACGCTTTATTAAGAATTCGTATTTGCATCATGCTGTTCAATCAGCATTTGAGCAATTGTTGCCAAGCGATAGTTTTGCATCCTATTTTTTAATGCTGGACGTTAATCCGAAAACGATCGATATTAATATTCATCCAACCAAAACTGAAGTTAAGTTTGAGGATGAAAAAGCTATTTATGCGTTCTTGCGTTCTACTGTAAAAAAATCTTTGGGTCAATTCAATATTGCTCCTAGTCTGGATTTTGATCAAGAAGCGCATTTGTACAATATGCCCTTGAAACCTCTTGATGGGATTATAAAACAGCCTACTATAAAAGTAGATCCCAGCTATAATCCTTTTAAGTCGGAAGGGATGAAAGCAGAGAAATTGCAAACAGAACGTGAATTGTCCAACAAGGCCAATTGGGATAAGTTGTATGAAAGACATTCAAACGATCAGTTTGACTTGAATATTCCAAAAGAAGAAAATGTAATTCAGCAGTCGATTAATTCCGACTGGGATAACGATAGGCACGAGAGCAATAAAAAAGCGACCTATCAGTTGCATAATAAATACATCTTATCTCATATAAAAACAGGCTTTATGGTGATCGACCAGCAAGGAGCACATGAGCGTATTTTGTATGAACGGATGTTGGAAAATTTTGAAAAGCATAAAGCTGCAACTCAACAGGAATTGTTTCCTAAAACAATTGAATTGAATGCGGCCGATTTTGCTTTGGTAAAAGAATTAAAAGACGATATACAGGCGATCGGATTTGATATTAGTGAATTCGGAAAAAATACGTTTGTTATTCATGGCGTTCCTGCCGATACAATTGATCATGATTCCGTTTCATTATTGGAAGGCTTGATTGAGAATTACAAGCAGAATATGATCGAGCTGAAGTCGAATAAGCGAGAAAATTTAGCCCGTTCCATGGCTTATAATATGGCCATCAAAGAAGGGAAAGTATTATCACAAGATGAGATGAACAATATAATTGATGAGTTGTTTGCCTGTAAAATGCCGTATGCAACACCCAATGGAAAACCAACGATCACAACATTCTCTATTGATGATCTGGATAAACGATTTAAAAAATAATTAACGAATGTCATACCAGCAATACCGTCCTTCCAGTTTTAATATGCTTCCTTTGGTGATCAAAAATTTATTGATCATTAATGGATTGCTATTTCTGGCTACATGGGTGTTCCGTAATCAATTTCAATTGGATCTTGTAGATACACTTGGATTACATTATTTCTCATCCGATCTTTTTCAACCCTATCAGTTGGTTACTTATATGTTCATGCATGGTAGTCTGGAACATATATTCTTTAATATGTTTGCTTTGTGGATGTTTGGGAATGTATTAGAAAATTTATGGGGACCCAAACGCTTCCTCATATTTTATATGGTTACAGGTATTGGTGCAGCCTTGATCTATATGGGGTATGAAGCTTTTCATTTTTATCAGGTGCAACAATCGGTTGATGCTTTTTTGGCCAACCCTGTTCCTGAAGAATATTATGCATTAGTGAAAAAGCATTTTGGAGTCTATTTAGAGATCCCTCAGAATCAATTGCAAATAGATACATTTTATGCTTCCTGGAATGACCATTTGGATAACAGTGCCATCTATATTCAGCAAGCCATGAATGATATCAAACAATTTACCTCTTTCCAGGCGGATAATCCTGTGGTGGGTGCATCGGGTTCTGTGTTTGGCGTTTTATTGGCTTTTGGAATGTTATTTCCCAACACATTATTGTACATCTATTTCCTGATCCCGATCAAAGCAAAATATTTTGTGATCATTTACGGTGCTTTAGAATTGTATTTGGGCATTGCTAATAATCCGGGCGATAATGTAGCTCATTTCGCTCATTTAGGTGGAATGTTATTTGGTTTTATATTAATAAAGATCTGGACTAAAAAACGAAATCATTTTTATTGATCGTATGGCGAATGTAATTGTTGAAGATATCAAGCAGAAATTTAAAAGCAATGATCCTGTTACCCGTTTAATTGTGATCAATGTTGCCGTGTTTTTGTTGATCAGTATATTCAGAATTCTACTTTTTTTAACGAATAATTCCGGAGCATTTACTGTATTTGTCTCTTTGTTTCTGGAGAATATTTCTTTCTCTATCAGCTGGTACGGTGCCTTGTTAAAACCATGGACCATGATCACCTATGCTTTTGTGCATATTGAGATCTTCCATATTTTCTGGAATATGGTCACATTGTTTTGGTTTGGACAGATCTTTGTGCATTACACGTCAACAAAAAAATTGATCCCTCTTTATATTTTAGGCGGTGTTGCCGGAGCTATTTTTTCGCTACTAATAATACAATTAATTCCTTCCTTAGAACGTTACATTGGCATGCCAATGGTTGGCGCATCAGCCGGTGTTACGGCCATTATTGTTGCGGCAGCTACACTTTTGCCAAATTATAAAATGAATATGATGTTCATTGGTGAAGTGAAACTGGTATACGTAGCATTGTTCTCTATTTTGATCGATGTGTTAAATGTTGCATCTTATTCTAATGTAGGGGGTAATTTGGCGCATTTAGGAGGAGCATTGATGGGATATGTTTTTATTGTTCAATATAAAAAGGGGCTAGATATGGCCAAGCCGATCAATTCATTTTTCGATTGGATAAAAGGTCTTTTCAGTCCTAAACCAAAGTTAAAAGTAGTACATAAGAATAGGCCATTATCTGATGATGAGTATAACCATAACCGCGCTGCCAGCCAGCAGCAGATCGATCAAATATTGGATAAGATATCCAAATCGGGTTATGAAAGTTTGAGTAAAGCTGAAAAAGAAATATTATTCAAAGCAAGCAAAAAATAATTATTCAATTGTCTACTCAGGAGCAAAAAATAGCGCAGGAAGAGAAAAAGAAACGGAAAGGAAAACGTTACTATTTTAATCGCATAGCGATGTTTGCCAATCATGTTGTTGCTATTGCCCTTTTGACTTCTTATCTGGCTCCTTATGTAAGTCCTGAAAATTTCTGGTTGTTCTCATTTTTTGGTTTAGGATATCCTGTATTGGTGATCCTAAATTTGTTGTTTGTTTTGTATTGGTCCATTCAGCTAAAAAAACGACTGGCTTATTCTTTATTGATCATTATTTGTGGTTGGCCGCAATTGCATAGTTTTATACAAATTTCATTTAAAGATACTCCCGATAAATCAAAGGAGATCCTAAAAGTGATGAGCTATAATGTGAAGGTTTTCGACCTTTATAATTGGAGTCATAATACCGAAACACGAACTAAAATGTTTGAATTGATACAGGATGAGAATCCTGAAATTATGTGTTTTCAGGAGTTTTTTACGCGAGACAGTAGCAAGCAGAATAACATGGATAGTCTCTTGAAATTTAAAAATGCTAAATATGTACATTCTGAATATTCTGTTAATGATAAACATAAACAGCATTTTGGTATTGCCACCTTCTCTAAATATCCTATTGTCAACAAAGGAAAGATCAATTTCGGCTATAAAGGAAATAATGTTTGCATCTATACGGATGTTTTGTGGGACAAGGATACGATCAGGATCTACAACATGCATTTGCAATCAATAGCTTTTTCGAAAGAAGATTATAAGTATGCAGACGACCTTAAAAAAGATGTGGAAACGGAAGATGTAGAACGGTCTAAAAATATTTTAAGACGCTTAAAAAGAGCTTTTGTGAAGCGTGCAAAGCAAGCAGATCTGATAGCCGCTAGCATAGAATCATGTAAATATCCGGTTATCGTTTGTGGCGACTTTAACGATACACCTGCTTCTTATGCTTACAAAACGATACTAGGCGACCTTTCCGATAGTTTTATAGAAAGTGGCAGTGGTTTAGGACGTAGTTATATCGGAAAGTTTCCTTCTTTCCGTATCGATTATATTCTGCATAGCGATCATTTCCGTTCCTATGAATTCAGAACCATTCGCGAAGAATTATCCGATCATTTTCCGATCATTACCTACCTAGAAGTGCAGTGATCAGGAATTCGTTTTCTTTACCTTTTTTAGCGTGAGTAAATTCATAGGATTGGAAGACAGTCCACTGATGTTCTTTTGTACTAATCGTACAACCTGATCGTAATAAAGTGGAACAATTGGAGCGTTGTCAATTAGCAATTGATCCATTTGCTGGTAATAGTGATGACGGATGGAATCGTTCTGTTCGTGTTGTGATTTTTCAAATAACAGGTCGAATTGTGGATTGTAGTAGTGGGTGTAATTGAATCCTGTCGGACTCCAGTTTTTGCTGTAAAAAAGCGACAGAAAATTTTCTTCATCGGGATAATCGCCTACCCAAGATTTTCTGAAAAAGTTGATCTTGGCGTTGGCAATATTTTCTGATAGTACAGTTGCCTTTTGTACATCGATCTTGATCTTTATTCCCGACTCTGCTAATTGAGATTGAATATACTCGGCTAATTCAAGATACTGTTCAGTAGTAGCTAAAACAATTTCTGGTAATCCTTTCCCGTCAGGGAATCCGGCTAAGAATAATAATTCCTTTGTTTTTTCAGGATTATAGTCATAGCCTTTGATCTTGTTCTCGTCAAAGGAAGGCATGCCCGGAGGTATAAATCCTGCTGTTGCCGCTTTACCTAAATTCTTGCGTAAGTACTTCACCATTTTCTTTCTGTCAAATCCATAATTAATAGCCTGACGAATGGTCTTTAATCGCAAAGGTGAATTTTTTACTGAAGGTAGTTTCTCATCAATCAAAAAGCCTAAGTAATCCGTTTTTAAGAAAGGTTGAGTTTGCATCACAATTTTTTCTTTGTGTACATCTTTAAGTACTCCCTCCGGAGTCAGCACTTGATCCGTATTGATCGCATCAATTCCGGAAACCATGTCGAAGCGATTTTCCATGAATTCTAAAAAGGATGTTTCTTTGTCTTTAATGAAAGAAATGGAAACAGCATCCAGATAGGGTAGGCGATCCTTTCCTTCGAACTCAAAATAATTTTCATTCTTTACGAAAACCAATTTAGAGCCTTCTTCCCACATTTTGAATTTAAAGGGTCCTGTTCCTACCGGGTTTCTTCTGAAATCTTCTCCTGTTCGCTCAACAATTTCTTTAGGAATTACTGAAAAGTATTTCATTGTCAGGATGCCAAGAAAAGGAGTGAATGGCTTTTCCAGGTGAATGGCAAAGGTACTATCGTTGATCGCTTCAAATGCATTTTGATGTTCGTTATTAATGTTAGAAAGTAATGATGTAGCACTTGATACTTTAGGATCAAGCAACCGGTTAAAGCTGTAAACAAAATCGTTCGCACTTACCTTTCTTCCTTTCCCGTTTTCAAAGTATTTGTGATCATGGAAAAAAACATCGTTCCGTAAATGGAAGATGTACGTTTTTCCATTATTTACAATCTCCCAGCTTGTGGCAATGGATGGTTTTACGTTCAGGGAATCATCCATCTCTACTAATCCATTGTAAAGCTGATTGATTGCCCAGATGTTCTCGAAATTTTTTGCAGCAGCAGGGTCTAACGAACTAATTCCTGCCATATCGTTATACTTAAAAATAGTTCTGGTGTCCTTTTGATGTTCTTGTGAGTCGGAGCAAGAAAATAATAAGGCAGAAAAAAGAAATAGTGATATGGGCAATATTTTGATTTTCATAGGTCTGATTTGGCTACATCAAGTTTATGAAAACATTTGCCTTCTATTCGTAAGCCTGGAATACAATTATTAACATGTTTTTTAACAAAACATTAGGCTTTTATGCCAATAATGAGTACGTCATCGATCTGCTCCAATTGTCCTGTCCAGCTTGTAAAAGCAAGATCTAACTCTGTTTTTTGTTTATCTAAAGGAATGTTTGCGTTTTTGAGCAATAGTTCCTGGAGCTGTTTATATTTGAATTTTTTTCCTTTAGGGCCACCAAATTGGTCCGCATATCCATCCGTGAACATATAAAACTGATCTCCTTTATTGAGTTGGATCGTATTATTTTTAAATAGATTTAACTTCACACCGATGAAAGTTCCAACCGGAAATTTGTCGGCAGTTATTTCCTGGATGGAATTATTTCTAATTATCCATAACGGATTAAACGCTCCTGCATACTGCAATTCAAGAGTATCTGTATTCAAGCAACAGAGTGAAATATCCATTCCGTCTTTTACGGTCGATTCTTCTTCATACTGCCTTAGTGTCTGTGTAATGCCTTTGTTTACTTCATCTAATATCAGTGATGGTGTAGTAAGGTTATGTTCTTTTACAGCCTGATTCAAGAGATTGTGTCCAACAATGCTCATAAACGCACCAGGTACACCATGTCCGGTGCAATCAACGGCAGCAACAAAGATCAAATTATTCTTTTTCCACATCCAGTAGAAATCCCCGCTGACAATGTCTTTGGGTTTATATAAGATGAATCCGTTGTTTGAAAAAGTTCTTTCAAATTCTGCCGTAGGTAAAATTGCTTCTTGTAGGCGTTTGGCGTACTTTATACTGTCAGTAATGTCTTTATTCTTTGCTTCGATCTGGCCATATGCAACATTTAATGCGTTGTGCTGACGGGTGATCTCTTGTTTTTGAAACTCTAATTTTTTATTTGCTTTTTGTTTTATTTGATATCTATTGTAAATGATGAATGCAATGATCAATATTAAAATGAAGCCTATAATAAATCCGTTTTTAATTAGTTTGGTTCGGGCTACATCAAGTGCTTGAATCTCCGTTTCTTGTTTTAAGATCTTTATTTCTTTTTCTTGCTTTTCAAAATTGAATTTTGCCTGCATTTCATGCAGTGCTTTTGTGCTTTCAATGCTTAATATGCTATCTTTTAATGATAGTGATTTGCTGAAGTATTCAGCCGCTTTTTTGAAATCCTTTAATTGCATATAGGTTTCAGCTGCATTTTGGTATCCGCTTAATTCAATGTCTTTCGCTCCAATTTCGCTTGCCTGTGCACTAGATAGAAGGAAATATTTTACAGCGTTATTAAGATCGTCTGCATAATAATAGCTGGCTCCTATATTGGTCAGAGAGCTCAAAATCCCACGCGCATCATTGATCTCTTTTTTTATTTCATATGACTTTAAATAATATTCTCTCGCTTTGGTGTGATTGTCAAGTGCAGTGTAAATACTCCCTATATTATTTAAGGTGTATGCTATTCCTTTTTTATTGCCCAATTTTTCCTTTAAGGAGAGTGATTTTTGAAAAAAATCTAATGCTTTTTGATTTTCTCCTTGGTCACCATAAACATTGGCAATATTATTATAACATGCTGCAATCCCAGCCTCATCATTTATTTTTTCTCTGATTATTAAAGATTGTGTATAATATTCGTTCGCCTTTTTGTAATCTTTTAAATTGTAATATACTTTTCCTAGATTGATGAGTGAAGAGGCAATAGCCATTGAGTCATTCAACTCTTCTCGTATTTTTAATGCTTTTAAGTTATAGTCCAAAGCAGCATTGCTATTGCTTATATCGGTTTGGATATTCCCTATTACATTGAATACTTCTGCTAATCCTGTTTTGTCGTTTTGTTTTAGGAAATAATTTTGAGCCAAATTTAAAAATGCTAATGCATTAGTATTATCTGATTTTGAATAGTAGCCTCTCGCAATGTTTAAGCAGGAGTTGCCGATCTTTATATCTGCTTTTTGATTTTCAGAAATTGTACGGGCTTGTTTGGCGTAGGCAATCGCTTTGTCGGGAATTTTGTCAACATACTTTTGTGACAGTGCATTGAGTATGTCAATTTTTTCTGTTTCTGAGCTGGTGTTAAGTAACTGAACCAGGCTATCTATTTCTGTTTTTTGAGCAGAAATGAATTTAGATTGCCCTAGAAGAAGTAATAATAAAAATACAATTTTCCTTATTCTCATAAACGTGTTATAGTTTCTAAATATACTAAAATTGTATTACATAAAAAAAGCGGGGCGAAGACCCCGCTTTTAATCATTGAAAATAATTGTTTATTTAGGCTCAACAACTTCAACATAAACCGCTACAACAGCTTTACCTGTATTCAAATGTTGATATCTAACGGTTGCTCCACTTTCAATGCCTCTTTCCTTCTGAAAAGGAACGACTGCTTCGATCTCTCCAAAGTTGGGATCGTTGATCATACCTCTGTCGGTGTCTTTAATGATAATGATGCCTGTTCTTTGCAACTCCACATTATAAGCAGTTTTTTCTTTTGTTGTATCGTTATAGTATACATCAAATCGAACAGATGTCTTTTCTTTTAGTCCCAAAAGATCTGCATTCGCTTGAACATAAGGAATCTCTTTCCCATTGTCTGTTTGAATCATACCTCTATCGGTATCTTTGATAATAATAATGCCTTTTCCCATAAATTATAAAGTTTAGATTAATATTGGTTTATTTACTGTAAATATAGTAAGCTAATATTAAAATCAAAATTATCGAGCTCTTATTTTTGGTTGTTAAGAAAATTATTAATGTTATTTTCTACTCTACTTAACACGTTGCTAGCATCTGCTTTTACAAATTTTTCTCCAACAATGTTTTCATAAAGTTCGATGTATCTTTCTGATATTGAACTGATGATCTCTGCTGTCATCTCCGGGATCTGTTGTCCATCTTTACCTTGGAACCCATTCGCCATTAACCATTCGCGGACAAACTCTTTTGATAATTGCTTTTGTGCTTCTCCTTTAGCTTGTCTTTCAGAATATCCTTCTTTATAGAAATAGCGTGAGGAGTCAGGTGTATGGATCTCATCAATTAAATAGATCTTTCCATCTTTTTTCCCAAATTCATATTTTGTATCCACTAAGATCAATCCCATTTTCTCAGCGATCTCTGTTCCTCTTTGAAAAACAGCGCGTGTGTATTTCTCCAACATCTCGTAATCTTCCTTAGAAACAATACCTTGTTTTAAGATCTCTTCTTTTGAAATATCTTCATCGTGTCCAACAGATGCTTTGGTTGTTGGAGTGATGATCGGCTCAGGGAATTTGTCGTTTTCTTTCATCCCTTCCGGTAATGTTACACCACATAACATTCTTTTACCTGCTTTGTATTCTCTCCAGGCATGACCGGATAAATAGCCACGGATAACCATTTCTACTTTGAATGGATCGCAAACATGACCAATAGTTACCATTGGATCGGGAACCGCAATTACCCAGTTTGGAACAATGTCTTCTGTTGCTTTTAAAAATTTAGCAGCGATCTGGTTTAGTACTTGGCCTTTGTAGGGGATCCCTTTTGGTAAAACAACATCGAATGCAGATATTCTATCACTTACGATCATCACCAGATATTTATCGTTGATATTATAGACATCACGTACTTTTCCTTTGTAGAAAGATTTTTGATTCGGGAAATTAAATTTTGTTTCTGTTATAGCATTCATGGTTTAGAGATTTATGATTTGTTTTTATCGTATAGTTCAACAATTTTTCGTACTAATTTATGACGGATCACATCCGTTCCATCTAATTCTATTATAGCAATTCCATTGACACCTTTTAGTAATTTTATCGCTTGCGGTAATCCCGAAGGCTGATTTTTAGGGAGATCCACCTGAGTTACATCTCCTGTAATAATGAACTTAGCAGAAGCGCCCATTCGGGTTAAGAACATTTTAAGTTGTGCTTCTGTAGCATTTTGCGCTTCATCTAAAATAACAAATGCGTTATCCAATGTCCTTCCTCGCATGAAGGCCAATGGTGCGATTTGTATTACTCTGTTCTCGATGTAGTAGGCTAGCTTCTCCGGTGCGATCATATCATACAGTGCATCATACAATGGTTGTAAGTATGGATCCAGTTTTTCTTTCAGATCACCCGGTAAAAAACCTAAATTTTCTCCTGCTTCAACAGCCGGGCGTGTTAAAATGATCTTTTTTACTTCTTTGTTTTTTAGGGCACGTACTGCCAATGCCACTGCAGTGTATGTTTTTCCGGTTCCCGCTGGTCCGATTGCAAATACCATGTCATTCTTAGAAATGTTGGAAACGATCTTTCTCTGATTTTCTGTTCTGGCTTTTATAATTAGGCCTGAATTTCCGAACACCAGCACATCATCTGCATTTTCGTTTTCTTCCTGTTTGTCAACGACTTTTCTTCCTGATCCTCCTAAGATCTGCTCCGTTGCATTGTCGGTCAGATTTCCATATCTGTGTCTGTAGGCAATTAGAATGTTTAGCACCATTTCCAATTGATTTAACTCTTCCTCTTCTCCGGATGCTTTTATGACTTCGCCTCTTGCAACGATCTTAAGCTTGGGAAAACGCTTTTTGATCAACTCTAATTTAGAGTCATTTACACCATATAGGTCTATGGGTGCAATATCTTCCAATATGATCTTTTTCTCGCTCAAGGCTTATTTTTCGTTATTATTTTAAGAAAGCACGAAAATAACATATTTTTGCCTACGGAAATTTGAATATTTCCCATAAAAAAGTCACAAATTACTAACAGATGGCAATCATCACCTTTACAAGTGATCTGGGTTTAAAGGATTATTATGTAAGCGCTGTAAAAGGTGCTATACATAGTCAGTTGACGAATGCTACTATCGTGGATATTTCCCACCTCATTCCTACCTATAATTTGTTGGAAGCGGCTTATATCCTAAAGAACGCATATGCTAATTTTCCCGAAGGAACGATTCATATCGTTTCAGTTATGGCTGGAGCCAGTCAGGATAATAAATATGTTGTACTTAGTTATAAAGGACATTATTTTATTGGAACGGATAATGGTTTGTTTTCATTGATGTTTGATGATATGCCCGAAAAGATCATTGAACTGAATACAGCCGGTAAGATATTCACATTCCCATCCCGTGATGTTTTTGCTAAAGCAGCTTGTTTTTTGGCTGAAGGTGGAAATATCGATAATATGGGAACTGTTCGTACGGAGCTTTATCAGCGACTTGCATTTAAAGCAACTTCAATGAACGATCTGATCAAAGGAAACTTCATATACTTCGATTCATTTGGTAATGCGATCACGAATATTGATAAAACACTATTTGATCAATCATTAAAAGGACGGTCATTTGAGATCTTATTTAATAATTACAGGATAAATAAGATCAGCACAAGTTATTTGGATGTTCGTGAGGGAGATGTATTGGCGATCTTTAATGCTTCCGGACAATTAGAAATTGCGATGAATCAGGGAAATGCGAAAGAACTTTGTGGTATTCGTCCGAATAATTCAATTACAATACAAATTTTATGATCATTCGAATTGTTAAAATGACCTTTCAACAGGAAAAAGTTTCAGAGTTTTTATCTGTTTTTAATGAGTCGAAAACCTTCATCAGAAATATGCCGGGCTGTTCTCACCTGGAACTTTTGAATGACATCAATTCTCCAACTATTTTTTTTACTTATAGCTATTGGGATTCTGAGGATGCTCTAAATGCCTATAGAGATTCTGAGCTATTTTCAACTGTTTGGTCAAAAACAAAAGTTTTGTTCTCCGCAAAGCCGGAGGCTTGGAGTGTAGAACAGAAAGTAGTTTTGTAAGATAAGATCAAAGGAGTTCACTCAACTCCAACCAACGTAAACTTTTCTCATCTAATTCGTTAATTACTCTACCTATTTGCTGGCTATATTCAGCTATTTCATTGGCAGGAGCTGTTCCTTCACTTAATAAGTCGGTAAGACGCTTTTTCTCTGCTTCCAGCTTGGCAATATCTTTTTCCAATTGCTCATACTCAAACTTTTCTTTGAAGCTTAATTTGCGTTTGTTGTCAGATATTTGTGGTGAATCACTTTTTTGTTCCTTGATTACTTCTTCTTTAATTGTTGCAGAAGGTGCCGGTGAATTTTTATCTTCCGAATCTTTTTTGTCACGATATTCAGTGTAATTTCCAGGAAAATCACGTACTACGCCTTCACCTTCAAAGACAAATAGATGGTCGACCATTTTATCCATAAAATAACGGTCATGCGTAACGATCAACACACAACCTTGAAAGGCTGTAAGAAAATCTTCCAGCACGCTTAACGTAACAATGTCTAAATCGTTGGTAGGCTCATCCAAGATCAAAAAGTTTGGATTTTTTATTAGAATGGTCATCAAATAAAGCCGTCTTCTTTCACCGCCACTTAACTTTGAAACCATGCTGTATTGCACGTCAGGTGGGAATAAGAATTTTGTTAAAAGTTGTGATGCGGATAATTTGCTTCCATCTGCTAATGGAATAAATTCTGCAATGTCTTTCACTACTTCAATAACACGTTTATCTTCATTTAATTTTAATCCTTCCTGTGAGTAATAGCCCAATACGATCGTTTCTCCTGTTTGTATCTCTCCGGAATCGGGCTTTTCCAAATTCATGATCATGTTAAGAAAGGTCGATTTCCCGACACCATTTTTACCAATAATGCCGATCTTTTCTCCTTTTTTGAAAATGTATGAAAAGTCGTTAACGATCTTTGTTGCACCGAATGCTTTTTTGATGTGAATGAATTCAAGGATCTTTCCGCCTATGCGACTCATTTTCACTCCTAATTCAAGCTTCGTTTCCGTTTTTCCGCTGAATGCTTTTTCCTTGGTATCTTCAAATGCATTTAAACGCGACTTGGATTTAGTGCCTCTGGCTTTAGGCATTTTACGTACCCATTCCAATTCTCTGCGGTACAAATTTTTTGCTTTGTCAATTTCAGATCCCTCTATCGATTCGCGTTCTGCTTTCTTTTCAATATAATATTGGAAATTGCCTTTGTAATTATAAAGCTTGGCATTATCAATTTCAATGATCTCTGTACATACACTGTCCAGAAAATAACGGTCGTGTGTAACCAATAATAAAGTCAGGTCGAGTGAAACCAAATAGTTCTCTAACCATTCGATCATTTCAACATCCAAGTGGTTGGTCGGTTCGTCCAGGATCAAAAGGTTGGGTTCGTCTATCAATACTTTTGCAAGAGCTACCCTTTTTTTCTGTCCACCGGAAAGCATCGATATTTTTTTGTCCAGAAAAGCGATCTTCAAGCGTTGAAGAACTTCTTTTACTTTGCTATCCATTCCCCATGCATTCAATTCATCAATTCTGGCAGTGCAAATCTCTAATTTTTTCTGTGCTTCCTCCGAATAATTATGCTCAAATTCTTCTAATGCAATTTCATAGTCGCGAACTGCATTGAGGGCCGGATTTCCTGTGTTGTAAATGGCTTCTATAACAGTGCTATTTTCATCGAACAGCGGGTTTTGATCAAGGTAAGTTACGGTGATGTCTTTTCTGAAAGTTACATTGCCGGAATCCGGAATTTCTTTTCCTGTAATGATCTTTAATAGCGTTGATTTGCCGGCACCATTTTTTGCAATAAGTGCAATACGTTGTCCTTGGTTGAGTCCAAAGCTAATATTATCAAAAAGCTTTTTTGGACCGTATGATTTAGAAACAGATTCGACAGAAAGAAAATTCACCTTAGTTATTATTGATTAAGGCGCAAAAGTAACAAATAAACTAGGAGTTGTTAGGCTTATCCTTCTCTTTGTAAGTATAATGTATGTTAATTTGTTCTGTGGAGTCGCTGTCGGATGAGGGTTCAATGTGCTGATCGCCACTAACATCAATAAGCTCATTTTCTTCATCCGTTCCCCAGTCGTATTTTTTTGGTGCAGGACCTTCTTTTCTGAAGTTATAGGCAGTAATCATCCCAGCCAAAGAGCCTAAAAGGTGTGACTCCCAGGAAACCCCCTGAATTATGGGGAGTATTCCCCAAACCATTCCTCCGTAAAGAAAAACAACAAACATGGAAAGGGCCATTAAACGGACATCCTTCCGGAAAATACCGCTGAAAAATAAAAAGGTAACGAAGCCGTATAAAATCCCGCTTGCTCCAATATGATAGGAGCTCCGTGCGGCTGCCCACACCCAAACACCAGTCATCAGATAAACCCAAAAGAATACCTGAAATGCAATTGGCCGGTAAAAAAAGAACATCATTGCTCCTAAAACGATCAAGGGCAGAGAGTTGGAGGTAAGATGAGAAAGGTTGGCGTGTAGCAGCGGTGCCGTAATAATTCCAATTAAGCCATGTAGTGTTCTCGGATATAGACCATACCAAAAGAAATTATAATCAAAGGCCATCTCAAAAAGTTTTATTACCCAAAGGATTGCTACAAAGAGAGTAGGGTATAGCAGACTGAAAAATAACTTGGATGATCTATTCCTCATTTTTATTGTTTAGACTTATGTAATGTCAAGTTTTATACCAACAAAATTAATGACAAATAGGCATATTGGGTTTTCTAATTTCTTTATTTTCAGTGGCTTATTTCACCTTAAAACAATCAAAAACAACCGTTTAATAAAAAAATGCTACCTTTTAGATTAAAACTATGGCATTTCTCTGTTTTTATGATTAATATTGTATGGTAAAATTGTAACAAATAAAATGCTATATAAATGAAAACAAATCTACTTAAATCATTATTTGCAGGGGCCTTGATTTCTCTTTCAGGGACTTCAATGTATGCTCAATCAGCAGCTCCTTGTAACACCTCAGAGGCAGAGCAAAAGATATTTGCGAAATATCCTGAATTAATTCAGCAAACTGCTGACTATGAAGCACAGCTTCAGCAGCTGATTGAGGCTAAAAAACAAATGAAAGCGGCAGAACAAGTGTATACCATTCCTGTTGTTTTTCACGTGATCTATGTTAACACAGCTCAAAATGTTTCGGATGCAAATATTAATGCATTGATGAATCGTTTGAATTTAGACTTTAGAAAAATGAATTCAGATACGGCTCTTATCGCACACGGATTTAATGCGATTGCAGCTGATTGTAAAATTCAATTTGCTTTAGCGAAGATCGATCCAAACGGCAATTGTACAAACGGTATTGACCGTATCTATTCTCATAAGACATATTTGGGAAGTGATGAGTCGAAATTAAATCCATGGCCACGCGACAAATACTTCAACGTTTGGGTGGTGGATAATATCCCTTCTGACGGAGCAGGAACAACTTTAGGTTACGCCTATAAACCTGCAACCGTTCAGTATGCTCCAATGAGTAATTTTGATGGTATTATCATGATCTACAATCAGGTAAATGGAAATTCAAGAACACTAACACACGAGGTTGGGCATTGGTTAAGTCTTTCACACCCTTGGGGCGATGGTGAGATCAATGTAGCTTGTGGGGATGATGGTGTAACTGACACTCCTGAAACAAAAGGTCATTTTTCAACTTGTCCTTCAAGTGATACTACATGTGGTGGAATTGAACAAAATATTAATAATTACATGGATTATTCCAGCTGTACATATATGTACACCATTGGTCAGAAAGATAAAATGCGTGCAGCTTTAGAAAGCTCTGTTGCTGAACGCAACAACCTTTGGTCAGTAGCTAATTTAGCTGCAACAGGAGTTTCTCCTGCCGGTGGCCCATGTGCACCGAAGGCTGATTTCTCAGCAAATAGAAGTGTTGTTTGTGTAGGCGGTACAGTAACGTATACAAAACAAATTACTAATGGAACTGCTACAAGTACAAAATTCTATTTAGATGGATCAACAACTCCAATTTCTACAGCTTCCACAAGTACTGTAACTGCAACCTATAATACTCCTGGGGTATATCCTGTTGCTTTGGTTGCAACAAATGCTCAAGGAACAGATTCTATTTACAAAACTAGCTACATCACAGTAACAAATGCCTATGGCGATTTTCAAGGAAATGGTTATCAAGAGTCTTTTGAAGATCAGAATTCATTCTGGTACAACTGGAGAGTGAACAATATGGATCAAAACCCAAATACATTTGGTATAGCGAATGTTGGTTACAATAGTTCAAAATCAGCAGTAATGGAAGGCTATAACAATTATTTTGAAGATGTGGATGAGTTGATCTCGCCAGCATTGAACTTAGCTTTTGTTAATTCAGCTGTTATGACATTCCAATACTCTGGAGCATCTAGAGCGACAAGTGCAGCTGTTGCTAATGAAGCATTGAAAGTATACTACACTGCTAATTGTGGTCAAACTTGGACAATATTAGGTGGCGGAACAATGACAGGGACTAATTTGGCAAACTTTGGATTCTATAATGGCTACTATGTTCCTTCTACAGCTTCTATGTGGAATACAAAAACGATCAACTTGCCTGCAGCAGCCTGTGTACAGAATGTTCGATTTAAGTTTGTTTATGAAACCGGTGAGGCTTCTAATAACGTATATATCGATAATATCAATATCAATGGTGCGGTTGGAGTAGAAGAGAATTTAAACTCTTTCGCATTGAATGTTTATCCAAACCCTTCTAGCCAAATGAGTACAATCTCTTACCGATTAACAGAGAAAAGTGCAGTTAAATTGGAAGTGTACGATGTTCTAGGTAAAAAAGTAGCTGATTTAGCGAATGCTAACCAATCAGAAGGAGCTTATTCTGTTGAGGTTTCAAAAGCCGATAACAACCTGAAGAATGGAATCTATTTTATCAGACTATCAGTAAATAATGCAGTTACTACCACTAAGTTGGTAATTACTGATTAATTAGTTTAAAATGATAATTTAAAAGCGAGGCTAATGCCTCGCTTTTTTTGTTGTATATGATTTTGAAATTGATTAAATTTGCGAATATTAAAATAGAAAATCGATAATGAAAAAAGATCTTTTAAAGTGTTTTGCTGCAAGTGCAATATTGCTAGCTGCATCTTCCGTGAATGTAAACGCACAGGAAAGTTATAAGTGTGGTACCAGTCAGGCTCACCAAAGGGTGTATGCGCAATATCCAGAATTATTGCAAGCAGAAATAGATAACAATGTATTGTTGTCACAAATTATTCAGTCGAATAAGCAGATGAAAGCTGCGGAACAAGTATACACAATTCCGGTTGTATTTCACGTGTTGCATATCAATGGTTCCGAAAATATCTCGGACGCTCAAATTCAGGATCAGATCAATATCCTTAATAGAGATTACCGCAAGTTAAATGCAGATACAGCTGCTGTAGTGCCAGCATTTCAGGGAATAATTGCAGACTGTAAAATTCAATTTGCTTTAGCGAAGATCGATCCAAATGGAAACTGTACAAACGGTATCGACCGTATCTATTCACATAAAACAGAAAATGCGAATGATGATTCTAAGTTGAATCCTTGGCCACGCGACAAATATTTAAATGTTTGGGTTATTAAAACAATGGAAAGCGTTGGAACTGCAGGTTATGCCTACTATCCTTCGGCAACATCAACGTATTTAGCACCTAAAGATGGTATCATTATTATTCATCAATATATTGGCAGCATTGGAACTGCGAATGTTACAAATTCAAGAGCATTAACGCACGAAGTTGGTCACTGGTTGAACTTATCTCATACTTGGGGTAATACCAATGATCCAACAGTAGCTTGTGGCGATGATGGGGTAAATGATACTCCTGAAACAAAAGGTCACAATAGTTGTGCAAATCGTTTCGATTATTTCTGTGATAACCAAACCCTTTCTGCAACCTATAGTTTTGCAGATGTTGATTCAACTACCGGTACAACAGATCCTACCGCTTCAATTGTAGTGGCAGATACAGGATTAACATTAGGTAATTTTACGGCTGTAGGTCTTTCTTCCAATTCGTATTCTAGTGCAATGTTTGATTTCTATAGCTGGGATAATGGTGCGAATGACGGAGAAACCGTTTATGCAAATTTGATGGGTTCTGTTAATACAGGAAAATATTATGAATTTACTGTTACACCTGAATTTCATAGAGCATTAACACTAACAGGGATCACATTTACTGTACAACGTAATGCAACCGGTGCTAGAACATTTGTTGTTCGTTCAAGTAAAGATGGTTATGTAGCAAATTTGGCTGCATCTATTACTCCTGCAAATGCTAATTTGAGCGTTCAAACAGGAAATGTATTCTTCATCAATTCGGATACAACTGTATCGCTTACTGGAAGCAAAATTACATTGTCAGGTGCGAATTTCACAAATATCAATAACGGTGGTGTGACATTCAGAATTTATGCATACAACGCAGAAGACTCTACAGGAACGTTTGGTATTGATAATGTAAATATTGCCGGTACTTATGGAACAATGGAGAATGTGGAGAATTATATGGAATATTCTTATTGCTCAAAGATGTTTACAATTGATCAAAAGGATAGAATGCGTGCTGCTTTAACAAGTTCTGTTTCCGGAAGAAATAATTTATGGTCAGCAGCGAACCTTGCTGCAACGGGAGTAACACCTGTGGGTGCTGCATGTGCTCCTAAAGCTAATTTTTATGCAAACAGAGTATTTGTTTGTGCTGGTGGTACTGTAACTTATACCAAAGCGATAACTTTGGGTACAGCAACATCCACTAAGTTCTATTTTGATGGTGGAACACCAGCAACTTCTACAGCATCTACAAGTACCGTTACAGTAACGTATAACACTCCTGGTGTTTATCCTGTATCATTAGTAGCAACAAATGCACAGGGCGTTGATTCTGTTTATAAATCGTATTTTATTACAGTAGGAAATACTTATGGTGACTTTGCTGGAAATGGATATTCTGAAACCTTCCAGGATGAGAACTCATTCTGGTACAATTGGAGAGTAAGAAATTTAGATGGAAATGCTAATACCTGGGGAATTGCTGATGTAGGTTATAATAGCTCTAAGTCAGCTGTAATGGAAGGGTATTTGAATTATTTAGGTGATATCGATGAGTTGATCACACCATCCATGAATCTTTCTTATGTAACGGGTGCTACACTTACATATAAATATTCAGGAGCGTCTAAAGCAACAGGAGCTGCTAGTGCAAATGAAGCATTGAAAGTATATTATTCTACAAATTGTGGTCTAACTTGGGCCCTATTAGGAGGCACATTAAGTGGTGCTACATTGGCAAATAATGGTTATTATGGTGGTTACTTTGTGCCAAGTGTTGCTTCGCAGTGGGCGACTAAAACAATAACATTGCCTGCTGCTGCATCTGTTCAAAGTGTTCGTTTTAAATTTGAATACGAAGCAGGTGCTGCATCTAATAACTTATATATTGACGATATCAACATCAGTGGTGTAGTTGGAGTTAATGAGGCTGCCAATGCATTTAACTTGACTGTTTATCCTAATCCTACAAGTGATCTGAGTACAATTACTTATCACTTAACTGAAAAGGCTTCCGTAAAAGTGGAAGTGGTAGATATCTTAGGAAAGAAGGTGGCGGATGTGGTTTCTGCAAATCAGCCGGAAGGTGATTACAGTTTCAATGTCTCTAAATCTGATCTTAACTTAAATAACGGAATTTATTTTATTCGTTTGTCTGTAAACAATACGATTGTAACCAATAAGTTAGTTGTGACCGAATAAGATCAATGTTCTTATAGAAAAGGGGAGAAAGTGCAACTTTCTCCCCTTTTTTGTTAAAATATGTCAATTATCGAATCAATTTTGTTTTTATTTAAAAACAGATTATATTTGATAAATAAATTCATCCTGAAGTGAAAAAAATTATATTCATATTCTCTTTGTTCCTTTCGTCAGTTGCTATTGCTAATGGTAATGGGGGAACAAATCCTGATAAGCCTGAAACGAATAATTCAGACACTTCTGTTAGTTTAAAGAATAACATCGTGATCTTTAAATTGATCCCAACACCTTCTACTTCTAATGGTTCCTCCGGGAGCTTAAAAAAAGCAGGTAAAGTGGCTCGTACATCTTCGAAGCCTCATGCTATTGTGGATAGCAGTTTTGTTTATAGAAAACGCCCTATTTAATTTATCCTTTATTTTCTCTTAATTCTATCTTAATACATAGGCAGTATTATTGTATCATAATTATTAATGTGATATTATGACAGATGCAATTGTGTATTTAAAAACAGGAGAACGAAAGTTTGGAGTATTATTGAGTCAACACCCTATTATGGACCGTTTCTTCAGATTCGTTTCTAACTCTAATTTGGAGAAATATTTTCAGACAAACAACGATACCTATGTTGAATTAGTGGAGAATCAACAGATCGAGGCGATCGATATTAACCTAAAGTAAAATCAGGAAAATCCTCTTTGCTTCTTGATGTTTTCGTAAGCTTTTTGAACGTGCTGGAATTTTTCTTTGGCTGCTTTTTGAACTTCTTCCCCTAAAGCAGCAACTTTATCAGGATGGAACTTAACGGCCATTTTTCTGTACGCCTTTTTTACTTCTTCATCTGTTGCCGTTTTATCGATCTCTAATATTTTATAGTCACTTTCAGTGTCTTTAAAATACATTGCTTTCAGTGAATTAAAATCTGCATGACTAACGCCAAGGTAATTGGCGATAGTTTGAATGGTTTGAAGTTCTAATTCATGCACATGACCATCTGCCTGAGAAATGCCAAATAAATAATGAACGATCTGGATACGTTCAGAATGAGGCATAAAATGTTTGATCTGAAGGCATACATCACGCAATGGGATCTCTTGATTCAAGATCTCTTTTAGCATTAAGATCTGCTGTTGAGCGTGTGCTTCACCAAATTGCAAAACGAGGAATTTTTTTACATATTCCAATTCGCTTTTTAATGTTCTTCCATCACTTTTCATCACTGCAGCCGACAGAACTAATAAACTAGCAGCAAAGTCGCCCGCATGGTTAGGCGTTTGAGTATATGCTCCTTTTTCAGTTTTTACTGTAACACTTGCAGCATCAAATGCTGATCCTAATGCAAATCCAAGAACTCCACCCAAAGGACCTCCAAAGGCCCATCCGAGTGTTCCACCTAACCATTTACCAAATTTTATTTTAGCCATCTTTAAGAAATATAAGCAAAGGTAATATGTTTCCTCTATACACGTAGGAGGATGCTAAATTTTAATTGTAAATTTACGCTGCTTAGGTCTTTACACTAAACAATGGCTTAAGTTGAATGTTGAACCTGGAAAGAATACCGATCCTATATGAGAAAACTTAGTTTAATTCTTCTATTTCTAATTTGTAAGCTTGGACTTATTGCTCAAGCTCCTGTGTCTAAAGGGGCTTCAGAGGTTTTTCATCATTTAAAAAAGCTAAATACATTGGGGAGTGTGCTCTATATTGCGGCTCATCCCGATGATGAAAACACCCGCTTATTATCCTATTTAGCAAATGAAAAGCGTTTTCGTACTGCTTACTTATCCCTAACTAGGGGTGATGGGGGACAAAATTTAATTGGGAAAGAACAAGCCGAGTTGTTGGGGCTGATCAGAACTCAAGAATTATTGGCAGCAAGGAGAGTGGATGGAGCGGAACAGTTTTTTACACGTGCGAATGACTTTGGCTATTCTAAAAATCCGGAGGAGACATTCTCCTTTTGGAACAAAGACAGTGTGCTTTACGATGTCGTAATGGCCATCAGAAAATTTAAGCCGGATGTGATCATTTGTCGTTTCCCGACAACCGGAGAAGGCGGGCATGGGCATCATACCGCTTCAGCTATCCTTGCTTTAGAAGCATTTGAGGCTGCGGCTGATCCTTCTAAATTTCCGGATCAACTTAAATATACAGAAATATGGCAGGCTAAAAGAATTTTATGGAATACGTTTAATTTCGGGACAACGAATACCACTGCTCCTGATCAAATTAAACTGGATGTAGGTGTTTATAATTCTTTGTTAGGTAAAGGTTATGGTGAGATCGCGGCAGAGAGTCGGTCAATGCATAAAAGTCAGGGTTTTGGATCTGCTAAGCAAAGAGGTTCTACTATTGAATATTTTAAATTGTTGAAAGGTGAAGCGCTAAAGAGTGATCTATTTGAAGGAATTAACACTACTTGGAATAGAATAAAGGAAACGGCTACTATTCAAAAAACGATCGATGCGATTATTAAGTCTTTCGATACTGAATTTCCTGAAAAAAGTATATCTGCTTTAACGGATCTATATAAGCTGATTGCTGCTATGCCAGATAAAGATTCTTACACGCAGTATTGGAAAAAGATCAAGCTAAAAGAAATAGAACAACTGATCCTTTGGTGTTCCGGATTGTTCGTTGAAGCTACCTCTGCTGATTATATTGCCATACCGGGTGAAGATATAAATATTACGGCACAGATAGTTAATAGAAACAACTCAAATGTAAAATTGAAACGCGTATCGTTTTTGAATCAGTCGGATACCCTTCCTGCCATTCCTCTTAAGCAAAATGAATTGTACACGTTCAAGCGTAAAGAAAAGCTAAGTGGTTCAATTTCGTATTCAAATCCATACTGGTTAAACTACATGCACAGTAGTGGTAGCTATACAGTTAAGGATATATCCTTGATTGGTAAGCCGGAGAATGATGGAATAGCGAAAGTCGTATTCGAAATTATTATAAACGATTTGACATTCTTGATCGAAAGAAATATTGTTTATAAAAGTACTGATCCTGTGAAAGGCGAAGTGTACAGACCTTTAGAGATATTACCTCCGGTAACGATAAATTTTTCCGAAAAAGTGATCGTTTATACTCATTCACCTAAAAAAGTAATTCACTTAACGCTAACAGCCAAAGCGAATAAAGCAAATGTAAGTGGGAAGTTGAAATTGAATATTCCGACCGGTTGGGTTGCTAATATTGATACTCCATCATTTGTGGTTAATAATAAAGGGGATGAAGTCGTATTAAATGTTGAACTTGTTGCAGATCAAAAGGTGGAATCGACAGTTGTTTCTGCAGAGGTAGAAGTGGAAGGTAAATTATATTCAAACTCAATCAAAAGAATTGAATACGACCATATCCCATATCAATTTATTTTGAGTGAAGCAGAAATTAAATTGGTAAATGCCGATATAAAAAAGGGCGATCTGAACATTGGTTATATTCCGGGAGCAGGTGATGATGTAGCAGCTTGTTTAAAACAGATCGGTTATAATGTTACTATTCTTACAGATGATCTTTTGCTGAATGAGGATCTTTCTAAATACAGTGCCATAGTAACGGGCGTAAGAGCTTATAATACGAACGACCGTCTGCAGGTGCATTACAATAAACTGATGGAATATATTAAAGCAGGAGGTAATCTTGTTGTTCAGTACAATACCAATAACCGCATTGGTCCGGTTGTAGCAAAAATATCTCCTTATCCGCTGACGATATCAAGAGATAGAGTAACGGATGAATTGGCCAATGTGTCTTTCGTTAATAAAGGTCATCCTGCATTAAATTTTCCTAATGTCATTACGAATGCCGATTTTGACAATTGGATACAGGAAAGAGGGATCTACTTTGCAAATGAACTGGATAAAGCTTACCAACCTATATTGGAAATGAATGATCCAAATGAAAAGATCACCAATGGCAGTTTGATCATTGCTCCTTATGGAAAAGGAAATTTTGTATACACAGGATTAGCCTTTTTCCGTGAATTGCCTGCAGGTGTTCCTGGTGCATACCGCTTGTTTGTGAATCTATTAAGCTTACCCAAAAATAAGTAAGATGACGGGTTCAAATAAAACACCTTTTTTTAAGAATTGGAAGAATGTATATGCATTCGTGATATTGTTTTTATTGCTACTTATTTTTTCATTTTATTTTTTTACAAAACATTTTGAATGAGTATCATTGACTGGATAGTACTATTAGCTACTTTACTATTGATTGTACTCTATGGAGTATGGAAAAGTAGAGGTGCTAAAAACATCGAAGGATACCTTTTGGCTGATCGTCAATTACCTTGGTATCATGTTGGGCTTTCTGTTATGGCTACTCAAGCCAGTGCTATTACTTTTTTGTCGGCACCCGGACAAGCCTATAGCGATGGGTTAAGGTTTGTTCAGTTTTATTTTGGACTTCCGTTGGCTATGGTTGTGTTGTGTATTACATTCATCCCTATATTTCATAAGCTAAATGTTTATACGGCTTATGAATACCTTGAAAAAAGATTTGACAATAAAACTCGAACGCTCACAGCATTCTTATTCCTTTTGCAACGAGGCTTGTCTACCGGTATAACCATCTATGCCCCTGCTATTGTACTCTCTTCCATTTTGCATGTAAGTATCACCTACACCATTTTATTCAACGGTTTTTTAGTGATCCTATATACGGTATATGGCGGGACAAAAGCTGTTTCGTATACGCAGTTGTTGCAAATGAGTATCATATTTGCAGGCTTATTTTTAGCCGCTTTTATGGTTGTTCACTTGCTGCCGGAGAATGTTGGTTTTATTGATGCATTGCATATTGCCGGTAAAATGGAAAAACTGAATGCGATCGACACTACATTCGATCTGAACAACCGGTATAATATTTGGTCGGGCATCATAGGCGGTTTTTTTCTTCAATTGTCTTATTTCGGAACGGACCAATCACAAGTAGGTCGCTATTTAACCGGAAGTTCGGTTACTCAGAGCCGTCTCGGTTTGGTGATGAATGGACTCGTAAAAATACCCATGCAGTTTTTTATATTATTGATAGGAACACTCGTGTTTGCTTTTTATCAATTCTATCAGCCACCCGTTTTTTTCAATAAAGTAGAACTTGAAAAAGTTCGAAACAGCTCCTATGCTCAGGAATACAAAAGACTTGAAGATGCGTATGTGTTATTGCATTCTGAGAAAAAGAAAACAGTGGAGGAGCTTGTTGTTTCTATTCAAAGTAATAAAGAAGAGCAAGTGCCGGAAATAAAGGAACGATTAAGTTCATTTACTAAAGAAGACAAAGAGATAAGGAAAGAACTCACATCCCTTATGCTGAAAAACGACCCAAAAGCAGATACGAATGATACCAATTATGTTTTTTTACACTTTGTTACAGAGCAATTGCCTGTGGGTGTGATCGGCCTGTTGATAGCAATTATCTTTCTAGCATCCATGGGATCTACGGCAAGTGGCTTAAATTCTCTAGCATCTACTACGGTTGTAGATTTTTATAAGAGGATCTTTAAGAAAACAGAGTCGGATAAGCAGTATCTATCTGCTTCCCGTTGGTCAACAGTAGCTTGGGGTGTTTTTTGTGTGATAGTTGCATTGTATGCCAGCAAATTGGGCAATTTAATTGAGGCGGTAAATATATTGGGCTCTTTATTTTATGGCACTATTTTAGGCATATTTCTGGTTGCTTTTTATTTAAAGAAGATCAGCGGAACAGCTGTCTTTGTTGCAGCACTTATTGCAGAGGCATTTATTGTATATGCTTGGATGGTTGATCTAACAGCATTTTTATGGTTGAATGTGATCGGCTGTTTATTGGTGATGTTCTTTGCGATAATCATTCATCAGATATTGAACTATAATTCAAAAAGAAAGGCTGTTTGATATCAAACAGCCTTTCTTTTTAATTCAATTAAGATTATTTTTTAGCTTCTGCGATCAACTTCTCTGCCATCTTCACATACGCATCATCTTGGTCTTCTTTTGCTAAAGCCATTGCTTGTTCTGCTGTAGCGATTGCTCCTTTATTATCTTTTGATTTTAACTGGATCTTCGCTTTTAATAATACAACCCAATATGCTTTTGGATTTTGCTCTACTGCTTTATTAACCCATTCTAATGCTTTTGCAAGATCCTTGTTGTTCTCATAGTAGTAGTTAGCTGCTTGAAAATACGGGCGACTATCTTTATTCATTGTAGTTTCAATGTTCTTCATGATCTTCGATTCGATCTCGGCAGTAACATTGAATGCAACACGGGTTTTGTCCCATACCAGCTCAATTGCACAAGTGTTTGCAGTAATATCAGCAACATTGATAGAGAATGTTTCTACTTTGTTAGATAGAGCAGTTGGAGTTACTTTTACTTTCACTACCTCGTTTTCTGCTTTGTATTCAGCCACATTTCCACCTAGCGTAAGATCTTTGTATAACATGATCTCCCAGCTGTCTTTGTTTGGAATGCTATAAATTGCATAGGTTCCTGCAGCTACATCTTTTCCTTCCACTTTAACATCTTCGCCAAAAGTGATCTTCGTTGAGGAGTTTGCTCCTGTACGCCACACTTTTCCAAATGGAACAACATCTCCATAGATCGTTCTTCCTTTAACACTTGGACGTGAATATTCGATTGTGATCTCTGATAAAGCAAAAGCTTGTTTTAAAGTTTGTAACGGACTTGGTGCCGGAACTTTAAGTTGTTGTGCATTTACCGATCCAATGCTCATGACTGCAATTGCAGCAGCCGATAGAATGTTTTTCATTTTTTTAGTTATCATATGATTTGTTTTTGTTTTTTGTATTACAATTGAAAAGTTGAATTGTTTCCAAAGGTAATCATGATTCTATAGACTTAGTTGTAATTTTATTAAATTTTAATTTTGCATTTGTGTTAATATTTGAAATTATATTCTGTTTTTATTAAATATATTGGAATTAAAATAATGTTTATGTAGATTTAACAAACTATTAATAAAGAATCTCTCTAAAATGTCTCAATTAATGTCTGAAACCAAAAGAAAAATAAATTCATCCATTGATGAACTTACTTTATTGAAAGCTTTTGAGCTTATGTGTACAGCTAAGGCTATGGCTGAATTGTATGAGGAGAACAAAGAAGTATGTGCCAAATATGTGCATGCTACGTCCCGTGGGCACGAAGCTATTCAGTTGGCTGTGAGTATGCAGTTATTGCCGCAAGATTTTTTATCCGCCTATTATCGTGATGATAGCATGTTGTTGGGTATAGGAATGACACCTTATGAGTTGATGTTGCAGGGATTAGCTAAAAGGGATGATCCATTCAGCGGAGGACGTACCTATTACTCACACCCGAGTTTAAAAAGAGATAATATGCCTAAAATTCCAATGCAGTCATCTGCAACAGGAATGCAAGCGATCCCTACAACCGGTGTTGCAATGGGCTTACAATATTTAGAAAAGCAAGGCTTGTCAGCTGATTATGGTGCAGATAAACCGGTAGCAGTTTGCTCATTAGGTGATGCTTGTATCACAGAAGGTGAAGTAGCGGAAGCTTTTCAGATGGCCGTTTTGAAAAAGATGCCAATTCTATATGTGGTTCAAGATAATGAATGGGATATTTCGGCTAATGCAAAAGAGATCCGTGCGCAAGATGCAACGGAATATGCTAAAGGGTTTAAAGGATTGGAAACGCGCACCATTGACGGAACTGATTTTGAAAGATCATATAATACAGTAAAAGAAGTACTGGCGATCATCAGAAAAGAACGCAGACCATTCTTGATCCATGCGAAAGTTCCTTTGTTGAACCATCATACATCCGGTGTTCGTAAGGAGTGGTATCGTGATGACTTGGAAGAGGCACAACAGCGTGATCCATTTCCGAAATTCAGAAATCAATTGATTGTTTCAGGTTTTGATATTGCTGAATTAACAGAGATTGAGAAACAAGCAAAATTAAAAGTAGCAGAGGAATATCAAAAAGCATTGGCTGCTGAGGATCCTCGTCCGGAAGACCTATTTGATCATGATTTCGCTCCTACATCTGTTACGGAAGAAAAAGGACAACGTGAACCTTCCGGAAAAGATAAAACGGTAATGGTAGACTCTGCTTTGTTTGCTATAAGAGAATTAATGATCAAACATCCGGAATGCTTGTTATACGGACAAGATGTTGGAGGTCGTTTGGGTGGTGTATTCCGTGAAGCGGCTACATTAGCTCAGACTTTTGGAGATCACCGCGTATTCAATACACCTATTCAGGAAGCATTTATTATTGGAAGCACAGTAGGTATGAGTGCAACGGGATGTAAGCCGATCGTTGAAGTACAGTTTGCCGATTATATTTGGCCGGGCTTGAATCAATTATTCACGGAGGTAAGTCGCTCTTGCTATTTATCAAATGGGAAGTGGCCGGTGAGTATGATCTTGCGTGTTCCAATTGGAGCTTACGGTAGTGGTGGCCCTTACCATTCTTCAAGTGTAGAAAGTGTGTTGGCGAATATCCGTGGGATAAAAATTTGCTACCCTTCAACGGGTGCCGATCTGAAAGGGTTGATGAAGGCTGCTTATTATGACCCTAATCCGGTAGTGATGCTGGAACATAAAGGATTGTATTGGAGTAAGATCAAAGGCACAGAAGATGCTAAAACCATTGAACCGGATGAGGATTATATCATTCCTTTAGGAAAAGCGCGCATGGTACAGGAAGCAGAAGCATCAAATGATAAAGCCTCATTAACGATCATTACCTACGGAATGGGTGTGTATTGGGCAAAGAATGCAGCGAAAGAATTTGCCGGTCAGGTAGAGATTGTTGACTTAAGAACTATTAACCCATTGGACGAAGCAACTGTATTTGCATCCGTTCGCAAACATGGAAAATGTATAGTGCTTACCGAAGAGCCTTATAATAATGGTTTTGCTCAAGCGTTAGCTGGTAGAATTTCTAAATATTGTTTTGAATCATTGGATGCACCTGTTGAAGTGATTGGTTCCGAGAATTTACCTGCTATTCCTTTGAACTCTACTTTAGAGACTACGATGTTGCCGAACGCAAGCAAAGTAGCTAAAGCGATAGGGGAGTTGTTGAATTATTAATTACATTCGTTGTATGCTAACAAATAACGATATATTAAAAAAGATCCGAGTAGCTCTTGAATTGAAAGATGAAGATATTATCAAGATCCTGAAACTATCAGAGTTTGATATGACAAAAAGTGAGTTGAACGCTTTGTTTAGAAAGCCCGATCACCCCAATTATAAAGAATGTGGAGATCAATTGCTACGTAACTTTTTAAACGGACTGATTACCTATAAACGAGGTCCAAAATCGGAGAAAAAATAAAAAAATCCCCAACATGTGTTGGGGATTTTTTATGGAGTAAATTGTGTTTCTATTATTGTTTAATGAATCTGATCGTTTTTCCTGAATTCAGATCTTTTATAAAATAAATTCCGTTTTCAAAATTTGAAACATCAATTGATTCAGCTGTTTTTACGTTTTTTATGATCAACTGCAGACCCAATACATTCGTAATTGAAATCGCTGTAGCTTCAGAGCATGTTATGTTGATCAATGAACTAGTTGGGTTTGGGTATATGTTCAAGATCTTATTTTGTTCAAGTTCATTAACTGATGTAGGTAGAGGACACTGGTTATTAACTAGAAGAGGTGAAGGATTATTAAAAGTATTATTCCCATTTCCAAGCTGTCCGTTTGAGTTTGATCCCCATCCCCATAGTGTCCCATCAGCTTTTCTTGCTAAGGAGTGTGAGTAACCCGCACTAATTTCTGTAACATTGGTTACGATACATTGAACCGGGACATTTGTATCGTTGTTTGTTCCATCTCCAATTCTTCCACTTGTATTAACTCCCCATCCCCATACCGTTCCATCATTTTTTAATACTAAATTATGGTCACTGCTTGTAGAGATTTGAATTACACCGCTTATTGAAGGACCTGATACAGGGACTAAGCTATTCGTATTGGTGCCATTTCCAAATTGTCCTAAATCGTTTCTTCCCCAAACGTAAATAGTACCATCATTTTTAATAGCAATTGAATGAGCATTTCCTGCCTCTACCATAACGATATCACTTAAACCTGCAACCTGAACAGGAGTGTTTCCATCTGTCACATTTCCACTTCCCAGCTGTCCATAGTAATTCCATCCCCATGACCAAACAGTGCCATCCGATTTTACAGCTAAGCAGTGTGAATTTCCTGCAGCCATAGCTATTACTCCTGATAAAGAACTTACTTGCACAGGTATATTGCTATTGCTGTTAGCACCATTTCCAAGTTGGCCTGCGATTCCTGATCCCCATATCCACAATGTACTATCTTTTCTTAAAGCCATCGAATAATCCCAAGAGCCTTCAACTTTGATTATTCCAGTTAGGCCCGATACTTGAACCGGGATGTTTGAGTTTGTATTTGTTCCATCTCCAAGCTGACCATATGTATTAGCCCCCCAAGCCCATACTGTGCTATCGTTTTTGATCGCAAGTGTATGTGTTCGTCCTGCGGATACAGCTCTTGTTCCTTGCATAATTGTTATTAGTTCAGGGAAATAGCTTACAGATATAGTGCTTCCATTTCCTACCTGACCAAAATTGTTTGCCCCCCAAACGTATAAAGAATTACTAGTGCATGATGTCATAGAGTGTTCACCACCTGCAGAAATAGTCTGTGAAGTAGCATTAAGTACTTGCAATAAAGCAAAACTAGAGAATAGTATAAGTTTTTTCATTTGTTATGTTTTTTTGATTAGCATCACAAATGTTGGAAATTATAAGTGTTGGTAGTGAGATGTTTTCATGAATCGTAGTTCTGGATTCATGAATCGTATTTAGACAAATAATTTGTATTCCTTTAGCAAAGATTCGAAATTCTGTTTTAGATCTCGAGATAGAGAAACCGAAGCCTGATTGTCCATTATGATCTGGTTATCTCCTTTTATATATTTCTTTATATAGTTGATGTTGATCAGGTGAGAGCGGTGAGGTCTGAAAAATTGTGGACGGTTGGATAAAATATCTTCAAAGAATTTTAATTTTTTACTTACTAATATTTTGGATCCATTTTTCAGAAATACATTGGTATAAGCACCATCTGCCTCTAAAAGAATAATGTCTTTTACTTCGATGAACAGAAGACCATCTGCCATTGGAAGAGCAATTTTTTTGATTTCCTCATTCGTAAAGGTTTCTTTTAACAATTCGAGACGTTTCTGGATCGCAGTGTGATTTTGCTTGTTCTTTATTTTGTCAATGGACTTTTGTAGAGCATCAATATCGACAGGTTTTAATAAATAGTCGGTTGCTGATACTTCAAATGCTCTTATTGCATATTGACTATAAGCAGTTACAAAAATAATGTCAAAGTTGATCTCCGCAAAAAAGTCAAGCAACTCGAATCCATTGTATTCCGGCATTTCAATGTCAAGAAAAACAACGTCCGGCTGCTGCTTATTGATTGCAATAACACCATCAGGAACATTTGAAAACATCCCTATTACTTCTACTTCCTTGCAATATTCACGTAATAATGAAGAAAGGGTATTTCTTGCCCTTTCTTCATCATCAATTATAATTGCCTTAATTTTCATTTATAAATAAATCTATAGTTTTAAGAACGATCAAGTTTCAATGTCAAATAAACAGTCTTTTTATAAAATTATAATATTTTAATTCATGAATTGTTTACTTTGCTTCATGAAATGATATTTGGAATATGGATATTTACCTTAGTGCCGGTGGGCTCTCCTTTCTCTTCCTTGTCAATTATTTCAAATCTGTATTGTTTTTTACTAAATGAGTTTAAAAGTTCGATCCGTTTTTCTGTAGCATTCGTTGCAAATGAATAATGTCCTGTTCTATACTTTTTGTTTATTTCAGCTGATCTTTTTCTTCCAATTCCATTGTCTTCAATTGTACAGATAAGCTCGGTTTCATTTGTTTTAAATTCTATTTTAAGGGTTTTCAATCCTTTTTTGTGCAGCAATCCATGTTTGATCGCATTCTCAATAAATGGTTGAATCACCATAGGAGGTACATATACATGATCAGCCTTTACCTGTTCATGTTTTAAAATATGAAACTCAAAATCATCTCCAAATCTTAATTTCTCAAGTTGTAGGTAATTATCGAGGATCTCTATTTCCTCAGAAAGAAGTATCTCATTCTTTTCAGATATTTCTAATATTTTTCGCATGAGCATTCCATATTTGCTCAGATAATAATTAGTGTTTTTTATATCCTTTTTTAAGATAAGATCTTGTATGGAATTTAAGGTGTTGAACATAAAATGTGGGTTCATTTGTGCCTTTAAAGCGGTAAGTTGAGAAGATACCATCTGATTTTTTTGTTCGGCCTTTTTACGTATGAATTTTATTCTAGTGGAGAAAAAAATGGTGACTACAACTGAGAATAGTAGACCTGTTAAAAGGTAGAACCACCATTTTTGCCAAAAAGGTGTGCTTACTGAAATAGCTAAATTAATGGGAGCGCTCTCTATGCCATGTTCATTCACTCCAATGACTTGTAAATTAAACTTTCCTGGCGGTATCCTTGAAAAGTGTATATATGGAGTATTTCCGGAAATTTTTGTAAAGGAAGTATCTAATCCAATTAGCTTGTATTTATAGTAAAACGTCCCTCTGCTTTTGAAAGAGGTTGAACTAAATTCAATGGTTACATTGTTGTTGTCATAGTCAAGTGACAGCTTTTCATCGAATATTGAAGTGAATCGAATGTTTGGTCGTGTCTCGTTTTTCCAATTCAGATTTTCAGGAAAAAATTCCACTCCATTATTCGTCCCTAGGTAGACAATTTGGTTATGGGTTTCAATACTGTTTATATCTTTTGGACTGATCTGATTACTCATATCAAATACTCCGGTTTCAAGAGATGTGAGATTGATTCTGTGGAGATATTGTTCGCTGCATACCCATAAATAATTGTCTGAAATACCTAAGGTGCGAATGTTGTTGTCTTTTAGTAAATTAGAGCTGTTGAAATGATGTTTGATTAAATTCTCTTGTATGCCGATAATACCGTTTGAAACAGTTGCAACCCATAAAATACCATTTCTATATCTAATTTGTCCTGCAAAAACTTTTTTTTGATTTAGTTCGATGTTATTCCATTTGCCATATTTGTCTCGGAAAATAAGGCCATTTCCCATTGATATGTAGAGGGTTTTGTGAATGGAATCATAAGCAATACTTTTGCCTCCTTCATTTTTGATTTTTAAATACTTAGGCCCTTCATTTGTTAATAGATCGTTTATTTTACAGCTTAAGATCATGTTAGGGAAAACAAGGAAAACAGAATCCTCCGATATGGCTATATCTCTTACATTGGATAGTTTTGGAAAGTATTGATGTCCTGTCAAATGATCAATTAAGCATAGTCTCCCTCGAGATACAATTGTGTATCTGTTGTCATTTTCAATTGCTTTTACATTTAGAATAAACTCTTCTTTAACATTGTACTTTTCCTCTACTAATTTGTTCTGTGTGTCGTATTCATAAATTTTTCCAGAATAGGAGCCAAGAAGTAGTTTGTTGTCCCTTATAGCTTTAACTAAGTTAATGTTGTTGTCACTTAACTCAGAGTTTGTTGAGTTTAAACTTACTATTTCTAAATTGGGTATAACATATAATCCATTATGAAGTGTCGAAAACCAATATTGTCCTTCTCTGTCACGAAGCATATAGCTTATCTTTTCATTTTTAAATAATTTGTGTGTCAGTTTTGGGGAATCAATTTTTTCAACACCTTCAGAGGTGGTAAGCCAGAGGTCAACATTGTCTGAATAGACAGAATATATTCTTTTGTTGGATGTATATTCTTCTAGCTTATGATATATTTTAACCTGATCATTGGTTATATGGTACAATGAATACTTTTGAGCAACGTTTTCAAATTCTACAAACAAGAATAGTGTGTCTTTGTGTTCAATAAAGGCTGCGCTGTTTGATAAGGCTGTTAAAGATATATTGCTGCTGATTTTTACGCTTTCCCTATTTTTACTATCATACCTGTAAAGTGACAACTTATTGGTGATATAGTATATTTGGTCTTTAAAGAATTTTAAGGAGGTAATGCTTTCGTTGGGAAGTAATTCTTTACATGCAATCTTTTGTATTTCAGTTCCATTCTCATTACATTGAATTAGTTCCCTTTTGTCGTAATACCAAAAGTTGGACTTGTCATCGAATGTAAATTGAGGATAAGCAGGGTTGGAGGTACTAATACTCTTTACTATTTTTAAAGAATCATTGTCGGTTCGGTATATTTGTCCGAAAAAATTTTTACACCATATTCTTTGCTTTTTATCGATTTGAAGGAAAGAGATCCCTCTTCCATTTTGATCACTATGGGAGAATTTCTTATAATTTATTCCATCATATTTAAATAAACCTGCATCGCAACCGATCCAGATATATCCAAAATCATCTTGTATTACCCGGTATATCTCATTGGAAGGTGCGCCTTTCTCTGTATTTAATTGATGGGATGCAGGATGCTGTGCTAAGATAGTTTTATTTAAGCATAGAAGTATGCTTACAGCCAAAGCTATGCGATTGATCTTATTTGAAATTAATCTTAAGTCCATATAGTTGCTTAATTTCGCAACCAATAATACGACATTTTTTATCATTCATTTATGATTAATTAGGCCTAATTTTAATATCTTTGGTAAGTACTTATATACGTTGTAAACATGCAGAAGAAATATGATGTGATCATAGCCGGAGGGGGCTTGGCAGGACTGACTCTTTCAATTCAATTAAAAAAGAAAAACCCTGATATTTCTATACTCATTATGGAGTATAGAGATACGATTGCACCTGTGGCGGCTCATAAGGTAGGTGAATCGACTGTAGAGTTGGCAACACATTATTTTCGTGAAGTATTGGAGTTGAAGGAATATTTGGAGGAATTTGAACTTCCGAAGCATGGATTACGTTTCTTTTTTAATGATGGAAGTAAAAAGGAGTTGTCCAATAGAGTAGAATTAGGTCCCCGTCTAAAATTACCTGTTCCAAGTCATCAGCTCGACAGGGGAACATTTGAGAATTTTTTAGAAAAACATACCAAATCTTTTGGTACCGAATTTATGTTAGGTGCAAGAGTAAAAGATGTTGAATTTGGTGAAAACGAACATACAGTTGTGTTTAATCATGATGGAGAAGAGAAGCGGTTAGCATGCAAGTGGGTTGTTGATGCTACTAGCCGGTTTAGTTTGTTGAAACGGAAGATGAAGTTTGAAAAAAAGGCTCCACACGATGTAAATGCTGTTTGGTACAGAGTAAAAGGGGTAGTTGATATTGATGAATGGAGTGAAAATAAAGAATGGAAAAATTTTCTTGCTCCTAAATTGCGCTATTTAAGCACTGTTCACTTTATTGATAAAGGGTATTGGTTATGGGTCATTCCATTGGGCTCTAAAAATACAAGCATCGGGATTGTTGCCGATCAAGACTTGCACCCTTTCGATACCATCAATACCTATGAAAAAGCGATGGCTTGGATCCAAAAGAATGAGCCGCAAGCATTCAAACACGTTTGTCCGCCCGAGAATGAATTGTTAGATTTTAGGATATTGCGCCACTTTGCACATGACAGTCAGCGCTTGTATTCCTCCGATCGTTGGGCAGTAACAGGTGAGGCAGGTGTTTTTCTGGATCCTTTCTATTCACCCGGCAGTGATTTTATTTCCTTGAACAATACCTGGTTGAGTGATCTGATCCTTCGTGATGTAAGTGGAGAAGATATAACGGTTAGAGCTCAGATCTATGAACAAACACATTTACGTTGGTTTGAGAGTTGGTTGCCGATCTATCAGGATAAATATAAGTTGATGGGAAGTTCACAGATCATGGTGATGAAGATCTTTTGGGATTGGGCTATCTATTGGTCTGTACCTTGTGTATTGTTCACGAATAAGGGGTTTACTGACTTGAAAGTTTTAAAAGACTTGTTTGTATCGGAAGATAGTGTTGGACGTAAATTCCAAAAATTGAACAAATGTATGCAAGATCTGTTTTTGGAATGGTTGCCTCATGAAAATAAAATATTTGAGAATAAATATATTGACCCACTTGATCTGGATTATTTAAAAAGATTTCAGCAAGGGATAGAAACACAACATTCAACGAGCGAGCTTCTTGCTACCGTTAAAGCAAATATTAGTGTTTTAGAACAAATTGTAGCAGAGATGTTCCGTTTGATCAGCCATGAAGTGAAGGGCACACCATTAGACATGAAAGTAAATCCTTATACCATTACATTAACTGGTGATGTTGATACAGCAAGTGAGCATGCTCTTGCAGTAAATGACGCAATTGCTAAGGATGTTGCAAAAATGTGGTTTTATGAAAAAGTAATTTCTTAACAAACAGTACAAATGAAAAAGGAAGAGTTACCTCAGGATGATAGCGCATTAAAAGTGATGACACGTGAATTGTGTTATGTGAAAGATAATGACGGGAAATATACAACCGGTTTAAGTACGGGCTGGGATGTGAAAAAACAAGCATTAGACAATGCTTGGGAAGAGATCAATGAACGGGTAGAAGAAGCAAGAAAAGCGGTTACGAATGGTGAGAAAAGCCCGATCTATTATTTTATGGAATTAAGATTAATGGATATGCCCGTATTATCGGGTTACACAGGTTTTTGGAGTTTTAATATCAAACGTCACATGAAGCCCGATGTTTTTAAGGGACTAAGCGATAAAAAACTCGCGATATATGCTAAAGCATTCGATATAAGTGTGGATGAATTAAAGAATTTTAAGGGATAGTATGAATAAAGAAATTTCAGGATTTAAGCATATTCAAGCAGCTCATTGTGAAAATGGAGCTACAACAAGTTTATTGAGATATCATGGTTTGGATTTTATGACGGAGCCATTAGCATTCGGAATGGGTTCAGGTATTTTTTATATTCATATTCCTATTTTGAGTATCAATAACGGACCCGCTATTTCATACAGAAGTATGCCGGGTTGGATATTCAGTAGAACATGCAAATCATTAGGAGTGAAAGTTGTTCGAAAAAAATTTGGAAATAATGAAAAGGCTGCGCATGATTTTTTAGATCAAAAGATCCAGGATGGTGTTCCTGTTGGTTGTCAGGTAGGTGTTTTTAATCTGCCTTACTTTCCTCCTGAATATCGTTTTCATTTCAATGCACATAATTTGATCGTTTATGGAAAACAGGGGAACGATTATTTAGTGAGTGATCCTGTAATGGAGACTGTAACCACACTATCTGAAGAAGATATGATCAAAGTCCGTTTTGCAAAAGGACCACTTGCTCCCAAAGGACATGTTTATTTTCCTGAGAATGTTCACAAAGTGGATAATGAGACCATCAAAAAAGGTATAATTAAAGGAATTAAGCGGAGTGCACGTGATATGCTGCATGTGCCGGGTAATATTGCCGGTGTTGATGGCATCAAATACACTTCTAAGCAAATCCGCAAATGGCGCGATAAGCTGGGATCAAGAAAGGCAGGTTTGTATTTAGGTCAGATCGTTCGTATGCAAGAGGAAATTGGCACCGGTGGAGGAGGCTTTCGATTTTTGTTTGCAGCATTCTTGGAACAAGCTTATGGATATATACCGAACGAACAGTTATTAGCAGTTTCGGAAGATTTTACGAAAGCAGGTGATCTTTGGAGAGAAAGTGCAGTTCAAATGGGACGTATCTATAAAGGAAGGATAAATAATGAACAAAAGGATTTTGAAGTATGTGCCGATCTATTGTTACAGATCGCAGATATTGAAAAGCAAGGCTTTTTGAAGCTTAAGAAAATGCAGTTTTAAAATTGGCAATATAATTGTAATTGATCAGTAACCTTTAAACTTAAAAAAATGAAAAAACTATTTACAACCATGATCCTGGCAATTGGCTTCGTTGCTGCTGCTGTTGCTCAAAAAGAAGTGAAGTACGTTAAGATGTACTACAAAGACTTAAAGATGGAAACGAATGATATCGTTATTATTGTTGATAATGCTGTTTCAACAGAAGGTGAAACAAAGTTCAAGTTAAAGATCGAGAATAAAACAAATGATTATTTGATCTTGAAACCTGAAGAGTGTAAATTCATTATTAACGGAAAAGAGCAAAAACCCAAAGAAAAATGGTTAGTGATCTCTCCCAATGAAAGTGATTTTAGAATTGTAAATTTAAAAGGAGCAGGGTATAACGCGGTTAAAAACTATCAATTCGTATTGGATGGTTTGTATCGTGTAGATGCGAATACAAAAGGTATTGCTACTCCTGATTTCAAATTACCTGCTTCTCAAAATGAATTTGAAACAGGACCTTTTACAAATACATTGGGTAAAGTGTCCAAAGAAACCGACAAAACGGAAGTAAAGATCAGTGTTACCTATACAGGTGATAAGATCGGATTTGTATTTCCTTCAAAAGTTTCGGTTAAAATGCCTGATGGAAATACGTATGCGAATGCTAAATCGAAATCAGATGCGATCATGATGGTAAAAGGCGATTCTGATTCATATAAATTAAAATGGGAACGAATGGAAGGTGGAAAAATGATGGATATGCAAAAGGTGGATATGATGATACAATGGAATGATGCTTTTGCTGAAGTAAGTCCTGTTAAAATGAAAGCTGAAACGATTCAGATGGAGTTTGATGAAGTTGCCAGCAATGAAAAAGGTAAATAATCAACTTAAATAAATGTAAAACGCCCCGGCTATGTTTAGTCGGGGCGTTTTCTTTTCTAAATTATTATTAATCTTGTTGTAAGAACGGATATCTGTAGTCAGTTGGCGGTACAAATGTTTCTTTGATTGTTCTTGGTGATACCCATCTTAATAAATTGATCATGGCACCAGCCTTGTCGTTTGTTCCGGAACCTCTTGCTCCACCAAATGGTTGTTGCCCCACCACAGCACCTGTTGGTTTATCATTGATGTAGAAATTACCTGCAGCATTACGTAATAACTTTGTGCCTAATTCAATAGCATATCTGTCTTGTGCAATGATCGCTCCTGTTAATGCGTAAATAGAAGTAGAGTCAACCAATTTTAATGTTTCTTCATACTTCTCAGCATCATAAACATACAATGTTAAAACAGGACCAAATAGCTCTTCGCACATAGTAACGTATTTAGGATCATTGGCTTTAATGATGGTCGGTTCAATGAAATATCCTTTTGATTTATCATAATTACCACCTGCTATGATCTCCACATTTTTATCAGCTTTAGCAGCATCAATGTATTTCGCTAATTTATCGAATGATTTTTCATCGATCACCGCATTGATAAAGTTGCTGAAATCTTCTGTAGGTCCCATCTTGAATGTTTTCAAGTCGGTCACTACATAATTCTTAACTTCTTCCCAAATATTTGAAGGAATATATGCGCGTGAAGCTGCAGAACATTTTTGTCCTTGGTATTCAAATGCTCCACGACTAATAGCTGTTGCTACAATTTTAGCATCGGCCGATTTGTGAGCCATGATAAAATCTTTTCCTCCCGTTTCACCTACAATGCGTGGGTAGGTTTTGAATTTATGGATATTATTACCAATCGTTTTCCAAATATTTTGGAATACTTCTGTTGAGCCGGTAAAGTGAATTCCAGCAAAATCAGGATGTGCAAAAATAACATCAGCCGCATCCGGTCCACTTGGATAAATAAGGTTGATCACTCCATCAGGAATTCCTGCTTTCATGAAGATCTCCATTAATACGTTGGCTGAATAAACTTGCGTATTGGATGGTTTCCATACCACTACATTGCCCATCATAGCACAGGATGTAGGCAAATTACCTGCAATAGCAGTAAAATTAAAAGGAGTTAATGCATAAATAAATCCTTCTAAGGGTCTTTGTTCTACACGATTCCAAACTCCAAATCCTGTCCCTGCAACGGGAGGTTGTTGCTTGTAGATCTCTGTCATGTAAAGCACATTGAATCTTAAAAAGTCGATGATCTCGCATGCACTGTCTATTTCTGCCTGAAAAGCATTTTTTGATTGTCCAAGCATGGTGGCTGCATTTAATTTAGCACGGTATGGACCGGCAATTAATTCAGCTGCCTTTAAAAAGATACTTGCACGGTGCTCCCATGATAATGCTTCCCATTTTGGTTTTGCTGCTAGTGCAGCATCGATTGCCTGTGCAACATGTTCTTTTGTTGATTTATGGAAATGGCCTAAGGTATGTTTATGGTCGTGAGGTGGTGCCAAACGAACTTTATCATTGCTACGGACTTCTTTTCCTCCAATGTACATTGGAATGTCCATCTCTTTTGAACGTAATTCCTTTAACATGGCTTGTACGGCAATTCTTTCCGGACTTCCTGCAGCATAACTTTTTACTGGTTCGTTCACCGGTACAGGAACAGTATAAAATCCTTTTGGCATATAAATAAGTTTAGATGTTATTATTTGATTTTGGAAGTACAAATATAGCAAAAAGGGGGGAGGATGTATGTGATAAAACGTACTGTTTTTTTTATTGTTTTATATCGATCCAATTGTTAAATTTCGATAATGAATCTGCTTAAACTGATTATTTTTATATTTCTTATATCTTCTCTACTTTCGAGCTGTTTAGTTTCAAATCATATAGAAGGGGAGTCCGGAAGATGTGAACTGCACGATAAAAAGTTTCACAAAAGTTTGGTGAGAGTAAAATATGGAGCTTATTGTGCTCCGGGGACACATTTAGGAAAAGGGAGCGAAGCATTTCCTCATGCCAAGCATCCCATTTGTGGTGGATGTAGTGTTCGCGAGAAATACAGGTGGATGTATAATTGTTCGAAATGTAATAAAGAGAGAAGACGTTATGTTCTCCGTTCGATGCAAAATAAAGAACGGGGAAGTGATATAAGGGCAACCTTTTAAATCCTTAGTAATCTTTGTCTACTGAATGAGCATCATTCTTATTAGACAAAATGATTTTGTCCAATAGTATTGTGCCATTTTGGGATTCGATCTTCAGGTTTTTAATGCCTTTTTTTACTGCGATCTCTTGTTTGATCCATGTCCATGAGTCATGTGGAGCAATTGTTATAACGGTATTCTCTGCACTAATTCCAGTTATCGTTAATTGTGCTTTATCCTTATTCTTCACTAATAGATGTAGATATATTTTCCCCTTAGCCTGCTCTACATCCCTTTCACTTAGATTGTATATAGCGTAATCGGATGTTTTTAATTCAATATGAGTTGTAAACTTTGTTAGATCGGTCAATTGATCATTCTTTTTGAATTCAGAATGGATCAATTGATCGGATGCTGATGAACTACTATCACAAACCTCTGCTTCACATATCCAGTTTTTTCTCCATCGCGAAGGGTGTTCGTATTGATGCCATTTATCGAGTTGATAAACTATTGCAGGACTTACCGATCTGTCATAAACATATACGCTTCCTTGTCTTCTGCTTGTTAATTTGATTTTTTCATTAGCAATAGTAATGACTATATCTTTTTCTATAGGCGCTCTTTCTGTATTTGATGAGGGTTGTACTGTTGTAGCAATAACGTATTTCTCCTTTGTATCGTGCTTCCTAACAGTAACAAGCACATCCTCTTCTGAATTAGGATAGGTGATAATTGGTTCTTTATTGTTATCAAACAATACATTGCCATTAAAGAAAACATCATCGTAATGTGTAGTGATCGCTTGTGCATAAGCCGGCATTGCTGCCTGCCACACATAGTTTTCCGGTAAAGAAAAAGGGGCTTTCAAATTGAAGTAGCCTGCGTAATAGAATTCCGCACCAACAGTCCCTAAACATTTGAGTAGGCCTAGCCATTGTGCAGGACGCATATCTTTTTCCGGATTGAAGTGCCATCCTGCTGCAACAAAAGGGGAGAAGAATTTATCTCCATCTTTAATCTCTACTTTCCGTCCATCATTGATCCATTTCCAGCCATGCCATGCACCCTTCCAATTTTTCCAGTTGTCGGGTGTGCGTGGGTAAAAGTCAGGCGTTGAATAATAATTTCCTTTTATTTTAGAACATGTTGTTTTGCTAAAATGCCAGTCGAATCGATTGATCGGTCCTCCTTCAACAGCATAAACTGTAAATAAGGTGTTTTTTAACTGTGGATGGCTCATGAACTGAGATGAATAAAGTGTCCTGATCTTTGTTTTTTTTATGGCAATATAGTCGTCCCAGTCAGCTATTTTGAGTGCATTTTTATCTTTCACTAATTCCGGATCATTCTCCAAAATTGATTTGTCAAAAACGGTTGGTGGTTCTTCACCATTTTCATTTATGATATCTATTGGGCGTTTTAATTCTTTTAAAATTACTTCAATATTTTTTCTTACAATTATTCCATCTTTTATAAATAACGAATCGGGAGCTGCATAGCTGACCTTTTTCCATTTCATTGTTTTGTTTTTGTCAGCAATGTAAAATGCTTCAGGATGATCTTGCCTGCTTATATTTGGTCCTTTTTGATCGATCCCGAATAATTTCGGGTTTGATTGCACCCAGAATGTTGTTAATGTCAGCGGAATTTCAGGATGAGCATTAGCAAAATCGATGTAACGCCTATAAGGAATTTTTGTATTATTGATACTGGTTTCATCTTTTAAGCCAGAAGGATTAGGCAGTACGATCATATAATTCCAATTCAGGCAAAGTTCTTCTTGTAGCAATACGGCATCGTTTAGCGACTTCTCTAATGGTACATCTTTTTGGCCTTTCCCTGCCATATAATGAGGGCTCATCCAATTGAAAAGTCGCATAAAATCATTGTTTGTTTTATATCTCGGTGAAGGGAAGGTTCGCAATTGCTCTAATGCGTTGTGCTGAATTTTTGGGTATCCGGTCTGAAATTCCAGGCTATCTATTGTGCCTTGACCATTACAACTGCTGAAGCTGAATAGGGAGAGCAAAACAAAATATATATGCAGTGTGTGTTTCATATTATCCGATCCTTTTTTGTACATATAATTCTACTTTTTCAAATAATTGCAATGGAGAAGAGGTTCGCCAGGCAATGTCATTTAATTTCCCTCCTGATACAATGTAATAATCAATATTTGCATGGGTAAATTCTTTTAATACATGCTCTCTGAAATTAAGAAATGCGATCCATCCGTCTTCAACTTCTTCAAACCATTCTTCATAATAGCAATCATCTGAATAATGAAAATTTAAAACATTTTCACCTATTAAAATAAATTTGCTTATACCATATTCCATTATCTTTTCAATAACATCTCTTTTGAGCGTCATAATATCATTATTGATAGCATCGTTCCATTCTCCAATTAATTCTATGATGGCATATCCTTGATCATAATCCACAAATAATACTTTTATGTATAATGTGGGAGAGTCTATGTCATCCCATTGAGGATGTATCAGATAATTATAAATTGCATTGGTGTATTCAAATTCACTGTATTCTCTGCCATAAAAAGGAGAGCGCTCATCTTCGGAAGCGATGTATAGATGCCTCCAGTTGTAATATGGCTCTATGTCCTGCATGAACGGATTATTTTTTGTACTGCTCCACAGCCTTTCTTACACTTCCATGCTTTAGTAATAATTCATTGGCTTTTTTATAAGAAACTTTTAACTCTTTCATGACCATATTCGTTCCTCTATCTACTAGTTTGTTGTTACTTAATTGCATATCCACCATTTTATTCCCCTTTACTCGTCCTAATTTGATCATAACAGAGGTGGAGATCATATTCAGAACAAGTTTTTGTGCTGTACCTGATTTCATTCTGGTACTTCCTGTTACAAATTCCGGTCCAACAATTACTTCAATTTTATGTTTAGCGGCTTTTGCCACATTACTTCCTTTGTTGCAAACGATGCATGCTGTTAAAATATCATTTTGATTGCATTTTTCTAGTGCGCCAACAACATAAGGTGTAGAGCCGGAAGCCGCAATGCCAATAACAACATCTTTTGAATTGATCTTATGAATTTGAAGATCTTTCCATCCTTGCTGCATATCATCCTCTGCAAATTCAACTGCTTTGCGAATAGCTTTGTCGCCACCGGCAATGATCCCAACAACCATTCCCTGAGGTACTCCATAAGTAGGAGGACATTCGCTGGCATCAACTATCCCTAATCGGCCGCTTGTTCCTGCTCCCATGTAAAATAGCCGACCACCTTGTTGCATTTGTTTTACAATAGCATTTACCAGTTTTTCAATTTTGGGAATTACTTTTTCAATAGCAATGGGAACTGTTTTATCTTCATTGTTGATGTTTGTCAAAAGTTCTTTGACAGTCATTTTTTCGAGCGATTGGTAATTGGAGTCCGATTCGGTAGTACGTTTCATAAATGATAAAAAATAAAGGGCGAAAATTTCGCCCTTTTATGATTAATAGATTCTTTGAAATTGAGCAGGATCAGCTTCATGCATCATTTCATAAACGGCATCGAAAACATCATCAGCACTAGGTTTACTGAAATAATCACCATCCGATCCATAAGCAGGGCGGTGTTCTTTAGCTGCTAATGTTCTTGGTTCTGCATCAAGATATTGATAGCCTCCTTGTTCTTCTAAAACTTTTTGAAGAATGTATGCACTAGCTCCGCCCGGTACATCTTCATCTAAGATCAATAAGCGATTAGTTTTAGCTAATGACTTCACAATGTCATGGTTCAAGTCGAATGGTAATAATGTTTGAACATCTATAACCTCAACAGAAATATCGGCTTCTGCAAGTTGTTTTACGGCTTCCATCGCAATTCTGCAGCATGATCCATAGGTGACCAATGTAATGTCTGTTCCTTCATTGATCGTTTCAACAACACCCAATGGCATTTTATATTCACCGATGTTAGCTGGTAATTGTTCTTTTAAACGATAGCCATTCAATGGCTCAATTACCAATGCCGGTTCATCAGCACAAAGCAGCGTGTTATAAAAACCGGCCGCTTGTGTCATATTTCTTGGAACACAAACATGAATTCCTCGCAATGAATTAATGATCATCCCCATTGGAGAGCCACTATGCCATATCCCTTCTAAACGATGTCCGCGCGTACGGATGATCACTGGAGCTTTTTGACCACCTTTTGTTCTGTATTGCACGGTAGCTAGATCATCACTCATGATCTGCAAAGCGTACAGCAAATAATCCAAGTATTGGATCTCGGCAATTGGTCTTAATCCACGCATTGATAGGCCAATCGCTTGTCCCATAATCGTAGCTTCACGAATACCGGTATCAAATACTCTTATTTCACCATATTTCGCCTGCAAACCTTCTAATCCTTGATTCACACCGCCAATTCGTCCGCTATCCTCACCAAAGATCAATACTTCTGGGTATTTATTTAAAATATAATCGAAGTTTTCACGCAATAATTCTCTTCCATCCACTTGTTTCATTTCGGAAGCATACTCAATTTTTACCGGCTTAATATTCAGTGCATTTTGACTTGACTCACTATGCAGGTAAGAGCTGTAACGATCATGATTCGCCATTTTCGATTCGTTTAACCAGTCGATCAATTTTGTTTTTGCAGCAATATTTTCAGTTCTAGTTAATCGTAGTATTCGCTTTGCTGCTGAAACGGCATCTTTTCGGATCGGTTCTAAAATAGAATTCAGATCAGTTTTGATCTTTGTAATAAATACCGCATTTTCACTCCCTGCTGCGATCTCATCAATGATCGTATTTACTTCTTTTATCTCTTGTTTGATCGGATTTAAGTAAGCTGTCCATGCTGCTGATTTCGCTTCACGTACGGCTTTTTTTGCATTTTCTTCGATCTCATTTAATTGTTCTTCTGTTGCTAGTTTATTAAGTAAGATCCATTCACGCATTTTTTTGATCCCGTCAAAGTCAGCTTCCCATTGTAAGCGCTCTTTTGATTTATAGCGTTCGTGGGAGCCTGAAGTACTGTGGCCTTGCGGTTGAGTCACCTCTTCCACATGGATCAGAACAGGAACATGTTCTTCACGGCATACTTTTGCAGCTTTTTCATAGGTTTCGCAAAGGTGTGCGTAATCCCATCCTTTTGTTTTAAATATTTCGTAGCCATTTCCTCCGTTTTCACGTTGGAATCCTTTTAAAATTTCGGAGATACTTTCTTTTGTCGTTTGATATTTCTTTGGTACAGAAATACCGTGTCCGTCATCCCAAACCGAAACAAGCATAGGGATCTGCATAACACCAGCAGCGTTGATCGTTTCCCAAAATAAACCTTCGGAAGTAGAGGCATCGCCAATCGTTCCAAAAGCGATCTCATTTCCTTTATTAGAAAAAATCTTGAATTTATCTTTTTGTAGATCCGGATTCTGTTTGTAATGTTTTGAGGCCATTGCCAAACCTAAAAGACGAGGCATTTGTCCACCTGTTGGCGAGATATCAGCTGATGAGTTCTTGATCTTTGTGAGATCTTTCCATGTGCCATCCGGATTTAAACTACGTGTTCCAAAGTGCCCTCCCATTTGACGACCGGCACTCATAGGTTCTGCGTCTACATCAGTATGCGCATATAAGCCGGCAAACCATTCTTGTAAGTTTAAGTTACCGGTTGCAAACATAAATGTTTGATCACGATAATATCCTGAACGAAAGTCTCCTTCACGGAATACTTTAGCCATTGCTAATTGTGCGATCTCCTTACCATCACCAAAAATCCCGAATTTAGCTTTGCCGGTAAGCACTTCTCTTCTTCCCATTAAACTGGCTTCACGGCTTTCGTTAGCAATTTTATAGTCATTCAAAACGATCTTTATAAATTCGGTCACTTTTGTGTTTCCGCTTGCAAGTGTTGACATAATCTGAAATAATTAAAAATTCATGTGTTACAAATATAAGTATTTGTAACACATGAATGAGGTTTTTATAATTTGTGAAAAAAAGTTTTATTTGATATAATTGATTGAAAATCAATTAATTTTAAAACTTTTCATTGTAAATTTTGATTGCCTGGCGGTTGTATTTATTCCGGTTACCTTTCGATATTCCTGAAACAATAGGACAGGTAATGGCAGCAGCAGCACAAACAGCACTGATGGCAAGGTCGCTGCTGTTGAATAATTTACCATTGGTATAATTATATGAATTGCTGAAAATGCCGGTACTTTTCCAAAACATTACTACGGAAGCTACACCTAAAGGTATACCTGCAAAGCCAATATACTGCATTTTTTTTGCATCTTTTGCTTGGCCTACTAAACCTATTACTTGTTTGTTTTTTGACTTCATTAAAACTTCCTGCATTTCTTTTTCACTAATGGTATGTCCCTGATATCTATATCGAACTCCCCATGTGTCTATCTTATTGCTGGGTTTTACAGGTTCAGTTGTGTAGTAGTCGTTTGATTTAGTATTGGTAACAACTTTAGCAGGTTCTTGATTAAATACTTCTTTGATCCCATTTGAAAACTTGATCATTTGAATGTTTGATTTTGATTCAATGTAGTTGGGACCATCTTGAAAATCAAAGCGTTTGTACTTTACTTCATTCGGTGTTATTTCCGACACTTTAGCGATGATGGTGTCGCCACTTCGTTTAATGATCGTGTCTTGTGCTTGTGAGTTATTAAAAAGAAATATTGTCAATATTATAAAAAATACCTTTTTCATGGATCCTGAGTTTACACAAATATAATAAAAAAACAGAGCCAGCTACGTGGCTCTGTTTGAGTAAAAAGGGGAGGAGATAAGAAATGCTACAAACTTATGCTCCTAAATTTTGTTTTGCACGAAACCCCTTCTTGGAAATAATAACCCCATTTGCTAGATATAACGGCTAGCTCTGTTAAAAGTTACAAAACTTTAAAATTTAAATCAACGAAGTAAACTGTTTCTTTGTTTTCAACAGCATTGCTTAAGTTGATCTTTGGAAGCTCTTTTTCTACATAGTTTTTAAGCTCTTTATTTGTTGTTTTAACATCAAGCACAACGATCGTTCCATTGCTGTTTAACTTGAACTGCACATTTACCTTCTCGTTTAGCTTAGATGATTTCAGTTCAGCAGGAACTTTTAGCTGCTTACCAATTACTTGATTGATACCGGTGCCATTTCCGGCCACTGCACCTGTAATGCTAAAGATGCAAATGATCATCGTTATTATTGTTTTCATAGGGATGTATTTTTGTTGTTTTATGTATGTGACGTTTTACTTTTTAAATTAGTTACACCAGTATTAAAATTATTTTGGTAAAGCAGGAACTGTTGGTGCTGCCGGTATAATGATCGTATCATGTTTGGTCACATTTTCTAATCCTTGGCAATCCAGACACTCTAAACCTCTGGTGGTCATGATCCATCTGCGGTTGATCATGTCTCCATCGTATGTATCGTTCACATTGTCGATATCATATATGATCTTTTCCATTCGTTTACTTAAGAAGATCACTTTGTTTAGAGGAACTTTCAGAATCAATTTTAGCTCCTGTCCACGAAGCTTGTCAGCTGCTTGAATGTCGTAATAACTATTGAAAAGTATAGTAGAGTCGATTTGAGTAACACTGTATTCAATATTTTTTGCACGATATGCAGCTTCTTTTTTGTCGAATCCTTCAGCTGATTTTACCGCTACTAATTCAAAGTTGTTGTTATCACTTGCAACAACAGTAAAACTAGGGTATGCCAGACGGAAACGTTGATCATCTTTAGAAAGGATATACCAGTCTCCTAAATGGATCTTTCTTCGGTAGTTGTGTTTATCCTCAAAATCTTCTTCTGTATTAGGTTTTAGATCCAAATACATGATTTGTCCTTGTGGTTGTGTGATGGTGATGTTTTGTTTGGTAGTAGCATGCTCCGCAAAATCATTTCCGATCTCAATTCCGATATAGATCATGATGCCTAATCCTAATAACCATAAAACATTTGCTGTGTATTTTACGATCTTGTTTTGTCCTTTGAATCCAAAGAGGTATTTAATACCACTGTATATCATGCTTGATAATGGGATGCCTAAGAATAAGATCAGTCCAATTACAATGAGTTGTGGAGAAAGTGATTCCGGTAATATGACATCAGTGAATTCATATAATGAGAACCGGATGGTATCACCGGGTGCGCTGAATGCTGAAATCGTACCGCTTCCGAATAAAGTAGCCAAAAGTCCAACTAACAAAGCAACGCCCACCATAATTAATAGGATGGAAAAGATCTTACCGAACACTTTGAATAGGTTCTCAAATACATCTGTAATGAAGCCACCAACACGTTGAGCAGACGATTTTACCCTTTCTTTGTTTTCATTCGTATTTACTTTTTGTTCCCAGTTATTGACTCTTTTTTTTAGGTCATCAAATTCTTCCGACACGGCTTTCCCAATATTATTGATGTCCACTTTTTCTCCTCTCATCTCTAATTTTTCAGCTGTTGTTTTCGCCTCTGGAATGATCATCCATAGGATGATATACAATAAAAATCCTGTTCCAAATACAAAGAAACTAACAGCAAATGCTCCTCTTAGATAGATTGGATCGAAGTCGAAATAATTGGCGATCCCTGAACACACACCACCTAATATCTTTTCATCCGGATCGCGGAACACTCTTCTTCTTTTACCTGAGTATTGATATTGTGTTTCAGCTCTCGGTGATTCATTGTTATTGCCTTGTGAGTTCTCCTCGGCAAAGTCTTCCGGTTTTCCCATAACAGCGATCACGCTTTCTACATCCGCCATCAAAACAGCTTGTTTTGTCTGACTTACCTTCGATTGAAGCATTTCTGCTATTCGAGATTCAATATCAGTCATGATCTCATCTTTGCTCTCCGAATTAGAAAAATATCCTCTAATGGCAGCCAAATACTTATTGAGTTTATCGTATGCATCTTCTTCAATGTGAAAAATAATGCCACTTAAATTCATTGTTATTGTACGGTTCATTTTATGTTGGTTTTTAAAGAAGGTTAAAAATTAATTTTGTGTTGTTTTATTTACAGCTTCTACTAATTCATTCCAGGTGATATTGAGTTCTTTTAAAAATTGCTCGCCAACCGGAGTGAGTTTGTAATATTTTCTTGGTGGACCTGATGTGGATTCTTCCCAACGATAACTTAGTAGCCCATCATTTTTTAAGCGGGTAAGTAGCGGATACAATGTTCCTTCTACCACGATCAGTTTCGCTTCTTTCATTTTTTCAATGATCTCCGATGGATAATGCTCGGTCTTTGAAAGAATGGATAGAATACAAAACTCAAGAACCCCCTTTTTCATTTGTGCTTTTGTGTTTTCTATATTCATTGCTATTAATATTTAAAATCAGTACTTATTTGACAATGCAAAGATATATATAAAAATTAGTACCTTGTATCACATGGTACTAAAATAATTTATAAGTTGCTGATTTTCAGAATGTAAAAATTTTAATAGAATCTAAAAAAATGAGTAATTTTGCAAAAAATAAATTTTATGCATCTAGCTCAGGACTTTAATGAACTCTTTACTGTTGCTTCATTGATCAGTTTACTTACCCTTTCCATATTAGAGATCGTTTTAGGTATTGATAACATTATATTTATTTCCATTGTAGCCGGTAAATTACCCAAAGCCAAACAGCCTAAAGCCCGTACTATTGGCTTGATGTTGGCTTTGATTATGCGTGTTACTTTATTGTTCAGTATTTCCTGGATCGTTGGATTAAAAGAGGCTTTGTTTCATATCGGTGATTTTGGTGTGACAGGAAGAGATCTGATCCTTTTTGCAGGTGGGGTATTCCTATTATATAAAACAACGATCGAATTGCACAATAAAGTTCAGGGATATGAAGAAGATGAGATGAAATCGAATAGGAATAGCTTCCGTGGTATTGTGATGCAGATCGTGTTGATCGACATTGTTTTCTCATTCGATTCTATTTTGACTGCGGTAGGTTTGGTTACCAATTTAATAGTGATGATACTTGCTGTAATCATAGCAATGATCATTATGATACTTTTCTCCGGAAAAGTGAGTGATTTTATCAATGAAAATCCAACGATAAAAATATTAGCACTTTCATTCTTATTGATGATCGGAATTATCTTAGTGCTTGAATCATTACATCAGCATGTCGATAAAACGATCGTTTATATTTCCATTGCATTCTCCTTATTTGTTGAGGTGCTGAATATTCGTATGCGTAAAAAGGTTGGGAAGGGTGATACTAATGATGACCCAAGAGATGTAATCTGATCAGTGACTGCTTCTTCGCACTGTGAATACTTACGTTCAGATCAAAGCCCAATAGTAATATCAGTGAATTGATGTAGATCCACATCATGATCACGATCAAGGTTCCGATCGAGCCGTATAGTTTATTGTAATTTCCGAAGTTGTTTACGTAGTAACCAAATGCCAGTGAGGCAATGATGATCAGAACGGTAGCGAACATAGATCCTGCTGAAAAAAAACGCCATCCTTTTTTTTCTTTTGGTCCCAGGTAGTAATGAAATGATATGAGTGAATAGCATAGACCGGCCAAAATGATCCACTTACCTGTGTTTAAAATATAATACAGGCTTTTATCCTTATGAATTAAGTATTTAAAGCCGATCTCAGTTCCAATAACTAAACCAATTGCTGTGGATATTAGGATTACAGTAATGAATAACATATAAAATGAGGCTAGTCGCTGCCCGATAGCAGTTCGTGTTTCAATTTCATGATACGTTTCGTTGAAGGCATTGATCATGGCATTAAAACCATTGGTAGAAAAATACAATGCTGATAGAAAACCGAATGATAGTAATCCTCCTCTTTGATTTTTGATAATATCGGCAATCGTTCCTTCTGTTGCTTCAAATGCCGATTTAGGCATGATGTTTTGCAATAGGTTAAATAGATAATCCTGAAAATTATCGATAGGAATGTAGGGGATAAGTGTAAACAGGAAAATAATGGTTGGGAATAAGGCTAAAAAGAAACTGAATGCCAGAGAAGATGCCCGCATATTCAAGGCTCCATTCTTTAAACCTTCAATAAAAAATTTTGATACCACATAAAACGACAAGCCTTCGAATCCAGGGAGTTTTAAGCGCTGACTCCCTTTCATTACTCTGTAAACGGGCTTTATCCGGATCAATCGTTTTACCTGTTTTACTTGCATGTTAGTATGCTTTTAAGCTCAAGTCGATGCTTTTGATGTGATGTGTTAGTGCTCCCACTGAAATAAAATCAACGCCACATTTTGCATATTCACCGATGGTTTTTTCTGTAATACCACCCGATGCTTCTGTTTCATATTTGCCATCAATTAATTTGATCGCCTTTTTTATGTTCGCATAGCTAAAGTTATCAAACATTACGCGATGCACATTTCCTATAGCTAAAATTTGTTTGACCTCGTCCAGATTCCTTGCTTCGATCTCTATCTTTAGTTTTTTCTTTTTTGCTTTCAGGTATTTATTGGCGGCTTTAATCGCCTGTGGAATACCACCGGCATAATCAATATGATTGTCTTTTATCAAGATCATATCATATAGTCCGATACGATGATTCGCTCCACCACCGATCACCACAGCCCATTTTTCGAGTCCACGCATATTGGGAGTAGTTTTTCGTGTATCGATCACTTTTGTTTTTGTTCCTTTACAAAGCGCTACAAGTTGATTGGTTTTGGTTGCAATACCACTCATGCGTTGCATACAATTTAATACTAGGCGTTCTGCTAATAATATGGATTGTGAATTGCCTTCAACTGTGAGAACAACATCGCCTACTTTTACTTTTTTCCCATCATTGATAAGTACATTTACTTTTAATGACTTATCTACTTGTTTGAATATTTCAACGGCTAATTCCACTCCGGCAATGACTGCATTTTCTTTTACCAAAAGTTTAGCTTTGCCTTTTGCTTTTGAAGGAATACAAGAAAGAGAGGTGTGATCGCCATCTCCAATATCCTCGGCAATGGCTTGTTTTATGAATTGTTTAACGTTGAAATGATAGTTCTTTTCAGGGAATAGCTTCTTACTCATTCGCGGTCTCTATTTTAAATTGCTGAATCAAGGTTTGACTACCTGTAGCCTTGATCAAAAAATAGGTTCTGAATTTACCATTGGATGTTTCCAGGGTGCCTATTACATATTGTGATCCGCTTTTGGGCTGACTCTTATGCGCAACCGTAAAGGATTTTACGGGATGTTTGGTGAAGAAGTCTTTAAGGATCATTTCGGCTTGTTGCTTGCTATAAACATCTTCTTTTTCAATCACTTTTAGATCCACGTTCTCGATGAAATACTTGGAAATGTTTTTAGGATTTCCTGAACGGATAGCAGCAGCAATGTCATCTATAATGTCTAATGTGAATGAAAAAGACAAAACAGATACGAATAAAAGTATGACAAAAGACCTAGTTCTCATTTTTTTATAATTCATGATCTAAAAGAAGCAATAATTAAGCCACATTACTAATAAAGATCAAAATATATTTCCAGCAATTTTGTGGTCTTACAAAAATATAGTTTTTTTACATTGAATATCAATTAAAGATGAAAATTACACTTGTCCTGAACGGGAAGACGGAAGATGATCACATTATTAAAGGCTTTGCCATCTATGAGCAGCGTTTGAAACATTATATTTCTTTTGAAACGATCGTGATACCGGCTCTTAAAAATATCAAAGCTTTATCGGTGGAGCAGCAGAAACAAAAAGAAGCAGAGCTGCTGTTTAAACACATACAATCCTCCGATAAACTAATATTGTTGGATGAAAATGGCAAGGAATACCACTCAGTAGGTTTTTCTGAATTCATACAACAGCAGATGAATTCAGGGATCAAAAACCTGGTATTTGTGGTGGGCGGTCCTTATGGATTTAGTGATGAGGTTTATAAACGAGCCAACGGGAAGCTTTCTTTATCTAAAATGACCTTCTCACATCAGATGGTTCGCTTATTCTTTGTAGAGCAGGTGTACAGAGCAATGACCATCTTGAAAAATGAACCCTATCATCATCAATAAAATTAAAACCAGGATCTTATTTCGGCTGATAATCTATTTATGTCCACTTTCTCAATTGGATGTTGTGTGTTTGGCAACACCATGAACTGAGCATTTTTTAGTTGTCTGTAAACAGCAATTGTTTCTTCTAAGGTGACCATGCTGTCTTTATCTCCAATGCTAATCATTACAGGTTGATCAATAGAAGAGTAATCCGTTAGTGAGAGTGTATTCTGTTCACCCAATTTTAACATCATTGCGGCTGTTTTTTGGAGAACTACTTTCCAATCATTTGGCTGATGTCTGCTTTCCAGTGTTTTGGCAAATGCCGGTAATTTTTCTGCTATTACTTCCGGGTTAAGCATCTTCACTTCTTTTTGTGCGATCTCCGCGGTCCATAAAAATTTGGTAGCCAATGTCATTGCCTTTTTTACACGCTCAGGATAATGTTTAGCGAGATATAGTGCAACGTAACCTCCCATACTGTAACCGAATATATTTACCCTTTGAATGGCATGTTTATCTAAATAGGTGATCACATCTTTTGCAAACTGCTCAATAGAGAATTGCTGTGGAAGGGCTTCGCTTCCATGACCGCTGAAATTGATGTTATGAACTATGAATTGACTGTTTAACTGTAGCTTTAATGGCTCCAGCTGATCTTTTGCCCCAATGGCACCGTGTAAAAGTAAAAGTTGTTCCATAGATCTGAATTGGCTGTAAAAATATAAATTTTAGAATAGCAATAATAAGTACTTTTGTGCCGGATGGAAACAATTGAAAAGCCAGCAGAAAAAATAACGAGTGCTCCGAAACCATTGAATGGTAATGGAGAAAGAGTGTTTTTGGAAGGTCCGCAGTCACGCTGGAGAGAGTTCGTGTTTGTTGTAAAAGTGATGTTGGAGTTTATTAAAGGTTTTCGAGCCCTGCATTTTGTGGGACCATGTGTTACAATATTTGGTTCAGCACGTTTTCCTGAAACTCATCATTCCTATATCATGGGACGTAAAGTAGGAGCAGGAATAGCTAATCTTGGATTTACAGTTATGACCGGTGGTGGTCCCGGAATTATGGAGGCAGCCAACAGAGGAGCAAAGGAAGCGGGTGGACGATCGGTAGGATGCAATATTGTATTGCCGCATGAACAGCACCCTAATCCTTATTTAGATAAATGGGTGAGTATCCGTTATTTTTTTGTTAGAAAAGTATTGTTGTCGAAATATTCCTATGCATTTATTGTATTACCGGGTGGTTTTGGAACATTAGATGAATTCTTTGAGGCTTTAACACTTATTCAAACCAATTCTATGAAACGTTTTCCGATCGTTTTAATGGATAAAGAGTTTCATAAATTATTGTGTGAACACTTTGAGCACATGGCTCATCATGGTACGATTCATAAAGAAGATATGAAATTATTGATGGTCACGGATTCGGTAGAAGAAGCGATTGCACATGTAGAAAAGCATGCTATTAAACAATTTGATCTACGTAAGCGAACCGTTCCGAAGGCATTTACCTGGTTGGGGGAGGAGAAATAATTGGGTCCTTTTTGAAACTAAAGGTATATTCACTTTTGTTGTCTTTATCATCCCAAACTTCAATATGAAAAGTGTGAATGCCGGGTGTATAGCGTTCGTCAAAGGTGTAAAAAAGCAGATCTTTTTTTGTCTCAAATTCGCACAACACCCATTTCCCATCTATGGTAGCTCTATAATTTTTTATTCCTGAAAGATCATCATTTGCAATAATGCCAATATAATTTTCTTTGTTGAGGTCGATGATCAGCGAATCTTTATGAAACTTAAATGCCGGTTTCAGTTTAGGAGGAATCGTATCGATGCACACTCCGAAATTTCCAAATGATTTAGTGTTGGCTTTTATCCAGCCATTGTCAAACGTTCCACCTATATAATTCTTTTTTCCTTTGTCAGATACCGATACGATGCAAGCTTTTGTTTGTAATGATTCCGGTAATGCTGTCGGTTTGATTGCGATAGAGATGGCTTTTTGTAATGCTGTTTCTGTATTCATTATCTTGTGCAGATTGGAATAAAAACCTTTTCCGGCAGAAGTTTTCGAATAACTAAAGCTATAATCATCATACATGGCATTGCCGGGAATTAAAATTTTAGCTTCGTTGAAGTTGAATGTTTTATCTTCAAGGCAACTGTGGATAATGCGTGCTTCTTCCTTAATTGCATTAACAGGTTTGATGACACTACGAACATTTAACTGTATTTCGGTACTGTTACCTGCAAAATCTTTTAAAATATAGTTGATCGTATGCAATGAATCATCATTGAAGAGGATCTTCCCATCATCGATCACATCTTTATAAATACCTAGCTGATTGTTTTTTGAAAGGAAACATTTTTGAATTTTATCTCCATGCTTTTGTTTTTCTGCATAATCGATGTGTGCATTGACAAAGCGAGAGTATTCAAATGTGAACTTTTCCAGTTCGTGATAATACACTCTTTTATTATTATGTAACAATTCAATGCTGAATACACCATTGGGATTGGTTGACTGCGTTTCGAGATCAAAACATTCTACTCCAAATCCGATGAGGCCATGTACGGTGATCGTATCTGTTTTTTTGAAGGAGTAGTTTCCTTTTTTATAAACAGGAATTATTCTTTTTAAGCTTTGTTTACCGTTGACACTGGAAGTGTTTTCTAAAGGGTAGATGGCCAATTCAGTCACTCGAGGTTTGATGGTATCATTGATCAGATAGCCAAAATAGTAAGGATTCACAGGCATTTCTGTTTTGGAATCACGTATCTCAAAGTGGAGGTGTGGACCTTGTGAGCCACCCGTGTTGCCGGAAAGAGCGATTAATTCGCCTTTTTGTACCGGAATAAGATGAGGAGCAAGTATGGTATCCAGTTCAAATGTTTCCAATTTGTACTGCATTCTCTTAACAAAGTATTCAATGTCGATGTCAAAGCAATTAAGATGAGCATATACAGAAGTAAATCCATTGGGATGGGTAAGGTAAAGTGCTTTTCCGTATCCACCAGTACTGATCTTGATGCGGGAAATGTAGCCTTCCGCTACTGCAAAAACAGGAATATTCTCTTTGCCATTGGTTTTTAGGTCAAAGCCGGCATGAAAATGATTGGGACGTATCTCTCCGAAATTACCCGATAATTCCATGGACTTGTTCATGGGCGAACTGAAATATCCTTTCGGATACTCTGTTTGCCCATATAGCTGCTGGATCAGTAGTAATAATAGAAGAATATGGAGCCCTTTTGAGAACATGTTTTACAAAAAAAAGCATTATTGCCGTCCGATTTGGCGGGTAGTATTAAAGTTATTAACGAAAGCATGCTGAATTATTGCTTAATTTTTGGGAATTAGGCGATGGAATGTTATATTTGTAAAATATTGAATTACAGAACTTAAACTTTGAATATGAGTGATTTAACAGCAACAATTGCCGAGTTTAAAACTAAAATAGAAAAATTAGTAACTTTACATTCTCAATTAAAGGGCGACTATGATAAATTGGTTTTGGATAATCAAAATTTAACTAAAACGATTGAAGAACAGAAGCTTACGATTGAAAATTTGCAAAAAAATAACCAAGAAATAATCAACAACAATAATTTACAACAGGATAAAATAGTAACAGATACAAAACTTAAAATAAACGAGCTGGTGCAGGAAATTGACAATTGCATTGCTCTCTTAAATAAATAAGATCGTCTATGTGTTTATGGTCGTAGCCATAAGCCTGAAACAATAATAGAATGGCAGATGTTTCATTAAAAATAGTGATTGCAGGACGTACTTACCCTTTGACTGTGAAGAAAGAGGATGAGGAGGCGGTACATCAGGCAGCTAAATTAATTAATGAAAAGGTGAAGGAATTTGAACAGAATTATTCCGTGCGTGATAAGCAGGATTTAATAGCCATGAGTGCGCTGAATTTGCTTGCCATGCAACAAAATACTCCTAAAAAAACGCCAGAATTTGATGAGTTAAACCAACTCGATCTATTTGTTTCCGATTATCTATCCAAAGAGAGCAATTCTTAGGTTTACGGTTGTTAACATCCTACTGTAAACAAAAAAAATCTTGTGCCGGTTTTTAGTGTTTCGCAAAAACATACTTTGGCATTGTGAATTATGTGATGCGAGGCGATTACAAACAACAATTTAAACTTTAATTTATGGACATTATACTAATTATAGTAGCCGCTTTGGGAGGATTGGTTCTGGGTGCATTGGTTGCATTTATACTGATCAAAAAGTCGAACGAAAACAAAGCAAACAACATTATCAAAGAAGCAGAAGCTGAAGCCGAAGTGATCAAAAAAGACAAGATCCTTCAAGCAAAAGAGAAATTTTTGCAATTAAAAGCAGAGCACGAAAAAGCGATCAGTGAACGAAATCAGGCAATGCAGGTTGCCGAGAATAAGATCAAACAAAAGGAACAGTCGCTTTCTCAAAAACAGGAACAAGTACAGCGTAAAGATCAGGAGTTGGATGCCGTTCGTCAGAATTTAACACATCAGCTGGAGATCGTTGCCGCAAAACAGCAGGAGATCGATAAAATGCACCGCAGACAAGTGGAGCAATTGGAAACGATCAGTGGATTATCGGCTGAAGATGCAAAAACACAATTGGTAGAAAGTTTGAAAGCAGAGGCTAAAACCGATGCTATGGCACATATCAAGGATATTGTGGAAGAAGCGAAGATCAATGCGAATAAGGAAGCTAAAAAAGTGGTGATTCAAACCATTCAGCGTGTAGCAACAGAGCATGCCATTGAAAATTCTGTTTCTGTTTTCAATATCGAAAATGATGAGATCAAAGGTCGTATCATTGGACGTGAAGGAAGAAATATCCGTGCATTGGAAGCAGCAACAGGAATTGAGATAATTGTGGATGATACTCCTGAGGCGATCATTTTATCAGGATTTGATCCTGTGCGTAGAGAGATCGCACGTTTATCATTGCATCAATTGGTGACCGATGGTCGTATTCATCCGGCACGTATTGAAGAGGTGGTAGAAAAAGTGAAGAAACAAATTGAAGAAGAGATCATTGAGATCGGTAAACGTACTGCTATAGATTTGGGTATTCATGGATTACATCCGGAGTTGATCCGTATGGTGGGACGTATGAAGTATCGTTCTTCTTATGGACAAAATTTATTACAACACTCTCGTGAGGTAGCTAATTTATGTGCTACTATGGCAGCTGAATTAGGCTTGAATGTGAAACTAGCGAAGCGTGCAGGTTTATTACATGATATTGGTAAAGTGCCTGATGATCAGCCGGAAGTACCACATGCGATCTTAGGTATGCAGTTGGCTGAGAAATATAAAGAGAAGCCGGAAGTTTGTAATGCGATCGGTGCTCACCACGATGAGATAGAGATGAATACATTGATCGCTCCTATCGTACAAGTGTGTGATGCTATCAGTGGTGCCCGTCCTGGAGCTAGACGTGAAGTAGTAGAACAATACATCAAACGTTTGAAAGATCTGGAAGCACTTGCTTTATCGTATCAAGGTGTTGAAAAAACGTATGCAATTCAAGCAGGTCGTGAATTACGTGTGATCGTTGCAAGTGATAAAGTAACAGATAAAGATGCAGAGACATTATCGTTTGATATTTCACAACGTATTCAAACAGAAATGACCTATCCGGGTCAGGTAAAAGTAACGGTGATACGTGAAACCAGAGCCGTAAACTATGCGAAGTAAAAACAAAAAATAGATAACGCTGATAGCACAAAATGTTCTTCGTTTTGTGCTATCATTTTTTTTATAGCATGTTAAAAAAGCGATTTTCATTGTCATCCGATTTTACCAAAAACACTCTTACACTGGTTGTCGGGACAGTTATTGCACAGGCTATCCCCTTTATTTTACATCCTTTTTTGAGACGATTGTATTCAGCCGAAGATTTTGGTGCTATGGCTGTTTATCTGAACATATTTGGTGTGATCACGATCATTTCTGCTCTTCGTTACGAAGCAGCCATTGTATTGCCCAAAAATGATAATGAATCGGCTAATATTTTGTCGCTTACCTTTTTTATCAATTTATTGATCAGCGCTATTTTGCTAATCGCATTGCTTTTATTTAAGGATCGTATTGTTCTGTTTCTGAATTTCCCTGTTCAATATGCCAATTATTTATACATCTTGCCATTGGCGAGTTCCGTATTTGGAATTTATCAGAGTATCAATTATTGGTTGATCAGGCAAAAAGCATTCAAGGCTTCAACTTCCAATAAGGTGGTGAGAAGAGTAGTTGAAGGTGGTGTTCAAACTACTTTTGGATTATTGCGTATTCCGGGAGGATTGTTCGTAGGAGATCTTCTAGGGAATTTAGCGAATGTGCTGGCCGGATTTAGACAGGCATTCAAAAATAACTTTCATTTTAAACAGGTGTCTGTAAAAAAGATGGCCTTTGTGTTTAAGAAGTATATTGAATATCCAAAATACAATGTAATTCCTACCTTGATGAGCAGTGTAGCCAATGTATTACCTTTTCTGATCATCAATAAAATCTATTCAACTGAAACGGTCGGTTATCTGGATCTGTCAAAATTAGTTTTGTCCATTCCATTGATTTTCATTTCTTCGACTATTTCGCAGGTGTTGTTCCAGCAGATAACGGCTAAGAAGCATGAGTCACAAAGTGTAAAGAACGATGTAAGGAATATTCTTTTTCTATTATTAGCAGTTGCCATTTTTGAGATCGTTGTGATCCAGTTTTTAGGACCACCTCTTTTTGCATGGGTATTTGGTGAACAATATGCTTTGTCAGGAGCGTTTTCGCAGATCCTGATCTTTAGCTTTGTATTGAATTTTATTGGATCTACTTTTTCTTCGGTATTCATGACCTTTAACAGGATAAAGATGAACAGTGTTTGGCAGATCTGTTATTTTGCAGCGATCTGTAGTCTATTCTTTTTTAAAGGATTATCCATCAATGATTTTTTGAAAATATATGTAGGGATTGAAGTGTTGATGCATTTGACCTATTGTGCTATGATCTATTGGGTAATAGATCAATACGAGAAAAAGAGATAAATGAAAAATTGGATCACTGACATATTCAAACAAAAAGGTTTTATCCGTTCCAAATTATTGTTACTACTATTGATGGTGGTGTTGGAGTTGTATTACCATTTTTTGATCGTGCCCGAGTATGCACATTTAGGTTTTCGATCTGATTTTAATGGACTAAATTTTTTGATCTCAAAGATCGCTCTATTAGCACTTTTCCTGCTCTCATGGCTGTTTTATAATCGAAGCCAATTTTTATACACGATCTATCTCTTGTTGATTTTTTTCTTCTACATTCCGAATGCCATCTTGTTTGCTTTTGGAGGTGGAGAATTCGCACCATTCTTATCTAATTTGTTTTTTGTTTCATCTTTTTTGTTAAGCATATACATTCCTATCCGATTGCCTGTTTTTAATAGGATCAGCGGTTATTCATCCTGGATCCTGATAGGGTTATCACTATTACTACTCTTGCCGATCATCTACACTTATCGTTCTTCTATTAATTTGAATACATTATTGTTGAAAGATATCTATGAAACGAGAGCCGTTTTTTCAGAAAAACTTTCTGGCATGGTCAATTACTTTTACCATATATCTGTAAAAACAATTTTGCCAATTTCATTGATCTTTTTTATGATCCGGAAGAAGCCTGTATTTATTGCATTGTACTTTTTTATTCTCTTGTATTTATTTGTGATTTCCGGAAATAAGTTTGTTTATTTTACCTCTATTATCCTGGTGTATTTTTATTATGTCGGAAAAGATTATGCAGCAAAAATTCAATATTTCTTTTTATTCACATTTTTATTGTTCTTGATCTTTCCGCTACTTGACTATAGTTTTATAAAAGCTGAAAAGCCTATTTTAGCCGGAACATTTGTGAATCGTTTTCTGTTTATACCCGCATTGCTCACGCAGTGGTATTTCGATTTCTTTGATGGACAACCTTTTTATTTTGCCGAGAGTCATTTTTTTAACCAATTTGTGAAAAGCCCATATGATATGCCGGTTGGATTTTTGATCTCTAAAACCTATTTGAATACAACCGATACTTATGCTAATAATGGGATTGTGTCGGATGGATTTATGAATTTAGGATATTGGGGAGTAGGGCTATTCTCATTGATATTCTCCGTTTTATTTGCGGTTTTTAATTCATTAAAGCTTCATGTTGGGTATTATGGATTGTTCTTTAGCTATATCTATATGATACTAAGTGCGCCTTTATTGAGCTGTTTTATTACAGGCGGGATCCTGTTATTTATATTTTTAGCTATTTTTATATTAAGAGAGAAAGACCAATTATAATTGCCTTTTTATGTCGTATCGTTTCATCAGAGTAACAGATAATTATCCTCAATATATTCAATCGTATTACGAAAAGAATAAGCAGGCGCATTTGCTGTCGTATGATGAGCAATATAAGGCAATCACGAACCATTCTATTGAGATCGTCAGTTCTTTTGGAAGATGTTTGCGTGAATTGGGGGTAGATGCGTTTGAGATCATTTCCAATGATAAAGTATTGCAAAGCACTTGGGCTAAAGAACATGACGTAAAGGAGAATGCAAGTGATGCAGAGATCATTTTTGAGCAATTGAAATTTTATCGTCCGGAGATCATTTGGTTGGATACCACCGTTTTTTTAAATAAAGAATGGGTAAATAGGATCAAGAACGAGATCAAAGGATTGAAACTGATCGTAGGGCATATTTGTGCTCCCTATAATAATGTGATCGGATCTTCTTTTTCGCATTTCGATATTATGTTTACTTGTACTCCATGCTTTGTAAAAGAGATTGAAGAACAAGGCGGGAATCCTTATCTTTTGTATCATTCTTTTGATGATCAGGTTTTAAAGACATTGGCGGCAGAAGCGAATTCCTTCCCTGAGAATGATTTTGTTTTTACAGGTTCTTTATTGACCGGCTACGGTTTGCATAAAACAAGGATCGAATATCTGGAGGAATTTTTAAGGAGCGATATTAATCTGACCATATACGGAAATATTGAATCTCAAAAAACGATCCGTATGAAACAGTTGCTGCATTATACCATCAAGACAATGTTGAGCTTAGGGATGGAAGGACTTGTTGACGGAAATTCATTTTTGAAAAAGTATAAAAAATATGCTGATGCAGAGATCAATAATTATTCAAAACAATTGATCAATTCAATTCGTGAGCCCGTGTTTGGTTTGGATATGTTTAAATTACTTCAGCATTCAAAGATCTGTTTCAATATTCATGGAGAGATCGCAAAAGTTTGTGGTGGAAACATTCGTTTGTTTGAAGCGACTGGAGCCGGAACGTGTTTAGTGACAGATAATAAGAAGAATATGCCGGATCTGTTTGCTGTAGATAAAGAGATCGTTGTGTACAATAGCATGGAGGAGTGTGTTGAGAAGGTGAAATGGCTGTTGAATAATCCGGTGAAGGCATCGGAAATTGCCAAAGCGGGGCAACAAAGAACTTTGAAAGATCATACAGTAAAGAAAAGAGCAGCAGAGCTGAATGGTTTATTTTTAGAAAAATTGAGAACAAAATAATCAAAGAACTTACAAATGGCATTAAAATCAATTATTAAGGATCTTATTCCACCATTGATAGTGAAGAAGTTGAGTTCTTTGTTCTATGGCTGGTCGGGCAATTACGATACATGGCAACAGGCTGCATCGAAATGCAGTGGATACGATAGTGAGGTGATCATTCAGAAAGTGAAGGCTTCACTATTAAAAGTGAAAAACGGAGAAGCGGTGTATGAGCGCGACTCGGTTATTTTCGATAAGGTATATTATTCATTTCCTTTATTGTCAGCACTTTCCTTTGTTGCAGCCCGAAATCAGAATCGTCTCAGCGTACTCGATTTTGGTGGTTCTTTGGGAAGTAGTTATTATCAAAACCGCAACTTTTTTAAGGATACCAACGCATTTAATTGGTGCATTGTTGAACAAAAGCATTTTGTAACAGAAGGGATAAAAACGTTTTCTGACGAACATCTTAAATTTTACTATGATATCGATTCCTGTTTGAAAGAGCAGCAAATTGATGTTTTGCTGCTATCCTCTGTTATTCAATACATAGAAAAACCTTATGAGTTGATCGATTTTCTTTTGGGAAAGAATTTTAAATATATACTGATCGACCGCACACCACTTTTGTTGGAGGGGAAAGATAGGATCACTATTCAAACTGTTCCTAAGAATATTTATGAGGCACAGTATCCCTGCTGGTTGCTGAATGAAAATAATTTGAAAGATAAATTCCTTTTTCAATATGAATTGTTGTTTGATACGGAATTGGAGGAGTCGATCAATGTCGGTCATGCTGCGTATAAAGCCTTCTTTTTTAAGAGAAAAGCATAGTTTTTTTTAGTAATTTCGGGGAAAATATTGAATATGGCACATTTATTAAGTTTGAAAACCTTTACGGATAAAAGAGGGAATTTAACAGTGATCGAAAAAGTGATCCCTTTTGATATCAAACGGATCTTTTACATCTATGGAGTGGATGATTCTGTTAGAGGCGGACACCGTCATGTAAAGACCATTCAAGCTGCTATATGTATCAAAGGAAGTTGTGTGATCTACAATGATGATGGAGTAAAGCAGGAAGAGTTTGTACTTGATTCACCTGATAAGTGCTTGATATTAGAGCCAAAGGATTGGCATCAGATGCATAGTTTTACGCCAGATGCTATTTTAATGGTTTTAGCATCCGAGAATTTTGATGCAGCCGATTATATTCATGATAAATATTAAAATATAGTTCAATGATCGAATATGAAAGCTTAGCCCGTTTAAATGCTCCTTTTTTTGAGGAGTATTCCAAAAACTTTGACAAGGTTTTGAAGTCGGGTTGGTATATATTGGGAACCAGTGTAAAACAGTTTGAAGAAGAATTTGCTGCTTATAACAAAGCAGCACATTGTATTGGCTTGGCTTCCGGATTGGATGCTATCACATTGTCAATCGGAGCATTTAATTTTGAAAAAGGAAGTGAGATCATTGTTCCATCCAATACCTACATTGCTACGATCCTAAGTGTGATGCAAAATAATATGAAGCCGGTTTTAGTGGAACCGGATATTCATACGTATAATATCGATCCTGCTAAAATTGAAGCAGCAATTACTTCGAAAACAAAGGCAATTGTTGTGGTGCATTTGTATGGAAAAGCATGCGATATGGATCCTATCATAGCTTTGTGCAAAAAGTATAATTTGAAATTGATCGAAGATTGTGCACAATCGCATGGAGCAACCTATAAGGGAAAATTTACCGGAACATTTGGTGAATTTGGAGCATTTAGTTTTTATCCTACAAAGAACTTGGGGGCATTGGGTGATGCGGGTGCTGTTGTTTGTAACGATGCTTCTTTGGATAAGATCATCAGAAGACTTCGCAATTACGGTTCAGATGTAAAATATTACAATGAAGTAGTTGGATACAATTCCCGTTTGGATGAAGTTCAAGCAGCTTTCTTATCTGTTAAATTGAAACGCCTGGATGACATCAATGCACATAAACGATCATTAGCTGCTCTTTATTTGAAAGGGTTAAAATCTGATTTTATAAAACCTGTAGTTCACGTTGATTATTTTGATGTATATCATATTTTCAATATTCGTCATCAAAAACGCGATACCTTGAAAGAGTATCTGTTAAAAAATGATATCAAAACGGAGATCCATTACCCTGTTTCACCAAGCAAACAAAAAGCACTGCAAGGCATGTTAGACAAGTACGATTTTCCTATCAGTGAAGAGATCCATCGTACAACACTAAGTTTGCCTATTTCTTTTTTTCATACTGCCGATGATGTGAATAAAGTTATTGAGGTGATGAATAAATTTTAACTGAATGTATAATTTCTGTACGCTATTCGATTCGTTTTATCTTACTCGTGGCTTATTAATGTACGAGTCACTGGAAATGGTATGTCCGAATTTCCATTTATATATTTTTGCTTTTGATGATAAGAGTTATGCTATTTTGAAAGCCTTGAATTTAAAGCATGCAACGATCATTTCATTAAAAGAATTTGAAGATGAAAAGTTATTGACTGTTAAGCCAACCCGTTCTAAAGCAGAATATTGTTGGACATCTACTTCATCTACTATTTTGTATGTGATCAAAAACTTCAATGTGCCCAGCTGTACCTATGTGGATGCTGATCTCTATTTTTATCAGGATCCAAAGATCCTTTTTGATGAGATGGGAGATAAGTCGATATTGTTGACCTTACATCGCTACCCACCTAAATTTAATAGAAGTAATACCTCCGGAATCTATTGTGTTCAATTCATTACTTTTCTGAATAACAAAGAAGGATTGGAGGCGTTGAACTGGTGGCGTGATGCTTGTATCGATTGGTGCTACGACCGTTATGAGGATGGTAAGTTTGGTGACCAGAAATATCTGGATGATTGGACAACGCGATTCAAGGGAGTTCATGTTTTGAATCATTTAGGAGGAGGTTTAGCTTCCTGGAATGTGGAGCAATGGCCATTTGTGAGTAGAAAAGGAAATAAGATCTTGTTTTTAGATAAGTCAACGAATACCAATTTCGAGGCTGTATTCTACCATTTTCATCATGTGCGCTTCTTTAGGAATGATGTGGTTGATTTAGGATGGCGACACCCAACAATGCCTGTTGTTGCTAATTTATATGTGCCCTACATGATGGGATTGACGGCAATTGAAAGTAAAGTAAAAGCGATTGATCCAAGTTTTCATATTCCTTTACAGGAATTCAAATTGATCACCAAGAGAGGTTTGAAAGATAAGATCAAATATCTATTAAAAGTTGTTTACCGTTACAATGTATTCAATACAAAGAAACTGATCGCAAAATATGGTCAGTTACATAATTGATAAAAGGCATGAGCAAGGGGAAATATATTTTTATAGTTCAGGTTACCCGCCAATTGTCGATTGATATTATTAATGCGTTTGTAAAGGAAGGGGCGGAGATAGAATTAGTAACGGGTAGTGTAGAACCCAATTATGCAACACTCGATTCCCGGGTTAAAATAAAATACTTCAATAGATACGATAATACTTCCACCTTTAAACGAATGTTTACCTGGTCGGTATTTACATTTTTTACTTTTTTTTATGTGCTCTTCAGAAGTCGAAAAAAAGAGTTGATCTTGATCAGTACACCACCGTTTATTTTTTTTATTGGTTCATTTTTTAAAAGGATACGCGGGCAGAAATACCATTTGATCATTTGGGATCTATATCCTGATGTGTTAGTCAATTTTGGTGTAGCTAAAAAAGAGTCATTTATTATTAGGACTTGGAGCAATATGAATCGCAAATGTTTTGATAATTCGAATAGCCTTTTTACGCTTGGAAAACATTTGCAGGATGCCGTAAAGGCATATACTTCTAATGAAGTCGTAATTATCCCTAATTGGGTAAATGCTGATTTTGTGAAGCCGGTGGCACGTTTTGAAAATCCTTTTGTAAAAGCACATGGATTAGAAGAGAAATTGGTGGTGATGTATTCCGGAAATATGGGTTTAACGCATGATATCGAATCGATCGTTATGGCAGCCGAGCTACTAAAAGCAAATTCCCGTATTCATTTTGTACTCATTGGTGATGGAGCCAAAAGAGCAAAGATCGAATCGATGGTAAAAGATAAAAACTTAAGCAATGTGCTGATGCTTCCTTATCAAGACAAAGAGATGTTGCCATATTCCTTGACATCAGCCGATATTGGAGTTGTTTCATTAAGTCAGGGAGCAGAAAGTATTTCGGTGCCTAGTAAGACCTATTATACCTTAGCAGCAGGATCAGCAGTGTTGGCTTTAGCTGCAAAAGAATCAGAGTTAGGGCTGTTGGTAGAGGAATATAAATGTGGGAAAGTATTCGATAATGCTACGACTCAGGAAATAGCCGATTATATTTTGTTGCAATTGGAAGATAGATATGGATTGGAGCAGCTAAAGAAGAATGCGAGAGCAGCCTCTTTCGACTTTACCCCTGCCAATGCAAACGTTTATTATGATTATATTTGTAGTAAAAACCAATAAAGATGTTTAGAAAAATATATCTATCACCGGTCGGGATCTTCATTTCTTTGGTTTTGAATTGCTTGTCATTTATTCAAAAACCATTTATGGTTTACGGTTTCTTTAATCGTAAAAGCGGAAATTTTTACAAAAGAACACGTTTAGGTTCAACTGTTAAGCTGGTTGATAAGAAGAATATTGATATCAAAGATCATGTTTGGATAGGTCACTATAGCTTGTTAGATGGAATCGGGGGTATAACTATTGAAAAAGGGGTAAATATTGCCTCTCATACGTGTATATATACGCATAGTAGTCAAAATTCCGTTCGTTTACTGGGGGATAAATTCATTGATGTGCCCGCTCATAAACGTCCCGGTTACATTATTGAACCAGTTTATATAGGAGAATATACATTCATTGGTACAGGTTGTATCATTTTGCCAGGTACACGTTTAGGTAAAGGTTGTGTTGTAGGGGCAGGAAGTGTTGTTAAAGGAGAGTATCCCGATTATTCCATTGTGGTTGGTAATCCTGCTAAGATAGTTGGGGATACACGTGTTGCCGATGAAAAATATTTTCAGAATGGTGGCGATACAAATACATACTATGACAGAACTTTGATCAAGGATAGTAAATTTAATTCCGGATTGACATCTCATCAATAATGACAGAGCAGTTAAATAAGAAGATCCATGTGGTGCTGACCACTATTTTAGCCTTTTTGATCCCTTCTTTTCCGAATGCACTTCCTGTTTTGATCGTTTTGTTGGCACTAAATTGGTTGATCTATTATAAGAATATCAAGATCAGTTTTCAAAACATCAGAAAGAATGCAGCCTTACTTTTTATGCTGTTGTTATATGTTGCCTATCTGGTAGGTTTACTCTATACCAGCAATTTTAAGTTTGCTGCTGAAATTTTAGAGACGAAATTCTCATTTTTATTGTTGCCTCTTGTTTATTCTGCTTATACAAATGAAACCTCAGAAAAGCTCTATCACTACCTTTTAGCTTTTGTGTATGGATGTGTAGCCTATGCTTTGTTTTGTTTTGGATATGCATTCTATGCTTTTTACAAGCCGGTTTATACCGATCTGTATGGTGTTTTATACGATCTGGGTTATAATTATTTTTACTATTCTTATTTGTCTTCCATCTTTCATCCGAGTTACACATCCATGTACACAGTGATTGCTTTACTTTCTATTTATTATTTAAATAAAAAAAGTATTGTTCAATTCAATTGGAAATGGATAAGTGTGATCGTTGTGCTGAGTGTATATGCTTTGTTTTTGAGTTCAAAGGCCGGTTGGATCGGTTTATTTCTTGTGTTTTTGGTTTATTTATTTGAATTGTTCAGGCAGTCAAAATACCTACTTGGTCTATTGGTTGTGATTGGTTTAGGTGCATTGTTTTATTTAATTAATGTTCGTTTTGCACCAACTTATGCCCAGCGTATTCCAAAAGTTGAAACGATTGAAAATGCAATAAAAGAAAAAGATGAGCATAATAATGCTGTAACAACAAGTTCTGATGGAACGGGTAGCAGAATATTTGTTTGGAAAGCATCGGTGGATGTCATAAAAGATAATTTTTTGTTGGGGGTGGGGACAGGTGATTCACGTGATAAGATGCTGGAAAAGTATCTGGAGAAGCAAATGAAGACGGAGTATGAGTTTGGTCTAAACTCACATAATCAGTTTCTAAATACTACAGTCTCCCTGGGATTACTTGGGTTATTGCTTTTGCTGGCTTGTTTTGTTGTCCCTTTTTTCAAAGCTTTACGAGTTAAAAATATTTTGGTTATCGGATTTGTTGTGCTCGTTTCGATCAATCTGTTGTTTGAATCGATGTTTGAACGCCAAGCAGGTGTTATATTTTATGTGTTCTTAAATACATTATTATGTTCTACCTTTGTTTCCGGAAAATTTAAAAATTAAAATTATGATCCCATTTTCTCCGCCCCATATTAATCAGAAAGCAATAGATGAAGTAACAAAAGTGCTAAAATCGGGTTGGATCACAACCGGTCCACGAACCAAGCAGTTTGAGAAAGAGATCACTGCTTATTGCGGGAATCAATCTACTTTATGCTTAAACAGTGCAACAGCTGGATTGGAGATCATTTTACGCTGGTATGGTGTGGGTGAAGGGGATGAAGTTATTTTGCCTGCTTATACCTATTCTGCCACCGCGAATGTAGTGATGCATTGTGGAGCTAAACCTGTATTTGTTGATGTGAATGCGGATGATTTTAATATTAATGTATCTAACATTGAAAAAGCGATCAGTTCCCATACAAAGGTGATCATGCCGGTAGACTTTGGTGGTTTTCCATGCGATTACGATGCTATTAATGATCTTGTAAAAAGAAAAAAAGATCTGTTTATTGCAAAAACAAAGGAGCAAAAAGAATTGGGTAGAATATTGGTTTTATCTGACTCCGCTCATTCGTTTGGTGCCTGGTATAAAGGAAAAAGAGCTGGTTCATTAACAGATGTATCAGTGTTTTCATTTCATGCTGTAAAGAATCTTACAACTGCCGAAGGCGGTGCAGTAGCTTTAAATTTACCAGCTCCATTTGATAATGAGGAAGTGTATAAATATTTATGTGTGAAAACGCTTCACGGACAGAATAAGGATGCCTTAGCAAAGACTCAAAAAGGCAATTGGAGATACGATATTGTGGAGGCGGGATATAAATGCAATATGACGGATATTATGGCTGTTATTGGACAAGTGGAGTTAGAACGTTACGATAGTGAAACATTGCCGAAAAGAAAGCAAATATGTGATCGTTATTCAGAAGCACTTTCTAAATATGCTTGGGCACAAGTACCTATTATGCGATCGAATGATGTAGAAGGTTGTTATCATCTTTATCCATTAAGAATAAAAGGGGTTTCTGAAGCTCAAAGAGATATGATCATTAAAGAGATTTTTGATCACGATGTTTCTGTGAATGTACATTTTATTCCGGTTCCAATGATGAGTTATTATGTGGGATTGGGATACGATGTAAAGAATTATCCGGTAACATTTGATAATTATTCCCGTGAGATCTCATTGCCTGTTTTTTATGATCTTACAGATGAAATGGTAGAAACGGTTTTTCATGCAATTGTTTCTTCGGTTGAAAAAGTAATCACTTCAAAATAATATGATCAAACGTTTATTCGATATCTTTTTCTCACTTATAGGGCTGATCTTATTGCTTCCGGTATTTTTCCTGATTGCCATTATTATTGTTGCCGATTCAAGAGGCGGTGTGTTTTACCGTCAAACGAGAGTCGGTAAAGATGCGAAAGATTTTCGTTTGTTTAAATTCAGGTCGATGCGCACCGATGCGGATAAAAAAGGTTTATTGACCGTTGGAGGGAAGGATAGTCGAATTACTCGTGTAGGCTACTATATCCGGAAGTATAAGGTGGATGAACTTCCTCAGCTTATTAATGTACTGATAGGAGATATGAGTTTAGTCGGACCTCGACCAGAGGTTAGACGATACACCGATCTATATAATTCTGAGCAGCAAAAAGTATTATCCGTTAAGCCGGGAATTACTGATTATGCAAGCATTGAATATAGTAATGAGAATGAACTTTTAGGAAAAGCATCTGATCCTGAAAAAGTATATATCGAGGAGATCATGCCTGCAAAATTAAAATTGAATTTAAAATATATTGCTGAGCAAGGAGTGTTCACCGATCTCAAAATTATTTGGATGACCTTTGTCAAGATCCTTTCATAATTTTAAACCTATAACCAGTGAAAGATCTTTCCTTTTTTCTTGTTCTATCTTTATTCTCTGAAATTCTCGGCACTATTGGAGGGTTTGGATCTTCGGTTTTTTTTGTTCCTATTGCCGGCTTTTATCTTGATTTTCATTCTGTACTTGGAATTACTGCGATATTCCATTTGTCAAGTAATATTTCTAAGATCGCTTTATTCAGAAAAGGGATCGATAAGCAGCTTTTGATCAATTTTGGTGTTCCGGCTGTTTTGTTTGTAATTTTTGGCGCATGGTTAAGCAATAAGTTTGACAGCAAAGTGTTGGAATTTAGTCTTTCCATCTTTCTCATCGTCTTAAGTGTTTTGTTTTTACTCTTCAGGAATTGGGTTGTAAAACCTACCAAAACAAATTCTTTGCTTGGAGGGGGGATTTCTGGATTTGTAGCAGGATTAGTTGGCACAGGTGGTGCCATTAGGGGGATGACATTAGCGGCATTTAACATGGAGAAAGATGCATTTATTGCAACTTCTGCCCTTATAGATTTTGCGATAGATTTGAGTAGGAGTGGAGTTTATGTGTATAATGGCTATGTCCACAAAAATGATCTTTATCTTATCCCTTTCTTATTTGGAGTTGGCTTCTTAGGAACATATATAGGCAAGAAGGTTCTTAATTATATACCACAGCAAACATTTAAAACGATTGTTCTGTTCATGATCCTGGTTATTGGATGTGTCTCACTGATCAAAATTTCATAAAAAGAAAAGGCGCATGATTTATGCGCCTTTTCTTTTTATGATTACAAATTATCTAATTGATCTTTTTGTTGAAGAAGTTATTTGCGATCAACTCTTGCAATAACATTCTCTTTCCTTGGTACATGGCTGTTATCCATGCATCTGTTGTTCCTAAACGGATACATTCTTGACGGAATATCTCAGCATCTTTAATGGTCGTAAACTCACGCATAGTGAAACGAGTGATACCATCCGGATATGGAGTTACCAGTGCAGGAGGTGGTTCCAGACTGTTTAAGTTTTTATGTTTGAAGTTTTGCGGCTTTCTGTAGGCACCGATCTGTACACGGAAAGTTAAACCTTCAGCGCACGTGTTACCAGCCTGTTCGATCAATTGGGTGTAAATGGCTTTATCATTCAGGTCTTTTCCAACAAAGAAAGAAAAGTCTGTTGGCCCATTCGGATTACAAGGGTTTTGATGCTCTTCCAATGTTTTTCTAGCGCCAAAGAAGAACACCGTAACAAATGATTTCGCTGCATCCGCCTCTTTTTCCACTAAATTTTTCTTGAATGCTTCTGCTTCCGCTAATGTTTTGAAAGGGCCGAATGTATAGCGAGTTTTGCCATCAGGATATTTTTTAGCTTCAATTTTGCCATATTTTTCCAAATGTTGCAACTTGAAATCAGAAGGGTTCTCAAATGCTCCAATCTCTACCTTGTAGGTTAAGCCTGCAATTTCAGATTTGCCTTCATCTTTTTGTAATCCTTTTAATTCTTCACCTGATGTAAGATCGATCACTCTTTCTTTTTTCTTGATCACTTTTGTATCAGTTGGTTTTACGTAATCTCTGCGAGTGTATTCCGTGGAATAATATTGTTGAATGATTTTCCTTTTCCCTTTATCAGTAACAGTTACAACAATATTATGCTGTGATGTATCTTTGTCCATGACTTTGTATTTGAAGATTTCGGCTTCTAAAAGACTTTTAAATGGACCAATTGAATAGGTGGTATTTCCATTTTCATCAACTCTAGTTTTAATTTCTCCAAGTCCCTTTAATTTCTCGGGATTAAAGTCGGATGGATTTTCAAACGTCCCAATTTCTACATTAAATTCAGTGCTATCCGTTTTTAGATCTCCGTATTTCTTTAATAATGATTGATATACTCTTGCTTCGTAAACTTCAGCTTTCTTCTCCTCATTATATTTTTTGACTTGTTCGTTGATCTGTTCTTGGATGACATTGGTATTATCTTTCACCGCAGTTCCTTCCGGGTTGGTTCCTTTTGCTACCAGTTTAATGTCATTCTGAACTTGAACGAAAGTTTCTAAACTCTTAACATTTACATATTGAAATTGTGATTCATATCCTTCTACTTCAATAGCTACTTTATAATTACTTCCCGGAGTTAATGCGATCAGGTATTTACCTGTTGAAGAGTTGGAATGATAAGTGCCTTGCTGCTCACCTGTTTCGGCATTCGTTACATTGATCTTTGCATCAACAGGCTTGTCATCGGCAGTTACTACACCAACAACAAGAGCTAATACCGGTTTTTCTCCTTCAAAGCCAGGGCTTACTTTGTAAATATCCTGCTGACCAAATCCTCCTTTTCTATCGGAAGAGAAATAACCATGCTCACCATCAGCTGAAAGTACGTAAAAACGCTCATCCTCGGTTGTGTTAATCGGATTTCCTAAGTTTGTAGGAGTTTCCCATTGATTGTTTTTGAAAGTAGAATACATGATGTCATATCCACCAATACTATTATGACCTTCAGAGCTAAAGTACAGAGTGATACCGTCCGGATGAATAAAAGGTGAATCATCATTATATTTAGTATTTATTGCAGGTCCTAAGTTTTCTGCTTTGCCCCAAGTTCCATCTGCTTGCTTTCTAGAAACATAAATATCTCTTCCTCCGTATCCATCAGGACGTTCACTGGCAAAATAAAGTGTTTGCTCATTAGCAGCTAGAGAAACGCTACCTTCCCAATATTTTGTATTGATATTAGAATTTAAAGGCACAGGAGTCTCCCATACATCTCCTTTTAACGTACTCATATATATGTCACCCCCATCGGCTTCGGTACTGTGAAATAAGAATAGCTTTTGTCCATCAGCAGAGAGAGCAATACTAGCATCGTGATTTTTGGTATTAATACTTGATCCGATACTTTGTGGTGTTTGCCATTCACTTCCTACACGGTAGGAGATGAACACATCTTCGTAGTAGTAGCCATTGGGATCCGGATTAAAGTCGTCATCCATTAATCCGCCTGTACTATTCGGTCCGGTGTATGTAAAGATCATGATCGACTCATCTGATGAAATAACCGGAACGTATTCTTGATTCTCTGTATTTACGGTGTTTCCTGCATTTTGTATTTCGCACTGAACTTTTAATTCAACAAATGCTTTTCCATTTTTGCTGTTATCGATGTATCGCTGAGTTAGTAATCGTTGATTGATAGAAGGCGCTTCTGCTAAATATTCATTAAAAGCATTGATCGCATCGTCAAATTTATAGTTTAAATGATAGGCTCTGCCGATGTAAAAATTAATATCCGGAGCTTTAGGATTAGAGGCTTTAACTTGTTTCAGGAGCTCTATGGCCTTTTCTTTTTCATCACTTTTATAGAGATAGCAGATACCTGTTCTGTATTTAAGGTAGACTTCATCCTGATGAACATTGAATACTTCTGCATATAAAGGTAAAGCCCTTAAATAGCTGCCTTCGGAATATAAGAGCTCAGCTGTCTCAATCTTTTTCTTTTCTTCTTTTGAAAGTTTTTTAAGATCAACTCCAAATGTACTCCCTTTTTGGGAGAAGCAAAGGATGGATGATGATAACAGAACGATCAGTAATGCTGTAATTCTTTTCATAGGCATATTGTTGATACCAGGATACACTCCTACTATTAATAGTGTTAAAAGTCTAAATAATACAAAAGTGAATCGCGGAAGTCTTGTTGAATTTATAAACACTAAGTGGTTAATAACCGTTGTTGCTTTTGAGTAGATTACTTGTTTTTTAGGCATTTTAGGGGAGTTCTTGTGTCTTTTTTATGCTAAAATAAATGTGTATTTTCGTGGTACAAAAAATATGGAATTTATAGACGAAAATATAGAGCAATATGCTTTAGCGCATTCTCAACCGGAAAATTCTGTTTTAAGCAAACTTAACAGAGAAACACATGCAAAAGTGATGCAGCCACGTATGTTATCCGGACATATGCAAGGGAACTTTTTGGCAATGATCAGTAAAATGGTGAAGCCCGATCGTGTTTTAGAGATCGGAACCTATACGGGTTATTCTGCTATTTGTTTGGCACAAGGCCTAAACGATAATGGAAAGCTGTATACGATTGATGTTAATGAAGAATTGGAAGGGATGGTGAGAAAATATGTAAAGGAAGCTAGTCTGGATAGTAAAATAAATATTATGATTGGTGATGCAATGAAGATCATTCCTTCTTTAAAAGAACAGTTTGATATAGTATTCATTGATGCAGACAAAAAGAATTACGCTAATTATTATGACTTGATATTTGATAAAGTAAAGACAGGTGGATATATCATTGCTGATAATGTGTTGTGGAGTGGAAAGGTGTTAGATCTTCAAAAGAATAAAGATACCGACACACTATTGATAGATGCTTTTAATAAGAAAGTGCATCAGGACGAAAGAGTGGAACATATGCTCTTGCCCTTGAGAGATGGTTTAATGATTGTTAGAAAAAAATAATATGATAATTGATTTACGAAGTGATACGGTGACAAAACCGACAAAGGAAATGTTGGATGCTATGATGCAAGCCGAAGTTGGAGATGATGTATTTGGCGAAGAGCCGACAGTAAATGCTCTGGAAAAAAAAGTTGCTGCTATGTTTGGCAAAGAAGCGGCTTTGTTTTGTCCTTCTGGTACAATGACCAATCAGATCGCGATAAAAGTTCATACACAACCCGGTGATGAAGTATTATGTGATGTTACAGCTCATATCTACAATTATGAAGGAGGAGGAATGGCTTCCAATTCGGGCGTTCAGGCGAAGTTGCTGCAAGGTGATAGAGGTAGAATAAGTGTTGAACAGGTAAAGCAAAATATTAACCCTTCGTATGATTGGTTAACAAATACAAGTTTAGTTTGCATAGAAAATACAGGAAACAGAGCCGGTGGAAGTTATTATTCTTTGCAACAGATGAAAGAATTATCGGAAGTATGCAAATCTTATAAATTGAATTTTCATTTAGATGGTGCAAGGATCTTTAATGCAATTGTAGAGAATGATTATACTCCAGCGGATATTGGGCCTTTATTCGATAGCGTTTCCATTTGTCTGTCAAAAGGTTTGGGAGCACCTGTTGGTTCTCTTTTAGTTGGTGATCGTGAATTTATTACAAAAGCACGAAGAGTTAGAAAAGTATTTGGAGGAGGAATGCGTCAGGCCGGATATTTAGCCGCAGCCGGTATATATGCCCTGGATCATCATGTCGATCGTTTAAATGAAGACCATCACAGAGCGAAGCATTTATCCGAAGTTCTCTCAAAATTGAGTTATGTTGATTCTATTTTACCTGTTGATACGAACATTGTTATTTTCAATTTGAAGAGTTCTGTTTCTCCCGACTCTTTTTTAACTAGTTTGTCTGAACAAGGAATAAAAGCTGCTGGTTTTGGTCAGCAGGCTATTCGTTTTGTGACTCATCTCGATTTTACAGACGATATGCTAATGAAAGTGGAAGAAACGCTAAAAAATATGACATGGAAATAAAACATACGATCGTTGAAAATAAAGGAGTGTTCTTTATAGAAGAGGATGGAGAACGAGTGGCAGAAATGACTTATGTAATGGCAGGGAATGATAAGATGATCATTGATCATACAGAGGTTTCAGGAAAATTTGAAGGAAAAGGCTTGGGTAAATTATTGCTTGCAGAAGCAGTAGCTTTTTCAAGAAAAAACAAAATAAAAATTATGCCCTTGTGTCCTTTTGCAAGAGCAGTTTTCGATAAAATGAATGAGTATGCCGATGTATTATTTTAAATAATTTGATCATGGAAAAAGAAGCAGTCATAAAATATAAAAATGATGATATTACAATTGTTTGGAAACCGAAGATGTGCATTCATTCAAAGTTATGTTGGAAACAATTGGGAGTAGTTTTTAAACCGGCTAAACGACCATGGGTTGATCCCAAAGGGGCAAGTACGGAGCGTATTATGGAGCAGATCGATAAATGCCCATCTGGAGCTTTAAGTTATTATAATAACAAGGAAGAGGAGAATATTCAGGTGAAAACTGAGAATATTGTGGAGGTAATGGAGAATGGTCCCTTATTGGTTTATGGCAATATCACTGTAAAGAAAGATGGCGGAGAGGAAGTGGTGAAAAATAAGGTAACGGCATTTTGTCGTTGTGGACAGTCAGGGAATAAGCCATACTGCGATGGCAGTCATACAAAAATCAATTTTAAGGGTTGACTTTTTTAGAAATAAACTTTTTCTTTTGTTCTTTGCAAATTTTCTTGGTGAGATCTCTTCCCGTGCTGATTGCAATTGGCAGCCCGCCTCCCGGTTGATTCCAGTGACTACCCATGTAGAAGTTTTTTAATGTTGGTAAGGTAAACTTTACAGGGGAAAGTGCAATTAGATTTTCTCCCGGCAACCAGCCTTGTGTACTGCCTTTCCAGTTGTTGGTATATCTTAAATAGGTAGCAGGAGTTGCAAAGTCCCTTTCTTCGATAAATTCTTTTATCCCACCTAATCGTTTATCAAGTAGCTCTGTAATTGTTTCGAGCATTTGTTTTTTTGCTTCACGGTATTTTGGTCGGTCGTTCTTGCGAAGCTCGATCCAGTAGTCCGCTTTTTCGGTATAAAAGCTCACAACAACGGATGTTTTTCCTTTGGGTGCTAAGGTTGGGTCATAATTATATACGTGTACTTCCAGTCGTTCATACTGAGTCCCATCCGGTGACAGGATAGGTGTTGCTAATGGAAACCTGGAAAAGTGTGGCTGATCACTCAGGTCTTTGTTGATGCCAAAAGAAAACTGCAACACACTATAGAACACTTTTAATTTTTTAAGTTCTTTTAATTCAAATATTTTTTTGTCGGTATACTTTCCTTCTAATGCCTCAAAGATGGTCCAGTTCCAGTCGGCAGCCGAAATAATAGCATCAGAATAGTGACTAACATTGTTTCGTACTAATAAACCTTTGGCTGTATCATTTTCTACAATTACTTTTTTTACAGGTGTATTGTAATGGATCTTACCTCCCAGTTTTATGTAGGCTTCTTCCAAATATTTAGCGAATTGTAAAGAGCCACCAATGGGATAACCTGCACTTTTTTTATCAAACGAAGCTAAAGGCATGGTCATTACAACCATGTTGACATCCTGATCATCGTAAAGTAACTCAAAGCTTTCTCTTAAAAATGGATTCTTTAATTTTTGCGCAAAGGTCCGGTTCGTATCATTTCTCCATTGAAAAAGTACATACAGGAACTTTAGGTATCGAGCCATTTTGATTCCCCGGATGGTGGATTGAATAAATGGAAGGTCGTCCATTACAGGGGGTAGATCAAACTGCTGCATTACCCGGATAGAGTTTGTTAGGCGTTTGATCTGAATTTCATCTTCTGGAGCCAGATCAAGCATGTATTCTTCCAGCCGGTTAACATTAGTATAGAGATGAAATATTTTTTCTCCGTATTTATTGACATTCTTTTTCAGTTCAATATCCATGCGGATCTCATGATTGTGAAAAGGAATGTTCTTCATATCAAGTAGTTCACTCCACATTTTGTAGAAGGAACTGCCTTCGTCTGTTCCCAGTATCCAATGAACACAGCCATCGAAGGTGTATTCTCCTTTTTTCCAACTTGTACAAAGTCCACCGGGGATTGAGTGCTTTTCGAAAATCTGGGTCTCAAATCCATTCATTTGCAGATAACAACCTGTTGTTAACCCTGATACTCCTGCACCTATAATATTGATCTTCATGTTTGATTTTGTGGAGCTAATATAAAACAAAAAGAGATGTTCAACGGAACATCTCTTTTAAATTTTCTTGTAAATAGATTGTTAGGATATAGCTCCGGCCGTTTTGCGCATGCGGATGATGTCTGCCAATGATTTTACAGCTCTGTCATGTTTCTTTACAAATGGATTATTTAAATCCCATACATAGCCTGCTAATACAGAACAGATCTGCTTTTTGATCTCCTCATCCTGATTTTTTGAGAAGAAGATCTCGTGTAGATCTCCATTATACCATCCTGCTACATAGGTTCTGAATGTGTTGATCCCTTGCATCATATAGTCGGTATATTCTTTTTGCCAGTCCACTGAATTGCCTTTTAATTGTTCGCAAACTAATTTGGCAGCTTTAGCACCAGATTCCATAGCGAATGTTACCCCCGAAGAAAATACCGGATCCAGGAATTCTGTTGCATTTCCGCAAAGGACAAAGCCATCGCCAAACAATTGTTTGGTTGAGATCGCATAGCCTTCAATCGTTCTAGGTTCAAACATCATTTCAGCATCAGCAAAACGTTCTTTTGTATGAGGATCGGTTGCAATGATCGATCTCATTCTTTCAGTAGGATTTTCAGGATGGTCAAGGAAAAATTCAGGGTCAGCCACAAAACCTACGGAGGTTACTCCATTAGAGAATGGAATGATCCAGATCCATGTACGTTGCTGATGAATAACAACAGTGATACGGTTACCATCAATCCCGCCCGGGCGTTTTAGATCTTTGAAATGTGTGAAATGTGTTTTTCGAGGTTCAAAATTGGATGGTTTGTCTAATCCGAACATTCTTGGAATCACACGACCATAGCCACTTGCATCTACAATGTATCTTGCTTTTATCTGTTTCTGGTTACCATCTTTATCAACCACAGTGGTTGTAGAATTGGTGCCGTTGAATTCAATATTGGTAACAGCCGTTTGATATTCAACCGGTACGCCCATTTTTTCTACTTCGCTGGCAATTAATTGGTCGAACTGACCACGTGGTACTTGCCAGGTCCATTTCCAGCCGTCAGTGAATTGATTCCCAAAGTTGAAATCGCAAACCTCTTCGCCTCGAACGAATTTAGCTCCGAATTTTTCTTGAAAGCCGGCCTTTTTTACTGCCTCTAACAGTCCGGCTTCATCTAAATGATCCATGACACGGGGTAGAAGACTTTCACCGATCACAAATCGTGGAAATTTTTCTTTTTCTACAATTTTTACTTTAAATCCTTGTTTGTTAATGAGGGAAGCAGCAATGCTTCCGGATGGACCGGCTCCTATAACCAGTACATCAGTATTTTCTGTATTCATGTGGGGTATATTTTTTCCATAAACAGCAATCAATAAAAAAAGTTTATGGGCATCACAAATTTAATTAATAATTCCCAAAGGCTAAGTTGTTTATTCAAAAAAATGCTTGAAGCCCTATGATTTTTATCAGTATTTTAATGCCTTAAAGTGCTTTTTTGAGAAAAAAGAAGTATCGCTGTATCTTTTTTAATGAATTTGAATTATTACATATAAAACAAGATCTAATTTGGAGAAGTATCATAAAAATGAGAAGGAATTAATTGAAGAGCAGCTTCTGATTAAAGCTGCGCAAGAAGATCCTGCGCGTTTTGATGTTCTCTATAATCACTATTACCGTTCTGTTTTTGTGTTTATTTATAAAAGAACGGACGATGAAGAATTAACTGCAGATATTACTTCGCAGGTTTTTTTAAAAGCATTGATCAATATTCAGAAGTTTCAATTCAGAGGAGTGCCTTTTTCGGCATGGCTTTATCGAATTGCCTTTAATGAGGTCAATCTATATTTCAGAAAAAGCAATAAAGTATGTCATGTCAATATTGAAAAAGAGGGAATGAACTTTTTGGTAAACGATCTGGAGACGAATGAAAAAGAGAGTGCTTATCAATATTTACTACAAAAAATGCAAGAGCTGGATGAAGAAGATGTACAATTGTTAGAGTTGCGCTATTTTGAGAAGCGGTCTTTTGCGGAAATTGGTGTGATCTGTGGAATAACAGAAAATAATTCTAAAGTAAAAGTTTATCGTATCTTAGATAAATTAAAAAAAATGATGAAAGGAAACCCATTATAAATGTCGAAACTACACTTCAATATTGATAAGCCCGGTTTGCCTGATGAGCAAATAGATAAGCATAAGGATTTTAAAAAATTGTATTACAATTATCAGCAGGCTACAAAACCTTTGTATAAAACTCCTTTATATAAAAACAAAAAAGTATTTTTGATAATATTGCTGATATTGCTTTTGACGGTTGTGTTGATAGAAGTTCTTGAGAAGGAAGAAGCGGCTCAAGGAAAGCCTGATCAAGAACAGAGTAAGTGATTTAAACAAATTGATCAACACCGCTGTTATAGAGTAAACATTCTTATGCGAAAAATTCTACTTACTGTATTTTACCCGTTTTTAATGCTTTTTTCCTGTAAGGAAATAAAAAATAAACCTGCTAATGTTTCAACAACTATGAATACTACCAGTTTTTATGATCTTTCTATGACATCTATCGATGGATCCGAGATCAATTTTTCAAGATACAAAGGGAAACGAATTTTAATAGTCAATACGGCTTCTGAATGTGGTTATACTCCTCAGTACAAAGAATTACAGAAGTTGCATGAGCAATATGGCGATAAATTGGTTGTACTCGGATTTCCTGCGAATAACTTTGGTGCTCAGGAGCCTGGGTCGGATAAAGACATTGCTGCATTTTGTGAGAAAAATTTTGGGGTTACATTTCAACTATTTAAAAAGTCGGATGTAGTAGGGGATAATAAAAATGTGGTTTTTAAATGGCTTACAGATAAATCTCAAAATGGCTGGAATACCGATGAGCCACAATGGAATTTCTCAAAATACCTTGTTAATGAAAAAGGCGAACTAGTGAAGGTATTCTCTTCCTCTGTTTCGCCTTTAGATGATCAGATTGTTTCCGGTCTATGATCTTTTTTTGTAACTATTTTGATAATCGATTACGCTTCTTTTGATCACTTCCAGCGCTTCATCCCGTCCGTATATTCCGCTTATCTCGCAGGTGGCTGTTCCGGTGCCCGGAATATTTTTATAGGTCAGGAAATAGTGTTTTAATCGATTGATGATAGCAGTTGGACAGTCATTGATGTCTTTCCATTCTTTATAAACTTCATCGCCTTGCATTACTGCAATTATCTTATCATCTGCTTCTCCTTTGTCTATCAATCTTATTCCTCCAATTGGAATGGCTTGGAGAATAATATTTCCATGTGTAATACTTCGTTCGCTTAACACACAAATATCTAAAGGATCCCAATCTCCTTTTTCTACCTTACGTCCGGAACGTTCCGATGCAAATGCTGCTACTTCTTTATCGCAATAGGTTTGTGGAATAAATCCATACAATGCAGGCACTACATTGGAAAATTTTTGTGGACGATCTATTTTTAAGTAGCCGCTTTCTTTGTCGATCTCATATTTAACCGTATCGGTTGGTACGATCTCGATGAATGCCGTTACAATTTCTGGAGCATGCATTCCGATCGATATTCCATGCCATGGATGTGCTTTGTAGGATTTTGTCATTTTTTCTTGAAAAATTTGGAAATAAAATAAACGGCTACCATTACTAATAGTGAAATGGTTAGTAATATAACTTTATTGATATTGCTGGGCTGTTCGTTATGTGGTTTAAACTCCGATTGAGTTTTGCTCAATTCGTTTCTTTTGATCAATTGTTGCACTTGTAATTGCGTTCTTAATAATCCTAATTCATCGTCAAAAGACCTGCCCGATGCTGCTGTATAAGGATCTTTTGTCGTATCGCTGAATCTTTTTCTCGAATGACTACACAGATGAACATTTAATTTGTCGAAATTGGAATAAGTTGCATAAATGATCCACTCTTCATTATTTATAAAGTTCATCATGCAAGAACTCGATCCATCGTAAATAAGTTGAGCATGCTCTTCGCTATTTCCTTTGTAGAGTTCTAACACACTAAAATGGACAATATTTTCTTTTGATTTACTATATGAAATAGAATCTACTTTGCCGTAAAAAATAACATCATACTCTTTGAATGATTCCTTCGACAAAGGAGCAAGTGGCTCGCAAATACATGCGAACAAGTAGTTGCTGAAAATGAAAAAAGTAAAAAAAAGACTTTTTTTCATGTGTTAAAAAATATGGTGCTTCAGGAATTGTACACTTTTTTCGATCTCAGTAAACATGATCTTATCTTGTTCGATAAATGGAACACTTGCTCTAAAATCAGCAATGTGTTTCTCCAATTGAGGAGACGATTTTGCGGGTCTTCTAAATTCAATTGCTTGCGATGCATTGAATAGTTCAATCGCCAATATTCGTTGTACATTTTCAACCACTTTATAGCATTTGGTGGCAGCATTGGCTCCCATCGAAACGTGGTCTTCCTGACCGTTTGAGCTAACGATCGAGTCGGCCGATGCCGGAGTACATAATTGTTTGTTCTGACTAACAATACTTGCTGCCGTATATTGCGGGATCATGAATCCGGAGTTGAGACCGGGTGTAGCTACTAAAAAAGGTGGTAATCCACGTAAGCCTGAGATCAATTGATAGGTTCTTCTTTCTGAAATATTTCCTAATTCAGCCAATGCGATCGTTAAAAAATCCAATGCCAATGCTAATGGTTGACCATGAAAGTTCCCTCCTGAAATGATCTCATCTTCTTGCGGAAACACAGTTGGATTATCGGTCACTGAATTGATCTCAGTCAGGAATACGCTTTCCACATATTCAAAAGTATCTTTTGAAGCGCCATGTACTTGTGGCATACAGCGGAATGAATAGGGATCCTGAACATGTTCTTTTTTTCTTTGGATCAACTCACTTCCTTCTAATAATTTGCGGATCGTTTCAGCCGTTTTAATTTGGCCTTTATGTGGTCTGATCGTGTGAATGTGTGGTTTGAATGGGTCAATTCGACCATCAAAAGCTTCCAGTGAGATCGTTCCGATAACGTCAGCTGCAGCACTGATCTTCTTTGTTTGTAGCAAACACCACACACCATAAGCGATCATGAATTGTGTGCCGTTTAATAATGCTAATCCTTCTTTTGATTTTAATTGAATAGGAGTTAATTCGAGTTTCTTTAGCACGTCTTCACTATTTTGCTTTTTGCCTTCAAAATATACTTCTCCTAATCCCAATAATGGTAAGCACATATGTGCCAATGGCGAAAGGTCGCCCGAAGCGCCTAATGAACCTTGTTGATATACCACCGGCACAATGTTGTTGTTAAAGAAAAAGGCTAGTCGCTCTACTGTTTGCAACTGAACAGCTGATTTTCCATAGGACAATGCTTGAACTTTTAGCAGTAGCATCAATTTAACGATCTCTTGAGGAACTTCATCTCCGGTGCCACAAGCATGTGACATCACCAGATTTTTTTGCAACTGTTCCAGGTCATTGTCAGAGATAGAAACATTACATAAGGAACCAAATCCGGTATTGATACCGTAGATCGGTTCTTTTTGCGATGCCATTTTATGGTCGAGGTAATTACGGCAAGCAAGGATATTATTCTTTGCTTCCTCTGATAATTCAATTTTGGAATTGGAATATAAAATTGTGTGGATCGTATTCAGGTCAATTTGGGCAGTGCTGATCTTATGCATTTCTTTGATGATTGTAATTTTTATTTTGTAATTGATTCTTTGTTGAGAACAGGCGCAGCATACATTTTTACAAAAAGAGTATAAAGTGCATCTTTTTCTCCTTTTAACTTTTCAATGTTATTTTTGATATACTGAATAAAATTTTCTTTTTCTTCAGCAGAATAGTGTTTTTCATATTTACTGCCATTCGCTAATAAGTCGTAGGCTATATAGTTCACCGGCCAAAGTTTAAAATCGGAATAGATCTGTTTGTCGATCAAGTTCGCTAATTGTTTGATCTTGTCATTCTCATTTTCGCTTTTATTGATCTCATCTAATTCTTCAATGATCGGCTTACCAACGGTCATGTGGATCCTGCCTTTAGGCTGAACGATCCCGGTGATAATACTATTGAGGTCTTCTCCCGGTGCTTTCACATATTTTGTATGTAATGACGATAGGTATAATTCCTGGACTTTTAGTGCATCACAAGGCTCGTATTCATAGGAGATGGTTAATGGAACGATCTTCACTTCTTTAAAGCTTTCTACAAAATTTCCATTACCACTAATGTTGATCATTTTTAATAAACCTGTTTGGGTTTGATCAAATCCATCTTTTGTTCTTCCGTTTCGTTGCGCGATCCAGACCGAAACTTTTTTTTCGAGTATGGTGTGACGGATATAAGCAGATAGCTTTTTAGAGATGTCGTATAATTCTCTGGCTGTACCTTCTCTTTTTACTGTGAACATTCTGTTTAATCGACCAAAGTCAGTGATAAACCCTTGTTCCATCAGATTGTCGCCAAAAGTGATCTCAGAGGTATCGTGTCCGTGTTCAAAAAGAAGGATCTGTAATATAGCTGAGTCGAGTAGAATATCTCTGTGATTGGCAATGAACAAATATCTGGAGTTAGGTTCTAGATTTTCAAATCCACTATTGGTAAGACCTGTAGAACTTCTTTTTACGATGGTGCGGATGGCGCCATCCATAAAATGTTCCTGGAAATCATGAACGTTTTGAACGCTGTTTACCTTTTCCTGAACTTGTTCGGCACTCATCCCCGGCCAAAAGTAATTGATCAATTTGTCGAAAAGAGGGTCTTTGCTCATTCTCGTTAAAGCATCATTTGCTTCATGATCATAAAAGGGTCTTATATCTTCAAAATCGTATTTTTCCGCCATTATTTTGTCTTTAAAAAAGTGAACTAAAAGTACTATTTTTTGTTCATTATGAGGGCGAATTCGGAAAAATAAATTCTCCTACCGAAATTTTATATTTATTATCTTTGTCTATCATGTTTAAACGCTTTTTGACCTCTTTGCTTAGAGGCTTATTTTTCTCATTTTTTACATTCATTGATCTACTCTCCATAGGTTTTGTTGCTTTTATCATTACGGTAACTGTTAGTATTCCGGAGATCAAAGACCGCTCCTCTTTGCAGTTGGAGCGTAAAAAAGTGGAAACTGATTTTTATACGATCAATAATAATTGGATCAAAAAGAGTGATACGGGATTGTGGGAAATATATATTGAAGGCGATGGTTTTGAGCGGGGAGTGATAGAAGGAAAGCTGAACAAGGAACTAGCCGAGAAACAAGAGATCGCATTTCTTGAGCAGATACAGGTGATGATCCCTTCACGCGCCATGTTGAATTATTTGAAATTTTTCATTGCTTTTTTTAATAGAGATCTTGATAAGCACATAACTGACGAATACAAAGAGGAGATCTACGGAGAATCACTTTTTGCATCCGATAAGTTTGATTTTGTTGCTCCCAAATATTACCGCATGCTGAATTATCATGCCGCACATGATATCGGACATGCCTTGCAGGATAAAAACATGACTGTGGGTTGTACCGCCTTTGGTGCATGGGGTTCTAAAACTGAAGATAGTACATTGTTGATCGCCCGGAACTTTGATTTTTATGTTGGAGATAAATTTGCAGAAGATAAACTCATCAATTTTGTTGCTCCTAAAAATGGATACAAATTGATCATGGTTAGCTGGGCGGGAATGATAGGAACCGTTTCGGGGATGAATAAAAAAGGATTGACGGTAACGATCAATGCTTCCAAATCGGAAATTCCTACGGGTGCAGCAACTCCAATCTCCTTATTGGCAAGGGAGATCCTGCAATATGCAAAAAATATTGATGAAGCATTCGCTATCGCACAAAAACGGAAAACCTTTGTTTCGGAATCTATTCTTATTGGTTCGAAAGAAGACAAGCGAAGTGCCACGATCGAAAAAACGCCTTCTAAAACTGAATTGTTTACAGCCCCTCAACCTGAATATTTGATCTGTGCGAATCATTACCAGGGAAAAGCATTCGCGAATGATCCTGTTAATATGGAGAATATAGAAAAGTCATCTTCAAATTACAGGTTAAAGCGACTAGTGGAATTGATAACGAAAGAACCGCAGGTCACCGTGCCGGAGGCTGTTGCCATGATGCGCAACAGGGGAGGATTGAACGACAAGAACATTGGAATGGGGAATGAAAAAAGTTTGAATCAGTTGATCGCGCACCATGCAGTTGTTTTCAAGCCAGAAAAATTGCAGATGTGGATCTCTACGAATCCCTTTCAGTTGGGACAATTTGTTTGTTATGATCTGAATAAAGTATTTGCAGAAGCACCTGTTTTGAAGGAGAAAAAGGAGCTATATGAAAAGGAATTGAATATTCCTGCTGATCCATTTTTGAATTCTACTGATTTCAAGAAGTTTAACGCCTATAAACAGATGAGAAGCCTTTTTCGCTTTATTCAAAAGTATGAGTTAAAATATGCGATAGAGGATACCCTAATTCAAAAATTTATAAATTGCAATCCGGAATACTTTGAGACCTATGTTTATTTGGCTAATTATTATAAATTGCAAGGGGATAATTACAATGCATGGCAATACTTTAGAAAGGCCTTAACAAAAGAAATAACCACACAACAAGATAGGGATATGATCCAGTTTGAAATAGACAATATTCCTATTGAGCTTGTTCATTTTCAATTTTAACTTATATGATAATCGGAATAGGAACTGACATAGCAGAAGTGACACGAATTGCCAAAAGCATTGAGAACAATAGCTTTAAGGAGAAAGTGTTTTCGGCAAAGGAAATTTCCTATTGCGAAACCAAGGCAAATAAGGCAGAAAGTTTTGCTGCCCGCTTTGCAGCAAAAGAAGCTTTTTTTAAAGCTTTAGGAACCGGATGGAGAGGTGGAATGGCATTTAATGAGGTGGAAGTGGAGAATGATGATTTGGGCAAACCAACGATAAATGTATTAGGACAAACAGCTGAAATGTTAAAGGATAAAAAGATCCGGATCATTCATGTGTCGTTATCGCATATTAAAGATGTGGCCATGGCAACAGTTGTTTTGGAAGATTAAGAATAAAAAGTATAAAATCTGCTTTCGAATGATGATACCCGACATAGAAACAAGATCTTTAAGTGAACAGAAAAAATATCAGGAAGAACGATTGCCAGAGATGTTGCAATATATTTCGGAACGTTCCAGATTTTATTCGGAGTTATTTCAAAAGAATAATATTGACATCACTTCTATTAAAACGATAGAAGATCTTCAGAAGATCCCTGTAACTACTAAAGATGATATCCAGAACAGGAACCAGGATTTTATTTGTGTAGCTCCGAGCAAGATCATTGATTATATTACTACTTCAGGAACATTGGGCGATCCGGTGTTGTTTCCAATGACCGATAAAGACCTGGACCGTCTGGCATACAATGAATGTATTTCTTTTGAATGTGCCGATTCTACAAAGGATGATGTATTTCAATTGATGACCACGCTCGACAAACGCTTTATGGCCGGTTTGGCTTATTTTTTAGGGATCAGAAAATTAGGTGCGGGTGTAGTACGTGTAGGAGGTGGTATTCCCGAATTACAATGGGATACGATCAAGCGTATCAATCCGACAGCATTTGTAACCGTGCCTTCATTTTTATTGAAACTAATCGAATATGCCGAAGCGAATGGAATTGATTATAAGAATACGTCCATTTCAAAAGCGATCTGTATTGGAGAATCTTTACGTAATCAGGATTTTTCATTGACCACCTTGGGACAGCGTATACAAGATAAATGGAATATTAAATTGTATTCAACCTACGCTAGCACCGAAATGAGTGCTGCTTTTACGGAATGTTCCGAAGGGAAAGGCGGACACCATCATCCGGAATTAGTGATCGTGGAGTTTTTAGATGACAATGATCAACCTGTGAAAGAAGGAGATGCAGGCGAGGTGACCATTACGACATTGGGGGTGGAAGGAATGCCTTTATTGCGTTTTAAAACTGGCGATCTGTGTTATCACTACTCTGAACCATGCGCTTGCGGAAGAAAGACGATCCGTTTAGGTCCTATTGTTGGAAGAAGAAAGCAAATGATCAAATACAAAGGAACAACCCTGTATCCACCTGCATTGTATGACATATTGAATAACATTGAAGGAGTAAAGAACTATGTAGTAGAAGTATTTACCAATGATATCGGAACCGATGAGATCTTGATCAGAGTGGGATGTGATACTATTCCGGAAAATTTCGAAAAAGATATTAAAGACCATTTTAGAGCGAAACTGCGCGTGGCTCCACAGGTAAAGTTTGAGGAGGTTGATGTGATCAATAAGCTACAGTTTCCTGAATTGAGCCGTAAGCCGATCGTGTTTTTTGATAAAAGGTAAGATTTTTGTAGTAACCTAATTTGCATAATTTGTATATTTATAATTAAAACTTAATTTATGATACCTGTAAGAAAAATTGTTTTACTCGCTTTGTTTTTTTATTCAATTAATTTATTCTCTCAAGCGCAATTGCTTAAAGAATCGAAAATAATAAGCTCTAATCATGAGACAAATGGAATAATAGCAAGTGATATTTCTGGTTTCTACAATTATAGAGTAAATAATGTTGCAGGTGTTCCCCATTTATATATCGAAAAAAGAAGTTTAGAGTCTCTGGAAACGATGTTTTCTCAAGAACTTATCGGCTACAGTAAATTGCAAGAATTAGTAAGAAGGTCAAATCCATACATTGAAACTTTTTTTGTTAATAAAAAAGTTTATTGTTTTTACAATTATATTGATAATGAAAAAGATACAATGTATGTAATGCTCCAGACTGTAACGGAAGGGGGTGTTGTGTCTGATATGTATAATGTATTAAAAGTTTATACCAGAAATACCTTTGCTTCTGCCGATATAAAATTTTCTCCTGATGGGAAACAATTTTTAGTTGCGCCAAACGCAGCAAGCGAGTATTTAAATCCTTTTGATCCGAATGGGAAACCCTTGATTGAATTAAAGACTGCATTGTATGAGAGCGAGAGCTTAAATCTATTGTGGGAAAAGAATATTTCAAAATATGTAGAAGGGAAGAGTTATCGAGTTTCAAATTTACAAACTGATAATAATGGAAATTTGTATTTCTTGATCAATGAAGATTATAAAGCTCCAGTTTTGTCAGTAATTGAAAGAGCTTCACCAACTATTAAGAAGTTTTCTGATTTATTGTTGCACGAATATGAATATTCGGCTTTATCCATTAGTATACTGCCAAACGGTAATGTACTGCTTGCCGGTGTTTTTGAGGATAAGATAAAAAAAATAAAAGGTTTCCACAGTGATCCTAGCCTTTTTGTTAGAGTAGTTGACCCCAACACATTGTTAGTTAAGACTAATAAAGACTATCCTTTTAGCATGGACATTGTTTCAAAGCTGTCTCAAGGACGAGATCAAGGGAAGCCAAGTCCAACTGCCGTTCCTCATAGTCAGTTTAATGGTCCAATTGTATCGGTTTACAATAGCGGTTTTTTTTATTTGATACAAGATGTTTTTTATAATGTAGGTAAAATATCTGGATTTATTCAGTTTAAAGATGCGATATGCTTTGATCTTGATTTTGAAGGTAATTTAAAATATTCTACTATAATACCTAAACATAAGGATTTTATTACCTATTCTAAAATGGATGTTGATATACTCACAAATGAAGACGAGGCTAATATTTTGTTGCAAGAAAGTACGATATTGGAGAATAAAAATTTTTCAGAATATGAATCTGTTAGTATGGACTCTCCTAAAAAGGACAAGCATAATGTTGTAATCGCTAAATTCCAAGCTGGCAAACTTCAAAAAATCAAGTTAAGAGAAAATATCAATAGCTTACCTCGATTAACGCCTAAGAATAACAATTGCATTTTAGCACCAGGTAAGGTGTTAGTTGTATTGCTGGAAAATACAAAGAATAACCAAATTCAATTCGCTAGTTATAAGATTAATTAGTTAAAGTATGAAGCGTTTTTTTGTGTCATTTTTATTTATTTTTTTTGCTGTATGGAATTCGTATTCTCAGAGTCTGAATCTTGATTATACAGTATTGAAATCAGTCAAAGAGCTGCCTGCTTCCGAATTTGAATTTTCTCTTAAAGAAAAAGTTCAAAGAAGTTTATTACAAGTTGACAAATCCGAAATTAATAATCAAAAAGACAGGGAGTTGTATTCTTACGTTTCAAATTTTGCTTTGAACGAATTGTTGAAAAGCGGCTGTGTTGTTTATGGTGATACAATTAGTGTTTTTGTTAATAGAGTTGCTGACGAGTTATTGAAGGATGATTTGAAGCTTCGTAAAGAATTGCATTTTTTTGTAGCAAAGTTGCCGGATGTAAATGCATATTGTATGAGTAATGGATACATTTTTGTTAACATTGGATTAATTGCACACTTGAAAAATGAAGCTCAATTAGCATTTGTTTTATCGCACGAAATTTCTCATTATGTTAAAAAGCATAATATTAATACATTTAAAGAGCATAAACGAATTGATTCTGAATATAAAAAAAAGACTTTTGATGACCGTTTTTTAGAAAAAATAGCTTTTTCGAAAGAAAATGAAAGTGAAGCGGATTTGTATGGTTTGGAGTTGTTCAAGAAATCAAAGTATTCAAAAGGGGAAATTATTCCAACTTTTGATGTTTTAAAGTATTCTTATTTGCCAATTGAGAACATTTTGTTCGATTCAACTTTTTTTAATGATAAGTACTATAAAATACCTCAAAGATATTTTCTTTCAAGTGTTTTGCCTATTAGTGATAATGAAAATTATGATGATTCGAGAAGTACCCATCCCAATATTAGAAATAGAAAAGAGAATATTGAAGATAGTCTTTTTTTGTTAGACGATCAAGGGAGTAAGTTCTTAATTTCTGAATCACACTTTGATTATGTTAGGGATGTTTGTCGCTTTGAATTGTGTAGGGTTTTTCTAATCGAAAGGAGTTATCTCAATTCTTTATATACAGCGTATGTTCTAAAACAAAAGTATCCAAATAATATATTTTTAGAAAAAATAATTGTCAAGTCTCTTTACGCTATGACATTGTATAAAAATGGAGAGTTAAAATATGGCGAAGATTCTTACAGGAAAGCCCCAATCCCAGATTTTACAAAAACAGAAGGCTGCAGCCAGCAATTAAATTTCATGTTGGATCGAATACCCCAGAAGGAGATTAGTGTTTTAACATTGAAATATGCATGGAAGAACCATTTAAAATATAAAGATGAGCCTTTATTTTCTTCTTTATCTGATTCTTTAATGTTTCGTTTAACAACACAATTTCGTTTAACCAATAATGATTTTGTAAAAAATAGTGATCAATTAGTGACAATTAACAAGGATAACTATTTTCTAACAGCCTTTTGGGATTATATGAATACTGACCCTGAATTTTGTAATAAATTTTCCAATTATTCCAAAGGCATTTCGAAGGGAGCTACTGCTACTGCAATGAAACCTTTTGTATTACCTGATAAAAAAAAATCTAAAACAGAAGAAAAATCAAAGGACGTAGAGAAAATTACGATTGATAAAATTGTAGTAATTGATCCTTATTATAAAAGAATTGATGAAACTGTATCTGATGTTGGTATATATAGCATTAATGAAAAAAGAAAGTCTGACTTTTTAGATATAATAGAGATGAATGCTCGAAAGATTAAAATAGACTGTGAAATCATTGATCCTAATAAATTTTTGTCTAGTAATACTGTCAAGTATGATGATTTTTCAGTTTTTAATGATTGGTTCAATGAAAGAATGGAAGGAGGCAGAGTTCAGAGCTGTCCGATTTTGAATACTGATGAAATAACACTTCTTGTGAAAAAATATGGGACAAAATACTTTCTATGGAATGGTGTATTTAGCGTAAAATTAAAAAGTACAAAGACTTCTCCTGCATTTGATTTAACATATTATTATGCCGTACTATTTGATATTGAAACAGGTGCAATTATCTTTGATAAAGATATTAAGTCCTACAAGCCTGATTTGGGATTAAAGGTGTCTGATTACGTGGATGATGCATTTGATTGTATTGTAAATCTTCGGAAGTAGGCACGGTTTGGGTTAGAAGAAATCTATTTGATGAAAATTTCCATATAGAACCTAATTATTTTATATTTGTACAAGAACAAACTAAAACTAAATAAAATGAAAGCAAAAATGTTATTGATCGCAGGTTTTATTGCTGTTACAGCAATGACTGCAAAGGCTCAAAAATTTACTGAAGGAGATGAATCATTGTCTTTTCTTGCTGGTGAGACAAAATTTAACATCGAATATGTATATGATGGAATGATGGTAGGTAAAAAGGCTGAGGCAGATTATAAAGCTGAAAAGATTGATGCTTACAACAAAAAGCAACCGGGAAAAGGTGATCGTTGGGCAGAGAAGTGGGTGAATAGCCGTTCTGCTGTTTATGAGCCAATGTTTGAAGAATTGATCAATAAGATGTTGTTCAAAGGAAAAACAAATGCTTCTGCTGCAAAAAATCAAAAAGATGCAAAATACACTATCGTAGTTAAAACAGTAATGTTAGAGCCGGGATTTAATTCTTTCGCAATGAAGGTAAATCCTTATTGTGATTTTGAAGTTTCTTTCGTTGAAACAGCTACAGGTAAGGTAATGGCGAAAGCATTTTTGAACAACGTTCAAGGTGTGGTTGTTAATGATAATGATTGGGACTTTGACCCTTCTAACCGTATCAAAGAATGTTTTGCTAAAGCAGGCAAAATGGTGGGTGGTAAAATGGCAAAAGCTTTGAAACCTAAAAAGTAATAGTTTTCCTGTTATATATAGATCCCAAGCGATTTCGCTTGGGATTTTTTTTTACATTGCACCAAAATCAAATTATGAAACAGCTATTTAAACTATTTATTGCAGCTTCTTCGCTTCCAATAACTTTATTCGGACAAACAACAGGTCCGTATACTATTCGTCATTCGGCCGAATTTGAATCACCGAAAGGTCATCGTTTATATAAAGCGATTCCTTATGGCGCAAATGGTATTGTTCAGATCAATGAAGATGGTTTAGAGTCAGTTAATTTTCAGTTGTTTTCAAAAGAGTTGGAGTTTCAAAAACAAAATACGGTTGACATTAAATCAAAGTTTACCAATCCCAAAGTAAGTCTGGATTGGATCTATAAGATGAAGGAGAAAACCTATGTCTTTGTTAGAGAAGTATATAAAGAAACAAAAACGGAGGGGATCTCTGCGATTGAATTTTCTCCTGAAAAATTAGATGTTGTGGGAGAACCCATCAAGCTATATACATCTTCCGATAAAGTTACATGGGGAATACATACCAGTAGGATTTCTGAAGACAGATCGAAGATAGCCTACAACTATACACTCGTTGCTGCCGAACGAAACGATAAGCTTAATACTCACATAGTTGGGATCTATGTATATGATGAGAATTTAAATAAGCTGTGGGGTGATGAATTTAAAATGCCTTATACGGAAGCGAAAATGAATTTCGAAAGTTCAACATTGGGCGATGATGGAAAATATTATCAGATGATAAAGGTTTACGAAGATGATCGTAAAAAAGAAGCAACAAAAGATAAAAAACCAAACTATCACTATGAAGTACTTGTCTTTGAAAAGGGACAGGCTCAACCCAAAATTGTTGAGATCAAGTTAGAGAATTATTTTCCGGAAGATACTTACATCTATGAAGATGTAAATCACAATATAGTGGTAGCAGGATTTTATTCCAAAGGTGTTAATTCTCCTACAGATGGAGCTTATATGGTAAAGTTAGATGTAGCAAATGGAACCATTTCAAAACTACTTGGAGGATATTACGAGATCCCTTCTGATGTGATCAAATCCTATATGACCGATCGCCAAAAAGAAAAGATTGAGAAGAAAGAGAAAAAGAATAAAGACGATGAAACCAAAGAGTTAGGGATCAATAATTTGAGGATACGTGATATCTATGCTATGCAAAATGGATCCTCCACTATCATTGCTGAACAATATTGGGTAGAAGTGTATACGCACTATAATGGCAAAACCACAACGACTACATATAAAACTTTTGCAAATGATATTTTTGTAATGAATATTGATGCGAATGGAAAATTAGCTTGGGTGAAAAAGATCCCCAAACGCCAAAGAAGTAATGATGCTTCCGGAAGTGGCTTATCTATCAATTCTTATGCAATTGGAAACGATGTGCATTTGTTTTATATCGATCATATTGAAAACTTTGATCTGCCGGAGAATGAGGCCCCTCGCACACACATGAATAACGCGGGTGGTTTTCTAGTAGGTTTGAATATCAATGAAACAGGAATGATCAGAAAGTATAATTTGGCGGATGTAAAGTTGTTCGAGACCAATTTTTATATTCGTGACTTTATTGATGGAAGAAATAATAATTTGATCGATGTAGAGCGTAAAAAGAAAAAGAATATTCTCTTTTCAATTGATATTAAGTAATAAAAAAGGCGGGCTATGCCCGCCTTTTTTAATGTCCGCCATTCCCGCTTGGCTTGTCATAATCGATTCCCTGATCTTTTAATATCCGGGTTACTTTCCATGCATAAAATGCCAGGTATGCAAAGCAGGCAACGCCCACCAGATAGCTCCACTGGATCCCTAAAATATTATCAGAGGCAACCACTCCTTGTAATAAACTGATGAATCCTCCACCCATGATCATCATGATCAAAAAGCTGGAGCCTTCATTGGTGTGTTTCCCTAAACCGGCTATGGCCAAAGTAAAAATGCAAGGCCATAGTGTACTGCAAAATAATCCTACACTGATGAATGCGTATACACTTACCATTCCTGATGACAGCATTCCTATAAATAAAGCAGTGATACCTGCGAATGAAAAGATCAATAACTGACGGGCTGGATTACCTTTACTTAATATATCAGCAATGATCAATGCAATGATCACAAATGCATATACATAAAATGGTGTAAGATCATGACTTGCAATTTTGTTTACGGCCAGGAAAACTCCAAATGCAATGTATGGCATCAGAAAATTCATGATAGACTTTAATCCTCCACTTAAGTTGAATGCGCCTACCGATGAGGTCCATCGGCCGATCATTAAACTAGCCCAGAAAAGTGAAACATATGGAGCGATCTGTTCAGTTGGAGTATTTAATTTTTGTTTCATAAACTCCGGCAAGTTACTGGCAGTAGAGACTTCAACTCCTACATAAACAAATATGGCGATCATCCCCAGAATAAGTTGAGGGTAATTCAATGCGCTCTTTCTTGTATTTGTGTTTGCAGTTTCTTGCTCATCATTAATGTGTTCTAGTTTATTCGGGATAGAAGAAAATTTAAAGATCACAGCTACAATAATGAATGCTGCTCCTAGAATCAAATAAGGTGTTTTAATACTTTCTATACTTGCTAAGGTATTCCCCGATGAAATAGAACCGAAGATGGCGAAGCTTACCAGCAATGGTCCGATGGTTGTTCCCACATTGTTGACGCCTCCGGCCAAACTAAGCCGTTGCGACCCTTTTTTAGGGTCGCCCATTACAATAGCTAAAGGATTTGCTGCTGTTTGTTGCAATGAGAATCCCAATCCAACAATAAATAAACCGGAGATCATTAAAGGGAATGATGCTGTTTGTGCTGCAGGATAAAAAAGTAAGGTACCCATAGCAGAAATGCTCAAGCCTAATGCGATCCCATTTTTGTAGCCGATCTTGTTCAATATGTCACCACCCGATGCTTTGGATGCAAAATAATAGATCAGCGAGCCTACTGTATAAGCTACGTAAAATGCAAAGGAGATCATTTGCGACTGCCACTGTTCCAGATTCAATTTGTCTTTGAATACAGGGATCAAAATATCGTTACTGGCAGCTACGAAGCCCCAAAAAAAGAAAACGGATATTAACACTAAAAGTGATGAAGAATTGCTTTTATTGCTCATGAGTGTGATGTTGATTTGTATCGAAAATACGATAAATCAAAATATGGAAAAGAAAAAGCGAAATAGGTTTTCAGCAGGGGATGGTTAATTACTTCAACCGGATATGAGAAAGTATCTTTGAAGTGGCACCTGTATTCGACTCTACATAATTTTTGGCAATAGTAGAAGCATTTTTGAGGGCACTTTCGTTATTTAAGGAGCTGAGTATGTTGTTTACTCCGGCTTCTGAGGAAATACTGAACGCTCCTTTTTGCTCGATCAATTCTTTGGCTTCTGTAAATTTTTGATAATTCGGACCGAAGATCACGGGCAAACCAAAAGTGGCTGCTTCCAAAATATTGTGTATGCCTTTTCCAAAGCCGCCACCGATGTAGGCTATTTTACCGTATTGATATAGCGAAGACAACATTCCAATATTGTCAATGATCAGGATGCTGGCAAGGGAATAGTTTTTTTCGCTCAGTTCAGAATAGCGGATGCATTGAGTTTCAGGTGAACCGTTTTTAAATTGCTGGATGATCGAATCAATGTGTTTTTTATCAATTTCGTGTGGTGCAATGATTAATTTATATCCCTGACTAAGAATAGTGCTTTTAGCTAATATCTGTTCGTCTTCATTCCATGTACTTCCTGCAATGAAAACAGGATGATCCTTACAGAACTGCTCAATGAGGTCAAATCGTTTTACTGTTTTAGCAATTTCAGAAACTCTATCAAAGCGCGTGTCGCCTGTGATGGTGGTGTTTGTGTAACCTATGGATCGAAGTAGTTCTTCAGAATGTTTGTTCTGAACAAAAAAGTGATCGAAGCAGGCTAGTTGTGCTCTCGACCATTTACCGTAGGGTTTGAAAAAATGATGATCATCTCTGAAAATACCGCTGACAAGATAGGTGGGGATTTTTCTTCTTTTTAAAGCATTAAGGTAATTGAACCAAAATTCATATTTCACAAAAAATGCATACTGCGGTTTTACAATGTCTAGAAATTTGTTGGTATTTGCCGGAGTGTCGATCGGAAGATAAAAAATATGATCTGCTCCTTGATAGTTTTTTCTTACTTCATAACCCGATGGTGAGAAAAAAGTAAGTAGAATGGAGTAGTTTGGGTGTTTTCTTTTTATCTCCTCGATCATCGGTCTGCCTTGTTCAAATTCTCCTAAAGAAGCACAATGTATCCAGATAAGAGGTGTTGTGCTTTTTGAAAAGGCTGTTTGTAGTTTATTGAAAATGTCTTTTCTTCCATCGATCCAAAGCTGAGCTTTTTTGTTGAACAGAGAACTAATAGCGATTGCAATTCTATAGAGGGAAATGGATATGTTATAGATAAGATTCATGCAAGAGCTTATCCTAATAAGTATAGAATTCTTTAGGTGCTTTTCTGTATAAAGGTAGTATCCAGGCAACTTTCCCTCCGTAAAGGATATCCACCCGTTTTTCTGTATCCTGTTTCATTTGGTCAAAGTTGTAGCTACGTCTGTTTTGAGTAAATCCTTGCATACATTCAAATCCAATATAAAAATTGGCAATACGATTGTTGCTTAGATACATATAGCCTAAGTTTTGACTTAAAAGAAAGCCATTGGTCAGGCGGTCATAGCCCTTTTTGTAGTCGCTATCTAGTTGTGGAACGTTGTTTCCTATGGTTTCAATTCGTATCTTATGCTGTATGAATCCTAATCCAATATTAAAGACGATTCCCGAATTTGGATTGGATCTTTTAAATGGGAACAAACGGCCTAAGGTCGCTGAAGCAGTAAACCCTCTTTCATAGAGGCGAATATCTGCAAATCCACCAAGTTTGTCAATTATGAAGCCATCAGGAGAGGCGATGCTGTCGAATAGGCTTTCTTTAACTGTTTTTCCAAAAAAATAGCTTCCGTTAAGGCCAACGATCCAGTTGTATTTAGATTTGAAATCCACGCTAAGTTGAAGGGTAGAGTTGTTTCCAAAGCGTTTACTTAAGTCGCCTGCAGAAAAATAATACCCGTAAGATGCTGAAATCATTGGGCTTGCAACGGATGAGTCCTTAACGCTCACTTGCGATCTTGCCGAAAGAAAAATGGCCAAACAGAAACAGGAAATGAGGTATATCTTTTTCATATAAAAAACGTGCTAATGTAAGCATTTTTTAACGAAGTTTTAATCCAAAAATTGTCCCGATTTTATCCTTATTTTATGTATATTCGCATTCTTATAACCGAAATATTTTTAGATGGAAAAGATCGCCAAAAAAATTCAAATGGTTGACTTGAAAAGTCAATATGAAAAAATAAAAACAGAAGTAGATGCTGCCATTCAGAATGTGTTGAATAATACAGCTTTTATTAACGGTCCTGAAGTAAAAGAGTTTCAAAAAGAATTGGAAACGTATTTGGGTGTAAAACATGTTATTCCTTGCGCAAATGGTACGGATGCCTTACAGATTGCGATGATGGCATTGGATCTGAAGCCGGGTGATGAAGTGATCACGGCCGATTTTACATATGTTGCTACAGCTGAGGTGATCGGTTTGTTAGGATTAAAGCCTGTGTTGGTGGATGTTGTTCCAGACACATTTGATATTGATGTGGCTGCTATTGAAAAGGCTATCACACCTAAAACAAAAGCCATTGTGCCCGTTCATTTATTTGGTCAATGTGCTGATATGGATAAGATCATGGCTTTAGCTAAAAAGCATAATTTGTATGTGATCGAAGATACAGCTCAAGCTATTGGTGCTGAGTACTACAGTGCAGATGGTTCAAAGAAGAAAGCCGGTACTATTGGTACGATCGGTTGTACTTCTTTTTTCCCTTCTAAGAATTTAGGATGTTATGGTGATGGTGGTGCTATTTTTACCAATGATGATGCTTTGGCTGCTAAGATCAGAATGATCGCTAATCATGGTCAATCGGTTCAGTATGTACATGATTCTATTGGTGTAAATTCACGTCTGGATAGTATTCAAGCGGCTATCCTGCGTATAAAACTGCGTGATCTGGATAATTATGCAAAAGCAAGAAATAAAGCAGCAGACTACTACGATAAAGCATTTGCGAATAATCCAAAATTAAAAACGCCTGCCCGTGCTAAATTCTCCAACCATGTATTTCATCAATATACTTTGCAATTAAATGGTGTTGATCGTACGGCTTTGCGTGAATATTTAGCGGGCAAGGATATTCCGGCTATGATCTATTATCCGATACCATTGCATTTGCAAAAAGCATATTTGGATCCACGTTACAAGGAAGGTGATTTTCCTGTTACTGAAAAATTATGTGCTTGCGTTGTTTCTCTTCCTATGCATACGGAGTTGGATGAGGAAACATTGAAATATATTACTACCAGTGTTTTAGAATTTGTTAATCGATAATCTTAATTTTTTTATATGAATATAGCAGTTGTAGGAACAGGTTATGTTGGTTTGGTGACCGGTACTTGTTTAGCAGAAACAGGAAATCATGTTATCTGTGTTGATATCAATGAAGACAAAGTGAAGAAGATGCAATCAGGCATCGTGCCTATTTATGAACCACATTTGGATGTATTGTTTGAAAGAAACATCAAACAAGGTCGTTTGACATTTACCACGAAATTAGCCGATGCCATTGAAAATGCCAAGATCATCTTTTTGGCATTGCCAACTCCTCCGGGGGAAGATGGTTCGGCTGACCTTAGCTATATCCTTGGTGTAGCGAATGATCTAGGCAAAATCATCAAAGATTACAAAGTGATCGTTGATAAGAGCACGGTGCCTGTAGGTACTGCGGATAAAGTACGTGAAGCGATGGCTAAGAATGCTAAAGTTGAATTTGATGTAGTTTCTAACCCGGAGTTTTTACGTGAAGGTTTTGCAGTAGATGATTTCTTGAAACCTGATCGTGTGGTTATTGGAACAAGTTCCGATAAAGCAAGAAAGATCATGGAAGAATTATACAAGCCATATGTCCGTCAAGGTAATCCGATCATCTTCATGGATGAAAAATCTGCTGAATTAACAAAATATGCAGCGAATGCATTTCTTGCCACGAAGATCACCTTTATGAATGAGATCGCTAATTTATGCGAACTATTAGGTGCGGATGTAGATTCGGTTCGTATCGGTATTGGTAGCGATGATCGCATTGGTAAACGTTTCTTATTCCCGGGAATTGGTTATGGCGGAAGCTGCTTTCCAAAAGATGTTCAAGCGCTGGCTAAATCTGCATCTGAAGTAAAGTATGATTTTAAGATCCTGGATTCGGTAATGGATATCAATGAAAAACAAAAGACCATCATCGTTCCAAAAATTAAGTCGTATTTCAATAACGATCTGAAAGGGAAAAAGATTGCTCTATGGGGATTGGCATTTAAGCCTGATACAGATGATATTCGCGAAGCTCCTGCATTATACATCATTGATGAATTAACAAAAGCAGGCGCAACAGTTGCTGCTTATGATCCTGAAGCAATGAACAATGTTCGAAATTTAATTGGCGACAAGATCACGTATGCGATGGATGAATACGATGCATTGCGTGATGCAGATGCATTATTGATCGCAACAGAGTGGAGCTTGTTCCGCACTCCGGATTTTGATAAAGTAACTTCTTTATTAAAGAACAAAGCCATCTTCGATGGACGTAATCTTTATGGGATACAACAAATGAGAGAATTGGGATATTTTTATTCCAGCATTGGTAGAGAAACAGTTAAATAATTTATACTATGAAAAAGATAAAATTCGTATCAACATTCGTTGCATTATTGATCTGCACTGTTGCTTTGGCGCAAGAGCCGGTTAAGATCAAAGAAGGTCAAACCCTGGTTTATAAATTAGCAGAGTATGATGGCCCGGTTGATCAAACGGTAACACTTACTTCATTGGCATATCCAATGAAGATCACCTGGAATAAAAAGAATAAGTATGATGATAAAGGAACATTCTTGATCCTTAAATCAGCTTTAGAAAATGCGATCAATATCATCTTCTCCTTTCCAATTAATTCTAATGATGATGAGTTGAGCGATGTGTTGCCCGGATTTATTGTAAGTAAAAAAATGTACAATGAATTAAAGAGCAACAAAAAGACAAAAGTGCGTGCCGG
>JAFLBF010000011.1 GCA_017303895.1 Bacteroidota bacterium | reverse complement strand
TTTTAATACTTGAATCCAATAGTTTGCCAAAGTGTAAAGCAGACAATATGGCAGTTTTATTTAATCGTTGTTTTTACTGTATTAGCTCTTTGTCAATTCCCTTAATGATTTCCTGAAGTTCATCAACTTGTTGTAAAGCCATTTTCAATTGATCAAGTGGAGGCTGGTCGATTTTAACATTTTTGACCCCAATAAATGAATTGCAATTCTGCGATATTTTAAAGAAAGCTCTGCCGCTTGTTGTGTAATGTATAATTTCGTAAATCAATTCACCTTCTTCAGAAAAAAAAGAATTAGTGACAGATGATCCTTCTTGACTTGTAAGTATTTTTCCAAACGAAAGATTTTGCATTAGATGTAAATAATTTGCTTTTAACAAAATTGGTAATGCGATATAGCAAAATCAAGTTTTTTCAGTTTTTTACTGTTTTTTTTAGTTTTTTTCAGTTCAACTCACGTTATCGATAATTTTTTTTCAGTCATCATTCTTTCTTTTTAAATAATTTGGTATTTTTCTAGGGGATATTCAAGTTTTTTTGTAATTTAACAGTTCTCAACGTTAGTTTTTTAGCGTAGGCTAATGACTATTTTAGATTTTTAGTAAAAAACATATGAGAAGCAAGAAAATAATTTTTTTGCAGAATAAAATTTCGTGGCTGAATGATTTGTTAAATGGAAGAATCTATAGGTGATAAAATTTTTAATTTTTCTTGCGTAATTTTGGGGGGAACTTTTATTTTCGGTTGGATTATTTTAATAGGTTTCATGTTTCTTCAATGGATGCTTCCAAAGTTTGAGGGGAAATTTGAATTTTTACTTCTGAAATTTAGTGCTCCTTTGAGTATTATTCAAAAATATTCATTTTACTGCATAATTCTTCTATTAATTTTACGACTGATTGCTAGTTGGCTTGGCTGGGCAACTCCACTATCTGGTTCTGGAGGAGGATAATATAAATTAGAATAAATATATTTAGTTAAATACGTTATCAATAAAAGCCGTCTTGTATTAGTGAGTAGACCAGAAAAAGTCAATTGTTTTTTAATTATATTTTGGTATTAAGACAGGGTTTTGGTTTAAAAAATTAACCAACGAATGCCGTTAAAACACAGGCACTATTATATATAACAACAAAAAACGACATGAAAGAAGAGGTACTTAAATGGTTAAACATTGCAGATTTGAAAATTTTGAAACAGATAATCATCATCTCGGACAGACAGAATGGTGAATATGAAATTGGACAGGTAATTTATACTCGACCGCTCACGGTTCAATATAACTTGAAAAAACAAGAAGGTGAAAGCAAGACAACTACCTCAATAGAAAGTTTACTTCAAGAGTATCCGAGACAAAAAAACTATCCGAACGACAGAATTGATGAAATAATTTTTGAGTCTATCAGAAAGACCTTCCCAAAATCAATACTTAGAAATGATACTATTTTCTTTAATATTGACGAAGAAAAACTATCTCTGTTAAGAAATAAAAATATAGTTAAATCTGCGATTTACTTTTCACCCGAGTTTTCAGGCATACTAAACGTGTTTGAATATGTAGGAAGGACTTTCAAAGCGCCAAGAATTGACATTAACATATACAGTTACTACAAATCAGATCTTTTGGATGGGCGATTTTTTTACGCAAACTACAGCGTAACTGAAGAAAATATATTAGAACAACTAAACACTGTGAAATTTGAATAGAAAGCATTGACTACAATAGCTTTGTGTCTGATGGTCTGAAGTGCAAACCTCACTGTGTTTTTTTAATTGAACTTTAGCAATAGACTCAGCTTTTCTGCTTTGATTGTCTGCCCTAACGCAAAGACCCAAATCTCTAGTGACATAAACAAAATTTAGATTAAATGAACCACGGACAGACAATTCTATTTTTATGGAATGAGCTTAATGAGATGCCAGAGCAACAATCTTTGGAGAGAATTAGACACTTCGGTATTTCATTGGATATTTTTAATGGTAACTACTACGAGTTAGTTCACCATTTAAAGACTCACAACACTCCGCAAGTTTCACTTAAACTTATGAGTATTGAACAAAGACATTTACTTCATGATTACCAACGACAAATCACAAGATTCTTACACAACTATATTGCGTCAGCACTTTCACTCACTGACCATGCAAGAAATCATTATCGTGAGCTATATTCTGACAACAATTTATTCCCTGACTACCAAGATGAAATAAATAAGCGATTTGTAAATAATCAATTAGCAGTATTCATCAAAGATTTGCGACAGTATTTTCAACACTATAAAATGCCAGGAGTTTCTTCCAGATTAGTTTATAAAAAAGATGCCAGCGATTTTGTAATTACTTTACTCCTGCCGACAAAAGAGATTGCAAAGTTTTCAGGGTGGAATTCTCTTTCAAAAAAGTTTTTAGCAGAACAAACTGACGATATTGATTTGCTTGTATTAATTAACGACTACCATCATCTAATTGAGGATTTTTACCATTGGTTTATTAATCGGCAAATGGAAATTCATAAAGACGACATCAAAAAAGTTGAAGAACATAAAGACAAAATTAGGGCCTTAGAAATTTCTAATTTTTTAAAGCATTTTATTCATAAGCCAAAGACTATTGATGAGTTTGAAGAAGAAATCTTCCGATATTTTCCTGACGAAGAATTAGAAGAAATAAAAAATTCTGCAAAGGTTGCCGACAGAATTGAAAAAATATTGAGACTTTTGAAACAAGTATACAAAATAGATAAAGAAACTGAGAACAAAATTTGGGCAAGTTGCTTTGCAGGTAAAAAAATATAACATCCGATAACAAACTATTGCGCCAGAGGGTGACTGTGCTAAAATAAACGATGGTATTGGAAGGGAATTTATGTGTTAAGCCAACCAACGGAAAGTCTGAAACCATAAGTGGCAAAGCAAAGAACATATATAATATTAGGACAATAAATGATAATACTCTATAAATACAGACCACTAACCGATTTTTTATTTAAAGAGTTGTATTATCAAGAACTATATTTTGCATCATATTTAGAACTCAATGATCCTTTAGACCTTAGTGCAAGAATTGAATTTACACCTAAGGAAATTAATCAAATTGAAAACCTACTTTGGTTTCTATTTAAAACGACTCTAAAAATTCACGAAGGTCAACTAACAGATGATGAGAAATTGAACAATCAAAAGCTTATAGAGTTCAATAAAAATGATGAGCTCAGAAATGCATACAAAGTATTCCTTTTTGATAGATTGGCTCAATTAGCAAAAGAACAAGGATTTATTTCAATTGATGAATTAGAAAATCTTTTGTTATCAACAAATGAAAACATCCCCTTTCAATTGGATATATCGAATTTTAAAATTGAACTGAAAAGGCTTACAAAAAAATTTCTAGAGAACAGCCATGCTACTTGTTTCTCAGAAAGCAACAATGACTTTTTAATGTGGTCGCATTATGCAAGTAAGCATTCAGGCATATGCTTAGAATTTACGCTTGAAAACAATGGTCTTTTCCCATATAAAATGACAATAGGAAAAAGAAATCATAATAAAGAAGAATACCTACAAAGGATTTCAAAATGGAAAATTGAAGAAACTATCATTTGGGAGAGAATAAGAAAAGTAAAATATCAAGACAAACAACCACACATAAATTTCTTTGACTTTTCACCAGTTTTTAATAACGAATACGATTGTGACTTGGTTGGGTTATCCAAAAGTTGGACTCATAAATTTGCAAATGAATTAGAAGCAGTATTTTCAACAAAGACATTGCCTTGGGCATATGAAAATGAGTGGAGAGCAATTGAAATTAATTTCGGAGAAAAGAAAGAGCCTGAGGAAAGAATTAATCACTATCCCATTCAGTGTTTAACTGGCATATACTTTGGAATAAGAACACCAGAAGAAGTTAAGAAAAGAATTTATAAAATATTTGACAAGCTTCAGACTCACAATATTAAATATTTTAATTGCGTTCCTACATCAGGACGAGAACTAAAATTTGAAAATTGGGATTATTATCAAGAATAGACATAGGAGCCCTGCCAATAACAAGGAATTTGCGTAAATGGGGAGAAAGTGCGAATAGAAACATTAAAAAAACAATAAACTTTGGCGTTGGCAGATAGCTTCCAGTTTCAAAGGTTAGTAATGCCAAGGGGCAAAACCTTATGTGTTATTAAAAACAAATAAAATGCATCAATATTTAGTCGAAACCAAGTTTGCCGCGAAGAGTCTAATAGAGATCATTCATCACGAAGAGTATCAATTTAATGATCTTACAGAGCAATTCAATTGTTTAAAAAAGGATTTTGACCATCTGTTTTGGGATTATTCTACAGCTGATATGAATGAAGATTTTTGTGATCTTCAGATTCAGCAGAAATATATACGAATGGCAAAATTTGCAGAAGAAAATGATTTAAAAGGTAAAAAAGCGAAACTAGATTTAATAGCAAAATCAATTATTACCAAAAAAGATTCTATAAATTCATTATGCATGAGCCTTTTGCAAATTGCGAAACAAGGTATTTCAACTGCCGTAGGTAATCCATCAAACTGTCCTTCAGGAAGGAAGATTGGCAGTGAAACTTTGCTGAATATAATATTACAAGGAAGAAATCAATCAATTCATTGCGAAGAAGGTAAGCCCACCCAAAAAGTGAAGGACTGTTTTTTAAATTTGACAAATGACTTTGGAGGTGAATATGATTTGACTATAGATTATACAGACAATAAAGCAAAAAAAATCGTAGAACTTTTGAAATGGAATATATATAATAACTATGAAGCTGATATGATAACATTAATTGGGTAAATAGCAACAGTGTAATAACATATATGCACTATAAATGTGAGTAAAAAATAGTTTTACGGCAATAATCATTGGGTAATAATTATTTTATTGAATACATTAAGAAGTAACAATAGTATGGCATAATTATTATAAATCCTAAAAAAATCTGTACATATATTAAATGCAGAGTTATTAATATGATTAGTGTTCATGTATAAACTATTTGTTGTCATAATCTGAATAACTTCGACCTAACAAAAATTATATTCATGAAAAAAGAACGAAATCTTTTGAAACTTCTTTCTGACGAAGAATGTTACTCAGCGAGCATGGAAGCTTTTGAAACGGCAAGGATTCATAAAGAGGCAGCAGAAACTATTGCCAAAACAAGACATTACGGAATTCCAGTTTCACATCTTATACTTTCGACTGAACAGTTAGTGGTTGGGGTAATTCTGTATTTACAGCATCTACGTCTTGACGTAAGAAACGTTGAAGGAGTTCATCTGTTTTTTACCGACCATGTTATCAAACACAGAGCAGCTACATATATCAATTTTCTTTATCCAATTTTAAAACTACTAATGGGAGTGATTATTAAGGAGAAGGAGAAAATTTATAATCCTGAGACAATTGTAGAATACTCAGAAGAAGAAAAGGCTTTTATGTCAAAGGATGAGGAAAAAATCAAAACGATCTTCAATGATCTTTCAGAAATGTTTGATTGGTGGGAAGACGCAAATATGAAAAAGAATCAGGGCTTGTATGTTGACTATTCTGATAGACTTGAGACTCCAATGCAAATAACTGAAGGCGAATATAAACAAGCACTTGTAATTTCTTTAAATTTTGAAAAACAAATAACAGAAATAATTTCACACTTTGAAAGTGCTTCTACAGAAGACAAGGATGATATTTATAAAAACAGGAAGTCATATAAAATTGATGAAATATTAAAATCAATAATAGAGGCTCGGAAGAAAGAAATTAGAGATAAAAAAGGTAAGGATAAAATCCTTTAAAACAATTAAAGAACCACACAGAAAATTTGTATTTTCGAGAAAAGACAGAACAATGAACAAACTTCATGAACAAGAATTAAAAATTTACACTGCAAAATCCCAGGCCGATAAAGCAATTAGTTCTTTAAAAGGAATTTTGCTTGGGATTAATTTAGATCGTAACGTAAACGAAAAAGAAATTAACGAGCTTCATAAATGGGTTGTAATACACAACAGTCTCATTGATAGGAATCCGTTCAATGAATTCATGAACATTATCGAACAGACAATATCAAATAAAATACCGCCTAAGGAAACAATAGAGGATTTATATTGGTTATGTCAAAAATATGAGAATGATAACTTATATTACAATGCTGTAACAACTGATCTGCAAATATTGCAAGGACTTTGTCATGGAATTTTATCAGATGGAACAATTAACGAAAAAGAAATTTTCGATCTACATAATTGGCTTCAAGAAAACGAGCATTTAAACACTTACTATCCTTATGACGAAATAAGAAGTTTAATTTTATCCATTGTTTCTGACAACAAAGTTGATAAAGAAGAAAAATTAGTTTTAAAAGCCTATTTTAATCAGTTTGTAAAGTTGCACGACAAAGAAACAAATAATCTATTGAAAGAAGAAACTTCGGGAGTTAGTATTGCTGGACTTTGCACAAGCGAGCCTAATGTAACGTTTACGGGTAAAACATTTTGCATAACTGGCGTTCTAAAAAGAGGTAATAGAGATGACTTGCAAAAGGACATTATTAAACTTGGCGGAATTCCTACAGATAGTGTTACACGTAAAACTGATTATTTAATTGTCGGAGACAATGGAAATCCAGCTTGGGCGTTTTCTTGTTACGGCAGAAAAGTTGAAAAGGCTCTAAGTATGCGAAAGGAAGGACACACAATTATGCTTATTCATGAGTATGACTTTGCAGATATAGTAGACGACTTGAAATAATGAAGATTGAAACAAAGCGCTAGAAACCTCCTAAACTGATTGCCTTTATGAAAAAAATTGAATAGACCAAAACGAAGAGCAAAATCAAAGCCATAAATAAAATTTGGCAAAAATTATGTACAAGAAAAAGTATAAAATCAGGCATAAAATATTAGAGGTTCTTCAAAAGCACCAAGACTATGTTTATAGCTTAACAAAACCACCGGAACAACTATATCAGTTCGAGCTTGCTTTGGATGTTGAACAAATTTCTTCACTAACAAAGTATAGTGAAATCGAAGTTGTTTCTGAAATTGAAATTCTTTTAGATAGAAATCAAATAAGCCAAGTAGTTGAAGAATTTAAAGATTACTATTTTATTAATAAAGTTGGTAGCGTTGTATACTATGACAAGTATTACCTTGAAGAGGGTAAAAAGAATTTAATTAGTATAGTAAAAGATTATATAACAATCATTACTGCAATTGGACTTTTTTTAATTGCTGTTTATACTTTTATTTCTAATATTATACAGACACACACAAATACAAAGGATTTAGACGCTATTAAATCAAAACTTAACACAATTGAAAAAAAACTAAAGTAATAAAACTATGGTTATATCTAAGGAATTGGAGTTGGCAATTGCCAATAACCACAATTCAATAAAAAGCATTGAAATTAACTATGAAGATGGGCAGATTGTTTCCGGTTTCATTAAAGAAGCTGAGTTTATGCCTCTTAAAGTTTCTCTCTGCAAGCATCAAACAGAGAAAAATAGTCATCCCTACCACCAATTGGACTTCGAAGGTGCATCCAGAATATCAATACTTTATTACACAGGAGAGATACGAGTTTTTGAGTAAATCATGTAGCGAACACGATACTTTCACCATTTCTACGACACTTAGAATGTCGCTATCAGTAGAATTGATGTAAAGCACAATAAATATTGTTATGAAAGAACTTCCCAATTTTTTTAAAAACAATCTAATTGAGTTTAGTAACTCTGAATTTCCTGTTTTCATAGACAGCAAATCGACTATGCTCAGATACGGACTCGGAAATTATTTTGATACCTACAACATCTTTTCAAATGGATTTTATGATTATTTACACAAAGAAAATTCTAGAGTTATTCTTAGTTCTGTTAGAGGACACGATTATTTGATTAGATACTTTTCTTCAATAACATTCATTCATTTGTCGTTTGAACATTTATTGATAGAGCTGCTTAGCGAGAAATCTGAAATTCTTTCAAAATTGACTTTGACTAAAGAAGTTGACCTCGTAAAAATACTCTCTGGCAAAATAAATTCTATAGACACATCCTCAAAGAAAAACATAGACTATTCAATTGCTCTCTTTCGTGTAGAAGAGCTTATCAAAAATAATAATGAACTTCCTATTGAGTTTCGTATTGATTCCAAATTTCATTTCTTAGCTAACCATATTGAAACACTAAAACAGCTAGCAATTTTGCGGAATGACATAATTCATTCAGGTAAAAAAATCTTAAACCGGTACGTTTATGAGTACTTTTTTGTAAACAAAGTACTTCCATTAGTAAGGGCGTATTTAAACATTCAAACACCGACACCTTTTTTTGAAAGAAATTTAGCATGCAAAAAAAATGTTATTGATGAAATTATTCGTTATCCTTTATCTGAAAAATTTGAAGACATTACAAATTTTGATACCCTTACTAAAACACTAAGACGTATAAATCATTTTAAAGAACTTGGTAGAGCATCGTACAAAAACCCTCTTTATATGTTCGAGAATGTAACATCTGAAGAACATAGAAAGGCACTGGAAGAAAATGTTAACAGAAGAAAAAAAGAAGAAGCGCGTTTGAATGTAGATTTTAAACAAGAAACGTTAGGACATTATGAGGTTCATATATGTCCGTGTTGTGGAACAAATGCGCTTACCACATTTGACTTCTGGACAATACTTGTTAATAATAGAACAAGAGTTCAAACGGCGGAGTGTTCAGTTTGTACATACAAAGTAAATATCAACATAGGTGAACCAAAGGAATTTGGAATTATGGACACCGAACTTTTTAAATTTCTTGACTAGTAAAAGTTGCATTGAATAACAAATCATTAACTCGTCAAGCCTACAACCATCAAAATCATTAAGATAAAATAATGTGTAGAGGCAGAAATATATGTAGTAAACTAGGTACAAATCCAGAAAAATGGGACATCAATTCTCCTCTTCCTACACCATATTGGTTTGCAGACCAAATGGATATATTTGAATCAGCTGTTAACGAGTTTATCGTTGGCGACAAGGAATCTTGTTTAATCAAGCTTAAACAAATAAGAAGTGAAGAAATTACTAATTGGTATGTTGAACACGGACAAATGTCTGGCAGACACAGAAACCTTATTTTAAAAGTCCCTCCCCCTCCGACAATTGATGTAACCTTAAGAGACCCAATAAGATCTCCACAAAAAATTCAAGGTGCAGTATTTGAAAGGGATGGTTATAAATGTCGTTACTGTGGCAATAAGCTTCTTTCTCAAGAATTTATACGCTTATTTATAAAAAAACTCGGATCACAACTATTTCAACGTGGCGAAACCAATATAACAACTCATGGCATTATACATATTGCTTGGCCAGTTGCAGATCACGTTATTCCTTGGAATAAAGGTGGTCGGACAAATTTGGAAAACTTAGTTTCATCATGTGCTACTTGCAACTACGGAAAGGATGGTTATACAATAGAACAATTAGGAATTCAAAATCCTTTTTATCGTGAACCAATCCCTGACAAATGGAACGGTCTAACTAACAGGATACCGCAATTAAAATAATTAACTATTAATTCATCTTTTGCTTTTATGAATTTCGACACTTTAATTGTATAGAAATTAATATAATCATAAAGACAATTACAGTATAATAGTTACATATAGAATAAATATATATAGTCTAAATTTTCACCTTTGTCCACTCGCAAAATCATGCTTTTTTGTTACGGAATGCTTCTATAATTCCAGTAATAGGGACTTTGGGTATAACATCTTTGAAAAAACTCTGAGCTATTTTTACCTTATTTTTGGGCATCTTCCAAAAAATTAAGGTCATAATTGTTATCCATACGAGGACGATGATGATAATGATTGTCATTTGCATTGTTTGTGATTTTTTATTAAATTGTATTGAGTTTAACAAGATTTGTTTAATATATAGAAATGAGTTTTCATGTTTTCTAATTGTTTTTTTGACTTTGTAACATTTCTAACCAATTTGATTTTATTGTTTAGACAGAATGAATCATTTCTATTTATTTAAAAGCAAAATTATGGCAAACGGAATTATTGTCAAAGGACAGGTTGTTAAATAGGTTACTATATATAATCTTTCCCTTATTAATAAACATTTTAAGCACAATCTCTATCCTGAAGTATGTTAACAATTCAACCTATTGTCAAGTCGAGATGTAAAATAATGTTTTCCGTTTTTAACTGGAGATCCTTTTCCGTCAAGTGCGGAAGATTAATACCTAGATGTATTACTTTGTTTTGAAGGGTCGTTTTCTGGGACATATCGCCCATGTTTTTCAAAAACCTTTCTTTTATTGAATTGACGGCATCTCTGGATGGGACAGCTACCGTTTAATGTAAATTTGTCATTTAGTAGATCAATTTTACATTACTTGAGACAATAAAAGGATTAGTCTATATATATAAAGTCTTCCATCTGACTATTAAACATACTACTTAATTTCCTGGGGATGAATCGGGAACAGTTTTTTGTTGTGTAATTTATTTTGTTGTTGTTATGTCAACTATTAGCTTGAAAAATAAACACAGCGAATGACACTTTTAACCCAAAAATGTCAATAAAGTCACATGCAAATAGGACTCTATCAAGCTCTGTAATTTGTTTATTTCATTTTTTTTACTATCTTTCTTAAAAATAATAATATGAGAACAATACTCTTCTTTTCTTTCTTGTTATTAAATATAATAACAACAAAATCGCAAACTGGTAGCTCCTCTTTTTTATATCCAAACATCTATGATTTTTTTATAGACTACCGCCAAAATAACGTATTTAACGATACCGTATTTGAAGATGGTTTTAATGAAGAAATTGAAAGGGCACAAAAGATATGGGGAGAGAGATTATATCCAAGTGGCGATTTCAGAATTGCAGCAAATGCTATAATTGCTTACAGTGAAAATTTTAATGCTTTAACTGCTGCTGCTTGTGCCCCTGTTCTAAACTCTGTGAATTGGACTAGTTTAGGGCCAACAGGAACTCCACAAGCCGATTTAATACCAATTAATAGTCGAGGAGTTGGTCAAATGCACCGTATCGTTTTTCATCCAGACTACGATGGTGTTAGTAATCAAATTGTGTATGCCTGTTCTGGCTATGGCGGATTATGGCGCTCATTGGACGATGGAAATAGTTGGGAGGTGTTAAATACTGATACTCAAATACCAATTTCTAGCGTATCTGACATTGCTATTGACTATGTCAATAGTGATAATTTATTTATATCAACAGGAGATGGGGAATCGGGAATTGCATTTTTTTCTTCTCCTAGTGTTGCAAATATAAATCCGTTGTTTACAGCTGGAATTTATCGTTCAACGGATAACGGAATGACTTGGAACTCAATAAACAATGGATTACTTGCTTATTTTGGCAATGGAGGTGTGATTAGGAGAATTTTAATAAACCCAAACAATAGCAACGAGTTATTTATTGCGAGTTCAAAGGGTTTATTTAAAACTAGTAATGCTCTTTCTGGGACACCAATTTGGCAGCAGCTCTTTACTGGATTTCCTACAGATGAAGATTTTAAAGGTTTGGAATTCGTTCCCGGAAACACAAATAGTATTTATGCTAGTAGCGATAAAGGTATTTATATTTCAAATAATAATGGAGTGACTTGGACTAATATAACAGGTTTGGGTACTGGATTAAACTTTGGTATAGGTGGATTTTCTAATAACTTTGTTGCACAAAGAATTAATTTGGCTGTAACCCAAGCTGATCCAAGTATCTTATATGCATATATGATTGGAGAAAATGACCAGTTAGATCCTAGTGGTCAAATTCATAGAGTAAGATCTTTGTATATATACAAATATCAAGGTGGTAGTTGGGTTCAAAAGCACTATCAAAATTATCTAAATTCATCTTCTCCATTTATATTTAATGCTTCGGCCGGTACTTATTCTCCCAATATAGATGTTTTTAATTACATCTCCCCCACATGGAATGCAATTGCTGTATCGCCAGTCAATTCTAATGAAGTTTATTTCGGACACACCATAGTTCGGGGAACTACTGATATTGAAACCATTCCGTTTTCGGGAATATCTAGTTATAATGGCTTCGGACAACATGCGGATATACATGGGCTTACCTTCTCGCGAAATTTAATTGGGAATAAACTATTTATGGCAACAGATGGGGGTATTTCAAAATATATTAGTACATATAATTGGCAGGAAAAAAACAATGGTTTATCCGTTGGAACTATTTGGAGTTTTGATATAAACGAAGTTGACAAGGATATGATTCTGATAGGAAATCAAGATTGTGGTGTAAATATTAAACGAGGAAGCAGTTGGTCAATTGTGGATGGTGGAGATGGATATGGTGCTTCTATACCATACGATGAAGACAACATAATGATATATAATTCAAATGGGAGATTTATCAGATATGATTTAAGTACAAACGCAAGAGTTACTGAGAATCCATCGCCAGCAAGCTCCCCTTCTAATTTTTTGCCTTACGATGCCGAAGCGACTACAGATAAAGTAGGATTCCCTTACATTATTTCAAAAAAGCACCCAAAAACAGGCGAACGTTTTTTTAATTTTACGAATCTATATAAACGCAAAAAGAAAATACCTACTATTGGTGACACTCCAACTGATGTATGGAGTATTGAGTCAGATATTAGCAAAACTGAAATAGCACAATGGAGAAGAGCTATTACAGAATTTGAAATAGCAGAAAGTAATACAGATTATGTATATATAGCAACACTTGGTGTTGATAATGGAGCAGGAGCAAGTTGGCAACTAAGTCCCAAATTATACAGAAGTACAACAGGGACTAACGATGGTGATTATTCTGGCGTAAACAAGTTTTCTGATATTTCTGGTAATTTCCCTACTCCGGGAGTTGGAAATGTAACACCAGCTGTAATTACAGGAATTGCTGTTTCAACTGTGAATCCCCAAAAAATATGGGTTTCATTTACAGGATACGATCCTCAATATAAAGTTTATTATTCAATAGATGCTGGCAATAGCTGGATAAATGCCGATCCTGATGGTTGCTTAGCCAATCTTCCTGTGAATTCAATTGTTTACCAAGATGGAACAAATGATAGAATTTATATAGGAACTGATGCAGGTGTTTATTACAAAGATAATAGCATGAGTTCTTGGGTCAAATATGGTAATATACCCAATTGCAGAGTAACAGAATTAAAAATAAACAAATGTGCAAACAAAATTGTAGCAGCAACTTTTGGTCGTGGAGTTTGGGAAGCAGATTTGTTAAGTGCAGAGCCTCCAGCCAATTCACTTCAAATTAATTCTAATACTATATGGAATGAGGCTAAAAGTATAGAGCAAAATATTCATATTGCTACTGGTGCTACATTAACAGTTAAGAACATCCTTTATTTACCCAGCAAAGGTAAAATCGTTATAGAAAGGGGAGGCACTCTAATTGTAGACGGTGGAAAAATAACTAATACTTGTGGCAATATGTGGCAGGGAATAGAAGTATGGGGTAACCGTAATGCAAGTCAACATACCATTGGGGCACAAGGTAAAGTAATTTTAAAAAACAATGCAATTATTGAAAATTCTATTGATGGAATTGTAACTATTAGAAAAGACAGCAACGGAAATCTTGACTGGAACTACACAGGTGGAATTGTACAAGCAACGAATTCAACATTTTTAAATTGTAAAAATGGTGCAACATTTTTATCTTATCATAATTTCCACCCTTCAACGGGAAACACATTGAATAATATTAGTTTCTTTAAAAATTGTGTTTTTAAAATTGATGCTCAATTAAATGACGCTACCAAAATACCTGATTCTGGAATTTCATTGTATGATATTGTTGGACTTAGAATTTTGGGTTGTGATTTTATTAACACCACCAATGATTTAGTAAATTCAGGACGAAGAGGAAAAGGTATTTTAAGTTATGATGCAAAATTCACGGTAGATGATTTGTGTACTGGCATTACTTATCCTTGCAATATATTTAAGCAAAACACTTTTACAAATTTAGAATACGGAGTATACTGCTCTAATGCTAATGTTTTTTATGCACCATATATTAATCATGCTAAATTCAAAGGAAATAGATTTGATGGAGTACACTTATCAGGTGTTTATTATCCTACAATTCAAAATTGCGATTTTGACGTATCTTCCTACTTTGATTATGGTGCAGCGGGAGGCCTATATTTAGACTACTGCAAATATTATGCTGTTCAAAACAATTATTTTCACACTACTGAAAATGGCTGGGTGGGAATTTATGTGAAAGATTCAAAAACGGGTGCACACGAATTATATAATAACACCTTCGAAGGATTATTTGTTGGGATAGAGCCATTGCGTGATAATTCAGGAATTTCAAACTTTTCTGATGGATTAACAATGCACTGCAATGTTTTTATAGCAAACCATTTTGATATTGCCGTTACAGGTTATACAAGTTCTGCTATTGGTAAAAATAGTATCGCTTGGATACAAGGGCTAAATATACCAACAACTCCTCCGGGAATGGGGCTTGTTCGGAATACATATTCTGCATCATGTGGTTCAGAGAATCAGTATTTCATGTATATAAATGAACCTAAAGTGGTTCAGCACCATGCGAATTCTGAAGTATTTACGCAGCCTACGCCCCAGCCTACATGTAGTGATAACTTAGTAAATGTTGTAAATTCTGGAATTAGTTTTAATCGTGCTCAGCATTGTCCTGACTTAACACAGCTAAATAACACATTGATCACCGCAAAAATAGCTCAATCAACGGACGAGATAGATCAATTGCGTCAAAGCTATGCGAGTATAGTTGATGGTGGAAATACAAATGCTTTAATAAATGCAATTAATGGAAGTTTAAGTACGGGCAATTTGAAAAATTTATTGCTCAGTAAGTCTCCTTATTTAAGTGATGAAGTATTAATCACTTATTTATCTGTGGGAAATACACCTCCGAATGGGCATATAAAAGATGTAATTATTGCCAATAGCCCTGTTACTGAAACCGTAAAAGAGAAGATTGATTTGTTAAATTTACCTGTTGGCATTAAAGATCAAATCAATGCCGCGCAATCAAAAAATCTATCTTCACGACAATTTTTGGAAGCTCAAATAGTACAGCTAGAGTACGAGAAGCAATTAAGAGTTTCAGATAAAATTCGTTATTTTCTAAACGACACATTAGAAACAAATTCCCTTGACAGCTTAATTGCCCTCATCAAGCAATATCCTCGCTCCGACAACCCTTGTGAAATAGTAAGTGCCTACGTTACAAAAGGAGATTATGTAAAAGCGCAGGCAGTTGTTGATTCTTTACAGGCAATAAATCAGGTGGATGATTTTTGTGAGTTCCAAAAAATTATTTTGCAATTGAATCTGGCAACAGAAAAATGTTTTAAACTTCGAATAGATGTTCCTTTAAAAGATAAGGTAGAAGAAATTGCAGGCGACTGTACAAAAGATGGATGTTGTAATGCACAAGCATTATTAAAGCAAGTATTCGACTATCACTATCAGGAACTAAGAATGCTTCCAGAAGAAAACCGAAGTGCTCTTGTTGAAAATGAACCCATTCCTAATATGATTAAAAATGGATTATCAGTCTATCCAAATCCTGCAAATGATTTTGTAAAAATTCTATTCAACGATGATGAAGCAGAATCTGCTTTATTGGTAGTAAAAGATGTATTAGGGAAAACAATTGATACTATATTATTAAAAGTTGCAGAAAGTAAAGTTTATGATGTTCAAATGTTAAAAGGTGGAGTTTACTTCTTCTCATTATATATTAATGATACGATTATAGACAATAAAAAAATTGTTTTAGTAAAATAAAAAAGCAGGAAACTGATAGTGTTAACGTTTGTTGTTTTGTTAAATAGAATGTTAAATAAGTTTAAAATATTTTTTTTATTAATTGTGCTTAAGCTAAATATATTAGCTCAAGCACCTGATAGGTTTATACAGTTTTACAATCCATCGCCAAATTATAATGCAGAAAGTTATGGAGTAGTTGAAACTAGCTATGGATATATGCTTTCAGGCATTTCTGTTGATACTGTAAATTCCCCCTCCAGCTATTGGGCATATACTGTAGTTGGAGTCGATTTTCTGGGAAATCAATTATTTCAAAAAAGATATGGTAGCGAGAATATGAGTTTTGGTGCTGGATGGTATTCTTTTGATTGGTTGCAAAAAAAAGGGAATATCTATTATACAACTGATGATGTATTAGATTATTCCACAAATATGTGGACGAATATGTTAATTGTATTGAATGAAATGGGAGATACACTTTGGACAAAAAAATATCTTGGAGATTTTTCAGATACTGTAATATCCTCTCATAGTATTTGTAAATCAGTTGACAATGGATTTATTTTAACCGGAGAAACATATAATAACAGTAGTTCAATTGACAAAATTTTCATTATGAAAACAGATTCTTTAGGTAATAAAGAATGGATCAAAAAATACAACTACTCTACATATGAAGGCGCAGCAAGATGCATTCAAGATCAATCTACAAAGAGAATTATTATTATTGGTGGTAGAGATGTGTCTCCTACGATTTCATATATCTATATTACAGACAGTCTAGGAAATATGCTTCATCAAAAATATTTTAGCGGTACGTTTGGTGGTGGCTTAACGAATTTAAAAATCATGAATGATGGCAATTACGTTGCTTCAGGCTATGAATATACAGGAAACTCAATAAGTACTTGGAAATTAATGCGTGGATTAATTATTAAGTTTGATATTAATGGTAATCTAATTTGGAAAAAAACACTTGGAAAAGAATCTATTGTTAATGAATTATCTGGTTTAGAAATAATGAATGGGGATACTATAATTGCAACAGGTCAATACGATAGTTTATACACACAAGGCTTAGGTTTAAATTCAATGTTTCAGGTTTATAAAATAAATTCAAATGGAGATAGTATTTCTAGGAGATACATAGATATTCACAAAGACAACTCCAATCAGGATAATTTTAAGGGATTAGCATTAACAAATGATGGAGGTATAGCAATGACAGGATTCTTTTCAATGATTTCAGCCCCCACTCCTTTCGTATTAGTAAAATTAGACAAATGGGGCTGTGATACAGTAGACTGCCAAATAGTAAGTGTAAATGAATTAAACAAAAATAATTTTGAGTTTCAGGTATACCCCAATCCCACTAATGATATATTAAACATTACTTCTACTAGTAACGCAAATTGGGAATATTATGAAATTATTGATTTTTCAGGAAAAGTTATTGCTACTGAAAAAATTAGTTCAACTAATTTTAGTATTAACATACAACAGCTAAGTCAAGGTATTTATGCTCTACGTTTGTTTGGTATAAATAAAAAAATAAGTGTGAAAAGGTTTAGTATTGTATATTAAAAATATTGAAAATGAAAAAAAAGTTTTTCTTTATTTTGCTTTTCTTCGCTACATTTTTTGCAAAAGGTCAATTTTGTGGGGGGCAAAGTGTATTTATTCATAATTATGGAGATACCATATCTTCTTATTTTATAAAGGACACTAGTTGTTTGTGGCAAGTGGGAAGTTCTGATAAAACTACTTTAAATTATTCAGGCATAACAATAATGACAGATACAATAGCCTACTATCCCCCCAATGTAAACTCTTCATTTCAACTTAAAATTCCTGCGGGAGATATGGGATTTTCTTATTTATCTTGTGTTTACAAAACTGATACAGATAGCTTAGCTGACTATGGATTAATAGAAGTGTCTATTGACAATGGATATACTTGGCTAAACATTGATAGTCTCTTGGGTACTACACCTCCTGTCTTAACAGGAAGGACAGAGTCGGGCATTTCATATTATTTTCAATATTCATTAATTTCTGGATTTTCACCAAATACATGCGATACAATATGCTATAAATTTTCTTTTGTAAGTGATAGTTTAGATACCTATAAAGAGGGTATTCAATTCAATTCAATTCAGATTGTAAATTGGGCTGATTTTATTTATGAAACAAGTTCGAAAAACACAGTTTTTGCCTTCCCCAATCCATCTGCTGATGAAATAACTCTTGAATTTGTGCAAAATAATTCAGAAAACACCCTACTTGAAATCAAAAACCTATTAGGACAAACTGTATATGCAGAAACACTAAAAGGGAACATCGGTAAACAATTAAAAATAGTTGATGTATCGGTATTACAGAATGGGGTTTATTTTATAAAGCTGAAAAATCGAGATAAAATTTATTCAACTAAATTTATCAAGCAATAACTCTGACTACAAACATCATTAATTTGTAATGTGCTTTAAGATGAGTAAGCAGAAGCCCAAAAAGCAACATATCGTTCCAATAACCTACCTCAAACAATTTCATGTGGGTGATAACAAAAGCATTTACTGCATTGACTTTGAGGATCCATATAGACAATTTGTGCAAAAAATAGGCTTTAACGATAGAAGAATTAAAATTAAAAACTTCTACACAGACAATCGCCTAACAAATCCCTTTGCAATTGAAGAGTACTTTGGGAAGGAGGTTGAACCTCTTTATCCCAAAATTATGGATGTCATTAACCAAGAAGAGCAGCTTTCAGATGATTTAAGGGGCGCAATTATTTTATGGATTTATATCTGTGACCTACGTAAACCATCTAAAAGAAATAATTATGAAGATATATTAAGATGGAGTGCTGAAATAATTGCTAAATACAATAAGGAAACTATTGACGAGTCTGAATTAAAAAATTATGCTAAAAAGTTCGCTAAGGAAGTTCAATTAAACCCATTCTCTGATCATACTCAAGGTAAATCATTATTTGATCTTTTTGTCAAAACTTTAGCCAATAAACAATGGAAAATTCTAAAATCCACTTTTGATAACCCCTTTTTCACAAATGATAGCCCAGTTTTTTCACCTAATTTACATCCGATGTTCAGAAAGACAATACCTTACCATGCAGGAGCAGAATTAAATTTGCAGTCATGCGTATATTTTATTCTTTCACCATCATATTGTTTAGAGATTTCACCATTTAGACAAGGAACATCCTTAGAAACAAATATATTCAATATGAAAATTCCATATTTAAATGCCACTCATCAAGGTATTGATTTTATCAACCAAGGAGTTTATTACACACGACACAATCTTGTGATCTCAAATAGTAAAGAGGCATTAGAGGCCAGAATTAAATTTAGAGAGCCTAAAAAAGCTACAAAAAATATGAAAGATGTATAATATTCTAGTATATTTCATTTTAGCACGGGAATGGCTTGATTAATTATACCAATTCAGGCTGTTGGTAAGCAATTTTGTCAGATATTTAAGGCCAATGAATTTTAAAAGACTTACTTTGCTGAAAACAGTATGTAAAACTGTATGTGTAAAACAATAACAACACTCAACTAATTCATTATAAAGTAGTTGAGTATTGTTTAAACCTCGCCATTAGCGAGGGATTTTTTTATTATTTCTTTGCAATTCAGCCTATTTAGCAGCTTTTTTAGCAGCTTTTTTCGGTGCAGCAGCTTTTTTAGCCGGTGCAGCAGCTTTTGCTGATGCAGCTGATTTAGCTTTTTTACGTGGTCTGCGAACTCCATAAGATCCCATTGAGATCTTACCTTTACGACTTTTTTTATCTCCTTTTCCCATAATGATTTGTGTTTTTATGTTTTAGGTTATTAGTTATGCAAACGTACATTAATTTTATCTAAAAACAAATATTTTTTGAGCTACTTCTGTTCCGGTGTCATTCCCTTTTTTGCCCAAAAATCTTTTTCCAATATTTCCACTCTGCTGATCGATTTGCGGAGCCAATGCAAGCGCAATTCCTCTTTTTCTTCTTCGCTGATATGCCAGTTTACATTGGTTTGATGCAAGCGCTCCACGGTGCTATGCAAACACAATGCAGCTGAAACAGAAATGTTAAAACTCTCAGTAAAGCCATACATCGGTATCATCACAAATTCATCAGCGTGTTCACGAACGGTATCTGAAATGCCTGTTAGTTCGGTTCCAAATACCAATGCCAGCGGTTTATCGACAGGCAGATCTTTTAATTCATAACCATTTTTATGTGGTGATGTAGCAACGATCCGGTAACCTTTTGCTTTTAATTTTTGAATACAATCGAGCGAGTTGTTCTCCGCTTTTCTGTACTTATGCAAGTTCAGCCATTTAGGCGAGCCCATAGCAATGTCTTTATTCACAGTATATGCATTGCTGTTCTCTACAATATGAATATCCTGAATTCCGAAAATATCGCAGGAGCGGAGCACAGCACTGGCATTGTGCGGCTGATACAGATCTTCGAGTACGATCGTGATGTGACGGGTTCTGTTTTCCAGTACCTGTTCCATCTTTGCCTTGCGTGTGTCGGAGACAAATTGCGATAGATATTCGATCAGCTCTTTACTCATGTTATTTTACTTTTCCGTTCGACTTAGCCACTAAGTTAGCAATGCGGTATAACATTCTCGCACCAACATTCGCATCCCACTCATCCTTGCCGGGTGCAATTTCATTGATATCGAACGCAATGATCGTTTTTTTGCTTTCAACGATCTTTTGGATCAAGAACAGGATCTCTTCTGTTTCAAATCCACCTGAAACAGGTGTTCCGGTATTCGGACAAAGTTTTGGATCCAATCCATCAATGTCGAAACTTAAATAGATCTTGTCCGGCAATTGTTTGATGATATCATCGCATACCTTGCTCCATGATTTGCCTTCATATTGCTGATGTTTTATATCGCGATCATAGAATGTTTTTATTCTTCCTTTCGATCTCTCTACCAATTGAGCTTCTGCTTCGCAATAATCGCGGATACCCACTTGAACCAGTTTTTCAACTTGTTTGATCTTTAAAGCATTGAACATGATAGACGCATGTGAGAACTCAAATCCTTCATAGGCATCACGAAGATCGGCATGCGCATCAATTTGAAGAATGCCGAATGATTTGTGTTTTTCAGCCAATGCCTGCATCATCCCAAGCGGAGTGCTGTGGTCGCCCCCCAACAATGCAACCACCTTATTTTTATTCATGAAATGCAATACACGTTGTTTTACCCATGCATTCATTTCTTTACATTCTTTATTTACTTCTGTCTGGATCTTACGCATGGTTGAATTTTTATCAGCCGATTTGCCATCTTCCAGCATGCCGATGTAAGTTTCCGCTTTTTTGCGTAATCCATTACTTTTCTTTTGAATATTTGTAGGGATCTTATCCATCGCAACACCTATTTTCCAGGCATCTTTGATGTTCGGATCATACAGGTCGACCTGAAAAGACGCATCAAAAACAGCCTGAGGCCCCTTCGCGGTTCCGGCTGCATAGGAAACGGTTACTTCCCATGGTACAGGAACAATTACCACTTCTGCTTCATCGGTAGTAAAAGGTAATCCATAGATATTCGCATTTTTATCTCCGAGGTCGTTCGGGTTAAAATTTTTGATCTTTTCAGCTTTGCTCATAATGTTTCTTTTTTGAAGGTTGCGAATTTACAAAAATTATATTGTTAAGAGGGAAACTGTTAGGTGTAGAAGGAATATGATAAAGATCAGTTGAAAAAACAGCTAAGTGTTTGAAAATTAATCGGTAAATAACTTGACTTTAGCGTAAAAAATTGTAACTTTACAGTGTAAATTTTAATGTGTGAACCCAACAGCGTTAAAATATTGTTATTTAATTTCCTTTACTCTGCTTTCCATTATTACGTTGGCACAACCTAATAATCAGGCAGTACTCACTATTATTGGTGATCCTGTAGGGAATGATAATGTGGGTAATTTTAATCCTTATCAGCAGCAGGCACAAGCCGCTCCTCCTCAACAACAAGCTTTTCAAGAAACCAATGTGTTGATTGAACCTACTTTGGAAAATGGTTTTCACATGCGTTTTGAAGTAGGGATGAATCAACCCGATAATAGCTTTAATTCAAAGCCTTCCTTATCATCCTCAGGCGGTGGTGGTGTAGCTGTGAAAGTAAAGAAACGTCAGCCTTCCATGACCGAGCGAACCTTCAATATGAAGAAGAAGTTGAAGTCGTGGTTACCGAAACGCAAAAAACGTTATCGCCCGAACCTTTGCGGCCGCTTTTAATTTTTCTATTTTTGTAGCCAAATCAAATTATTTTTTTTGTGAGAAAGATCAATTATAAGATCGTTGTTGCTTTTACTGCAATAACAATAGTTTCCTGTGTGGAGAAAGTGCCTATTACAGGTAGACGGCAAGTGAGTTTAGTGCCGGAGGCGGATCTGGTATCCATGAGTTTGACGGAGTACGATAAATTCTTGGCGGAACATAAACCGCTCCCATTAAGCGATTCAAGAGCACAATTGGTAAAGAAAGTAGGAGAGAAGATCCAGGCAGCGGTTACTAAATTCATGAATGATAAAGGATTGAGTCAACGGATTGATGGGTATCAATGGGCGTTCAATACAGTAGATGAATCAACCATAAATGCCTGGTGTATGCCGGGTGGAAAAGTGGTGGTTTATACCGGCTTGTTGCCTGTTACACAGGATGAGGCCGGATTAGCAGTGGTGATGGGACATGAGATCGCACATGCTATTGCGCGTCATGGTAACGAACGGATGAGTCAGGGTATGGCGGTGCAATTTGGTGGTGTACTGCTTTCTGCTGCATTGCAGAATAAACCTCAAGAAACACAAAATCTATTTATGCAATCTTATGGTATCGGATCCACACTAGGTGTATTAAAATATTCACGTACACATGAAAGTGAAGCCGATAAGATGGGATTGGTATTTGCTGCTATTGCAGGATATGATCCGAATGCAGCTGTTACATTTTGGGAGCGCATGGCTGCTCAGGGCGGTACGAAGCCACCGGAAATATTGAGTACACATCCGAGTGATGAAACACGGATTGCCGATATAAAGGCATTTATTCCGGAAGCAATGACCTATTATAAGAAATAAAAAAATCCCCTTACAATTTTGTAAGGGGATTTTTTATGTTTGTTGCTTAGTAATACACCTGGCGTCTTACTTCTGCAATGTGCTTAGAGAAGCGGATCACCTGACGGGTATAACCATATTCGTTATCATACCATACGTATAATACGATGTTCTTTTTGTCCGGACCAACAATTGTTGCCTGACTATCGAATACAGAAGGGCAAGGATTTCCGATCACATCAGTTGATACGAATTCGTTAGAATTGATGTATTGAATTTGTTCTACCAATGCACCATTTAAAGCTGCATTTTTTAAGATCTCATTTACTTCCTCTTTCTCCACTGTTTTGTCAACAGTCATGGATAAGATCGCTAATGAAACGTTAGGTGTCGGTACACGCACAGAGTTAGCTGTGAACTTACCTGATAATTGTGGTAATACTTTTTTCAATGCACTTTCTGCACCGGTTTCAGTAATTACCATGTTTAAAGCAGCAGAGCGACCTCTACGGTATTTTTTGTGGTAATTATCCAATAAGTTTTGGTCGTTGGTGTAGGAGTGAACCGTTTCAATATGACCACGAACAATTCCCAATGTATTGTGGATCACTTGTAAAACCGGCATGATCGCATTGGTTGTACAAGATGCAGCAGAGAAAATATTATCTGCTTTAATATCTACTGTTTCGTGGTTAACACCATGAACAACATTCGGGATATCTTTTGCCGGAGCGGTCAATAATACTTTTGAAATTCCTTTTGCTTGCATGTGACGGCTCAATTCAGCTTTATCGCGGAACACACCTGTGTTATCGATCAATAATGCATTGTTGATACCATAAGCGGTATAGTCAACATCTTCCGGATTTTTTGCATCGATCATGTGAACGGTGTGTCCGTTAATGATCAAGGCTTTGTTTTGTAGATCCTCGATGATAGTTCCAGGGAATGGACCATGCACTGAATCGGTACGTAACAAGTCGGCACGTTTCACGATCTCTGTATCGCTGTTTCCACGTGTTACAATTGCTTTTAAACGCAATTGCTCACCTTTGCCTGCTTGAGCGATCAATTCGCGTGCAGCCAAACGGCCGATACGTCCGAAACCAAATAGTACTACATCTTTAGGAGTGATGTTATGTTTGGCACCAATAAAACTTCCTAATTTATTTTTTAAGAAATCTGTTGCTGATTTGAAATTTGCTTTTTCCTGTTGAAACTCAAATGCCAATTTACCGATGTCAATACGGGAAGGGCAGATATCAAGGTTGTAGATCTCGTTTGCTAACATAACTGTATCTTTAACCGTGATCGGTTTTTTTACAATGTTATTAGCATACAAGTGAAGATTCATGATCTCGCTGGCACTTCTGTCTACCAACTGATTTCTGAAAAGGATCAATTCAATCGACTTTTCAAACCATAATTTACCGATAGCGCTGATCAGGTCGATCGCAGCTTTTTCGTGTTGTATCCACTCATTCAACTCTGTTTCGTATGAACCTTTTGCTTTTCCCATAGTCGGTTCTTTTGTTTCAAGTGTCATAGCTTGTTAATTGGTTATGTTTATTAGATTATTTGTAGGTTATTGTTTAGCGGTTTAAAAGTAAAAAAAAACCGCATAAACGCCCGTTAAACTTATTTTTAGTTTTCAACGGGCGTTTATGCGGTGTTAATTTCATTGCAAAAGCTTATCCTAAGTATGATTTCAGCAATTTGCTTCTGGAGTTATGTCGTAATCTGCGGATCGCTTTTTCTTTGATCTGACGCACACGCTCACGGGTAAGGTCGAATTTTGCTCCGATCTCTTCTAATGTCAAGCCATGGTTCACACCAATTCCGAAGAACAATTTAACGACATCTCTTTCTCTTTCGGTAAGAGTAGATAATGAACGTTCGATCTCACGTTGTAATGATTCGTTCAACAAACCATTGTCAGCACGAGGCGAATCATGATTTACCAATACATCCAATAAGCTGTTCTCTTCACCATTTACAAATGGAGCATCCATGGATACGTGACGACCGGATACGCGCATGGTATCAGCCACTTTATCTTGTGGTAATTCTAATATTTCAGAAAGTTCTTCTGCACTTGGCTCACGCTCAAATTCCTGTTCTAATTTAGAGAATGCTTTATTGATCTTATTCAATGAACCTACCTGATTCAATGGTAAACGTACGATACGTGATTGTTCAGCCAAAGCCTGAAGGATCGACTGACGGATCCACCAAACTGCGTAGGAGATGAATTTAAAACCACGTGTTTCATCAAAACGTTTTGCTGCTTTGATCAAACCTAGGTTTCCTTCGTTGATCAGATCGGGTAGGCTTAAACCTTGATTTTGATATTGTTTTGCTACGGATACAACGAAACGCAGGTTGGATTTGGTTAATTTTTCTAATGCAACTTGATCACCTTCTCTGATACGTTTGGCCAAAGCCACTTCTTCATCTGCAGTAATTAATTCTTCACGACCGATCTCCTGTAAGTACTTATCCAAAGAAGCACTTTCACGATTGGTAATAGATTTGGTTATTTTGAGTTGTCTCATTGTAATGAAGGGATTAAATGTGGATTAAATCTATGCAAAGTTAATCCAAAGAAATCGATTTGGACGAATTTTGCAGGTTAAATATTCCCTTGTAAGTTATTGCAATTCAGTGTTTTGTAATAATTTAGACAAGGAAATTAAAAGCCTCTATAAAGAGGCTTTTTTTGTCGATAAATTTGAAAGGCTTGATTTTAAAGGCCAAAACCGTAGTATGCACGCATACCATTTGGATAAACACCTTCTATCAGCACACCGCCCTTTTTGTTCTCCAATGCCGATTTGATATCCTCCACTGAGCTGATCTTTTTCTTATCCACTCCGGTAATAATGAAGCCTTCTTTAATGCCTGCACTTAATAATTTTCCTGCCGATAATTTACTGATCCTCAATCCGTTTTCGATGCCCAATTTCTTTTTGTCAGCATCGTTAACATCTTCAAATGTGGCTCCTAAAGCTGAAACAACCTCGATCTTTGGTTTTTCAACCACATCGGTATTTCCGTTTTTGTTTTTAAGGATCACCGAAAGGATCTTTTCTTGATTATTTCTTTTCAGTGTCACGTTGATCTTGTCTCCTGGGCGGTATCTTCCAATTTGTTCTTGTAATTCAGCCACTTTGTTGATGGCTACGTCACCGATCTTGGTGATAACATCACCTTCTTTGATACCGGCTTCTTCAGCCGAACCACCTGTTGTTAGGCCATTTACATACACACCTTTCAATTCATTGATACTCTTTTCCTGCGCCAGTTTTGAATCAAGATCGCGGATACTTACACCAATGAATGCACGTTGTACTTCTCCAAATTCTAAAAGGTCGGCCACCACTTTGCGCGCAATGTTCACCGGAATAGCAAATGAATAACCGGTGTATGATCCTGTATTAGATGCAATGGCAGAGTTGATCCCTACCAATTCTCCTTTTGTGTTGACCAATGCACCACCGCTATTGCCGGGATTCACAGCCGCATCGGTTTGAATGAACGATTCGATCGGGTACAATCCTTTTGTTGGATCATTATCCAGCAAATTGATGTTTCTTCCCTTTGCACTCACAATACCAGCTGTTACGGTGGAAGTAAGGTTAAATGGATTACCTACTGCCAATACCCATTCGCCTACTTTTACATTGTCGGAGTTACCGTAAGCAACGAAAGGCAAATTTGTTTCTTTGATCTTTAATAAAGCCAAGTCTGTTGTCGGGTCTTTCCCGATCACATCGGCTGTATAGGTTCTTTTATCATTCAGTGTGATCTCAATTTTTTCTCCATTGTCGATCACATGGTTGTTGGTTACAATGTATCCATCCTGAGAAATGATCACTCCCGAACCTGTTGAATAAGGAGCCTCTTGCTGACGGGGCTGACGTTGTCCGAAAAAGTCACGGAAGGGGTCGTAATAGTATTGATTTTTATAATCAACAGAATAGGTGGTTTTTACGTTCACCACCGAATGAACTGTCAAGTCGGCAGCAGCTGTAAAATCGACACTATTTTCGACTGTTGCTCCTGGCATATTTACATATTGAGTAGGAGTAGGAGAGGAAAGATAGTTGGACAAAGGATGGTTGGCTGTTTCATCCTTCAACAGATGATTTAGTCCCAAAGCTGTTATTCCTCCGATGCTTGCGATAAAAAATACACTGGCTATCTTTTTCATAATTATATTGTTTTTTTGTTGTTACGAAAGTAGTACTTTAAAGTTGAAAAATACTACGCAAAATTTGTTCCTATGTTGTTGTTAATACTTATTTTTAACATAGATTAACAAGGTATGCAGATGTTGATTAACTTTGTCATCTGAACGTATAACAGACGCTTTTTGTTTTGAGTAGTTTAAAAGAAAAATCACAAGTTTTTATCATTGGCCTACTGGTTGGATTACTGGTGGCAGGTGGATTTTTTGTGTTTAAACTTGACGATTACTTTCAAGAACTTAATTTTTATAAACGTTTTGCAGAGACATTCCAATCGGAAAAAAAGGTGGAGCCTTCTGCCTCTGTATCGGAAGCAAGTCCGGCTGCAACCAATACCTTAAAAAACAATAAGAAGAAAGCAGTAGTACATTCTTCCAATATAGCGGAAGTAGAGATAAAAGATACACTGATCAGTTCAGCCAACGACTCAGCTGTGTTCTTGCGTTCATCTTCAGATGAGATCGTAGTGAAAAAAGATGAAATGATCAGCTCCAAAACATTTGAAGTGGTCAATTTAAGTCCTACTGCTAAGCCTAATGGCAAAGATTCATTGCTTCAGAAAGTAAGTGGTATCAAGGATGATCGTATGAATGGCAAACAAATGTTCAATGTTGAATTCTGGACATCACCACTCAATTACAGAGGGTATAAAATGAGTAAGTACAAGATTGTTTTGTATGGTGTTGATCCCAATGATGCGATCAAGCTATATCGTTTAGATGAAATGTTCTACTTGAAAAATAATGCAATTGTTTACGAGTTAAGTCCAACAGGCGATTTTACTTCCTATGAGCGTATAACGGATGAACAGATTTTAACTAAATTGAAGTAATCCATTTTTAATTTTATCCGTTGAAGATCCATTTTTATAAATATCAAGGAACAGGGAATGATTTTATCATCATTGATAACCGTTCTATGCAATTTGATCGTAAGAACAATGCACTTGTGGCGAAGTTATGCGACAGACGCTTTGGTATTGGTGCTGATGGATTGATGTTGTTGCAGAGCAAAGCCGGTTATGATTTTGAGATGGTGTATTATAATTCCGATGGCAATGAAAGCAGTATGTGTGGAAATGGCGGTCGTTGTATTGTAGAATTCGCCAGATCGTTGGGCTTAGTAAACGAGAAAGCATTTTTTGTAGCGATAGATGGTGAACATGAAGCTGTTGTAAAACCGGGCTTCATTTCATTAAAGATGAATGATGTAAAAACGGTTGAATTGAATGAAGATTTTTCGTTTTTAAATACGGGTTCTCCGCATTATGTTCAGCAAGTAAAAGATGTAGAGCATTTGGATGTGTTCTCAGAAGGAAAGAAAATCCGTTATAATGAGCGTTTCAAGAAAGAGGGCACCAATGTCAATTTTATAGAGAAGAGTGGCGATAAATTATTTGTGCGCACTTACGAAAGAGGTGTAGAGGGCGAAACTTATTCTTGTGGAACAGGAGTGACTGCTGCTGCACTGGTTGCTTCCATCAAAGGAATTGCAGGTGCACCCGATCATTGCGCTATAAAAACATTGGGTGGTGAATTGAATGTCAAATTCAGTCGTTTGAGCGATGGGAGTTTTAATAATATATGGTTAGAAGGACCTGCTACATTTGTTTTTAAAGGCGAAGTGGATGCTTAAGACTGGAGTTCTTTTGTTGGGTGTTGTATTGCTGAGTTCCTGTAGTATTTATAATCCTTTTTACCGCTACAAGATCAATTACAAAGAAGTTAATTCGATCGTGATAGAGCATAAAAAAGATAGCTTGAACCTGCGATTGATCACACAAAGGGATTCGATCAAAACAATTGTAAAGAAGTATCTCAATAAGAATCACTATGAGCTGGTGATCAAGCCAAGAGGGGAATATGAGCTTGTTTTTAAGATGAATGATAATACAGTCAAGTATTTAAGTGCTGGAACGAATTGTATCATTACTGAAAAAGGACCGTTTATAACAAAAAAGAATATTGTCGCGTATTTAAATGCAAGTCGTTAATACATATCAAATAAAGATCGATCAGCAGGTTGATCCTTTGTTGCTGAATAAGGCGATTTATATTGTTATTTTGCATGCACACCGTGTTCCTCCTCATATCGGCATGATCATCGGAAAGGAATACCACTCTCTTACGATCAAAGGACATGAATTGAATGTGAGTTCTGAAGCGTTGATGCGGAATATCTCACAGCGGAAGATCGCCTCTTTGTTTGTGGAGATAAAGCAACATCCAACCTTTAGTCAGGATTATTTAAAAGAACATTTTATTACCAATATCCGGAATTATTCAAAAGTGAAAGTGGGTCACGCTACCTGTCTGAGTCCGATCAAAGATTTTTTTGAGGAAAATTATTCTTTAGAAAAAGAGCAGGTGAATTATCTGTTTGAATTGCTGCCTGTATTGCAGGAACAAGGTTTGATCAAATCGTGTTCTGCTGCATTTATTGATGAACAGGACTTTCAATTGCCTGTATATTCATTGTCAGAGTTGAATGATGGGATCAATAAAGCGAATGATGAGGCGGCTAAATTAAATAAGAATAAAAATTAAAAGAGGTGAAGTTACAGGGACAACATATTTACTTAAGAGCCATTGAGCCGCAAGACATTGATGTGTTGTATGCCTGGGAGAATGATGTGGAAAATTGGACGGTTAGTAATACACAAACACCTTTTTCCCGTTTTGTTTTAGAGCAATACATTGCTTCTGCTCATGAGGATATTTATTCGGCTAAACAGCTTCGACTGATCATTTGTGATGCATCACATAAGTCTGTTGGCAGTATCGATCTGTTCGATTTTGATCCCAATCACCAGCGTGCGGGAGTGGGTGTGTTGATCGCAGATAAAAGCGACCGGAAAAAAGGATATGCATCAGAAGCATTAAAGCTATTGATCGACTATTGTTTTACAACACTCAATCTGCATCAGCTGTATTGCAACATCACCGTTGATAATGAATCAAGCATTATTCTATTTCAAAAGCATGGTTTTATGATCACCGGTATTAAAAAACAATGGATCAGAGAAGGAGCTCATTTCAAAGATGAGTTGATCCTGCAATTGATCCGGTCATAATTCCCTTTCTTTAAGTTTTAAATCCCTTTATTCTTTGCTTTTTATTAAATTTGCCTCCCCGATATGGAGCAAGGCACAATCATAGAGATACAAGGACTTACCAAAACATTCAGAGGTGCTTTGGAACCTGCTGTTAAAGGTATCAGTCTTTCTATTGGCAGGAACGAAATCTTCGGATTACTCGGTCCGAATGGTGCCGGTAAAACCACAACCATCTCCATTCTGTGTGGTCTCTTTCCTGCTACAAGCGGCAAGATCAATATTGACGGGATGGATATGAAGGGTGACCTTTCGAATATCAAGCAAATAGTTGGTGTTGTTCCGCAAGACATTGCATTATATCCCACTTTAACGGCCAGAGAAAATCTTGATTTTTATGGACACATGTATGGTTTGAGTGGAAAGCTGCTCAAGGATAAGATCGATATGTGGCTGGAGAACTTTGGTTTGACGGAAGCTGCTAAACGAAAAGTAAATACGTATTCCGGAGGGATGAAGCGCAGGGTAAATTTAATTGCTGCTATTCTCCACGACCCGAAGATATTATTTCTGGATGAACCCACCGTTGGCGTAGATGTGCAATCGCGCAATGTGATCATCGATTATTTAAAGAAACTGAATGATAATGGCACCACCATTATTTATACTTCACATCACATGGATGAAGCCGAGCACTTTTGTACAAAAGTAGCGATCATCGATAATGGTACGATCATCGAGCAAGGTACACCTGCCGAACTGATCAGTCGTTACGATGGCTGTCATAATTTGGAATCGGTATTTTTACAATTAACGAAAAGGAGATTGAGAGACTAATGATCAAAAAGCTGTTGGCATCGGTTCGTAAGGAAACTCTTCTTTTGTTGAGAGATAGAGTGGGTTTGGCTATATTGTTCATTATGCCGATGGTACTCATCTTTGTGATGACACTCATTCAGGATTCTGCATTTAAAACATTGAATGAAAAAGGGATTCCGGTTGTTTTTGTAAATGAAGATAAGGATTCATTAGGGATCACCATTGAGCAGGGATTGAGAGGTTCCACACTTTGTGCTTTTTCTGATTCTATTGATGGCCAACCCGCAACGTATGAAACAGCAAAGAATGCTGTAGCGGATGGGAAATTTTTAGTAGGTGTAGTTATCCCAAAAGGCGCTACTGATGCGATACGTAAAAATGTGATGCAATTGGTGGAGGAGACCATGAGTACTGATTCTGTTCAAACGATCGCGATAAGTGATTCGGTTGATATTACGATCTTCATTGATCCCATTACTAAAAAATCGTTTTTAACATCGATCACCAGCAGCTTGCGTGAGTTTATTTCGATCGTTAAAACAAAGATCATGTTCCAAACCTTCTCCGATCAGATAGCGGAAATAATTCCCGATCAGGAGAAAAAGCCAGTGAATGCTTTTAATAAAACACAGATCATTAAGTATAATGAAGTGTTTGCTTCTAAGCAGATCGAGGAGATCGTGCCGAATGCTGTTCAGCACAATGTTCCGGCATGGACCATCTTTGCGATGTTCTTTATTGTGATCCCGATGGCAGGTAGTATCATGAAAGAAAAGAATGAAGGAAGTGTATTCCGTTTGCATACCATGCCAAGTTCTTATCTCTTGTTGATCAATGGAAAGATCATTACCTACATATTCGTTTGTATGATCCAGTTTGTGTTGATGATGTCGGTAGGTTTGTATTTTCTTCCGATGCTGGGACTTCCTAAATTATTCATGGGCAACAGCTATTTAGCCTTGTTTATCATCACACTTGCTACTGCATTTGCGGCAACAGGTTATGGTGTGATGGTGGGAACAATTGCCTCTACCGAACAGCAAGGTGCCATTGGTGGTGCTTTGTCTATTTTGTTGCTTTCTGCAATTGGCGGAGTATGGGTGCCCACCTATGTGATGCCGGGTGTGATGCGCGATCTGAGTGCACTTTCACCACTCAACTGGTCATTGAACAGTTTTTATGAATTGTTTTTAAGAGGTGCAGGTGTGGAGGCTGTATGGTATGATGCATTAAAACTAATGCTCTTCTTTTTACTGACCATGACGGTTGCATCGATCATCAATCGTTCGAACAGAAAGATCTAAGCTGCTTTTTTATTCTTTAGCCATTCATAGATGGTGACCACCTGAAGAATGTTCAACATCCCATAAAATACATCCTCGAATGGGATAGTATAAATGCGTATCCCTAAATTGTGTGCGTTATTATAGATCACAACAGGCATAGCTGTGAGAACACCATTCACCAAAAGAAAAGGGATCATACAAACCAGCCAGGTAAGATAAAACCTGCCCATGTAAGTTGAACGGAAAATAAGAAGGTGGATCAATAGAAATACAGACAGAAATATAAATGTGAAAAATGTATAGAGCTTATGGCTGTTCATGATCGCTGTTGTTAACAGAAACAATATGAGTGCAATAGTGATCCATTTATGGTAGTGTTGCAGGATGTCTTTCTTTACGAAGTAATTCATAACCTCGTAGATAAACACACACGAAAAAGGTACAACAATAAAAAAAAGCCATTCTTCAAGAGGAAGATGGATAATATGAATTCCTAAAATATAGTCGGGATTAAATTCCCAGATGCCCATTTTAGTGAATAGAACATCCCAAACAATAAAAAAGATAGCGCTGCCAATGATGCCGGGAAATAAATATTTCCATTTGCTGGCATACCTGATCTTGTCTTCAAAACTTTTAAAAAGGGGGTAGGAGATCGTAAAGAGGATGAGAGAAATGTATGTAAATCTAATTAGTTCCATGTTTTTTGTCGAGCAAGGAATTGTTATCCTGTTGGAAATATTTTTTTCCTACGATCAAAAAGCCAAATGATTCACCTTCTTCTTTGTGAAGATGTTTGTGGTGCATCTTATGTGCTCTTCTCAAGGCTCTAAAGTACGAACTATTTGTATTACGGAATAATTTTATTCGCTGGTGAATAAATATGTCATGCACAATAAAGTAGGCCAATCCATAGGCGGTCATACCTGCTCCGATCCAAACCATTGAATAGATTTCATAGGCAAGTCCAAGCATAATCAACAAACAGCTGGGGATAGCAAATATGAGTGAAAACAGATCGTTACGTTCAACAGGATGTTTGCTCCCTGTATGGTGATCTTTGTGCAAGTTCCACATAAAGCCGTGCATCACGTATTTATGCGTGAACCAGGCTACAAATTCCATGGAGAAAAAAGTAGCAATAAAAATGATCACATTAAACAGAATGTTCCAATCCATATTAAAAAATGTTTAGAATGCTAAAAAATACAAACTGTACTATGTATAACAATAAAGCTAAACGATTGTTCTTGGAAAAGTTCAAATTGTAAAAAAGTAATAGCATAAAAAAGGCGGCTACGAACCATGCTACATAATTCTGAAGTGGTATTGTTTCATTGCTCCAGATCCAAAAATCATATTTCATGGCAACGGGTTCAAGTAAAAGATCGAGTCCGACCAGCAAGCCCGCTCCTAATAAACTTTTAATGTACTTGTTTGTTTTTAATGGCTCAAAGATCACACCTGCCGAATAGATCAGCATCAGCCAATTGAAGCCCATCACTAAAGGAACATTCAGAAATTGTATTCCCAGCGTGTTACCATATTGATAATTACCAAAGATCAGTCCGGTATGAATACCTGCAACCTCCAGAAAAAAGCCGGATAAAAAGATGATTGAACAAAAAAGCCAAAAGGAGCGATTGTATTCTACTTGTAAGGAAAGGAGCAATACAGTGCTCAGGATGAGATTAACAGGAGTGAGTTGCAGCACAAGATCTTTGTATGGACTTAAAAGTCCGGCCACACCTACAACATGAAATAGAATGAGAAGAGCAGGAGCGATTTGATTTTTTGTAAATGTCATCGCCATTGTTTAGCCTTTTAGTTCTGATTTTTCTTTCTCCGAAACAAACTTGGAGTCGAGCAGGAATTCACTCATCATGTTTTTTAATGCAGGATCTTTTATGGAGGAAAGTTTAGAGAGGATAAGTTTTTTGTCGCTCTCAATTTCTTTGTTATATCCCAATGCTTTCGGACAATTGGTTTGTATCGTCATCCTTAAAAAGCGGAGCTCAATATTGGTATTGTCGCTGGCAATCGCTTTTTCAAGCAGCTGTTTCCCTTCTTTAAATAGTCCGATCTTTTCTTCTTTTACTTTTGAATAATTGGCCATGGAGGCAATGATGGCTCCTTTATAGGCATTGATGGTATTGTCCTGACTGCTGTTCTTTTTTACTTTTGCATACACCTTGGCGCAAGACACACTGTCTTTTCGAACTTTCCCGTAGTCCTTCCGCAAGGTTTCAATAGATATATTTTGTGCAGGTAGAAGCTGTACAAATGAAAGCAGTACTATCGATATAAGAACTATACGTTTCATTAGATCATATTAAAGCTATGTTTGAAATAAGCGCCTAAAAAGAGCATGTATTTTTTGGAGTCAGGTATCCTGATACGTGAGCTGATCACTTGTTCCGGTGCCGTATGTTGTATCTTTTTGAACAAAGAGATGTAATAGATATAAGCCAAATAAACTCCTAAACGCGCTTTCTTCGGTAATTTTTTGATTCCTCTTAATCCGGCATCAAAATCTTTTTGGATATCGGCTTCTATTTCTTTTTTTGTTTGGCTGTTAAAGTTGCTTACATCAAATCCCGGAAAATAGGAACGTCCAAGAGTTTGCACATCGGCTTGCAGATCGCGAAGGAAATTGATCTTTTGAAAAGCCGATCCTAATTTCATGGCATCGGGCTTCAATTCCTGATATTGTTGTTCGTTTCCTTCAACAAAGATCTTCAAACACATTAATCCAACCACCTCAGCCGATCCTAGAATGTATTTTTCGTAGCCTTCCTGATTGTATTTTGTTTTATCCAGATCCATTTCCATGCTTGCCAAAAAAGTATCGATCAACTCAATGTCGATGTTGTAAGTGTTGACAGTGTCCTGAAAGCTATGCAGGATAGGATTTAAACTGATCTTTTGATCGATCGCATCATGTGTATCTTTGATAAAACGATCGAGTAATTCTTTTTTATTGTGATTATGAAAGCTATCTACGATCTCATCGGCAAAGCGAACAAAGCCATAGATGGCATGAATCGGCATTCTGAAATCACGGTGCAAAACACTTACACCTAAGGAAAAGGAGGTGCTGTAGTTATTGGTGACCAGTTTGCTGCATTTATAACAAACATCGTTATATAGATCTTTCATATTTAGCGTAGTTTGTTTTTAATGATCTCTTTGGCAACAATCTTGCCCGAAATAATGGATGGTGGCACTCCCGGACCGGGTACTGTTAATTGACCGGCATAATACAGATCTTTTACTTTCTTGTTTTTAAGTGCCGGTTTTAGAATAGCCGTTTGTTTCAAGGTGTTTGCTAGTCCGTAAGCATTTCCTCCAAATGAGTTGTAATCTTTTTTAAAATCATTGATGGCAAAACTCTTTTTCACGATCACATGCTGTTTGATGCTTTGTCCCGTCAGATATTCTAAACGGTCCATCATGATGTTGTAATACTTCTCTCTGATCGCTTCTGAATCTTCTATGTCAACAGCAATAGGGATAAGTAGTACTAAATTCTCTTTCCCTGCAGGGGCAACCGATGGGTCGGTCTTTGCTGCACATGTAGAGTAGAAGAGCGGGTTGCTTGGCCATTGCGGTCGATCATAGATCTCTTCCGCATGGATATCAAATGGGGCATCAAAGAATAAATTGTGATGCTCCAAGCCTTCAATCCGTTTATCGATGCCAATATAATACATCAGGCAGGAAGGAGCCATTTTGCGCGACTTCCAATACTCCTGTGAATAATTTCGTTGTTCAAGGCTTAATAATTTTTGCTCGATGTGATGATAGTCGGCAGCGCCAACAATCACATCGGCTTTGTGTGTTTTCCCATTGGAAATTATACCTGCAGCCTTTCCATTCTCAATAATGATCTTTTCTACATTCTCTGCTGTTTTTATTTCTACTCCTTGTTGTTTAGCGATGTTTACCATGGCTTCCACGATCTTTACCATACCGCCCATCGGATACCAGGTACCCAGAACAATGTCGGCATAGTTCATCATGCTATACAAAGCAGGAGTTTCATTAGGTTTTGCACCTAGGAAAAGTACAGGGAATTCAAGTAATTGAACCAATTTTGGGTTTTTAAAATTGGCTTTGATATATTTGCTGATGGATTTGAACAGATCCATTTTAAGCGCAGCATTCAGGATACGGAAATCCATGAATTCAAGGATCGACAGACTCGGTTTATGGACAAAGTCGGTCATACTCACTTCATACTTATATTCCGCATCTTTTAAAAACCTTCTCAGTTTTTCGCTGCTACCCGGTTCATGTTTTTCAAACAATTGATAAAACTCATTAAGATTAGCAGGAATGCGGAATACATCATCTTTTCCATAGAATACCGCATAGGAAGGGTCTAATCGCACTAGGTCGTAATGGTCCTTAACACTTGATCCAAAATCTTTGAAAAAATTCTCGAATACATCGGGCATCCAATACCAGCTGGGTCCCATATCGAATATAAATCCATCTATTTCCAGTTTTCTTGCCCGGCCGCCAATTTGTTCGTTCTTTTCGAACAGACTCACTTCATATCCGTCTTTTGCAAGATAGGCAGCAGCAGATAATCCTGCGAAACCACCACCTATAACAATTGCTTTTTGTTTCATACGGAATTATGAACAGAGGAAATGAGAAAATGTTTATTATATTTTTTTTAGATCGCTGATCGTTTTGTTCGGATCGGCAGAAGAGAAAACGGTGTTTCCTGCAACCAATACATTGGCTCCGGTCTCCACCAGTTTTTTGTAATTATTCATATCCACACCACCATCGATCTCGATCAAAGCACTTGATTTTTTAGCTCTAATGATCTCTCTTAAGTCGCTGATCTTGTGGTAAGTATTCTCAATAAATTTTTGTCCACCAAAACCAGGGTTCACACTCATCACACAAACCAGGTCGATATCGGAAATGATATCAATAAGCAGGTTTACCGAGGTATGCGGGTTGATGGCAACACCGGCTTTCATCCCCAATGCTTTGATCGCTTGAACCGTTCTGTGCAAATGTGTGCAGGCTTCTAAATGAACAGTAAGAATATCTGCTCCGGCATCCTTGAATGTTTGTAAATATCTGTCAGGATCTTCGATCATCAAATGTACATCCAAGGGTTTGGTTGCATGTTTTTTGATCGCTTTGATGACAGGAAATCCGAAGGAGATATTCGGTACAAACATTCCATCCATAATATCCACATGAAACCAGTCGGCCTCACTTTTATTGATCATTTCTACATCACGTTGAATATTAGCAAAATCAGCGGATAGGATGGAAGGTGCAATTAAATGGTTCATAAGCTTAAACGTATAGAATAATTGCTGCAAAGGTACAAAAAAAGCGCGGGAAAAACTGTGTTTTTCCCGCGCTTAAAATTTTAATCACAAACAATTAAAATTATCCTAAATAGGTTTTTAAGATCTTACTTCTGGAAGTATGTTTTAATCTGCGGATCGCTTTTTCTTTGATCTGACGCACACGCTCACGTGTAAGGTCAAATTTTTCACCGATCTCTTCCAATGTCATGGCATGTTCTCCACCTAAACCGAAGTATAAACGAACAACATCGGCCTCGCGCGATGTAAGTGTATGTAAAGCGCGCTCGATCTCTCTGCGCAATGATTCATGTAATAAGCCATTTTCAGGACTTGGACTATCATCACTTTCCATTACATCGTACATGCTACCTGCATTGTCATCACCTGTTGCCAAAGGAGCATCCATGGATACGTGGCGACCGGTATTTTTCATGGATTCTTTTACATCCGACTCCGAAATGTCCAGCATTTGAGCAATTTCTTCGGCACTTGGCTCACGCTCAAATTCCTGTTCTAATTTTGAGAATGTTTTATTGATCTTGTTGATAGAACCGATCTTATTTAATGGTAAACGAACGATACGTGATTGTTCAGCCAAAGCCTGAAGGATCGACTGACGGATCCACCATACGGCATAGGAGATGAATTTGAAACCACGTGTTTCATCAAAACGTTGTGCTGCTTTGATCAAACCTAAATTTCCTTCATTGATCAAATCGGGTAAACTAAGTCCTTGATTTTGATATTGTTTAGAAACCGAAACCACGAAACGCAAATTGGCTTTGGTCAATTTTTCTAATGCTAATTGATCTCCTGCTCTGATCTTTCTGGCTAATTCCACCTCTTCATCTGCCGTGATCAAATCCACTTTCCCGATCTCCTGTAAGTACTTATCTAATGAAGCTGTTTCCCTGTTTGTAACCTGTTTCGATATTTTTAGCTGTCTCATATAAGGTATGTATAATTGATATTATTCTTTTAACCGGTAACTATACGGCAATGTTTCCTAAAAGTTTCAACTAAATTACATTTTTTTTTCGACAAAGAACTATTTTTTCCCGATAGAGTGTTTTTCTTCTTATGTCGCTTAAAAGCCTGTTTCCAAACCCAAAACCTATTTTTATGTGATATTTCATTGATTGTTAATATCTAAATGGTGTTTTATCCCCTCAATTTATTGATTACATTTGTTCAAAGAATAAAACAGAACGATCTCATTATGAAAAAACTATTCTCTTTTGCTTTTTTAATTGCTTCTTTATCCCTTTCAGCTCAAAGTTTACCCGATCTGATCAAGAATGGTAATTCCAAGCTTGCTGCCGGTAATTATGCCGGTGCTGAACAGGATTTTTCCAATGCCATCAAATTAAACGACCAGGTGGTGACAGCTTATTTGGATAAAATGAAGAAGTATGGTACACTCAATGAGTTTCAGCGTACCACTTCCGATATGCCTGATGGATTTGTATATAATCATGATCTGGCGGTACCTTATTATGGCAGAGGAATGGCTTATGAAGGATTAAGTAAGAACGAAGAAGCATTAGCCGATTATGAAAAAGCGATCGCGATCGATCCAAAATATGCGGATGCACTTTGTCAGCGAGGCATTGTTTTAATCGGGAAGGGAATAAAGGATAAAGGTTGTTTAGATCTTAAAAAAGCAGGCACAGCAGGAAATGCGAAAGCAAAAGAATTGTTTGATAAAAATGCTTGTTCTGATATCGCAAAAGCATTTGTAACAGCAGGAGATGCCAAGTTTGATGCAAAGGATTATAATGGAGCTTTAGCCGACTATACCTCTGCAGTGCAGCTGAATAAGGAATCGTTTGATGCGTATATCAAAAGAGGAAAATGCAATGTGCAATTGAAAAAATATGCAAAAGCGATCAGTGATTATGACAAAGCCTTGAAGATCAAGAATGATACTGTTCAAGTGTTATACTTGCGAGGATTAGCCTATAATGCTTCCGAAAACTTCGTATTAGCCTTTAATGATTTTTCATTTGTGATCCGTTTGGAACCGAATCATTACGATGCCTTTATGGCGCGTGCCTATTCTTGTGAAGGGATGCAAAAATTCAGATCAGCAGTGTACGATTATTCAGAATGTATCCGTATCAAACCTGATGATGGAAACGCCTATTATAAAAGAGGGCTGGTAACGCAAGATGCGAAAGATGGTTCTGCCTGTAAAGACTTTAAAAAAGCCGCAGCACTTGGATTGGATGATGCCAAACAGTTAGCCGAAGGCTGCAATGCTCCTCCGGCTCCTCCAAAATAAATTTCAGATCCCTCTTTCAAACCGGAAGGGGGATTTTTTTAATAATCCCATTCTAAAACTGTAAATTTGTAGCGTAAAATTGAATGTATGTATAAGTTACTGATCAAGCCTATCTTTTTTTTGTTTCAACCCGAAACGATCCATCATATAGTTTTTAAAACAATAAAATTTTTCTCTGCCATTCCCGGTGTGTCGGCTATCACCAGAGCCTGCTACGTTGTTAATGACAAACGTCTGGAAAGAAAATTATTCGGATTAACATTCCCTAATCCTGTTGGATTAGCTGCTGGATTTGACAAGGATGCGAAGTTGTATGAAGAGTTAGGGAACTATGGCTTTGGATTCATTGAAATAGGAACGCTTACTCCAAAGGCACAGCCGGGCAATGAAAAGCCCCGGATGTTCCGTTTACCGGAAGATGAAGCCGTGATCAACCGTATGGGATTCAATAATGGTGGAGTTGCTGAAGCTGTTGAACGTTTAAAGAATAGAAGTTCCAACTTGATCATCGGAGGTAATATTGGTAAAAACAAGGTGACTCCAAATGAAGAGGCCATCAGCGATTATGAAAAATGTTTTGAGGCCTTGTTCGACTATGTCGATTATTTTGTGGTGAATGTAAGTTCGCCCAATACACCTAATTTAAGAGCATTACAAGATAAGGAGCCATTAACAGCATTATTGAAGCACGTAAAAATGCTGAATGCAAAAAAGCAACATCCGAAACCTATTCTTTTAAAGATCGCTCCGGATCTAACAAATGAGCAATTGGATGATATTGTGGACATCGTGAATGAAACAAAGATCGATGGATTGATTGCCACCAACACGACCATTTCAAGAGATGGATTAAAAACACCGAAAGAGCGCATTGATGCGATAGGAGCAGGAGGGTTAAGTGGAAAGCCTTTGACAAAAAGATCAACAGAGGTGGTGAAGTATTTAGCAGATCGATCAAAAGGAGCATTCCCCATCATTGCTGTAGGAGGTATTCATACAGGTGCCGATGCAATAGAAAAATTAAAAGCAGGAGCGAGTCTTGTACAGATCTACACCGGATTTATTTATGAAGGACCGGGAATTGTAAAAAGAATTAACAAAGAAATCTTAAGGATGTCGTGACATTTGCTAAGTTACAAGCCTTATTAAAGTCAATTAAGTAGAATTATTTTTCTTTATTATAAAAAGTTTAAAGATATATGTCAACGAACATCCAACATCCGGCACCTAACATCAAACTTGTAGAATGCCCACGTGATGCCATGCAAGGCATACACGATTTTATTGATACAGAAAAAAAAATAGCCTACATCAATTCTATTTTAAAATGTGGTTTTGATACGGTTGATTTTGGAAGTTTTGTCTCTCCAAAAGCAATCCCTCAAATGCGTGATACAGCGCAGGTATTGGATCAACTGGATCTGAGCAATACCCGCTCCAAGTTATTGGCCATTATTGCCAATACTCGTGGTGCGCAGGATGCTGTAGAGTTTGAAGAGATCAGTTATCTTGGATTTCCATTTTCTATTTCAGAAACATTCCAACAGCGAAATACCAATTCATCCATTGCAGAATCTTTAACCCGTGTTGAAGAGATACAGGATCTTTGTGTTAGAAATAAAAAAGAATTAGTTGTTTATATTTCCATGGCTTTTGGAAATCCCTATGGCGATGAGTGGAGCAGTGATGTGGCGGTGGCATGGACCAAACGACTGGCGCAAATGGGAGTGAAGATCATCGCTTTGAGTGATACGATCGGGGTGTCTAACCCACAGAATATTTCTTATTTATTCTCTAAACTGATCCCTGAATTTCCGGGAGTAGAAATAGGTGCACATTTGCATACCACTCCTGATACCTGGGAAGAAAAAGTACATGCAGCGTATACCAGTGGATGCCGTAGATTTGATAGCGCCATAAAAGGATATGGTGGTTGTCCGATGGCTACCGATAAACTAACAGGGAATATGCCTACTGAGAATGTGTTGGCTTATTTGAATAAGCATAAGATCCAATCAGGGATCGATGAAGCTGCATTTTCAGAAGCAAGCCGGATTGCCGGTATCACATTCCCATTGTAATATGAGCTCTACAAAATTTAAAAAGCTGGTCAATAATTCGTTTCTATTCAGAACATTTCTTCTGAGCAAATTGCCCATGGCTTTTATTGCAGGTGTCCGCACCCGTTCTCTTACGGATAATACTGCTGTTGTTACGATCAAATACCGCTGGTTAACACAGAATCCTTTTCGCTCCATGTATTTTGCCTGTCAGTCGATGGCAGCCGAAATGAGCACCGGTTTACTGGTCATGAATCATACCTATGAATCACAGCCTGCGATCTCTATGCTTATTGTCAAAAATTCGGCTGTGTATACAAAAAAAGCGACAGGCAAGATCACGTTTACCTGCAATGACGGAAATCATATTGCTTCCATAATTGCCCAAACCAAACAAACAGGAGAAGGAATAACAACCGACCTGCGCTCTGTGGGTACAGATGAAGCGGGAGATACAGTAGCTGAGTTCATTTTTACATGGTCACTGAAAGCTAAAAGTAAATAGTTTTTAACAGGTGTTTTTTGAAAATTTAACACTGAAAAACGCCTTTTAATGATTACCTTCGTGCATAATCAAAATTAATTGAATGCAACGAGTAAGCTTTAACAACAAAAACAGTGTTTTTTTTAATGCACTAAAAGAAAAAGTAGATAACTATTTCAAATCAAACGACATCAAAGAGACAGGGAACTTTAAATTGTATCTGAAAACGATCATTCTTTCTTTAACTGCCATCTCTTTATACACCATTTTAGTTTTCTTTACCCCGAATGTTTGGATTTCCCTTGTACTTTGTGCTTTATTGGGACTAACCCTTGCCGGAATAGGATTTAATACCATGCACGATGGTGCTCATGGTAGCTTCTCTACCAAAGAATGGGTAAACGACCTGATGGGTTATTCCTTGAATGCCATGGGTGGAAGTGTGTATTTATGGAAATACAAGCACAATGTTAACCATCACTCGTTCACGAATATTGAAGGGATGGATGATGATATCGATATCAAACCTTGGATCCGTGTTCACAGCGACCAAAAGAAATACTGGTATCACCGCTTTCAACATATCTATTGGATAGGCTTGTATGGTTTAACTTACCTATTATGGATATTCGTTCAAGATTTCAGAAAATACTTTACCGGTAAGATCGGTGAGACACCTTTCCGTAAAATGGATGTGAAAGAACATGTCATTTTTTGGGTAAGTAAAATTCTATACATCGGTGCCTTTATTGTGTTACCAATATTTATGACAGGTTGGTTGCCAACTCTTATTGGATATTTAGTGGTATCATTCGTTTGTGGATTTGTGATTGCGGTGGTATTCCAATTAGCACACGTTGTTCAGGATGCAGCATTTGAAACTCCAACATCTACAAATCATAAAGTAGATACTGAGTGGGCTGTACACCAAATTCAAACAACAGCCGATTTTGCAACGAAGAGTAAGATCGTATCCTGGTTTACCGGTGGATTGAACTTCCAGGTGGAGCACCATTTGTTCCCTCGTATCAGTCATATCCACTATCCGAAGATCCATCAATTGGTAAAAGAAACCTGTGAGCAGTTTGGTGTTAATTACATGGAATTCCCAACTGTTATGGCAGCTGTTCGCTCTCATGTAGTTCATTTGAAGCAAGTAGGAAGAGTATAATACTCAAACATATACATTGAAAAGGAATCTTCGGATTCCTTTTTTTGTATCTTTAATCATCAATCATTTAGTGTATGCCGGTAGTAAAATCCTTTCGCACATTACCTCCGATCAAGCGCCATCGGGAGTATAATTATGAATTTGCAGATTATGTTTGGTATAAAGGTCTGTTCAATGAACAGGAAGTAAGCGCGATCCGTTCACTTTGGAGTGAAGAGAATTTCAAACAGGCTTCCGTGAATTTGGCTGGAAACGAAATGTCGCGTGATGAATTGCGTAAATCCAAGATCATGTTCATCAAGTCCGGTGAGAATGACTGGATATACGATCGTTTAGGAATGGCTTCCATCCAGGCGAATACCAACCGTTATAAGTTTGATATTTTAGGTTTTCAAACCGAATTACAATTGGCGAATTATAGCGACAATGATTTTTTTGAATGGCACATGGATTTCGGAGCAGGGGATATCTCGAATAGAAAGTTGAGTATCAGTGTTCAATTGTCGGATGCGGATGAATATGAAGGAGGAGAGTTGCAATTTATGATCAACCAGAATATTGTAACTGCACCTAAAGAAAAGGGCACAGCTATTATATTTCCCTCATTTGCATTGCATAGAGTGTTACCGGTTACAAAAGGAAATAGAATGTCTATTGTGGGATGGATAGCCGGTCCGGCTTATAGATAATTCCGTTGTCCGAAGATCGAACTGCCTACACGGATCATCGTGGAGCCACATTCAATAGCTAATGCATAATCCGAACTCATGCCCATGCTCAAAATGGAAGGCTCAAAATTGGCTGAATGATTTTTTTGCTGCTCATTAAAAAAGGTCTTTAAGGAACGGAATTCATTTTTTATAACAGTTTGATCATCCGTATTACTTGCCATTCCCATCAAACCAAGGATCTTAATGTTTTGAAGTTGTTGAAATGCTTCGGAAGCGATCAGCTCTTTCGCCTCTTCAAACGATAATCCGAATTTGGTATCTTCTTTTGCTATATAGATCTGAAGCAAACAAGGAATCACACGGTTATTCTTTTGTGCTTGTTTGTTGATCTCTTGCAGGAGTTTAAGACTGTCAACCGAATGGATCATCGCTACAAAAGGAGCAATGTATTTCACTTTATTGCTTTGCAAATGACCGATCAGATGCCATTCAATATCTTTTGGTAATAGCTCAGCTTTTTCGCACATTTCCTGTACTTTATTCTCCCCAAAGATCTTATGTCCGGCAGTGTACACTTCCATAAGTTTATCTACAGGATGTGTTTTGGTAACGGCAATAAGCGTCACATGCGTTGGCAAGGCCGATTTGATATGATGTAAATTCTCTGCGATCGACATTATTCGGATAAGCTATAGATCACCAAGCCACTTCTCATTTTTGGTTCTACCCAGGTGGTCTTTGGTGGCATGATGCTGTTGGTATCGGCAATGTGTTTCAATTGTTCCATTTCCACCGGAAATAGACCAAATGCAACAGTAAAGTTCCATTTATCCACCTGATTCTTTAATTCTTTCATTCCCTTGATGCCGGAAACAAAGCCAATGCGTTTATCGGTTTTCAGATCATGGATATTCAGAATAGGAGAAAGAATATGGTCGGTAAGGATGGTGGCATCCAGACTGCCAACCGGTTCTTCATTGTGAATGATCTCTTTTTTTGCATCCAGTGAATACCAGTTGCCATCGAGATACATGCTGAAATTGTGTTTTTTGTTTGGTTTGTATTCCTGTTCACCGATCAGTTTAATATCAAATTTTTCTTTTAAACGTTTTAAGAAAGCATCGGAATTCATTCCATTCAGATCCTTCACCACACGGTTAAAATCAAAGATCTTTAATTGTGTTTCCGGGAAGAACACTCCTAAATAAAAGTTGTAAGGCTCCTTACCTGTGTAGTTTGGATTCTTTTCTCTTCTCGATTTTCCTAATAAAGCCGAGGAAGCCGAGCGATGATGTCCATCCGCAATATACACGGCTGGGATCTTCGAAAAACGTTCTTGTATGGTCGCTACGGTCTCTTTCTTATTCAGGATCCACAGCTTATGTCGAACTCTATCGGTAGTTGTAAAATCATATACCGGTTCTGTTTTGATCGTATCTGCAGTGATCTGATCGATCGTTTTATCGTTAGGATAGCTAAAAAGAACAGGCTCAGCATTAAAATCACATACCTCTAAATATTCTTTTAATTTTTCTTCACGCTCCGTAAGTGTTTGTTCATGGATCTTGATCACTCCATTGAAATAATCATCGATACTGCTACAGCCAATGATGCCGGTATAAACATTCCCATCTTTGAATTGCTGATAAACATAGTATCCGGGTTGAGTATCATTAACAAAAACTTCTTCTTCAATAAACTTGAGGTATTGTGCTTTTACCTTTTGCAAGCGGGCAGGGGAGCCGGGTTTGGTTTTCTTTCCATCATTAAAATCCGGACTGATCACATGCAAAAAAGTATAAGGATTGCCATGCAATTTATCATGCAATTCGGTTTTGTTGTATCCGTCAACAGAGCGGGATGCGACCAAATGTACTTTATCCTTTGCAGGACGGATCGCTTTAAATGGAATAATAGTAGCCATTCTTATTTGTTAACTTGAAATGTTTTATCTCCGTCCTTGAAGAATTTTACAATTTGGTTAGCGGCAGCTAATCCGGCATTGATATTCGCTTCAGACGTTTCTGCTCCTTGTTTTTTGGGTGTGCAGTAATATCTGTTCTCAAATTGTAAAAGATCCTGGTGACAATCAGGCATGATATCGGAAATGTATTTGAAGTCGGGACGATTCACAAATACTTGTTTTAACTCTGCTTCATTGATCACTTCCTTGCGGGCAGTGTTGATAACAGTAGCACCTGTAGGCATTTTAGAAAGCAATTCCAGGTTGATCGAATTCTTTGTTTTTTCTGTTGCCGGAATATTTAAAGAAATATAATGGCAGGTGCTGTACAGTTCTTCTACAGAGTCAACCCCTTTGATCCCATCTTTTTCGATCACTTCTCTTGGAACGAAAGGATCGAAGGCATATACATCCATATCGAAGCCCTTTGCAATGCGTGCAACATTTTTACCCACGTTTCCATAGGCATGGATCCCAATTTTTTTTCCTTTTAATTCGGTTCCTGATCCTCCTTTGAAATTACCTCTGGCCATGAATATCAGCATCCCGAATGTTAACTCGGCAACTGCATTTGAATTTTGTCCGGGAGTATTCATTGCTACAATACCTTTTGCTGTGGCTGCAGCCAGATCAATATTATCGTAACCGGCACCGGCACGAACGATCAGTTTTAAGTTCCTTCCAGCTTCGATCACTTCTTTCGTTGCTTTGTCGCTTCGTATGATCAAAGCATCTGCATCAGCGACAGCTTGCAATAAGTCTTTCGGGTCGGTATAATTTTCTAATAAAGCAATGTCATAACCTGCTTCAGTAATTGTTTTTTTTATTCCTTCGATCGCAATTTTTGCGAAAGGTTTTTCTGTAGCGACTAATATTTTTGTCATAGATGGATGTTATTTCTCTGTAAAAATAAGTTTTTATCGATTAACTACCACATGAAATTTCAGGTCGTATCCCATCTTTAGTTCTTTGTTGGTGAAATGACTGGTATCATTGCTGATCTCGGCTGAATACAACATGCCACTCGGTGGAAGTAAAGGCAGGCAAATGATGGTATCTTTCTGTATTTTTTGATTAAATGATCTTATCAAGGCAATGCGTTCATCATTCTTATAAGTATAGTTGCTCGCTGTTTTACTTTCTTGATACAGATGTGTCAACATGATGCTGAAGAGTAGCAACAGGGATGCTATTTTTAGAATTGCCAGCAATTTAGGTTGCAATGCCTGATAATATCCAAGCAGGAAGAAAAGAGAACCTGTATAGATGCTGATGATGAAGGAAGCAAAAAAGAGTACGCGGGCCGGACCGGTTTCCATCATAATAAAGGCGGTTAGCCAGAAAAATAACAGGAGGATGATCGCAGTGAAGATGCTTATTTTTTTAGCCGATGAACGGAAAGAACCTTTTACTGTTTTTTGTTTGCCAATTTTCATTCCTACCAGTAGCAGCGGGACTCCCAATGCCAATAAATAAGGCAACTTGGAGGGCAGGTACACTAAAAACAATTTGATCAATGAGCGGGCTGTGATCATAAGTGATTCGGGAAAAGAATGCTCCGGAAATAATTGATCCCTTAAATAATTGCCGGGAGCAAGCAACATGATCAAAAATGCGATCCCCAAGAAGATATAGGTGCTGTATATTTTCCATTTGTGTTGCAGTGAAAGATTGGTGTTACCGGATCTCATGATCTTGATGACAATGAGCGTGTAGATAAAACCAATAATTGCAGCATATAGTTCGGAAGCGGCTCCAATGTAAATAAAGCAGAATGCGGCTAAGATGCCTGTTATTACTTGCTTTTGTTTGTGCATTAAAAAGTATGTGCCCCAAAGCAATGCAATGATACTCCATAAATAGGAGCTATAGCCACAATACCAAAACCACGATTCTCCTATGTCGTAGCTCAAAAAGAATAGCATTATAACAAAACTGCATGAAAGGATGAAGCGTTCTTTTAATTCAAGTTGTAGGGAGAATTGAAGAGATAACTTTTCTGTCAGCAAAAAAGCTCCAAGGAATAGCAGGAGGATAGAAATAAGCGGGAGGCTGGTGTAGGGCAATTGATCCAGTCCCCAAAGATTATAAAACACGTTCATGGCCAGCGTGGCGGTATAACGACCGGTCCAGTGCATGTATTGAAACTCTACTTGTTCGAATAGTCCGTGTTTTTGACTATCGGCTATAAAATAATAATCATCGGTTGCTAAGCGGCTATGTGCTGAAAGGAAAATGAATAGAATAGCAAACAACAGAAAGCACAAATAGAGTAGGGAAGTGTATCGTTTGCTCATGATCCAAATGTAAATAAAAAAGGTTTCACATGTGTGAAACCTTTTTATAGTAGAATGTTGTTCAATTCTATTTTACCGACTCAACGATCGCTTTGAACGCTTCCGGGTGATTCATCGCTAAATCAGCAAGAACTTTACGGTTCAAGTTTACATTTTTAGCGTGTACTTTACCCATGAATTGAGAGTAAGATAAACCGTAAGGACGAACACCTGCATTGATACGTTGGATCCAGATAGCACGGAAATTACGTTTTTTCTGTTTTCTGTCGCGGTATGCATACGTTAAACCTTTTTCTAAAACGTTTTTAGCAATAGTAAGAACGTTTTTGCGAGCGCCCCAATAACCTCTTGTTTGTTTTAGGACTTTTTTTCTTCTGGCTCTTGAAGCCACCGAGTTAACCGATCTAGGCATTTCTTGTTTTTTTTAGTTTTGATAAGCAGTGTTCTGACAGTCGGCAGACGCTTGTTGAACTGATTATCTGGTTAATATTTATTTGTATGAACTGTAATTTTTCGTTTGTTGAACGGATTATTTTCCGATCGTCAACATTGCTTTTACTCTTGGCATATCTGTGCTGTCAACTAATCCTGCTTTTGTTAAAGCACGTTTTGATTTAGTTGTTTTTTTAGTCAAGATATGACTTTTGAAAGCATGTTTTCTTTTTACTTTACCTGTTCCAGTTAAAGAGAATCTCTTCTTTGCACTGGAATTTGTTTTCATTTTTGGCATCTTGCTGAATTATATAATGGTTAATTTAATTTTTACTTTTTCTTTGGTCCGATCACCATGATCATCTTTTTCCCTTCTAATAATGGCAATTGTTCTGCTTTACCATATTCTTCCAACTCATTTGCAAAGCGAAGTAATAAAATTTCTCCTTGCTCTTTAAACACGATCGAACGGCCTTTAAAAAATACGAATGCTTTTACTTTACAGCCATCTTGCAAAAATTTGATCGCGTGATTTTTCTTGAAGTTAAAATCGTGATCATCTGTTTGCGGACCGAAACGGATCTCTTTGATCACCGTTTTTTGAGCCTTCGCTTTTAATTCTTTTTGTTTCTTCTTTTGATCGTATAAAAACTTTTTATAGTCGATAACCTTACAAACAGGCGGTTCAGCATTTGGAGAGATCTCTACAAGATCTAATCCTGCTTCACGTGCAATGTCCAATGCTTTTGCAATTGGATATACACCCGGTTCAATACCTTCACCTACCACACGTACTTCACGAGCTCTGATCTTCTCATTGATGTTGTGAAGCTCTTCTTTTACTCTTCTGCCACCTCTACCAAATCTGTTGTCAGGGCGAGGTCCTGCAGGTGCTGCCGGCTTATTGAATTTATTTGCCGGATTGTTGTTATTGTTAAATGGCGCTGCTATAGCTAGTTCCTCCTAAAAATTTATTTATACTTTATTTAAAATTTACTTAATCTGTTTTCTATTTCAGTGTTGATGATCTTTGCAAAGTCCTCAATCGAGAAGCTTCCCAGGTCACCTTCACCTTGTTTGCGAACCGCAACTACATTTTCTGCCTCTTCCTTTTCCCCTACAATCAGCATATACGGCACTTTTTGTAATTCAGTGTCACGTATTTTTTTACCGATCTTCTCATTCCGGTCGTCAACGAGCCCGCGAATATCGTAATTTTTTAGTAATTCTAAAACTTTTTTTGCGTAATCGTTATATTTTTCACTGATCGGCAGGATCGCAATCTGCTCAGGTGTAAGCCATAAAGGGAATTTTCCGGCACAATGTTCGATTAAAACCGCCACAAATCGTTCTAAAGAGCCGAATGGAGCACGGTGGATCATTACCGGACGGTGCTTTTGGTTATCGCTACCGGTATATTCCAGCTCAAAACGCTCAGGCAGGTTATAATCCACCTGAATGGTTCCTAATTGCCATTTTCTACCGATCGCATCTTTTACCATGAAATCGAGTTTCGGACCGTAAAACGCAGCTTCTCCCAGCTCTACAACTGTTTTTAAGCCTTTTTCTGCTGCCGATTCAATGATCGCCTGCTCGGCCAAAGCCCAATTTTCATCGCTACCAATGTATTTGGTCTTATTTTCCGGATCACGCAATGAGATTTGTGCAGTAAAGTCGTTGAAATCCAATGCTTTAAACACATATAGCACCAGGTCGATCACCTTGCAGAACTCATCTTTTACCTGGTCGGGACGACAGAATAAATGGGCATCATCCTGAGTAAATCCACGTACACGGGTTAAACCGTGTAATTCACCTGCCATTTCGTAGCGGTAAACCGTTCCAAACTCAGCAAAACGGATCGGTAGGTCCTTATAAGAGCGTGGTGCAGTTTTATAGATCTCGCAGTGATGCGGACAGTTCATTGGTTTTAAGAAGAATTCTTCTCCTTCATGCGGTGTTAAGATCGGCTGGAAGGAGTCTTTACCATACTTTTCGTAGTGTCCGGATGTTTGGTACAAACGTTTGTTCCCAATATGCGGTGTTACAACTGGTAAATAGCCGGCTTTGATCTGTGCTTTTTGTAAGAATTGAACCAAACGCTCGCGCAACATAGCGCCTTTAGGCAACCACAATGGTAATCCCATCCCCACATTTTCAGAGAATGCAAATAATTCCAACTCTTTCCCCAACTTACGGTGATCGCGTTTTTTGGCTTCTTCCAATAAAGCTAGATAGTCGGTCAGATCTTTTTGTTTGGTAAATGTGATCGCATACACGCGTGTCAGCATTTTATTTTTTTCATCGCCTTTCCAATACGCTCCTGCTACATTCATCAACTTCACCGCTTTGATAAAGCCGGTGTTTGGAATGTGTGGTCCGCGACAAAGGTCGGTAAACTGACCTTGTTCATAGAAGGTGATGTTTCCATCTTCCAGATTTTCTAAAAGGTCGAGCTTGTACTCATCGCCTTTTTCTTTGAAATAGGAGATAGCATCAGCTTTAGAAACTTCTTTACGGATATAGGCATTGTTCTGGCGCGCCAGATCCAACATTTTATCTTCTATCTTTTTGAAATCTTCGTGTGTCAACGATTTTCCACCTAAGTCGATATCGTAATAAAAACCATTTTCGATGGGTGGACCGATCCCGAATTTCGTTCCCGGATAGATCGCCTCAATGGCTTCCGCCATCAAGTGTGCAGAGGAATGCCATAAAGTGGATTTTCCTTCCGTATCATTGATCGTTAATAATACCAGTGAAGCATCGGTGTGGATGGGGCGTGTAGCATCCCAAACTTCTCCATTTACTTTTGCCGATAATACATTTCGTGCTAATCCTTCTGAAATTGACTGAGCAATTTGAAGTGCAGTGGTTCCTTTTGCATATTCTCTTACGGAACCATCAGGTAGGGTAATTTTTATCATAGTGTTTTCTTTTTCCAAACGCCCAAACAAACGGGCGCAGGTTTTTAAGGCTGCAAATATAGTTTTATTCTGCCAGTTTACAAAGTGGGAGAAAAGCTTATTTTGTCTTGTAGCTGTTGAGCATGATCACACATTCTTTGTGATCCACTTCCAGGGTACGTTCAGGCACTTCAAAGTCGATGAAGTAGGTGCCCGGTTTTTCGATATCGAAGGAGAAATACGTGTTGGCGGCAGATACGGAACCGGTAAAGACTTCTACCAATGTGCCATTTTTTTGCTCCTGTTTGATCACCACTTTTACGGTTTCTTCAAACTCCGAACTGCAAAAATGCAGTCGGTATTTCTGGCCTTTGAAAGCCATAAATTCGGAACGAGCATTGCGTTTTTGTTGTGTAAAAGATAGGTTGGTGGTTGTAAAACCATCAAAAATATAGGGTTTTTCGATCTTTGTTTTGGTGTTCTTTACGATCTCAGCGATCTTGCATTGCGCCACCAAAGAATGGGGGAGAGAAAGAAAAAATGTAATAACCAGCGTCAGGAATACTTTAAACATATCTAAAAATGATTTAGGCAAAGATATGTTTTTCTTTCAGGTTTTATTCGTCTTTATCGCCTTTGTCGATAAATCCGATCAGCATCACAACACAGCCTTTTTTTTCTTTGCCGGTAGTGCTTGCCGGTAATTCGTATTCAATAAAGTAATTGCCTGATTTAGGAGGTTCGAACGACCAGAAATTATTGTCGATTCCTTGATTGTTATCGTAGATCTTTTTACGTCCCTTTTTCACTCGATTACTTTTATCATAAATGTTTAAAGTAACGGCTTCTTCAAAACCGGATGAACAGAACACCAATTTGTATTTTTGTCCCTGAAAAGCAGTGAATTGTACTTCTACTTTTTGTGGTTTATCCGTGAAGGTAAACTCGCTGATGGCATAGCTATCGTACTTATACGGCTTTGCGATATTGTCCTTTGATTTTTTGACAATATCCTTTGCTTTGCAATTTTGTGCAAAAGAAAAATGGTTAGCACAAACGAATGTACTAACCATTAATATGATAGAAGTAAGATTTTTAATTTTCATAAAACCGTTTTTGCTCGTTATACGAAAATAAAACGGTTTAGTTACATAATTATTTGTATCCTACCATGAATGCTACACAGCCCGATACTTTTGATGTTGGGCTAGCAGTACTGTCAGCAGGTACATCATAATCGATGTACATTTTCCGGGCACGGGGAGCATCAAACACCAATACTGTTTCTCCTGCTTTTACTTCTTTATTCGTGTAGATCGCTTCACGTTTTTTTGCTTCTTTATCTTTAGTGTAAACACTAATATTTACCGGTTTTGGTAATCCTGACGTGTTGAATACAATTCTGTATTTCTCTCCAATAAAGATAGGAACTTCCACTTCCAGCTGTTGTGCTTTTTTAGTGAAGTTGATCTTTGTGAATTTCTGACTGTCGTATTTGAATGGTTCCAACTTCTTTTTACAAGCAGCTGTCATTCCTTTTTTATCGCAGTTGTCTGCGGTTTGAATAGTAGTGAAGCCAAATACTACGGCTAATCCTACAAGTCCTATTAAATATATCTTTTTCATAATTTCTTGATCTATTAATTAAGATGGATACTATTAACCATTGATGAATTTGGTACGTACTTCTTCAATTTTCTTAGTCAATTGAGCTACTTCTTCATCGCTTAATGTCACTTCAGCATTTTCATCTGTCGATTCTTGGAATTTTTTAACTGACTCTAAAGCATCATAGATCGTTTTAACTGATTCCATATCTGCGATCAATCCGGTGATGTTTGCATCTTTTTTCTCTTCTGCTTTTAATGCATTCACAATACTCTCCAAGATCGTCATTTGTTCCGCTAATTTACTGTTCAAGTCTTTGCTTTTTGATTTTTCAAAAACTTTAGAACCAATGTAAAGACTCTCTACCCAAGCTCCAGCAAATACAATAGAAGTTATTTGTTGTTGATTGTTCTCATCTAAATACATATCGGTTACCATTTGCAATTCAGCAATGATGTATGCTAATGAATCTTCATTGCCTAAGTTTTTCTCAAAACGTGCAGATAGATTTCCTTGATCGAACACAGAACCCATACCTAAGTTATCAGCTAGCTGACGGCATAGTTTCATATAGTTCATGGCTTCCTGATTTTGTTTGTTCAATACCGAGTAAGAAAGGTCGGCACTGTAAACACCTAAATTCAACGCTTTATTTAAGTTCGTAGTGTATTTCGCTACATCTTTTTGTGAGCTGGTAACACCATCTTTGTATTTTAAGCCTGATTTTTTGAAAATTGATGCAATTTGTAAAGGAGAAGGAAGTGAGTAAGAAGTGGTTTCTGTTTCTTCTTCCACCACTGCTGTGGAGTCAACAGCTACTTCTTCTGTTAATTCTTCTTTTGGTGTATCGCTACCACAAGCCACAAATAGCATACTTGTAGCAATAAGCATTGTACCTTTAAGTACCAATGATTTTTTGTTTAATAACATGGTGTTTGGTTTTATCGTTAATGGTTAATATTCAATTTTCAAGGGCTAAACTACAAAAAAAACTCAATTCTCAAAAGAATCGTCCTGATTTCACCTTATTTATTCAAGCTGATCTTGTTTTTATTAATGATGCCTACCACTTTTCCGATGAACTTTGTTCCTATAAAAGGAGTGTTGGCCGACTTCGACTGAATGTGTTTTTTGTCGAATGTCCATGCTACACCCGGATTGAACAGCGTGATGTTGGCTTCCTGTCCTTCAGCAATACTGCATTCTTTTAGCTTTAAAACCTTGCGTGGACCTGCTGTAAGGGCCTCGATCATATCTTCGATCTTTTGTTTGCCTAAATTACTGTTGAGCAGTCCGAATAAGGATTCCAGACCGATCATTCCGTTGGAGGCATGGTCAAATTCTACGTCTTTTGATTCTATATCTTGCGGACGGTGATCCGAAGTGATGCAGTCGATAATGCCATCGGCCACCGCTTTTTTCAATGCTTCTGTATCTGCTTTTGTTCTTAATGGTGGATTCACTTTGTAATGACTGTCGAAGCCCATCAGTGCGGTATCATCCAACACCAGGTTATAAGCATTCACCGAAGCTGTTACTTTTAACTTCTTCGCTTTGGCTTGTTTGATAAGTTCTACCGAACGTTGGGTAGATACATTCATAATATGAATAGGTGCATCGCAATATTCCGCTAAATAAATGTTGCGGGCGATCATCAACTCTTCAGCTAAAGCCGGAATTCCTTTTAATCCTAATTTGGTGGAAGTAATACCTTCATTCATTTGTCCGCCATCGGATAAACTTTTATCATCGCAGTGGGTCATCACTAGCGCATTGAAATTCTTGGAGTAGAGTAGGGCGCGCATCAACAGTCCTGAGTGTGCAATGCTCTTTTTATCGTCAGAGAAAGCCACGGCTCCTGCTTGTTGCATATCATACATTTCCGCCAATTCTTTGCCTTCCTGGTTGTGTGAGATGGTTCCTATAGGATACACATCCACCATACTGTCGATCGTATTCTTTTTGATGTATTGAACTTGTGCCTTGGTATGAATAGGAGGGTTGGTAGAAGACACCACCGCTACACCTGTAAATCCACCTGCCATAGCTGCTTTTACACCTGTTTCCAGGTCTTCTTTGTGTTCAAAACCCGGATCACAAAAGTTCACTTGCATGTCCACCCATCCGGTTGAGATGCACAATCCTTCCTGCTCAATGGTTTTGATATTCTTATCATTAGGGATCTTTGATTTTATAGAGCGGATAATACCACCTTCTATTAATACATCCATCACTTTGCCATTGAAAGGCGATTGTGAGTCAATGATCCTTGCTTGTTTGATTAAGATATTCATAGTTCAATTTTGTTATTTCATAAAACGTAACAACATCACTTCAGCGGCTAAAAATACGAGTGCTAAAATAATGCAAAGTTTCCATAGTTTGGTGCCTTGATCGAATTCGGTTAAAGAGGCTGTCAAACTTTTTTGTGAAGCCTCCATCACATTAAAATTCGGTAAATTGCTCTTGCCGGTCTGTTCGCTTAATTCTTCAAAGGAATAACAGCTCAGATCGGATTCTTTTCTGTTGAAATTAAATCCTGTACCCAGCAGCACTTCCTGTCCTGCCAGCAACTGATAATTTCCGGCTGTTGTGATCTGATCATGTGTATAGATAAGTACGCGGGTATCGACATTCTTATGCTCCGGTATCACATCAAAACTGTTCTCTACATTTTTTAAGTGAAAAGCATTTTCTCCGCTCAGAACATTTTTGCTCTCTATCACTTCATCATTCCCAATGGTATAAAAGAGTGGAGGATTACTTTGACTGTAGATCGCGATCTTATATAAAGTAGGAACAAACAAAGCATGTTTGGCAAAGTTGCTGAACATGTTGCTGCTGCCAACTGCCGATAGATACACTTTTCCTTTTCCAAAACTGTACTTCGATAAGAAAGCATTGCCATTTTGTAAGCGCAACAAATTTTCTTCGGTGCTGCGGGTTGTTTTCGAAAGCGGATAATATTCAAACACCTTTGGCAGATCTAGGTTGGTAGCGCTGAATGTTTTTTTGTCGAACACATCCTTATAGATCTCATGCTGCAGGTCGATCTTATCCACCTTGGTATTGGCTGTATCGAGCTTATCGTAATATCCCAGCTGCATGCCGGCACTGAATTCTTTATAACTGTTCAGGTCGATCTCCTTCCCCGGGAAAACAAGTACGCTTCCTCCATTCTCCACAAAACGTTTTAGCTCTTGCGACAATCCGCTTGAAATGCTTTTTAATTCGTTTAGCACGATCAATTTGTTCGCACTCAAACTGCTGTAATCGATCTGCGCCTCCGACATGGAGCTGAACAGGAATAAGGAGTCATTGCCAAATAAGGTTTGAACATATTTGTTCTCAATGCCCGGTTCTTTGGAGTTGATGGATAATACAGGGATATTCTTCGCTACTTCAAAGCTGAAATAGAATTTATCATCGAAAGTTACGGGATAGTCATTTAATTCAACACGACAATGCTGAATGCCTGCATCTTTGGAGGCAAAACTCAATACCACTTCTGTTTGGCTATTCTCCTCTACATTAAAGCTGGCAGGAGTTTTTTGCTGATTATTGATGAAAAGTTTGATCGAATTGTTTTCCAAAACTTTATCCGAAACATTCTTAATGCGCACATGCAGTTTTTCCACCTGATCAAGTTGGCGCACAGGTGTTTCAAACCAGCAAGTATCAATGTAAACATTGCTTTTGGTATTGGCTACGAGCGGGATCATATTTACCACAATGGAGGTATCGTTCTTTATTTCTTCAAGCTGAGTAACGCTCTTTTGAAAGTCGGAGAGTACAAACAAACTCTTATTCTTAATACCACTTTGTTGTAATACATCAAAGGCTCTGGAGCTGATCTCTTTGATGCTGCGGGTGGCAGGACTTATCTTCACTTCATCCAGCCATTCCATGAATTCTTCTTTATTGACCAGTCGCTGGTGTTTGCCTTCAAAGTCGTTGGTCAGCAATTGAAATCTGTCGCTGGGTTTATAGGCATCAACGATCTCTTTTGCTCTTCGTTTGGCATCATCCAGCAATGTTCCATTCTTATTGATGGCATCCATACTGAAGGAATTATCAATAAAGATGCTGATGGCTTTTTCGCCTACACTGGCTTTTTTATTTTTGGCCGGGATGTAAGGTTGTGCAAAAGCAAATACTAAAAAGGTAATGGCTAAAATGCGGGCTGCTAAAACTAAGAGGTGTTTTAGTTTGGATTTGGCTTGTGTTTCTTGCTTTACTTCTTTTAAAAACCGGATATTACTAAAGTAAATGGTCTTGAATTTCCGGAAGTTAAAAAGATGAATGATGATGGGAATGGCAATTGCCGATAGCGCGAATAGGAATGCTGGATTGCTAAAGTTCATCAAAGCCCAAAGATAGCATTTTTTTTGAATGATTGATGTAAAAATAGTTAAAGAGGAGGCTTCAAATGTTTTTGTGCTGACCCGCAGCTTCGAAATGAAAATTCTTTAAATGACTAGCTTATTAGTATGTCCTGAGCCTTATCCTTTTTTTCGTAATAAATTCATTTGACTTCCTAAGCGCTGGATTTAGCAAGATCCTATACTGTTTGAATCCCGATTTTTTCAATCGGGATGAGTTTATAGGATCGGCAGGAAGGCTAATAAAATTTTAGAAAAAAGGGATAGAGCTCTTGATTTTTTCTTGCTTTTTCATCAAGGAAAAAGCAAAGAGAGTTTTATTATATCTTTCTTTTGTCTTGAAACAAAAGAAACAAAAGTTCAAGAAAGTATGATCGCTTCCCGCCTCTCACTTTTTTCTCGAAAATCTACGAATGTGACTAAAGCAAATTCTTTGATTTTCTGATAAAAAAGTGTTCACCGCTTGTCGGCATCGCATACTTTCATTGCCGCCCGCTGCTTCGAAAATTTCTTTATTGGGGACTCACCATCACGCAACAACCGACTTCAAATTTTCAAAAGCTTTTGTTGTTTCTGTTTTTAAACGGTCAATGATTTCTTTTACGGATTTAATATCTCCGATCAACTCTACACTTTGTCCGGCACACCAAAGGGTTTGGTAATTACCAGGCTTTACAGACTGTTCCAGCTTTTTCATTCCACTCAACTGCACCCACATCTTAAAGTACTTTTTAGTGGTAGAATTGTTGGATAACATGCGCTCGAACCAATTTTGCTTATAACCGATCTTCTTCGCAAATGGGGTATTGATAATGGTACACGGTGTTCCTGAGATCTTTTCGGTAAGGACAATATCATTCATCTTTGAATCAACAATGGCTTTTTTATAGGCATCACTCACACCTGCTTCCTGTGTAGCAATAAAACGTGTTCCCATAGATACACCTGCTGCTCCTAAAGCCAGCATCGATAAAATGCCTTCTCCATTGGCAATGCCTCCCGCTGCGATCACCATTTTATCCGGGAAGTGATGGTGTAGGGAAGAGATCAAAACTTGTAAAGTATTGGGACCGGCATGTCCGCCAGCTCCCTGACCAACAGCGATGAAACCATCGCAGCCCAGGTCGTAGCACTTTTGTGCATGCTCGATATTGGTCACATCACAAAACACTTTTCCGCCATAACTGTGTGCCTGCTCGATCACTTGTTTTGGATTTCCTAAGGATGTAATATAGAATGGTACTTTTTTCTCAACACAGATCTTCAAATGTTTTTCGTACAAAGGATTGGTCTTTTGTACGATCAGGTTAATGCCGTAAGTGCCTTTTACGCTTAACTTACTCTTTTCTTCATTCAATTCATCCAATAGCATTTCCAGTTCGCCTTCGTTTCTGTAGTTCAAACTAGGGAAAGTAGCGGCTATTCCGTTTTGCATACCGGCTACTACCATGGCTTTGTTGCTCACCAAAAACATGGGAGCCATGATCAAAGGAAATTCTATATTTAAGGAAGAGGTCAGTTGCGTTTGCATAATTGCTTTTTTTACAAATTTAGGTATTTATAGTTTTATATGCTTTTTCATCAAGGAAAAAGCAAAGAGAGTTTTATTTGTATCTTTCTTTTGTCTTGAAACAAAAGAAACAATCCGCCTGAGGCGGACAGGTATTTTCTCGGGCTAACGCGCTGCTTCGTGAAATTGTTTACTGTGGCAAATAAGCTTATTTGAAGACTTCGAGCCTTATCCGTTTTTTCGTAATAAATTCATTCGACTTCCTAGGCGCTGGATTTAGCCAGATCCTATACTGTTTGAATCCCGATTTTTTCAATCGGTATGAGTTTATAGGATCGGCAGGAAGACGAATAGAATTTTAGAAAAAAGGGATAGAGCTCTTGATTTTTTCTCCCTTTTTTATCAAGAAAAAAGGGAACGAAAAGCTTTCATTCCTAACCAATCAACCTTCCAACCTTCAACTCGAAATTTTCTATTCAAAAAAATATCGTATTTTAGTAAGCAATAAAAATGATCTATTGTCTAATGTCAAACATCTAACATCTGTATTATGTCTGTAACCCGCGTATTTGATATTCTGCCTCAGCTACTTGAAAAGTACAACAAAGCCGATGCTCTTGCTGCAAAAGAAAATGGTAAATGGGTAAAGTATTCTACTCAACAGTTTTATGATAATGCACATAACCTTGCGTATGGTCTGTTGGATTTTGGCATTACCCGTGAAGATAAAATCGCCATCATCGCTAATAACCGCCCTGAATGGAACTTTACTGACTATGGTATTCAAATGAGTGGTGCTGTGAGTGTGCCTATTTATCCTACTATCAGCGAGCCTGACTTGAATTTTATCTTGAACGATGCAAAGGTGAAATACATCTTTGTTTCAAATACGGATCTGTATAATAAAGTAAAAGCTGTTGCAGCCAATGCACCCAGCGTAAAAGATATTTACACATTCGATAAAGTTGCCGGTGCAAAACATTGGACTGAACTATTGGAATTAGGAAAAAGCAAGCCTAAAAAATCAGAAGTTGAAAGCATCAAAGCGTCTATTAAAGCAGATGATCTTTTGACCATCCTTTATACATCTGGTACAACAGGTAATCCGAAAGGGGTAATGCTTTCGCATCATAATTTGATCAGTAATTCATTGGCTTCGCAAAATCTTTGTCCTTTTCAGAGTCATTGGAAAGCATTGAGCTTCCTGCCTTTGAACCATGTATATGAGCGTATGCTAACCACATTGTACATGTACTTGGGTATTTCCATTTATTATGCGGAGAGCTTAGAGACCATCGGTGATAACTTAAAAGAAGTGAAGCCGGAAGTATTCTCTACTGTTCCCCGTTTGTTGGAAAAAGTATATGATAAGATCGTGGCGAAAGGTGCCGACTTAACTGGCATCAAAAAGAAATTGTTCTTCTGGGCATTGGATCTTGGTTTGGCTTACGAACTAAATGGTGCCAATGGATGGTGGTATGAAATGCAGTTGAAACTAGCCAATAAGCTGATCTTCTCTAAATGGAGAGAAGCGCTTGGTGGAAATATATTTGCCGTAGTGAGTGGTGGTGCTGCTTTGCAACCGCGTTTAGCAAGAGTGTTCAACTCTGCTCAAATAACAGTGTTGGAAGGATATGGTTTAACAGAAACATCACCGGTGATCGCTGTAAATAACTTTTTACCGAATGGTATTAAATTCGGAACGGTTGGTCCAGTGATAGATGGGGTAACGGTGAAAATTGCAGAAGATGGTGAGATCCTAGTAAAAGGTCCGAATGTAATGTTGGGCTATTATAACCGTCCTGATGCTACTGCCGAAGTGATCGACTCGGAAGGCTGGTTCCATACGGGTGATATTGGTATGTTTGAAGAGAACCGTTTCTTGAAAATTACCGACCGTAAAAAAGAGATCTTCAAAACCAGTGGTGGTAAATACATTGCTCCGGTAATGATCGAAAATAAATTGAAAGAGTCGCCATTCATTGAACAAGCCATGGTAATTGGTGAGAACCAAAAATATGCTTCGGCATTGATCGTTCCTGCTTTTGCTTTCTTAAAAGAATATTGTCAGCGTAAGAACATTCCTTTTACTTCGAATGAGGAATTGATCAAGAATGAACAGATCAAAGCACGTATCATCCGTGAAGTAGAGAAAGTAAACGAACATTTGGCTCAATACGAAAAGATCAAAAATCCTCAGTTCTTAGCGCGTGAGTGGAGTATTGATAAAGGGGAAATGACGCCTAAGCTTTCATTGAAGCGTAAGGTGATCATGGCGGCTAATAAGGATTTAGTGGATAAGATCTATGCGGAGTAGGGTTGTTAGTTGAAAAGTTGGAAGGTTGTAACGTTTAAAAGGTTGGAAGGAATTATAAATGAAGCGGAGAAAAATTCTCCGCTTTTTTTATGACCTCACGCTCTGTGAAGAAGATAGAGTGATTGTTGTACTTATTTGCTTCTTTCCCTTTTTTCTTGATAAAAAGTAAAGGACATTTATATCTTTCTTTTGTCTTGAAACAAAAGAAACAATCCGCCTGAGGCGGACAAGAAAAAATAAATGCTTCCCGCCTCTCGCTTTTTTATAAAAATCTACGGATGACATAATCGATTCGGACCGAAATCGCTACATCTCTTTATTTTTAAATAAAAAAGCGTTCACCCCTTGTCGACATCGTATGCTTTCATTGCCGCCCGCTGCTTCGTAAGAATGAACTTAGTTGATTAAAATTAATTGAGCGTTGTCATTTCGAGCGGAGTCGAGAAAGTGTGGAGGGTTTAGTAGAGTGATTGTTGTTCTTATTTTCTTCTTTTCTTTTTGCTTGACCAAAAAGAAAGAAAAAGTCAAGAAAAAATAAATGCTTCCCGCCTCTCGCTTTTTTATAAAAATCTACGGATGACATATCTATTCGGACAAGAATAGCTACATCCTTTGATCTTTTAATGAAAAAATGTTCACCGCGACACGGCATCGCAGGTTTTCGGGCTTGCGCGCTGCTTCGGAAGGAACTCCTTAATCCTCAATTCAAAAATCCTCAATCAGCCTTCACCAATCACCACTCAAAAATCAAACTACCAATTGCCGACCAGTTCATTTCTTCGTTTAGTTTGTTTGGGATTTTCTATATGCGTTTTAAACGGACGCCATGCAGGGGTTAGGTAATATTTGTTTGAAAAGCTTTTGTAGTACTTTGTTACTTTTTCATCACATCCTCCTGCAGCCCAGGTAACATCCAGATAAAACCATTCTTCATTCATATACACTTTGTTCCAGGCATGGGATGTATATCTGAATTTACCATTCTTCTCTTTCTTTACTTTTCCTGTTACTACTTCGCATTTGATACCGCTTGCTTTGCATAATTCATAGAACAAACAGGAATAACCTTCGCAGATGCCTTTTCTGTTTTTTAATACTTTGCTTGCATAGTTGTAATAGATGCCTGCCCACTTTGAAGCTCTTTCGTATTTGTTGTCATTTGATTTTATGACAGGTCCGGAGATTGTTTTGTTTTTGTTGTGATACTCTTTACAGTCATAAGCAATGTTGTTGCTTACCCAAATGAAGATTGCTCTTATTTTATCTTCTTCTTTGGTGTAGGAGGCTGTAATGTCGTTGGCTAATACCGGAATGCTTTTATACCGCTTTTTCATGCCTCTGATGTGCTTGTCGATTGTGGCATAAGTACTTTCTTCTACTGTATCTATCCAATGATAAGTATTTTCATCAATCTCCACTTGCTTTGCGAGGGCTACGCTGTCAACATCTGAATAAAACAGACTGTCAATGTTGATGCTTTGTGAAAGGGCAGGGGTAATAGCGCTTGTAACAATGCAAACAAGTGCTATGATCTTGTGGATGTAGTTTTTCATGTTCAGAGAGATTAGAGCGTGGTGAATACTGAACTGTTTTTTTTATTTAACTGGAATGGGGGAGATTTATTGTGGAGCAGTTTTTGACTGAGTAGAGAAGCAGAGTTTAAATGTCGACCGCTTTTAAAACAGAAATATTTGTTTATTTTTAATTTATGTTAGATGATAAAGGAAAACAACTTCGACCATGCATAGTTGCCAAAGCAAAATATGCTTTAGGAATTCCGTCAAATTTATACAAAGGAAACAAAAGTAGATGCACACATGATTATTGGTATAAAGTTCTAAGGATTTTAGCAAAAAAATATAATATTCAAAATTGTGAATTAATTAAAGCTAGGAGTAATACTGATTTATTTATTAAAGGATTGCCATATTAAGGCAACGTTATCGATATAATTTGTTTTAAGAAATTGTTTTAATAGATTTGATGTCATATTTAACCACTATCAGATATTCTTAAAATGACAGAAATTGAAATTATTGATGCAATTGTGACTTCTTTAAAGGAGAAAGTTTTTGAGAAACATATTACATCTTCTTTGTCAAAACATACTTCAATTAGTTCCTATAATATAAATCCAATTGTTGTTAAGTATCTTTCAAAATTACTAGAAGATAAGTATTCACCAGAAGGAGTTGCAAAAGCGTTGTTTTATCCTAGGGTGTTGGGGACATCAATAAATACATCATTTGGAACCCATATTCAAAATATGCTTGTTGACCTTAGAATTGCAGAGGGCTCTATGTTAAAAGGTATGGATATAGAATTTGTGGACAAATTAGATGATAGAAGAAAATATTGTCAACTAAAATCAGGTCCTAATACCATTAATTCCGGTGATGTAAAACCTTTGATAAAAGAATTTTCTGATATAATTAATTTATCTCGAACAAATAGAGCATTAGATGCTATTAGAAATAGTGATTTTATTGTTGGTGTTTTATATGGGGTAGAGGATGAGCTAAGTGTGCACTATAAAGCTATCAATAGAGTACATCCAGTAATTATAGGGCAAGAATTTTGGCATAGACTTACTGGGTATGAAAATTTTTATTCCAACTTGGTAGTTTCTTTGCATAAATCCATAGACGAGCTTGACACCAAAGATATGATTAATCAGGGGTGTGCTATTCTTGCTGATGAAATAAGAAACTCTGATTTATTTGAGTTTTAATTCTTTATAAATTTCATTTAGTAGTTTTATAATTGAAAATCCAACTTCCTTTGCTAAATTAACAGGTACCGCATTTCCTATCTGCTTGTACTGATTAGCTAAAGAGCCTTGAAAATCCCAATTATCAGGGAAAGTTTGAATTCTTGCATATTCTCTTACAGTAAAAGGTCTTGTTTCATCGGGATGACATCTTTCCGTTTGTTTTTGAGCAGGACTACAGGTAAGAGTTAAACAAGGCTCATCCCAACCTATGCGTCTAGCAATGCCAGTTTTCCCACCACCTAAATAAAAACTACCACCCATATATTTTTTTTGAAGATCAATTGGTAAATCTCTCCAATACCCCTTAGGTGGTATTAGATTCATTACTTCAATTTTTGATTTTGGGTATTTAGCCCCTTCAGACTTTGGAACATTTGTATCATATAAAGCTCCTTTTTTTAAAGCGTCTTTTAATGTGTATATCTTTTTGAATGGTTTTGGATATTCAAAATTAGCTTCGATGTCTTTTCTAATGCCAACAAGGATTAAACGCTCCCTTTTTTGAGGAACATTATAATTTAAAGCCTTTAAAACTTGAACAGGAACTACACGATACCCTATTTCATCAAGAATTGAGATCATTCCCTCAAGAGTTTTGCCGTTGTCATGAGAAAGTAGTCCTCTAACGTTTTCTCCAATACAAACAAGTGGATTTACTTCTTTTACTACTCTAGCAAATTCATAGAACAAAGTACCTCTTGCGTCAGCTAATCCAAGTTTTTTACCCGCATAACTAAATGCTTGACATGGAAAGCCGCCTGTAACAACATCGACTTTATCTTTATACTTATTAAAATCAAACTTTTTAATATCACCCTCTAATACATTCCAGTGCGGTCTGTTTTTTCTCAATGTCTGACAAGCCCATTTGTCAATTTCATTTAAAGCAACACAATTTAGTCCAGCTTGTTCAAGCCCAATTGCCAACCCCCCCGCACCAGCAAATAGCTCTAATACTGAATATTTTTTCTTTGCTTTTGTAAAATTTGAAACTGATTCTATTTCTAGAGATGGATTTATGAAATTTGAAAATAAGTCATCTACATGTTCCTTTTTATAAACTCTATAGTTGCTCATTGGCTCTCTTACAGCCACAAGTTTACCTTCTCTGTCCCATCTTCTAAGAGTTTCTTTACTTTTTCCTAGTAATTCTGATGCTTCTGCAAGTGTGTAATATTTTTTCATAACCAAGTTGTCTAACATTAGACAATGGTTACAAATTTATGCAATATATTGAGTAGTTATAAATAAAAGTTAAAATGCTAATTTTTTTAGCAAGAAAAGGATAGAGAGTTTAAATTATTGATTATTATCAAATATAATTTTGCTCTGGGCTATTAGATTTTTTGTGACAGAAAGATTATATGCTCTAACTGTTTTGTGCCATTTTTTGTGTTGAATAAACTGTTCCCAAGTTAGTTCTAAGATTTTGATTAACTTATAGTTTTCATTGAAACAGGCAATAATAACATATTCGAATTTTTGAATTTCAACACCTTCTGTATTGGGAGGAATTAAACCGTAAAAGGCTCCCGTTAGATTCCCTGTTGTCGCTTTTATACTATATCTTTCTCCTTGTCTGCTAAGTGCGTCAACGTTCTGTGTTCCGGGAGGTGCAGCTTGAAGGTTAGGTAGGCCAGAAGTGTTTTTATAGTGATTGATAACAAGATATTCTGCTAAATCACCAAGCAGATTTTTTGTTCTTATTACATTTTTTTCTTTTAATAAAATAATTATTTGAGAGTAAAGTTCTATTAACTCTTCAACCGATAATTTAGATAAATCCATCTATGAAAAATAATATTTTAAAGAATTATTAATAGTGTTAAGACGCTTATAGTACACATTCAAAAATTCCCACAACCCTAAAATTATTTAATTCATCTTCTTTTATTTCAATATTCCTATAACTAGAATCATGGCTTAATGGTTTAAGTAGTATTTTTTCATGTTTCCAATCATTAGAAGTTATTTCCTTTATGCTATGATACTCTTTTACCGTATAGCCAGACCCAAAGTCTGAATCTTTTATATTCGTACTTTCTACTAAAACAATTTTACCATTTCTGCTGCCTCCTGAATCCCTCTTAAATAAACAATAAGATCCATTAGGTATTTTTTTATTCATTGACTCTCCAACGACCTTGCAAACGAAATAGTCTTTCTTTGCTGAAACGTTTATTGGTAATTCAATCCATTCAAAATTTTCATGTTTCTGCAAGTCGCTAAAACCACCTGCAGCAGGAGAGATATCGACTAATGGGACAGCATTAACAAAAGGTTTAACTTCATTAAAGTTTAAAATTCTGAAAGGCAAATCTTTTTTAAACGATTGAACATGCTCTTTTAGATATTCTCTCAGTTCTTTGTTATAGGCATAAATATATGTTCCATGCATTCCTCGATACATGATTGTTTTGTATATGTTTATTATATATGCTTTTAAGTCTTCTTTATTGCTGATTCCCTTTTTCCCATTGATATCATAGTATAAGCTTGCATCAATTTCTATTGAATTCGTTTTGGAGTTGTAATTAATTTCTTTTCCGAAAATTACGCCAGAGTAATTTAAATCATAGCCTTGTGTAGTGTGAATGCAACCAATTTCTTTGAATGCATTTTGGGAGTTTATCCAATCTTTATCCGTTTGATTCCATTGAAATTGCATTCCTTCGATTTCAATATCGATAGCTTTTTTATCTTCTTTTGATCGCCATGGCCAAGAATATCCAGCAATTAAACGACACAATCCATATTGTTTTTCTTTTTTCCCAAGTTCATTGTAAAGTTCTTTGAGTGAATCAAAAACAAACAATTCATAATTGTCATGCTGAAAAAAAGCCTTTTGCGAACAATTTATATTTAGCAGATCATCAACAAATGAGATATAGTTGGAGCCTCCTTTTGCTCGCATTTGTGATTTAAGCTCTATAGAAATCGTTTTTTTATTTCTAATAATTTTTTGAAAATTCATCTCCGGAATATCCGAGGGCTTAACAGATTGTGCAGGGTCATAAAAGAAGATTTGATTCTTACTGTTTGCGATTATCCAATCTAATTCATTACCACTATCATCTAAACCTAATTTTTGATTGTTTTTTCTAAAAGCACCCATCCAACTTATGTTTTTATATTGTCTCAGCCTATGAGCCTCATCAATAATTAATAAGTCATATTTCTCTTTTAATTTGAACGTGTCAGATGGGTTTAAAATCATAGTTGATTTTAGACCTGGTATGCTTTTAAATACGTTTTCTAATGATTCTCTTAGTGAAGTCATTGCAACAACAAGTCCTATTTTGGCATTTGGGTATTTGTTTTGAAACGCTTTTATCAAATTTACCTCTCTTAGCTCATCATCATTATAGTCTTCAAAGTTGGTGTTTGAAATATCTGAATTTAATAACTTTATTAAGTAGGTTGCCAATATTGTCTTACCTGTTCCGGCACTTCCTTTAACTACTATTTGGTTAGATTTCTCAGCGGTTAATGCATTAAGAATCTCCATCACAGAATTATATTGATCTTCGTTGAGTGATTTGTAAGGAGAGTATTTGAAGATTTCGGAATTTTCAATTTCAGATAATGATTTTGTAACAATTTTCCTTTCTTGTAATTTATTCCATATTTCTTTGAATAGATTTTTATATAAATCTTGTTGATAATAGTTGTGATTTATTAAACCGTAATTGCCATTTTCTAACTTATATGTACCTTCAGATGTTATGTATTGTATAAGCTTAGACTCAATGTCTAATGTTGCAGATTTATTAAATTTATCGCTTCCGATTATTGAAATTTTATTGAAAATGGTTGCTTTTTTAGGATTGTCTAGATGATTTTTAATTCGACTGGATGCATTTGTCGATTCTCCTACATAAGCTATTTTTTTTGATTCATTTTGAATAAAATAAACAAGAGGCCACTGGTTTTTAACCCAAGTGTTTTGTCCGATTTTGTTTAGTGATTCTTTGTTAAAATCGTATTGTTCTGATATTTCAATTGATAAATCAAAAGATAAACTCATAATTCGTTGTATTTTTTAGCAGTTCCTTTTGCTTTGTCAACTGGATATTTTTCTCCGTTCTTTTTGATTTTTTCTAAAACAATGTCTTTTATATTCAAGCCATGTTTTTCTGCTAAGAGAAATGAATAGGCAAGTACATCAGCTAACTCTTCCTTTAATTTTTCTTTATTGGCCTCATCAGCATTTTTCCAAAGGAATAATTCTAATAGCTCATTTGCCTCAATGGAGATGGCCAACGATAGGTCTTTTGAATTGTGGAATTGTTCCCAATCGCGCTCGTTCCTGAATTTAACTAATGCTTCAGTTATTTCTTTAATATCCGACATTTCTGCTTGTTTTATACCTTTTACAAGTATAATTCAATTAAAAAAGCCCCACAATTTCTGTGAGGCTTTTTTATTAACAATGGTTTGGACTAGGGGAGAGGTATTTATTCTCTTGAAAATTTCAGCAACAATTCGTAATCGCCTTTATCCGCGACCTTCAATGCTTTAAGATACTTTGCCCTAGCATCGTTTTCATTTGATAAATTGTTAGCTCCCCATGAAAAAACAGGTTTCTTGAATATTTTATCAATTATAATATCTGCCATTAAGCGGCTATGACGTCCGTTTCCATTGGCAAAGCAATGTATACTTACTAAGCGATGTTTGAAACGGATGGCAATTTCATCCGGAGTATATGTTTCGTTTTCGTACCAGAACTTTGCGTCATCCAGCAGTTGTTTTAGCTCAGTAGGTATTTGCCAATGAGGGATTCCAATATTCTTTTCTGTTTTACGAAATTCTCCGGCCCATGCCCATACATCGCCATACATTTTTTTATGCAAATTTTTGATAAAATTGGCACTAATAATGTTTTCTGCTTTAAGTGATCGCTTTAATGTCCAAAAAATAGCTTTCTCAATATTTTGCTGTTCAAATTCATCGAGTTCACTGCGGGTAGAAATTGTGGGAATAAGAAGATCATCTTTTTCTTCTTCATCCAAAGGTGTTTGACCATTGATGTAGTTTAGATCTAATCCCATAAAATTTTAGGCATTTCGTTTTTAATTTCTGCAGCCCTTTCTTTTATAGCTTTCTCTATTCTTTTATTCGAATTAGCCTGATCCTCCAATTTCATTGTATTGGCAGTTCGCATAACAATTTGTGTTGCTAATTCCATTGCCCGTTTTTCAATGAGTGAATCCAAGGAGCCATCATTGGGTACAAAACCATAAACAAGTTGCATATCCATCGCCTTTGCTGTTTCTCTCAGCGATTTTAATGATATGGATCCATCTTTTTCGCGTTTTTCCATATCCAAAACAGCTTGCTTGGAAACAGATAGTTTGTTCCCTAGTTGTTGTAATGACATGCCTAATGCAGTACGGATGGCTTTGATCCATCCGGTTGGAGGCATCGCTATTTTTTTTAATGATGCCAAGCCCCGCATTTTATTATTTAGTTGTTGTAAATGGAGTGATTTATGTTTCATTTTGTAAAGTTATAATTTTACTTATATATACAAAAGTAAAGTTATATATTTACAAAAACAAGTAGTTTGTCAACTAATATATTGACTAATAGAATTGTATCTGTAAAAAATCAGATAAATGGCCGTGATTTTAGATAATTTGAGTATTGAATAGAAATAAAAAAGCCCCACAATTTCTGTGAGGCTTTTTATTAATAGGTAAGGTTTTTGGTTTTTGAAATGTGTTATTCAACTACGTAATAAGGAGTTGATCTTTCGGTAAGGGTAGTATGACTAACTCCCAATTGGCCACCATTGTTCCATCCCCAGGTCCATACTTTTTCATCGTAGCCTACTGCAATTGAGTGATACAACATACCTGCGTCAATTTCTTTTATTCCTGTTAATCCGCTGATTTGAGTAGGTGTGTGTCTGCTGGTTGTTGTTCCATCCCCCAACTCACCATGAATGTTGCTTCCCCATGTCCATACGGTACTGTCATTTTTTAGTGCAATTGAATGTGTTCCTCCTGCAGCAATTGAAATGACATTTGAAATGCCGGGAACTTGCGCCACGCCTCCAACTCCACCGGCAGGAGTGCCTAGCTGACCGGAGGTATTATGTCCCCAGCCCCAAACGGTGCCATCTGATTTTAAAAACAATGAATATGATCCTCCTGCAGAAATAGCTATTATTTCACCGGGTGTTCCAAATACCTGAAATTGCGGAACTAATTGAGCCGGGTTACTGGTTCCATAGTATCCTCCCCAATGCCAGATCGTTCCATCACTTTTAAGTGCAAGGTTGTGATTTACTCCTGCGGAAATAGCAATAACATTTGTGAGTTGTTTTACTTGAACGGGAATGCTTCTGCTGGTTTGTGTGCTATCTCCGAGTTGCGCTCCATCGTTTTCGCCACATGCCCAAACGGTACCATCATTTTTTAGTGCTAATGTATGTCGAAGTCCGGCAGAGATAGAGATGATGTTGCTCAATCCGTGCATCTGAACCGGTATTGATCTATCTACTGTGGTACTGTCGCCTAATTGTCCGTGGGTGTTTCTACCCCAAGCCCATACGGTACCATCACTTCGCAATGCAATGCAAAACACATCTCCTCCATCTACTTGAATAATAGGTCCTAGGTTGTTTCCTGAGCCGATAGCACCTAAGTTTTTTAATTTAGCATCGGGACGAATGGTCATAGAAATGAGTCCTCCGGCTGCAACATCTGTTGCATGTATAGCTATTCCTTCGGGTTGTGTTTCTTCTTCGGGCTCTGGTTCTTCCGCTTTTTTACAAGAGAATATAGATAGGCTACACAATAGCAGGAGTAAAAGAAAATTGTCGGTTCTTTTCATGGGTTTAGTTTTATATATCTAAAATAAGATTTTTTTTCAAATGAAGCCTTGCAAGTTGTCCCATCTCTGAAAGCTACAGGTAAGGTTGGGACTTATGAGAAAAATGCTGAAGAGGTAATTGCTTAATTGGCTTGATTTTGAAAATAAAATGATGGTGTTTTGTTATCTGTATTTATATCCTCAAAATAATCCTCAAATATTTCAGTTAATTTTTAGTTTTATTGTTATTAAATTATTGATAAACAAGTATTTAGTTAAAATAAAAGCTCCTTAATAATATCCTCAAAAAAATCATTAAAAAAATGTGTATTTATTGTTTTTTTTGTATATTTGTGTTGAAATAAATGGAGATGAAAAAGAAGGAGATCACTTTATATACAGATCCTCAATCCATGACACCTTTGTTTCCAGAGAAGGATGCAGGGGTAAAGGAATTGGCTTTGGAATTAATAAAGCGGACAGCGGCTTTGTCAGCATTATTGCATCCGCATACACGTAATGCTATAGCTTTATTGCTTGAGCCCATGAATAGTTATTACTCGAACCTGATAGAAGGTCATAATACACATCCTCTTGATATTGAAAAGGCCTTGAAGAAAGATTATTCAACTGAGCCTAAAAAAAGGGAGTTGCAGTTGGAGAGTTTTGCTCATGTAAAAACGCAAAAAAGAATGAAAAGCTTGTTGAGTGATGATGCAATGCCGGTTTGTTCAAGTGTTTTTATTAAATGGCTTCATAAAGAGTTTTATGATGATATGCCTGCTGAATTTAGATTGAGTAAAACAGCTGAAGGCAAATCAATTCCGGTTATCCCCGGGGAATTCAGAAAAAGGGAAGTGTATGTGAATCATCATATTGCGCCTGCTGCAACTGCTGTTCCTGCATTTTTGGATCGCATTTCGGAAGCGTATGCTCTTGAAAAAAACACTGATCTTTTAAAAAGAGTGATCGCTATAGCGGCATCGCATCACCGCTTGGCCTGGGTGCATCCTTTTCAGGATGGGAATGGTCGTGTGGTGCGACTCTATTCTGAAGCTTTATTCATTAAAGAAGGTTTGGATGCTAATGGTTTGTGGTGCATTTCCAGAGGATTAGCAATTCATAATAAAGGGTATTATTCGGCTCTGCACAATGCCGATCTGGAACGACAAGGAGATTATGATGGAAGAGGCAATCTCTCGAACAAATTTCTGTTGGAATTTTGTGAATTCTTTTTAAAAACAGCGATCGATCAGGTTGAATTTATGTCAAGTCTGCTTGATCTGGATAGTATTCTCAATAGAATTTCAAAATATGTGGATCTGATGAGTGTGCAAAAAGAGATGATGCCGGAAACAAAATACATTCTTCAAGAAGCTTTTTTGAAAGGCAAAGTTGAACGGGGTGAAGCGATGCGTTTAACAGGCAAAAAAGAAACAATGGCAAGAAAAGCGATGAAACAGTTGATCGATGTCGGTTTATTGATCCCTAGAGAAGGAGAAATAAAAGGTGATCTGTATATCAATTTTCCCGTAAAGGTAGCACCTTACTTTTTTCCTCGCTTATATCCAAAAGATATTGAAGCGACATTAATGATGGAATAAAATAAAAAGCCTCACAATTTCTGTGGGGCTTTTTTATTAACATGTGAGGTTCTTTGTTGTTCTTCCCTCGTCAAGCTCGGGACAGGCTTAGGCTTGTTCCTCGCCACTCGAACTGACGGCTAGCACACGTTCTCGACTCCGCTTGTCTGCCGTCAGGCAGGCTCGAACTGACCGCACGCGTTGGACGGCATTTTATTTATCCAATTTCAGGGTATGTCCCATTTTGTCGCGTTTGGTTTGGAGGTAGAGTTTGTTGTGTTCATTGCTTTCAATTTCAATGGCTACATTTTCTACTATCTCTAATCCATAACCAATCAGTCCGGCACGTTTGCGGGGATTATTGCTCATTAAACGGATCTTGCTAATGCCAAGGTCGCGCAGAATTTGTGCACCCACACCATAGTCGCGCTCGTCCATTTTAAAGCCTAATTCCAAATTGGCTTCTACGGTATCGCGTCCTTCTTCCTGCAGTTTGTAGGCTTTTAATTTATTCATCAGACCTATGCCACGGCCTTCCTGGTTCATATACACAATTACGCCTTTGCCTTCTTTCTCGATCATCTCCATGCTTTTGTGGAGTTGTGGTCCGCAATCGCAACGGCAGCTTCCAAAGATATCGCCCGTAAGGCAGCTGGAGTGTACACGTACCAATACGGGTTCGTTCTTATCCCAGGTGCCTTTAATGAGTGCCAGGTGTTCCATATCATTGGTAGTTTGGCGGTAGGCTACCAGCTCAAAATTACCCCATTGGGTAGGCATTTTCACCTGTACATTTTTGGTGATGATGCTTTCATTTTTTACACGGTAAGCTATCAGATCCTCAATAGAGATGATCTTTAAATTGAATTTTTTGGCAATTTCCAACAGTTGTGGCAAGCGGGCCATGGTGCCATCCTCGTTCATGATCTCTACCAGGGCACCTGCGGGTTCGAATCCTGCCAGGCGGGCAAGATCAACGGTTGCTTCGGTATGTCCTGCTCTGCGGAGTACACCGCCATTTTTTGCTTTTAATGGGAAAATATGTCCGGGTTTACCAAACTCTTCGGGTTTAATGTTGGGGTTGATGAGTGCCTGAATGGTTTTGGAACGGTCGGATGCTGAAATACCTGTGGTGCATCCATAGCCTAACAAATCCACCGACACGGTAAATGCGGTGCTATGCTCTGCTGTATTGTTGCTTACCATCATTTCAAGCCCGAGTTCCTGCACACGGTCCTCCGTAATGGCAGCACAAATAAGTCCGCGCCCATGGGTAGCCATAAAGTTGATCACCTCGGGGGTAACGTTGCGGGCAGCGGTAAGGAAATCGCCTTCGTTCTCACGGTCTTCATCGTCCACCACAATAATTACCTTTCCGGCTTTTATATCTTCAATTGCTTCTTCAATTGTATTTAATACAGTGTTCATTTTAAATGATCTTTAAATTTGCGCTTGTTTTTAGCGGATGCAAAGATAATAAAAATAAGGCGTTTGGATAAGCTTTTAACATCCTTATGTTCAAAAAGAGCAGGGGCAGGAAAGGATAAAATCCTTAAATTTGTTTCCGAACTTATAAACTACTATAGAAGTGAAACTATCCAAGGAAGTAAAAGTAGGAATTGTAACTACTATTGCCATTGCATTCTTTATTTATGGATTTAACTTTTTGAAAGGGAAGGATTTCTTCTCTTCGCAACGTAAGTTCTATGCCGTGTATAATGATATTGATGGTTTGGTGGAAGCTAATCCATTACTGATCAATGGTTTTAGAGTGGGGATGGTAGGGAAGATCCAACTGATGAATGATACGACTGGGCGTATCCTCGTGAGCCTTATTGTGGATGATGAGGTAAATATTCCGAAAAACTCTATTGCTAAAGTGGTAAGCTCCGACCTTTTAGGTTCTAAAGCGGTTCAGTTGATATTAGGTTCAGGAACCAATTATGCCGAAAGTGGTGACACTTTAGTGGCTGCTCAGGAAGATAACTTAAAAGCGGCTGTTAACAAAACAATTGCGCCTTTGCAAAAGAAAGCGGAAGGTTTGATCTCGTCCATCGACTCAGTAATGGTAGTGGTGCAGCAGGTGTTCAACGAGAGTGCGCGTCAGAACTTATCGAAGAGTTTTGAGAACATCAAGGATGCGATCGCTTCCTTAGAAACGACTTCTTACCGTTTGGATACCTTGGTATCGAACGAAAAATCGAAAATATCGAACATCTTATCGAAGATCAATCACCTAGCGGCAACCCTGGATAATAATTCCGACAAGCTGGCGAATGTGATCCAGAACTTCTCGAACATCAGCGACTCATTAGCACAATCAAACTTAAAGCAGGCGATCAACAATGCGGATGTGGCTTTGTCGCAAGCATCGAGCATCATGACAAAGATCAACAAGGGTGAGGGTTCATTAGGATTGTTGGTTAACAATGATAGCTTGTATCGTAAATTGGATAAATCATCGGAAGACTTAGATAAGTTATTGAAGGACTTACGTATCAACCCGGAGCGTTATGTGCATATTTCGGTGTTTGGTCGGAAGGATAGGAATAAGCCTAAGGAGTAATCTCGAATTACGAATAAGTACGAAAAAAGCGAATTACGAATTATTGGGGGATATGGGATTTTACCACTAAGGCACGGAGAGAAAGGGAAGGTTGATTGTTGATTTAGGATTTTGGGATTGAGGAATGGGGTGTCATCCTGAACTTGTTTCAGGATCTGCGGGAGGAGAGAAGCAAAGAATGCCAGCGCACAGATGCTGAAAAGATTTCAGCATGACGTCTGCGCTAAAAAGAAGGGGCATTGATGAATGTTGTTTGAAATGAATTAATTGTCGGAGAAGTGGGGAGGAGTGAAAGCATACGATGTCGACAAGGGGTGAACGCTTTTTTATTAGAAAATCAAAGAATTTGCTTTAGTCACATTCGTAGATTTTCAAGAAAAAAGTGAGAGGCGAGTATGCGATTATGCTTTCTTGAACTTTTGTTTCTTTTGTTTCAAGACAAAAGAAAAGAGAATAGTGTTGTCCAACGCACAGATTCTGAAACAAGTTCAGGATGACGACAGCGCAAAAAGGAAAAACTGAATTAAAGAAGGGACTCCTTCATTTGAATATAAAAAATAAAAACGAGTGTATTGGATCAGCATCCGCTGAGACAAACACCGGTAAGCAAAACACTTATGGTATCAAGCATTATTTTTATTGCATTATTGTTAGCAGGTGGGGGCCTGTTTTTATTTAACGCCAACAAGATCCGTAGAAACATTCTACTCGGAAAAGACATCGACCGTAAGGATAATTTCTCCGAACGGATGAAAACAATGATCCTTGTGGCTTTCGGACAAAAGAAAATGTTTACCCGTCCGGTACCGGCTTTGTTGCACCTATTCCTGTACGTTGCTTTTGTAATCACTCAAATTGAATTGATCGAGATCGTGATCGATGGTATTGCCGGCACACACCGTGTATTCCGTCCTTCATTGGGCGGTTTCTACACCTTTATGGTAAGCTTGATCGAAGTGCTTTCGGTATTGGCATTCATTGGTACTATCTTCTTCCTAGCTAGACGTAATTTATTAAAAGTGCCTCGCCTGGTTCACAACGACCTTACAGGTTGGCCAAAGCTGGATGCCAACTATATCTTATTGGGTGAGATCACTTTGATCTGCTTCATCTTTATGATGAATGGTGCTGACGAAGTACTTTATGCACGTGGTGCTTCTCATGCCGAAAACTTAGGTGATGGTTCTTTAGGATTAGCGATCAGCTCTCACATCGGACCGATGTTGTTTGGTGGAATGAGTGATACCGGATTACACATTGTAGAGCGCATCGGCTGGTGGGGACATATCATGATGGTGTTCGGATTCCTGAACTACCTCGTATTGTCGAAACACCTACACATCCTTTTAGCTTTCCCGAATACATTCTATTCGAACTTAAAACCTAAAGGTGAATTCACCAATATGGCTTCGGTTACCAACGAGGTAAAAGCGATCTTCGATCCTTCGTTCACACCGCCTCCTGCTGACCCGAACGTTCCAATGCGTTTTGGTGCGAAGGATGTAACCGACCTTACCTGGAAACAACTATTAGATGCTTATACGTGTACCGAGTGCGGACGTTGTACATCTTCTTGTCCGGCAAACACCACAGGAAAATTATTATCGCCACGTAAGATCATGATGAGCACCCGCGACCGACTTGAAGAAGTAGGAAAGAACATGGATGCCAACAAAGGTGAATTTAAAGATGATGGCAAAGCATTGTTAGGCGACTATATCACTCCTGAAGAGTTATGGGCTTGTACATCGTGCAATGCTTGTGTGCAGGAATGTCCGGTGAACATCGATCCATTGAGTATCATCGTGGAGATGCGCAGATACATGGTGATGGAACAAAGTGCTGCTCCAACGGAGTTGAATGGTATGTTTACTAACATCGAGAACAACGGTGCGCCATGGCAGTTTGCGCAGGCGGATAGATTGAATTGGAAAAACGAGTGATTAGGGAATAGCGAAAAGCGAAAAGAAAATAGGGGATCTCGAATTACGAATAAGTACGAAAAGAGCGAATTATGAATAGTAGGGATTTCGAATAACGAATTGGTACGAAAAAAACGAATAACGAATAGTAGTGTTGGCCAACAACCAACAGCAAATAACCAACAACAAAAGAAATGAAACTTATTGAGAAAGAAGAGAACGGTCAGTTGATCAGTCCGGTGTTGCCGGCACATGTGAAGAATTATTTAATCGACATTGATGGAACTATCTGTGATGATATCCCGAATGAACAGCCGGAGCGTATGGCAACAGCTGCTTTATATCCGGAAGCATTGGTTACTTTAAACAAATGGTTTGATGAAGGACATATCATTACTTTTTTTACTTCACGTACCGAGGACCACAGAACAGTTACAGAAAAATGGTTGGCGGATAATGGTTTTAAATACCATGGATTGTTAATGGGTAAACCTCGAGGTGGAAATTATCATTGGATCGATAATCACATGGTGAGAGCAACACGCTACGAAGGTAGATTTACAGATTTAGTGAATAAGGAAGTTACGATACAGGTCTTTGAACAGTAGTAATGCTAATGCCAGCGCACTGATCCTGAAATAAATTCAGGATGACGGCAGCGCGAATTTTGAGTTAAAAAGTAAATATATTGTGTGGGATGTCATCCTGAACTTGTTTCAGGATCTGCGGGAAGGGTTGAGGTAAATACGAATAGTTGTAAAATGAAGGTTGGGTATGTCTATATTATGAGTAACATGACACGTACAACATTTTACATTGGAGTGACGAATGATCTTAAGAATAGAGTTGAAGAACACAAAGAAGGATCAGGAAGTGTATTTACTAGAAAGTATAAATTGTATTATTTAGTTTATTTCGAACGAATATTTGGAATAAACAACGCAATAAAAAGAGAAAAACAATTAAAAAATTGGCACCGGGAATGGAAGATCAATTTGATCAAATCCGTTAATCCGGAAATGCTTGACCTGTTTGAAATAGGAATACCTGATGACACAGAACAAGTTGCATTGCCAATTAACAATAAAGAATAAAGAATAAAGAACATTATGGATAGCACTCAACCTTCATCAATCACCAATCAACCTTTGAGCGTGCCAACAATGGCCGACTACATGGCAAAAGGAGAATCACCTGAGATCTTATTTTGGGTAGGATGTTCCGGTAGTTTTGACGACAGAGCAAAAAAGATCACCAAAGCGATCGTAAAGATCCTGAATCATGCGAATGTAAAATTTGCGGTGTTGGGAACAGAAGAAAGTTGTACCGGTGATCCGGCAAAACGTGCAGGAAATGAATTCCTGTTTCAGATGCAAGCCATGAACAACATCACCGTGTTGAATGGTTATGAAGTGAAAAAGATCGTGACTGGCTGTCCGCATTGCTTTAACACCTTAAAGAATGAATATCCTGCTTTGGGGGGTAATTACGAAGTGGTTCACCATACGCAGTTGTTACAGGATCTTTTAAATACAGGAAGAATTAAGATTGAAGGAGGAGACTTTAAAGGGAAGAAGATCACTTTCCATGATCCATGTTATTTAGGAAGAGCCAACGATGTGTATGAAGCACCCCGTTCGGTGATGATCAACCTGGATGCTGAATTGGTGGAGATGAAACGCAGCAAAGCCAATGGATTCTGCTGTGGTGCCGGTGGAGCACAAATGTTCAAAGAGGCTGAAAAAGGAAACAAAGAAGTGAACATCGAACGTAGCGAAGAAGCGTTAGCAACCAATCCGGATGTGATCGCAGTCGGTTGTCCGTTTTGTAATACCATGATGACGGATGGTGTGAAACATTTTAACAAAGAACAACAAGTGAAGGTGCTGGATGTGGCGGAGTTGATCGCACAAGCGAAAGACCTTTAGGAAGGGTGATTTGTGAATGGTGAGGAGAAAAAGAAGGAGGATTTAGGATTTGTGATTGAGGAATGGGATGTCATCCTGAACTCGTTTCAGGATCTGCGGGAGGAGAGAAGCGAAGAATGCCAACTCACAGATGCTGAAACAAGTTCAGCATGACAACGCTAAAAGGAAGTGTGATTTGTGATTAATGAATGGTGGATTTAGGAATTGAATGCTATTGAGCACCAAAATCAACATTCAACCTTCACCAATCCAACTTATAAACGATGGAAACAATACATACAATGCCATTGGATGCCCGTGTATGGGTATATCAAAGCAACAGAAAACTTAGTAATGATGAAGTAGCTGCTATTCAAAAAGCGGGTGCAGCATTTATTGCCGATTGGGCAGCACATGGTGCGAGCTTAAAAGCGAGTTTTGATGTGCTGGATCATTTGTTTGTAGTGATCGCTGTGGATGAAAAACAAGCTACAGCAAGCGGTTGCAGCATCGATAAATCGGTTCGTTTTATTAAAGAACTGGAACAACAATTCAATTTGAATTTCTTTGATCGTTTACGTGTTGCATATGTTGACAACAACGAGATCAAAACCTGTCATATTTCTACCTTCGAAGAATTAGCGAAATCAGCCAAGATCAATGGCGATACCATCGTGTTCAATAACATGATCACCACCAAAGCGGCCTTCGACTCCGAATGGCGTGTTCCGGCTAAGAATAGCTGGCAGAGTAAGTATGTTTAGGAAATTATAAATGATGGATTATAAATGTTCATCATCGAATTTCGAATTGGTACGAAAAATACGAATTACGAATAGTAGGGATTTCGAATTACGAATTGATACGAAAAAAGCGAATAACGAATAGTAGGATGTCAGTTCGAGTGTGGAGCGAAGCGGAACGTATCGAGAACGCTTGAGGAAAAATAGATTGACCACTAAGGCACAGAGATAAGGAGAGATAGGGGAAGGGGGATTTAGGATTTGTGATTGAGGAGTTCATTTCGGAGTAGCGGGCGGCAATGTTTCAAGACCAAAGAAAGAATATAAAATTGCTTTTTCCCTTTTTTCTTGATAAAAAAGGGAGAAAAAATCAAGAAAATATGAATCCTTCGCGCCTCTCACTTTTTTATAAAATCTACGGATGAGATAATCGATTCGGACCAGAATCGCTACATCCTTTGATTTTTAAATAAAAAAGTGTTCACCGCTACACGACATCGCATATTTTCAGGCTAACGCGCTGCTTCGAAAAGATGAATGTATTGGGTTGATTTTTCATTTTAAATTTTTACTATTCATCATCTACCATGTTTAAACATACCGGAAAAAGCAGGAGATTGAAGCATAACTTAGGGATTGCTTCTTTGCTTTCATTTGTTGCCGGGATCGTTAATGTAGCGGGATTTTTGGCGGTACTAAAACTCACCACCAACGTTACCGGACATTTTGCCTTCTTTGTGGATGAGGTCTTTAAACTCAACTTCGTACAAAGTTTATATTACGGACTTTATATCTTTTTCTTCTTTTTAGGATCATTTGTCTCTAATTTAATGGTAGAGTCGATTTTGCGGAGAAACGAAAAATATGTGTATGCGATCCCGACCATCATCGAAAGTTTTATCCTTATTGTCATTGCACTTAGCGGTCAATTCCTAGTGATCACTTATCCCGACATTCTGGCTTTTATCTTGTTGTTCGCCATGGGTTTGCAAAATTCCCTTGTGACCAAAATTTCCAACGCTACGGTCCGAACTACACATCTTACAGGTTTGTTTACTGACCTTGGCATTGAACTTTCGCAATTGTTCTTTTATAAAGAAAAAGAGCAACGTAAAAAGCTATTTGCTTCAATTAAATTGCGTTTGATGATCATTCATTTTTTCTTCCTGGGTGGTGTGCTGGCAGGTGTTTTCTATTCGTATATCCAATTACATGTGTTACTCATTGCAGGGGGCGCTTTATTGGCGGGGATTGTGTTTGATGGAATTAAAATGAAGTATCTATTGTTGAAGAGGAGAATGAGGGGGTAGGGAAATTATAAATGATGGATTATAAATGTTCATCATCGAATTACGAATTGGTACGAAAAATACGAATTACGAATAGGGGGATTTAGGATTTTACCACTAAGGCACAGAGACACGGAGAGATAAGGGAAGTAGGATTTAGGATTTGTGATTGAGGAATGGAAGGGAAATTATAAATGATGGATTATAAATTATAGATGACGTGAAGAAGTAATGAGGTGATGGAGTGATGAGGGAAGGGGGATCTTTGAAAGGTGATTGTTGATTGATGAGTTGTGAAGGAGGGGGAGGTCATCCTGAACTGGTTTCAGGATCTGCGGGAAGGGAGTGACTATTTGAATGCCAGCGCACAGATGCTGAAAAGATTTCAGCATGACGGCAGCGCTCATTTAAATTAAAAAATTAGCAGTGTGGGCTGTCAGTTCGAATGCCCAATCAACAAATCCTTAAATCAATTATCCGCAGTATCATTTTTAGTCCAGCCGCTGCTGTTGGCAACCTCTTCGATGATCTTTTCTAGGTCGGTCAGTTCTTTTGGAGCTTGATGACGCTCTTTTATTTTCTTCGTTTTCCCATTAAGGGTATAAGTAATGGTTTTAACAGGGAAATCGGTGATAATACCCATATATTCATCGTTTAAAGCAAAGAAATTCGCTTTTTCAAAGGCATCGTACAAGGTCTTTAATTCCGCTTCCGTAATTGTTTTTGTATAATTACCGATTTTATCAGTATTGCTTTCGCCTTTGAAGGTGGCTGTTTTGGTAGCACCACTGATGGTCATTACATAAGTTGGACATTTTCCAAAGCAAGGGGTACGTTGATAGACAATCTCCATTTTGTCGGTAGTATTGGTTTGCTCCGAAGAAGCTATTTTTTTGGTGCTGTTGCATGGTGCTAAAAAAAGCAGGAATGCAGAATAGATCAATAATTTCATAGTATTAGAATTTTAGTAGTTCTTCATACAATTCGCGTACCGGTAATCCCATTACATTAAAATAGGATCCTTCGATCTTTTCTACCGCAATGTATCCGATCCATTCCTGTGCTCCATAAGAGCCGGCTTTATCGTATGGATGGTAGTTGTTAATGTAATAGTCGATCTCCTGACGGGACAGTTCTTTAAAATATACTTTTGTTAAAGCATAAAAGCTTTTGGATTTGTGCTTACTCTTTAAACACACTCCTGTATATACTTCATGCATCTTGCCCGACAATAACTGAAGCATGCGCACAGCATCCTCATAATTTTCGGGCTTATTAAGTACTTGTCCTTCTACCCACACAATGGTATCGGCAGTGATCACAATGGTATTGTCGTTCAGCTCTTCATCAAACGCATCGGCTTTCTTTTGGCAAAGGTAAAGGGGGATCTCCTGTGCTTTTAATGTATCCGGAAAGCTTTCATCCACCTCTTTGGTACGCACTTCAAAATCAAGTCCGAGCTCTTTTAAGAGGAACTGTCTGCGAGGCGACTTAGAAGCCAGGATCAATTTATATTTCTTAAGCTCTTCCAATCAGGTAATAATATACAATGAATAAATAGCACACCCCTAAGAACATGATCACTTTAGCGGTTGATCCGGCTATGTGAAAATGCTTTTTCTCGGTCGCTTTTAAGGTGCGGTAGATCAAATAAACCAGTGGTAATTGAATGGCAGCTGTAAAGTAAGCAAAGGATATAAAGTCACCCAAACGACTGTTGAGATACTGAATATACCCCATAGCTGCCATGGTAAGCACTGCAATGGCTGTTACAACAAGTTTGGCTTTTGGTATTCCGATAGCGATCGGAAGTGTATTGCAACCATATTCCATATCGCCTTCATAATCTTCCATGTCCTTGATGATCTCTCGGAGCAGGGTAGTGATAAATGCAAAGAAAGAGATACCTAACACCCAGCGCCATGTGATGGATAAGTTGAGTGTTTCATCCACCGGCAGATAATTCTTGTAAATGAGTAATAATTCATACACGCCCACCACCAATGGAACCATGGCGGTGAAAAGAGCGATCACCACATTTCCGATCAGGAACTGACGTTTGAAAGTAGTAGAGTAGAACCAAAGTCCGGCCGTACAGATAAAATGTACCAGGGCTAGTTTCCAGTAGCCGATAGAATACGAAACGAACAATGCGATCATGATCGCGAGGATATTGATGACGGTGTGTGCACCCATGGCTACACGTCTTTTTACCCCTTTGTCGATCACCATCTTTTCGGGTTTATTCACCTTATCGATGCGCACATCAAAATAATCGTTGATGATATAACCGGCAGCAGCGATCATAATGGTAGAAAGCACCAATAAAAAGAATTGCAGCTCCGTCATCTGCAGTTCGTAATACGGACTTTCATTCTTGATAAAAGGAAGGATCAGGCAAAAACGAACCATGTATTGCGTAAAAGCAATAATGATGAGGTTTTTGATCCGTATAAGTTTTAAAAATGCTATCATTTGTTAGCGATTAGCGAATAGTAAATAGTCGTTAGTTTAAGTATTCATTAGTTTATGTAGCATCCCTGATCACTATTTCCTGTTCGCTATTGACTGATCTTACCACACAAATCCATCTTCATCGAACCAGCGGCCTTGTACTTTGAGCACTTGTTCCATCACATCGCGCACAGCACCTTTGCCACCCTTTTGATAGGATACATACAAGCAGATGTCTTTGATCTCCTGTGCTGCATCGTTCGGACAAGTAGGAACGCCCACACGTTTCATCACTTCATAGTCAGGAATATCATCGCCCATATACAACACCTCCTCATCGTTCAGTCCGTATATTTCCATCAGTTCTTTGTATGCATCGATCTTGGTATGAGCACCTAAATACACATCGGTGATCCCTAAACCATTTAATCGTTTGCGTACCATTTCGGATCTGCCGCCTGAAATAATGGCCACTTTATAGCCTTTCTTTACAGCCAGCTGAAGTGCATATCCATCTTTGATGTTCATGATACGCACCTGTTCGCCATCGGGCATAAGGGTTACCGATCCATCCGTTAAAACACCATCCACATCAAATACAAAAGCTTTAACGCGGGTAAGTTTGGTTTTAAAGTTTTCCATACTACGAATTTACGATTTATTCTTTTTAGCTGTTAGTGCAATACTATTGCTTAACAGTTTGTAAATGTCCTGATAAGATCTTGTTTCTTTTAATAGCAACAAATGTTTGTCGATGGTGTTTTTGTCGCCTCGAACAGCCGGTCCGGTTTGCATCTTAGCCGGTTCATGCTCCATGATCTTTTCGGTTGTTTCCTGGATAAGAGGCTTTAACAGATCCAGCTCCATTTTATTCTTTTTCAGTAATTCAGCAGCAATGCTATACATGTGATTGCTGAAATTGCAGGCAAATACGGCAGCCAGGTGCAATTGCTGACGTTGAGCCGAATTGATCTTCACTGCTTTTTTGCTGATGCTCTTCGCGAAGTAGAGTAGTGGTTCCTCTGTTGCTTTATTGTTTCCTTCAACACATACGGGAATATTTTTAAAAGACACGGTCTTGGTCTTTGAAAAGGTTTGCAAAGGATAGAACACACCCATATTCTTGGAGCAGCCTTTTAAAACGTTCATATCCACACTTCCCGAAGTATGTACTACAATAGCATCTTTCAGTTTTAATTGTTTGGCAACAGCAGCGATGGCATCATCTTTCACTGCAATGATGTAGATGGCAGCAGAAGCATCGATCTTTTTCAGATCGGTGATCGACTGTGCTTTTAATTTTTTAGCAAGGCTGTTCGCATTTTTAGTCGTGCGACTGTACACTTGTGAAATGCGGTAACCCGAACGCAATAGACTTGCTCCTAACTGTGTAGCCAGATTGCCGGCACCAATAAGAACAATGGTAGGTTCTGTCATGTTAGTTGCTTGTACGTTTGTTTTTCTTAATGCGCTCCCAGATAGAAAGTAATGTTCCTAAGGCCATTACGATACATCCAATCCAAAGGATATTGATGTAAGGGAAAATGATGGCTTGCATCACAATAAAATCTTTGATGTTCGATTTCTTTTCCTGAACAGAGATCTCGATCTTACCGGTTTCCGGATTGATCTTCCAGAACATGAACTGTAATCCTAATTCATCCACTTTAGACGCAACAGGTTGTACCGAATTATTTTTGATCAGATAAACAGGAGTAGCAGCATAGGTTTGACCTTTTACATCTAATACACGTAAATGCGCTTTCACGGCAATGTCTTCTTCGCTCAGCTGCATGTTTTCATTACTCAAATTGGTAGAGAGTGAATCGAAAATGATAATGGCATTGGAGGAGAAAATAGTGTCGCCTTGTTTGATGTTATGATTCTTTGCAGGAACATATTCATCAGCAGTCGCCTCTTTCTTTTCGTTGATCGTTTCCAGATCAACATAGGTTACATAGGAGTAAAGATCGAAGGTGGCATAATGACGGGTATCCGGCTCAGAGGAGTTTCCCATGCGCGGGTTCATCTGAATAAGTGGTGCTAAAGAGAATTCTTTTTGGAAATTGCCTTGAACATCTTTGGTGAAATAATCCACATCAAAATACACGTTGATACCTTCCGACCTGCGACCGATATACGTTGCGTAATAGTTACCCATTGGAAGCGTATCGCCTTGCGTAAGTACAATATTGTCGTTATTAGAGAAATCTTCTCCTAAGCTCTCCACACTTTTGCCGGAAGTGTTGTGGGAGATGGTTTCTTTTTTACCTGTAGAGATCAATACTCCCAGCATGATCAATCCAAATCCGATATGTGCTAAGGAAGCACCCGCTTTTCCCAGTTTACCATTCAATACACGGATGATGTAATCGAGGTTGGCAACGGTAGCAAAAATGCTGGAGAACATCAGGATGGCATAATACCCCTTGTTGAAATTCAGCAGATAAATGAATAGACCTGTAAATACAAAGGACACCACAAATGAAAGCAACATCTTTTTTATGAACTGCTTTGGATCGGTGTGTTTGTATTTAAAGAATTGTCCGACAGCAATAAGAAGGGTAACAATGAATGCAAATGGCAATTGCCAGTTGTTATAGAAAGTTACCACATCTTTTAATGGTGCTTTGTTCAGGTTGAATAATTTGTTCCATACCGGCATAGAGGTATAGAAAATGATCTGGAAAGAAGAAACCAATAATACAATGGCTCCAACAAACATCCAGAATTCACGACTCCAGATACTTTCTTCTTCTTTTAATTTAGGGATCTTTCTCCAGTTGATGATCAACAATACCATTCCCATAGCAAAGAAGAACAATAAATATAAAAGTAGCTGACCGCTCATGCCCAGGTCGGTGAAAGCATGAACCGATGATTCACCTAATATTCCGCTTCGTGTTAAGAAGGTAGAGTAAAGGATCAAAATGAACGTAAGAATAGAAAGGAAGAAGGTGGTGAATAAAGACTGACCTTCGTTTCTATTGATGAGCATCAAATGTGCTGCACCCACTAATGTTAACCAAGGAACAAGAGAGGCATTCTCCACAGGATCCCATGCCCAGAAACCACCGAAGCTTAATGCTTCATACGCCCAGGCACCACCCATCAAAATACCGATACCTAAAACAGCAACAGCAAAAAATGTCCATGGTAAAGCCGGTTTTAACCATTGATTGAATTGTCTTTTCCAGAGTCCGGCAATTGCATAGGCGAATGGAACAACGGTAAGTGCAAAGCCAAGGAAAAGCGTAGGAGGGTGGATGGTCATCCAATAGTTTTGTAAGAGTGGATTCAAACCACGCCCATCTAATTTCTCCAGATAGTTTTCGCTTTTGAATAAAGGAATGTTTGCAAAATCGGGATGCTCGCGTAATAATACAGTGAATGGATTGCTACCGATACGGTATTCAAAAATAAAGATCCCCAACAGCATGGAAGCAAGGAATGCTTGTACTAAGGAAATAACGGTCATTACCGGTGCTTCAAAATTCTTAGCGCTGCGTTGCAGGATCAAACCGATCAATACATGCCAGAAGGTCCATAATAAGAAACTACCTTCTTGTCCTTCCCAGAAACAGGAAAGGATATAACGCATCGGCATTTCTTTGTTGCTGTGATGCCATACATATTCATACTCAAAATAATGATTCATGAGCATGAAGAACAAAGTGGCAACAATACCGAATACCGCTAAGCCGTGTGCACGGAAGGAAATGCGGGCAATACGTTTCCAGGAAGCAGCATCGTCATTATCGCGGGATGCAAAGAAATAGGAGACACTGGCCAATAATGCCAGTACAAAAGAAAGAATAACGAAGATGTTCCCCAGTTTGCCTATCCATAAATGTTCACCAACGTATTCCATATGTTTAATTGTAAGATTTTATTAATTTTTCGTCCGACCTCCAACATCTAACGTCCAACTTCTAATTGCTCGCTTGCGGCTTGCCATCGTTGTATTTAGAAGGGCATTTCATTAAGATATCCGAAGCATGAAACTCTTCACCTTGCATTTTCCCGATCAACACGATCTGTTCGGAGCGTTCAAAGTCCTGAGGTTTTGTTTTGTGTAACACTACTTTTTTCTCCAAGCCTTTATTATCGATCATGTAGAACATGAACAGGTTGGCATCGGCTTGAGGATCGTAGCTTGTTTCTTTTTCTTTGTTCAATTTACCTACAATGTGAAATTCGCTTTCCGGCTCTTTCATTGCTTCGGCAAAATCAGCATAGGTACTGGTATTGTTTAAGGTAGTAAGGATAGCGCCAATGGCCACCGCAATAATGATGATCAGGAGGATATGTATCTTTTTCATAAGGCGTTTACTCTTTGTTCTTTAATTCTTTTTCGATCTTTCTGATCTTTCTATCGAGCATGATCAGGTACACCAAAATACCTACAAAGATGATAGCAAGTACAGTCACCACTACATAGATCTTACCCGATTGGTACATGGAATCAGCCATTTCAACTTCACCTGCACCTTGTGTCCAGGAAGAAAGTCCCATTAATAGAAAGGCAAATAGGAAAATATGTTTTAATTTATTCATTGAATAATGTTTTACGTTTTAATCGTTCGGTTCTTATTCTCAAGGTCATTACCCATACAGCGATCAGGATCCATCCCAATACAGCAGGATAGAATACAGTACGCATAGTGCTGTCCAGATCATATTTGTTAAAGCCAGGATTTCCACCGTTGCCGGGATGAAGTGAGTCGTTCAGGCGAGGCAATACCATAATAAAGACAATGTATAGTACAAAAGCAAAGATGTTGTAAACCGCAGAAATGCGCGCACGTTTTTGTTCTTCATCGATAGAACCTCTTAAAATGAAGTAGGCTAAATAGATGAGCATGGAAACAGCCACACCGTTCAGCTTTACATCGGCTACCCACCAGGCACCCCAGGTGTAGCGTGCCCACATCGATCCGGTGGTTAATCCTAAAATGCCTAATAACATTCCTACATTGGCAGCCTGAGCAGCAACAATATCATTATCGAATTTGGAATTGCTTAAATATTTGATGCTGTACACAGCCGATACGCCTAAGATGGTCATCATGGAGAACCACATAGGAACGTGGAAATAGAGGTTACGGATGGTTTCGTGTAAGATAGCCTGAGCCGGCACCGGAAAAATAAAGCCGGAAATGATAGAATACAGCACTAAAACTGCTCCCAGAATTTTCCACCAATTTTGTTTCATCAAACTCAATTTTTATATTAATCCAATTGCTTACAAGTGCAATTGGAACAAGGTTTTTAATCGCGCCAAAGGTAACGAAATAATAGATATGAAAGCGCGATAATAATTACATTAATAAACATCAAAACCATCAAATAGTTCAGGTCCCAGTTCTCCAATCCATCAATGGCATTTTTCGATAATTTGATCAGTACGATCAGCAATGGCATCAAGATCGGGAAACTAAGGATGGCCATGAGAGTGAAATTGTTGTTGCTTTTAGAGGCAATGGCGGAAACCATGGTGAGTAAAGAAGCAAATCCGAAGCTACCTAGGGTAAGCACGATCAAAAACAAAGGGATGTCCTGAATGAGGCTGCCTACAAATAAAGAATACACCAATAAGCACAATCCCGAGATCACCAGCAAAAGAATGGAATTGTAAATGATCTTGGAGATGATCACGGCTTGCGGACTGGCCAGTGTGTACATATATAATAAGCGTCCGCGGGTTTCTCCGATAAAACTTTTGGCTACCCCGTTGATAGAAGCAAATAAAAGGATGATCCAGAACAAGGCATTCCAGGTGGCGGGCACAATGATCTTTTTAAAAGAGAGGTAGCTCACAAAAACAGTAGAAACCACATATAATAAGATACCACCCAAGGCGTATTTGTTACGCAGTTCGAGCTTGAACTCTTTCAGGATCAGGTATTTTATCTGGTCGATCATTTATATTTCCACGATATCGCCTTGTGCAGGAATTTGGATGTGACGATATCCTTCGTCAATTAGTTTTTCTTTAAAATTCAGTTGTGTATCGTATTCCCCGTGCACCAAAAACATGTTCTTCACTTGTTTTTTATCCTGACAGGAAAGGTATTTGATCATTTCTTGATAGTCGCCATGAGCACTATACGAATCGATGATCACCACATCGGCTTTTACCTCATGCATTTCACCAAAAACTTTGATGGTTTTTGCACCGTTTCTGATCTTGCCACCGATGGAATTCGGCTCGGCATAACCCACCATTAGGATCGTATTGTTTGGATTGCTTATGTTGTTGGCTACGTGATGTTTAATACGTCCAGCCTCAATCATTCCTGAAGCTGAAATAATGATGCAAGGCTCGGGTAATTCGTTCAGCATTTTAGAGTCGTTAGCATCCTGAATATAGATCAAATTTCCGAAGCCGAAAGGGTTCGGATCTTTCTTCATATAAGCCAGAATATCTTCGTTAAAACATTCCGGATGTGCACGCATAATATTGGTGGCGTTGATAGAAAGTGGACTGTCCACATATACATTAATATGAGGCAACATTTTTTTATGCTCCATCTTGTCCAAAGCAAAAACGATCTCCTGCGTACGGCCCAAGCTGAAAGCCGGAATGATCAATTTCCCTTTCTTTTCAATACACGTATTATACACTACTTCGAACAATTGCTGTTCGCTCATGTCGTTATCGGTATGCAGCCGGTCACCATAAGTTGATTCGCAAATGATGGTCTCCGCTTGTGGAAAGGGTTGTGGATCACGAAGGATAGAGCCATCGTAACGCCCGATATCACCGGTAAAGCATAAGGTTCTTTTTAGTCCGTTCTCGGTATATTGAATGTTCACAGCAGCCGAACCGAGGATATGTCCGGAGTCGGTAAAACGTACCGAAAAGCCTTCAAACACCGGATAGTCGGTTTCATAAGGAACACTCACAAAAAGGGGCAGACATTTTTCAACGTCTTTGATGTTATAGATCGGTTTGAGTGGTTCTTCGCCACGCTTCATTCTGCGTTTATTGATGAATTTAACATCATTCTCCTGAATGTGCGCACTGTCGGAAAGCATGATCCTGCAAAGATCGGCAGTAGCAGTGGTACAGATGATCGGTCCGCGAAAACCTTGTTTTACCAGATTCGGAATATTTCCCGAATGATCGATATGTGCATGAGAAAGAATGAGATAATCGATGGAGGCAGGATCGAATCCAAAATGTCGGTTAAGTCCCTCTGTTTCTGAGCCTTTTCCTTGAAAAAAGCCACAGTCGAGCAGCACTTTTTTCCCTTCAGTGGTCGTCAACAAATGCTTACTGCCTGTAACCGTGCGTGCCGCACCTAAAAATTGGATCTGCATAAATGAATTTTAAACGCGACAAAGATACTATAAAACTTGGTATGGAAATTTTATAAATAATCCTAAAAAAAAGGGGGCTTTATGGAAAATAAAAATTTTGGCATCTATCAATAAAATCAATAAATTTGTGTGTTTTGGGTATAGCTTCTAAAATAGTGTTTTGTGGCACAAGAACTTATGCTCATTTATGTCATTTTATAATTAAAGAACTTACTTCTTTTCGGGAAGAAACAGTATATATGAAAAAGCATTTTCGCTTTATTTTTTTATTGATGCTCCTCTTGGGTTTGAATGCAAGTACCGCATCGGCTCAAAATTCATTCGCTTCCGAAGAGGAATTGAAGACACAAGCAGCCAAGCTGTTTGATGAAGATCAGTTTGAAGAAGCCTATCCTTTATATTCACAGTTGGTGAGTTTGTATCAAAAAGATGTGAACTACAATTTCCGTTTGGGTGTGTGTATGCTTTATGCCAGCGATGACAAAGAAAAGCCGATCGCCTTTTTAGAGTTTGCCGCTAAAAGTCCGGAAGCAGAGAAAGAGGTCCAGTTTTATTTAGCCCGCGCATATCACTTGAATTACCGTTTTGATGATGCCATCAAAAAATACAATGATTACAAGAAAGTGGCATCGGCTGCAAAAGCAGAGAAGCTGATGGTGGACCGTCAGATCGAGATGTGTAAGAATGGTAAGAAATTGTTGCGCAACATTACCGATCTGGTGGTGATCGACAAAAAAGAAATGAGTCGCCAGGAGTTTTACCGTTCTTATGATATCTCCGACATTGGTGGTAAGTTATTGGTAAAGCCCGATGAGCCTGCATTCAAAACATCGGTAGATAAGAAAAAGAAAGAGAATTCGGTTATTTACCTCGCTACAAATAATAATCAGGTATTCTTTTCCAGCTATGGAGATAATACGGAACGAGGAAAAGATATTTTTGTGATCCGGAAATTGCCGAACGGGGAGTGGAGCTTGCCTCAAACATTAGGTTATCCGGTCAATACAGAGTACGATGAAGATTATCCTTTCCTGCATCCAAACGGAAAAGTATTGTATTTCTGTTCCAAAGGACATAGCTCCATGGGAGGTTATGATATTTTCAAAACAACCTTAAATGAGGAAACCAATACCTGGAATAAGCCGGTGAACATGGATTTCCCGATCAATACCCCTGACGATGATATTTTATATGTTACCAATGAAGATGAAAAAGAAGCGTTCTTTTCATCGGCACGTAACAGTGTTACCGGCAAAACTGCCGTATTTCATATCAATGTGGAACGTAAGCCTATTGATGTAGCCATCATCAAAGGTGCGATGGTGGCCAACAGAGATGGTCAGGCATTGGATGCTCGTATTACCGTAAAAGATCTGGGTGATAATTCTATTCTAGGAATTTACAATGCGAAAGAAAATGGCGGCTACTTGATCAATTTGCCAAATGGTGGTAAGTTCTTGTTTACAGTGGAAACGAGTGGCTTCGCTACTCAATCGGATGTAGTGGTGATGCCCACACAGTATGAATTCAAGCCTTTGAAGCAGGAGATCAGTTATGAATTGGGAACCGATAAGTTGATCATTAAGAATTTGTTTGATGAGCCGGTGGACGATGCCAATTACCTGGCGGTGATCAAAGTTTTGAAAGAGAAATCGAAGATGGAGGTAAGTTCGGCTCAGGAAATTGCTGATGCAAAAACTGCGGCTGCGAATACCAACAATAATCAGAGCAACGAAACGGCTAATACCAATGCACAGGAAGAGAATGTTGCTAATAACAAAACACAACCAACTAATTTATCGAACGAAGAGATCGTAAAGATCGCCTATAACGATGCGAAGGATGTAGAAACAGAAGCCAAAGAATTTAAAGAACAAGCCGATATTGCTTTGAGCATTGCCAATCAAAAGAATGAGATCGCACAGAATAAGTTGAAGGAAGCGGATCAGTTGAAGGCCGATGCCAATATGATGACCGACAATGCTAAGAAGCAAGCTACGATGGAAGAGGCGAATGCAGCATACCGTGATGCAGAAGAATTGAATCAGGAAACAGTTGCCGCATTTAATCTGGCTAAACGTTTGGATCAAACTGCTGCCGCTAAACAAAAAGAAGCCGATCTGTCTTTAGAATATGCAAAGAATATTGAAACGGCTGTTAAATCGAAGAATGCAACAGAAGCTTTAGCGAAACTGGAAGAGCAACAAAAGCAATTGGATGCTTTGAATGCTGAGAATACAGCCAGTGCTAACATAGTGAACAGCATCAAGCTGGATGCGGAGAATAAAAAGAAAGAACTGGATAAAGCAACACAGGAGTTGAGTGATATCAAACAGGAGATCGCAGACAATGAAACCTTGATCGCCAATACACAAGCAGATATTGCGAAAACAAAGAATGAACAGATCAAAGCCGATCTTCAAAATCAGATCGAAGGATTGAAGGCCGACAATGAAATGAGCAAGAAAGACATTGTGGTGGCTGAAGAGAAGGTGAATAAGCTTCAAAAAGAATACAATGGTATCCTGAACGAGGTAGCGATGGTGAGCAATGTGGTCAACCAATCGAAAACAACTACCAGCGAATCGGCAGCAGCTACTGTTGCTTCTATTGATAAAAACAAGTTAGAACAACAGGTAAACACAATTAAGAGTAACCCTTCTGTTTCGAATGAAGTGGCTGTAAATAATAAGACAACTTACAGCAATGAAACAAACAATGCTGTTGTAACGAACAACAAAACACAGGAAGAGAATGCGAATACAAATGCTGTAACGAATAATAATACAACAGAAAATACCAATGCAAATACTTCAGAAGTAGCAGCCAATAATAATGCAGCTAACAATGAAGGAATTACTGAAACACCGGCTGTGGCTAAAGTGGATCTTGCAGCGAAATACAATGAGGAATTACAATCCGCTGAAGCGATCAGCAACCCGGTAGAACGTGAGAATAAAAAAGCAGCCTTGTATAACGATTGGGTAGCAGATATGAACAAGGAGATCGCTGCTTTGAAGCAGGAGCAAAAAACGACCAGCGACAAAGAGAAGAAAAAAGAGATCAGTGCAAGTATAGCTTCTTTGGAAAAAGAAGTAAAAGTAAAACAGCAAACTGCGAAAGAAACTTTAGCTACAGCTAAAAAGTTGGAGAAGGAGCAAGGAGCTGTTGCTGCTAACAATACTGCTACAAACGAAACGAATACCAACAATACCAACGAGACAAACAGTGGAAATGAGAATGCTGCAGCTACAACAGAAAACACAACTGCGGCAACAAACAAATCCAATCAGGATTATGCACAGGAATTGTTTGCCGCACAAAATATCAGCAACGAGGCCGACAGAGAAAAAGCCAAAGCAGATGTGTTGAACAATTGGGTAGCAAGCATCAATGCCGATATTGATAAAAAGAAAGCCGATATGAAAGCCAGCTCCGATCCGGAGATGAAAGCATTGTTAGCTCAGAAGGTGATCGACCTGCAAAAGCAACGTGATGAAAAACAAACTCAAGCGAACGAAAGTCTGGCTCGTGTAGAAGCATTAAAAGGAAATGCGGTTGCTGCTAATAATACCACTGCCGGCAATACTTCAGCAACAGAAAATACTGCTGCTAACACACAGAATGAAAGCGTAACGAATACGAATAAGACGGCAAACGAAACAACAAACAGCAATGAAGTAGCTGCAAATACAAATAATGCGACCGAGAACAATAATAACAAAACTGTAAATAATACGACTGCAACAGAAACAAATAATGCGGCTAATAGCCAAGTAGCATCGAATGAAAACAATTCAGGTAACACCAATACTACATCCAATAATGAGGTGGATGCTAATGTCAACAATACGAATAATGCTACCAATGCTAATGCACAAGAAAATACCAATGCCGGTGTAGCCAATAATAATACAAATGCGAACAACAGTACCGCTGCTAATAATCAGACAGGAAATACGAATAATGAAACCGCTGTAGGCAATCAGAATACAAACAACAATACTACAACTGAAGTTGCTGCTAACAAAACAACAGCTACATCTACACAAAATACCGGAGATGGAAATGAGGAGGAACCGGTAGCTACAAATACAACAAATAATAGTAAACAATTTAGTTTCTCTAGTCAAGCAGCTGCCGATCAATCAGCAAAAGCGGCAACGATCAATACTCAAGCCGATTTGTTAGTTGATCAGGCGAATGAATTAAAACAACAAGCGAATGCTTCTACCGATCCTGCTGTAAGAACAGAGTTATTTGAGAAAGCCAATGAAATGGAGCAACAAGCCCGTGAAAAAAGAATGCAGGCTGTTATTATTTCGGCATCGGCAAATAAGGCGGAATTTGAGAATAACAAAACGAACCTGGAACAACTTTCTAAATTATCGGCACAAAAGAATGGAGATGATCTGTTGATGGCTGATATGTTAAAAGATGAGGCGATCGTTTATTACAACAAAGCACAGTTAAATAGAGAAGAGGCTGCAGCAGCTCCGGAATATTACGCTAAAGAAACTTTAAGTGAAGAAGCCTATAGAAATGAAATGATGGCCTTGGATAAGCAAAAGAAAGCCACTGAAATTTACATGAAGTATAATCCACAGTATGTGGCAACAAATGCCGCAACAAATACTTCTAATTCAGAGCTTGCTTCCAATACACAAAGCAATAAATGGGTTACCGGCAATGGCGCTAATAACGGTCAGCAAAACAACGAAACAGCTGCAACTGCCAATAATGGAAATGGTAATAACAAACAAGTAAGCCCTAACACATCAGAGAATACGGCTGTTGAGAACAACAATACTGTTGCAAACAATACCACGCAAAATAATGAGGGAGCCAATAACACTACTGCTGCTCAAACAAATAATACAGCCACCACTAACACGACCAATGATCAAGCGGTAAATAATAATAACACTGCGAATAATACCAATAATACGAACAACACAACAGCCGCTCAGAACACTGCTAACAATGCAACGGAGAGTACATCTGCTGTAACAAACAATGAAACAAATCCTGTTGGAAACAACAATACAACGAATACAACATCTGCCGGAAATAATACCGCTTCCAATACTTCTGTTCAATTAAGTCCGGAAGAAAAATTTGAGCGTACCACAGTTCCTGTTTATAATGCAAGCAAGCCAATTCCAGTAAATGAAAAATTACCGGAAGGATTGATCTTTAAAGTTCAGATAGGAGCCTTCCGTAATCCGATCCCTCAAGATCTATTCAAAGGCATGACACCTATCACCGGTGAAACAACACCAACTGGTTTGACACGTTACACGGCAGGTTTATTCAAAAAATTCAGTACTGCTGATAAAGTTAAACAGGAGATCAGAGATCTGGGTTACAGAGATGCATTCGTAGTGGCGTTCTATAATGGAAAACGTATTTCTATGTCAGAAGCATTAGCAATGACAGGAGAGCCGATGCCGGTTGCAGCTAATACCACAACTGCTGATCAAACAAATGCAGCTAACAATACACAAACAACTGCTCAGAATACAGCCGCAACAACAAACAATACGGCAGCAAATCAAAACAATACAACGACTCAAAATCAACAGACAGTTGCTTCGGAGAGTATTGCTACTGTGACAGGTTTATTCTATACCGTACAAGTTGGTGTGTTCTCTCAACCGGTGAGTGCCAATAAATTGAATATTCAGCCATTGTACACTGAGCGTGCACCTAATGGGAACATCCGTTATAATACCGGAGTTTATAATAATATTGCCAGAGCAGCTGAAGCTAAGAACATTGTGATAGGAGAAGGAATTAAAGATGCATTCGTTACTGCTTATGTTGATGGTAAGCGTATCTCATTGACCGAAGCACAAGCCTTGGTTGCTGCTCAAGGAAATGCGGTATTCTCTACCGCTCCAAACATGAATCAATTGCCGGTGGTGGGACCGGTAAGTGCCAGTCAGCCTGCACCACGTGCTCCTCAACCAAGCCCGGTGAATACTACACCTGTTGTTTCAAATACGGTTGCTACAACACCTGCTAACACAACTACAACAGCTACTACGCCAAGTGTTGCTAACACAACACCAAACAATAATGGAATTGCAGTAAGTGGAGAAACCATTCAACCATTGGATGAGAATAAATTACCTCCTTCAGTTCAGGATGAAAAAGGAGTGATCTTTAAAGTGCAGATCGGTGCTTTCAATGAAGATGTTCCATTGCCTATTGCCAATAAATTCTTGCGCATTGCAAAAATGGGCGTGAAGAATTTTGAAGATGAACAAGGTCGTACGGTTTATACGGTTGGTGTGTATGCCAACTATGAGGATGCAGCGAAAGCAAAAGCATTGGTAGTTGAACAAGGGATTACCGATGCATTTATCATTGCTTTCAGCGATGGTAAAAAGATCAGCATTGATGAAGCAAAGCAATTATTGACAAAATAATAAAATGAGAAATTTCGATAAGAAAGAACATGAATTGGATACCGACTCGGATGTATTGTTAGCACCTGAGGAAGTAGAAGTGGCCGATAAGCAGATCATTTTATACAACGATGATTTTAATACGTTTGATTTTGTGATCGAGTCGCTGATAAAAGTTTGTAAACACGATACCATTCAAGCCGAACAATGTACGTATCTGGTACATTACAAAGGCAAATGTTCTGTTAAACGTGGTTCCTATGAAGCATTGGAGCCAATGTGTACAGCATTGTTAGAAAGGGGATTAACAGCAGAAATAGAATAATATGTCGGGCAATACCTTCGGTAAAATATTTACACTGACCAGTTTTGGTGAATCCCATGGCGAAGCCATTGGCGGCATCATTGATGGCTGTCCGGCCGGATTAAAGATCGACCTTGATTTTATTCAATCGGAGTTGGATCACAGAAAACCGGGTCAGTCGCATATCGTTACACAACGTAAGGAAGCGGATAAAGTAGAGTTTTTATCCGGGATCTTTAACGATACCACCATGGGAACACCCATCGGTTTTATGATCAGAAATACCAATCAGCGTTCAAAAGATTATGATCACAATGTAGAAGCATATCGTCCTTCTCATGCCGATTATACCTACGATGCGAAATATGGTATGCGCGATCACCGTGGAGGAGGTCGTTCTTCGGCACGCGAAACGGCAGCACGGGTGGTGGCAGGAGCAATAGCTAAATTGATCTTAAAAGAAAAAGGGATCACTATTCATGCTTATACCTCACAAGTAGGAGATATTAAGCTGTTAAAGAACTACAAAGATCTTGATCTGACCAAAATAGAATCGAACATTGTCCGTTGTCCGGATGAGCTGATCGCAGAAACGATGATCCAGAAGATCGAGCAGGTGCGTAAAGCCGGTGATACCATCGGTGGCGTGATCGCCTGTGTGATCCGGGGAGTGCCTGCAGGTATAGGTGAACCGGTATTTGATAAATTGCATGCCGATCTAGGAAAAGCGATGCTGAGTATCAATGCAGTGAAAGGGTTTGAATATGGAAGTGGTTTTGAGGGAACAAAAATGTTGGGCTCACAACACAATGATGCCTTTTATTTTGATGAGCAAGTAAAAACGAGCAGTAACCGTTCAGGAGGTATTCAAGGCGGTATCAGTAACGGAGAGGATATCTATCTGAATGTGGCATTTAAACCGGTAGCAACCATCATGCAGGAGCAATCTACCGTTGATGCAAGTGGAAAAGAAGGTACCATTCATGGAAAAGGAAGGCATGATCCTTGCGTATTGCCTCGCGCTGTTCCAATTGTAGAAGCAATGGCAGCCATGGTGATCGTTGATCACATGTTTAGAAGTAAAAACAATAAAATGTAATAATTATATCGCTTAAATTTAAATCATGGAAACACCAAAAAAGAAAAAAAGTCTTTTAAGAAGAATTTTAAAGTGGACAGGGATCACGTTCCTGGTGCTGATCATTTTTATCATCGCTGCACCGTTTTTGTTTAAGAAACAGATCGTACAGTTTGTAAAAGATACGGCTAATGAGCAGTTGAATGCGAAAGTGAATTTCGGAGAGTTTGATCTGACCCTGATCAGTTCCTTCCCTGATTTTACGTTCACGATCGACAGTGTGAGTGTGGCGAATATTGGAGAGTTTGAAGGCGATACTTTATTGTATGCGAAGAACCTGACATTGGGTTTAAACCTGATGAGTGTGATCAAAGGGGATGAATATAAGATCAATACGATCTCTATCGATCAGCCGCGTATCCATGCTTTGGTATTAAAAGATGGAAAAGCGAACTGGGATATTGCAAAGCCAAGTACGGATACCACTGCTACTGAAGATACAACAGCGGCTGCTCCATTTAAAATGACCTTAAAGAAATTGGAGATCAAAAATGCGTATATCATGTATGATGATGCACAAGCGGACATGAGTGCTGAACTTTATAACATGAATTTTAATTTGAGCGGTGACTTTACAGCAGATAATTTCTTGTTAGAAACATTAACTGAGATCGAACGCTTATCGGTTACATCAGCTGGCGTGGCTTACTTTAACAAAGTAAAAACACGCATCAAGGTAGATATGGATGCCGATATGCCGAATATGAAGTTTGTATTCAAAGAAAATGAATTTGCGTTCAATGAATTGAGCTTAGGATTAGATGGTTTTGTGGCTTTGCCGAAAGATGACATCGATATGGATGTAAAATTCAAAGCCAACCAGACCGAATTTAAAAACATTCTTTCTTTAGTGCCTGGTGTTTATACAGCCGACTTTAAAGATGTAAAAACCTCCGGTCAGTTAGCTTTAGATGGTTTTGCAAAAGGGATCTACAATGAAACAAAAATGCCTGCATTCGGAGTAAAGTTGTTGATCAAAGATGCGAAGTTCCAATATCCATCTTTACCAAAATCAGCTACCAATATTCAAGTTGACTTGTTAGTGGATAACAAAACAGGAGATATGGATGCAACGGTGGTTGATCTGAATAAATTCCATGTGGAATTAGGAGGAAATCCGGTGGATGCGACCATGCACTTAACAACGCCTATCTCTGATGCCAACATCAATGCGGCTGTATTGGCGAAGATCAATTTAGCAAGCATGAAAGATGTGGTGCCATTGGAAAAAGGAGACGACCTGAATGGTATGATCGCGGCTGATGTAAAAATGAAAGGAAGAATGAGTGCGATCGAGCAGGAAAAATATGAAGAGTTCCATGCAGAAGGTTCATTGACGGTTACAGATATGAATTACAAAACTGCCAGCTTGAACTATCCAACACAGATCAATAAGTTGACATTATTGTTCAATCCGAAGACTGTTGATCTTTCTGAATTTGATGCGAAAGTAGGTAAGAGTGATATTCAAATGCAAGGGAAGATCGAGAACTTCCTGCAGTATGCTTTACAGGATTCATTGTTAAAAGGTGCGTTCAGCTTTAAGTCGAACTTCCTAGATCTGAATGAATTGATGAGCAGCAGCGATACTACTGCTCCGGCAGCTGCAACACCTGCAGATACAGCAGCGATGACTGTAGCGGAAGTGCCATCTAATTTAGATGTAGCTTTAAATGCAACGATCGGTAAGATGTTGTACGATAACATGACCATTACGAATGTAAGTGGCGGTGTGGCGATCAAAGACAGCAAAATGAGTTTGGATAAATTGAAATTGACAATTGATGAATTAGAAGGATCCATGGTATTGAATGGTGTTTATAATACACAAAATATTAAAAAGCCAAGCGTTGATTTTGATGTGGATATTGCGAATTTTGATATTCCGAAGACCTTCAAAATGTTCAACTCTGTTCAAAAGCTGGCGCCAATTGCACAGTATGCAAAAGGTAAATTCTCTACCGACTTAAAATTTACCACCTTATTGGATGAGACAATGAGTCCGGTAATGAACTCCTTAACAGGCGGTGGTAACTTAAAAACAAAGAATGCGGTGATCGAAGGATTTGAGCCGATCAATAAATTGGCAGATGCCTTGAATCAGCCGAAATATAAAAAGATGAGCTTTGAGAATGTAGATGCTACTTACGAGTTCAAAGATGGAAGAGTTTATGTAAAAGAAATGCCGATCAAATCGGGTAACATTACTGGAAAAGTAAAAGGATCAACAGGATTTGATCAAACGATCGATTATACCTGGGCATTGGAAATTCCTAGATCTGAATTTGGTTCACAAGCCAATGCAGCTGCAGGTAGTTTATTATCACAGTTGAACCAACAGGCCGGAACCAATATCAAAATGAGTGATAAAGTGAAGATCAAAGCGATCTTTGGCGGAACAGTGACAAAACCAACCTTAAAGACCGATCTGTTTAATACCGATCAAACACCGAAAGAGCAAGTGCAGAACTTAGTGAACCAAGGTGTGGACATGGCAAAAGAGAAAGCACGTGAAGAAGCAGAAAAATTAATGAAAGACGCACAAGCCGAAGCGGATAAGATCAAAGCAGAAGCAAAAGCATTGGCTGATAAAACCAAAGCGGAAGGATACGATGCGATCGATAAGAACATAGAAAGCATCAAAAATCCATTGCAAAAAGCTGCTGCTAAAGCTGCAGCACCGGCTGCTAAGAAAGAAGTGGATAAGCAGGCACAAAAGATCCTGGATGAAGCCAATAAAAAGGCAGATCAGGTATTAGTAAATGCAAAGGCTGAAGCGGATAAAAAATTGCAATAGTCTTTTGAAAAATTATTTCATAAAACATCCCGCAAGTCGCGGGATGTTTTATTTTTGTACAGCACATGAATTCTTTCAATAAAATAGCGATCGTACTCATTGTTCTCTTTCTGGGGAAAGTGAATACGTATGCGCAGATCACTTATCAGGATCTGTATAAAAGCGCTTTGTTGAATGAGAGTGTGGGCGACTATAAACTAGCATTGCAAGATATTGACAATGCACTAAATCTGAATCCGCAATACGATAGTGCGTTGTTCTTACAGGCAACCATTTATGTAAAACAAGGAGAATTCAAGTTGGCCATCAAGCTTTTTGACAAGGTATTGAAATTGAATAAAGACTATCAGGAAGTGTATTATTACCGTGGAGTGGCAAAAGCACAAACCGAACAATACATTGATGCCATCAAAGATCTGAATAAAGCGATTGCCTTTGATCCTAACTTTTTAAAAGCCTATTACAACAGAGCCCTTGCGAAAGGTCGTTTGGATGATTTTAAAGGTGCGGTAGAAGATTTAAATAAAGTAATAGAGTTGGATGCCACTTATATCAATGCCTATTACAGTCGCGCTTTCTGGAACGACATGGCCGGTAATTATGACCAAGCCATTGCTGACTACCAAAAAGTGATCGGGCTGGATGCTTCCTATAAAGAGGCTTACATTGGAATGGCAACCGCTATGTATCAGCATGGCGATAAAAAAGCTGCTTGTGAAACATTAAGCATTGCAACTGAAAAAGGAAGTGTGATGGCCGAAGAGATCAAAAATAAAATCTGCGAATGATGAGCACTTACAAAAAATGCATGCTGTTGGTATTGTTGAGCTTACTTAGCGCAACAGGTGCTTTTTCACAGATCAGTTTTACGGTTTCCGAAACCGATGCCGGTTGTAATGGTTCTTCATTAGGAGAGATCATTGTCACTGTTAGTCAAACGCATCCACCATACACGTATTCCTGGAGCAATGGTGAAACAAGCAATGTGGCCGAGGATCTGGCCGTTGGAACATATACGCTCACCATTACAGACGATACAGGAGCCGATACAACGCTTAGTTTTAGTATCACTGAATTAGAATGTGAAATGCTTCCGGATATTGCTTTTACACCCAATGGTGATGGATACAATGATACCTGGTTTATTCAAAATTCACAATATTTTGATAATGCTTTGGTACAGGTATTCGACCGATTGGGCGCATTGGTATTTGAGTCGGATGGACTTTACAAAGCGTGGGATGGGAAAAATAAATTGGGTATTCCTGTTCCTGATTCATCGTATTACTATTTAGTGTACAAGAAAAAGGACGAAAAATCGAACATTAAAAAAGGAACAGTTTCTATTTTACGATAATTGAAAAGGCTATTCTTCATATTATTTCTTTTGAGTGCTGCATCAGTTAATGCCCAGCAGTCGGCATCCTATTCACAATTTGTGTTGAATGACTATGGCTTAAATCCGGCAGTAGCAGGAAGCGGCAAAGGTTGGATGTTCATGGTGGGAAGAAGAACACAATGGAGAGGATTTTCCGATGCTCCGGAATCGACCTTTGCAACAGTTTCCAAGGACTTTGGCAAAAAAGGTTACAGACGTTATTGGCATGGAGTAGGTGCTTCGGTGGAGCAGGATAAGTTCGGGATCTTCTCGAGCAAATCTGCTTATGCTTCGTATGCGGTTCATCTTAAATTGTCGGCTAAATTGTACATGAGCTTTGGTTTGGCTGCAGGAGTTAAAAATGTAGCGATCACCAATTCTGTTTTTGATGCGAATGATCCTATTTTAAATAATCGTAATCCGAGTGTGATCATCCCGGATATTATTCCCGGAGTGTATCTGTATTCTAAAAAAGTATTTGCCGGTGTTGCTGTCCGTAATCTTTATAAAAACACGCTTGCTATGGGCGGGCGACAAATTGGAAGTGGGAGCAGGCTTATTCCAACGGCTTATGTAACGCTTGGCAAAAAGATCGTTTCACCCGGCTATGATTTTATCATTGTACCTGCTGTTCATCTGCAATCCAGCTTTTCCTCTTTACCTGTAACACATTTGAATTGTATGGTTTATTACCGTAAGCGTATCGGATTGGGTGTGACCTACAAAGTACACGATGCTGTTTCTGCTATGTTGCAGGTAAGAGTATTTAAAAATGTAGTAGTAGGATTTGCCTATGATTATACCGTTTCTAAATTCAGAAATGCAAATGCTAATTCAACAGAATTCATGTTTGGCTTTTCTCCTGTTATGAGTTCTGAAAATTATGACCGTCCGGCCGGAGCTGCAGATTGTCCGAAATTTGAGCTCTGATTTTATTATTTTTGTTGCGTGAAAGAATTCTTTAAAAAAGTTTGGCGTATTACCTGGAAAGCTGCGATGTGGTTTTTCATCATCAGCATTGTTTCTACTATCTTATTCCGCTGGATACCTATTCCGGTTACTCCTCTGATGTTGATCCGCTGTGTGGAGCAAAAGATAGATGGCAAAGAGATGAAATTAAAAAAGGATTGGGTATCTTTTGAAGAGATCGCGCCTAGTTTGCAATTGGCTGTTGTTTGTTCCGAAGATCAAAATTTCATCAAGCACAATGGATTTGATTTCGAAGCCATCGACAAAGCTTTGGAATACAATGAAACGCATAAAAAGAAAAGAGGAGCAAGTACCATTTCACAACAGACCGCCAAGAATGTATTCTTATGGCCGGGGCGGAGCTGGATCCGTAAAGGCTTCGAAGTGTATTTTACCTTTTTGATCGAACTGTTCTGGAGCAAGGAACGCATTATGGAAGTGTATCTGAATGTGATCGAGATGGGAGATGGGGTGTATGGTGCACAAGCAGCAGCCAAACAATTCTTTAAGAAAGATGCTAAGAGTTTAAGTAAGAGTGAATCAGCAACCATTGCTGCTGTACTTCCGAATCCACGAAAGTTCAATGCAGGCAAACCGAGTGGTTATATTCTAAAACGTCAGAGCTGGATCATGCATCAAATGGCATTGTGGGGCGGAGTATTGAAATATGATGCTCCCGAGGAGAAAGAAGAGAAGCCGGTTAAAAAGAAAAAGAAGAAAAGTTCTTAGTACAAGATCCTGCATTTCGGCAGAAGGATCTTTAGAATAGCAATATCAAATTCTTTCAGGAAATTCCCCCGTACATCCAACACTTCAAGGTTGGTCAGCATACAGATAGAATCATGCAAGGCATAGATCTTATTGCTTTTAATGGACAGGTATTTCAAATTCTTTAGCTTGTACACACTTCTGGGCAGCTCTATCAAATTATTGTTATCCAATATCAATGTTTCCAGTGTGCTTATTTTCCCAATCTCCTGTGGTACTTTATTCAGTTTACACATGGCCAATGTTAAGCTCTTTAATTTTTTAAATTCAGAGAAGGAAGCCGGCAATGTGTCTAAGCGGGTGTTGAACACCAATATTTCAGATAAACTTTTCATGTATCCGATGGAATTCGGGAAGTAAAATGTATCAGCTGTATTGTTTTGCATCTCCAATACTTTCAAGCGTGCTAAATAGCCAAATTCAAAAGGCAATGAATCAAGTTTGGTACTTTGTAATTTGATCTCCGTTAATCCTTCCCAGTTGCTGATACCTTTTGGTAAAGTGGTGATATCGTTACCGATGCAGGCAAAATAAACAATGTTGGGCAATTGTGTGATCTCGGCCGGCAGCTGTGTGATGCCATTCGCTGTCATCTGCAAAGCTTGTACTTCGGTCAGTTTGGGGATCTTCGTTTGTAATTTCGGATCGATGGGCTGATATTCCAGCTTCAATTTATATACAACCTTCGGATCTTTTAAGGCTTCCTTTAAATTGGTGTACACATCACCGGGAGGTGCATACTTATCAAATGGATCGCGCTCTTCCTGTGCGAAAGCGGTAATTGTGCTACTGAAGACTAAAAGGAAGAAGAAACGTTTGATCATTTAATTATTCCATCATTAATTTAACAAAGCTAGTTGAGTTGCCAATGCGAACACTTACAACATACATGCCTGAAGTTAAATTTAAATGATTTTTATGAATAATAAAAGTCTGGCTTCCTTTTGCCTGATTTTGCTGTGAAATTAATCTGATTTCTTTGCCCAATGCATCCATCAAACGGATATCCACTGCCTCACCGTTTGGATTGGAATATTGAAGCGTGGCACTCTCTGTAGCCGGATTTGGATACAAAAGAATATTAAAGCTTTCATTGATCTCAGCAACAGAAGTAGGTGTTAATACCAATTGTCCATCCGAACTACTGATCGTAGAAAGAATGCCCGCACCATTCTCAGAGCGTACATTCATATAGTATAATTGATTACTTGTTAAACTCAATCCGTTTTGGGTAATGTTTGTATTCAAATTATTATTGGTCCAGTTGAGCACATCGGTAGCACCGGCTGTTGTGCCTATGCTGTACCAGTATTTCACCACATTAGAATTCGTATCTATACAAACGTTCCAATTGCCCGAAAGGGATGTTAATGAATAACTGGTATCAATATCTGCACTTGTTCCATCTACCACCAATGGAGTAGAAGGAGCCGTCCAATCAATGTTCACATCTTGAGAAGCAATGCTTGATAAATTGCCTGCTGCATCTTTGGTGATGGATTTTACACGGCAAGAAGGCTGTGCCGGACTCGAATTCTCATGACGCACATCGTTAGTTGCGGCAGCACCAACCGTTACAGTAACGCTGGCAGCACGTGAGCGATACACTTTCAGGTCGTTGATCATATAATCGCAATTCCCGCTGCGGAAGGAGATCGCATTCCCGTTAGCAAGTGGAGTAGGATCGGTCCATGAACCAATGAACACATTGTTTTGATACACATCCATTTTACCACTGATCCGGTCGTACAGAACTTTGTAATCGTACCATTGATTAGGAACGATGGTCATAGGAACAGAATTCATTAATGTGAAGGTATTATTCGTTACCTCATAAAATTCGCATACACTTTGATCTACTCTGAACCAAACGAAGTAGGAATTTCCTCTGTTGGTTTGTGTCGCATCATCGCAAAAGAAATGGATGCCTGCTCTTCTGTTGCTGCCTGTGCCATCGATCTTTCCTTGCCAGTTGTACAAATAGCGGTTGGATAGATTTTGCGTCAGTGCTGCCCAGATATTGGTGTTGGCATTCGTTTGATCACTTTGCTTTAAGTAACCAGAGCTGATACTCCACACACCCGTTTGCTGTGTCCAGTCGGGATGAATAGCTGCATCAAAATTATCGCTGAAGAATCCGCGGGAATTGTTGGCTCTCCATTCGGTTCCATCAAAATCCAATACCTGATAAAAACTTTTTTCGATACCGGTACCACCGGAATTATCTGTATCGGTAAAAGTAGCTGTGAAGTTGGTTGTTTGCCAGGTGGATGGAGCAGATACCAATGTTGTTGGAGCAGTATTATCGATGGTGCAATTCCAGATCGCTTGCCAGCCCGATGACACGGTAGCATTGTCCGATTTAAAACGGATGGTCATGCTTCCTCCAGTAGAACTTACTGTTCCAGGTGAAGTAGTCCCATGATAAAAACCGATCAAAGGAGCAGATGTTGAATTGCCATCATAGATCCAAAGTGTATCATAATTTAATTCGGTGTTGAAGGAAGAGAAATTAAGTGTTACACTGTTTGCATTTGCAGGAGCAATAGTAAAGGTATAATTCTCACTGTCATAGTAATTGCGGTTGGGACCACCCATATCGTATATGGTATCGGTACAAGGAACCACTGCACAGTCGGTAAACTTTTCTTCGATCAGGTTCCACATGTCATTGTAGCCGTCATCGTTCCCCAATGCCCAAATTCCAATACCACCAATCCCTCGTTGGTTTACCATATCAAAACGTTTTCCCATGGAATACACATCATCAATAAAACATTGCCATGGTGTTCCTGTGCGGGTAGATGGAAACCAGGCAGAAAAACTGTTTTGATCCCACTGACGATTATTGTAATATCCATTCGCATTTTGTTTGAAGGCCTTGAAAGTAACTGTATTGGTACTTCCAGTAGTAGCCGATGGAATAGTGGAGGTAGAGGCGGTGCTCCATTCACGACCATAATATGGTAATCCTAATAATAATTTGTTTTTAGAAGCACCTTGTTTTAAATAATAAGTGATAGACTTTGTTAAGGTATAGTTGTATGATGTTTCAAAATTATAGAGAGGTGATTCGGGTCCGGCATTCGAGCTGCCACTCCAGTAATAATCGTAACCCATAATGATGAACAGATCCACATAGTTATTCAGTGCAGCCATATCAAAAGAACCGCTCCAATCTACTGCATACAAAGCAATGCTTACTTCCGAATTCGGAATGGCAGCATGCATTTGCGTACATAAATTATTCATGAAAGTGGTAAAGGGAACTTTATGAGAAGCACCCATTCCTTCAAAATCAATGTTCACTCCTTTAGCATTTCTGCTTTGCACGGCATTGATCAAATTGGTGATGAGTGTTTGTTGTGCCGTTGTATTTCCTAAGAAAGTCGTTAAGTTACTTGCTCCAAATAAAGTAGCACATAAGGTTACATTCACACCATTGGCTTGCGCATCTGTCACCACTGCAGCTGTGCTCCAGCCATTCATGGTATTCGCATTTCCATTGGCCGGATTGACTTCATAGGAAAAGTAGCAAAGATCGGATAGACCCGCCCAGTCGTAATTGGATTGTAAACCATTGTTCCAGTAGGGATGCCAGCCATACACACGCTTTTGCAAAGTGCAGGCACGGTTGCTTTTCATGCGCTTTACTTTTGTTTCGCCATTAAAGGCACGCACACTATCCCATTGCTGATCGGTCTCCAATTGATACATCGCATACTTCTCCGATTCTATTTGATGGATGGAGCGATGTTCTTGCGCTACTGCAATTGATGCGAATACTATGCCTGCTAAAAAACTTACTCTTTTCATTTGATCACTACTTTTTTAGTTTCTACTACATCGTTCACTTGCAGTTTAAAAAAGTACATGCCTTTTGCCAATTGCAGTTCGCTAGCATTAATGGTGATAGCATGTTTGCCTGCAGCTTGTGCTCTTGTATTTAACAGCTCGATCTGTTTTCCTAATACATCTACCAGTTCAATACGCACATCTGCTGAAGCTGATAATTGATACGAAAGAGACGTGTTGTTCGTAAACGGATTCGGATATACATTCAATTCAAAAGTATTGGTGCTTTCTGATACCGAAGTAGGCGTAAGTTCCACCAACTGACCGTTACTTGTAAATACGCTTGATTGCAGACCTGCACCATTCTCAGCCTTTACACTAAAGTAATACATCTGTCCATCTACCAGACTTAATCCCGTATGTGTTACACTGCGGTTGAACCAGTTGTCGATCCAGTTCACCACATCAGTCGCACCCGGTGTTGTTCCGATCGCATACCAGTAGCGGGCAATGGCTGAATTGGTATCCACTGACGAACTCCAGTTAGCAGAAAGATCAGTGGCAGAATACGTAATGGCAATATCTGCAGCTGTTCCATCATTGATCGTATCTACTGCACTTGGTGGTGTCCAGTCAATATTGATGTTCTGATAAAAGATAGAAGATAAATTCTTTGCAGAATCGGCACAGATGGATTTTACTTTCGCTGAGAAAGTAGTTGGATTCGGATTCTGATAACGGATATCATTTGTAGCAGCAGCACCAACCGTAATATTAGCTGTGTTCGGTAAACGGGAACGATATACTTTTAATTCATTGATAGCGAAGTTGGCATTGCCGCTTCTGAAGGAGATCGCATTTCCTGTAGCGATCGGTGAGGAGTCGGTCCAGCTGGTGATATACGCATTGTCGCGGTAAATGCTGATCTTTCCGGTGATACGGTCATAGATCACTTTGTAATCATACCACTGACCGGCCACTGTTGTGAAGGCGGTATCGACTACCGGAGCACCAAACACATCGTTCACCACTTTGTAGATCTGTAATTTGGCATCGTCCACACGGAACCAAACGAAATAAGAGTTTCCTCTGTTGGTCGCACTTCCATTATCGCAAAAGAAATGAAAACCGGCTCTGCGGGTAGTTCCTGCACCATCAATCTTCCCATAAAAATTATATAAATATCTGTTGGATAAACTTTGGTTCAAAGAAGCATAGATATTGGTATTTCCATTTGCTTCATCACTTTGATACAAAGAGGCATTGTTGATGCTCCATGTTCCTTGTGCGCTGGTCCAATCCGGATGAATAGCAAGATCGAAATTATCGGCAAAGAAACCATTATTGGCATTGGCTCTCCATTCGGTGCCGTTAAAGTCGATCACCTGATAATAACTTTTTTCTAATCCGCTTCCGCCCACATTATCTGCATCGGTAAAGCTGGCCGTGAAATTGGCTGTTTCCCAGATGTTCGGATTGCTTACTAATGTAGTAGGAGCAATGTTGTCGGTAGGAGCAGGTGTACTGATATTGCTGGTGTAATTCGCTACCCAACCCGGAGCAATGGTGGCGCAATCACTTCTAAATTCCAATAATAATGAACCACCGCTGGAGGTAACTACTCCAGGAGAATTGGTTCCTGTGTATTGTCCGATCAATGGAGCCGATGTGTTGGCTCCATCATAAATGAACAGATAATCCCAATTTAACTCCGTATTGAAAGAAGTAAAGTTCAAGGTAATAGAAGTAGCACCGGCAGGTTGTATCAAGGTTAGGATACGTTCATCATCGGTATAATTTGATCCTGCACCACCACTGTCATAAAAATTCCCTGTAGCATTCGTTACGGTGGTGATGCTTGGATTGTTGTTGATCAATAGATAATATTTTGCCCAATTCCAGTTTGGTCCCGGATCGGTATGCGTTTGATTGTTATACATCTGATGTCCTTTGATCTTGGTGCAGCCACCCAGCAAACAATTGCTGTAGCCACCGGAGCAGCCCGGACCATAATAGGTTCTTAATGGATTGATGCCATAACCGCTATTGGTGATATCACGAACAAGATCAGCCGAAGAAACATACATGGCATTGGTGTACCAGGTAGCATCACTGATGTATCCTTCATGTTCCAAACCGATGGTATAAGGGTTTTCACTTCCCACATGCCATGCTTTGTTGGATTCTAATACCATTTGAGTTACTTGTCCATTACTCGATTTTAAAACATAATGTGCCGATACACTCGCTGCACAATTCTGAAACCAGGAGATACAACCCGCATAACTTCCTTGAACGGTATGGATCGTAACAGCCGAAACGGCTACACCACTTCTGGAACTGTAGTTACAGCTGGCAGCAGCAGTCCATAAAGCCGGACCGTAATCGGCCGACATAGGAGAACGGTTGATGTTAGGAGTAAAGTACAATCCATTTTTATTGAACACACTTTCATCAGTTACAGTGATGCTTTGTGAACTTAAGATGGAATAATTATCAGCACCAAAAATCGCAGTATAATCAATGTTTCTGTCAGGGAAGCCATACGCTTGCTGATAGTCGGCATTGTCCATAAATTCCATTATGGAATACAATTGTGCATTCATTGCAAATTGCTGTCCTATAGTTCCCGATGGCAATTCACTCAACATGGTAAGCACAGGAATATAGTCCTTCATGTTGTTGCCGGAAATACTCATATTCACCATTAATGAATCAAAAGCATCGGCATAGGCGAGGATGTTTGTTTGCGGACTGTTGATGATGTCTTCAACAGAATAGCCCGATAGCTGAGAAACCAGTACCAGGTTATCATAAAAATAATCCTGACCATCCAATGTTAATCCCATTACACCATACGCATTTGGGATTCCGGCACAACTTTCAGAAGCAGTGGAGGTATGAGTGATGTGTTGAAAATGGGTATTGGTGAACGCTACTGCCTCCAATATCCCTTTTGGAATAGTAGGATATTGCTGATAAGCCGCATTAAAATAATTGGAATACGTATTCGGAACGACTTCGGTAGAATAGGAAAATGTAGTGCATAATGCAGCACTGAAAAATAGTAGTAGTTTTTTCATTACGTCTGATTTTTAATCTATATCAAAGATAAAAAAAAGAGCAAGAGGTGCAAGGGATTGTTGATAAGTGGAGACTACCTAATGTATTGGATCTCCTTTCTAATTATTTCGAATGAATTTTTCATTTTTGATAGTATCAAATGATACTATCAAAAATGAAAAAACACGTTGATCTCAGCCAAAAAACCTGTTCAAAACTATATTTTGATTCCAAATTAGAATGTTATAGATTTGGTAAAACGTTAAACTAATACAATAAACACATGAAACTAAAAACAGCTTTTTTATCGGCAGCAATGTTGTTAGTAACAACTATTGCAAGTGCATTCACTATTGATTATTATAATAAAGATTCACAAAAGCACGTATTTGAAGTAAAATCAAATGGTTCTACTCAAAAAGTGGAATTTTCAGCTTCTACCAGTGGAGCTACATCTATTCAAACCAGCGCTTCTGAAGTAGAGATCAAAACATCTTGCGGATGGGTAAAAGTAAAGAATGGTGCTAAAGTAACTATCAAAGATGGTTGCATTAAAGTTGAATAATCCTTTATTCATATATATGAAAAGCCCCTGTTAGTGCAGGGGCTTTTTTTATTAAAAATCATCTTCAAAGCCTACGCACTTTCTCGATACGTTTCGTTTCACTGCACACCTGTCTGCCGACAGGCAGGCTCGAAATGACAGCGCTCGGGGCAAGCTGGATATTCTAAATATGTCTACTGTCAAAACTAATAATCCTTGCGAAGCTGCGGGCGGGAGTGACCGCATACGATGTCGGCATGGGGTGAACCATTTTTATTCAGAAAATCAAAGAATGAGCTTTAGCCGCATTCGTAGATTTACGAATAAAAATGGAGAGGAGCGTAAGCGATTATGCGGTCTTGTCCGCCTCAGGCGGATTGCAACTTTTTTATCAAGAAAAAAGTTAAAAAACATCAATCAGATCATTTCTCTTTCAAAAAATCACCGTCAATGATGAGCAATTTTGCTCCATGAGCAGAGTAGGAGCGGTGTGAACTTAAATTGTCCGACACCACATAGGACATACCTTGCTTGAGCACCACAGGAGCTCCTTCCTGCATTTCAGAAATAAATTCGCCTTCCAGGCAATGAACGATATGACCTTTCTGACACCAATGGTCGGCCAGATAATTAGCGGAATATTCCACGATACGCACTCTCAATCCTTCATATTGCATTGTTTGCCAATACGCCATACCGGTTTCTCCTTTGTATTCTACTTTCGGGATCGTGCTCCAGTTGATGGATTGAAAAGGGATATTGCTCATTGATCGTTTTTTTGTTTAATGAGGATGATAAAGAATATTAAACTTGCAATTAGAAAAACAATGTTCACGATACGGGCAAAAGGCGGTGCGCCTTCCGGATAAATTTGTCCCATCAAAACTACGGTGTTTAAAATGATCAAAATGATCAGCAGGATCTTTTTGTTTTTTGTCATGCTTCCTGGTTTTAAGGTAAAAAGACTGTTTATTAAGCTTTTTGACGGATCAATTTCTTTATTAATGTGATTTGCCCTAAATGATAATAGCTATGTTCAATTACTGCTTCTATGTTTTTCTGGTAGGATCCGTATTTCTCATCAATGAATGGTTGATCGAGAATAGCATCATCCATATTTTTCACTTTTTCTACAAACCTTCCGGAGTTCAATAAAAATTCATTTACCAATTTATTCCAATCTGCTTCCGAATGGATTGGCGGAGCATCAAAACTATACTTATCACTAATTTCAAGCTTACCTGTTTCAAAGGCTTTTAATAAACCATCCAAATAATAATTTACGTGAAAGGTTAAAGCCGAGATCGTATTTAAATCATTCACTTTTTGAGTAGCCTCATTCCAATTTACGCTCAGCAATTGCTCTTTGTAATTGGTATTAGCGATCCAGTGTCCATTTAGTAATACTTCTTCCAGTCGCTTGGATATATTTCTATTTCTCGACATTCTATACTATGATTTCCTTTTTCAAATATATACTAAAATGATCCTATAAACTCCCTTGCCGGTGATAACACCAACAAGGGCATCAATATTGGGAATTAAGAATGTAGGATTAAGAATGAGAGGAAATTTGTATATAGTTCTTGTATAGGCGCTTTCGAGCGTTATAGCCTTTGCAGGTGTTACACCTGCAAGTAGGGGCAAACATTATCTTAATACTAAATACTTACAACTCTCGCTATAAAGAATATAGAGGAATCCTATAATACTTTTACTTTATAGAAACGATCCTGCTTTCCATTTGTAATGCACCTGTACCATCATAGTACTTCGATTTAACGATCATTCCTAATTCCGGCACATACCAACTTTCTTGAATGTTTACGCTAAAACCTTGTTCGTTCGTATTCATTCCTGTTTGGCTTTGCATTTTCTCAAGGATCTCCGCTTTTTTCTCAGGAGTATCCCAACCTCTTCCTCTGTCCGCTAAATTTTCTTTGATCTTATCGCTAAGATATTTGTCATTAAAGAAAATAGTTGGATCCTCTTTTGCTACGGTATTGATATTTGATTTCGACAATTGCTCATTCAAAAGTTTATAGGCGGTGTACTTTTTCCCTGAAACCTCGATCTCTTCTTTTGATACAACGTAATAAGGTGTGTACACAAAGATCGAGTTGATCTGCATGGTTCTTGTTTTTCTCACATTTACAAAGCCTGAATAACTATACCCATCATTTCCGCTAAAATTAAAAAACTCTCTTCTGCTTGTTTTTAAATCATAAGGAAAAATGTTCATTTCATTGATATAGCCCGGCAAATAAGAGCCTACTTCCAGTACTTTTGGAAAGTGACGTACACCAAAACACCAGATACCGGTTGTATCATTGTTTTTACCCGGGATAGGGAAAGGTAAACCATCATTTAACAAATAATGTACTGTATCACCTGCATTTTTAAGCGTTAATTTATAGTCTGTCACACCAATTCTTGTAGTTCCGGTATAAACAGTTGCTCCATTTACTTCGCTAACATCATTGATCTTGGTTGGAACAGGCGACTTGCTGGTGGGAGCTATTTTCCCCGATGCAACATCTGTATTGAATTGCATGACTGTTTCCGCCTTCTTTTTTGGCTTCATCTTGATCCATTTTGCGGCATCCTCAAGTAATGGTGTTTTGTAACCAATAATTTCGCTTTCAATCACCATTCCTTTAGAAAGGGTAAGTCCATTTCCTGCTGTCTGGCTGTTAGCCGCAATTGCCCAAAATGAAAAGGCAAATATCAATGTATGTTTCATGTTTTTAGAATGTTACTATTATTAACTAGTTAAATTATAATTACCTATCAAATATATACTAAAAAAAATAAAACCTGCAAAATACATGATCTCGTAAATCTCCTTGTCGGTGATAACACCAACAAGGGCAGTATATTTTCGTACTTCTTTCTATTTGATATTTTCTGGCCTTTGCAGGTGTTATCACCTGCAAGTCGGGCAAACGTCTTACTACTTACTACCTGATACTTCCTTCTTTTATCAACACCAACAAGGGCATAAAACTTCGTCTTACTACTTACTACCTGATACCTAATTCTTCATTGATCATTTTTTACCTTTTTTCTTTTTTGCCAAGCCTGTCCCTTCACATTTTTCACACACCCAGTAGCCAGTTCCTTTACATAAATAGCACTTTTCGGTAGTTTTTGTATTCTTATACTCTATATAACCTTTTTCATCATAACGCATGGTATTCGTTTCTCCATAAACATATCCATTTCTGCAACGGTTGTAGCTGCATTTACCTGTTTTGCTGATAGGATCTCCAAAACAAGCATCACAAACCATCTCTGCTTTTAATTCATCCAGCAGCTTCTTTTCTTTGGCCATTTCTTCCATTTTCTTTCTTTCCTCTTCATACTTCTTTTTCCAGGCTTCGTTTCGTTGATTGGTTATTAATATCGCTTCATCTGATGGCATTAGTGCATACTTATTATCAAATGTTTCAATGGATGTGAAATTATCTACAAGTTTATATGTACTATAACTGCCTGTCCTTTTTACTTCGTGGGTTAAAACTCTATTTAACTGAGGATCATAGCCGGTAGTGGAAAATTTATCAATTTTAATATCAAAATTGGGAGTGTAAAGAACCCCTTCCGACCAGGAAAGAATATTACCGTTGCTCAACAATAACTTATCGTTACTGAGCTTAAATACAAGATTATAATCCTGCAAGTAGTCGAAGGTTGAAAAGCTTTTACTAACATTTTCTTCGGTGGAGTAGACCATTATTTTCCCTTTGCTTCTGCTATACAAAACATACAATAGATCATCGGTAAAATAATGCAATGAAATATCCAGCAATTTGGTTTCATTCGTCACACGATTTAATTGTAATACCTCCGAAGTATTATTTATTTTATGCTCTATCATTACTTTATTGCCGTTTTCTGAGACAGCGATGGCAGATATATTCTCTAATGCCGGAATATTTTCTAAAATTTTAAAAGGGAACAACTGTATCAAAGTAGAATAATTCATCATGTTGTTGTAGATCCCTAAATACTTTCCTCCGCCACTTAATTGCATATAATAAGGAGTATAGGATGAATTTATTTTTCCCAGATCAATATCCATGATGGTCGCTTTTTTTGATAATGATACAACTATACAACGGACATCATTCGCCATTACC
>JAFLBF010000010.1 GCA_017303895.1 Bacteroidota bacterium | reverse complement strand
AAATAATTTTAAAAATTTTTCGAAAAAAGTTTGCAGATTAAAAAAGTATGATTACTTTTGTCGCCCCAAACAAAATGGGACGTTCTTTTAAAACGAATTTATAGTCTTGAGCAATCAAGAGATTAATATAAATAAGTTCTTTGAAAATATTGATGAAGCCAAAGAAATAGTAAGTATCCCTCTTATTATTATGTTCTAATAATAAGTTGAGAAACAAATCCGAAAAAAATAATTTCCTTAAATGGAAGAGCAATATCAAACTTACAATGGAGAGTTTGATCCTGGCTCAGGATGAACGCTAGCGGCAGGCCTAATACATGCAAGTCGAGGGGCAGCACGGGTAGCAATATCTGGTGGCGACCGGCGCACGGGTGCGTAACGCGTATGCAATCTACCTTTAACTGGTGAATAGCCCGAAGAAATTCGGATTAACACACCATAATATATTAGAGTGGCATCACTTTAATATTAAAACTCCGGTGGTTAAAGATGAGCATGCGTGACATTAGCTAGTTGGTGAGGTAACGGCTCACCAAGGCTACGATGTCTAGGGGATCTGAGAGGATTAACCCCCACACTGGTACTGAGACACGGACCAGACTCCTACGGGAGGCAGCAGTAAGGAATATTGGACAATGGTGGAAACACTGATCCAGCCATGCCGCGTGAAGGATGACGGCCCTATGGGTTGTAAACTTCTTTTGTACGGGAAAAAACCTCTTTACGTGTAAAGAGCTGATTGTACTGTAAGAATAAGGATCGGCTAACTCCGTGCCAGCAGCCGCGGTAATACGGAGGATCCAAGCGTTATCCGGATTCATTGGGTTTAAAGGGTGCGTAGGCGGAATGATAAGTCAGTGGTGAAAGCCTGCAGCTTAACTGCAGAACTGCCATTGATACTGTCAATCTTGAGTACATTTGATGTGGGCGGAATGTGTCATGTAGCGGTGAAATGCTTAGATATGACACAGAACACCGATTGCGAAGGCAGCTCACAAAACTGTAACTGACGCTGAGGCACGAAAGCGTGGGTATCAAACAGGATTAGATACCCTGGTAGTCCACGCTGTAAACTATGATTACTCGATGTTTGCGATACACTGTAAGCGTCTAAGCGAAAGCGATAAGTAATCCACCTGGGGAGTACGCTCGCAAGAGTGAAACTCAAAGGAATTGACGGGGGCCCGCACAAGCGGAGGAGTATGTGGTTTAATTCGATGATACGCGAGGAACCTTACCTGGGCTTGAAAGTTAGTGACCGGTGGTGAAAGCCACTCTTCAGCAATGACACGAAACTAGGTGCTGCATGGCTGTCGTCAGCTCGTGCCGTGAGGTGTTGGGTTAAGTCCCGCAACGAGCGCAACCCCTATCATTAGTTGCCAGCACGTAATGGTGGGAACTCTAGTGAAACTGCCCGCGCAAGCGGTGAGGAAGGTGGGGATGACGTCAAGTCAGCACGGCCCTTACGTCCAGGGCTACACACGTACTACAATGGTCGGTACAAAGGGTCGCTACACAGTGATGTGATGCTAATCTCTAAAACCGATCTCAGTTCGGATTGAAGTCTGCAACTCGACTTCATGAAGCTGGATTCGCTAGTAATCGAAAATCAGCAATGTTTCGGTGAATACGTTCCCGGGCCTTGTACACACCGCCCGTCAAACAATGGAAGTTGGGAGTATCTAAAGTCGATAACCGCAAGGAGTCGCCTAGGGTAAAACCAGTAACTGGTGTTAAGTCGTAACAAGGTAGCCGTACCGGAAGGTGCGGCTGGAACACCTCCTTTCTAGAGAGATTTCGTTTCACTATTTTATAATAGCATTACGATACTCACTATTTCTTTACTTCTCAATTTTTAAACTTACCCAAAACGAGCTTCAGAAGTAATTTAACTAATAAAGCTAGGGATTGACGAAATTGGCACTTTCGGTTTCACGATTGAAAAATCCGAAATCCGAAATCCGAAATCCGAAATATCAAATAGTCCCGTAGCTCAGTTGGTTAGAGCACTACACTGATAATGTAGGGGTCAGCAGTTCAAATCTGCTCGGGACTACTTATAAATCGTATTGGGGAATTAGCTCAGCTGGCTAGAGCACCTGCCTTGCACGCAGGGGGTCATCGGTTCGAATCCGTTATTCTCCACAAAACTCTATTTAATAGGGTAAAGTTCTTTGACATATTGAAAGAAAATACAACAGATAATTTTTTATCTAAATATTAATAAAATACAAGAATTACTTAATAAGAAAGTAATTAAGGGCGTATGGCGAATGCCTTGGCTCTCAAAGGCGATGAAGGACGTGATAAGCTGCGATAAGCTACGGTTAGAGGCAAATACTCATTTACCCGTAGATTTCCGAATGGGGCAACCCAATAGTTTGAAGAACTATTATCCGAAAGGATGCAAACCCGGAGAACTGAAACATCTAAGTACCCGGAGGAAAAGAAAACAATTTAGTGATTCCCTAAGTAGTGGCGAGCGAAAGGGGAATAGCCCAAACCATAAATGTTACGGCATTTATGGGGTTGTAGGACTACAATATTGACTATATTTTTAAAGTGGAATCAGATGGAAATATGAGCCATAGACGGTGAAAGCCCGGTACACGAATTAAAAGTATTACATAGTAGTATCCTGAGTACCGCGAGGTCGGAGACGCCTTGTGGGAATCCACCAGCACCATCTGGTAAGGCTAAATACTTTTGAGAGACCGATAGTGAACTAGTACTGTGAAGGAAAGGTGAAAAGAACCGCGAATAGCGGAGTGAAATAGAACCTGAAACCATACGCCTACAAGCGGTCGGAGCAGCTAAGTGCTGTGACGGCGTGCCTTTTGCATAATGAGCCTACGAGTTACTCCTCTCTAGCAAGGTTAAAGATTTAAGATCTGCAGCCGAAGCGAAAGCAAGTCTGAATAGGGCGTATAGTTAGAGGGGGTAGACGCGAAACCTTGTGATCTACCCATGACCAGGTTGAAGTTCCGGTAACACGGAATGGAGGACCGAACTGATAAGCGTTGAAAAGCTTCCGGATGAGTTGTGGGTAGGGGTGAAAGGCTAATCAAACTGGGAAATAGCTCGTACTCCCCGAAATGTTTTTAGGAACAGCCTCGAGGTTGAGTGTTATAGAGGTAGAGCTACTGATTGGACTAGGGGGCTTCACCGCCTACCAAATCCTGACAAACTCCGAATACTATAACATATACTCGGGAGTGAGCCCATGGGTGCTAAGGTCCGTGGGCGAAAGGGAAAGAACCCAGACCAACAGCTAAGGTCCCTAAATCTATGTTAAGTTGATCTAACGTGGTCCGATTGCTTTGACAGCTAGGATGTTTGCTTGGAAGCAGCAATTCATTTAAAGAGTGCGTAACAGCTCACTAGTCGAGCGATTGGGCGTGGATAATAATCGGGCATCAAACATAGTACCGAAGCTTTGGCAACGAAAGTTGGGTAGGGGAGCATTCTAGCGGCATTGAAGCTGTAACGTGAGTTATGGTGGAGCTTCTAGAAAAGCAAATGTAGGCATAAGTAACGATAAGGCAGACGAGAAATCTGCCCACCGATAGACTAAGGTTTCCTGAACAACGTTAATCGATTCAGGGTTAGTCGGGACCTAAGGCGAAGCCGAACGGCGTAGTCGATGGACAACTGGTTAATATTCCAGTACTTGCTTTACTGCGATGTGGTGACGAAGTAGTGAAAGTTCTGCGCACTGACGAACATGTGCGTTAAAAGATGTAGATATAAGTTGTGTAGGTAAATCCGCACGATTTGTCGAATCCGATAGTATCGAGAGCCTTCGGGCAATTGAATATGAACCTAATCAGACTTCCAAGAAAAACCACTAAGCTTCAGGTAACAGCAACCCGTACCGCAAACCGACACAGGTAGTCAAGGAGAGAATCCTGAGGTGCTCGAGTGATCCGCGGCTAAGGAACTAGGCAAATTAACCCTGTAACTTCGGGAAAAAGGGTGCCTTCAGCAATGAAGGCCACAGTAAAATGGCTCTGGCGACTGTTTATCAAAAACACATGGCTATGCTAAACTGAAAGGTGATGTATATGGCCTGACACCTGCCCGGTGCTGGAAGGTTAAGAGGAGAGGTTATTCGCAAGAAGAAGCTTTGAATTGAAGCCCCAGTAAACGGCGGCCGTAACTATAACGGTCCTAAGGTAGCGAAATTCCTTGTCGGGTAAGTTCCGACCTGCACGAATGGTGTAACGATCTGAGCACTGTCTCAGCCGCGAGCTCGGTGAAATTGTAGTATCGGTGAAGATGCCGATTACCCGCAACGGGACGGAAAGACCCCATGCACCTTCACTATAGTTTAACATTGACTTTGGATAAATCATGTGTAGGATAGGTGGGAGACTTTGAAGTGGTGTCGCTAGGCATCATGGAGTCAACGTTGAAATACCACCCTTGATTTATTTGGAGTCTAACTCCTAACGGAGGACATTGTTTGATGGGTAGTTTGACTGGGGTGGTCGCCTCCAAAAATGTATCGGAGGCTTTCAAAGGTTCGCTCAGTACGCTTGGTAACCGTACGTAGAGTGCATTAGCATAAGGGTGCTTGACTGTGAGACTTACAAGTCGAGCAGGGCCGAAAGGCGGATATAGTGATCCGGTGGTTCCGTATGGAAGGGCCATCGCTCAAAGGATAAAAGGTACGCTGGGGATAACAGGCTGATCCCTCCCAAGAGCTCACATCGACGGGGGGGTTTGGCACCTCGATGTCGGCTCGTCACATCCTGGGGCTGGAGAAGGTCCCAAGGGTTCGGCTGTTCGCCGATTAAAGTGGCACGCGAGCTGGGTTCAGAACGTCGTGAGACAGTTCGGTCCCTATCTGTTGTGGGCGTTAGAAATTTGAGGGGAGCTGACTCTAGTACGAGAGGACCGAGTCGGACGAACCGCTAGTGTACCTGTTGTGGCGTCAGCTGCACCGCAGGGTAGCTATGTTCGGATGAGATAAGCGCTGAAAGCATCTAAGTGCGAAACTCGCCTCAAGATAAGATTTCTTTAAAGGATCGTAGAAGACTACTACGTTGATAGGTTGCAAGTGTAAAGGCAGTAATGTCAAAGCTGAGCAATACTAATTATCCGTTAGCTTTCTTATTAAACTCGTATTTTAAAATTATCATTGTATTTTCTTTCTTTATTATGTCAATCTTATTATGATTCGCCAAAACGAATCGATGATTTTAGGTGACTATAGCGGTGAGGTCCACCTCTTCCCATTCCGAACAGAGAAGTTAAGCTCACCAGCGCAGATGGTACTACAGTTACATGTGGGAGAGTATGTCGTTGCCACTTTTAATAGCCTCAATTCTTAATGAATTGAGGCTTTTTTGTTTTAATTTTGTCTCTAATTTTGCGCAATGACGAACAGAAAGAGAATAATTACAATCATTTTCTTATATTTTCTTTTCGAAGGGTTTATTTCTCTTGCTCAAAACGATTCCATAAATGATCAGAATGCGAAAGTATTCACTACGATTAATTTTTTAAATTCGGATTCATTATATACTGTCGATAATTCATTAGATAATTTTCAAAACTATTATAGCCGGGAAGCTATAGGAGGAATAGGATTACCGGTAAACAACAAAATTGTAATCGATAGAGATCAGAATTTAAATTTCAAATACTACAAGAATAATTCTGCAAATTATTTTTACCATCCCAATGCTGTTGTTTTTTATAAAACACACTCTCCTTTTTCTGATCTTTTCTATGTTGTCGGCTCCAAAAGAGAGCAGTTGTTTAGAGGAATATTCTCTTACAACCCTTTAGATAGATTAAATATAGCGCTGAAATTTAGTCGTTTACGCTCTGATGGTTTTTTCTTGCGTCAAAATTTGATCCATAATAATTTAGCCCTTACTTCAAATTATCTTTCAAAAAATTCTAAATATGGATTTTTAATTTTTGCTGCTTACAATGATATTTCTGCATCAGAAAATGGAGGCATAAAAGACGATTCAAATTTTATTAACTCTTCTTCAGCATTAGATAGAGCCTTAGTAGATGTAAATCTGAGCGGAGCTAGCAGAAAGATAAAGAATAAAAATTTTCTATTTAAGCAATTTTTTTATTTAGGGAAAATCGACATGTCTAAAGATTCTTCAGAGTCTGTAATGAAAGCTTCAAGTGTAATTGCTTTATCAGCAAAATTTTATGATGAATTAATTGAGTATAAAGACGATAATCCTGTTTCCTTGTTTTACAATTCGATATTTTATGATTCAATAAAAACCTATGATTCCAGCTATTTTTACACATTAGCAGGTGATATTGAATGGAAGAGAGTGGATAATGGTAATAGAAGAGGGATAAGAGATATGTTTGGACTGGCTGTTAACTATTCATACGAAATTAATGGAGTGAAGCAGAAGCAGATAGATACATTGATTAATAATTCAATTCTTGGTTTACGTTTGTTTAATCTCTATTCTGTTCGAAAAATTTGGTATGAATTAGGCGGGACGTATGGGGTGTCAGGGTTTAATGAGGGCGGCCTAGTGATTTCCGGTAGGATTAAAAAAGAAGTTTTTGAAAAAGGAAGTTATATAGAGGTGGAGGGAGGCTTTTCTAATTCAGTTCCAGACTTTATTTATAGTAAATTTTATTCAAATCATTTCAGATGGAATAATTCATTTGAAAATCAACAAGTGTTAAAGTATTCCGGTAGAGTCTATTTCAGTAAATTTAAAACTGGATTATCGTTCACTCATCAAAACATCACTAATGTTTTATATTTTGATGATCGTGCTGTTGCTAGACAGTTTGCAGGAAATATTTCCATTTTTAGAGGAGATCTAACTAATCATATCTCTTTATCAAACTGGCACTTATTGAGTCAAGTAACCTATCAGTATGTTGAAGATTCTACTGTTATTCGTTTGCCTTCAGTTGTATTAAATGGTTCTTTGTATTATGAAAATGATGTGTTTAAGAAAGCGATGTTATTACAAGTGGGACTATCATGCTTTTATAATACGAGTTATTTTGCCAATCGTTATTCACCGGTAACAGGGCAATTTTACTTGCAAGACGAAAGAAAGTATGGTAATTATCCTATGGTGGATCTATTTGTAAATGCTAAAATTAGAACAGTTCGCGTTTTCATTAAAATTGAACATTTGAATGATGGGCTAATGTCTCAAAAATATATTCCAAATCCAAATTATCCGATGGGCGGAAGAGCTTATAAGTTAGGCGTTTCCTGGCGTTTTTTTGATTAATTTCGATTCTAACCAAGTATGAAATTTAACTAGTTCATGACTGTAGTGCTCCCAATGATTTTTCTTTCGTTCACCTGTTAGCTCTTTCAATAGAATTTTCAAACGAAAATTCTTGGCATTAAAATTATATCCATTTTTCTCTAACTCCTTTAGGCAATTAAGTATAATGTGATCTCTTTCTCGAATTGTATTATTTTTTGATTGTCTTGAAATATGCTTCCTTAATGCCTCTATACCTCGTGTAGCCTCATCAAGTTTTTTGAGCTCAATAAATAGCTGTATACATAATATTCTTAGTGATATATTCCATCTATTCTTATCCTTTTCTATTTCTAAATTGTTTTTCAGAATCTTCCAAGCTGTAGCATATTCTTTTTCTTCGAAAAGGATGCAAGCTTTGTAGTAAATAAATTTTGCTTTTCTAAATTCTCCGGTATCGGCTAAAGGGTGATTCAATAGAATGTTAGTACAAATGTTTGCTTTAATTAGATTTCCATCATAAAAATGAGCGTAAAATTCTTGTTCTTTAGAAACTAACGTGAAAAAACTATTTTCTAAATAGTATGATTGTGCTTTTAATGCGGAGATTGCCGCTTTGGAGTATTCTGATATGTATACCTGGAATTGACTCATGTGGTCTAAGACAAAACCAACTCTTTCTTGTCGGAATATTATTGAATTTTTTTTAAGCAATGCAATTATTTTTTTGCACTGTGCGATTGCATTCCTGTATTTTTTTTCTTTCTCGTAATTCGCTAGAAGAAGAATTTGTAAATAATAATTTATTTGTTCTGATCCAGTTGATTTATAGTCTTTTTCAAGTCTTATTATTGCCGATTTTAATAGAGTCTTTATTTCTTCCAGTGAGTAGTGTTCTTGAAATTCATTATTTAAAATAAGTTTTGTATAGTCATCTGTTGCATTGTAAAGGGCAGTGTTGCAGTAACGAAAATGTTCAATTTTACTATTGATTTTATCAAATTCTTTTATGCCTTTCCTTAGACTTATTGAATATTTTTTGAGCAGAAGGGCCTCTATTACAACATCATATACTTCATGCTCTATTGCTTTATGTATTAAATTTTCTAGCCATGCAAATAAAGGTTCTGACTTGTTTTTTGTTATGTTTCTGTACAATATTCGAATTGCTAGCATTTCTTTTTTTAAACTAAATATTATCGAATCATTTCTACTGAAAATTTTCTGATTGTTAATGTGTTTTTCGAATGTTATTGCTTCTACGACTTTTGTGAAAAGATTTGATTTGAGCATGTCGATTCGATCAATTTTTAATTTTTTTCTTAACTCTTGCTGTGTTAATGAGTGAGCTTCGGGCTTATTAAACAATTCAAAAAGTTCTTTTTCTTTATAATTCTTTTTTTTATTTAAACCAATAGGCTTAATTGTATTTAAATAAGATAAAACAATTTCTTGTTCGTCTTTTGAAAGAAATTTGACTAGATCACTTTTGTTTACTTTCATTTCTTTTATTTGTCTTGTTATTAGTTACTTAGTACCAGTTGCAATGATAAACACTTTTGTCCATTTCGTTACTTCTTATAAAAACTATATTTACAAATATATTTATATTAAAATTATAATATAAAACATCAATACATTGAATATCAGTTTTTTATATTGAGTTGCATTTTTATGTGCTTTTGTCCAGTTAAATACTTTTTATCTGTCTTTATTTTGTCTAGTAGAAACTAAACAAAAAAGACATATGAAAACTAAAATTAAAATTATTGCTAAAGCGCTATTCTTAGTAGTTCTTTTATCATCATCTGCTATAGCTTTAAATGTTGTAGGAGTTAAGGTTGTAAGTGAAGCCCATGCATCGGTTTCACAGGAGCAAGTTTATCAATATCTGATCAGTAGAGGGTATTTGGTTGTATCCTTAAAAAAGGAATCTAATGAAAGGTATTGCAATAATTGGGTTGCTCATACAATAAAGGGTGGTTTGCATTTTACAACAACAGTATATTGTAATGAAAATGAAATTATTGGACATGGCGATGTTCCATTTTAGTATCAAGGGATGTAATTGTATCGATCATAGAAAACAGTTGTAATGACTTACCAAACTAATTATTTATAATTATGAAAAAACGGGATTTTAAATACAATTCAGTAATGCTTGTTGATACTGACGAGATTGACACTTTTATTGATGAGAGACTAATAAAAGGATATAGTTTTGCTGAAAATGTTTGTGTTCATACATGTGCTAAAAGTGCTCTTGAAACCTTAAAAAAGATTTCTTCAACTGGTGGGAATATCCCAAAGGAAAAAATTCCCAAGTATCTTTTTATAGATTTGAATATACCTGTTTCGGATGGTTTGGAATTTTGGGAAGAATATGAAAGTCTTCCTGAATGCTTAAAGAATGAGATCGAGATAGTAATGCTTACTTCTGCATTGAAGCCTAATGATTTTGGGAAGTGGAAGCGTTATGCACGCATTAATAAATACGTTCAAAAACCTCTATCAGAAAAAATTCTTCTACAATTGTAATCAGGTTTTCTGCTTTTTCTTTTTAGCAGCAGGAAATAGAATATTATTTAAAATTAGTCTATAACCCGGAGAATTTGGATGCAGATTAAGGTCGGTAGGAGGATCTTCAACTCTGTGTTCATAGTCTTCGGGGTCATGGCCTCCATAAAATGTAAATGTTCCTTTTCCATATTCGCCATGAATGTACCGGGCTTCGTTTGCTGCTTTATTTTCACCCATTATCAAGACATTCGGCTTAATGAATGATTTATCGAATGCCACTGTTTGTCCCCAAAAACCTTTAATGATTTGTTCATGATTTTGACATAGCATAGTTGGTACAACATCCCATTTCGCTGAAAAATCGAAGAGAGTAAACAAATCATTTTCACGACTTACTCCATGTTTTTGTTTTCGTGTACCGTATGTATCGATGTTAGATTTTGCATATTCATTCGGATTTGTACTTAATGTAAAGTTCGTGAATGCGAATGTTTTACTAAAATCCAACTTTTGATTATAGTTTGGAGTTGTTCCATCACCATCGAACATGCTTTCGCAGATGTCTAATCCCTCTGCAGCTAGAGCTATATCATAGCTGTCAGGAGCAGAACACATTGAAAATAAAAATCCTCCACCCGCTGTAAAGTCCCTGATCTTTTTAGCCACAGCTAATTTCATTTCAGAAACTTTTTTAAAACCTAGAGAGGCTGCGCTAGCCTCTAATGTTTTTTCCTGTTCTTGATACCATGCTGCGTTACGGTATCCATACCAGAATTTTCCATATTGACCGGTAAAGTCTTCATGGTGAAGATGCAACCAGTCGTATAGATTCAATTTTTCATGAATGATTTCTTCGTCATAAACAACATCATAAGGAATTTCTGCATAGGTTAAAACAAGCGTAACTGCGTCATCCCATGGTTGCTTCATTTTAGGAGAGTAAACCGCTACTTTTGGAGCTTTTTCTAATTTCACATCCTCCATATTCACTTCCGGATCGGCAATTTCACTGAGGATCGAAGAGGCTTTTGAATCGGCAATGGTTTCGAATGAAACACCACGGATGTTGCATTCATTTTCAATTTCTTTAGCTCCTTTTACCATGAAGCTACCACCTCTATAATTTAATAGCCAATGAACTTCTACATCTTGTTTTAAGATCCAATAAGCTACTCCATAAGCTTTTAAATGATTCTTCTGTTCTTGATCCATTGGGATAAGGATATGAGCAGCATAACTTCCGGTAGAAGTTAGAAGAATCAACAAAAGAAAAAATATTTTTTTCATTCTTAGAAAGGATCTTCTTCAACATCCCATTTTTTTGACTGTTGAATAAAAGTATTTTGACTAAAATCTTCATTCGGCATCATGCCTGCACTTGATGATGACCCATAGTCAACATTATTATCTAATACATCCAGGTCAGCGAATTTTGTGTACTGTCCGATATATCGAACTTTTACAGAGTCAACAGGACCATTACGATGTTTAGCAACGATCAGTTCTCCTACACCAATGGTTGGAGCTCCATTTTCATCCTCAGTGATCCCGTAGTATTCCGGACGATGAATGAACATCACCATATCGGCATCCTGTTCAATAGCACCGGATTCACGTAAATCGGATAATTGTGGCTTTTTATCACCACCACGTGTTTCAACTGCACGGCTTAACTGCGATAATGCAATAACTGGCACATTTAATTCTTTGGCCAATCCTTTTAATGAACGTGAAATTGTTGAGATCTCCTGTTCACGATTTCCTCTTCCTTCGCCTCCTGCAGTCATCAATTGAAGGTAATCGATAATGATCAATTCAATGTTATGCTGTTCTTTTAGACGTCTTGCTTTAGCGCGTAATTCAAACACAGATAAACCGGGTGTATCATCAATGAAGAGTGGAGCTTCGGCTAATTTTTGGATCTTAGCGTTCAGTTGTTCAAATTCATGATCAGCTAAGCTTCCTTTCTTTAATTTTTCACCGGATAGTTCCGATTCACTGGAAATAAGACGGGTGACAAGCTGAAGCGAAGACATCTCCAGAGAGAAAACAGCAACCGGTTTGTTAAAATCCACAGCTGCATTTCGGGCAACAGATAATACTAAAGCCGTTTTTCCCATAGCAGGACGGGCAGCAAGGATAACAAGATCCGATTTTTGCCAGCCAGATGTTAATCGGTCTAATGCTGTTAATCCCGAAGGAATTCCAGAAAGACCATCTTTTTTATTTTTTGCTACTTCAATTTGTTCGATCGCTTTGCGGATGAGGGTACTCATCTTATCGTAATTCTTTTTGATATTTCCCTCAACGATCGAGAATAAGCTTTTTTCAGCTTTATCCAAGAGATCAAACACATCTGAGCTTTCTTCATACGCATCTTTGATGGTTTCAGTGGATGTTCTGATCAATTCGCGTTGAATATATTTTTGTGCAACAATACGTGCATGAAATTCGGCATTAGCAGCTGATGCAACACGATTGGTAAGTTGTGTAATGTAATATGCGCCACCCACCATTTCGAGTTCTCCTGTTTTTTTTAATTCTTGTGTTACAGTAAGAATATCAACCGGTTCGGAGCGAGTGAATAAACGTTCAATAGCGCCAAAAATCCTGGAATTCGCATCTTTGTAGAAACTTTCTGCTTTTAGAATGTCAATCACATTGGTTAATGCATCTTTTTCAAGCATAAGTGCACCCAAAACAGCTTCTTCAAGTTCAACTGCTTGCGGGGGCATTTTACCAATGTCCATTAATTGCTGGTTAGCACCTGCTTTTGTCAGGCGTTTTCTGGTATTAAGATCTGTTTTTGGAGTAAAATCGTTCATAGTTCAAATTTACCAAAAAATAACGCTGTAAGTCTGCTTTTAATTGTTTCAACAGTTCATGAACAGGTTATTAACAAGCTGTTTTATGTTTATTTTTAGGAATAAAAAAACACAACATGCTGTTTTTCAAAAATATCTGTATTCAAAGAAAGAGCAGAAGTCGTATTTCCTTATACGATTTTGATTTTAAAAAGTTGGTAATTTTAACTAACTTTATAAAATGAGATCGACCGCTTTTGGTGTTATTCTTTTTTCACTGCTACTGAGCATCCTAAATTCTTGCAAAAAAGATGAGGATACAGAGTCCCCTCGTATTTCAATCTCTTCTCCCTACGAAAATGCAATTTATAATGTTTTTGATGTTGTTTCCGTTCAAGCCTCAATTAGTGATAATAATCAATTAGAATCGGTTAGTGTTGGTTTGTTGGACGACCAAATGAATGTGGCTTACATTTCTGTTCCTGCAACATTTACAACCCCATCAACTAGTATAAATGTTAGTTATTACTTAGATGATATACATTTAGAGTCGGGAATATATTATATTAAAGTTACAGCTAATGATGGTGAAAATACAACCAATGCTTACAAGAAGATACAGATCAATGCGGTTCCGAAGGCTTTAAAAAAAGTTTTTTTAGTCACCCAACCCGGCAGTGTTCAAACAAATATATCTTTCATCGATAGTACTTTTTCAAGTATAATACCTTACCAATCTTTTGCGGGGGATCATATCGGCTCATCAGCGAGCAGCTATTTTCAGCAAATGTTTAGTTGTGGTAATTATACAGGTGCATTTCGTTCTATTGATCTAAGTAATAATGCTATTAAATTTACAGTGCCTTGCGTACAATCTGTTTATCCCTATTTTACTGGCTATTTAGGATTAGAGAAAACAGTTTACGTCTCTTTTTATTCTGGTATGCTCAGAGGGTATGATCATAATGGAAATATTGTTTATAGTGCGGCAGCTAATTCAGGATATTATATAGAGAATTTCTCTTTTAATGGAGGCTATTTATTGGCCGAACAAGTTGATCAACAAACAGCAGCAAGAGTTTTAACAAGTCATCAAACAACAGGAGTTGGTTATCAACAGGTTGGTTTGACGCAAAACGTTGTTTCATTTTGTGAAAAGGATAATGAGAATGTATTTGTATTTGGCAATATTTCCGGTCAGGCAACAATACAGTTGTTTGATAGGAATGCAAATAATTTATGGAATCCATATCCTTTTAGTTTGGCTACAGGCTCATTGTTGAGTGCTGTAAAGATCGATTCGAATACATTTTTGCTCGGACATTCTAATGGTACCATTTATAAATATCAGTATCAGCCAAGTAGTGTAACAACTTATCTTTCAGGCTATGTTGCAAAGCAATTGATCTATGATGATCTGAACGATGAAGTTTATATTGTTGAAGATAATGCCTTAACCAGAGTATATTATTCTTCAGGAGGTGTACACAACTCTTTAAGTTCAACCGAAACAATATTAAGTGCTAGTCTGTTATACAATCGTTAAAAATTGTAAAAAAAGCAAAGGAAACTTTCGAATCAAAAAATGTTTCCATAGTTTTGCGCTTGTAAATTTAATTCTATGCCCATAGCATTTCGTTTTTTAATTGTCGGTTTGATATTGTTGCTGATCGACTGGTATTTTTATCAATCAGTGATCGTAGTTATGAAAGGCGCTTCATTGAGCAAGCGTAATCTCGTATTTTACATTTACTGGGGAATCACTTTATTTTCGGCACTTACACTTGTTTCTACTTTATTCATTCCTTTGGCAGATTGGCCTAAGTTTGTAAGGGTATATGTTTTTGCATTTGTGGTCATGTTATTAATCTCCAAATTGATCGGTTCTGTATTCATTGCTTTAGATGATATAATCCGTTTATTCAGATGGGTCGGAAGCTTTTTGGTCAAACCAGCTCATGCCGATGCTATTGCAGGAGAAGTTGTTAAACAAGGAATTTCCAGAATTGAGTTTTTAAATCGAATTGCAATAGGAATGGCTGCTTTACCCTTTGTTAGTTTTTTATATGGAATGGCAAAAGGTGCTTTCGATTATAAGATTCACCATGTTAAAATGGTTCTGCCAAAGCTTCCTAGTTCATTTAATGGATTAAAGATCGTTCAGATCTCGGACATACATTCTGGCAGTTTTGTTTCTACTTCTCCTTTGGAAAGTGCAGTTAAGTTAATTAATGAACAAAAGCCGGATGTTGTATTTTTTACGGGTGATCTGGTGAATGACCGTTCCTCTGAAATGGAGCCATTTATGAATGTTTTGAACAAAATCAATGCTCCATATGGAGTGTACAGTACATTAGGTAATCACGATTATGGTGATTATGTGACCTGGGAAAGTCAGGAAGCGAAGTTTAATAATTTAGAACAATTAAAAAAGGTTCATGCTGAATTGGGCTGGAAATTGTTGATGAATGAGCATGTAACATTAAAAAAAGGAGAAGAGGAGATTGCGGTGATAGGCATTGAAAATTGGGGTGATAAATTACATTTCCCTAAATATGGTGATATGGCCAAGGCTTATGCCGGTGCTGAAAAGTACCCAGTAAAACTATTATTATCTCACGATCCATCACATTGGAGCAATCAAGTGAAAAATGAGTATAACGATATTGATGTTACTTTCAGTGGTCATACGCATGGTTTTCAGTTTGGTATTGAGATCCCCGGCTTCAAATGGAGTCCATCGCAATATGTTTATAAGCAATGGGCCGGACTTTACAAAGATCCAGTTACACAGCAGCATTTATATGTAAACAGAGGCTTGGGCTTTTTAGGTTATCCGGGTAGAGTAGGGATCATGCCTGAGATAACAGTAATGGAGTTATACAACGTTTAAGGTTGATATTCATAAGCTCCTAGGTCGGGAATAGCTGTTCTTAAGTTATTTGAAAGATCGAATGGGATAATGATGGAGGTGTCACCAGCATCAATAGCCGGTGAATTGATCAATATTCGATAATCATTCGCTCCTGCATCTTTGAACAGTGGGTTTTGATTCTTGATGATGTTGCTGTAATGAGAAGATGTTGTTGTGTTTCTAGCCGTTTTTAATAAGCAATTTTCAAATTCATACTTGAAGAATCCCGGACCCGCAAGTGTTGTAGAGTCCATTCCAATTTCTTCAGAGATATTTCCGTAGATGATACAATTCCCAAAATAGCAACTGTCGAGTGGTCGCACAAGCAGTGTGCTTCCACTGACATAATAGTTATTCATTGCAATCACAGGTGTTTGACGATCACTGGAATTCCAGAAGTTAGCAAATGTGCAATGTTCAAACTTATAATTACCACCTAACGTAAGTGCTGCGTTGTAGAGTCCACAATTAGCATATACACAGTTACTGCTCCAAATACGAGCTCCTTGTCCGTATAATGCTGCTATTTGCATATTACGAATAATGGTGTTTGTCAATTTTAGAGTAGGAGCTGTTATGGATGCTACGGTATCAATTTGAATACCAATGTTCGCATTTTTGATCACAGCCCAATCGATCACATTGTTTTTGCTAAGTGCCGAAAGCCAGATCCCACGCCATTGTCCCGGAAGTTCTTTATAATCAGGCTCGAGTCGATATCCTTGAAATACAGGCTCGTTATTGTGTGAGCCGTTCACAACCAAACTGCCATCTTTATAAATAAAAAGACAAGCATTATTATAAAAATACATTTTTGTATTGGGTTGAACGGTAAGTTTACACGCGGAATCCACAACTGCATATCCAAAAACTAAATACGGTTTGTCGTTAGGAAGAATGGTGTCAAATCCGGCTCTGCCAATGATCTTATAGTCGGGGAAGCCACTTGTAGGAAAACGGTCAGGTTTGATCAAATACACATCTTGACCAACGGCAGTAAGTTTAACATCTTGAACATTTCCATTGGTTTCAAAGATCACTGAATCTTTTATCAGTAGAGGAGAGTTGCTTCCAGTAGGATCTACAGTTACCTGAACAAAAACATAAAGACTATCGCCAGCCATGATCTCCACATCATTGATCACTGGATTCGTTGATGTGGTTGAGATGCCATCTACATTTATCCTGAATTGAGAATTTACTCCTGCACCCAAATAAATGCGGGAGATATTCATGGGTTGATCGTGATTATTATAAATTCTGAATTGTCGTGTTGTTGAACCTACTTGAGTAAATACAGTATCAAAGAGAACGCTGTCAGTCGAAAAATCCAGTTTGGCGGAAGAATCAGTCAGCAATTCATCCTTTTTACAGGAACTGAACAATAAGGTCAGTAGAATAAAAAAAGAAAGACTGTATTTGATAAAATTCATTATGCGAATATACTATTTAAGCTTTTGCAAAACGAGAAAGCGTTTCAAATATTTTATGTTAAGCAATATTTTGAGATACAACCCAGGCAGTACTCCAGGCATTTTGAAAATTGAACCCGCCTGTGATCCCATCCACATCAATTACTTCACCGGCAAAGAATAACCCGGGAATGCGTTTGCTTTCCATTTTGCTGAGATCGATCTCTTTTAATGAGACGCCACCACAAGTAACAAATTCTTCTTTGAATGTGGTTTTTCCTTGTACTTTGTATTCATCATTTAAAAGATGATTCACAAGTACGTTCGCATTTTTCTTGGGTAGGTCGGCCCAGCGCATTGTTTCAGGGATATTTGATTTTTGGCAAAGAAATTCCCATAATCGTTTTGGTAGTTCAAAGGGGCCATTGCTGACGATCGTTTTTGAGGCATTCTCTTCCCGTTGATTGTTGAATTCAATTCTGAGCTTTTCATCGGTATGTTTTGGAAGCCAATTGACCAGTGCGGTGAATTGATAATTCATTTCACTTAATTGACGGGCTCCCCAGGCTGAGGCTTTTAAAATAGCTGGTCCGCTTAATCCCCAATGAGTTATTAGTAGTGGACCTTCTGTTTCCAGTTTTGTGCCGGCTATTTTTACTTTGGCTTGTGGTACAGAAACTCCCATTAACTCTGTTACCGGATTGTTGGGGATATTGAATGTGAATAGAGAGGGAACAGGTTTAATGATGGTATGCCCCAGTTTTTCGAGCCATTGATAAGCCGTCTTCTTTGCATTTCCACCTGTTGCGATCACTAATTTGTTACAGTCAAAATGCCCTCCACCATTCGCATGCAGCGTGAATGTTTTATCATTTTTCTTTTCTATGAGGATAATATCAACACCAAGTTTTATGTTTACATTGTATTTTTCTGCCTCTTTTAGAAGACATTGAACAATCGTTTCGGATGAGTTGGAAACAGGGAACATACGACCATCTTCTTCTGTTTTCAGTTCAACTCCACGTTGCTTGAACCAATCGATCGTATCGGTTGTGGAAAAGCGACTGAATACATTACGCAGTTCTTTCTCGCCACGAGGGTAATGTTTCACAAGTATGGTGTTGTCGAAGCAGGCATGCGTTACATTGCAACGTCCACCACCAGACACACTTACTTTAGAAAGTAATTTGTTCGATTTCTCAAGCAAAACAACTTCGAACTCAGGGTGTTGACGGGCAATATTCACTGCAGCAAAAAAACCGGCTGCACCACCTCCAATAACAATTATTTTCCGGGTATTCATTCGACTGCAAGATTACAAAAAAATATTAAAAAGGATTTCTTAAATTTTGTACCTTTATGGAGAATGAATAAAGCAATAAAAATAGCTTTTGGACTGAGTCTAGCGTTCGTGCTTTTGTATTCCTGTAAAAAGGATGAGGCATCTGTTCCTGATTTTGGATATAATTTTTCTCCGGAACAAGTTGGGAAATACATTGTTTATGATGTGGATTCGTTCTATTATAATGATTTTACCGATCAGGTAGATTCCTTCAAATTTCAGATAAAGGAAAAGATCGAATCATTTTATTATGATAATGAGAATCGAAAGACGATGCGAATAGAACGCTATGTTAGATCTTTTAATGATACTGTGCCTTACGCTTCTTTACCTTGGATATTAAAGGATGTTTGGTCGGCCAATAAAACCACCACCACATTTGAAAAGGTGGAGGAGAATGTCCGTTTTATAAAACTTGCTTTCCCTGTGAAAGAAGAGCAGGTGTGGAATGGAAATACTCAAAACACGATTGGAGATTGGCAGTACAAATATGAGTTCATTGACCGTCCGAGAACAGTTGCCGGAATAACGTTTGATTCTGTTTTACAAGTAACTCAACTTGATGATAAATTATCTAATTTGATCAAACATCAATATTACATTGAATGGTATGCCAGAAATGTAGGCATGATCTATAAGAAAGTGATCGATGTTGAGTCACAGCCTGGTAATCCAATCCCACCTAACTTTTTTCAAATACCAATTATGCAACGTGTTACATCCGGGATACAATACATAATGACTTACAATACATCCGGAATAGAATAATATTATGAGAACATTAATTACAATTATTAGCTTTTGTTTGTTAGGACAACTTTCAATTGCTCAAAATTCAAAAACATTTTATTGGATCACTTTTAAAGATAAATCCGGCTCGGAGTTCTCAGTACAAAAGCCCGAGGCTTTTTTGTCGAAACGGGCCATTGAACGTAGAACAAAACAGCATATTTCTATTACAGAGCAAGATTTACCTGTTAACCGTTCGTATGTTGATCAGATAAGAGCTTTAGGAGGAATTGTTGCCGGTACGTCTAAATGGTTCAATGCTGTTTCTGTTAGCAATTTAGATGCAAATGATATTCAAATGATTGGAGCGCTTCCTTTTGTAAAAAAGGTGCAAAAAATAGAGATGCAAAAAAGAAATGAGTTAGATGCAAAATTTAAGTTAGAAGAAAGAACATTCACATCAAGTACAAATTCATCGAACAAAGCTGGTGGTGTGTTTAATTATGGCTTAGCTTATCTTCAATCGAATCAGATAGGTGCAGATTGTATGCATAACAATGGTTATACAGGTGCAGGAATGGTGATAGCTGTGTTAGATGCCGGCTTTTATAAAGCAGATTCTTTGCCCGCATTTGATAGTCTAAGAACAAATGGACAGATATTGGGATGTCGTGATTTTGTAGTGGGTGATACAATGGTGTATGAAGACTATCCACATGGCATGAATGTATTATCTTGCATGGGAGGTTATTTGCCGGGGATTTTGGTAGGAACAGCTCCTAAAGCCGATTATTGGCTGATACGCACAGAAGACGCATCGTCAGAAAGTTTGCAGGAAGAGATCTTTTGGACAATCGGTGCAGAGTTTGCGGATAGTGTAGGAGCAGATATTATTAACTCATCATTGGGATATTCTGTTTTTGATAATATGGCCGACAATCATACTTACGCAGATATGGATGGCAATACAACCATAATATCTATAGCCGCTGATATCGCAGCCAGTAGGGGGATTTTTGTAACAACAAGTGCTGGAAATGCTGGCGGACCTCCTTGGTACAAAATTACTGCACCTGCTGATGCAGATAGCGTTTTGACTGTTGGAGCAGTTGACTCATTAGGTTATATTACGGGTTTTAGTTCCAGAGGTTTAACTTTTGATGGAAGAATAAAGCCGGATGTTGTTGCAAGAGGACACCATGCTGCATTTGCTTCTGCTTGGGGAGGAGTTCAGCAAGGAAATGGAACTTCTTTCTCTTCACCAATAACTGCGGGAGCAGTAGCTTGTTTATGGCAAGCGAATCCAGGCAAGACCAACATGGAATTGCTATATGCTATTCAGGAGAGTGCCAATCAATTTAGCGCACCGGATTCAATCAGAGGATATGGTGTTCCCAATTTTTGTACAGCCAATTCATTGCTGACAGGTATTCAAGAGAATCATTCAGAAGATATCGGTTTGGAAGTATTTCCCAATCCATTCGATAATGAACTTACACTTTCATTTTATAATAAAGAAAAACAAAATGTTCGTTTATTGATGACAGATGTTAGTGGCAGATCTGTTTTTCAACAGGATTTTACCGCAATTTCTGATTCTAAAATTGTATTTACGATCCTGCCCGAACAAAGATTATCTGCAGGCGTTTATTTGTTGAATGTTATTCTAAAAGACCAAACTCAAACCATTAAAATCATTAAAGAATAAAAATCATAATTTATGTTGAAGAAAACAATTCTATCCTTAGTCGCAGTACAATTCCTATTTACATCCTTTCTAAAAGCAGATGAAGGAATGTGGTTGCCCTTATTTTTAAAATCATTAAATGAAGCTGATATGCAGAGTAAGGGTCTTAAGCTTTCTGCGGAAGACATCTACAGTATTAATAAGTCAAGTTTGAAAGATGGTATCGTTCATTTTGGAGGCGGCTGTACCGGTGAGATCATTTCTGATAAAGGTTTGTTATTTACGAACCATCATTGTGGGTATGGGCAGATCCAATCACATAGTACGGTTGAAAACGATCTGTTAACGAATGGCTTTTGGGCAAAATCGCAAGCAGAAGAATTGCCTAATCCGGGTTTAACAGCCACGTTCATTGTCCGCATAGAGGATGTAACAGCAAAGGTGTTGGAAGGTGTAACAGATAATATGCCTGATGCGGAGCGTGAAAAGAAGATCGCTGATGCAATTGCAGCTATTACAAAAGAGGCAACAAAGGATACGCATTATGGAGCTTACATCCGCCCGTTCTTTTATGGAAATGAGTATTATATGTTCGTAACCGAAACTTTTAAAGATGTTCGATTGGTTGGAGCACCTCCATCATCAATCGGTAAGTTTGGTGGTGATACGGATAATTGGATGTGGCCTCGTCACACCGGTGATTTTTCGATCTTCCGTATTTATGCCAACAAGGATAACAAACCTGCAGAATATTCAAAAGATAATGTTCCATACATTCCAAAATATGTGATCCCAATTTCATTAAAAGGTGCAGAGCAAGGTGATTTTACAATGGTGTATGGTTTCCCTGGAAGAACAACAGAATACTTAAGTTCCTATGCAGTAGATATGATCATGAATGTGTCAGATCCTGCAAAAGTAAAGATCCGTGAAACGAAGTTGGCTATTTGGGATAAGGACATGAAGGAAAGTGATAAGGTGAGAATTCAATACTCCGCAAAATATGCAAGTATTGCTAATTATTGGAAAAAATGGGCTGGCGAGATCAATGGGTTGAAAAAATTGGATGCCTTAAACAAGAAAAAAATGTTTGAGCAGGATTTTCTTCAAAAAGTAAATACAGATGATAATGCAAAGAGTAAGTATGGTGAATTGTTTGGTGCATTTGAAAAAAATTACAAAGCATTTACTTCTTTGAATAATCAACGTGATTATTTTGTAGAAGCCATTTTAGGAATTGAAGCTGCCGGATATGCATTTACTTATTCAGATGTGGTAGATGCATTGGCCGGTGGAAAGAAAGCTGCGGATGTTCAAAAGAATATCGATAAATTGAAAAAAGATATGGCAGCATTCTACAAAGATTTTAATGCAGCTACGGATGAAAAGATCTGTGCAGCCATGTTGAAGATGGTTTATACTGATTTGCCGAAAGACCAGCAAGCAAGTATTTTTGCAGAGATCGAGAAGAAATACAAGGGCGACTTTTCAAAATATGCCGCTGACATTTATAAAAAATCTATTTTTTCATCTCAGGAAAAAGTGGCTGCCGCTTTAGAGAATATGGATTCCAATTATAAGAAGATCGCTAAAGATCCAATTTATAATTTGATCATTAGCTGTTATTCAAAATTTGCAAAGGATGTCCGCCCGGAATACAATCGATTAGATATGGAGATCGCAAAACTGAACAAAACTTATATGAAAGGGATGCGTGAGTTGATCACCAATAAAAAATATTATCCGGATGCGAATAGCACCTTGCGTGTAACGTATGGGAAAGTAGATGGATATGAGCCGAAAGATGGGGTATTCTATAACTATTACACAACCCTAGAAGGTGTGATGGAAAAGGAAAATCCATTGGTAGATGAATTTGTTGTTTCTCCTAAACTAAAAGAGCTATATCAAAAGAAAGATTATGGTCAGTATGCTGATAAGAATGGTGAATTAAGAATTGCATTCTGTGCAAGCAATCACACTACAGGTGGTAATTCCGGCAGTCCGGTGTTTAATGGTAATGGCGAATTGATCGGAACTAACTTCGATCGTAACTGGGAAGGCACCATGAGTGATATCATGTACAACCCTGATCAGGTAAGAAACATTGTGTTGGATGTTCGATACACATTATTTGTGGTAGATAAATTTGCAGGAGCAGGTTACTTATTGAATGAAATGAAGTTGGTTAAGTAATATGCAAGTAGAGATAATTACAATCGGTGACGAGATCCTGATCGGTCAGATCGTTGATACGAATTCCGCTTTTATTGGCCAATTGCTGAATATGAATGGTATGAGTGTGAAGCAGATCTCTTCTGTTTCTGACGACCGTGAACACATTCTTAAAGCATTATCAGAAGCAAAGACTAGAGCACAGGTGATCCTGATCACTGGAGGACTGGGACCAACCAAAGATGATATTACCAAAAAAACATTAGCGGAATATTTTAACTGCAAAATGCGTTTTGATGAGCAAGCTTATCAGGATGTAGTGAATTTGTTTGCACAATATGGCAAAGAGGTAACGCCTATCAATCGTTTGCAAGCTGAAGTTCCGGAGATATGTGAAGTGGTGAGAAATTATAATGGTACTGCTCCCGGAATGTGGTTCGATGTGGATGGAACAATTTATGTTTCCATGCCCGGTGTTCCATACGAGATGAAAGCCATGATGCAAAATCAGGTGGTGCCGAAGATCAAAGAACGTTTTAAACTGCCTGCCATTTTTCACAAAACAGTTCTAACACAAGGAATAGGTGAGTCGGCACTGTCGGAAATGATCAGCGACTGGGAAGACAGTCTGGCAGCTGTTAATATTAAATTAGCTTATTTGCCATCGCCCGGAATGGTTCGTTTGCGTTTGAGTACCAAAGGCGAAACATTGGAGCCATTAAAAAGGAATGTGGAAACGAAGATCGAAGAATTGAAAAAGATCATTTCGGAGTACATCTATGGCTATGAAACTTTTGGTGAGGAGAAAGAGACGCTAGAGCAAATCGTTGGCAAGTTGTTAAGATATAAGAAAAAGACCATTTCAACAGCCGAAAGTTGTACCGGAGGCTATATTTCACATTTAATCACAAAAGTTCCGGGTAGCTCAGAATATTATATGGGCTCGGTGATCTCTTATTCTTACGACATCAAAGAAAAAGAATTGGGGGTATCTAAGTCTGTTTTAGAATCACAGGGGGCTGTGAGCCAGCCTGTTGTTGAACAGATGGCAAAAGCTATCCGTGAAAAATATAAAACAGATTATTCCATTTCGGCATCCGGAATTGCCGGCCCTAGTGGTGGTACAGATGAAAAACCGGTTGGAACCGTTTGGATCGCTGTTGCTACACCCGAAAAAGTTATATCAGAAAAGTTTCTTTTTGGAAATAATAGAGAGCGTAATATTCAAAAGACCGCACAAGCAGCTCTCAATATGTTGAGGAAACAATTAGAATAAAAGCATTAATCATAAAATAAAAAAAGGTTTAACTTTCGTTAAACCTTTTAAGGGTGGATGATGGGACTCGAACCCACGACCCTCAGAACCACAATCTGATGTTCTAACCAACTGAACTACAACCACCATGTAATTTTGAGGTTGCAAATATAGGCATTTTTATAATTTTTAAAAGAAATACGCATTTTTTTTATCTTTTTTTAAAGTGAAGGCCTATCAATAATTAGTAACTTTGTGTGGTAAATGGCTAGTAACGACAAACATATTACGCTTCAAGTAGAAGGAATGGACTGCGCCAACTGTGCGTTGGGCATAACCAAAAACCTTCAAAAAAAGGGCTTGGAAGATGTACATGTCAACTTTGCAACAGGCGAAGCTACTTTTTTGCTCAGCGACAAATCGAAATTACAGTCAATCATAGATGGCATTCAGGGCCTTGGTTATACAGTTGTTGATGCCAAAACCAAAGAGGAGAATGAAGGGAAGTTATCGCCCATCGAAAAACGATTTTATTTTACACTTCCCTTCACGATCATATTGTTCTTCGGTCATATGTTCTTTGCACATGACTTCATATTGAATAATGCTTATGTTCAACTTATACTATGCATTCCTGTATTTGTAATAGGAATGATGCAATTCGGTAAAAGTGCATGGGGTTCCCTTAAATCTGGAGTACCGAACATGGATGTATTGATCTTTATTGGTTCAACAGCTGCTTTTGTTTACAGTATTGCCGGAATGTTGATGCATCATGATCCGCATACCATTCATAATTATTTGTTTTTTGAAACCACAGCAACGATCATTACGCTTGTGCTATTGGGGAATGTGCTGGAACACCGTTCGGTAAAACAAACAACAACAGCCATCAAAGATCTGAGTTCTATTCAGGTAACTACTGCCAAATTAGTGAGTTTACAGTTTGGTAAAGAGGTAATTACAGAGGTAAATTATAAAGACATCCATGTTGGTGCTATTCTTCAGGTAAACACTGGGGATAAAATTCCGGTTGATGGGGAAGTAATATCGGGAGAGGCTGTAGTGGATGAATCCATGCTCACGGGTGAAAGTATTCCTGTTGAGAAAAGTACTGGTAATAAAGTCATTGGTGGAACTATTCTGAATACCGGAAGTATTCGAATGCGGGCTGAAAGTGTAGGGGAGGAAACTGTATTGGCCAAGATCATTGAATTGGTTAAAAAAGCGCAACAAACAAAGCCTTCCATTCAAAAATTAGGTGATAAGATCAGCGCCATCTTTGTTCCTGTAGTGTTGGGTGTTTCATTGCTTACCTTTTTGATCTCCTATTTGGTATTTGATATTGCATCCAAAACAGCCTTAATGAATAGTATTGCTGTGCTAGTGATCTCCTGTCCCTGCGCAATGGGACTTGCTACACCTACAGCTGTGATGGTGGGTATTGGTCGTGCTGCCAAGCGTGGGATCTTAATAAAAGGAGGAAGCACCTTGGAAGAATTTGCGAATATCAAGAACATTGTTTTTGATAAAACGGGAACATTGACTACCGGAGATTTTAAGATAAAAAGCATTGAGCTCCTTTCATCAGAAAGAATAGAAGAAGTACAGGAAGTACTTTTTTATATGGAACAGCATTCTTCGCATCCCATTGCTAAGTCGATAGTGAATGAACTAAAAGACAGGGTTCAATTCCGTAAATTTTCTGAAGTAAAGGAAGAAAAGGGATTGGGTTTATTGGCAACAGATGAATCGGGGAATACCTATCAGTTAGGCTCATATAAGATAGCAGCCGACAAGACCTTGAATGATATGCATAATATTTATGTGTTGAAGAATAAGAAATTGATCGCTGTTGTCGATTTGAAAGATGAATTAAAGGAGAATGTTGCTTCTGCTATAACAGAGCTTAAAGGTCAAGGAATTGAACCGGTGTTGTTGAGTGGTGATACAGGTAAAAAATGCGAGGAATTGGCGGCTCAAGTTGGTATCAAAAAAGTATTTAGTGAGCAATTGCCTTCTCAGAAATTAGAGGTGATCGACAGGATGAATGCTCTAGCACCAACAGCGATGGTAGGGGATGGAGTGAATGATGCACCTGCTTTAGCCAAAGCAAGGGTCGGTGTTTCATTGGGTAATGGAACACAAGTAGCGATCCAGTCGGCCCAAATTGTATTACTTAAGAATAATGATCTTTCTCAGATCGCAGAAGCGTATTTGATCAGTAAGCATACACTCATTACTATAAAACAAAACCTCTTTTGGGCATTTTTTTATAATATTGTTGCAATACCTATAGCTGCTATGGGTTTTTTGAATCCGATGATAGGTGCACTGGCTATGGCGTTTTCGGATGTGATCGTTATTGGTAATTCGATACGATTGAAGACCAAAAAATTGCGATAATGCCAGGGCAATAAAAGTGCATTTAATTCGTATATTAGCACGTCTAAAATTCATTGTGAAGTCAATTATTCGAAAGATATTCCATTTACGTTCAGATGTAGGGATCAATTTCTACATTATTGATCTCATCTTCAGAAAGATCTTACGTCAGAATTCTGCTGTAAAATGGGCCGTCCACCATACTAGCGTTGTGATCCATCCCGAAAAAATTAAAAGAGGCATTCATGTCTTTCCAGGTGATTCTCCCTGTAATTATATACAAGCCAGGAATGGGATTGAAATTGGTGATTACACGAATATTGGTCCGAATGTAGGATTGATTTCTGCTAATCACGACCTTTTTGATAATTCACAGCATGCTGTTGCAAAACCAATTGTCATAGGTAAGAACTGTTGGATCGGTATGGGCGCAGTTATTCTGCCTGAAGTTGAGTTAGGAGATTATACAATTGTTGGTGCCAACGCTGTTGTGACCAAGAGCTTTAAAGAAGGACACTGTGTTATTGCAGGCAATCCTGCTCAGGTCATACGCTACTTGGATTCCTCCGAAAAAAATGCATCTATAAATGCAGCCAAAGGATAAAATGCAGACATCAATTGTAAAAAATACAATTAGTTTGCTGTTCAGTAAATTGGTTCCATCTCTTGTTCTTACGATCATCAATATTGTTTATTCACGCTATTTGACAAAGGATGACTATGGAATGTATCAAACGATTTTCACCTATTTGAACATTTTTGTGGTTATAAGTACATTCGGACTTACCCGGCATATTCTAAGTTTCGGTTCGCTTTATCAATATCGACCACTTTTGAGGATAAAATTGCTAAGTACTATTTTTGTTATTACATTATTACCCATTATTTTGTATCTCCAGTTCACTGATACAACTTTGAGCATTACCTCCCTCATTCTCTTTGTGCTATTGCTTCTTTCTCAGTCGGTTTATTTGGTGCAGGAAGCCAATGTATTGTCATTTGAGAAAAACAAGTTGCTTATTTTCCCTAACCAGGTTTATGCGCTATTACTATTAGTATGCCATCTGCTGTTGCTGTATATTGGTTATAGTATCGACCGCTGTTTATTAGCTCTGATAGCAGTTTCTGTGATCCGTAATTTTGGAATCGCTTATTATCTTAAACATGAAGTCTCAATAGGAGCAACCTTATCTTCGATAAAGGAGATCGATCAACTGATCTGGTTTGGTATCAATGATGTATTGCAGATCATGACGAAGTGGATAGATAAGATCGTTTTGATCCTACTTTTATCCGCGGCAGATTATGCCGTTTACTTTAATGGTACTTACGAGATCCCATTGATTGGAATGGGATTGAGTGCTTTTCAGGCGATCATTACAGCTCGAAGTGCGAAAGCCGATGCGACCAATGAATCGAATGTTGCATTGTTTGGTTCTTCAGCACTCTTTATGTCGGGCATCTTATTCCCATTATTTGGGATTTGTTTTTTCTTTGCTCCTGAGATCATTGTTTTGCTATTCGGAGAAAAATATGTCTATTCTGCAGAGCTGTTTGCAATCACTTCATTATTGATCCCTATGAGAATTTGTAATTACACTGTTTTATTACAAATAAAAAGCAAAGGAAATTTGATATTGATAGGTGCTCTCTTGGATTTTGTGGTGGCGGTTGCCTTAATGTTTTTATTTTATCCTATTTGGGGATTAAAAGGTTTGGCATTGGCAATGGTGATCGCAACCTATGTTCAAGCGGCATTTTATCTAATTAATATTGTATCTATTTATCACTCAAACTGGGCGACTATTTTACCCTGGTTGAAATTGGCCATACGTTTTTCGATCGTTATATTGACATTTTTTTCTATCCGCGTGTTTTTGGTGCCACAAACAGATCATTTTCTGACAATTATCTGCTCAACAACACTTTTTGTTCTCCTTCTGATCGGCTTTAATTTTAAGTCATTGGATTGGAAGCTTTTGTTTCGTTCCTAATAGTCTGATTTACTCCGAAAAAAGGGGAATAAATTCTTTATATTTTCTTAACTTTTTATTATATTTGTTTCTATCTAAATAAATCGTCTAACCCTTATTAATAAAAATGCTATGAAAAAACACTTACTATTCAGTTTAGCAATTGGAGTGGGAGCATCGGCTTTAGCGCAGACCTCTGCGTATAGTCCAATGACAAAGCCTGGTTTGCCTGCAAATGTTGCTAACAAAGCTGTGTTGTATAAAAAAATGCAACCTTACAGTATTCCTGGAGGAAATAGTTCCTTCCAAGACCATGTAAATAGAGCAAAAGAAGATTCAAAACCTACTCAGAAAGCCTACACTGTGGCTACAATTGGTACATCTCAGTATCAGTTACAAACTAATGCTTCTATCTGTAATCGTATTGTTTTAAACAGTGATGGAACGATCAGCGCAACATGGACAATGGCACAAACAGCTAGTCCTTGGAACGATCGTGGAACCGGTTATAACTATTACAATACAACCTGGGGAGCTGCACCTACAACACGCATTGAGGCAACACGTTGTGGTTGGCCGAATATTGCTGTAGGAGCGAATGGTGCAGAATATCTTATTTCTCACGAAGCTCTAGCAACTCCTGGAACTCCAGATCTTTTATTTTCAAAAAGAGCAACCAAAGGAACAGGGGCATGGACTTCTGGCGGAACAGGTATTGCTGATACATGGCCAAGAATGGTTGTGGGTGGTGCTAATGGTACAACCTTACATGTGATCGCACAATCTTCCGGTGCAACTACTCCTGTTACTCCTTACCGTGGTCAGGATGGAGCACTTTGTTATTCCCGTTCTTTAGATGGTGGTGTAACTTGGGATAAAGTAAGAACGATCATTCCTGCATTAGATTCTTCCAACTATTTAGGTTTTGGTGGTGATTCTTATGCTATAGATGTAAAAGGGGATACTGTTGCTATTGTTGTGGGTGGTTTTGATGTGGATGTTGCATTGGTAAAATCAATCGACAATGGTAATACTTGGACAAAGACAATTATTAAACAATTTCCAATTCCATTATTTGATGAGCCAACAATGCTTTCTGATGTTGACAGCGATGGTATTGCTGATACAATTGAAACAAATGATGCTTCTGTTGCAGTATTGTTAGATGCTCAAGGTAAAGCACATGTGTTCTATGGAGCAATGCGTATGTTAAATGATGACACAAGCGATGGTGGCGTTAGTTATTTCCCTGGTACAGATGGTTTGATGTATTGGAATGAGAACATGGGTGCTACACCTCCAAAAATGATCGCTGCTGCAGTTGATATTGATGGAGATCAAGTATTGAACGTTGCTGATTGGGGTACTTACCAAACATCATTAACTTCTCATCCTAATGCAGGAATCGATGCTCAAGGTCGTATCTATTTAGCGTATTCAAGTATCTTTGAAGGAGCTGCTGAAAATGGTTCACCTGGAGATGGAAAAAGCTACAGACATACATATTTGATCAGATCTTCTGATGGTGGTGCTACATGGTGCGGACCAATGGATATTACTGATCCGGGTGAATTGATCGGTTTGCAAGAAGGTGTTTTTGCTGCAATCGCTAAAGATGTAGATGGTTTTGTACATGTTGTTCAGCAAGTAGATGCTGCTCCTGGACACGGTATTGGAACTACTAATCCTGATGCTGGAACAAATACAGGTTCTGTAAATATTGATTATGTAAAAGTTCCTGTAACTGATTTCGATGGTTTACCTTGTTATTCTGAAATTGGTGTAGGTATTAACGAAGCTAACCAATCTGTTGCAACGATCAATGTATATCCTAATCCTGCAAATGAACTGGTAAATGTTTTATTGACATCAACTCAAAAAGCAAATGCTGTTGTAGCGATCTACAATGCTATCGGACAGAAAGTTGCTGAGTACAATAACAACTTATTAGCTGGTACTTCTGCTAACTTAGCGATCAACACTTCTAATTATCATGCAGGTGTTTATTTCGTTACTGTGAATGTAAACGGAAAAGTATCTTCTCAAAAATTGATCATTGAATAAGATCTCTTTTTAATAAAAAAAGCCTGGCAATTTGCCGGGCTTTTTTTATTTTTACAGGTATGATACGTAATATATTCTCCATTGTTATAGGTTTGGTCGCAGCGATAGTGATCATGCAACTCATTCAGATCTTAGGGCATTTGATGTATCCACCTCCAATTGATATTGATGTGACCAACCCGGAAGCGATCAGGGCATATATCAGTTCTTCTCCGGCCATCGTTTTTATTATGGTCATCTTGTCGTATGCGATAGGTTCATTTGTTGGAGCATTAACATCTACTTTTATTGCTAAAGAAAAACACATTCCTCATGCTATCAATATTGGTGGTATTTTGATGGGACTGGGTGCCATCAATTTATTTACGATCCCTCATCCAACCTGGATGATCGTCATCAGTTTGATCGTATTCTTGCCTTTCGCTTATTTAGGTGGTTGGATGGGATTAAAATGGAAGATCAAACGACACAAGAAACGATCGGCTTAACGACCGCATATTCCTTTAAAACTGCAATATTCACAATTGCTTGTTTCTGTTGTTTGTAAGAATGGATTCTCTTTATTGAATAATCCGGATAGGATCGCTTTTAATTGGAGTTCAAATTCATTTAGATGCTCTACACTTAATTTGTCTTCTTTGTGGATCTTAACAGTTTTCAAGCCCTCACTTAATTTTCTGAAGCTGATAATGCCCGAGCAAATATTATTGCTTAGATGCGGATTCATTTTTTGATACATATACGCATAGCTCAAGAGCTGAAAACTTTTCGCTAACTCGCTATTGTCAATCAACTCTTCCCATTCTTCTATTAGCAATTCTTTATTTTCTGCTTGTCCCGTTTTATAGTCGATGATGCGTACCTGACTTCCAAAATTATCTATCCTGTCGGCTTTGCCTAGGATCTTTACCGGTTTACCAATATCGATCGTAGTGTGTAATTCCTCTTCTAGTGCTTTAATGAATAGAGGTTTTGAATTTTTTGTAGCTTCCGAAATTGTTTCGATCTCTTCTTTCAAAAAGTTGTTGATGAATTTTAGTGCAACTTTATAGGTTAGCAAATTCTTACCATAACTGATCTCTGCCTTGCTGTAGTGTTTTTCAAAGCTATTAGCGGTTAATTCCTCCGTTAATGGCAACATACTTTTTACATCTTCAGCTGATATATTCTTTCCAATGAATGGCGAGTACAATTGTTCCAATACTTCATGTACTACATTTCCGAGTGTGTCGGCTCCGATCGTTTCTTCTACTTCTTCCACTTCTTTTAATCTGGCAATGGAATGGAAATAGAACTGTAACGAACAATTTCTATACTTATTCAAAGTAGAAGGGGAGAATCCTTTATCCGCCATTACCTCCAAACGTTCCATGATCTCCGGTGTTTTGTGGATAATGATCTCGTTGCCCGGATCGGCCAGAATAGGAATGTTCACCAATTGCTCGCTGATCTTCACATTCGAATTTACCTTCGGTAATTCATGTAATAGCTGTGTTACAAAACGGCTTTTTTCACCACCACCCAAAGCATCGCTTTCGGTATTGTAAAGCAAATAGATGTTCTTTGCTCTTTGTAATAAGCGGTAAAAATGATAGGAGAAGATCGCATCTTTATCGCTATAGGTCGGTAAGCCGAAATAGCGTTTTAATTCAAATGGAATGAAAGAGTTGACCGTTTTGGCTGATGGCAAAATATCTTCGTTGCAGGAAAGTAAAACCACATTCTCAAAATCAAGTGTTCGTGTTTCCAGCATCCCCATCACTTGCAGACCCATCAGTGGCTCACCATAAAATGGTAATCCTGTTCCTCTCACGATCAAATTTAAAATACTCCGGAGCGTTTTAATGGTATCAATGGATGAATGGTATTCATCCATAAGTGCCTGAATACGTTTGGATATTTTAGTAAATGCAAAAAGATATTCCAGTTCCAGACTGGCTTTGTTTTCATCTGTTTTATCCTGTTGTGCAACAATTCCTTCTTTTAGAATGTCGATCACATAATTCATACACTGAATTGCATCTGAAGGCTGTTGCCAATGATGGAAAAAAGGTTTGAGGATCGTCCAAGCTGCTAATTGCTCTTCCGTTAAATGTTTTTCGATGGTAGCATGTGAAGCAAAAACAATATTGCGTTTTTGTATTAGCTCGATGATCGGCTTGGCACTTAAGCGTTCTTCCTTTTTGTATAATGCGATATTTGTGTATGGGTGTGCCAGTAGTTTAATGATATCAGCATGATAAAAACTATAATTACTTTTTCCTGCTTGTATTGCTTTTGCATTTTCGTGCAAACTGAAGATCAAGTCGAAATACCCTGCAATAGGTGTGTTTCTGAGCGGATAGCTCATCGTTACGTTGATATCTTTCAGATCTTTTGGTAAGGAATGCAACACCGGAAATAATAAATTCTCATCAGCAAGCACCAGTGCTGTGTTTTGCAGACTAGGGGAGTGTTGCTGGATATCGGAAATGATATTCCCTGCTACTTTTGCCTGTGCAATATTTTTGGCTGCACCAATTACCGAAATGTTTTTTGCTTCTGTCCCGAGAAGTTCTTCTTTTATGTCAATATTGTTTTCTGCTATCTTTTTATACTTGCCGGAGGTATCGTGTTTGCGGTAAAAACGACCTGCTTCCTGAATTTTATCATCGGCATAATAATGATCGGTATCCCAGATGATCTCTGCCATTCCACTGTCCAGCAGCCTTTCGATGATCACTTCTTCTGCTTTATTGAGGGCGTTGAAGCCTGCAAAGATGATCTTTTTCCAGGGGTGTTTTTTTACTCTTACTTCGGGATCAGCAGCAACTATTTTGTAGGCTAAACCTTGATAAGCCTGATGTTTCTCTAACAAACGTTTTTGAAGATCTTCATAATACGTTCCGAGCAATTGCCAGAAATCAAGATATTGCTTTTGAAAATCGGTTAGTTCTTCGCCATTCAGCGACCATGTTTCCAGCTCTTTGATGTCTTTCAGATTACCGAATAAACGCTTATGATCTACCAGATAGCGGTCAATCTCATTAAAGTCGCTCAAGAGTGTTTGTCCCCATTTGCTGAATTCATCAAATGTTTCACTATTGTTCTTGTTACAGGTTTTAACCGTTTCGTAAAGCTCAAATAAAAGTGTGGTGGTTTCAGCATTTTGCAGTTCCGATAATAAGGCTACAAAATCTTCAGTCGCAAAAATGGTTGGCGCAAAAAAGGTTTTATCCAGCTTTTTGGCGAAATAGGTTTTTAAAAATAATCCAGCCCTCCGGTTGGGAAGTACAATACACAAGTCGCTGATGGCATCGCCATGCTTTGCATACAAGTGATCGACTGTTTTTTCCAGGAAGGACTTCATAAAGAATCTACAATTAAAATGTAAATATAAAAATACTAATTGGTAATATTGTTACGTTATTCTCAAAAGAATACACATGAAAAAAGCAGTCCATCTATCCGTTTTATCATCGCTCATTGCGATGAGTTCGATTGTCGCTCAATCCGCTAAAGAGCAAGCAGCTACTGATGCTTGTCCATCATGGAGCAGCAAAAAAAAGATGAACAGTTCGGGTGTTTACATTCCCGAATCAAGTAAAAAGGCTGCTAATAAAGAATTGAATAATTTCAGTTCTCCTAAATATCAATATTTGTTTGCCTATAAACCTGCCGCTAAAGCGGCTGAGCATTCGCAAACTCAAAGCACAGTAAAAAGATCAACAGCAAAAACCCAAGCTAGGAGTGTAGCAGTTGCGGAGCAAAAAAAGGAAGAGCCTGTAAAAGCAATTCCAATGATCACTCCTGTTGTTGTAACAGAAAAAGAGGAGCAGAAGGTAGCGCCTGCTTCAGGAGTAGCGAAAGCTTCAGAAGAAAAAGCACAAGCAGCATCGACAGAAAAAAAAGAGAAAAAAGTGCTCAAGACTACTCGTGTGAAGAAGCACTGGTTCAAAAATATCAAGTTAAGAAGAAAGAAAGCGGCTGATTGCCCTGATTTTTAATATGGACATTACTTTTCCTCAATACCGAAAATACAAGAATGAACGATCTTATTTTAAGATCCCATCCATGAATGAGTGGGAAGAGATACAGATCATTGGCTCTAAATATGTCATCAACAAATTTGAAGTAAAGATCCTGCCCGACAGAAATTTTATTCAGGATATGTTATTTGAGTATGCTGAGAATTGGGATGTGATAGAGGAGAAGGAATATGAAACGATCAAATTAAAGGTTCAATAAAAAAGCCTCCTGAAATTCAGGAGGCTTTTTTGTTTTGGATAGTATTGTTTACCAGATCTCAGCTCTTTCAGCTTTCGGGCGGTACATTTTATCTCCTTCCTTCACACCAAATGCATCATAAAATTCCTGCATATTGCTTAAAGGACCATTTCCACGGAAGTTACCCGGTGAATGAGGATTTGTTTGTACCATGTTCTTCAAGTATTCAGGACGCATATTGCCTCTCCATCCTTGAGCCCATGCCATAAAGAAACGTTGTTCAGCAGTGAAGCCATCAATTTTTTCAGGAGCAGGTTTGCCTTCCAACGATTTTTTGAATGCATAGTAAGAGATTGTTAAACCACCTAAGTCGGCAATGTTCTCTCCTAATGTCAATTCACCATTCACATGCATGCTGTCGATCGCTACATACGAATTGAATTGTTTCACAAGTATATCTGTTTTCGCTTTGAATTTCGCTTTGTCTTCCTCTGTCCACCAGTTCTTCAAGTTACCATCACCATCAAACTGTGATCCCTCATCATCAAAACCATGTGTGAACTCATGTCCGATGATCGCACCCATTGCACCGTAGTTTACAGCATCGTCAGCATCAGGGTTAAAGAAGATCGGCTGCATAATACCTGCAGGGAATACGATCTCATTCATTGGTGGATTGTAATAAGCATTGATCGTAGGAGGAGTCATCAACCATTCTGTTTTATCAATTGGTTTACCCAATTTATCCAGGTTCAATGCAAACTCATATTTGTTGGCATTCAAGAAATTTTGAACGAATGAGTTTCTATTGATTTCTAACGATGAATAGTCTTTCCATTTATCAGGATATCCCAGTTTTCGGGTAAATTTCTTTAACTTTTCTAGTGCTTTTGTTTTGGTCTCTGCACTCATCCAATCGCGTGTTTTGATACGCTCTTCGTAAGCAGCAGTTAGGTTATCTACCATTTCGTTCACACGTTTTTTACTTTCTTCAGTAAAGTGTTTTTGAACGAACAATTGGCCTAATGCATCACCCAATGCTTTGTCGGTAGCTTCTAAAGCTGTTTTCCAACGTGGCTTCATTGCCGGGATTCCCATTAAGGTAGTGCCATAGAAGTTAAAGTGTTCTTTTACAAGATCATCGCTTAACTTGCTGGAAGTTGCATCGATCAGGTTCCAACGTAAGTATGTTTTCCAGTCGTTGATAGAAACCGCTTTTAACTGTTTGTTTAACTCTTTGTAGAAATCAGGTTGAGCAATGATCACATTATTGATGTTCTTTGCACCAATCCCTTCAAAGTATAGGTTCCAGTTAAGAGCAGGAGTAAGCTCTGCTAATTCCTTAAGTGTCTTTTTGTTGTATTGTTTTTCCGGATCACGCATATCCACTTTTGTCATGGATGCTTTAGCCAGATTGGTTTCAATACCAAAAATAATGTTCGCATTCTTTTCTGCTACTTCCGGTTTATCACCTAATAATTTGAACATATTTGCGATATGCTCTTTATAGGCTTTCTGAATTCCTAATGTACGTTCATCTTTATTGGTATAATAATCTCTGTCAGGTAATCCGATACCACCTTGGTAGTACTGCAAAATGTATTCGGTAGAGATCTTTGGATCTTGTCCCACATATCCACCAAACATTGGGTTAACACCCATGGTATGCCAGCGCGACACCAATTTGATCAAGTCATCTGTAGTTTTGATATTTTCAATGGCTGCAAACTCATCTTTTAAAGGAGCAGCACCATCTTTGTTCAATTTAACAGAATCCATTGCAGCTGAATAGAAATCACCGATCTTTTGCGTATTGCTTCCCGGTTTTGCGGATTTATCAGCCGCAGCTTCTTCTAAAATAGCCTTTAGTTTGGCTTTGTTTTGTTTGTCTAACTCGTTAAAACTTCCCCAACGACTTTCTGTTTCAGGGATCGGATTGTTTTTCATCCAGTTACCGTTCACAAATTGATAAAAGTCGTCAACCGGACGAACAGTACTGTCGATGTTAGCAATATCGATACCGGTATTTTTCGGTTTGTTTGTTTCTTCGTGTTTTGTTTCGCCACCACAAGCAACCAATGCTGTAATAGCAACAAATGAAGAGATCTTTAAAATGTTCTTATTCATGTCTGTTTAGAATTTGAATAGCGAATTTAGGCTAAAATCTTAAGCCTGCAAAATGATTTTGTCGAATGGTCTTTAAGGATGATAAGTGGATGAAAAAGAGTGGTTTAGGCGTAAACGATCTTTTCTTTTTCAATATATATCAAAAGCTTTTCCGTGACAGTATAACCCATTTGATGAAGAAGGTCAGCATAGTCTTGTACCTGTTGTTTATGTTCCCGTTTTTCTTCTCCTGTTTTATAATCGATGATGGCTGCTGTTTTGTCTTTGATCACAATCCTATCGGGCCGGAATATTTTTCCGCTGGCAGTAATGATCTCCATTTCATTCTTTACAATTAGTCCTTTTTCAAAATAAGGTTTTAGTTCTTGTTTGGAAAGTAGAGTAGGTAATGTTTGCAGTAATTCTTTTTGTTCTTCCTGATCGATCAAACCTTCCTGAAACATACTTTCAACAGCTGTTGGTATATCATCTACAGAAATGATCCTCGCCAAAGCGGTATGAACCTTTACACCATGATCTTTTTTTGTTTCAGAGATATTAGTATTCCAGATACTTGGTGCGGCAGTCCGCATTTTAATGGAATCGCGCCACTGGTTGGAATTGAAACTTTTTAATTCAAAGTTGTTGGATGGAGCACTTTCGTGCTTTTGTTGATGTGCTTGTGCCTCACCAAAGGTATAAATGTTCTGTCCGGGATTCAACTGTTCCTTAACGGTATAATAATAGCTGAACATATCGGTCACAGAGTTGATCTTATCTTTTGGTGCCGACTGTTTCCCTGTAAGAATATACAATCGTTCTTCCGGACGGGTGAGTGCCACGTACAATACGTTTAAGCTATCGAGCAATGTTTTATTCTCTTCTTCCTCGTAAAGCTCCGCAAAAGGAGTTTCCAAAAGATCTTTGCTCGTAGGAACGATAGCAGAAGGTAAATTGTGTAATTTCTCATTTTCCAGATCGATCCACAGATTGTCTTTTCCTTTTTTTACTTGTGCATGCGAGAAGGGGAGGATCACCACCGGGAATTCCAAACCTTTCGAACGGTGTATACTCATGATGCGAACAGCATTGATCCCTTGTGGAACAATGAGTGATACTTTGTCTTTTTTCTCCGACCAGTATTCTAAAAAGTCGTTCAGGTTGTTGTTCTTTTTAAGTGTGTAATTCAATACTTCATCTAAAAAGAATTGGATATATGCATTGGGTTTTTCGTTTAACCTAAACAAGCGGATCAGTGTTTCGCACAATTCATAAACGGGGATCTTGGCCAACTGATGGTAGTTGAACTCCGGTGCTACCGATTGGATCAGTTTATTCATTTCCTGACTGGCTTTCTCTTTGAGCAAGCTGTTCAGGTCTTGATCAATGATATATTTTTTGGCGATCAGGTATTCTACAATTTCGGCATGCACAATGATATCCGCATTATTGGCCAGGTATTTTAACAGTGAATAAATGAAGTTGATCTCGGTCGATTTGTTCAATAACAATGAATCGGAGGAGATCACTTCAATTCCACGTTCCGTTAAGTAATTGGCGATCTCGCTGCCATCGGTATTTTTACGCACCAGAACTGCAATGTCTTTTAGTTGGTAGTTATCCTTTTGCAATTCATGGATCAGCTCCAGTGTACGTTGCTTATTGTATTCTTTAAATTCATCTTTTTGTTGCTCAATGAATTCTACTTGTACAAATCCACCTGTGTTTTCAGGGTTAAATCCTTGTTCCAGGTCATTGTAAATACTTTGATATTTGGCATTCAGCTTTCCGGATAGAGTACGGAATAGGTCGTTATTGAACTCAATGATCTCCCGTTTGCTTCTAAAATTATTTTTTAATACTTGCGGATTATGATTTCGTTCCAAAGCTGCTTCGCGCTCCAGCACCAAAGGATTATCATTATGTGCAAATACTTTTGGAAGCACTGCAAATTGTTCTACCTCGCCACCACGCCAGCGGTAAATAGCTTGTTTGCCATCACCAACCAGCATCGTAAAATGTCCGCTAGCCAAGGAATTGTCGATCAGTGGCAATAGATTCTGAAACTGCAACACAGAGGTATCCTGAAACTCATCGATCAGGTAGTTGTTGTAACGCTCACCCAATCGTTCATAGATAAATGGAATCGGTTCATTCAACACGATCTTGGCGATCATCTTATTGAATTCCGAGATGTGTAAAATATTATTCTCAGCTTTGTATTCCATCATTAGCTTCTCGATCTCATTCAATACGGCTAATGAGTATATGTTTCTATTGATAAGTTGGAAGAGAATATATTCGGAGTGTCTGTTTTCTTTGATGATCTGTATTGAATTGAACAGGTCGTGTAATTGCGATTTGATCGACTCAATGGCAGCTATATTTTCTTTTGATACTTTTCCTCCGGCCCATTTGTCTTCTCCAACAGTTGTTTTTACATAGGAATTGGGGGCGATCTTACTGATGTCCTTTTGAGATAAGCGTTCAAAGTACTTATAGATCCCTTTATCACTTTGATAAAATTCTTTTGATGTTAAACCGGCTTTGATGATCAACTCAATCGCCTTTTTTCCAAGTCCGGCAAGTTCATTCTCAAATTGTTTGATCGAAGCATTTAAAGTTTCTTTGATCTTAAAAAAATCATCTATGCTTAATTCCTTTAACTTTTCAATATAGATCGTTCCTTCTTCGGTCAGTAAGTTCTTCGCAAATTCTTTCAGATCGCTCTCTATATGCCAGCTCTTCTCATCATCGGCTTTGTTCTCTGTAAATTCGATCAATACTTTGGTCAGCAGTTCATTACTGCCCGTTTGAGCGATCAAGAGATCAATGGCTTGAGATAATAGCTTATCATCATCCATCTCAATGTCAAAGCTCATAGGTATTTTCAGATCGAAAGCAAAGGTGCGCACCACTTTATGAACAAAGCTATCAATGGTACCAATGGCAAAATCGGAATAGTTATGCAGAATAGAACTCAAAACTCTTTTCGCCCGTTCACGAATGATTTCATCGGTAAGTGGAATAGGGGTATTTAGCTTTTTATGTTCCTTTAAAATGTTCAGCAAGGTTTTGCTTCCTCCACTGATGGTAGAATGATCATCGGCCGAAAGTTCTTTCAGCGCTTTGATGATCCTTTCCTTCATCTCATTCGCAGCCTTGTTGGTGAACGTGATCGCCAAGATATGCTTATAGGCTTGAGGAGGATCGTTCGGATCGTTCAATGCCAATGCCAGATACTCCTTTACCAGCGTAAAGGTTTTACCCGAACCTGCGGATGATTTATAGATGGTAAAATTCTTTTCCGACATGAATTTGAATCGTATTGCAAAATACAGATTTATATCGTAATTTTATAGAAATATAGTTTACCATGAGAAAAATTCTATTCAGTATATTTTCCGTTTATGTGCTTTCTGTAGCCACTGCTTTTGCACAACCAACTAACGTTCAGCCGGGCGATCTGATCGTGCTATTGAAGGCCGGTGTTGAGCCGGGACAGTTGTGTGATGACCTATCTAGTATCAATGGTGTTTCTACCAATTTGAAAGTTGTTGAGCCGCTTTCCAAGTCAATGAACATCTATTTGCTTCATTTTAATGAACAAGCGATCGATCAGAGTAAGATGCTTTCCATTGTTAGACAACATGCATTTGTAAGCATAGCACAGTTCAATCATACTTTTACAGAGCGACTAACTCCTAACGATCCGCAATTTGGTGTGATGTGGGATATGAACAATACCGGACAAAGTGGTGGAACACCCGATGCTGATATTGATGCTGTTGAAGCATGGGATATTACTACCGGAGGATTAACAACACAAGGCGACACCATTGTTGTGGCTGTGGTGGATGGAGGATTTGATCTGAATCAGCAAGATCTTAACTTTTGGAAGAACAGAGATGAGATCCCGAATAATAGCATTGATGATGATAACAATGGTTATGTAGATGATTATGATGGCTGGTACACTCAAAATAATACCGACAATGTACCTTCTCAATCGCATGGAACACATGTGAGTGGAACCGTAGGTGCAAAAGGGAACAATGGAATAGGAGTGACCGGTGTGAATTGGAATGTAAAAGTGATGCCATTGGCTTATGGTAATACAGGTGGTTTAGAATCGAATGTAGTGGAAGCATATGGCTATGCGCGTGATCAACGCAGAGAATACAATCAAACGAACGGGACAAAAGGTGCATTTGTTGTTTCTACGAATTCATCATTTGGCGTAGATCTGGCTGATCCTGCTGATTATCCTTTGTGGTGTGCCATGTACGACTCATTAGGCGCTGTTGGTATTTTAAGTGCAGGAGCTACAGCCAATGCGAATTACAACGTGGATGCACAAGGAGATATTCCAACGGCTTGTACAAGCGACTGGTTGATCACTGTTACAAATACGAACCGTAATGATGTAAAAGCAACAGCAGGTTATGGTGCAACTACCATTGATCTTGGTGCTCCGGGATCAAGCATTACTTCTACTTATCCTAGTAATGCCTATCAGTCGATCTCCGGTACTTCCATGGCAACGCCTCATGTGGCGGGAACCGTTGCATTGATGTTGTCTGTTGCTTGTCCTGATTTTATTACGAACTATAAAGCCAATCCAAGTGCAATGGCTTTGGTGTTAAAAGATTCATTGTTAAATGCTGCTGACCCAATTGCTGCTTTGAGTGGGATCACCGTTACCGGTGCTCGTCTGAATTTGTTCAATGCGGTGAAAGCGATCCAAAACTATTGTTTAACCGGAATTGATGAGGCAGCTATTGCTGAAGCTTCGTTTGCAGTATTGAACGCCGCGTATCCGAATCCTGCTAATGATAAGCTAACCATTGCTTATAATAGCTTAACGGAGGTAGAAGTGGTTATGACCAATATTCTTGGACAGGAAGTAAAACGTATCAAAGGTGATACTTCCACCAAAGGTGTTCAACATTCAGTGATAGATCTTACTTCTGTTGCAAAAGGAGTTTACTTTATCACCATCGATAATGGTAAAGCTGTTTCCAACGTGCTGAAAGTGGTAGTAAGTCATTAGTCTTAATACCTGAGACTTACTACTTAGTACTTTCAACCTAATTTCCAATTTTAAATCCTAAGCTGGTTCCGGAGCTACGCTCTGAACTTAGTTCAAACTCTTTTACATCGCTCAGTGTAAGTGTATGCAACATATCGGCTGTTCGTTGTGCGCTAGGCAATTCCGCTAAGCGTAAATGCTGATTTTTGATGGCTTCTGCGATCACCTGACGAACTGTGCGGGCATTCCCGAAATGTTTATCGCGGTTGGTATGTATCAAGTTAAAATAGTCTTTTAAATGTTTTTCTGCTTCTGCATCGGGTGTGATGCGTTCCTTCGCTAGGATCGACAATGCGATCGAATACATTTCTTCGGGAGCATAATCATTGAACACAAATGTTCTGTCGAAACGTGATTTTAATCCCGGATTGGACTCCACAAACTCATGCATATTGTCTGTATAACCTGCTACGATCACACCAAACTGACCACGCAGGTCTTCCATACGCTTTAAGATCACTTGAATAGCTTCCTGTCCGAAATCATTTCCATTTGATTTGTTCGCAAGAGCATAGGCTTCATCTATAAATAAAATACCGCCTTGTGCTTCTGCTATCTTTTCCTGTGTTTTGGTTGCCGTTTGTCCAACCCATCCTGCTACCAGTCCTTCGCGATCCACTTCCACCAAATGTCCACGCTCCAACAATCCTAGTCCTTTATAGATCTTGGCAATGATACGCGCCACAGTTGTTTTTCCTGTTCCCGGATTACCGGTAAAGATGCTGTGAAGGGAGAATTTGTTCAATACATCTCTTCCTGTTTCTTTGTAAAAACGAACCAGCTTCACCAACTCATTGATCTCTTCTTTGATATTATTCATACCCGTCAATGCATTCAATTCAGCCAAGCCTTCTTTCAATAATTTTTCGTTCACATCCAGACTTAGTTTCTTTTTACCTTGGGCTGCAAACACTTTTTGAACATCCTGTAATTCAATAGTAGAAAGCGTTTCGTTGGATAGGTCGGTTACGTTCGGATGATTCATCAAACGCAATCCTAAATTCATTTTTGCTTCATCGATCACCGAATAAACATAACGGGCATTCCCGAAAGCATTGTCGCGATTACGATAAACCTCCACCAACATTTCCTGTAAATAGTTTTTAGCATCGGCTGTAAGTGTTACCGCTTTTTTAGTAGCAGCTAATTCAGCAATCAAAAACATTTCTTCCGGCATATAATCATCGAAATGGAAATAATGTCCGAAGCGCGATTTTAATCCAGGATTGGCATCAATAAAGTTTTCCATCTCTTTCGGATAGCCTGCACACATGATCGCGATATCGCCTGTTCCATCACTCATTTCTTTAATCAGGATCTCGATCACTTCATGTCCAAAATCGTTGGAATCTTCTTTAGCACGGGTAAGGGAATAAGCTTCGTCAATGAATAGGATGCCGCCTTTCGCATCTTCAATGGCCTTTTTTACTTTTGGTGCTGTTTGTCCGATGTATTGCGCCACCAGGTCGGAGCGATCCACTTCCATCACATGACCTTTGCTTAACAAGCCCATTTTTTTATAGATCTTACCCAGCATGTTCACGATGGTTGTTTTTCCCGTTCCCGGATTTCCGGTAAATACACTGTGCAGGTTGATCCTGCTGTTATCATCAAATCCTTTTTCTTTTCTGAGTTTTATGAAATTGATATAATTGATATGATCGCGGATGTTCTTTTTGATATTTTCCATGCCGATCAGTTCATCCACTTTAGCCAGTAATTGCTCAACGGTTTCTTCTGCCACTTGTTCGGTGGTAGCGCTGTTTGCTCCTGTTGTGGCAGTATTCGATTCCGTCATTACAACCGGTAATGCAACACCTTCAATGTTTTCGTTGCCTACTTCAAAAGGTACGGTAGCGATCAAAGTATCCATGAATACGATCTCTACTTTGTATTTATCATCTTTCCAGCTTCCAGCCGATTCGCTGCCCCAACCGGCATCGAAGGTAAAGATCTGATCATTCTTCTGCTTATCGATATAACCGGTTCTTACAGTTTGTCCTTTTGCTTGTCCGGCATCATCGTAATAATTAAAGAACAGCTCGTAGTTCCAGTCGCTCGTGGTTTTTGTTTTTACTTTGAACTCTACCCATAAATAAGGTGTTTTGTTTCGGTCGAATTTTTTGAGATAGGTACGGTTGGTGATGTTCCAGCCATCATAAGGACCGGCAAACAATTTGATCGATTCAAAATTGAAATAAGGATTATTGGTATCCGTTACTTTTCCAACTTCTTCGATAAAGAATTTACGGGAGCCCACCAATTCACCATCGATATAACCTTCCCATACATAATTGCCTTTGAACCAGTAGGCACCTTCAGTTGCATTGCCCCATCCATCGCGGATATACACGATGTTGTCATCCATTTTAATGGTTTGAGTCGATTCCAATGAGCACAACTCTTTTCGTTCAGTTCCTTTGAGTTCAAAACATTTGAGGGTGATCTTGGCGCTCCATTCCTGTTCATCGAATAATTTATTGTAGAAAGAAAATTCGGTGCGTATATAGGTTGTTTCAGCTCTATCGAAAACGGTACGGTATTTTTTGGTGGCATTTGCCATCCATTCGTCCGATGAGTAAATTTTAATGTCTTTGAACTTATAATTTTTAGCCATAATGTAATCTTCGATTTATCGCCTACTAAATTATACAAAAAAAAGGAACAAAAAACCCGTTACTGTTGAAGTAACGGGTTTTTGTTAATTAGATAAATCTCTCTAAACTAAATCTAATTATTAATAATTGCCGGAGGCAATTGCTTTTTGTGAAGGATCGTAACTAAAAGCTTCTTTAAATAGTTCACCGTTAACATAGATCGAAACGTGAACTGTTTTTCTTGCCGGTAAAACATTGGCTGCTTCTACCATTAAGTAGTTCCCTTTTTTACAATCGAAGTTAATTGAGTAATAGGTTCTGTTTATTGTTTCTGATTCAGTTTCAAAAACTCCATCTTCATTCGGTTGAGAATAAAGGATCTCTACATTTCCTGACTCACTTTGCACGCGGTATTCCACATGGATAGTAGTTTCAGCAGCAGAAGTTTGCGGAGAAACGTTGTTTTCTTTTTTACAAGAAACAGCTAAAAGGCTTGTTAATATTGATAAAGAAAGGATAACGTTTTTCATTTTTTTATGATTCTATGTCTGAATTCGAGTGCAAAAGTACGCTTTTTTAAATACAAAACAAATGTTTTGCGATAAATTTTACTTTTTACCCGACAAATTTATTAACAATTTCGACAAACGGGGTCTTTTAGGCTGTTAAGAAATGAGCACAGGCTTGAATTTGAGTGAAAAAAATGGGGTGTTAATACTGGGAATTTAGTAATTAAAAATTTAGGATTAAAATTATTAAATATCATTTCGAAGTAGGGAGAAATCTTTTTATACAGGGAATAACGAGCAGGAAATAGGTGATTAGTTTTTGTACATCGCCCTTGCAGGTGATAACACCTGCAAGGAGGATGATTTAAATTAGACAAGAATAAATGATTAATTCAAATGATACCTGATTAGTCTTCGTTCAACATAAGTTGGATTGGAGACAAAGAAAGGAAGTGTTTCGGTGATCATACCAATATTTTCGGCATACCTTGTATTACGTGCTCTTACACTTCCTGCTGATTGCCAATTGGGATACATATAAAATGTTTCTTTTACATTGATCGTATTAAATGTACCGGCATCACATGTTATACTTGTATTTGCATCAGCCATTTTGATTTCTGCTCTGCACAATGTATCAGATGGTGTGGCCATGTAATAATTCGTAATAAAAGTGCTCGTCATATCCGAAGAAGAAAAAATGATCTTGCCGGATGCATCTACTATGTAGTTTAATGAATCTTTTAAATAATACTTTTCTATTTGACCAGGGAAATAGGGTTTAGGCTTTACGAGTGTATGATAATTATTGCCGTTGATCATCGTGTCTGCTGCCACATAGCAACTGTCAAATACATTTTTTGCAGTCAAATTCCCTAATGTATCGAGATCATATTGCTGATAGATCCAATAATTTCCTGCTTCTAATTTGAAATAGTCAGGGTAGGTGCTTGCTGTTGGTGTTGTGGTTGGTTGTGGGTCTTCGTCCTTTTTGCAAGATGTTGCGAATAGGCTAATGGAAAGAATTCCTAAGGTAATGGCTGTTGTTTTTTTCATTATCGTTTTTATTTATTGACTGAACGATAACGCAACAAACTTTGAAATATTATATTTTAAAATATTCTTTATACCAATCAATCTCATGATGATCTTTGGCGGAAGGATTGATCGTATGTGTTGGATCAATTTTAGAATATAAGATCTCTAGAGATGCAAAGTCACGCTGACTGATCACTTTAAATCCATTACGGATCAATTGTGCGGCACTTACACCTGCACCGATCTGATATTTTTTGTTCTCAGCAAAGCGGTTGCCATCATAGATCACCTGACTACCACATGCTGCACTCACATCCATCATCACTGCCAGATCGATCTGTTCCTTTTTTGCAATTTCCAGCATTTTCTCTGATGCCTTGATCATACCTTCGCTCCAGTCGATGCCTGAATCGGTCATTACCTTTGCTTTTCCATTCAACACATCGAGTCCGGTTCCGCCATGTATATCGCACATCTCACGCGGTGAACCAAATGAAAATTCTTCCGGACAAAAGGTGACGATCTTTACTGTATCGTATTTTAGCAACTTTAATGCACTTGGATATTCCCCATTGGCAGTTCCGTCATAACCGCAGGTAATACCAGTTAAGCAGGCACTCATTAAGATCTTAAGCGGTTGCTCTTTTGTTGGAGTTCTTAATTGCTGAAGGTAGTTGCGGTCGGTCATATTTAGAATATTTTTCCTTCGATCTTTTCAATTTCATTTCTGAATTCGAAAGGGATCGCAGTTTTTTCATTTTTATTGAAATCATACATCACGATCACATCGTAAGCTTCTGCAGCTAACTGTCCATTGTGATCGATGATCTGATGATGAATGCAAAAGCTGGTGTTTTTGATCACATCTACTTTCGCCTGAACGGTGATCGTTCCGGGGTAAAAGAGAGGAGCTTTGAAATCGCATTTACAGGAAACTAGAATAGGCCCAATGTTGTTTTTTTTGTGCATTTCAGTCAGGCCTGTCCTTTCCCAATAATTCACCCTTGATGCTTGAATGTATTTAAAAAAAGATACGTTGTTCACATGCATGAAATGATCCATTTCGCTCCAGTCGATGCGAAGTTCTAATTTTACATGGAAATTATGTTGTTGCATGAAAATTAATTTCTATTGCAAGATATTCAATTCTTTGATATGAATTCTCAATTTAATGCAATTGCTCATATAATTCAACCGGCAGTTCATCCGGATCAAAAATAAAAGAGAAACGTTTCCCTGTGAACTCATCTATGCGTATGGCTTCTGCTTTAACTCCTTTTTGTTCCATTTCTTTTATCGTCTTTTCGAGATCACTGACTTCAAAAGCTAAATGACGCAGTCCTGTTGCCTCCGGCTGTGTTGGGCGTTTTGGTGGAGTGGGGAAGGAGAACAGTTCGATCACATACATTCCGTTTAATGCCAGATCCAACTTGTACGAATCTCTTTCTTTCCGGTACACTTCACGAATGATCGTCAATCCTAATGTTTCAACATAGAATTTCTTCGATACTTCATAATTGGAACAAATGATAGCGATATGGTGAATTTTATTTAGCATTCTACAAAGGTACGCAGGGAATAGCGAATAGGTAATTAATTTTTGTGTACAGCAGCCCTTGCAGGTGTTATCACCTGCAAGAATTTATCTGTTGAATTGACTTTGGTTGTATCAATTCGTTTGTTGGTGATAACACCAGCAAAGGCAATAAATTAATTTTCCTGATTCACTCTCCTGTTGTATATATACGATGTGATCATCAGGGCCAAGATTGGTATCATGAAGGTCATTCCCGGATCGAAGCCATGCACAGTGATAACGGAATACATAGCACCGATCAGATCGAAAACCAATCCGGCATAGGCCCATTCTTTGATCTTTTTAAATTGTGGGATAAGAATGGCGATGCTTCCCAGCAGTTTAGCCACTCCTATGAAAGGAATAAAATATTCTGGATAACCTAACAGTTTTATAAATTCAACCGTTTCCGGTGTTTTTAGAATATCAGGTATAGCTGTAAAGGCCATAAATGCAGCGAACAAGCCTGTAGTTGACCAGTAAATAATTTTGTCTTTTTTCATTTTTTTTGTTTTTTAGTAAATAGTGATTAGTAAATAGTGATTAGTTTTTGTTCTTCGCCCATGCAGGTGTTATCACCGTATGGGTTTATTGATTCTTGCTTAGATTCCTTTGTCGGTGATAACACCAACAAGGGCAATAACGTCCGACCTCCAGCATCTAACCTCCAGCGTCCAACCTCTATTCAGAATAATTGATCATCCAGTTGATGCCGTATTTATCGGAGAATTCTCCGAAGTAAGCACCAAAGAACATATCCGCCATTGGCATGGTCACATTACCGCCTGCAGAAAGTTCATTGAACAATCTATCGGCTTCCGCTCTTGATTCGGGTTCCAGACAAATATGCATGTTGTTTCCTTTTGTTAAAGTAAAGCCCATTTCTTTGGGTGCATCTGTTCCCATCAGAATATGTCCTCCTATGATGGGTAATTCCACATGCAAGATCATTTTTTTGATCTCTTCCGGAATCGGTGGATTCTCGGGACTAGCAGGAATATCTCCAAAGCGTTGGATTCCTTTTCCAACAAATTCTGATCTGAAAGCTGAACTATAGAATAAAAATGCTTCTTCTGTTTTACCGTCAAAGTTCAAATAGCTACATACACGTGCTTTGTTGCTCGTTTTATTTTCTTTGCGAAGTTTTACTTGTGCTTCTAAATACTGATCCAAATTACCCAATGCCATGGTGAATCCTTCTTTAAAGCCCATGGAAATGATCTTTTCAAGGTCTTCCAATGATTCATATTGAGCAACAATATTCACGGTTGTGATATCATTACTTGTTTCAACAAATGAATTGTTCCAAACTGTGCGTGGGAATTCAGTATTTACATTCCCTTTTTCATCGCAGAAGGCATCCAATCCTGAGAAACTTTTTAGCGGATCGATCTTCTTATAATGGTTCAAACAATAATGCCGTTCTCCTTGTGGACTTTCCATATAGTATAGCCACATGCCACCTTCACGGAAATCCATCGATACGGTTTTTGTCTGGTAAGGCTTTGGTGCCCACCATTGATCCAATAATTCAGGTTTGGTCCAGGCGTCCCATACCAATTGCAGGTCAGCTGCAAATTCACGTTTTACATTTACCGTATTATTTTCTTTGTTGACAATAAAGTCGAATTGAAGATTTGGATTCATTTTTATTTTTTGTTTTTAAGGTTAGCTAATACATTATCTAATTGGTTAAAGCGCTTTTCCCAGATCTTACGGAACTGTTCCAGCCATTTATCTACTTCTTTCATTTTGTTGACATTCAATTGGTAATAGATCTCCCGTCCTTGATGCGTTTGTTCTACCAATTCACATTCCGTGAGGATCTTTAAATGTTTCGATACAGCTTGCCGCGAAGTATCAAAGTGTTCTGCCAAAGCATTGGGTGTCATAGCTTGTAAAGCGATGAACGTAATGATCGCTCTGCGTGTTGGATCGGCTATGGCTTGGAATACATCTCTTCTCATAACAATTATTGTTTAAGCAACTAATCGGTTGCAAATATAAGTGCAACTTTTTGGTTGCGCAAATTTTTTTGAAAAAAAATTATTGGAGTAAGAGAGGTGGGGCGATTGTAGTATTCCTAATTTCTAAAATTCTCCTTCATCATTCAATGATCACCCTTCTCAAGCAATCTTTCAAGTCTATCAAAATTCTCTTCATTCTTGGGTGCTGCAAATGGTCGGATTTTATTACATTCTTCCTCCGTATTAAACATCATCCGGAAGGATATTTTTGTTTGTGTATCACTAATCTTTTCAAAACCGACTTCCATATCGAACAGCGGTTGTGAGTTTCTTGTCCATGCGACTAATCGCTGCGGTTCTACTTTTGTAAATACAGAAGCATTCTCATAATTCCCTTTTTCCGGACCATGCATGGTAAGGATCCATTTGCCTCCAGGTTGTAAGTCAAATTCATGAATGGTATTGGTAAAACCTTCCGGTCCCCACCAGTCTTTTAGCTGTAAAGGATCAGCAAATGCCTGATATACTTTTTCTACACTCGTATTCAGCATCCTGGAATTGTATATTTCTTTGGAGGATGTTGTGTTCATGTTTTGTTGTCTATTTAATTTTTTTCTACTTCTTATCAAGCGTTCTCCCCTCGGCATGCTCGGGGCAGGCTCTCGCTCGAACTGACATTTAATTTCTCAATCCTAAAATTTTCAATTCCCTATTCGTAATTCGTACATTCGTTTTGATTCGTAATTCGAAGATATCACTTCCTCAAGATCTTCTCCATTGCTTTTCCTTTGGCTAACTCATCCACGAGTTTATCTAAATAGCGCATTTTTTGGATCAAAGGGTCTTCAATTTCCTCCACTCGATAGCCGCAAATAACACCGGTTATTTTGGATGCATTCGGATTCAACTGCGGAGCTTCCGCAAAAAAGGTCTCAAAATCGACTTTCTTGTCTATCTGTTTTTGAAGCGACTTTTTATCATAACCTGTCAGCCAGAAAATAACAGTGTCCAGCTCTTCTTTGCTTCTGCCTTTACTTTCCACCTTTTTGATGTACAATGGATATACACTGGCAAATACAAGTGCGTAGATTCGTTCTTTTTTCATTTTATGTTTTTCTTTTTTGTGCTACCGATTGTGCGCTGTCATTTCGAGCCTGCCTGTCGGCAGACAGGCGAAGTCGAGAAAGTGCGTTGTGTTCTGATCTCTATCTTAGTCTTTGTCTATTTAATTTTTGTCTACTTCTTATCAAGCGTTCTCGATACAGCTCGTTCCTCGCCACCTGTCTGCCGACAGGCAGGCTCGAACTGACATTTAATCCCTAATTCCTCAATCACCAATCACCAATCACCCTTCAACAATCTTTAAAACAACATTCCCCGTTTTTTGCCCCGACTCCACATACTTGTACGCTTCTACAATTTGCTCCAAAGGATAGGTTCTGTCGATCACCGGTTTGAATTTATTTTGTTGAACAAGGTCTCTCAACAATTCAATGTCTTCCTTTTTTGTAAGTGGAATAGGGAAGAGGAGTTTCTTTCCGCTGCTGAACTTGGATGTAAGCGCAAAGAGAATGTTCTCTCCGTTCTTGCCCAGTTCGGTAGAGATGTAAATACCCTTTTCTTTTAATAATGGCTTGCATGCTCCGAATGAACTTTTTCCTACAGCATCAAAAATGAAATCGAATTGCTGACCAACCTGTTTATAATCTTGTGTTTCATAATCGATCACCACATCGGCTCCGAGTGACTTTACCAATTCAACATTTTTGGTATTGCACACAGCAGTAACCTTCGCGCCAAAATGTTTTAAGAGTTGTACTGCTGCTGAGCCGATGGCTCCCGTTGCTCCATACACCATTACGTTCTGTCCGGCACTCACTTTAGCTGCATAAATGTCCACCAAAGCATAATGTGCCCCTTCGGAAATAGCAGCCGCTGTTTCAAAATCAACATTGGTAGGCATGTGTGTGACTCCGGCAGATGCATCAATGGTAAGGTATTCGGCATGACCGCCAAATTGTTTATCATTAAAGCCAAATACTTTGTCACCAATTTTAAAGTCTGTTATCTGAGCCCCAACAGCTTCTACTACACCTGAAAATTCAGAACCTAATGTTTGTTGTTTGGGTTTGAATAAGCCACTCCAAAAGCGGGAAATAACATATTCAGCACTTCTAAAACCGGAATCGGTACGGTTAACGGTACTGGCATATACTTTTACTAAAAGTTCATTCTCTTTGGGCGTTGGTTTAGGAATGTCTTTTAACTGCGCTACTTCAGGCGGACCGTATTGTGAATGGATGATGGCTTTCATGAGTTATTTTAACGGTTTGCGCACTGCCGTTTGTGCGCTATAAATTAATCTATGCTTTCTAAGCGCATGACGGCAGTACGCTGTTAAGAGTAGTTGATTATCTTATAATGTCAACTTGCCTTTAAGATAAGCTTCCAAAAGCTCATCCGAATCAATATTAACGAGAGGTCTTTTTATAAGCTCTAATCTTGATTCATGTGGAGTTACAATTTGTTTTCTTACATTTGGATAGATTTCTTTTAAAATTCTTTCCAATTTTTTTCGTTTATCCTGTAGTCTTTTGGAATTGCGACCAACATATAGTTGATACCCTAAATAAATTTCTTGCACAATCTGTTTTTTGAAATACAATTTATCGACTGACAAGTCCAATTTGTCAATGACCAGACGCCATTCCTGCTCATAACACCATCCACTCAATTTAACGGAGAGCTGATATTGGTTAGCAAAGGGCATATCTTGATTAATGGGTTTAGGGTTCGTTGAATAGATAACCCTGAGTAGTTTGGCTTTATTTATACCATTTAAAGATTCAAATTTAAGATTGGTTGAGTATTTTACGACAAAACCACAATATGCTTTTGCATAATGTCCCCACATTAGCGGTTGCATTCCGTTTTCTGAAAAGCAGGTAATTCCTTTATTTCCCACATCATTCGGAGCAAACAATGTCTCCCAATCTTTGGCTATTCTTTGCTGTTCTTTAATTAAATTGTAATTGCAATCAAATGGGTCATTAAAATCTTGTGGATTGTTGAAGTAGAGATAACCCTGCTCAAGAGCTTCAAGGTTGTAATCTTCTAATGCATAATACTTATATAGTTCATGGGGGCCAACCGGCTGTGGAACATTATTTTTGAACAGAATCCACTTCTGTCCATCTTGTCTCAATTCTTGTTGATCATCTATTTGGAATATATTCATCAATTGTACTTTACGTTTGGCAGCCTTGCGATGTACTGAATTAGAAAGCACTTAACTGTCTGCTAGCACAAATATAAATTAAAAGCACCATAGGTTATGGCAAGCGCCAACAAAAAAGTTTACACCGCTGAAAAATGCTCTTGAAACTTGCACAAGCTTCGTATTGCGTGTAGCCTATGTTAGCTGCAGTGAATACTATTTCTTTGGTCTAGCCACAAAGGTGTCGATATAGGTAATAATATTATTTATTTCCTCATCTGAAAGAAATTTAAAGTCTGGCTGAGCTGTAGCATATTGGTCGGCTATTTTGTTTGCATAAGCGTCACCAGATTTGATTAGGTCTGAGGATGATCTTATCCATAAAATTAGCCATTTTTTACTAGGAACTCTATTTGTCACACCAACGAGATTTGGTCCAGTAATAAAAGCGTCAGTCTCACTATGACAAGCGGAGCAATTTTGTTTAAAAAGCTTTTTGCCGATATCAATATTTTGATTGTCTGGTTTTCTAACCTTGATTGTATTTGTCTGTGAATAGGTCAAAGTTCCCAAAAGAAGTAAAATGTATGTTAGAACGAGTGTTTTCATGAAATTGCAGTTAACGGTTTCGGACCTTGTGTTGGTGGGCTTTTGAAACCGAAAACTGTCTGCAAGCACCAACGTATATTAATTGCTCAAATGTTTCTATTCGCACTGTCTGCCCACTAACGCAAAACCCGTGTTAGTTGCTGCCATTCTTTTCGTCCGCAGTTTGTCGTTCATATACTGTCGTCAAATTTGTCTCAAATGCAGGAAAAGCAACAACTGTAAACCAGTCCTTTTTAAAATTGTTCAATTTATTAAAGGCTGTGTCCATAAACTTCATGTGACCAGCCGTTTGGTCATTGATTGTGATAAATGTTTCAGCTAAATGAATTTCAATCACTATGCAATCAACCATATACTGGTCAATTTTATAAGCTTTGATAAATTGAATATCGTCCCAATTGATAGTCTTGGTTTCCTTGTCAAGTTGAATTGTGAATGAATTGTCTGAATATGAAAAAATGCCGTCTTGATATGCAGGAAAATTCTCTTGAGGAGTATTTTTAATATCCTCAATCATATCGTCCATATTTAGAGTGTCCGAAAACCAAACTTTGGGATGGTCAACAGCAATAGCTGTCAAGACAATTGCCGATAAACCAATTAGCAGCATAGGAAGTCCGCCCGAAATGTCTTTGTAGCCAAAAATTACGGCAAGTCCACCTACTAAAAATAGAGATGATATTATAAAAATAAATAGAGTTGAAAACGATGAAAAAGGCAGTTGAAAAAGTCGGTCTGCTTTCCGAACCTTTTTGTTGTCTTTAAATTCCACATTTTTGTCTATAAGGAACCAAGCAAACAAAAGTGTCGGTATACCAAACAAGATAATGAATACAATATTTTGGTCGACCCGTTTTTGCCCTGTCGAATACAGGTCGTAAAGCCCAACGCCTGTAATTGCGATACAAGGAAGAATTAAATTGTCTGTTAACTGTTTTGATATTGGAACTTTCAATTTGTCGTCAATTAAGGTTGCCACTAACGGTTTCGGGCTCCACGCTGGTGGGCTTTTGAAACCGTAAACTGTCTGCCAGCACCAATGTATATTAATTGCTTAAATGTTTCTATTCGCACTGTCCGCCCACTAACGCCAAACCCATGTTAGTGGCAGTTATTTTTTTATTGTCAGTCGTGTCGTGTAAGTGTCAGTATATTCAGTTATTATATTAAAGTCCGTGTCGTTGATGCCTTCATATTTCCATGTTGGCCAACTTGAGTTAACCTTTTTAAGTCGGTGAAAAGAAAAGTCTGTCGTGTCAATGAAAACTAAATAAGAAATAGGCCAATCGTCAGGATTATCAAATTGTCGCAAGAAAATACCGTAGTCTTTCTCCCAATGGAAGTCACCAAATATTTTATTGGTCAGCAAGCTATTTATTTTTTTGTCTGAAGTCCGCAAATGATAGAACTTTATGCAGCCATCAAAACCCGTTTCCGTAATAATTTTTCTTTCGATTTTGTGTCCGTCTGAAGGAAATGGATACCAGTCAGTCCATTCACTGTGTGTTACCTCAAAATATTTGTGCCGGCTACTAACAAATAATGATAAAAGTCGGAATGGAAGAGTAAGTAAGTTTACCCATAGCCAAACCAAAATAGGAACTCTTTTCTTTGTCTTTTTACCGTCTGTCGTTTCTGTAATTGTCATTGTCGGTTTATAATTGCCACTAACATCTTGTGTTCAGCAATACGTTTATCCCTTATGCGGATTAACGTATTCCTGATATTCTATTACATCAGCTAATGTAATAAAATTAACTCAAGCATCAAAACCCCTCAAACACACCCAATCCAAACAGGGCAAAGTCATATTTAATAGGATCTTTCTTGTCGAGTTTGCGGAGGTTGTCGCTTAATTCGGTTACTGCTTTCCAGTCGTTTTGGCTGCGTTTCAGCAAGCCTAGTTTTCTACCTACATTTCCAGTATGCACATCCAGCGGGCACATCAGGTCCTTGGCCTGTACACTGTTCTTCCATATTCCAAAGTCAACACCGCGTTTATCATCCCGCACCATCCAACGCAAATACATACACAATCGCTTAGCGCTGGAGTTTTCTGCTGGGTTGCTCACATGTTTGCCCGTCCGCTCCGGATGGGGAATGGAGAAGAACACCTTTCTGAAATTCATAATGGCTTCCTTGCAGGCTTCGTCCTTGCTTTTGCTCACAAATACCTGTTCCAGTCCGCCATGTTTTTTATAAATGTTTTGCAAACTGCTCATAAAGAACATGGCATCGGTACCATTAAACGTTCGGTGTACAAAGTTGTTGAATCGTTTCAGGTCTTTGGCCTTGGCATTCAGTATAAAGTCGTGCGGAGCATCATCCATCAGCTTCATCAATTTGTTCGCATTGTTAATAATGGTTACGCGTTGTCCCCAGGCAATGGTGGCAGCCAAAAATCCTGCTATCTCAATGTCTTCTTTTTTACTGAAACGGTGTGGAATACTGATGGGGTCGGACTCAATGAAATCCAAACGGTTGTATTGTTCGTATTTCTCATCCAAAAATTCCTTGAGTTCGGCAGCCGCTAATTTCATCTATTTTTTGTGGAGGAGGGAATGCAATTGAACTACTTCTTTGGCTTCTTTTACATCGTGCACTCGAAGGATCTTCGCCCCTTTTTGCAAGGCAAACGAATTTAAAACGGAGGTTCCGTTAAGCGATTCTTCAGCTTTGATATTCAGTAGTTTATATATCATTGATTTTCGGGAGAGGCCGGCAAGCACCGGCAAGCCCAAACTTTGAAATTGATCCATCTCACGGAGCAATTGATAGTTGTGTTCAATGGTTTTTCCAAACCCGAATCCGGGGTCGAGAATGATCTTTTTGAATCCTTTTTTATTTAATTGTTCAATGCGCTCTTCAAAGAAATTTTTCACTTCCTTGGTCACATTTTTATACTGTGGATCCACCTGCATGGTTTGTGGTGTACCTTGTATGTGCATGAGGATATACGGCACATCCAGCTCCGCAACCGTGTTGAACATGGCTTCATCCATGGTTCCTCCGGAAATATCGTTGATGATATTGGCGCCTGCTTCAATGGCTTTTTTAGCTACAGAAGCACGGAAAGTGTCGGCTGAAATAAGTACTTCGGGGAATTGTTTTCTGATAGCAGCAATGGCATTTGTAAGTCGTTCTTTTTCAGTGGCTTCATCCACTTCGGCAGCACCCGGACGGGTAGAGTAGGCGCCTATGTCGAGTATATCGGCTCCTTCTTGGATCATTTTCTCCGCTTGTGCCAGGTAAGCACCGGGCTGCAAGTACTTCCCACCATCGTAAAACGAGTCGGATGTGATGTTCAAAATTCCCATCACCAAGGGGGCTGATTTTTGGTCAAAAATCCGCTCTATTTTCTGAAAAAAAACGTTATCTTGTGCCACTATTTATGTAAAGATTCTGTGTAAGGACAAAATTATGAATAAAACTTCTACTCAATACGATTCCGCTATTGCTCTTTGTAAAGATATTTTTCTTAAAAAAAATAAAGATTATGGTACCGCCTGGCGCATCCTTCGCACCAGCTCCATCACCGATCAGATCTTTATCAAAGCACAACGCATCCGCAATATTGAGGATAAAGGTACTCAAAAAGTAAATGATGATGTACGTTCGGAATACATTGGTATTGTGAATTACTCCATCATTGGTCTTATTCAGCTGGCATTAAAGAATGATGACCGCATGGAACTGCCTACTGATGAAGTAGCCAAGTTGTTTGATAAATACTCTCAGGAAGCAAAAAGTTTGATGGAAAATAAGAATCACGATTATGGTGAGGCCTGGAGAGATATGCGTATCAGCTCATTGACCGACCTGATGCTGATGAAGATCTTCCGTATCAAACAGATTGAAGATAACAAAGGAGAAACGATCATCTCCGAAGGCATCGATGCCAATTTTCATGACATGATCAATTACTCTGTTTTTGCATTAATCAAGCTTAGTGAATAATCCTGCATGAGAACCCTCACCATCATATCCCGCATTTTTGTTGGTCTGCTCTTTATCTTCAGCGGCTTTATCAAAGCCAATGATACATTGGGTTTTTCCTACAAACTGGTGGAATATTTTGAAGTGTTCGGCACCCATTTTTTAGTGCCTGTGGCAACACCATTGGCCATGTTCATTTGTATCTTCGAAATAGCATTGGGTTTTACTTTGCTCATTGGTGCCCGCGTAAAGCTTACACTCTGGCTCTTATTGCTGATGATGGTATTCTTTACCTTCCTCACGTTCTATTCGGCTTATTATAACAAAGTGACCAGCTGTGGCTGCTTTGGCGATGCAATTCCTCTCACACCATGGCAATCGTTCAGCAAGGATGTGATCCTGATGGTATTCATCATCATCTTGTTCATTGGCAAAGATCATATCACTCCATTGTTTGGTGAACGTTTTGAAAATGCCTTGCTGGTGATCATTCTGGCGGGTTCATTTGCTTTTCCTATTTACACTTACAACTACTTACCGGTGATCGACTTCCGTCCGTATGCCATTGGAAAGAACATTCCGGAGCAAACGAAAGGCACACCCGATGAGTTGAAATTCTATTACATTCTGAAAGACAAAAAAACAGTGGAGAAGAAGGAGTTTGATAAATGGCCGGATAAATGGGAAGAGCTGTATGAGTATGTGGACAGCAGAACGGAAGTAACCAAAAAAGGTATTGAACCGAAGATCAAAGATTTTAGTATATCCAATGCCGATGGTGCCGACTACACACAGGATGTGATCGAGAATCCCGACTATAACTTTTTACTGGTAGCCTACGATCTGGAAGCTGCCGATAAAGATGTGTTTGGAGCCGTGAATGATTTTGCAACATTGTGCAAACAAGAGAATATTGCGTTTGTGGTGCTGACCGCTTCCACCAAAGAAACAATTGAAAAGTTTAAACAGGAAACCAATTCATCGCAACTGGAATTTTACAACAGCGATGGAACCGTATTAAAAACAATGATCCGTTCCAACCCGGGATTAATGTTGCTGAAAGGCGGCAACGTGTTGGACATGTGGCATTACCATTCTTTCCCTTCGTTCAACGATGTGAAAGCAATGCATTTTAAAAAGTAGAAAAAAGAGCTTGTGATAAAATTTATATTCAAACGATTATTTTACGGATTCCTGGTGTTGCTGGGAGTGATCACCGTAGTATTTCTTTTGTTCAACGTATTGCCGGGCGATCCTGCCCGTGCCATGTTGGGGCAGCGTGCCGATCAGGCATCGATTGATGCCATCAACCGCGATCTTGGAAGGGATAAACCATTGCCTGTACAGTTTGTGATGTACATCAACGACCTTTCGCCTGTTTCGGTGCACGATGATGTCAACAAAGATCATTACCTGTATTTGAGTCTCGATAAATATTCATCACACATGAAGCTGTTTCACATCGGCTCCAAAGTGGTGGTGCTCAAATATCCTTATTTGCGCAGATCCTACATCACCAAAAGGAAAGTGTCGGAGATCGTGATCGAAACATTACCCGAAACAGCAGTGCTTGCTTTTGTATCCATCACCTTCGGAGCTATACTCGGTATTTTGCTGGGTATCCTTTCGGCCATCAAGAAAAATACCTGGTGGGATAAATCCTCATTGATCTTTGCGATCTTCGGAATGGCTTGGCCTTCTTTCTTTGTGGGATTATTGATCGCCTGGTTGTTCGGTCATATTCTGAACGAATACACCGGATTGAACACCGTAGGTTCTTTATTCACCATTGATGATTTTGGAGATGAAAAACTGGATCTCAAGAATTTGATCTTACCGGCATTGACCTTGGGCTTACGTCCATTGGCCATCATCATTCAGTTAACACGCAGCTCCTTGCTGGATGTATTGTCGCAGGACTATGTGCGTACTGCAACAGCAAAAGGATTATCGTTCTATAAAGTAGTATTCAAACATGCTTTGAAGAATGCTTTAAATCCAGTTATCACAGCTATTTCAGGCTGGTTTGCCGGATTGATGGCAGGAGCGGTGTTTGTAGAAAATGTATTCAACTGGAAAGGAATTGGTAGTGAAGTTGTAACGGCATTGTCGGCCAACGACTTGCCGGTGGTGATGGGCGCCACCTTGATATTCGCCACCATCTTCGTAGTGATCAATATTGGGGTGGACATTGTGTATGGTATCTTAGATCCACGTGTTAGAGTTCAATAATTGTTTTTGAAAATGAGAAGAAAGATCGTAGCAGGAAACTGGAAAATGAATAAAGAGCTGGCTCCCGGAATGGAGCTGGTAACAGAGATAGTAGCATCCAACACTGCACAGGATGTATTAAAGATCATTGCACCGCCTTTTATCCATTTGGCAGCTGTGGCCGATAAAATAAAGGGAAAGAGTGATTTTGCTGTGGCAGCACAAAACTGTCATCAGGCCGAGAATGGCGCTTTTACAGGTGAAATATCTGCCGGCATGATCGCTTCTTGCGGAGCCAATTATGTGATCATCGGGCATTCGGAGCGCAGACAATATTTCGGAGAGAATGCACAGTTATTAGCTCAAAAAGTAAATACAGCTTTGGCACAGAACTTAACACCCATCTTTTGTTTGGGTGAACAGATCGAACAACGCAATGCGAACACACATCTGGAAACAGTGAAACAGCAATTGAAAGATGCTTTGTTTCATCTGCCGGCAGCCGATTTTTCTAAACTGATCATCGCCTACGAACCGGTTTGGGCTATTGGTACAGGTGTTACCGCAACCAGTCACCAGGCGCAAGGAATGCATAATTTTATCCGTTCCGAGATCAATAAAAAGTATGGTAAAGAAGTGTCCGAAAACATTTCTATCCTTTATGGTGGAAGCTGCAATCCGCAAAATGCAAAAGAGCTGTTTGCCTGCATGGATGTGGATGGCGGACTCATTGGTGGTGCTTCCTTAAAAGCAGCCGACTTTATTGCCATTGCCAACTCATTCTAATTTTTTTTATTCACATCATATCCTTCTGAACAATGTCGAACTACATTGAACTATCCGTAATTGTTGAACCCAAAGAGCAAGGAAGTGATATCCTCATCGCTCAATTATCGGAGCAAAATTTTGAAAGTTTTGTGGAGAACGACAAAGGTTTCTTAGCCTATGTGCAGGAAGAGCTGTTCAACGAACAAGAGCTGAAAAGCTTGATCGAAGAGTTTAAGGAAGTGTTGAACGTGAGCTACAGCACACAGGTGATCGTGCAGCAGAACTGGAACAAGGAGTGGGAGAGTAATTTTCAACCCATCGATATTGAAGGGAAATGTTATATCCGCGCGCCTTTTCACGATAAAAAAGAAGGCTATGTTTTTGATGTGGTGATCGAACCCAAAATGTCGTTCGGGACCGGACATCACAATACCACACAACTCATGATCCAGCGACTAATGTTATTAAATGTTAAAAACAAATCGCTTTTAGACATGGGATGTGGCACAGGCGTATTGGCGATAGTGGCCGGTATGATGGGCGCTAACCCAATCACAGCCATCGATATTGACGATTGGAGTTATGAGAACACTGTTGAAAATTTAGCCAAAAATAATATCAACAATGTGGCTGTTCATAAAGGAGATGCTCAAATTTTGGAAGGAAAATTATTTAACACTATTTTAGCGAATATCAATAAGAACGTGCTATTGAACGACATGCCGGTGTATGTAAAAGTACTCGAAAAAGGAGGAGATCTTGTTTTAAGTGGATTCTTTGAAACCGACATTCCGGAGTTGACAGCAAGAGCGGAACAGCTTGGTTTGAAATTTGAAGAGAAAGCTGTACGTGACCAATGGAGTATGTTGCACTTCAAAAAAATGAGTTAAAATGACAAAACTAAAATATGTGTTGCTAACCCTTGTGTTGGCATTTCTATCTCAAACAGCTGCCGCACAGTTGAATCCGATCAAACAATTTTCGGAAGACCCGATCAAATTCCTGGAAGAAGTGAGGATCATGTTCGAAGCAACGAACATGGATAAGAAGGAGATCAAGGAATACATGGAAACCTTTACATTGGCTTGGAACAGTCCGAAATGTAATGAGACCGTAAAAAAAGCCACTTACAATACTTGTAACCTGATGGTGAAGAAAAAGCTACGTATCCTTCCTGAATACAAAAGCTATCTGAACTCCATCATGAACTTCGTTAACTCCAACCAAAGTGAAGATAACTTCATCACCTGGCAGGAATGTATCACCAAAATTTTGAATGGTAAGATCCTGAAGTTCTATTCCGATTATCTGGAAATGAGTGAGAACTTATTTGCCAGCAATACCTTTTATAAATCATCGGTGATCGAATACCGTTCGAACAACAATAAATACATCTTTGAATACGACAGTGTTCCGAAAGTGATCTTCCCGAAACTGGATCTGAAGATCTATAACAACCAGAACGATAGTGGTATCGTTCACAATACCAAAGGGGTGTATTATCCTTACAAAGGAATATTCATTGGTGATGGTGGTAAAGTAGATTGGAAGCGTGTAGGATTTAATGAGAATACGGTTTATGCCGAATTGAAAAAATATCAGGTGGTATTAAAAACATCAGGCTTTACGGCCGATTCGGTTACCTTCTATAACAAAGACTTTTTCCCGACAGCATTAAAAGGACAATTGCAGGAGAAGGTTGTTTCTGAAAAAGATAACAACATCTCTTACCCTCGTTTCGAGTCGTATAACAAACGTATGCCGATCCCGAACATCGCCAAAGATGTGGATTACGATGGTGGTTTCTTTCAACGTGGAGCAAAAGTATTGGGTGCGGGTAGTAAAGAGGAAGATGCTTTGTTGATCTTTAAACGTGATGGAAAGAAATTTATCATCGTGGGAGCAAAGTTGATCGGTATCACCAAAGAGAAATTAACAGCCGAAACAGCTAACCTCAAGATCTATTTCGATAAAGATTCGATTACACATCCGAGTATCAACATGCGTTATACTTACAAGGATGAAATGTTATCCTTGATCCGTACCAACGATGGTGTTTCCAAAGCACCTTTTATCAACTCCTTCCACATGGTGGACATGTATTTTGAGGAGTTGGCCTGGAAAGTAGGCGATCCGAAGATCGACTTCCGTATGTTGATCGGAAATACACAAGAGGATGCCATGTTTGAATCGGCTAACTATTTCAGAACTGACCGTTACGACAAAATTCAAGGGATCGATGCAATGAATCCATTGATCCAGATGCGCGACTTTGTGAAAAAATCGAATGGTGAATCCAATGATTTTAAAGGGGATCAATATGCGAAGTATTTGCGCATGTCACCGAATGATATTCGTCCGAACCTGGTAAAACTATCAGCAATGGGTTTCATCAGTTATGATATTGATGATGACGATGTACATGTGAATGATAAGTTGTACACCTATATTGCTGCCCGTGCTGCTCACATCGATTATGACGTGATTCAGTTTCCATCGGTAGTGCGTGGAAAAGAGAATGCATCGGTTAACTTATTGAACTATGACATGACCATTTTTGGTGTTCGTCAGATCTTCATGTCCGATTCCCAAAATGTGGTGATCTATCCGGCAGAACAAAAGATCGTTTTGAAAAAGAACAGAGATTTTACCTTTCAAGGTGTTGTTCATGCCGGTCGTTTTGATTTCTTCGGAAAAGAATTCTCCTTTAACTATGATAAATTTAAAGTCGATCTGAAGAATGTGGATTCCCTGCGTATGATGGTAAAATCTCGTGAGCCGGATGCCTATGGAGAATATCCATTGGTGAAAGTAAAGACCGTGATCGAAAGTATCAATGGTGATTTGGAGATCGATCATCCCGCTAATAAGTCGGGACGGAAGCCATTCCCGAAATATCCTGTTTTTAATAGTTTTAAAGATTCATACGCTTATTATAATAAGAAACAGATCCAGGGAGGAAAATATCCGAAGGATAAATTCTATTTCCACTTGGAACCTTTCACGATCGACAGTTTGGATAACTTTACCAATGAAGGTTTGAACTTTAAAGGTTCGATGGAAACAGCCGGGATCTTCCCAACTTTCAAAGAAGCACTAACCTTACAACCTGATTATTCATTAGGTTTTGTCACACAGTCACCACCAAGTGGTTATGCTATGTATGGAGGAAAAGGAACGTATAATGCAGCTATCAATTTAAGTCATAAAGGCTTGAGAGGAGATGGTTCGATCAATTATGTTACATCGGTAACAACCTCTAAAGATTTTATTTTCTTTCCCGATTCAACCAATGCAGCTGTTGCTAATACCTTCGATGTAAAGGCACAGAAAACAAAACCGGAGTTCCCGCAGATCCATGGTGACAGTGTGAAAATGCACTGGCAGCCCATGAAAGACATGATGCATGTGTGGAACAGAAAAGTGAAAAAGTTTCAATCATATAACGGACAAGCTGAATTCAATGGTAAGCTGACTTTAACTCCAAAACAATTGTTTGGTAAAGGTACGGCCGATTTCTCCAATGCTAAATTGGATGCCGATTGGATCAAGTTCAATCACAATACCTTTAATTCCGATACAGCCAACTTTAGCTTAAAAGCGATGGATCTGGCCGGAATGGCCTTTGCTACGGATAACGTAAATGCGAAGATCGACTTTGATAAACGGATGGGGGAGTTCAAGTCGAATGGTAAAGGATCCATCGTAAAGTTCCCAGTAAACCAGTATGTGTGTTTCATGGATAACTTTAAATGGTATATGGATGATGCTACTATTGAATTGGGAACCAGCAAAAATCCAACAGCCAAAGCTGCTAATGAAGATCTGGATTTAGTCGGACCGGAGTTTATCTCTGTTCATCCGAAACAGGATTCATTAAGGTTCCAGTCGCCAGCAGCGAAATACGATTTGAAGAAATACATCATCACCGCCAAAGAAGTTAAATACATCAATGTGGCTGATGCGCGTATCTATCCTGATAAAGGAGATGTGACCATCGAGAAAGATGCCTATATGCGTCCGTTCACTAACGCCAAGATCGTTGCGAATGCGGTTACGAAATATCATAACTTATATAATTGTACAGTGAATGTGAACGCACGTAAGAATTATTATGGTTCAGGTTTTTATGATTATGTGGATGAATTAAAAACAAAACAAACCTTCTATTTCAGCAACATCAGTGTGGATACAACTTTCCAAACCTATGCAGAAACAACAATTGCCGATTCTTCTAAATTCCGTTTAAGTCCGAACTTTGAGTACAAAGGTTTGGTGAAGTTAAAAGCGATCAATCAGTTTTTGGTGTTTGCAGGTGCTGCCCGTATCTCTCACGATTGTGCAGGTATTCCGAAAACATGGTTTAAGTTTGAATCAGAGATCAATCCTAACAATATCTATATTCCAGTATCGAAAGATCCTGTGAATGAAGCAGGCAAGCCAATTGCGGCTTCTATGATGGTAACAACCGATTCAACACATTTCTATTCAGCTTTCTTATCACCTAAAGAATCAACCAACGATCCGCATGTATTGCCGGCTGATGGTTTCTTGTTCTTCGATAAAGGATCGCGTGAATACCGGATCTCTAATAAAGAGAAATTGGTGGAGCGTTCATTACCGGGTAACTACTTAAGTTTAAATACCAGCACCTGCAAAGTATATGGTGAAGGTAAGATCGATCTGGGTGGCGACTTCGGACAAGTGAAAGTGGAATCATTTGGTAGTGCTGTGCATTTCTTAGTGCCGGATTCAGTGATCTTTGATATGATCATGAGTATCGATTTCTTCTTCGATGGAAGTGCGATCGATAAAATGGCGGATCAAATTGCCGGTATGACCGAATTAAAACCAACTGATTTCTCCCGTCCTGTTTTCGAAAAAGGGATGCGTGAAATGTTAGGGAAGGAGCAAGCCGATAAGTTGATCTCTCAATTGAATTTATACGGTTCGTACAAAAAATTCCCTGATGAGTTGCGCAAAACATTGGTGTTAAGCGATCTGAAGATGAAGTGGAACAAGGATACGCGTTCTTATACATCGAATGGGAAGATCGGTATTGCGAACATCGATAAAACACAGATCAATAAATATGTGGATGGTAGAGTAGAGATCGTGAAGAAAAGAGGTGGAGATATCTTGAACATCTATTTAGAAATGGATTCCGGTAACTGGTATTATTTCAATTACACCAGAGGAACCATGCTGGCAGTTTCATCGAACGAAGCATTCAACACGGTATTAAAAGAATTGAAACCGGATAAACGTGAAAAAGCAGGCGACAAGGATAAGAAAGAGCCGAACTACTATTTTAATGTTTGTCCGCCAAGCAAGAAAACACAGTTCTTACGTAAAACACAAAGTGCTGAAGAATAGAACGTGCTAACCACATCCAACATATTATCTTTGTTAGGTGCCTATTTATTAGGCTCCATTCCTTCGGCTGTATGGATCGGTAAATTCTTTTACAAGATCGATGTGCGTGAGTATGGAAGTGGTAATGCAGGTGCAACCAACACCTTCCGTGTGTTGGGTAAAAAAGCGGGCATTCCTGTTTTGATCATCGATACATTAAAAGGATTTGCGGCAGTGAGTCTGGCTTATTTAAGTAAATACGAGCCGGGCTCTAATCAATTCATTAATCTACAATTAGTATTAGGCATTGCTTCGCTGGTGGGGCATATCTTCCCGATCTTTGCTTCATTCAGGGGAGGGAAGGGGATCGCGACATTATTAGGGATCATATTGGCTGTACATACTTCAGCGGCTTTGATCTCTATCGGTATTTTTATTGTGGTGTTGTTGATCTCCAGTTATGTGTCACTTGGTTCCATGATTGCAGCAGTGGCTTTCCCCGTGATCGTGATCGTTGTATTTCAAACCAAAGTTCCTTCGTTGATCATCTTTTCTATTCTGATTGCCATCATGGTATTGATCACGCATCAAAAGAACATTGAGCGTTTGTTGAGAAGAGAAGAGTCGAAAGCCAAGATCATCAAGAAAAAAAAGAAGGTGGAAGAACCTGTTGAAGAATTACAAACAGAAGAAGCCAAACAATAAATTGGTGGGCAATCTGTTTTAACTTTTGTTGGCTTTCTAAAAGCACGATCATTCTTAAATTTGTTTCATGAACTTAACCCAAATAAAAGCAAGCATTCTACTCTGTGTGGCATTTGTTTGCTTTCAATTAGGGAATGTGAATGCACAGGTTCAAACAATTACCGTCTCCGGGAAAGCATTCGATTTTGAAGATCCAAAATTACCATTGCCCAAATTGATGGTGATCAACAAGCGCACAAACAATGGCAGCTTTGCCGACTCAGAAGGAAAATTCAGCTTAAAAGCATACAAGACAGATACACTCGTTTTTTCTGCATTAGGATTTCATACCAAGAAGATCTGCTTAAAAGATTCAATAGATAAAGAAAGCTATTATGTAGAAGTGCCGCTCAAACATCTTCGTTTTGAATTGAAAGAGGTGAGTGTATTTGCCAACAGAAGTTTAAATGATATTCAGAAAGATATCAACAAATTGGGAGTGAAAAATACTTATTCCACACAAGGAACAGCCGATGCAATGTCGAGTCCGATCACTTTTTTATACGAACGATTCAGTAAGTTTGAGCGCTCCAAACGCAAAGTAGCAGAGTGGGAGAACGAAGAGTTGAAACGTGATGTGTTGAAGGATCTGTTCCGCATCTATATCAAAAATGATGTGATCGACCTGCCTGATGAAGAATTTGATGCCTTCATCAAATACCTTAATCTGAGTGATGAATTCATTCAGTCGGCTTCACAGTTTGAATTGGTGATGGCCATTAAAGGGAAGTACGAGAGTTTTAAATACCGCTGGAAGTAAACATCCTGATCCATCTCATTTTTCTTTCTTTATTTATCCGCTACATTCGATGCATGAAAAAATATCTTTTATTTATTCCACTGTTGATGCTTTTGAGCTGCAATGCCTGGAAACACTCAGCCGGGTTTCAGTATGAAGAGCTAAAAGTGTCTGAGTACGAACAAAAAATGGCGAATACCAGCGATGCAATTATTGTTGATGTACGAACCAATAAAGAATATGCCAAGAGCCATATCAAAAATGCTATCAATATCAGCTATTTTGGTGGCGACATCAAGAAATGCATTGACACTTTAGATAAGAGTAAGCCTGTTTTTATTTATTGTCAGACACAACACCGGAGTCCGCTTACAGCCAAGATCATGAAGAAAAAAGGATTCAAGCAGGTGATCGATCTCAAAGGTGGATTTATGAAATGGGAAAATGAAAATAAGCCCATGGTAAAATAAAAAAGCGGAGCATCTTGCTCCGCTTTTTATTTATTCATCTTTTTTAGACTTCTTTGCTTTTGGCTCTTTTGGTTTGCTGATCTTGATCTTGATCTCATCGTTCTCTACATCCACTTCAATTACATCTCCTTCACTTAAGTTCGATTTGATGATCTCTTCAGCCAATGGATCTTCCAGGTATTTTTGTATCGCACGCTTCAACGGACGTGCACCAAATTGTGAATCGTATCCTTTGTCGGAGATAAAGTCTTTTGCCTCTTCCGATACTTTTACACCATAACCTAATCCATTGATACGGCCGTACAAGCTGTTCAATTCAATATCAATGATCTTATGAATGTCTTCACGACTCAATGAGTTAAACATGATCACATCATCAATACGATTCAAGAACTCAGGAGCAAATGCTTTTTTCAATGCATTCTCGATCACACCTTTTGAATGTTCTTCTTCCGATTCTTTTTTAGCAGTGGTGGTGAAACCAACACCTTGACCGAAATCTTTTAACTGACGAGCACCAATGTTGGATGTCATGATAATGATGGTATTCTTAAAGTCGATCTTACGACCTAAACTATCCGTCATTTGTCCATCATCCAAAGCTTGCAATAACAAGTTAAATACGTCAGGATGTGCTTTTTCGATCTCATCTAACAATACGATAGAGTAGGGACGTCTGCGCACTTTTTCGGTTAACTGACCACCTTCTTCGTATCCAACGTATCCCGGAGGCGCTCCCACTAAACGGGATACAGCAAATTTCTCCATGTACTCACTCATATCGATGCGGATCAAGGCATCATCATTATCAAATAAATATTTCGATAAGATCTTCGCTAATTGTGTTTTACCAACACCGGTAGGACCAAGGAAAATGAAGGATCCAATTGGTTTGTTCGGATCTTTTAATCCGGCACGGTTACGTTGAATCGCTTTTACAACTTTTTTCACCGCATCATCCTGTCCGATCACTTTACCTTTTAACTCATCCGCCATACGGATCAATTTGTCGCCTTCGTTTTGTGCCACACGTTGAACAGGAACACCAGTCATCATTGCTACTACTTCAGCTACATTTTCTTCCGTTACCATTTCACGGTGTGTTTTGCTCTCTTCTTCCCATGCTTTTTTAGCTGCATCCAATTGTTCTAACAATTGACGCTCAGTATCTCTTAAGCGGGCAGCCTCTTCATATTTCTGAGAACGAACCACTTTGTTCTTTTCTTCTTTGATCTCTTCTAATTTTTTCTCGATCTCCACAATGTTCTTCGGCACATTGATATTGGTAATGTGTACACGTGAACCAGCTTCATCCAATGCATCGATCGCTTTATCCGGCAAATGTCTGTCTGTGATATAACGTGCAGTTAAACTCACACACGCTTTTAATGCTTCATCAGTGTAAGTTACATTGTGATGATCTTCGTATTTCGCTTTGATGTTATTCAAGATCTGCAATGTTTCATCCGGTGTAGCCGGCTCTACAATTACCTTTTGGAAACGTCTTTCCAATGCACCATCTTTCTCGATGTACTGACGGTACTCATCAAGTGTAGTCGCACCGATACATTGGATCTCTCCACGAGCCAATGCCGGTTTGAACATATTGGAAGCATCCAATGAGCCGCTGGCACCACCAGCACCAATGATGGTGTGGATCTCATCAATGAAGAGGATCACATCCGGTGATTTTTCCAATTCGTTCATCACTGCTTTCATGCGCTCTTCGAACTGACCACGGTATTTTGTTCCTGCCACCAAGGAGGCAAGATCAAGTGTTACTACACGTTTTCCGAACAATACACGTGATACTTTACGCTGTACGATGCGTAATGCCAATCCTTCAGCAATAGCTGATTTACCAACACCCGGTTCACCAATCAAGATCGGATTGTTTTTCTTTCTACGGGAAAGGATCTGAGATACACGTTCGATCTCTTTTTCACGACCAACGATTGGATCTAATTTACCATCTTCAGCCGCTTTGGTAAGGTCGCGACCGAAGTTATCCAATACAGGCGTTTTTGATTTGCTATCCACCGGCTTTTTAGTGCTGCTGGATGCGCTGAAGCTATCATCATCCCCGTCATCATCGGAAGGAGTGCCCGGAAATTCAGCTTTCGGGTCGGTTTTTGACATTTCCAATTCTTTTTTCATAACCTCATAGTCTACTTTAAACTTGTTCAACGATTTAGTAGCCACATTATCTTCATCCTTTAGAATGGACAATATCAAATGTTCTGTACCGATAACGGCAGATTTAAAAAGCTTAGCCTCTAAATAAGTGATCTTTAGAGCTCTTTCGGCTTGTTTCATTAATGGGATATTGGCAAGATTCGCCACCTTGTGGTTACCTGTTCCGATCGCATCCTCAATTGTTTTTCTTAAGTCCATCAGATCTACGCCCAGCCCTTTAAGAAGCTTAACTGCAGTTCCTTCGCCTTCGCGGATGATCCCTAACAATAAGTGTTCGGTACCAATATAGTCATGTCCCAGGCGCAAAGCTTCTTCGCGGCTGTAGGTAATAACGTCTTTTACTCTTGGTGAAAATTTAGCTTCCATAGAATGCGTGTATTAGTTATGATTAAAACGTTTCAAAACTTTTATAGTTACAAACCCTATCAAAAATAGGGCTTTTCACTAATTATTCAAAAGTACTTCTCGGTTTATTAGAAAGCACTGTTGGGGCTTTATTTTTATCAACAAAAAAACTGTTAATATGTTGATAATTTGATGCTCAAAAAAGGCTTTATCTCTGCCCAAATAAGTATTTTCGAACTCCTAAAATTTACTATGCCAAATCAATAATTGTGCTAAAGAAATTTTATGACAATAATTCTTAAAAAACAGTAAAAACAGATATTTAAAACCAAGCTAAAAAGAAATTATGGCAGACGGAGAAAAAATCATTCAGATCAACATTGAAGAAGAAATGAAATCGGCCTACATCGATTATTCGATGTCGGTTATCGTGTCACGTGCTTTACCGGATGTGAGAGATGGTTTAAAGCCTGTACACCGCAGGGTATTGTATGGTATGTTGGACTTAGGCGTTCTTTCCAACCGTCCCTATAAAAAATCTGCCCGTATCGTAGGGGAGGTATTGGGTAAGTATCACCCGCATGGTGACTCATCGGTGTATGACACCATGGTGCGTATGGCGCAGGATTGGAGCTTGCGTTATCCTTTGGTTGACGGACAAGGTAACTACGGTTCTATCGATGGTGATAGTCCGGCTGCGATGCGTTATACCGAAGCGCGTTTGAAAAAGATCGCAGAAGAAATGTTGGCAGATATCGAAAAAGATACGGTTGATTTCCGTCCGAACTTTGACGATTCTTTGGAAGAGCCAACTGTATTACCAACACGCATCCCTAACTTATTGATCAATGGTGCCAGCGGTATTGCCGTGGGTATGGCTACCAATATGCCTCCGCACAATTTAACGGAGATCGTAAATGCTACAGTGGCTTATATCGACAACCGTGAGATCGATGTGGCTGGATTGATGCAATATGTGAAGGCACCTGACTTCCCGACAGGTGGTATCATTTACGGATATGAAGGAGTAAAAGAAGCATTTGAAACAGGAAGAGGCCGTATCGTGATGCGTGCCAGCACCAATGTAGAAGTAACAGATGGTGGAAGAGAGCGTATCATTGTGAACGCTATCCCATATCAGATCAACAAAGCTGAGATGATCCGCAAAACAGCGGAATTGGTAAATGATAAAAAGATCGAAGGGATCTCTGATATCCGCGATGAGTCGGATAGAGATGGTATGCGCATTGTGTATGAGATCAAACGTGATGCGATCACCAATGTGGTATTGAATAATCTTTATAAATACACCGAATTACAAACATCTTTCAGCGTAAACAACATTGCTTTAGTAGGCGGTCGCCCAATGATGTTGAACTTGAGAGACATGATCGTTCACTTTGTGGATCACCGTCATGATGTTGTTGTTCGCAGAACAAAATATGAATTAGCACAAGCAGAGAAGCGTGCACACATCTTGCAAGGATATTTGATCGCTTTGGATCATTTGGATGAAGTGATCAAATTGATCCGTGAATCAGCAACACCACAAGATGCACAAGATGGCTTGATGAGCAATTTCGGATTAAGCGAATTGCAGGCAAAAGCGATCCTGGAAATGCGTTTACGTGTATTGACAGGACTGGAGCGTGATAAGATCAAAGCAGAATACGATGAGTTAATGAAGTTGATCGATTACTTGCGTTCATTATTGAATGATGAAGGAATGCGAATGAAAGTGATCAAAGACGAATTGTTGGAGATCAAAGAGAAATATGGTGATGAGCGTAAATCAGAGATCGTTTATGCAGCTGGTGATTTCAGAATGGAAGATATGATCGCTGATGAAGAAGTGGTGATCACCATCTCTCACATGGGATACATCAAACGTACACCATTAACAGAATACAGAACACAGGCAAGAGGCGGAAAAGGTGCAAAAGGAAGTACCACACGTGATGAAGACTTTATCGAGCATTTGTTCACAGCTTCTACACATAACTATTTATTGTTGTTCACCGAGCAAGGTCGTTGTTTCTGGATGAGAGCATTTGAGGTGCCGGAAGGAAACCGTCAATCAAAAGGCCGCGCAATCCAAAACTTGATCAATATTCCAAGTGATGATAAGGTGAAAGCATTCATCAATGTGAAGAATCTGAACGATGAAGAGTACATCAATAATAACTTCATTATTATGTGTACGAAGAATGGTATCATCAAGAAAACAACATTAGAAGCATATTCCCGTCCACGTCAAAGCGGTATCAACGCGATCACTGTTCGTGATGGAGATACGTTGTTAGAAGCATTATTGACCAATGGAACCAACGAGATCATGCTGGCTTCAAAAGAAGGAAAAGTGGTTCGTTTCAATGAATCAACCGTTCGTCCGATGGGAAGAAATGCTTCCGGAGTAAGAGGTATCAACATTTCTGACAGCAAAGACAATGAAGTGGTAGGTATGATCGCTATTGCTGATCCACAAACCAATGTGATGGTAGTTTCTGAAAAAGGATACGGTAAACGTTCCGATATTGAAGAATACCGTGTAACAAACCGTGGTGGTAAAGGTGTGAAGACCATCAACATTACTGATAAGACAGGTAATTTGATCGCAATTAAAGATGTAACCGATAAGAATGACTTAATGATCATTAATAAATCGGGTATCATTATCCGTTTATCGGTAGCTGATTTACGAGTGATCGGAAGAGCAACACAAGGTGTTCGTTTGATCAACTTGAAAGAAGGCGATGATATTGCTGCCGTAACAAAGGTGGATATTGATGAAGAAGTAGAAAATGTAGAAGGAGCAGAAAACGCATCAACTGAATATGGAAATGATGCCAACAATGCGTCTGATAACACAGAAAGTAATGATGGCAAGGAAGTTGATAATAACGAATCGAATTAATTTTAAATAGAAAAAATAAAAACTATGAAAAGAATAGGTGTATTAGCATTAGCATCCATTTTTGCAGTAAATGCGAATGCTCAAAGTGCAAAAGTGGTAACTGCTTACCGTTACATGCAAGATTTTAACAGCAGCAAAGATGTTGAATCATTGAACAAAGCAAAAGAAGCGATCGACTTAGCTTCGGAGCATCCTGATACCAAGGACAATGCAAAGACACAAGTGTACAGAGGTCAGGTGTACATGGCTATTTTCGAGAATAACTTGCGTTTAGCGACTGAAAAATCGACTGAAACCGATCCAAACAAAAAACAAGCTGCAGGTTACCAAGCTGTATCGGCAAATGAGTTAACATCAGCTTATCAAGCGTATGCAAAAGCAAAAACATTGGATGCTAAAGGAAATTATACCGGTGAGATCGCGAATGGAATTGCTAAATCAGCCGCTTATTTCAGCAACAAAGGTTCTTATGATTATAATGGAAAAAAATTCGCTGACGCTTTAACCTCATTTGAAATGGCTTATACGGTTGGTGAAATGAAAGATACCAACTTGCTTTATAACTGTGCGGTAACAGCGGAGAGAGCTTCTAATTTTGATAAAGCGAAGACCTATTATCAAAAAATGGTTGACAATAAGCAAGGAAAAGGAAATACTTATTCTTCATTAATGAATGCTTATTTAATGTCGAAAGACACAACAGGAGGTATGGATGTATTGAAAAAAGGAAGAGCAGCTTATCCGAACGACATCAATTTATTGATCTCTGAAACCAACTATTATTTAAAGACCAACCAAAGTACTGCAGCATTGACCAATTTAACACAAGCCATTGCTGCAAAACCGGCTGACGCTAACTTATACTTGGTAAGAGGAAACATCTACGATAATTTAGCGAATCCGAAAGATGCTACAGGTAAGGAATTAGACAAGCCAAAAAATTATACAGAATTGATCGCTTCAGCAGAAGCTGATTATAAAAAAGCGGTTGAGATCAAAGCGGATTATTTTGATGCTTTGTACAACTTAGGTGCTTTGTATAACAACCAGGGTGTAGCGATTTCAAAAATGGCTGACAAGATCACAGATCAAAAGAAATATGATGCAGAACTAGCGAAAGCAGCCACAGCATTTAACAATGCCATGCCGGTATTGGAAAAAGCATTGGAAGTAAATCCAACAGACAAGAATACAATGTATGCTTTGAAACAGATCTATAGCAGAACACAGCAATTGGATAAGTTAAAAGCTATCAATGAGAAATTGAAAAACTAGACGCTTCCAGTTTAGTTTTCATTAGAGACGGGGTACAGAAATGTATCCCGTTTTTTTTATGAATAAGTGATGTGAAAGAGATAAGAATTTGCATATATAATTAATAATCAATAACTTTACAATTTAACATAATATTTATTATATGCAAAAATTAGCACGCTGTAAAAATGTAAGTGCTTGATTTTTAAGTAATTATACTTTGAGTGTTTGCCAATAAAATATACATTTGTATCGATCAAAGTTTAACGGCTTGCTGCTGTTGTGTTTCCTGAGCAAATTTGTTTTTGAACTTGCTCCAAAATTTGTAACTGATTGAAAAAGATGGAAATTAAAAAGGAAGACAATTTTTAGTCTTCCTTTTCAATTTTAACAGTATAAACTATCGAGTACGGTTCTTTTGAAGTGAGATCAATTGTGAACAAGCCCTCTTGGAAATCCTCTGACTCCTCCTCTAAAAGTTTAATAGCTTTTGTTATTGTATCAATATTACTTTGCCCAATGCCATGTATCCTAAAGTCATCTATGTGGTATTTTCTTGCTTTCTCAACCATTTTTATGACTTGACTCATTACTTCATTAGGAGTCATATTGCTATGTACAAACAGAGCTCTTGCTTTTTGAGTAACAACTAAATCATAATATCTCTTGAACTCTTCTATATTAACTGTATCTCTCTTGTATATCTCATGGAGCTCGGATTCAAAATATCCTGCTGTACACAGATTGGCTATATTAAGTCCTCTATCGCCAAATTTGTCCTTGATATCATTTCTAAGTGAGTGAATAGGTCTTCCCTTTTTTGACTCTTCTCTTACAAAAAAAGACATTTTCAATGCCTCATAATCTGCATGTGAAATTATTTTTCTGAATACATTTAAAATGTCCTCATTTAGATTTTTCTTGTAATAAGAGCTATACTCTTTTAACAAATCACTTTTCTCTGATTTGAAAATAAGTCCTCCGGCATCAAAAGAAGATCTAATAATTTCTAATAAAAACTGCCTATTGTGCTCATCTGAAAATAAAGGAGAGCTAGCATTTATAGTCAAAATTTTCGACTTGCTATCGTATGAATATGCACTGCCGCTTTTAGAAGTAGATGTCGATTCATCAGGATCTATGATGATAGTAACACCAGGCTTTTTGGCATGAGACATTATCTCCGTAATAGGATCGATAACTTTTCGAACCTTTTTAGCCCTACTTTTAAAATTCATAAACTTAAATTTTTCCTTCGGAGAGATTCATTATAGAGTATAAATCGTCTTTGATAAAAATTTCAGAGCCTTTTTTTATTCCTCCAAATTTGGATGCTTCAATACATTCACCATCAGTAGTTAAGACAGGCTCGCCATTCGAATCAACAATAATTCCCTCTTCGTTAATTGATTTTCCAAATGCCTCTAATATTAAAGGCAATGCTTTCTCTGTAAATAATAACTTTGGCTTACTCATAGTGTGTTTTTTTGGGTCGCAAATATAATAATAATTAAACAATTTGCTGCTGGTTTTTTATTTTGCTCCGTAATATTATTGAAAAAGTCAATAGCTGAACAAAAAAAAATATTATATTTAATAACAAAAAGTTCTAATTACTGAACTAAATTAATCAAAAAAATCAATAAAATCAAGAGTTTTTAATGGTTTTTTTGTGCTATTTAGAATTAATATAAATTAAAACAACGGTAAATAATTATTCTTATTGTCAAGAATTGTGCCTAATCATTAATTATTAGATCAAAAGTTTAAATAAAATTGTTCCCCAATAATCTTACGCATTGATTATTAACTAGTTGATTTTTAGGTTATTATTAATTATGAGCATTGTGTCTGATTTAACAATCCTGTTAATAACCCTTGTCATAATCGTTTAATAACATATTTGCATCGATGTTCAAAGGTATAAAATCGACAAAAAAATAATTATTAGGAATTAAAAAGAATATGTTTTACATTTGTAGAATTAATAACAATTTTTAAAAATTACAATGAAAACAGGTACAGTAAAATTTTTCAATGAGACCAAAGGTTTCGGTTTCATTAAAGATGAATCAGGTCAAGAAATTTTTGTTCATGCAACAGGTTTGACTGAAAAAGTAAAAGAAAACGACACAGTTACTTTCGAAGTAACTGAAGGAAGAAAAGGTTTAAATGCGGTAAACGTAAAAAAAGCTTAATATAATTTTCTTTTTAAACAAAAACACCCATCGATGCTGATGGGTGTTTTTGTTTTTATACACTTCTGAATACTATTTTACAACCTGTTCTCCCAGCTCCTTAAAATCGATCCCGTCAAAATTACCGGAGCTCATCATCAATAGATTTTTATTCGTAAAATCGTGTTTCAACAGATCTTCCAGTAATAATTTTGAGTTTGTGTAGATCTTTAAATTGCTGCCTCCAAATGATTGATTTACTTGTTGTTCTGTAATCGGTTTTAGTTTCTTGTGTTCGATCGTATGCGGATTATAATACACATAAGCCTCATCGGCTAAAGCCATGGATCCATTGTATTCTTTCAGGAAATTTTCATTCAAACTGCTAAAGGTGTGTAATTCCATACAAGCTATTAGTTTACGATCAGGAAACTGTTTTTTTACAGCTTGTGTCGTAGCTTTCAATTTGGATGGTGAATGCGCAAAATCTTTGTAAACTGCTGTGCTTTCATTTTTCTTAACCAATTCCAAACGTTTCGCTGCTCCTTTAAAGCTTTGGATAGCTTCATTGAATTGTTCATCTGTTATGCCCACCTGATTGCATACCATACGGGCTCCATTCACATTCATCAGGTTATGATCGCCAAACACTAATAATGGAACTTCTTTCCCGGAGTCCGTTATTAAATAACTGGTCCCGTTCCGGATAACATGCGCAGGAATGGCATATGGATATTTTTTTATGTCACCTCTCCCCTTTTCAGAAACCTTTTTTACCTGTTCATCCAATTCGCAATAGATCAGTGCTCCGTCCTTTTCGATCAGGTCAACGAAAATGCTGAACTGCTCCACATAATTTTCGAACGTAGGAAACACATTGATATGATCCCAGGCAATACCGCTTAATATGGCGATATAGGGTTTATATAAATGGAATTTCGGTCTTCTGTCAATAGGTGAAGATAAATACTCATCACCTTCAATCACTGCAATCGTTGCTTCTTTGGTAAGTTTCACCATGGTGTCGAAACCTTCCAGTTGCGCGCCAACCATGTAGTCGCAGTCGATCTTATTGTAATGCAATACATGCAAGATCATGGCGGTGATAGAAGTTTTGCCGTGACTTCCTCCAACAACGATCCTTGTTTTGTCTTTTGTTTGCTCGTAAATGTATTCCGGATAAGAGTAGATCTTTAATCCTAATTCCTGTGCTTTTAATAATTCGGGATTGTCGACCCTGGCGTGCATTCCAAGGATCACAGCATCCAAGCCTTCATGAATATTATTGACATCCCAGCCTTCTTTTGCAGGAAGCAAGTTCAATTTTGCCAAACGGGTTTTAGAAGGTTCAAAGATCTCATCATCCGATCCTGTTACATGAAATCCTTTTTTATGCATGGCAATGGCCATATTGTGCATGGCGGATCCGCCAATAGCAATGAAATGTACATTCATAGGAATTAAATTTAGCCTAAACTTAGCCAAACTTTATATGCAGGAGAATATGATAACAATCAACTTTTAAACACTCGTTTGTTATTAGTAATGCTTTAGTTTTGCTAAAAAAAATATAGGTATGAAAAAAATAAACACAATATTGTTAGCGGTCGGTTTGATCACAGTGAGTAATGTAAAAGCTCAAGGATTGTATGTCAATACGATCAGTTCTTACGGTTTTTCTTTAGCTCCCATGTCTATTAGTGCCAATTACAACAATAATGGCGTGGTGGAATCAGTTAGATCCTCTTTTGGGAAAGGATTAGAGTTTGGGGGCGGTTTCGGATTTTATTTCAATAAAAATATTGGTGCAGAGATCAATGCCAGCTATTTATTGGGTGGAAAGACCGAGTTTACTGATGCATCTAGTCCAAATACACCTGCAGATGTGGAGACTTTAAAAGGAAGAATGATTCGAATCATTCCTGCTATTAAGATCACCACAGGCGAAAAATTCCGTCCATACACAAAGCTTGGATTTGTATTAGGTGCTGGCTGTAAGTTGATAGACGAATCGGTTCAATATAGCTACGACTGGTCGGGCATCGTAAAAACAGAAGAAACGAGCGAGTTTTCAGGCGGTATGTCAATGGGATTTAAAGGCAATCTTGGACTTGATCTTTCTTTGTCAGAAAATTTAGCAGTGTTTGGGGAAGTGAATTTTATTTCACAAGCATGGGCACCTAAAAAAAATGTAACAACAAAATTTTTAGTTAATAGTCAAGATCAGCTTTCTACATTACCTGTTCATAGCACAGAAACAGAATTTGTTGATAGCTATAATTCGAATGCCAGTTACGATCCGAATCAACCCGCTCAATCTTTAAAGATCTACCTCCCATTCAGTAGTTGGGGCGTAAATGTGGGGATTCATTACACATTTGGAAAGAAGAAGGAATAATATGCTGATCATTTTAAAATAAAAAAGGCGCTTTCATTAAAAGCACCTTTTTTATTTTTTCAATCGTGGGTCGAGCGCATCTCTTAATCCCTCACCCAATAAATTATAAATGGTAACCGTCACAAAGATCGCCAGTCCGGGAAACACCACCAGCCACCAGGCGCTAAATTGTTCACGGCCGGCATTCAATAAGGACCCCCATGTTACAGTGGTTGGTGGCACACCAACACCTAAAAATGATAAGGCCGATTCTGTTAAGATGGCGGATGCGACACCAAAAGCGATCGCCACTAATGCCGGAGCTAAGGCATTGGGAAGCGCATGTTTAAAGATGATACGGAATTCTTTAAATCCCATCGATTTGGCTGCTTGAATGTATTCCAGATTGGAGATGCGTAAGAACTCTGCTCTTGTTAATCGTGCAATACCTGTCCATGATGTTAATCCAATGATGATCATAATGTTGACGATGGATTTTTCTTTGGCAATGGCTGCAACAGAAATGATGAGGATCAACAAAGGCATAGAGATCAAGATCTCAATGGCTCTCGAAATGATCGAATCGACAGGAATGAATACTTTGTGCGACAAGAAGCCGATCTTTCCTACCAGCTTTCCTAGCCAATAAAAAACAAAGCTGATAAGCGTAAAAATAAAAATGCTGATGAATAATTGAATGAGGATCGATAAACTGGAAGTGGCGAATCCATCAGCCAATTCAAACGAACGCATGATGAAAGCATAATAAAAAGCAAAGAACAATCCAATGATGAATGTCCAAAAACTACCACGTGTAGTTTGCAATTTTTTATCTCCAAAATAGCCGGCCATGGCTCCGAGTAGAATGCCTATCAAGGAAGCGATTCCCATCGACAGGATGCCGATCGTTAATGAAACACGTGTTCCATTGATCAAGCCGGATAGCACATCTTCTCCTGCTTTGTTGGTCCCCAGCCAATGACGGAATTTGGCTGGAATCTCCATTTCTTCTCCTTCTGCGGTTATGAAAATCTGTTTTCCTCCCGGTGAAACATAATCCGCATTATCATAATCTGTTTTATTTGGCGAATAAGCAATCGGTGCAAAAATGATCGTTTCGGCCTCCATGTGCTTCCAGTCGGCAATATCATATTGAATGTTTTCTATGGCTCCGGTTGCAGGATCTTTGATCTCACAATTATTAGAAAAAGAAAATGCGGGGAACATATTTACTCCTTTGTACTTACAATACAGTGGTTGATCGGTAGCAATAAAGGGAGCAATGATGGCAATGATCGCCAAAAAGACCAATACTTTATAGGAATAATAAGCCGGTTTATTCTTTTTGAATTGCGTCCAGGCATATTTTCGGAAGCTGAAATCAGCTTTCGATTCTTCAATAGATATGTCTTTTTTCAATTCTTCCATTTTATTTATACGATATTCTTGGATCTACTAATGCGTACAAAATATCGGAGATCAGGTATCCTACTAATGTTAAAAATCCGGTGATGGTAAGTATAGCAATGATCATCGGATAATTATTGTTTTGAATTGCAAAGATGGCTTCAGAGCCCATTCCGGGAATGGTGAAAATACTTTCGAGGATCACGGATCCACCAATAGCAGCAGGAAAAATGTTGGCAAATACGGTAATGATCGGCAATAAGGAATTGCGGAATGCATGTTTCCAGATTACTTTATTCTCCGGTAATCCTTTTGCTTTGGCCGTGCGGATATAATCCTGTCCAACGATCTCGATCATGGAAACACGCATGGTTCTCGATAAAAATGCGAATGAGCTGTACGTATAGCAGATCGCAGGAAGAATAATGTATGGGAAAGAGATCTTGATCTTTTCAAACAAGCCAGCACCTTCGGGATAACCGGTAGCCGGTTTAACACCTGATGCCGGAAGCCAATGAAACACATCAGGGTTCGCAAATGTCATTAATAATAAGGTTGCCAACCAGAACGAAGGCATGGAATACAACATAAATAAAACAATGGAAGAACTTTTATCGAAGCGAGATCCTCTGTTGGCAGCCGCTTTTACTCCTATTGGAATACTTACAAAATAAGCCAGAATAACGGATAATAAAGTAAAGAACAACGACCAGCCGATCTTCGAATAGATCACCTCTGATATCGGTTGTTTGGTAACGTAGGATGTGCCAAAATCGCCACGGATAATACCTTTGGAGAATTCACCACCATCGCCAAACAACCAGCGGTGATACTGATTGTTCTTGTAAAAAGCGATCTTAGGAATATAATTCTTCCATTTGCTTTCTGTATTTTTTATGTTTTGATGATCCGATACAACTTGATCAAACAAGCGCTTGGAGTCATTTAAAAAAGAATATTTACTTAATATTGTTTGAATCTTGTCGATCTTGGCTTGCATCAAAACTTCTTCATAACTAGCCTTTAATGAAAGTGCTTCAAATTTGATCTGATTCAGATCTTCGATCACCTTATTGGTCTCGTATCCTTTCAGCTGATTGGTATCGGGTCTAAAGAAGAGCTGCGCATCACAGAAGCGAATAAGGCTATTGTGATATTGTTCGATCGCATTCCAATTTCCATGATTAGAGATCAGCCGGCTGAGTGCTTCTCTCTCCGGTTTATCACCGATCTTATACAATGTATCGGGGTAAGCATAGCTTGTTACGGAGAAATAAAACACAGGCAGATCCAAGCCTAATTTTTTGCGCCAGAAAAGTTTATCTTTCATCTGGCTTACCGACTGCGTACCAACTTCTCCGCCAGATTGAGCGGAGGAAACCATCCGTTCTACCGGATCACCGGGCGCATTGATGCTGATCAAAAAACCCAACAAGGTTATGATGATCAGTGTAGGAATAAAGATGAAAATACGCTTTAAGATGTACCGGAACATGCGGCTTATTTTGCCACACAAGATACATTGTTTTTGCATAAAAAAAAACGCTTTCTTAATTTGTTAAGAAAGCGTTTTCTTTTTAGTAAACAGAACTTGGTTTATTAGAAGCTCCAGCATTTGAGATGAGCTTCAGATTGCCCAACCAAACACCGGGACGTTCAAAATACATTTCCTGATTTCCGAAACGTTTATGGATAACATTTCTTCTGAGTGCAGAGAACATAAAGATATAAGGTTGTTCATCATATACGATCTCCTGAAAACGTTTGATCAATGGGATACGTTTGGCATCATCAATGGTATGTTTGATCGAATCGATCAAGGCATCACTTTCCGCATTTCCAAATCCGGTATAGTTAGAACCTTTAGAAGCCCAGGCAGATGTGTGCCATAGCTGCGTATAATCTTCCGGAGCAAAGTTGCCAGCCCAAGATGCCAGCATCATATCAAAATCGTGATTACGTGCAGTTTCAACCAATACAGAAAAGTCGATCGGATTTAAATTGGCTTTTACTCCGGCTTTATACATTTGCTCGGAGATCATCTCGGCAGTATTCTTCCATTCCACCTGAGTGGTCATGTAATTGATGTTAAATTCCATTTTGATCTTTTCTCCATCTACCACTTTATCACGGATATTATCACCATCCGTATCTTTCCAACCAGCTTCATCCAATAGTTTTTTGGCAGCTTCAATATCAAATGGGATCAATTTTAAATCGCTGTTGTATTCCGGTTTTAAATAAGATACAGGACCAACAGTGCGTTTGTTCTTGCTTTTGTTGAGTACTTTATTGATGTTATCCAAAGGTGTTAAAAGTGCCATGGCTCTTCTCACTTTTTTGTCAACGAATATTTTTTTGTGTTTGATCCCATCCGGCTTCATGTTCATGGCAATATAACCATAGTTATAAGTGTCGGTAAAACGGGAGTTGTAGTTCTCGTTGAATTTAGGATCGGCTTGAAGCTCCAATAATGTTTTAGTTGACATATTGGTTGACACATCCATTGTTTGCGATTTAAATTCCAAGATCTGTGAATTAGCATCTTTGTTTAATTTAAAGATGATCTTTTGAGGATAAGAAGTTTCGTATGCATTGTTCGATTTGTCGCTCCAGTGGTTAGCTTTTTTAACAAGTGTGATACTCTGTCCCGGTTCCCATTTCTCAATTTTGTATGGACCAGCGCCAACTAAATTATTGACCTCTCTACCATATTTCGCACTGTTAAATTCTGCTGCCCAGTCAGCCAGGTCTTTGTTTTTATCGGCTTTAAAGTTGGGATCATTGAATTGGGCGAATGTATATTTTGCTAACACATTGTTCTTGTCGAAGAACGAACGTTGCATGATCGGATAGTCGGCCATGAATGTAATGTTCTGAATATATTTCTCTTTCATCACCACAGTAAATGTTCCCGGCTTCGCAGGATCAGCTTTGATCTCCACTAAATTTTCTAAATAGGATTTAGCATGCGGATTATTTGTGAGTGGACATTTATTGGCTTTATAGGTGAAGATGATATCGTCTACCGAAATAGGACTTCCATCATCGAACTGGATATCATTTCTTAATTCATAGGTAAATTCTAACTCGTTGGCTGAGACCTGAGGCATTGATTTAACGGCTATCGGGCGAACGCTTAGGTTTCTATAATCAGTTCCTACAACATACACTTGTGTATTCACCATGATGTCTGAACGCGCTGCCGATGCTCCATTTGTGGGATGCATATCATCCGGTTCACCGATCTCATGATAGATCAATACGTTCTCTTTCGACCAGGAAGGAAGGAATTCTGTCGCATCAGCGATCTGAATGTACTTTACATCCTTGGCGCTTACATTATTGCTTAAGGTGTCTTTTTTTGTATCAGTGGTTGTATTGTCACCTCCGCAAGAACTGTTCAATATGCAAACAGCGCTTAGGAGCGACAAGGAAATGATAGAAGAGTAACTTTTCATAGGTAAATTTTCTTTGCACACAAATATAGTATTTAGCTGGTTAAATTAATATGATTTTCGAAGTACTTATTAAGTGGTAGAAAATATGGATGAATGGTAGGAAATAAAAAAGCCCTTCATGATTGAAGAGCTTTTTAGGAGTGTGATTCCGATTGGATTCGAACCAATGGCCTACTGCTTAGAAGGCAGTTGCTCTATCCAGCTGAGCTACGGAACCAATTTATTATTTCAATTAACAATTTTCCTCGATCCTTCAGATGGCCTTCCCGACTTTAGGTCGGGATGCTCTATCCATCCGCCTGAGGCGGATACGGAACCAGTATTTTATTTCAATTAACAATTTTCCTGATGGCCTTCCCGACTTTAGGTCGGGATGCTCTATCCATCCGCCTATGCGGATACGGAACCAGTATTTTATTTCAATTAAAAATTTTCCTGATGGCCTTCCCGACTTTAGGTCGGGATGCTCTATCCATCCGCCTATGCGGATACGGAACCAGTATTTTATTTCAATTAACAATTTTCCTGATGGCCTTCCCGACTTTAGGTCGGGATGCTCTATCCATCCGCCTGGGCGGATACGGAACCAATAGATAAAAAAAAAGCTAATTAAGCAATTTGAAAATTTGAAAAGTATGTTTTCAAACTACCGAATTAACTAATTAGCTAATCTAAAGTCGGGGCGGCAAGATTCGAACTTGCGACCTCCTGGTCCCAAACCAGGCGCGATAACCGGACTACGCTACGCCCCGAACTGTTTGCTTTAAATAAAGAACGCTAAAGCGGGTGCAAATGTAATATTATTTTTTATTAAACAAATAATTCTTTAAAAAATAATACAAATAACGCTTTGAAGCGGGATTACAATGTGTTCCCTGTACACCCATTTTGAAAATGAAAAAGTAAATGCTTCGCATTTGTTTTTTGTTTCCTGAAAGCTTTTGAAAATAGATTTTCAACGCTTTCTGTCAACAAAAATGCCTTTCGGCACTTTTTCATTTATCTGCGGTGAGGGCGGGATTCGAACCCGCGGTACAGTTACCCGTACGACAGTTTAGCAAACTGTTCCTTTCGGCCTCTCAGGCACCTCACCTATACCGCTTTTTTGCGGATTGCAAATGTAGAAAAAGATTTTCTATTGCAAAATATTTTTCTGATAAATATACTATCCTCTTCTAAATTCAGAGCAAATAATGGCCGTAGCAATAGCTGCATTCAAGGATTCAGCCTCTTCCCCACTCTGTTTGAAGTGTGAAAAAGTAGGAATATGTATTTTTTGATCGATCATTGGGATCAATGTCTCTCTGATGCCTTTCGACTCATTTCCGATGATGATCAAGCCTTCAGAGGAGAGTGTTTTTTTATAGATGTTCTCACCTTCCAGCAGAGCACCAAATACCGGGATCTTCTCATTTTGGCGATTATTGGCTAAAAACAGAGCCAGATCGGTATAATGTACTTTTATCCTGCAAACCGATCCCATGGTAGATTGTACCACTTTTGAGTTATACACATCTACTGTCTGTTCACTGCAAATAATATGCTCAATTCCATACCAGTCGGCAATACGGATAATGGTTCCCAGATTTCCCGGATCCTTGATGTCGTCCAATACCAGACTCAGCTTATTTTTTAATTCTGAAGCAACCAGTTGATAGGATGGCATTTCGCAAATAGCCAAAGCTTCGTTGGGCGTCATCAGGGATGTGATGCGTTCCAATTCGGCAACTGTCACTTCCTGAATCACAGGATAATGCTCCAGGTCGTTCTGGCGAATAAAATCAGGTGTAGCAAACAGATGTTTGATCTTTAAGCTGGATGCCAAGGCTTCTTTCACCATTTTGCTTCCTTCTATAACAAATAGACGAAGCGCTTCGCGTTCCTTTTTTTGTTTTAATGAGTTGGCAAATTTGATCTGATTTTTTGAAAGCATCTTTGGTCCTTTTCTTGCTGACAAACCTACATGATTTTTTTTAATTTCGAAGCACTTCACTTCTGTAAAAAAGCGAATTAAACAAAGAATTATAGTATTTTAGCGCCATATCATTTTAGACCATTGCTCCGCATTCAACCACATAGTCGTTTATTTTTTTGCACCTGTTTTGTGTTGCTGCTGGCGGCTTGTAATCCCACCAAAAAGCTGAAAGACGGAGAATATTTATTACTCAGGAATACTGTATTGGATAAGGATACCGATGTTGAAAAGTCGGATATAGAGAGCTATATCAAGCAGAAGCCCAATAGAAAGATCTTACTGGCCTTCCGCTTTCACTTATGGTTGTACAATCAGGTGGATGAAAATAAGGTAAAAAGAAAACGTATTCTTTATGATAGCAAGATGCAGGAGAAGAATATGAAGCGCAAGGCAAAAGGAAAGAAACCCAAAACAAAGAACCGCCAATTGTTTGGAGAATGGCTCATGAATATTGGTGAAGCTCCTGTGATCTACGACTCATTACTTACTTATAAATCAGCCAAACAGATCAAATCGCTCTTAAATAACAAAGGTTATTTTGTTAGTTCTGTAAAAGACTCCGTTTATTTTAAGCGAAGAAAACGGGCGAAGGTATATTATCAAATTAAAGCTTCGGCTCCCTATAAATTCAACGATATCAAATACGATATAGAAGATAATCTACTTCAATATTATGTCTTTGCGGATTCCTCCAATACCTTGATCAAACGTGGAAACAATTATGATGTGGATGTTTTGCAAAAAGAACGGGAGCGTATCACAACGGAGTTGAGTAATAATGGTTATTACTTTTTTACGAAGGATTACGTTCACTACGAAGTGGATACGAATGTTGGTAATCGAAAAGTAAATATCACTTTAGGGATCAAAAACTTTGCATCCAAGTATTCTGACTATTCCGATTCGATCATCGAAAGTCCACATCAGCGATATTACATTAACAATGTGTATATACAAACGGATTTTGTGTCCAAGAAAAGAGATGGGGAATCAAAAGACACAATGCGAGTAGAAGATTTTATTTTCTTGTCGCATGACAAATTGAATTACAAGCCCAAATTGGTCTTAAATGCGATCTTCTTAAGAAAAGGCGAACTCTACCAGTTGAAAAATGCAGAAGACACCTACAAAAAACTGGCTGAATTAAGAGCATTCCGCTCTATTAACATTTCCTTTAAAAAAGCAAAAGGGGAATATCTGGATTGTTACATCCAAATGGCTCCTGTGCTTAAACAGTCCTATACAATTGAAACCGAAGGAACAAATACGGGTGGAAACTTGGGGATCTCGGGAAGTATGGTGTATCAAAACCGTAACTTATTCAAAGGTGCTGAAATTTTAGAGATCCGTTTGAAAGGTGGTATCGAAGCGCAACGGGTGAATGATCAAAATTCGAATCAGTTAAATGACCTTACCGACCTTTCCCGTCCGGCTCAACAGTTCAATACCATTGAAGTAATTCCCGAAGTGAATCTTTATATTCCTCGTTTCCTGGTTCCTTTTAATGTGAAAGCATCCAAAAGATCGAGTCCGAAAACCATTTTAACGAGTTCGTATAGTTTTCAGCGCAGACCCGATTTTACGCGAGAGATCACTAATCTTTCCTTTGGTTACTCCTGGAGAGAAACGTTAACCAAACGCCATACGATCAGTCCGTTGGTAGCCAACCTTGTAAAGGTGAATCTGAGCTCGAGTTTTGAGAATAACTTATTTAACAACATTCGCGATCTCTATATCATCAATAGTTATAGTAACCACGTTTCAACAAGCACACGTTACACCTTTACCTTTAATGAGCAGGATATTAAAAAGGATCAAAATTTCAAGTTCTTCCGTTTGAATGCTGAATCGAGTGGTAATATTCTACGAGGAATTTATGAGTTGACCAATCAGCTGCAGCCTGCTACATTTACAGAAGATAGTTTAGGTCGTTTCAATTTATTGGGCATCCCATTCTCACAATACTTAAGGATAGACGGTGATTTCAGGTATTATTATAATTCGAATGAGATCAATAAGGTGGTATTCCGTATAGCAGCCGGTATTGGAAAGCCATTGAGAAACTTCCCTTCCCTACCCTTCGAGCGTAGTTTTTTTAGTGGTGGTGCCAATGGTATTAGAGCGTGGCAGTCGCGCTCATTAGGCCCCGGCTCCTATTCCGATAATGGAGAATTTACCTTTGATCAATTGGGTGACGGACAGTTAGAGGCCAATGTGGAATATCGTTTTAAAATGTTGAAAGTGATCCATGGGGCACTTTTCGTAGATGCAGGGAATGTCTGGTTAAAAGAGCCCAATGCAGCCCGTCCGGGTGGAGAGTTTAAGTTCGACCGTTTTTATAAAGAGATCGCGATTGGTTCGGGTATTGGCTTGCGGGCTGATTTCAGCTTTTTCGTATTGCGTTTCGATATGGGCGTAAAGGTGCGTGATCCTCAGTTTGCGGAAGATAAGCGCTGGGTAATCAAAAATCTCTTTAATGATACCTGGAAGGAAGATTACCGTTTGAGTCATAACGACCGTAAATACTCCTTTTTAGCCTTTAATATCGGTATTGGATATCCTTTTTAAGGATTTCTTCCCTTTTTCTGCATTTTTTCGGGCAAAAAAGCCTATTCATTAATCATAAAAAATTATTAGCTTTGCCTTCCTAAAATTATAACAGCAAAATAGATACATATGGCAACTAAAAAAATCGAAGAACTATTGGGCTCAAACGCTGACAGCTTATTGAACCATACTTGCAAAACGATCTCTAAAGAAAATATCCATTTACCTGGAAACGATTTTGTAGATCGTATCTTCATGGGATCGAACCGCAGTCCACAAGTTCTTAGAAGTTTGCAACAACTATACGGAACCGGTCGTTTAGCGAATACCGGATACATGAGTATCCTTCCAGTTGATCAGGGAATTGAACACAGCGCAGGTGCCTCTTTTGCTCCAAATCCAATGTATTTCGATTCAGAGAACATTGTAAAATTGGCGATCGAAGGTGGTTGTAATGCTGTTGCGTCAACGTATGGCGTGTTGGCATCTGTATCACGTAAATATGCACACAAGATCCCTTTCATTGTAAAGATCAATCATAATGAATTCCTTTCCTATCCGAATAAATTTGACCAGATCATGTTTGGTTCTGTAGAAGAAGCCTGGAACATGGGAGCTGTTGCTGTTGGTGCAACGATCTATTTTGGTTCACATGAATCATCCCGTCAGATCGTGGAAGTAGCGCAAGCATTTGAAAGAGCTCATGAGTTAGGAATGGCAACTATTTTATGGTGTTATACCCGTAACAGTGCGTTCAAAAAAGACGGTGTTGATTATCACACTGCTGCCGATCTATCATCGCAAGCCAACCATTTAGGTGTAACCATCCAAGCTGATATCATCAAACAAAAGTTATCTGATAAAAATGGTGGTTATTTGGCTACCGGACATGGTAAAACACATCCAAAAGTATATTCAGAGTTAACAACAGATAATCCAATTGATCTTTGCCGTTACCAGGTAGCAAATTGCTACATGGGAAGAATGGGTTTGATCAATAGCGGTGGTGAATCAAAAGGTGCAAGTGATATGGCTGAAGCAGTAACAACAGCTGTGATCAACAAGCGTGCCGGTGGTCAAGGTTTGATCTCCGGTCGTAAAGCCTTCCAAAAACCAATGAAAGAAGGTGTGGAATTGTTGAACACCATTCAAGATGTTTATTTAGATAATACGATTACTATTGCTTAAACAAGTCGTTGTGTAGGTATTAGGAAACTCTTAATACTCTATGCTTTAGATTTAATACTTCATAAAATGAGTTGGTTTAAAAGAAAAATAGAAGGAATCACTACCACAACAGGTGAAAAGAAAGAAACTCCGGAAGGATTGTGGTATAAATGTCCGAAGTGTAAGAAGATCACTTCTTCAGATGAGCATGCACAGCATTTATATGTTTGCTCGAATGCGGAGTGTAACTATCATGAAAAAATTGGTTCGAAAGAATATTTTGAGATCATTTTCGATAACAATGAATTTAAGGAGTTGAATCCGGATCTAACCGCAGGTGACCCTTTAAACTTTACGGATACAAAAAAGTACACCGACCGTTTAAAGGACTCGATCAAGAAAACGAATTTAAAAGATGCTATCCGCACGGCACATGGAAAAGTAGATGGTGAGGATCTGGTAGTAGCTTGTATGGATTTCAGCTTTATTGGTGGCTCGATGGGATCAGTGGTGGGTGAAAAAATTGCCCGTTCAATTGATTATTGTTTAGCGAACCGTATTCCCTTGATGATTATCTCTAAATCCGGTGGTGCACGTATGATGGAAGCGGCTTTCTCATTGATGCAAATGGCAAAGACATCTGCTAAATTATCCTTGATGGCAGAAGCCAAGATCCCTTATATTTCGTTCCTGACCGACCCAACAACAGGTGGTGTAACAGCTTCTTATGCGATGTTGGGCGACTTGAATATTGCTGAGCCGGGCGCTTTGATCGGTTTTGCTGGTCCACGTGTGGTAAAAGAAACCATCGGAAAAGACCTTCCGAAAGGCTTCCAAACCTCTGAATTCGTATTGGAGCATGGCTTTTTGGATAAGATCGTGAGCCGTACCGAGCTAAAGGATAAATTGGCGCAATTGCTGAAAATGTTCAAAAATTAGTGGGACTCCCCTCTTTTTTCTGAATCTGAGGTAAAAAATATTGCAGATTTAAAAAAGATATTTATCTTTGCAGTCCGAAAATTAAAAATTAAAAATACCTAATACAATGTATTTAACATCAGAAATTAAAAAAGACATTTTCAAAAAACACGGAAAATCTGAAAAAGACACTGGTTCTGCTGAAGGACAAGTTGCTTTGTTTACACACAGAATTGACCACTTGACCAACCACTTGAAATCAAACAAAAAAGATTTTGGTACTCAACGTGCATTGATCAACTTAGTTGGTAAAAGACGTAGTATGTTGGATTATATCAAAGCAAACGACATTGAGCGTTACCGTGCTATTGTTAAAAAATTAGATTTAAGAAAGTAATCTTAATGCTTATTTAATATACAATTAAAAAGCATTCCGGAACACCGGGATGCTTTTTGTATTTTATTATAGTTTACAAAATCGAGTAAAAAGAGGTCAAAGAAAACAATAAATTAAAAACCCATCCTCCGCTGAAGCTTCGGAGGATACAAACAAAAAAATTATGTCACAAATTGGAATTACACACACGTTTGCACTAGCTGATGGACGTGAGATTACGTTAGAAACAGGTAAATTGGCAAAACAAGCTGATGGATCTGTTGTCGTAAAAATGGGCAACACCATGTTGCTTGCAACAGTTGTATCTAACAAAGATGCGAAAGAAGGAGTTGATTTTTTACCATTATCTGTTGATTATCAAGAAAAATTCGCTTCTGCAGGAAGATTCCCTGGAGGTTTCTTCAAACGCGAAGCTAAATTATCTGACTATGAAGTATTAATTTCCCGCTTAGTGGATCGTGCATTACGTCCATTATTCCCGGAAGATTATCATGCTGATACACAAGTATTGATCTCTCTTATTTCCGGAGATGCACAAACTTCACCGGACGCTTTTGCATGTTTGGCTGCAAGTGCTGCTGTTGCTGTATCTGATATTCCGTTCAACGGACCGATCTCTGAAGTACGTGTTGGTAAAGTAGATGGTCAGTTAGTGATCAACCCTACTGTTGAACAAATGGAGAAATCAGTGATCGATATGATCATCGCAGCATCTGAAAAAGATATCGTAATGGTGGAAGGTGAAATGAAAGAGATCTCTGAAGCAGAAATGTTAGAGGCGATCAAATTTGCTCACGAAGCCATCAAATTACAGATCAAAGCAATCAATGAGTTAGTAGCAAAAGTAGAAGCTGTAAAAGGTAAGATCGTAAAGCGTGAATATTGTCACGAAACAAACGATGCTGAATTGAAAGAGCGTATTTTCAAAGCTACTTACGATAAAGCGTATGCTGTTGCTAAATCAAAAAATCCGAATAAGAAAGAGCGTGGTGAAGCTTTCAAAGCCGTATTCAAAGAATTCTGGGAAGGAATTGCTGAAGAAGAAAGAGCTTTATTAAGCGAATCATTGGCTAAGAAATATTATCACGAAGTAGAATACGTTGCAGTAAGACGTGTGGTACTTGATGAGCGCGTACGTTTAGATGGCCGTGCAACCAACCAGATCCGTCCGATCTGGAGCGAAGTTGGTTATTTACCTTCTGCTCACGGTTCAGCGATCTTTACTCGTGGAGAAACACAATCATTAACAACTGTAACTTTGGGTACGAAGTTAGATCTTCAAACCATCGACAGAGCATTGCAACAAGGTACAAACAACTTTATGTTGCACTATAACTTCCCTGCTTTCTCAACAGGTGAGGTAAAACCAAACCGTGGTCCGGGAAGACGTGAAGTTGGACATGGTAACTTGGCTGAACGTGCGTTAAAACAAGTATTATCATCAGAGAATCCATACACTGTTCGTGTTGTTTCTGATATTTTAGAATCAAATGGTTCATCATCCATGGCAACAGTTTGTGCAGGTACACTTGCATTAATGGATGCCGGTGTGAAGATCACCAAACCGGTTTCAGGTATTGCTATGGGATTGATCACAGATGATCAAGGTAAATATGCGATCCTTTCTGATATCCTTGGTGATGAAGATCATTTAGGAGATATGGACTTTAAAGTAACCGGAACAAAAGATGGTATCACTGCTTGTCAGATGGACTTGAAAGTACACGGTTTGCCATACGAAGTAATGGCAGAGGCTTTGAATCAAGCTAAAGAGGGACGTTTACACATCCTTGGTGAAATGAGCAAAACGATCTCTACAACCCGTGAAGATTACAAACCACATGCTCCTCGTATCGTTAAAATGACGATCCCTAAAGAGTTTATCGGTGCAGTGATCGGACCAGGTGGTAAGATCATTCAGGAAATGCAACGTGAAACAGGTGCTACGATCGTTATCGAAGAAAAAGATAATATGGGTCACATTGATATCGTTGCAACCAATGCTGATGCGATCAATGCGGTATTAGCGAAGATCAAAGGTATTGTAGCTGTTCCTGAAGTTGGTGAAGTATATGAAGGAAAAGTAAAATCGATCATGGCATTCGGTGCATTCGTTGAGTTTATGCCGGGTAAAGATGGTCTATTACACATTTCTGAAATTGAACACCGCAGATTAGAGAACATGGAAGGTGTGTTGAAAGAAGGAGAAAAGATCCAGGTGAAACTGATCGGTGTTGATCCCAAAACAGGTAAATTTAAATTGTCGCGCAAGGTGTTGTTACCAAAACCGGAACAACAGCAAGCACCGGCTCAAAATTAATACTTACATCCCCCGCAAAAACTGTCGGGGGATTTTTTTTACTTTTGATCAATTCATTAAAGCATGTAGGTTCATGAAAAAACTTTTTTTGACATTCGCTCTAATAATTATCTATTTCTTTGGAGGGGCGCAAACCTCACCACTGTGTGTCAATGCCGCACAAATTTGTCCGGCAGGAAACATGTCGTTTCCGGCTAGCGTTGATCAAACAGCCGAAACCGGTCCTAATTATGGTTGTTTAGGCAGTCAGCCAAATCCTTCCTGGTTCTATTTTCAAATTGATGTATCCGGTGATCTGGTGATCAATATGATCCAGGTCGATTCAACAGATACCGGAGTGGATGTTGACTTTATTTGTTGGGGCCCCTTCTCCTCCCCTACAACACCATGTACCGATTCAGTATCACTTCAGTCGAGCGCAGTTGATTGTAGTTATTCTACCGACTTTATGGAAGTATTAGATGTTTACGGAGCACAAAGCGGAGAGTATTATCTAGTAATGGTTACAAATTTTGCCAACATTCCTGCTACGGTTGAATTTAGTATTGATACGATAAGCACAGCCACTTTATCATGTTCTCAAAATTGTGTAACAAATGCATTTTCAAACTCTCCGGTGTGTGACGGGGCAAGTTTGCAATTGAATTCAACTTCACATTTAGGAGGAGGAATTTATACTTGGAGCGGACCTGATGGATTCACATCTAATATTCAAAATCCTTCAATTATAGCGGTTAACTCATTATCTGAAGGATTTTACTATGTTACCTATACACAAGATACCACATGTAATTACACGGATAGTATTTATGTGGATGTACAAATGTGTACAAGCGTAAGCGAGCTTAATTGGAGTGAAAAGATTGAAATTTACCCCAATCCCTATCAAAATGAATTGAAAATCGAATTGGCTGACTTAAAAGATCAAAAAATAGGTATACAGATATTTAATTTGACAGGACAGAGGGTGTATCAAAAAAATATGGAGATGGATAGAAATTCAATGATCATCTTGAAGGATTTACCAATGATCCCGGGAGTTTATTTTCTAAGCATTGATACAAAGAATGGTTCAATTGTAAAAAAGATCGTTAAGCAATAACGTATATTTTATTACGATCCTATCTCAATAAAAAAAGCCCTTCAGATCTCTGAAGGGCTTTTTTTATTGTGACTAATATTATTTCTTAGCAACTACATTTACTGATAATTCGAAATCATCATAGATCGCTTTGTCGCCAATTCCTTCGAAGAAGCTAGCTGAACCGTATTTAATATCGAATTTAGTTCTGTTTACTGTGATCTTAGCCACTGTTACAACAGCTTTATCATTCATTGTGATAACAGCAGGGAAAATGATCTCGTTGGTAATGCCTTTGATCGTTAATTTTCCTGTTACATCGAAATTTGTTCCTTCTTTTTGAGCCACTTTTGTGATCTCAAATTTAGCTGTAGGATTTTTTTCTACGCTAAAGAAATCATCTGATTTTAAATGTCCGATCAATTTACCGTTCCACTCTTTGTCTGTTAAATCAGTACAAGTGATAGAATTCATATCAAATTCAAATGAACCACCTGCTATTTTACCATGATCAACAGAAAGAGTTCCTTTAGAGATAGAGATACCACCTTTGTGTTCACCTGTTACTTTTTTAGCTAACCAATTTGCTGTTGTTGCTTTGGTGTCAACATTAAAAGTGTCGGTGTGTTTTTTCTCCGGTGCTGTGAAAGCAAATGCAACTACTGCAGCTACTGCAATAACGCCTGTTGTAAGTTTGTTTATCATTGTTTTATTTTTTGGTTTTTATTTTAACACTGCAAAGATATAAAATATATGTATATACATATAATGTTTTAACATTATTTTTGTAATTAAGAATCAAAATATTGATTTTCAATTATTTATTATTTTTTAAAATCGATAGAAAGTGAATTCACGCAGTATCTCAATCCTGTTGGCTGAGGTCCATCATCAAAAACATGACCAAGATGTCCGCCACATTTTGTGCAGGTGATCTCTGTACGGATCATGCCATGGCTGGTATCGCGTGTATAGGTAATTTTAGTAGAATCAATGGCTTCAAAAAAGCTAGGCCAACCACAGCCGGCATCAAATTTTGTATCCGATTTAAACAGTTCCTCCCCACAAGCAGCACATACATAGGTTCCCTTATCAGTATGTTTGTAGAACTTGCCGGAGAAAGGAGCCTCAGTTCCTTTCTGACGGATCACATAATACTGCTCAGGACTTAAAACCTTTTTCCACTCTTCTTCTGTTTTATTAATTGCTTTATTGGTGCTATCGTTATTCATAGTAGATGTATTCGTTGATGATGTTTGACTGTTTCCCTGACAGGAGAAAAACAAAGTAATAATGCTTATTAAAAAAAGGTATCTCATGTTCATTAAACATTAGAGGATGTATTTTGTTCAAAACGTTCTATTTTTTAACCGGCTTTTTGGCTGTTGTTTTCTTGACAGGTGGTTCTTCTTTTTTATTCTTGTCGATCAGTTCCAGATTTTTTGTTTTCACAGATACAAAATTTGCTTTATCTAAAATGGCTAATTTTTCGGAGAGATCGAGATAACCTTCGCACTTGGCTTTAATAATGTAATTGCCTGGCTCTAAGGCAAAAAGGAATTTGCTCTCATTCAATTTTACCGTCTTCGTATCGATCACTTCTTTGGTTGTCTCATTTAAAATAGTAACCTCCACCTCTTTTCCTGTAGCGGTAGAATCTGCTGTTTTTACTTTCCCTTTTAATGCCGTCATTCTACTTTCTACATCATGAAAAATAACTTTGTAGATATCCAGATCACCATATCCTTCCTTCCGGTAGGCAGAGATATACGCATCTCTTCTGTTTCCTGCGAGCGAAAACTGCATATTGTCTTCCGGAGTATTGATCGGATAACCCATATTCTCAGGCTCACTGAATGTTTTGGAGAGGGTATCGTACTTCGATTTGAAGATGTCGTAGCCGCCCATGTTGTAATGTCCTTCAGAAGAAAAATAAAGCACTTGATTTACTTCATCAAATACAGGAAATCCTTCATTGAATCCGGTATTGATCGTGTTACCAAGGTTCACCGGCTTTCCCCAACTTCCGTTCGGTAATTTCTTCGACATATACAGATCCATGTTTCCTACCCCACCATTCCTATCGCTGGCAAAAATGATCATATTGCCTTCGGTATTGATGCAACCTTCCAGCTCTGAAAAATCAGTATTAACAGGTTCCTCAAAAGGAATTGGTTTAGGGAAAGCTTTTACCTTTCCTCCAATGGAAGTTAAGAACAGATCTCCGGAGGTTTTGGTATTATCTACATACACCATCATGATCTTTCCATCGGGTGTCATGTACACACATTGTTCATCTTCCTGTGAGTTCACCAGTGGTCCCATATTCTTGGCTTTCCCCCATTGGCCATTCACCACTTTTGAAACATAGATATCGGAAGTATAATAACCTTGCCAACTTTGAATGTTTCCCATGGTGGCATCTCTTCTGCTGGTAAAATACATGGTGCCTTCATTCTCCGTAACAAATGGATAGTAGTCGGGATAAACTGTGTTTAAATCTTTCCCAAGATTTTCGAAGGTTACATTTACGGGATGTTTAACCATTTCTTTGGCATTATTACAATTCTTGATCAACAATTCTGCTTGTTCCAATTCTTTGGCATCTTTCTTTGAGCTGTATTCATTGAAATAGGAAATTGCTTTATCAAAATCATAACTATACATATGCGCCATTCCCAGATGTAAATAAATGTCGCTTCCTATCTTCCCTGATTTTAACGCATATTCGAGATATGGGATGGCTTTGGAACGATCATCATTGATATTCAAATAGCAAATACCAATCGCGCGATTGAGTTCAGCATCGTTTTTATTCTCATTGTAAAGGATCAGATTTTCTTTGAGCGCTCTGTTGTAGTCATCGTTTGAAAGATAGGTCTTTGCCTTCTTTTTATTCGCCTTTACATTCTTTACTTGTGCATAGGTCACGATACTATTTAGCAATAGCATTGCTACAAAAGGAAATAGTTTTATATTTTGATGTTGAGCGATCATCTCCCTAAATGTATAAAAAATATTTTATCCTGCCCAGCCATCTCTGTCCAAACTCCTATACTGAATAGCTTCAGCCAGATGATTGGTTTCTATATTCTCACTATTATCCAGATCGGCAATGGTGCGCGCTACTTTTAATATGCGGTCGTATGCACGGGCCGATAATCCTAATCGTTCCATGGCTGTTTTTAACAACTGATTTCCGGCTTCATCTATTTTGCATACTTCACGTAATTGTTTAGATCCAATTTGCGCATTGCAATGCACTCCTTCTTTATCTTTAAATCGTTCTTCCTGGATCTCTCTGGCTTTTACAACCCTATCGCGTACAGCCTTACTTTTTTCTGACACACGTTCTGCAGCCAATTCCGTATATGAAACAGGAGTTACCTCAATGTGAATATCGATCCTATCCAATAGCGGTCCGGAAATTTTATTCAGGTATTTCTGCACCACACCGGGTGCACATACACAATTCTTTTCGGGATGGTTGTAGAATCCGCATGGACAAGGGTTCATAGAAGCAATGAGCATAAAGCTGGTTGGATATTCCACAGCAAATTTTGCTCTTGAGATGGTAACGACTCTATCTTCCAGCGGTTGTCGCATTACTTCCAGAACAGTGCGCTTGAATTCGGGTAACTCATCCAGAAACAAAACTCCATTATGAGCCAATGATATTTCTCCGGGTTGAGGCACACCTCCTCCTCCAACCAGGGCCACATCAGAGATCGTATGATGGGGTGAGCGGAAAGGACGAACGGAGATAAGTCCTGTATTCTTTCCCATTTTACCTGCTACACTATGAATTTTTGTGGTCTCCAATGCTTCATGCAAATTCATGGGAGGAAGAATGGTGGGTAAACGTTTGGCCAGCATTGTTTTTCCTGCTCCGGGAGGCCCGATCAGGATCACATTGTGTCCTCCGGCTGCTGCTATTTCCAATGCACGCTTTATGTTCTCCTGTCCTTTTACATCTGCAAAATCAACTTCCGAATCATTTAATTTTGAATAAAATTCATCGCGTGTATCTACGATGGTTCTTTCCAATTGAACAGTGTGATTAAAAAATCCGATCACCTCTTTGATGTTCTCTACACCGTACACTTCAAGGTCGCTCACAATAGCTGCTTCTTTTGCATTTTGTTTGGGCAGGATGATCCCTTTGAATTTTTCTTCGCGCGCCTTGATGGCAATGGGCAATACACCTTTGATGGGTTGCAGACCGCCATCCAATGACAGTTCACCCATAATGATGTATTGATGGATCTCATCCGACAGGATCTGTTCGGATGCAGCTAATACCCCAACAGCTATGGTCAAGTCGTAGGACGAGCCTTCTTTGCGAATATCGGCCGGAGCCATGTTGATCACGATACTTTTGCCTGGAATTTTGTAGCCGTTGTTTTTGAGGGCGGCATCAATGCGTTGCTGACTTTCTTTTACAGCACTGTCGGGCAAACCAACTAATAAGAAATTTACTCCGGGGTTAATGTTTGTTTCTACCGTAACTGTTGTGGCATTGATGCCATACACAGCACTCCCATACGTTTTTACAAGCATAAAAAAATTGTGGTGGAACAACTTTACTGAAAATTGATTAGGAGTGATCTCAATGAACAGTTGGATAAAGTGTTCGTTTGTTAAAGATTGTTTTCTATATAATGAATTAGTGAATGAATTACTTTAATATGTATTTCTTGTGCTCTATCGGCATATTTACTGAATGGTGCTCTTATTTCCACATCGCATAATGCAGCCATTTGTCCACCATCTTTCCCTGTTAAGCCGATAACGGCTATTCCTTTTTCTTTTGCAACAGCGATTGCGTTCAACACATTCTTTGAATTGCCGCTGGTGCTGATGGCTAAAAGAACATCGCCTTTATTGCCTAATGCTTCGAGGTAGCGGGAAAAGACTTTATCGTAACCATAATCATTTCCTACACATGAAATATGCGATGGGTCGGAAATGGACACTGCTGCTAATGCTTTACGGTCGTCACGGAACCTTCCGCTCAATTCTTCCGCAAAGTGCATAGCATCGCACATAGAACCACCATTGCCACATGAAATGATCTTGTTCCCCTGCTTTAGGGCGTTGGACATGATCGCTCCGGCTTGCTCTATTTTACTGATGTTGCCATCTGTCAGAAACTGCTCCAGGATCAGGGCTGCTTCTTTCAGATTTTGCTCAATAAGTGCTTTGCTCATATTTTTTACTGTTTGAGGAAACGAAGATACAAATTAATGAATGTTCACAAAAAAAAGGTTCTCCTAATTCAAGAAAATTATCTTTGGCACAGTAGTTGAAAATCCGATCATAAATTTTACATTTATCAACAATTATTTATTAATTTGCACCAAATAATTATTCTATGAAAAAGATCTTTACATCCCTTTCTCTTTTATTGACGATCGCATTTTATTCAAATGCGCAACCATCTGCAAAGAATGTAGATGAGAATAGTAATTGCTATCTAAAATGGGCTCAGAAGTTTGAAGAACGCGGAGCCGAGGAAGTAGCAGACGGTACTTATAGTGATGTGATCATCTCTTTCCGTAATGGTAGCGATGCACAATGTTATAATGGGAAATGTGAAGTAAAAGAAGGAAAAGTGGTTGCGATGTATATTCTTTTGGAGAACAATACTTACGAAAAAGTGGTAAAGAAATTACGCGATAACTTCCCTATTACGATCACCAACGGCATGTCAAAACCGATCATTACACTTGATGATGAGATCATCAACGTTTTGTTCATCAAAAAGATAAAACCTAAAAAAGCGAATTTCCAAAAAGCTCCGGAACCTACGGATGACTAAATAAAAAAAGCCCCTTGGATCTACCAAGGGGCTTTTTTATTCTGAATGTTTCTTAGAACTTACCGATCAAACCGATTCCCATATTAATACCACCACCTTTGATGCTTTGTTTCCAATCATTGTCGTCATTTAAATTGGAGTCGTTGCTGTTCGAGAATTGTAAGCTTGGATAACGATAACCTGCATATCCAACATTAAAATACATCCCCAGATGATCACCAAAATAGATACGGGGCAGTAAACCAATTCCATAGTTTAAGCCATTATCTTTTGCCATTCCATTCAATGGATCGTTTGCCAAGTATTTAAAGCTGGAGTAACCCAATGTTAAACTGATCGGCATGTCGAAACGTTTGCTTTTTACTAAATGGAAATTTACCATCACTCCTGCATCAAAAGATGTTGCTTTTGCTTTTGTTCCACTCACCGAGTCTCTTTCTGTGATCCAGTTAGAATAAGCAAAGCGGGCACCCACCCCTAACCAGTTGGTAACACCATATTCTACTTTCAACGGGAATATCCCTGAACCGGCTCCATCAGTAGTATCTTTTGTCGTTTTTCCAACTACCACCTTACTAAAACCGGATCCATTCCAGGTATAGGCATATTTATTTTCCTCCATGTGTGTTTTAGTGCTATATAAACCAAAACCTGCTCCTAAGTCGAAGGTGATATTTCCTTTTTCAAAAGCTTTGTCCTGAGATTTAATAATGCCTGTTGTTAAAATAGCAAAGGCTGCCAGTAGTATTGTTTTTTTCATGTTGTTTTTCTGTGTTTGTAAAGCAATATTAGGAAATAATTTTATAGATACAGATATTTATAATGTTAAACTTAAAAGAAAAAAGTAGCTATTGTTATAAGTATGATTCCCACAATATCAATGATCAATCCGGTAACGAGCATATCCTTTACTCTTAGTCTATTGCTTCCAAAAACGATCGTGTTGGGTGCTGTTGCAACAGGCAGCATAAATCCTAAAGAGGAAGCCAGCGTAGCCGGGATCAATAATAGTAATGGGTTCAAATGCATGGAATGAATAAGTGCGATCAGGATCGGAAGCATTAATTGAATGCACGCCACATTCGAGGCAAATTCACTGATGATCGCAATCAGCACACACATACCGAGTACAAGTAACTGGATATTGGTGTCGGCAGAAAAATGCAATTGCGATGCCAGCCAATTCGACAAGCCGGATATTTCAAATCCTTTGGCCAATGCAAATCCGCCTCCAAATAATAGTACAATATCAAATGGCAATCGTTTTACATCTTCCCAAATGATCAAGGCTCTTCCCTGCTCCGATTTGGAGGGGATGATGAATAATAAAAGAGCCATAAAAATGGCGACTGTACTGTCCTGTAAATATTCTTTCTTATCGAACAAATTACTCCAGCCTTTCATGGTGAATCCTCCAAAGTCGATATCAGCTCTTGTAAACCATAAAACAGCCGTTAAAATAAAAAGCACCGAAACGATCTTCTCTTCATAGCTGATGGAACCCAGACGCTGGTAAGCATCTTTGAAATAGTTCTTCTCCACCGCCAGTTTCATATCGCGTTTAATAAAAATGAGCTTGATGATAAAAAAGGAAATTATTAATAATACTAAAGAAACAGGGAATCCTATTTTGAACCAGGCAAAGAAATTCATGTCGTTATTCATAGGGAATTTCTCGGTGTATTCTCTTAAAAAAATCATGTTGGTGGGTGTTCCTACCAAGGTGGCCATCCCTCCTATGGTGGCCGCATAGGCCAATCCGATTAACAATGCGCTGGCCGTACGATGGGAATGATGCTCACTTTTAAAATGCTGTTCAATTTGAACGATCAATGCTAATACCGCAGATAATAACATCATCACTGTTGCTGTATTGGAGATCCACATGGAGATCAGATAAGAGGTGATCATAACACCTAATAAAATCCGGGAAGGACTTGTTCCCACGATCATTAATATTTTCAATGCGATCCGTTGATGCAATCTCCATTTTTCAATGGCAAAAGCAATGATGAATCCACCTATAAATAAGAAGATGATCGGATCCATGTATTGAAATGCTACAGTTTTACTATCGGCAATACCCAGTAAAGGCAAGAGAATAACCGGCAATAAAGCAGTAACAGCTAAATGTACCACCTCGGTGAGCCACCAAAATGCCATCCAAACGGTGATGGCCGCCATAGCTGTTACAGCCGGTTGGCCGGGAACCAGATCAACGGACAGGTATAGGATGAACGCTAAAAGAGGTCCTGCAATGAGCTTTATATTTTTTGAATAATTCATTTAGCGAGAAAATATTTTTAGTTTTGAACTCTAAAGCAAACATAACAAAAATGAGTCAGTTGCGAATTGTTTTTATGGGCACTCCTGAATTTGCAGTGGAGTCGTTGGATATTCTGGTGCGGAATAATTATAATATAGTTGGTGTGATCACCGTGCCCGATAAGCCTGCAGGAAGGGGTCAGCAATTGCAACAATCGGCCGTAAAAAAATATGCTTTGGAAAAAGGTTTGAATATTCTTCAGCCTGAAAAATTAAAAGCACCTGAATTTTTGGAAGCGTTAAAAGCCTTGAATGCCGACCTGCAGATCGTTGTTGCTTTTAGGATGCTACCCGAAGTAGTTTGGAGTATGCCGCGTTTAGGCACATTTAATTTGCATGGCTCCTTATTACCACGTTACCGTGGTGCAGCTCCCATCAATTGGGCGGTGATCAATGGTGATACCGAAACAGGTGTATCTACGTTCTTTCTTCAGCATCAGATCGATACCGGAAAGATCATTTATAGAGAACATACGCCTATTGGCGAGAATGAAACAGCAGGTGATATTCATGACCGTTTAATGCTGATCGGTTCGGAATTGGTGTTAAAAACAGTCAAAGCCATTGAGGCAGGGAATTATCCACAGATCGATCAGGCGGAATTATTGGCCAAAGGAGAAGAGGAAAAGCATGCTCCCAAAATATTCAAAGAAGATTGCCGGATCGACTGGACAGGAACGCTTGATGCGATCCATAATAAGGTAAGAGGTTTGAGTCCTTATCCAACAGCATTTACCGAACTACTGGGGCCGGATGGGAAACTCCATTCCATTAAAGTTTTCAAAACAAGAAAAGAAACAGTCGTGCACGATTTGCCTGTAGCTACTGTAATTGCTGAGACTTCGGCCGGATTAAAGGTAGCCGTTAAAGGCGGTTTTATGCATATTGACGACCTTCAGCTGGCCGGAAAAAAGCGATTGCTTGCAGCTGAGTTTTTAAGAGGCTTTCCGATGGCAGGAAGCTGGAAAGTGCTGTAATTGTTAAGGAGATTTAAATCCATGTAAGTACATATATTTTCCGCTCTTCTTCAGCCTCCCTCCTCCTATTTTTTAACTATATATATGTATTCGGTATTCTGAGTTTGTCAAACGCAACTATATGTGCCATTTCGGACACAGTTATTAACAAAAACACGATTTATCAACAATTTTGCACTTTTTTAGCTCTGAATGTTGCACGAACACTCATTTGTATTAATTTTGTTCCTGTTCAAGTAATTAATTAATGTTTAACCCTTAAAAAACTAATCAAATGAACAAAGCAGAATTAGTTGATGCTATCGCATCAGAATCAAAATTGACTAAAGCTGATGCTCAAAGAGCTTTAGATGCATTCGTTAACGCTACAACAAAAGCACTTAAAAAAGGTGACAGAGTTGCATTAGTAGGTTTCGGATCTTTCTCTATCTCTAAAAGAGCTGCTAGAACTGGTCGTAACCCACAAACTGGTAAAGCTATTAAAATTGCTGCTAAAAAAGTAGCTAAATTTAAAGCTGGTGCTGAGTTAGCAAAAGCTGTTAACAAATAGTCATCGACTAAAGCAAATAAAAAAGCCTTCTCTTATGAGGAGGCTTTTTTATTTTAGATACATTCTGATACTTCTGCTGCATTTAAATTGGAGATAAACAAAAAGCCCTTTGCATTTTTCAAAGGGCTTTTAAAATGAAGTATTATCGGTTTTGTTTAGTATGGGTTGAATACCGAAGTATCTTTTCTTTCCATCGGACGGAAACTCAATACAGGGATATCACTTTCATTGATGATTCGTTGAGCAACAGTTCCAATAAAGAATTCTTTCATGCTCAACTCAGCTTTACTCATGATCAAGATGATATCAGCTTCCACTTCATGTCCGTAATCCATAACCATTTGTGGAATATCATGTCCACGTAATGTTTTGATAGTACAACGAACTCCTTCGTCTTTAATGTATTTCCAAACCTGATTGGAATAAGAGATCAATTTATTTTCTGACTCTTCATCTTTTTGTGTCAAGATAGAGATCACACGGATATCGGCATTGAAGATCTTCGCTAACTCGATCGCTTTATTTACTTTTTCACGTGTTTCTTTAGTTAAGTCAAGTGGTAATAGGATCGTTTTACAGCCATCACGGTGAACTTTACCACGGATAGTAATTACAGGGTGTTTCGACTCACGCACCATTTTAAATGCGTTTTGTCCGATGATCTTGCTTAAAGAGATCTTAGAAGATAAACCGATCATTACAAATAATGGATTCAATACATCCGCTACTTTGTTGATCTCTTCGTAAACATTTCCTTTACGAACCATTGTTTCAACCGGCTGACCAGATTTAGCAGAAGCTTCTTTTGCTAATTCGTCCAATTTCTTTTGTGCTTCGGCAGCATTCCCCTCTTCAATAGTTAATAACACGATTTTAGAGTTGGTTAAACGGGCTAAATTATACGACTGGCTTAATGCAATAATGGTTTGTTCAGTAGAATCAATAGGAACTAAGATACATGTTGTTGGATTTGACATAGGTATGATAAGGTTTAAATTTTTGCAAAACTACGAATAAAAGTTTGAATATTAACATTTAACAATATTTTTAGCCCCTTCATCTTCAAAAAATAAGTGTCAATAGAAAACGATACGCAAGAAAATGAACATTTTAGGTGAGAAAATCATGCAAAAGCATTGTCAGTTCAAAATATTTTACTACTTTCGTGCTCCCAAAAGGGAAAAACAGTTTATTAACAATTAAATTCAAACAAAATGCCAGTAAAGATTAGATTACAAAGACATGGTAAAAAAGGTGCTGCCTTTTTCCACATTGTAATTGCGGATGGTCGTGCACCTCGTGATGGTAAATTCATTGAGAAAATTGGTACGTACAACCCAACTACAAATCCTGCAACCATTAACCTTGATGCTGATAAAGCATTAGCATGGTTAAACAATGGTGCTCAACCTACAGACACTTGTCGTGCTATCCTTTCTTACAAAGGAGTAATGTACAAGAACCACTTACAAGGTGGTGTTAGAAAAGGTGCTTTAACACAAGAACAAGCTGATGCAAAATTTGCAAAATGGTTGTCAGAAAAAGAAACAAAGATCAGCGGTAAAGTTGACAAATTAGCGAACGCTAAGAAAGATGCTTACAAAAACCGTATGGCTGCTGAAGCTGCTGCTAAAGAAGCAAAAGCTGCTAAGATCGCTGCAAAAGCTGCTGCACCGGTTGCAACAGAAGAAGCTGCTGCTCCTGAAGCAGATGCTCCACAAGCGGAAGCATAATCATTTTTTATACATTCAAAAAAGGCAGTTGATCATTCGACTGCCTTTTTTTATTCACTGATGATGGAACAATTAAAATATCCCAATGGTAAATTTGAATACGGGAAAACCTATTCAAATGCTGATAATGAAAAGAACATTAAAGAAATTGAAGCCCTGCCTAAAAAATTAAAAGAATTGGTCGCAACATTTTCGGAGACCGATTTAAACCGCTCTTACCGTGATGGTGGCTGGTCGGCCAAACAAATCATTCATCATATTGCCGATAGTCACATGAATGCGTATATCCGGACAAAACTTACACTTACTGAGAATAGTCCCGTAATAAAGCCCTATAACCAGGATCAGTGGGCCAATTTAATAGATAGTGAGCTTTACCCTATCTCAAGTTCTCTTCAGCTGATCGAGTTAATTCACCAGCGTTGGGTTATTTTATTGAAAAACCTAAATGCGAGCGATTTTCAAAGAACATATATCCATCCGGAATACAATAAGACATTTCCATTGGATGAAATGATCGCTTTGTACGCTTGGCATGGAAATCAACATTATGCTCATCTTCAACTCATCAAAAAATAGCACTTACACATGAATAAGAACGAATGTTTTAATTTAGGATATATCTCCAAATCGGTTGGAATTAAAGGTGAAGTATTGTTTCAGCTGGATGTGGACAATGTGAAGCGTTACCAAAAACTGGAAAGCGTTTTTATAGAGTTGAATGGTGGACTGGTTCCATTTTTCATTACCAATATTCAGTTGCGTGGTAATTCGGCTCTGGTACAGTTGGATGGGATCGATTCCACACAAAAAGCACAGGAACTCGTGGGAACAAGTCTTTGCCTTCCCCTCTCTCTCCTACCTGAATTAAAAGGAAATAAATTCTACTATCACGAAGTACCCGGATTTGCGGTGATCGATGCGCATCATGGAAACATTGGTGAAGTGGAGACCGTACTCGACTTTCCGCAACAAGCCATATTACAGATCAAAAAAGGAACAAAAGAGATCCTTTTGCCAATAAAAGATGAGTTTGTGAAGAAGATCGACCGAGCCAAAAAGGAGATACAGGTGGTAGCTCCCGAAGGATTGATCGAACTTTACCTGGAGGATGAAATATCCGATGAAGAGGAATAAATGAAGTTTTTGTTTGGAATACGATAAATTATTCTAACTTTATGTAACAATTGCAACCAATTCACTCCTACACTCTGAATTAAAATTGCAATGGATCTTTATGGCAAACCAATCATTTGCTTTTAAACAATTCAAGATCAATCAGGACAAATGTGCTATGAAAGTAGGCACCGATGCTGTTCTTTTGGGAGCATGGGTAAATACCGCCAATGCAAAACACATATTGGATATTGGCACCGGAACAGGCATCATTGCTTTGATGCTAGCCCAAAAATCGGGTGCAAAGATCGATGCCATCGATATTGACCCGAATGCTTTTATTCAAGCTTCTGAGAATGTAAATGCCAGCAACTGGAAAGACCGGATTCATGTTCAGCAGATCTCCCTTCAAAATTTCGCCAAAGAGAGTGATCGTAAATATGATCTGATCGTAAGCAATCCTCCTTATTTTGTAGATTCATCGAAAGCTTCGGAAGAAGCACGTACCAATGCACGTCATACCGATCAATTGCCTTATGATGCTTTGTTGAATGGTGTGTTGAGTTTGTTAAGTCCCACCGGAAAATTTTATGTGATCTTACCTACTAAGGAGAGTGAACTATTCCGTGATCTGGCTTTAGAGAATAAATTATACCTGACCAAGCTTACACGTGTGATCACCCGTGCAGATAAACCTGAAAAGCGTTGGTTGATGCGTTTTGAATTCACTCCACGCAGCTTCTCCGAAAGTGCTATCATAATCGAAAAAGATGAGCGCCATTCTTATACTGAAGAGTATAAAGAACTAACCAAAGATTATTATCTGGCGTTTTAAAATTCCTTCTCAACAAAGGTAATCCCCATTGTTTCCAGCTCATTCAAAACCGGTTTGTAGATATCTTTCGTTGTTGGGATCACAACACCTTTGCGCGTGATCGTTCCTTTTAGAATATGTTTGGCTGTGATCGCCAATGGTAAACCCACCGTTTGGGCCATGGCTGTATAGGTTTGATCTTCTCCTTTCACTACCAAGGACGACTCAATGCGTTTCGATTCTCCTTTTGAATTCTTGTATTCAAATTGATGCTGCATCACGATCATATCCTTATCATGTTCCTTCAACTTCCATTTCTCTTCCAATAGATCTTGCAGTATTTGAGCCGGACTCGCATTCGCAACACGGATCTTACGATCGGAGAATAATTCCAGCCATTCGATCTTTTCGATGGATTCTTTAGTTGCTTCTGCTCCCATGAATTGGATCAGACGTTCTTTTAAAGAACCTTTGCCTGCAGGTAAATAAGCGGCCATCAATTGCGCATAGCTCATTTTATCCGATGCTTCTATTTTATAGGTATCATCTGTTAATCCTAATTTTACCAATACATTCCAGGCATTGCAATAGCCAGGCATACGAAGCGTTCCACGCAACATCGTTGGAATATTTTCTATTCCATAGGGCTTTCTATACGACAAAGAATCACGGTTGGCATAAGCATCAAATTTTCCGTAACCTTCCACTTCAATGGTATCGATCTGTGTGTATAATCTGTTGTAAGGAATGTATTTGTATTCTTTATGCTCAATGTATTGAGCAGTGCCTTGTCCGGCAAGGATCACATTTCTCGGGTTCCAGGAGAATTTGTATCCCCATGGATTGTCATTGCTTTCAGGTGCCACCAAACCACCGCAATACGATTTGAAGGATGTTAATTCTCCTCCGTTTGCATGAATATGATCGATGATCTTCATGGCCGAAGCATGGTCGATGCCCGGATCCAATCCGATCTCATTCATCAGGATGATGCCTGCTTTTTCTGCTTCTTCATTCAGCTCCGCCATTTCTTTTGAAACATAGGATGCTGTGGCTAAATGTTTTTTAAATCGAACACAATCTTTTGCCACATTCATGTGCATGAATGCCGGTAACATAGAGATCACCAGATCCGCATTCTTTATTTCTTCTTCGCGTTGCGCATCATTATTGATATCAAAAGCGATCGCTCTTGAGTTTGCATGTCCTTTTGTTTTTTGTTGAACCAGCTCCAGCGATACATCACCCACCGTTACCATCCAATTTTCAGCAGCAGCATTATCCAATAAGTATTTTATAAGCGATGAAGCAGAACGCCCTGCTCCTATGACCAATATCTTTTTCATAAACCTTGTATTACGTTACAAAACTATTAATAATAATTAAAAGAGAAGCATCATTTTCTCTTACTTACGATCTCAAACTTTTGAATGAGCGATTCTCCATCTTCATCCACCAGCGTGAGTATGTGTTCTCCTTCATCGGGTGCAATGTCCAATTGATGATTGCTTTGCGTGCTTCCGATGAATGCTCCATCCAAATGCCAGTAAATAACTTTACTCGCTTTGCGGTGAGCCACCTGAAACACTGTTTTTCCCATCTTCCCATCGATCTCCACCGGCACATAGATCTTGCTGAACTGTTTCGGATAAATGATCTCCATGGCATTCAAGCCTGTTGCTTCACAATCTTCGCGCAAAGGAGGTAATTCTTTATAATTCACATTCTTCGATTTGTAATACCATTCAATGGCGGGTGGCAATACAAACCAACTCACATGTTTCATTTTGCTCACATCTTCGCAGGAACTGTTCACGCGGTAATTGCCGCTTTCATCCAAATGGATCAAACGGTGGTATTTGCAGGGTTCGGTGCGGAGTCCGGCTTTCTGGATCCATACAGTATCAATAGGTTCACATATATCGCTGGCTCTGCTTCCACTCTGCCGGCACAAAGGAATTTTTTCCATTTCATCGTAAGGTGTGTTGAACCATTTCCCCGGTTTTAATACGCTGAATATATTGAACAACAACGGTGCTGCTGTTTGAATCCCCGTTAATCCCGGACGGCCTTCCCCATCAGCATTACCTGTCCACACGCCTACCACATATTTAGACGTAACACCCACTGCCCAGCCATCTCTAAAACCAAAGCTAGTTCCAGTTTTCCAGGCTACTTTATTGGCAGAGGTAAAATATTTCCATCCTGCTTCTTCATCGGGACGCGATACTTCCACCATGGCTTCAAAAGTGAGATAGATGGAGGCGGCATCTAATAATGCAGTGTTGCTAAGCTCATCATCAGTTTCTTCTGCCTCCTGCATATATCTTGGTGCATGAATATCAGCAGGTGAATACTTTCCACCATAAGTTGTATAATGATTCAATGTGCGCGCCATGCTGGCATACATGCCGCAAATATCCCAGAGCTTCCCTTCTGCTCCTCCTAATATAATGGATAGTCCATAATGATCGGGAGAAAAGCGCAGTGTGCTCATGCCCATTTTCTTTAAATTAAAACAGAAGCGCTCGGTGCCATAATTCTGTAGCATACGAACTGCGGGAATGTTCAGACTTCTTGCCAGGGCGCGTTTAGCAGGCACCGCACCATCAAAACTCATGTTGTAATTTTGCGGAGCATAGCCGGCAATTTGTGTAGGAATATCGGGAATGAGTGTTGCGGGCAACAATTCGCCATCGTTCAACATCTGTGCAAACAAAAATGGTTTTAAGATACTGCCTGTACTTCTGGGAGCATTGGCACAATCCACATCTCCTTCGTATTCGGGTTTATCTTCATTGGACGTATTACCAATATAAGCCAACACATTGCCGGTGTTTACATCTAATACAATAGCGGCCGCATTGTGAATTTCATTGGCTCGTAAAAGCTTATGATGATTCTCTACGATCGCATTTACTCTTTCTTGTATGCTGGCATTGATCGTAGAACGTATGCGTTTGCCTTTGTATCCTTCGGCTGCTGCACGTTGTAACAGATGTGGTGCCAGTTGCGGAATGGCATGCGGCTTTTGTGGTAAAGGTTCCTGTTTACTCAATTCACAGGTTTCATCATCAATGATCTTGGCTTTTTTTAGCTGATCGAGCAATCGGTTACGTTTCTTTAAGAGTCGCTCCTGATTTTTTCCCGGATAGATCAAGCTGGGAGCATTCGGCAATACAGCCAGTGTAGCCGATTCAGCCCAGGAAAGTTTGTTGGGTTCTCTTCCAAAATAACGCCAGGATGCCGCATCGAGTCCTACTACATTACTTCCAAAAGGTGCGTTGGATGCATATAATGATAAGATATCCAATTTGGAATAACTCATTTCCATGCGCGAAGCCATGATCACTTCAATGAATTTTTCGAAGAAGGTTCTTTGTTTCCCTTTTCTGGAAAGGCGTATCACCTGCATGGACAGGGTGCTTCCTCCACTCACTACTTTTTTTGCTTTTATATTTTGCACGATGGCACGGGCAAATGCAAAAGGATCGAATCCGCGGTGATGAAAGAATTGTTTGTCTTCAAACTGAATGATGCAGGTGGCGAATTTAGCAGGCACAGCGGTATTCAAAGGAAATCGCCATTGTCCGTCAGTAGCGATCCTTGCCGACAATAATTTACCCTCACTGTCTTCGAGTACCGTACTGGTGGGTGTTTTAAAAAGCGGATCGGGCAAACAAACCAGGAACCAGATGAACAAGCCGGAGATGATCAGACTGAAGATCCCTTTTTTTGTTTGGAAGAAGGAGAAGTATTTCAATTGCTTTATTTTGAACGGTACAATTCTTCGCGCAACTGACGCGATGTTTTTTTACTTCCATCATGACTCCAGCCCGGAGGTCCGAATACATACATAAAACGGGCTTTCCAGTTGGGTGCTTTTTTCAGGTCGTTGAGAATATTGATCCATTCATGGAAGACCATTTTTAATGGATGATAGGTTTTAATGTTTTCCGTTAATCCATACACCACTTTGGTATCTTTCTCTTCCGCCTGGAAAGTGCCGAATAGCTTGTCCCAGATGATCAATACCATGCCCATGTTCTTATCCAGGTATTTTACATTGCTGGCATGGTGTACACGGTGATGCGATGGTGTGGACAGGAAATATTCTAAAAAACCTAATTTATCAATGGTTTGTGTGTGGATCAGGATGCCGTAGATCTGTGTGGCCGCATACATGAACATGATGTCCACTCCTTTAAAACCAAACAGGGATAATGGAATGAAATAAATAAAACGGTACAATGGCTGAAACACCGATGAGCGGAAGCCTACCGTTAAATTGTATTCTTCGGAGGAATGATGGGTAACATGTACAGCCCAGAATAAGCGGCAATAATGATCGATGCGGTGCAGCCAGTAGAACATAAAATCCTGCCCGATGAGCAACGCAAACCAATAGAGATACACATTCTCTATTTCTAAAAAGCGGTATTGGAAAAAGAAATTGAGTACAAACAGGCAAACCACACGCAATACAATATCGAGGGTAAAGTTGAGTGCAGATAGGTAAATATTGGCCAATACCCCTTTTACACTATAATAATGTTTATGGTGCAAATAGCTGAACAGGATCTCCGCCCCGATCACAATGGCGTAAATAGGCGTGGTAATGGCGATCAGAAGCTCTTCTCTAAACTCGGTCATGGCTGTAATGATTGTAGCTGCAAAGGTATTCATTTCTCAAAAAAATGCACTTTTTTTGAGAAAGATCATGGATCGTCCACTTTCAGGGGTTTTCAACAAAAACACGATTTATCAACAAAATGTCAATTTCTGCTCTAAATACTTGCTTTACATATAGTTTCTAGCCTAATTTAGTTACAACAAAAAAATGTTTAACCCTTAAAAAACAATTAAAATGAACAAAGCAGAATTAGTTGATGCAATCGCAGCAGAGTCTAAATTAACAAAAGCAGATGCTCAAAGAGCTTTAGATGCATTCGTTAACGCAACAACAAAAGCATTGAAAAAAGGCGACAGAGTAGCTTTAGTAGGTTTCGGATCTTTCTCAGTTTCTAAAAGAGCTGCACGTAACGGTCGTAACCCACAAACTGGCAAAACAATTAAAATTGCTGCTAAAAAAGTAGCTAAATTTAAAGCTGGTGCTGACTTAGCTAAAACAGTTAACAAATAATTGTTTCAACTAAAGCAAACAAAAAATGCCTCGCAAATTGCGGGGCATTTTTATTTTCAACTCTTCAATTCTTCTATTCTTATTGTTCGTTCAAAATATTCATAGCGCTGCAGGCATACAATGCTGCGGTTTCCGTGCGTAAGCGGGCTGCTCCCAGACTGATCTCTTTGAAACCATTTTCTATCGCCAAGGCTACTTCTTCTTTTGAAAAATCACCTTCGGGTCCGATTGCGATCAACACATCTTTTCCAGATTGATACAATGTTTTGATATGTGGCAACACCGCACGTTCATGACAGTGTGCAATGAATTTTTGTCCTTCGAATGTCTTGCTTGTTTGTATAAATGCTTTGAATGAACTCATCTCATTCAACTTGGGCAAATACGCCTTCACACTTTGTTTGATCGCTGATATAGCCACTTTCTCTACACGTTCGTGTTTGATCACCGCACGTTCACTTTTATCACAATCGATAAAACTGATCTCATCTATTCCGGTCTCTGTTGCTTTCTCAATGAACCATTCCGTGCGGTCGTTGCTCTTGGTTGGCGCAATGGCAATGTGCAAATAAAAAGAACGTTTGTTGAATTCTGCTGTGTGAGAGAGAATGCGAACCGTACATCGTTTCTGATGATCTTCTATGATCTCCGCTTCATACCATCCTCCTTTGCCATCGATCAATTGAATACGGTCGCCATTCACCAGGCGCAATACACGGATAGCATGTTTGCTTTCTTCTTCGGAAAGTGTGTAGGTGCCGGGTGTGATATCAGGTGTGTAGAATAGATGCATGTGTTTGTTATTTGATCAAAATAAAAATGCTCAACCTTTCGATCGAGCATTCTTATAAATAATTTAATAAAACATTATAGCCAATTAAGCATTAACAGCAGCTTTTGGAGCAGCAGCCATAATTTCATCGTTCGCAGCACTTTGGTATTGCTCAAAGTTTTTCACGAATGATGCAGCTAATTTATTTGCTGTAGCATCGTAAGCATCTTTGTCTTTCCAGGTGTTACGAGGATTCAATATTTCAGTTGGAACATCTGCACATTCTGTTGGCATTTGTAAACCGAATATTGGTAATGTTTCGTATTTCACGTTGTCTAATTTTCCTGTTAAAGCAGCAGTGATCATAGAGCGGGTGTAAGAAAGTTTCATACGGCTTCCTACTCCGAAAGCACCACCACTCCATCCGGTGTTCACCAACCACACATTCACTTTGTGTTTTTTCAATTTCTCACCTAATAACTCCGCATATTTTGTCGGGTGTAATGGCAAGAATACTTTTCCGAAGCAAGCAGAGAAAGTTAATGTAGGCTCTGTGATCCCCATCTCTGTACCTGCAACTTTAGCGGTGTAACCACTGATGAAGTGATACATGGCCTGACCGGTAGTTAATTTAGAGATTGGAGGTAATACACCATACGCATCGCATGTTAAGAAGAAGATGTTCTTAGGAATGTTTCCTACAGATGGCTCCACTGCATTTTCAATAAAGTTGATCGGATATCCCACACGAGTGTTCTCTGTTTTAGAGATATTGCTGAAATCAACCGTTGCTGTGTTTTCGTAGAACTCAATGTTTTCTAATAAAGCACCAAATTTAACGGCACCAAAAATTTCAGGTTCTTTTTCTTTGGTAAGGTCAACACATTTTGCATAGCATCCACCTTCAAAGTTAAATACTCCTGTTTCGCTCCATCCATGCTCATCATCACCGATCAATCCACGGTTTGGATCAGCTGAAAGCGTTGTTTTACCTGTTCCTGATAAACCGAAGAAAATAGCTGTATCGCCATCTTTACCGATATTAGCAGAGCAGTGCATAGATAACACACCTTTTTCGTGTGGTAAAATATAATTCAATAATGAGAAAATTCCTTTTTTGATCTCACCGGTATAACCTGAACCACCGATCAAGATGATCTTTTTGGTCATGTTAAGGATGGTGAAGTTGTGTTGACGGGTTCCATCAATTTCCGGTGTAGCTCTGAAGCCCGGTGCATTGATGATGGTCCATTCCGGGTCGAAGCTCAAGATCTCTTCGTGTGTTGGACGTAAGAATAAGTTGTTGGCAAATAAGTTCGACCAAGGATACTCTGTTACTACACGGATGTTCAATCTGTATTTCGGATCAGCACATGCGTATGAATCGCGCACATATACATCTTTACCTGAAAGGTAAGCACACACACGGTTGTAAAGCACATCAAATTTATCAGCATCGAATTTAAAATTCACATCACCCCACCAGATCGAATCTTTTGTTTTTTCATCCAATACAACAAATTTGTCTTTTGGTGAACGACCTGTAAATTCGCCTGTGTCAACCGCCAATGCTCCGGTATCTGTTAATACGCCTTCGCCTCTTAATAATGTTTCTTCTACTAATTCAGCAGGATTCAAATTCCAATACGCTGCTGATACATTTCCTAAACCTAAACTTGCAATGCTTGCATTTTTGGCCTTAATTCCAAATTCGTTCATTTCTTGTGTTTTTGGTAAATACTTTGATTTTGAGAGCACAAAAATAACATTTTTTGTACGTTGTACTGCGTTGAGTAAATAATTTAAAGTTTTTAAACGAATCTATAACTTTAAATAATTAAATTTAAAATAATGATAATCAGTTATATAGGGTATTTATTTAAAATGATTATAGAATACACCTGTTGATAAATTCCTTATGGGAAGCCTCATTTACAAACCATACAGATAGCCATATTTGGCTTTTGCATAGTCCATAAAATATTTAAAATTCAACTTCTCACCGGTTAATTCCACACACAATTCCTCGGCTGTATAATATTTGCCATGTCGGTGTACTTTTTCTCTCAACCAGCTCAACAATGGCTGCATGTTTCCTTTTTCTATTTCTGTTGCCAGATTGGGGATCTCCAGCCCTGCTTTCGCAAAGAACTGTGCAGCATAAAAACTACCCAATGAATAGGTCGGGAAATAACCCAGACTGCCATGACTCCAGTGAATGTCCTGCAACACACCTTGTGTATCATTTGGCACTTCTATTCCTAAATATTCCTTGTATTTGGCATTCCAATACGCAGGCAGATCTTTTACCGCCAGCTTCCCTTCTATCAATGCTTTCTCGATCTCAAAACGGATCAATACATGAAAATGATAGGTCAGCTCATCGGCCGAAGTACGGATCAAAGAAGGCTTCACAATGTTCATCGCTTTGTAAAAATCCTCCACCGTTCTGTTCTTTAATTGCTCCGGAAAATACTGTTGCATCAAAGGAAAATTCGCTTTCCAGTAGTTCAAACTTCTGCCCACATTGTTTTCCCATAGGCGCGATTGCGACTCGTGGATGCCCAGTGAAATGTATTCTCCCGATGGTAAACCATATTCCGATGGTAATAATCCCTGCTCATACAAAGCATGTCCACCTTCATGGATACAGCTCCAGATCATTTCGTTCAGGTCGTTCTCATTGATACGTGTCGTAACACGCACATCCTCACAACTGAAATTGGTAGTAAAAGGATGCGATGACAGATCCTGCCTTCCCGCCTCAAAGTCATAGCCCATTTGTTTTAACAGGTCGATTCCCAGATCCCATTGCTTTTGTTTTTCATAGTGCAGATACATAAACGTATCTTCATTCTGCGGCTTGGCAGCAATTTGTTTTACAAAAGCTACCAATTGTTCGCGCACATCAGCAAATAGCTTTTCTAGATCGGCTGTTTTAGCACCCGGCTCATACTGATCCAACAAAGCATCATAGGGATGTGCTTCATAGCCCAATAGTTCTGCCTCTTTGCGTTTCAGTCCGATCAGTTTTTCCAAATGAGGTGCATAAGATGCAAAATCATTATTCTCCTTTGCTTTATGCCATGCCTGAAAGGTTTCAGAGATGGTCTGACTTAACTCCTTTACAAACTCAGTCGTATATTTTTTATGATCCTTAAAGTTCTTTAAGGACTGTTTTACATTGCGTTTTTCCTTTTCACTCAAGCTGGTATCATTCGCCAATGCATTCAAAACCTCTTCCATTTCTTTGGAAGTAGATAATTCATGCGCTATTCCTGCCAGCGTAGAAAGTTGTTGTGCCCTGAAAGTGGCACTTTTTGCAGGCATATAGGTTTCCTGATCCCAGTTCAGTAAGCTGGCTGCATTTTGCACATCGGCTATCTTACGCAGTAATTGAGTGTATGTGGAGTAATTGCTATTCATATTAAGATCTCTTTTTTAATGCCGAAACAATGATCAATACCCATCCTGCCATGAAGAATAATCCACCAATGGGTGTGATGGGTCCCAGCCATTTTATGCTGCTCAAACCCATGAGTCCGGCTGTTGAAATAAGGTATAAGGAACCGGAGAACAAGACGATGCCCGCCATAAAACAATAGCCTGCTTTGTTGATCATCTTCGCATCTAATTTTTCGGATAAGAAAGCCAATGCCAATAATGCCAGCGCATGATACATCTGGTAACGGGCAGCGGTTTCAAACACTTCTAAATTGCGGAGGGTGAACACCACTCCATCTACTTTTTTTTCCAGCGCATGTGCCGCCATGGCTCCTAAAGCAACAGCCAATGCGCCTGCTGCTCCGCTGAATATTAAAAATCGTTTTTGCATAGCAACAAAAGTACATTCCTATTGCCAAAATTGCCAAGCTTTGTTCATTTATTTTCCGGCCTTGTGTCAAAATGTCTTATTATCTTTACTGGCAAATAATTTGAGAGGTACAAAAGCGCTAAAAAACGATGTCGAAAATTAAAAATATATTTAAGAAAATGAATACGCAAGAGAACGAAACACTGAACGAAGAGAACAACAATACACCGGAGAACACACAGGAACAAGCGCCTGTAACTGATGAAAAGGAAGCAAAGATAGCGGAGCTGGAAGCCAAACTGGCAGAGGCCAACGATAAATACATCCGTTTGTATTCGGAGTTTGATAATTTCCGTAAACGTACGGCTAAGGAACGTGTTGAATTGATCAATACGGCCGGTGAAGAGATCTTCAAAAGTTTATTGCCTGTATTGGACGATTTTGAACGTGCCATTAAGTCGAATGCGGAAACGACCGATGTAAAAGCCGTGAACGATGGTGTTCATTTGATCTTTAACAAATTCAGATCAACACTTACTGCTAAAGGATTGCAGGAAATGAAATCGCATGGAGAAGTGTTTGATGCCGATATTCACGAAGCCATCACCAATATCCCTGCTCCTTCCGATGATCTAAAAGGAAAAGTTGTGGATGAATTGGAAAAGGGATACAGCCTAAACGGCAAGATCATCCGCTTTGCGAAAGTGGTGATAGGACAGTAAGTAGCAAGTATCAAGTATCAAGACAAAAAGATTAAAGCCATTGCAGGTGTTATCACCTGCAAAATTGATAGTAAAAACTCTTTGTCGGTGATAACACCAACAAAGGCATAATTTTAAGAATTAAGTATAAAGTATCAGGTATAAAAACAATGACCATTATCCAAAACAATCTACCTTCCCTCTCCTTGTGGAAGGAGAGGGACCGAGGGTGAGGTCGATAAGAGAAGCAGATATAAGCACAAGCAATAAAATATAAAATAAAAACAATGACCATTACCCAAAACAATCTACCTTCCCTCTCCTTGTGGAAGGAGAGGGACCGAGGGTGAGGTCGATAAGAGACTAAAAAAACAATGAGTAAACGCGATTACTACGAAATATTAGAAGTACAAAAGAATGCCAGTGCCGATGAGATCAAAAAAGCTTATCGTAAAATGGCCATTAAATACCATCCCGACAAAAATCCGGGCGATAAAGCTGCTGAAGAAAAATTCAAAGAAGCTGCTGAAGCTTATGAAATATTAAGCAATCCGGAGAAAAAACAACGTTACGATCAATTCGGTCATGCCGGAGTGAACGGCAACGGTGGCTTTGGCGGTGGCGGTCATGGTGGTTTCGGTGGCATGAACATGGACGATATCTTCAGTCAGTTTGGCGACATTTTCGGTGGACATTTCGGTGGCGGTGGCTTTGGAGGAGGCGGTCGTGGTGGCAGACGCGTTAACCGCGGTTCCAACCTGCGTGTAAAAGTAAAAATGACCCTGGAAGAAATTGCCAATGGCGTTGAAAAGAAAATAAAAGTAAACAAATACGTTGCCTGCAAACCATGTAGCGGTAGCGGTGCAAAGAATGGATCGGCACACAGCACTTGTTCCACCTGTAAAGGTACCGGACAAGTTACCCGTGTTACCAACACCATTTTAGGTGCGATGCAAACCACCAGCACTTGTCCTGCCTGCGGTGGCGATGGAAAAACCATTACCGACAAATGTACATCCTGCCATGGCGATGGAATTGTGCGCGAAGAAGAAGTGATCACCATCAATATTCCGGCAGGTGTTGCCGAAGGCATGCAGCTTTCTGTTGCCGGTAAAGGGAATATGGGCGCACGTGGCGGTGTTCCGGGCGATATGATCGTGGTGATAGAAGAAGTAGAACATGAATTCCTGAAACGTGATGGCATGCATTTGTTCTACGATCATTACATCAGCTTTAGCGATGCAGCCTTAGGAACACAAATAGAAGTGCCAACCATTGATGGAAAAGCAAAAGTAAAGATCGATCCGGGTACACAAAGCGGAAAAGTATTGCGCTTAAAAGCCAAAGGATTGCCCGATATCAACAGCTATTCCCGTGGCGACATTTTGGTGAACATCAACGTGTGGACACCAACCAATTTAAGCAAAGAAGAGAAAAAGATCCTGGAAGGATTAAAAGAATCCGAAAACTTCAAACCCAACCCGGGCAAGAACCAGAAAAGTTTCTTCGAGCGTATGAAACAATATTTTGAGTAATCATAACAGGTATTGAATGGATTCATTCACTCAAAACACACATAAGAATAGACAGCATAACCGTATGTTGTCTATTCTTTTTTTATTGATCCCTCTTCTCTCCTATTCACAAGATACCATCCGCGTTAAAAAGAAACGCGAGTATTACGATGATTGTTACTTCGTATTGCGTTGTAAAGGCATAGAATACAAGGATACCATTCCAATGGCTTTGTTCAATTCCGATGCGAAGATCGAACTGGTGATGCACAAGGAATGTGAAGCCTCCAAAAACAATGACATTTTTGTGGATCGTTTTCAATTGGAGATATTGAAGAATGGTGTGTTAAGTCAAATAGCCAGTGCCAGTTCTTTTTTTACTGATCATCAGAAAAAAGTAATAAAATCTTTAAAGAAAGGGAATGCCATTCATCTTACATCCATTCAAGTACATGCGCCCGATGGATTCCGTAAAACAAAAGACCTGGAAATATTTCTCAACTAATTCCCATTTTTTCTCTAAAATGATTACTTTAGAGCACAGCAAAATATATTATGAGTCAGCCTATTTTATCTGTTAAGAATGTTGTAAAACGTTATGCCGCACACACGGCACTGGACGATGTATCATTGGATATTCCATCACAAAGTATCTTTGGGCTTTTAGGTCCTAACGGTGCCGGAAAAACTTCCCTAATCCGTATCATCAACCAGATAACAGGTCCTGATAGCGGACAAATTCTTTTTGAAGGACAGGAACTAGCACCCAAACATATTGAGCAAATTGGCTATTTACCCGAAGAGCGTGGCTTGTACAAAAAGATGGAAGTGGGCGAACAAGCTTTGTACCTGGCACAACTCAAAGGCATGAAAAAGGCCGAAGCCAAAAAGAAATTAAAAGAATGGTTTGAGAAATTTGAGATCGATGCCTGGTGGAATAAAAAGGTAGAAGAGCTTTCCAAAGGGATGCAGCAAAAGGTACAATTCATTGTTACCGTATTGCACGAACCTAAATTATTGATCCTGGATGAACCCTTCAGCGGCTTCGATCCTATCAATGCGAATATCATTAAGAACGAGATCCTGAATTTAAAAGCACAAGGTTCTACTATTCTGTTCTCCACACACAATATGGGTTCGGTAGAAGAGTTATGTGATAATATTGCTTTGATCAACCGTTCTAAAAAAATATTGGATGGCTCCGTAAAAGAGATCCGTAAACAATACCGCTCCAATGTATTTGAAATAGAATTTACCGGCAATATGATGGGTTTCACCAATTCCTTGTGGACCTATGCGAAATTAGGAGAACACAAAGCAGAGGGCGAACATGGAAAAGCACAAGTAACCTTAACACCCGGCAGCACATCCAACCAATTGTTAGGCTCTGTGATACAAGCGGTGGAAGTGAATTCATTCAAGGAAATAGTACCGAGCATGAATGATATCTTCATTGCCAAAGTGAACGAAGAAAACCCATTGGGCACACAAAGTAATTTTACAGAATAAAAAAAACGAATATGAAAAAAGCAGCATTAGTAATTGTATTGGTGGCATCCTTAGGATATGCCTTTATGCCGAAAGGCGTTGTAGGAAAAATGTTTCCTTACCTGCAAGGCGAGAACTACAATGGCAAAAAAGTGAATTTGCCGAACGATACCAAAGGAAAATACACCTTGCTAGGAATGGCATTCAGTAACAAAGCCGAAGATGATCTAAAAACATGGATCAACCCGGTGTATAATAAATTCATTTTGAAGGTGGACCGCAGCAAGGCGGATGTGTTTGATGCCGGTGTTGACCACGATGTGAATTTATATTTCATTCCTATGTTTACAGGTTTGAACCAGTTGACCAGCAAATCTTCTAAGGAGAACATTAAAAAGAATACCGATAAGCAGATGTATGATTATTTGTTGTTTTACGAAGGCGACAAAACCTATAAGGATGAATTAGACTTTGAAAAGAAAGACATTCCTTACTTCTTTGTGTTGGATAAAACAGGAAAGATAGCCTATGCTACTTCCGGAAAATACGATGACTCCAAAATGGAAGCCATTTTAGATGTGGTAGAAGAAAACAACTAAGCTTCTCTCCCACTCTTTTTACAAAAACCTTACATCAAAACCTCCAAATGATCCTAATTCATTTGGAGGTTTTGTTTTTTGGTTTATATTTGGAAAAGGCTATACGTATAAATAAATATTAGCAATACGTTTAGTAGAATGTTAGCACTCATTTTAAAAGAAAACACGCATAAAAGATGAAAGACAAATTAAAAATAGGAATAGAAGGCATTCGCGGAATAAAATCACTTAATTTAGAGTTGAATCTTAAACCAGGCATTTATGCTATTACAGGTAAAAATGCTAGTGGGAAAAGTACGTTAATCGCTTCATTGGCATCTATATTTTATAGAAAAATTCTTTTAACATATTTCCAAAATAGTCCTTCAAATGCAAAAATTGAATATGAGCTTGAAGGAAACAAAATGCTAGCTAGTAAAAACTCAGAACAAAAGAAATGGGATTTTAATGGCGACTTAATGTTAAATGGATTTTATGAAGGAAGTATTATTCACGGTAACAGATTTAGAGACACTAACTACTCAGCATTGTATGAAGCTGCAAGAGTTCAGAAGCACCATTTAACACCCGCGGAAAACTTCATTAAAGACAATTTAGGTGTTATTTTACAAGATAACGGAAATCACTATGAAAATTTATACAGATTAAAAGCTAAAGAAGCTTTTTCACTTTTTAAATTTCGTGGCTCACCGTATTTTGTTGAAAATTCAGATGATGGACATTTAATTAGTCAATTTAGCTTAAGTACAGGGGAAAACTTGCTGATTTCTTTACTTCATTCAATACATTTTCAATTAATTAAAAAACCGCAAAGAGACCATTATATTGTATTGTTAGATGAGATCGAATTAGCGTTACATCCTCAAGCTTTGGTTAGACTTGTAAAGTTTTTAGGTCAAATATCAAGAGAAAGAAATATTGCAATATACTTTTCTACCCATTCAGTAGATTTAATAAGACAAATCTCTCCACATAATATTTATTATCTTCATAAACATATAGACAAGACAGTAGAGGTTATAAATCCTTGTTATCCTTCATATGCAACAAAAAATATTTCTTTATTTGATGGTTATGATTTGTTAGTATTAGTTGAAGACAATTTAGCCAGAAAATTAATAGAATGGATGCAAAGAAAACACGACCTTGACGCATCTAAATTGATTCACGTAATTCCAAGTGGTGGTTGGGAAAACACATTAACGTTACATAGTGAAATCATAGATTCTGAAATTTTAGGATATAGCAAAAGTGTTATAAGTATTTTAGATGGGGATGTTGAAACTCTTTTTAAAACGAATTATTTAGACAAAGGGAAATGTAAAAATATAAATGTTAGTTTTCTTCCAATTCCAAGCCTAGAAAAATTTCTACTAGAAAAATTGGTTAAAAATGTTGATCATAAATTTTTTAGACACTTTGGTGATAGCTTTTTTAAAAAGAAATCATTAGAGAATATTATTAATGACTATGTAAAAAAGCAGAACAATAAAAATGACGGTAAAGCACTTTTTGCTGACTTAGTATCGTCAGCTACATCTGTTAATAGACCTGAAGAAGAATTTGTATCAATGGTTTGTAACTATATAATTGAAACTGAAGATCATTCTAAATTAGCTGACAGAATAAAAAGAGCCTTAAATTAAAAACGAGTGCTAACAGCTGTTTGGCAAAATGGCGGGTTCAGTGCTAAATTGAACATTCGTTTTTTTTATAAACATTTATGCTTCTAAATCCGCCACTTCGGCAAGCTGCATTCCAAGATCAAAAACAAGTTTTTTGTCAATTATTTTAAGCTGCAAATTTGGCTAGTTCCAAAAATGGAGTTCCTCGTTTAACTGTTGCAAAAATTCTAGACACTATTTTGTTTCTAATAATATTTAATGCTACCATTTTAGGTTTGCCTTCTTCTACTCGTTTTTGATAATAGTGTTTTAATTCCGAATCGTGTTGTATCGCACTAATTGCCGACAATGATAATAGACTTTTCATTTTAACATCGCTTATTGCATGAATTTTCCTCCTTCCATTGATACTCGTTCCTGATTGAAATGGATATGGAACAAGTCCACAATAGGCCGAGAACTGACGCCACTCTGCAAAACGACTATAGTTATGTGTATGCAGAATCATTTGTATAGCAAGGATTTTACCAACTCCTTTTACACTTTTGCTTAATTTGTAATTGGTTTTCATTTCAGGTTCCTGCTTTATTAATTCTTCCATCGCCTTTCTACTTTACTCACTTGATGCTCTAACTGTTGAATCGATTGTCGAATTAATTTAAGTCCAATATCTGATGTCAGTTTTTCAATTGTAACAAGCAATCCTTTTTCCAGGTTTTTCAATGCCGTACATTGCTTTACAAATTGTTCTCGAACACTCATTAGTCGTTGAAGCTCAATTAACTTTAATGACATTGGAACAGAAGGATTTAATTCCTCTTTTCTTAACCAGGAAAATCGAGCAATCTCATAGGAGTCTGTTTTGTCAGTTTTTCCTCTTTTAAAGCCCATTGAACGCTTCAGTTCTAACGGATTGATACAACAATAAAACAAGGACTGTTCGTGTAAAAAATGACTTAATAGGATGCAATACCAACCTGTGTGCTCAAAGCAATAAATTAAATCGTTCAAACTACCTACTTCAAATGTTATCCATTTTTGCATAAGTAAAAACCCTTTGGGGGTATTAGCAAATTGGCGATGACTCTTTTTGTTGTAAAGAAAAACATCGATTGTAAGTTTTGAAACATCAATTCCAACACTTTCTGTAAACCGTTTTTGTTCTGTAATTTTTTCCATAACTTTGTTTTTAAGGTAAATAAAAAACTTGTTTTGCGATTGCCTTTAGCAGGCCTTAAAGCCTATCATTCCAATTAGCTCTTACAAGTCTGAGGAAGGAAACGGGACTTATGCAGCTTTTAGGTCTCTACACCTACAAAACGTTATAGTTCACCCGTTTCCTTTTCAGTTAATTTATTGTATATTTAATTAAAATACAAACTAAAGGCAAAACGTTAGACGCAATTATAAAAGATGAAAATAACAGCAATAGAAATCGAAAATGTTCGTGGATTTCAAAGAATTCCTAAGACAGACTTTTCCGATTCAATAAACATTTTTATAGGACCCAATAATGCTGGAAAATCAACAATTCTTAATTCAATTTTTCAGTTTCAACGACAGGTCCTGAATCGAAACGATATAACAATCGGACAAACTCAAGGTAAAATTGAACTATACTACAAAGGAAATCACCTACAGCTCATTCCGTCCAATAATACATACAATAGATTGATTTTTAATTTGGCGAATAACCAACGACTTTACGGAATGAATAATGGTTCTCAAACCGGTGGACTAAATCAAATACCTGAACAGGAACCTAACAATTTAATTTACCCATACCTATCAAAAAGAAAGGCGGTTAATTACGTTGACGCTATAAACGAACAAAATGCAAATTCTGTAGCAGGTAATTTTACAAATTTGTATTCTAAAGTTGATAGACTTGTAACACCTCAATTTCAGCCTGGTAATAAACAGTATGTAGAAGCTTGTAACTCAATTTTAGGATTTGAAGTATCAACGTTAGCTAAGGGAAATGGCAAACAAGCAGTTTATTTCGTGCACAACTTGGAACACATCCCTTTAACAGCAATGGGCGAAGGGGTCGCTAATATTTTGGGGCTAATAACTGACCTTTGTGTTGCTGAAGATAGAATATTTCTGATTGAAGAACCAGAAAACGATATTCACCCAAAAGCACTCAAAGCACTTTTAAAATTAATAATAGACAAGTCCAATTCTAATCAATTCTTTGTTTCGACACATTCTAACATTGTCATGAAATATTTGGGTGGAGTCGAAGGCGCAAAGGTTTTTAATGTAACAAATGATTTTAGGGACACAGGACGTCAAAATTTATTTGTATCAAAAATTAACGAAGTGCCTGAAAGCCCAGAATCAAGACGGCAAGTGCTTGAGGATTTAGGCTATGACTTTTTTGATTTTGACTTATGGAAAGGATGGTTATTCCTAGAAGAATCATCGGCTGAGATAATAATTAGAGATTATCTAATAGATTGGTTCGTAAAACCACTTAAAAACAAACTAAGAACTTTTTCTGCTGGAGGAACATCATCTATTATCCCGAAATTTGATGACTTCGACCGATTATTTATTTTTCTTCACATGGCACCAACATATAAAAATAAAGTATGGGTAATTATTGATGCTGGTAGCGAAGAGCAAAATATAATTAATCGAATGCGCGACAAATACTCAAAATCTGGATGGAACGAATCAAATTTTAGTCAGTTTTCTGAACATGACTTCGAGAAGTATTTACCTGCAGAGTTTCAAGAAAAAGTTGATATGGTGATTGCCATCAAAGATAAGTATAAACGCAGACAGGCAAAAAAAGAACTGATTGAAGAAGTAAAAGTTTGGATACATGAAGATGAGAATAATGCAAAAAACAAATTTAAGGAAAGTGCTAAAGAAGTAATAGAAAGGCTTAAAGAAATTAGCAAAGAACTGAACAAATAACTGCACCTAATACGGATTTTACAGTGCGAATAGAAACATTTGAGCAATTTATCAATGTTGGTGCTAATTGATAGTTTACAGTTTCAAAAGTGTACAAACACAATTTGCCCAAGACAATAATATATTCAAAATCAAAAAAATCTAGAAATGGGCTATAAGTTTATTGAAAATGAGTTAGAATTGATTCAATCCGTTGTCGAGTTTTTTGACAAACCGGAATTCTGGAAAGCGACTATTGGAAATGCACCTAGATACTTTGTACATATAAAAAATAAAAATCAGCATTATTTCGGCCTTTCTAAATTTTGCGCATTCAAAAATATAACCGTTGAAGAATACATAACTAATTATAGATATAAAACCAACGGAGGAAATACACAAAAACATATTGCTAAAACTGTTGGAAGAGGGTGGATTTCAAGACAAAAAATAGATAGCGAAGTAAGAAAAGCATTTGATAAATGGATTCTTAAGTTTCATCCAAATTACACAATTGAAAATGCATCCTTTATCACTATTCTTCAGTCAAGAGAAGAAAAACATAAAAGATCAAAATTTATTGACCCAAAAGCTCTTGAAGAAAAATTACAATTACAAAGAGAAATTGGTTTTATTGGAGAACAGATTGCCATAGATTACGAACTTAATAGATTAAGAAGTTGTGGAGTAAAGAATGCAAAAAACTATATTGAACACACGTCTAAAATCAACTCAAGTGCTGGATTTGATATATGTTGTTCTTTAATTGAAGAAAATCGATTTATCGAGGTCAAATCATCACTTAATAAATCGCTAGAGTTTTTTATAACTGAAAATGAGTACAAAACACTCGAGCAATTAGGTGATAATGCTTTTTTATATTTTGTTCATATATCTGACCTTTCTAAAAAAAAGGGAATGGTATTGCATATTATAAAAAACCCAATTAAAGATTTAAAAACGAAAGGAAGTTTAAAACCGGTAGCGTATAAGGCAATTATTGGAAAGAAAAAATCTTTATAATATATTATATATTTTCAGAGATTGGGATTCATATAACACAGACAACTTTATATAACTTTAATCACCGCATTGTAACAATTCCCTCCCTCCATCGTCACATGGTAAAATAATTTTCCATGCGTCATTTGTTTCTTTTTCTTTTCCTGGTTTGTGGTACTTTGCTTTCGGCTCAAAACGGAAGTACAGAAACCTTTAAAACGGACAGTGTATTGCTAATTCATAAAGCACCTGAAAAGGGTTTTCACAATGATTATATCTTATTCATCCCCAAAGGAATGCTCCGCAATAAAGAGTTGTTTCTGTTGGTGGAACCTAACAATACCGGGAAAGTAACCGATAGTATGGAAGTACATGAAAAACATGCCATTGCTTTGGCATCGGTCAGCTCCGTGGGTAATAATATTTCTACAGAACTCAAGATCCCTTTATTGGTTCCTGTGTTTCCCCGTCCTGCTTCCAAAGAACTTACTTACACTCATGCGCTGGACAGAGATGTGATGGAAGAAAAAACACCTGCCCTCCACCGCCTCGACTTGCAGTTATTAGCCATGGTGGATGATGCTAAAAAGATATTGGCAAGTATGAATGTGCCTGTCAAAGCTAAATTCTTTATGAGTGGCTTTTCGGCTTCCGGCACCTTTACCAACCGCTTTTCTTTTCTTCATCCCGAGAAGATCCAGGCATTGGCCATTGGAGGCTTCAACGGGGAATTGATCTTACCATTAAAGGAATTAAATAAAACACCACTCCTCTACCCCATCGGCATTGCTGATATGAATACATTGTTTGGAAAGGAATTTAACCTACAGGCATATCAAAACATTCCACAATACATTTACATGGGTCAGCTGGATGATAATGATGCCGTGCAGTTTGATGATGCTTATTCAGAAACAGAACGGAAGATCATCAATACACACATCGGAAGTACGGTGCAGACGCGATATATCAAATGTCAGGAATTGTATAAAGCCAATGGCATCCAGCCAGTTTTTAAAACTTATGAGAACATCGGGCATTGGACAACTTCCAAAGTGAATTTAGATGTGATCTATTTCTTTATGGGTCAGATGAAGTAGTAAGTATCAGGTATTAAGTATCAGGATAATTGATCCTACTCCGGGCCTTGTTGGTGTAATACAAGTAGAAAGTATCCGGTAGAAAGTAGTAAGACGTTTGCCCGACTTGCAGGTGATAACACCTGCAAAGGCTAACACACCAAAGAGCTTATATAAGAGTAAAATTGTAAGTACCATCTCATTCTTAATCCTTAATCCAAAAATCCCCACACATTGCCCTTGTAAGTGTTATCACCGGGAAGGAATAAAAGAGTAAGTTTTTTAAAAATACGGCTGTCAAACTTTTTTTCAGAACGGAATGTTTTTTTATTTTTGAATAAATTGAACATGGTATGAAAAAAATAGCCTTATTCCTTCTGCTCACACAGTTTTCCTTCTCCATTTTTGGACAAAAAAAGTCAGAACTTCCTAATAGCCACTTTATGGTGGATGTTCTCGATGTGGGATCATTATGTAATGGAAATGATCCTATCATTAGAAAACATATTCATATCAATAAAGACACTGTGCTTTTTGATATGTATTGTAAGAAACCGGGAAGTGAAGCCACCTATTTAGTGATGATCGATGTGAGCAAAAACAAATTGATCAAAAGCAAAAAAATGAATGATTCGTATTTTGAAGTGCTGGATGGCTATAAGCTTATGGATAAGCGACTCATAAAAGTATGGGAAGGAGAGATCAAAAAAGATGGCAGCGATATCTATGTGACTGAATTGGATATGAATACGATGGAAATAAAAACGCTTTTAAATGCCGCTGATTATTATCCGGATGGATTGAAAGGCATAAATCTTTTTAAAGCTTCTTATTCTCTGGGATACATGTTAGATTCAAAAACTATCGTGGGAAGCTACTCCATACCGGGAGAAAAAAAAGTAAATGGTAAAAAAGTAAATGCAAGGATCAGTACAGCTTTTATCATTGATTGCGCTAATAAAAAGATTAAAACATTTGAAGATTTTTTCTATTCTTATCAGCCGGGCACTCCGCATCCGCATAAATTTTTTGATCAGGAAAAGAACGGAGATGTTTTTATTTCCGCATGCAAAACATATCAAATTCCCGATCCGGCCAAAATGACCTTGAGTCAGGATATGAACTACGATCATTCAGCGCATCTAATTGCAGCTGAAATAGAAAAAAAAGTTATACTGAGAGGTAAACTGGATGATAATGTGGGATATGTTATTGAGGAAGCTAATAATGGCAAACCACTTATTTATTATGGTATGCGCCCTCCCCGCTTTTCCACCAAAGAACTGAAGCAACAGTTGAATGCCTTTAGAATGGTGATACAAGATGGTAAAACACAGTATAAACCAATTGTAAACAGATTATTACTGGATTTTAATCTAAAAAAAGAATATCCATTATACTATTTGGAGCAAGAAAATAAATTTTTGTGCCGTGATACATTGGCGATAAAAAAAGGGATCGATCTGGCTGAGGTTATTTTTGATAAGGACAAAAGCAATAAAACGATTAACGACTACAATACTCAGTCGGTAAAGGCATTTAGAAACGAGTTAAAGCCTGATTATACGCTTGTGCCATTGCAGAGTCGTGAAATTAGAAGTTTTGAAAAACACATTAACAGAAACAGGATCAAAGCATTTAATTACGACCCTACCAACAAGAATAATATTGTTCTGGTATATGCCGATTTTATTGCATACGACAATGAAGTGGCTTATTTGTTGCCTTTCAAAGATTGTAAATCGGCTTATATGATAGGAAAAGATAGCCTGGTAATGGCGAATGATGTCCGTTGTATAGTTGTATCATTATCAAAAAAAGCGACCATCATGGATATTGATCTGGGAAAAATAAATTCATCCTATACTCCTTATTATATGCAATTAAGTGGCGGAGGGGCCTGGTGCGTGACGAAGACGAGATCATGCTGATCACCACCGGTGGCGTGTTGATCCGCACGCGCGTGCGCGAGATTCGCGAACTTGGGCGCGCGACCCAGGG
>JAFLBF010000001.1 GCA_017303895.1 Bacteroidota bacterium | reverse complement strand
CACTACAACTTCTACTTTTCTTTTTACTTTTTTCATTTTAGCATGATTATCTTAAAAAAGTATTGGATTTAAAAGGGGAGCATAATACGATCAGTCTATTTAAAAAGATATTAGTAAATAGATCTTGAAACCAGAATAATATCTTTTTCAGAATCATTAGAATTAGTTTTTGTTGCTTAAAAGAAGGGGATGAAGAGGGGTAAGACACGAAGGTCTTAATAGGAGAATGAACTATATTTAAGTTATAATTCATTTATAAAAGAAATAGCATAATTTTTTCACAAGACAAATTTACAAGTGTAAAGTCAAGTTAATATTATGGTGGACTTATGAAATTATTATTGCCCTGTTATGAAAATATATGCAAAGAAGAGAACTGATAAGGTCAATGTTACCCAAAAACAAACTGCATGAATGTTTATTTGTTCACCACCCGATATTTTTTTGAAAATAGTCTTCATTTTTTTGAGTAGAAAAAGATGAAGTGGTTTCGGAATAGCTTATAAAGCCTCTTATAGGGTGATCACTTTATCAGAGATAATCATGTAATTCAGAAGACAAATATAATAAGTATATTTTAATAGAAATATTAAGAAAATATTATACTTATAAAAACTCCCAGGCACTTTTATAAGCTCCAATTTTTTCTACATGATCCAAGAACGACTTATAGAAAGGATGGTTTCCAAACGTAGCACTATCACCAATAACTACCAGCTTTTTCTTTGCACGGGTTAGCGCAACATTCATCCTTCTGGTATCATTTAAAAATCCGATCTCCTGGTCATCATTGGAGCGAACCAGACTTATGTATATCACATCACGTTCCTGTCCTTGGAATCCATCAATCGTTTTGACAGCTAATCGGTTACCATATTCTTTTAACACCTCATCTGCATTTACTCTTTCTGTCAACAGCTGAACCTGCTCTTTATAAGGTGAAATAATACCAATACTTATTTTTTTATTTTGCTTATTCCCTTGATCATATTGATGTAACAATGCATGCAGATGCTTTATCAACAGATTCGCTTCCTCCGGATTACTCGTACTTAAACTCTCTAAATTCAGCTCCTCATTAAACCCACAACCGGCAGTATCTATAAAATCAAAAGCAGTATGCAATAAAAATTCATTCTCATCATAACTCAATACGGTATCTTTTACCAATGTGTCGGCTATTAAATTTCCTCCATAAAATTCTTGATTGGAAAAGTTCATGATATGCTCATGCATTCGATACTGAACATTCAACATAATGGAACAGTCAGTTAACTGCATGCATCTTTCCATCAATGTTTCTTTTAACCCCTTTTGTTCCGCCTCTTTTGATTTAACAGTGGGTGGTAATTGAAAATGGTCTCCCGCAAAAACAACACGCTCGCTTCTACTGATCGGGATCCAGCACATCGGCTCAAGCGCCTGTGCTGCTTCGTCAATAAACACTGTACTAAATTGTCTATCACGCATCATCCGATTGGAAGACACAACAGGCGTACAAGCAATCACTTGTGTTTTATCGAACTGTTCATACAAAATAAAATCTTCCAATTGTTTTGCTTCCTGTAAGATCTTTCTGGCTTCAACATACAATAGCTGACGTTGCTCCCGCTCTGCTTTTCCAAAGTTACGCTTGTATTTTCCTGCCATTCTGAAATATTCATCAGCCGTTTTTCGGTAGCTTTTCAGATCCTTGTATGATTCATGAGCCGCAATTTTTGCATCCAGTGTATTACTTAACACATCATCTGAGATCCGTGCCGGATTTCCCAAACGCAATACACTTATTCCTTCACGATGTAATTTTTCAGTTAAAAGATCAACAGCTGTATTACTTGGACTGCAAACCAACACTTGTTTCTCTGTCATTAGTGTTTGTCTGATCGCCTGAACAAGCGTAGTAGTTTTTCCTGTTCCTGGCGGGCCATGAATGATTGCGATATCTCTTGCTGACAAGATCTTTTTTACAGCTTCATTTTGAGATTGATTCAATCCGGTTACATGTAACAGCTCGTTGGGTTTTTCAAACTCGGGTAATTTTAAACCATACATCACATCTCTCAAATGTGCCAAACGATTATTTTTTGCATTGATCACTTTCTCCAATGCAATATCCATCTCCTTATAGCTGGTTTCATCAAATAGTAAATTGATCCCCAACTTCCCATCATCACACCAATCAGGCAGATCGTCAATTGTAAGTGATAACCGTAATTTATTTTGATTGATCACTTTGATGGTTCCGTTGATGGGTGTTGCATCGGGTTGTGCATTGGAAAACAATGCTGCTATCTTTCCACCCGAAAATTGATGTGGCTCATTATGATTCGTTGTGCGCTCCACCTCAATGATCAGGTATTCTCCTAGTCCTATCTCTACATTACTAATAACGATGGGATACCAGGTAACACCATTCTGTTTTCGATAATTGATATTATTTCGTGAGAAGTGTTCTTTGTAGTTACGAAAGTCCTCATCGCGTTCGATCTTCAATAAGTGGCGAAGTTCATTCAATCGACTCAATTCCTGGCTCATGATCCTAAATAGAAGCGTTTGATTGAAGCAATTGTTTTATAGTAGAGGTCAGATCGCCCGTTAGAACAGGTTTTAAAAGAAAAGAAGAGTTGGATATCTCTTTCATCATCAACTGAGTTCGATTGTCGGAATTGCCTGTTAAAAAAAGAACAGGAACATTGCTTTTTTCACGAATTAATTTCACAACTTCAATACCTGTCATATTTCCTTTCAACTTTATATCCATTAATATAATATCAGGTGTTGTTTCAATAAATTTAGTCATTACATCTTCAGCAGAAGAAATAATACCAACAACCTGATAACCTGATTTTGTCAGATTCATCCTATTTTCCATCGCCACGATGGCTTCATCTTCTACTATTAGTATTTTTTTCATTTTATCCTTCAAAAGAAATGTAATAAGTAGTTCCTGTATGATTCGCAGTTTTTACTGTACCGTTAATCTGTTCAATCAAAGCATTGATCAATGTCAATCCTAATGAATTCGATTCTTTCAAAGCTTTATCCGCATCATATCCCACACCATTATCGCTTACCATCATCGTAAACTTTTCGCCCATCTTGGTACAAACAATTTTTATTTCTCCTTCTTTTCTTCCTTTGAAAGCGTGTTTAAATGAATTGGAGATCAGTTCGTTTAAAACCAATCCACAAGGAACCGCCTGCTGAATATTCAAAAATATATCATTACACGTAATGTTAAACGAAACATCTGCTTCTGTAGCATTGTAGGAACCTTTGATATGGTCAACCAGATCGTTGATATATGCACAGAATTCGATCTTGGCAAATGTTTCATGCTGATAGAGTTTGTCATGGATCAAGGCCATCGAATGAATGCGATTACGGCTTTCTTCGAATAACTCCTTCGCTTTTTCATCTTCCACATAATTGGATTGCAAACCGATCAGACCACTAATAACTGCCATATTATTCTTTACACGGTGGTGAATCTCTGCCAACAAAATTTCTTTTTCCTGTAAAGCAGCCTTGGTGTATTGCTCTGCTTTTTTTCGTTCAGAGATATCTGTAACACGCACCGATTGAAAAGCTTTGCCTCCAATATAGATCAAACGGACAGCCAACGCTCCCCAAAACTCTCTCCCCAAATTCGTTTTGTATAATACCTCACCGTCATAGAAACCTTTTTTGAGAAGCGCTGCACTCATTTCTTCCTGATCTTTAGCACTTAACTGATGCGCATGAAAATCATCTGCTTGTCTGTCAAAAAAATCTTGCTCCCGCTCCATTTCAAACATTTCAATAGCTCTCTTATTCGCTTTTATCACCATCCTTGTTTTCCAATCTACCAAAAACAAAGCATCAGACGAATTATCGAACATCGATTGGAATTGATATTGAAGCAATTCATTGGAGCGACCCAATTTATATTCGCTCGTTTCATAATTTTTCACAATGGAATAAATAACGATCACTTCGCATATCACAGATGTGATCAAAAAAATGACTCTCAACTTCAATACCAGGGCATAATCTATTTCAACAAAAAAGAAATTGTTGAAATTGTACATGTAAAGTGATATAAGCAAACCAATGCTTAATAAAACCAAAAATGATATGGAGCGGATGTTTTTGAGACGGAACAACACAACAGGGACAGCTGCTATGGGAATAAACAAAAGCTGAACCTGCGATTCGGTGCCCAAGCTTAGTGCTAAAAAATACATCTGAATATTTAATGCAACTACAAATAGAAAGCGGGCAATCCGGTAATACTTAAAAAACGAAAAAAACAGCAGCGATGCATAAAATAAGGTGGAACCTATTTCTATGTAAACGATTTTGCCTAGATTTAGATACGAATAAATAAAAACGTATATAATTGTCAATATAACTGAGATCAGGATCAATTGATTAGTAAGTTTCAACCGTTTGATATTATCACGATTAATCGTACTATCAATTCCCAAATTTGAAATAAATTCCCAATATTTCGTCAGCATAGATTCTTTGGAGTATCAAGGACAATAGTACTGAAAATGTACGAATATTACAACTCTCGAAAAGCCTGCTAACTCTTATACATTTTGAGGAGTAATGCTTAAAAAAGCAAAAAATGATATTTATCATTACGATTATTTAAAAACACCTGCTATCTTCGGGTAAAATTAAAGGAGATGGATAACGATATCATTAAAGCAATTGAAGAAAAGTATAGAAATATGGGACAAGATCCCAACACATACTTGAAAGGTTTGTTTCATAGTAAACTGATAAACTATTGGGATTATGTAGAAGTTGATACACTTCTATCATTGCAAAAACCAAGAACAGAGTTCAGTGATGAGCCTATATTCATCATGTACCACCAGGTAACTGAATTGTTATTAAAGCTGATCACACATGAGATCAAACAAATTGTAGATAATGAAAATATTGACACTGCTGTTTTCGCGAATAAGATCGATCGTATCAACAGGTATGCAGGCATTCTAACTGAATCGTTCTCAGTAATGCGCGAAGGAATGGATTATGACCAGTATAATCAATTCCGCTTAACTTTAGCTCCTGCAAGTGGATTCCAGTCGGCACAATTCAGATTCATTGAGTTGTACTGTACCGATGTACATTTATTAGTGAACAGCAGAGTGAAACCACAAGTGAATGCGGATACTGATATGAATTATTTATTTGATAATCTATATTGGAAAGATGCAGGATTAGATCATAAAACAGGGAAAAAAACATTAACACTCTCCCAATTTGAGGATCGTTATATCGATAGCCTAAAAGCTACTGCTCATAAATACAAAGGAAGAAATATCTATAATCGTTTCTTGAAATTGAATGCCAGTGATGAAAAAGCAATTGCTTTAAAACAAGCATTAAGAAACTTTGATGTGACCTATAACATCGTTTGGCCATTGGCACATCTAAAAACAGCTGAGTACTATTTGAACTCTAAAGGAGAAAACAAAGCAGCAACAGGCGGAAGCGAATGGCAAAAATACCTTCACCCATCATATCAAAGAAGGATCTTTTTCCCTGAACTTTGGACAAAAGATGAAATTGAAAATTGGGGTAAATAAAACAAAAGGCTGAACGAAAATTCAGCCTTTTTTATTTGATCTAACCCAAATTCTGTCTTTTCATTAAAATTTAATAGTCTGATTATTAATAAATTATGAAAAATGCAAATACATAATTTGCATATACATAATATTCTTATGTATATTTGTCCTATGTATTCATCAGAGTTAATAAAAGGCACTTTAAAAACCATTGTTTTAAAGTTATTATCCGAAACAGAAAAAATGTACGGATATGAGATCACTCAAAAAGTAAAAGAGTTGACTGATTCTAAAATTGTTATTACAGAAGGAGCTCTTTACCCTTTGCTTCATCAGCTGGAAGCAGAAGGCGTAGTAACAACAGAGACAGTTAACATTGGTAAACGTGTACGGAAATACTATTCACTCACTCAAACCGGAAATGAGCGTGCGAAAGAAAAGCTGTATGAGTTTGCCGATTTCATGAACACCATGAATATTTTACTCGATCTAAAACCGGGCGTTAATTATGTTTAGTTTAACAGAAGAACAAATTGCCTTTATTGAAAATGATATTAAGATCAGGGGAATCACTTCTCCTGATCTGAGTATCGATCTGCTGGATCATATATGCTGTTTAATTGAGAATGAACTCGATGAATACAGGAACTTCGATACTGTATATCTGGATGTACTAACTCGCTTTGGTGAGAAAGGACTCAAAGAGATACAACTCGAAACAAATCGACTTCTAACATTTAAACATTATTACATTATGAACTCAACTATGAAAATATCAGGATATGTATCATCATTATTGATACTGTCCGGAGCGATCTTTAAATTTAACCATTGGCCCGGAGCTTCTATAATGATGGTAACCGGGGTGTTTTTTCTAACTGTTTTATGTCTGCCATTATTATTTATTTTAAAATTCAAATCTACGGCCGAAAGTAATCGAAGCATCTTACTTAGCATAATTGCATTTGTATCTGCCATCGCAATATCAAGTGGTGTGTTATTCAGGATCATGCATTGGCCAGGAGCAAGGATGTTGACTGTAACAGGCTGCGCTTTACTTGTATTAGGATACTTACCTGTTTATCTGCTTAGTGTTTATAAAAACACTACCAACAAAATAAATGCAACTGCAACCATTATTTTGATCATTGCCGGAGCGGGGCTATTTATTGTAGAATCAGGAACAGGGCTAACAAAAGAAGTCTCTGACAGTTTCTGGAGAGGAGTAACTGAAAATCAGGACTTGCTAAACTTTATAAAATCAGAGAATAGTAAAACCTATGAGCTGATCAAAAAGGACACGGGATCTGTTTCACAAAGCAAAATAGAGAAAGCGGGAAAACTTGAAAAAGCCGGAAATACACTATCGGAATACATTTCGTCCATGCGAACTAACCTCATAGCTGCAACTGAAAATATCTCCAAAGCGGATGCACAAAATATTTCAATTGATGCATTGAGAGGCAGTGGGGGAAGTACGATCATTCAATCCATAACCGAAGGCGGAGATCAATTTAATTCTTCTAAATTGAAAGAACAGATAGAACAGTTCAAAAGTGAAATACGTTCTATCAACCCCAACATTGATCTAAGCACATTAAATACAGTTCAGATCACTGTATATGGAGAAGTAATTCCTTGGGAGCAAGCAACCTTTGTAAAACTTCCTATTCCACTGGTGATCTTCAACCTAAACAGAATAGAATTGGCTGCAAAAACCATAGAAAGTACAACCTTGAATAAACTCTAAATAAAAGACCCCCTTTCATTTTGAAAGGGGATCTTTTTATTCAACCCGCTGACCTTTACGGTTCATATAATATGTTTTGTTATCCAGCAAGACTTTTGCCCGGTCTCCTTCAAAATCGTAGATCCATTCAAATGTTGGCTTAATGATCACATTCCCTTGTGTATCTACCATTCCCCATTTTTCGTTCACACGAACACGGGCTAATCCATCATTAAAATCACCCACTTCATGATAACGTGGCGGAATAACTTCAACTCCTAATGTATCAATAAAGCCCCATTTATTATTGAACTTTACTTTTGCTAATCCATTATGAAATGTTCCCACAGCTTGATATTTTGGGAACTTCGCTTTATTCTTTGCATTGCTTTGTGAAAAAGCGATCTGCTGCAAAAACAAAAATGATAGAAGGATGAATATATTTCGCATACCACAAAGATACAATTAGTAAGCCAAATTAGGTCCAAGCCAACGTTCCGCTTTCTCTAATGACATGCCTTTTCTCTTGGCATAATCTTCCACCTGATCTTTCTGAATTTTTCCAACTCCGAAATAATGCGAGTCGGGATGCGCAAAATACAAACCACTTACAGCCGCAGTCGGAACCATTGCCATACTCTCTGTTAGTATCATTCCCGTATTCTTTTCTACATCCAATAATTTCCAGATGATCGGCTTTTCGGTATGATCAGGCTGAGCAGGGTAACCGGGGGCAGGACGGATTCCGGCATACTCCTCTTTTATCAATTCTTCATTAGCCAAATTTTCATCTTTTGCATATCCCCAAAACTCTTTACGTACTTTTTTATGCATCAACTCTGCAAAAGCCTCTGCCAATCGATCAGCTAAGGCCTTCAACAAAATAGCTGAATAATCATCATGATCCTTTTCAAAACGAGTCACGTGCTCATCAATACCGATTCCCGTTGTAAGAGCAAATGCTCCAATATAATCCTCCACAGCAGGAGAAACAAAATCAGACAATGCTATATTATATTGCCCTGCCGGTTTTTTTGTTTGCTGACGAATGGTATGAAATGTAGTTAGCTTTTGATCATTCGCATACACATCTATATCGTCTCCATTTGCTTTAGCCGGATATATTCCGATCACTGCATTCGCTTTCAGCCATTTTTCAGCAATGATCTGCTTCAGCATTTTCTGAGCATCATCAAATAGCTTTTTCGCTTCTGTTCCACGTTCCGGATCATTCAGGATCTTAGGATAGGATCCTTTTAATTCCCAACTGTGAAAGAAAGGTGTCCAATCAATGTATGCGGCAATTTCATTTAGATCATAATCCGTAAACACTTTATTTCCAATAAATGATGGCGTCACAATATTTGCATTTTTCCAGTCGATTGGGAACTTATTGTTACGCGCTTCTTCAATGGAAATGAATTTATTTTGTGATTGTGCATTCTTATTTTGCTCTCGCACACGCTCATAATCTTTATTTACTTCCTGCATAAATGCATCACGCAATTCTTCCGATATCAAACTACTTGCAACAGGAACCGATTTACTTGCATCATTCACATGCACAACGGCTCCGGAATAATTTTGTGCGATCTTTACAGCAGTATGCACCTTAGAAGTTGTTGCTCCACCTATCAGTAAAGGAATTTTAAAACCCAATCGTTCCATCTCTTTTGCAACGTGTACCATCTCGTCAAGGGAAGGTGTGATCAATCCGCTCAATCCAATAACATCCACATTGTGTTTCTTTGCTTCTTCCAGGATCTTATCACAGGAAACCATTACGCCCAGATCGATGATCTCATAATTATTACATGCTAACACAACTCCTACAATGTTCTTTCCGATATCGTGCACATCTCCTTTAACCGTTGCCAAAAGGATCTTCCCGGCATTTGTTCTTCCATCTCCAACAATTCCTGCTTTTTTATTAGCTTCCTTTTCTTCCAGCAAATATGGTTCTAAATAGGCTACCGCTTTTTTCATTACACGGGCACTCTTCACTACCTGTGGCAAGAACATTTTACCGGCACCAAACAGATCACCTACTACATTCATTCCTGCCATCAATGGCCCTTCAATTACATGTAATGGTCGTCCTAATTTATGACGGGCTTCTTCTGTATCTGCATCAATATATTCTGCAATTCCTTTTACCAAAGCATAACTCAAACGTTCTTCAACAGAACCTTTTCTCCACTCTTCATCTTTTTCTGTTTTTTCTTTCGTTATACCTTTCAATGACTCTGCATGTTCTACCAATCGCTCTGTTGCATCATCTCTTCTGTTTAACAACACATCCTCTATCAACTCCAGCAAATGCTTATCAATATCATCATACACCACCAATTGTGATGGATTAACAATTCCCATATCCATTCCATTCTTTACAGCATGATACAAGAAAGCCGAATGAATGGCTTCACGCACATGATCATTTCCACGGAAAGAAAAAGACACATTACTTACACCGCCACTTACTTTTGCATGTGGCAGATTTTCTTTGATCCATTTAGTAGCATTAAAAAAGTCAAGTGCATTCAAACGATGCTCCTCCATACCTGTTGCTACAGGGAAAATATTCGGATCGAAAATAATATCCTGTGGAGGGAAATTCACCTTTGATACAAGAATATCATATGCGCGCTTACAAATATCGATCCTGCGTTGCAATGTATCAGCTTGTCCTACTTCATCAAAAGCCATAACAATAACGGCTGCACCATATTGTTTTACTTTTTCTGCCTGCTCAATGAATTTTTCTTCTCCTTCTTTTAATGAGATCGAATTAACGATTGCTTTTCCTTGAACACATTTTAGTCCCGCTTCGATCACTGTCCATTTACTGGAATCGATCATGATGGGCACACGTGCAATATCAGGCTCTGATGCGATCAAATTCAAGAAGCGGGTCATACATGCTTCGCTATCCAACATCCCCTCATCCATGTTCACATCAATTACCTGTGCTCCCCCTTCTACTTGTTCACGTGCAATGGACAAGGCTTCTTCATAATTCTCCTCTTTGATCAATCGTAAGAATTTTTTAGAGCCTGTAACATTAGTACGTTCCCCCACATTCATAAAATTACTTTCAGGACGAAGCGTTACCGGCTCTAGTCCGCTCAAATGCATTAACGTATCCGGTTGCGGCTTTTTTCTCGGAGCACTCACTTTGGCAAGCTCTGCAATACGTTTAATATGTGCAGGAGTAGTTCCACAACAACCGCCCACAATATTTAAAAAGCCTGCTTTCAAAAAATCTTCGATCTGATGTCCCATTTCATGAGCATCCTGATCATACTCGCCAAATTGATTTGGCAAGCCGGCATTCGGATAAGCACTTACGAAGAAAGGAGCCTTTGTTGCCAGTTCTTCCAGATAAGGGCGCATATCTTTTGCACCCAAGGCACAATTCAAACCAACACTTAACAGATCTACGTGTGATACCGAATTTAAAAATGCTTCAGTTGTTTGTCCTGACAATGTTCTACCACTGGCATCAGTAATTGTTCCTGATACCATCACCGGCATTTTCTTATTTATCTTTTTGCAATAATTTTGAATAGCGAATAATGCGGCTTTTGCATTTAAGGTGTCAAAGATGGTTTCGATCAACAATAGATCAGCTCCCCCATCGATCAATCCTTTCACTTGTTCAGCATAAGCCTCCACTAATTCATCAAATGTAATAGCACGAAATCCGGGATCATTTACATTCGGTGACAATGATAGCGTACGGTTAGTTGGTCCGATAGCACCGGCAACAAATTTTGGGACATTCGCTTGATCGGGAAATTCCTTATAAAATTCTTGTATAGCCTCTTTAGCGATCTTAGCTGATTCGTAATTCAACTCATACACCAATTCCTGCATATCGTAATCCGCCATAGCCACACTGGTATCGCTGAAAGTATTTGTTTCAATGATATCAGCATCGGCCTTCAAATATTCTTTGTGAATGGCTTTAATGATCTGCGGTTGGGTAATCGACAAAAGGTCGTTATTCCCTTGCAGATCCTTATGCCAATCGGCAAAACGTTTTCCACGGTAATCCTTTTCTTCCAGCTTATATTGCTGGATCATGGTCCCCATTGCACCATCAATTACCAATACTCTTTTTTCTAATTCTTTTTTTATGTCGACCATAAGTAAAAAAAAAACTCCTCTAACGTTTACAGTCAGAGGAGATAAATTATGTGATTTTGAATCGTTTCAATTATTTATTTCTGACTTATCTATTTCGCCATGGGCGAATGCGAATTGACACCTTCTAAATAATTTTAAAATTAATCAGGGTTGTCAAGGTTTCATAGGGCGCTATCCCTCCACCTTTCTGGATAAGTATCTAAAGAACTGATACAAAGGTAATAAAACTAATTTAATTAGATGATTTTGCCGAAAAATGTTTTTGCTTCCAGGCTTTGATCTTGGCATCGATGGGTTTCTTAAAAAAGAAATACGCTCCAAGCATTAAAATTATATACGGAACTGCCATTAAGTACAAAATACCCGTATTCAATCCATTGGCGATGGAACCACCACCATCCAGATCGCTTTCTGCTGTAGCTTTACACATGGAGCATTGAGCAAAAGAGCTTACTTTGCTCAGAATGATAAAAGCAAAAATTAAAAATAAGGATATGATCTTCTTTGTTTTCAATACACTGCAAATTTACTCAAAAAGTATGAATCTAATTAGATACTGATAGAAATCATTAATGAACGTAATAAGGCGATATCATTAGATAAACAACCACTCCCGTAATGGTTACATACAACCAAATTGGGAAGGCAAAACGAACCAGTTTGCGATGCTTCTCTACATTATTCTGTAGCCCTTTTTGAAAAGACAACAAGATCAAGGGCAATACCAAGGCTGCTAATATAATATGACTGATCAGGATTGTTAAATACAATGGACGTAAGCTGTTATCAGCCGGGAATGTTGTTTCTTCTGCCATCCAATGATAGGTTATGTATGACAATAAGAAAACGGCCGACAAACAAAAAGTAATGATGTTTAATTTCTTATGTAATTCAATGTTTTTCTGCTTGATAAAGTATAGCGACAACAATAACAACAAACTGCAGGTTCCGTTGATCAAAGCATTCAATTTTGGCAACTTGTAAACAAAAGAAGGAATGACTTCGGGCACCGGAAGGATCTTTTTATTTAAGATAATGACCGCCACAAACACTACCAGTGAAAGTGCCATTACAATTCTAAAAACCAATTTATCGTTATTCAGCATATTACTTTATTCTTTTATTTTTCTCTTTGTTTTCTTTGATCGTATACTCAGCTATCAACACTTTAATATCATCCAGCAACTCATTCACGGCCTTGATGTCGGTTCCATCATAAATCCCCCGGATATGTTTCTCTTTATCCACCAGAATAAAAAATTCACTATGAATAAAATCATCCGGACCACCATCTCCTTCCATCGCATTCACAAGATAAGATTCACGAGCCATTGCATATAATTGTTTCTTATCTCCTGTCACAAAATTCCAGATCGTATTATCAGCATGTACCATGTTTGAATAAGTTTTCAGAACAGGGACAGAATCATTCTCCGGATTAACAGTATGTGATAAGATCTGAACCAATCCTTTTGTATATGCAAATTTATCTTGTACACGCTGAAGCTCTGTTGCCATTTTCGGGCAAATGGTTTGGCAAGTAGCAAAAAAATAATCTGCTACATAGATCTTTCCTTCGTAATCTTTATCTGTTATTGTTTTCCCATCCTGATTAACAAAACTGAATGGTTTAATCGAATGGTATATTGTATCCTTTCCATTGGGAGCCAATTCTTTTACTCCAAAGTAAGGAAGATGTATAAAATTATGTTTCCCGGTTGTCAACAGTACGTAAAATACAGAAGGGAATGTAAGCAGGAATAATAGTATGATTATCTTTTTCTTCATTTTGTCGAGGCGATCATTTGCCCCGCAAAAGTACAAACAAAAATGGCTCGCAAAAGTTTGCGAGCCATTTTAACATATTAAAATATCTTTTTAGTGATGGGCTTCTTCAGCAGGTTTTTCACCTTCGCTATGAGCATCGTGTGATGCAGGAGCTCCGTGACCACCATGCTTAGCCGCCTCATTCAATTCGATCTTTTGTTTAACGATCAACTCATCCATTTTTTCTTTATGTTCTTTACTGTAAGTAGACTCACCAACAATAATGTATACTAAATAAAGGATGAATACGATATAAGGAACCAAAACAGAATATTTCAACCATTTCTTCTCATCGCCCAAGTGCATGAAGCTCATTACAATGTAAAATGCTTTAACAATGGTTAAACCGATGAAAATAACTTTCAATGTAGAAGAAGAAGTTCTGTCTTCATTCAACAAATGCCATTGGTCAGCTTTGAAACCAATGATCAACTCAACAATGGTAACACCAAGCATGATCCAGAAAACATTCCATAATTTTCTGCGCTTTTTCTTGCCTTCTTCTTCGCTATGATGAGCCATTAGCTCATACTGTGGGTAGTTATCGTGAAATTCCATAATGTATATATGCTATTAAATTTAAAACTTTTTCTGTTACAATAGGTAGAAGAATGTAAATACGAACACCCATACTAAATCCACAAAGTGCCAGTATAAACCTGTTTTTTCAACCATTTCGTAGTGACCACGCTTTTCGTAAGTTCCGTTCACAACATTGATAAAAATAATAATGTTGATGATAACACCACTGAATACGTGGAAACCGTGGAAACCGGTAATGAAGAAGAAGAAATTGGCAAATACAGGTAAACCATACTCGTTTACGGTCATATTCGCACCATAGATGGTTTTTTCTACCCATTCACCATTTTCAAACACACTACGAACAGCACCATGGTCAGTTCCAACAATGAAATGATACCACTCCCAAGCTTGAGAACCAACGAACATTGCACCGCCAATAATGGTCAACAACATCCAGATAATAACTTTTCTTTTATCGTTTCTATGACCAGCCTCAACAGCTAATACCATTGTAACGGATGACATGATCAGGATCAAGGTCATCAAACCTACGTAAGCCAATGGAATGTGTCCATCATAAAATGGGAAGTGTGTAAACACATCGCCCGGGTTAGGCCATACTTCAGGATGTTTATGACGCATAAAGCCATATGCTGCCAGTAATCCGGAGAATGTTAATGCATCGGATACAAGGAAAAACCACATCATCATTTTTCCGTAACTAACGCCAAATGGTGATTTTCCACCACTCCAAGGAGAGCCTGTTTCTGTTTCTACTGCGTGACTTGCCATACTTTTTTACTAAAATTATATTTTTTTAACTAAATTTTCGGGTGCTAATATGCAAATTTTACTTGAAATTTCAACGCTGAAATAATAAAAATACGAATAAATAAATCCACAAAAGATCTAAAAAGTGCCAAAAAATTGCACAAAGCCTTATCCCTAAAAGGTTTTCGGAGTTATACTTTTGTTGTATAGATTTAATCCAAACTACGAAAATGGAAATAATTCCACCAGCCAAATGCAGCAAGTGGAGCCCTGTAAGCACATATAAGAAAGAGCCCGAAGCATTACTGTATTTTCCTGCAAAAAACACCTTTTGATCTACCAGTGCTCCCCAAGCCTGAAACTGAGTAACGACAAAGGCTAAACCCAATAAAAGAGTGATCAACGCTCCTAATTTGATCGATTTAAAATCGTTCTTTTTGGCAGCCGATAATGTCCAATTCATTGAAACACTGCTTATTATAATAATAGCAGTACTAATGTAGAACATTTGAGGCAGATCAAACTGCATCCAATCGCCCTTTTTTTGGCGGACAATATAGGCACTTGTTAAAGATGCAAAGATCATGACCATGCCTATCATTCCCACATACAACATTGGCTTTGCCACCTTTTCGCGGGTGATCTTTTTTTCTTCCTGAATTGACATTGTTTCTTCCATCATAATTCTATTTTCCAATCATAACCGCCAGCTGAACCAAGGGCAAATAAATAAATGAGCCGAACATCAGTCTGCGGGCAGCTTCAATGGTACATTCCTTATATAACTGGTAAGCTTGATATAAAAAGTAAAGACTGCAAGCTGAAATGACAAAAGCTGAAGCTGTTCCTGAATAGTGGAACATAACCGGCAAAAGGCTGATCGGATATAAAAACAAGGTATACACCAATATCTGGAAAGCACTTCCCTTATCTCTACCACCGGCAGAAGGCAACATTTTAAAACCTGCTTTTTTATAATCGTCATCCAACACCCATGCAATGGCCCAAAAATGAGGAAATTGCCACATAAATTGTCCTACAAACAGGATCCAACCTAATAATGGAATCTCACCAAATCCAGAGGTAGCAGCCACACATCCTAATAATGGAGGAATAGCTCCCGGGAAAGCTCCTACAAACACAGCAAAGGGTGTTATTCTTTTTAATGGAGTATAAACAAATGTATAGAGAACGAGTGCTAAGAAACCTAAAATACCGCTCAATGGATTCATGAATATCCATAAAATAGCTGTTCCAATGATACCGGTAAATGAAGCAAGAATGATCCCTTCTGTCACTGTCATTCTCCCCTGAGGCAGAGGACGGTTCATGGTTCTGTCCATCAATTTGTCAAGGTCTTTTTCAATGATCTGGTTAAACCCGTTGGATGCTCCTGTTACCAAAAAGCCTCCCAAGACCAACCAACCCATATTACTCCAACTGAATACATCAACTGCAGCAACATAGCCAATAGCAGCCGAAAGTACCACTAAGGATGCTAATCGAAACTTCATAAACATAGCATAATCGCGCACTTTATTGCCTTGAGCCATGTTTTTCTCTGCTGTATTTAGTTTGCTAGTTGACAATTAAACTGAAATCGGATACAATTTTACTAAATAATCCGATAGCTGATACCCTAAAAATGGTTTTTTTAGACCATTTACTAATTATAGAAGACTAGAATTAGAGCGTAAGTACATATTGAAGGGCAATTGTGCGTGGCGATTCGATCTTTAAGGGTCGTAATGAATAGTCGGTATTCAAAAGATTATTACAGATCAAAGACAGTTTTTGTTTTTCGTTCATTTGAAAACTAGCACGGGCATCAAAAATATGGAACCCATCGTGCGTTTTCCAGTAATCCACAGCTTTGATCTCTGCCAGATAAGGAGAGGCATCGTGCGTCAACTGCTCTATTTCAGTAAATGCTTTATCAATATTTTGCATCCGGCTATAATAACGGTAGCTGAATCCAATGCCCAACTTGGTAAACAATTTAAATTCAATGTCGACTTTGATCATGTGCTTAAAGCGATACTTTAGAATATTATCTGTTGTATCCATACTGCTGTTCTTATAGCTTAATTGTTGCCCCGGTTGTCCCGGCTGAATAGACTTTGTAGTAGCATAAATACTATCAGGCGTTAATGATACCGGTTCAACATAAGTGTATCCCAAAAGAGCCGTTACACCAAACTTTTTATTGCTTTCATTGGTTGATAATACCATGGACATATCTACGCCTCGCACACGAGAATCGCCTGTGTTTAAAAATTTAAATCCTACCAAAGACACAGCAGGATCCCACACTCCAAACAGATACTCGATGGTATTTTCATATTTCTGATAGAAACCGGCAACATCAATATAACCCATCAAACCTTTGATCTTAAAGCCTTGTTTCAAGCCCACTTCAAAACTTTTACTGGTTTCAGGTTTTAGATCAGGATTCGGGAATACACCAAATAATCCTGCTTTTGTAGATATGAAACGCTCTGTAATAGTTGGATACCTGAAGCCTTGTCCGTAGGATGTACGCACAAACGTTCCCTTGAACAATTGCAAACTGGCTCCCGCTCTAAAGATTGGCGCAACAACACTTTGCTGAGTATTCATCTTAAAATATTCATAACGGAATCCTCCGCTCATATTCAAAATATTCCAAAACTTTTTATCTACTTGTAAATACCCGGAAGCATTGGAAATTGTATTATTCGGAGTACCACTTGAAGCATACAATTGCGAATAAGAAGTGGCCATACTTCCTACAACACCGCCTGTAAAATTAAAATCCAGATCTTTAAAATTCCGTTGCAACTGATACTCCCCATAATACAATGTCCCTGTGTTTGATTGATTATTCGTAATAAAATTATCGGTATGGAATATCCGGGTCGTTAAACTATGACTCACACCTCTTCCATTATTATATTTAATAAACGGATCCAAATTGAAGATCTTTTGCTCCTCTAAAAATACCGCTCCAGGATAGCCTTTATACAATCCTAACGAGTCGTTGTACCAGGCAAAAACCATGTTCGTTTTATTCAACATTCCGTTTCCATTGATCCCAAAATTAAGTCCGGTGATCTTTTTAGAACGATAACGCAAATTAAAATTCATCCGCCCTCTGATCTTCAACATATCCTGATTTGAGAATGTAGGAATTGAATCGGTGATCAATAAAGCATTTTGTAGATCGACCGGCATATATGGAGCCGGAGGTGGAGGCCCGATATAGCCTTGATCTACATTCACATTTGCACCAATCACTACATCCAAATTATTTTTCACAATGCGGGAATGTAAAAAATTCAAGTTAGTAAATGCCGGCAAAGATTTGTTGTACCAATTCTCTGCAGGAGAAGGAGGTACACTATAATTTCCAACAGAATAATTAATAACTGTTTTAGGTTTACTTCTAGGGTAAGCAGAACGAACATTGATAACACCACTTAAAGCGGAAGAACCATATAATACTGATGAAGCGCCTTTGATCACCTCAATTTGCTCAATGTTCTCAACAGGGATATAACTCCATTCAGGTCGACCGGCATCACCGCTCAAAAGAGGGATTCCATCTACCACAATAGCAACACGACTTCCTACTCCAAATGTAAAACCACTTCCACCTCTTATTTGAGGATCATTATCAATGATGGTTAAACCCGGCACCTGCTCCAATGCCGTTTCAACAGATGTAGTATTTTTATTATTGATCAATGCAGGTTTGATCACCTCCATGGATATGGTCATCTCTTCGAGCTTTTGATCAAACTTTCCCGATGAAACAACAATTGTTTCTAAAAATTTACCAACAACTTTTAATTGGATATTTTTCTCTGCTATGGCATTTGAAGCAATATGTATTGAAAAGGTATCAGGCACATAACCAATATAATTACAAACAAGTTGATGAACTCCTGTATCAAGCACCATTGAGTAGTTGCCATCAATATCAGTCACTGTTCCTTTCGCCAGATTACTTAATAATTGGAAAGTGGCACCGGGAAGTAATTCTTTTGATACGGCATCCCGAACTTGGCCTTTTAAAATACCGGTTTGCTGAGCGATCGAAATCGAGTTGCTTAGTAATACAATGAATAAAACAAATAGGATTCGCTTTAAATACATATAAAAAGAAAAGCCCTGACGTACATAAGTCAGGGCTTGATTATTTAAAAATTATTATTCTACAAAGAATTTACCGGATTTCTGAAAACTATTTCCGGTGATCTGATACAAATACATTCCTGTTTTTAATCCAAAAACATTGATCGTATTTAGTTTGTTGTTAGAGATCTTTTGTGTGTTCACCAGTTTACCGGTAACATCATAAATAGATATTGTTGACATTTCTTCTGTTCTAACAGCAAAATCAACATAAACCGTATTTTCATAATAATATACTTTTGCTGCTTGTGGATTCACTACTAAATTATTAATGCTTGTTGCAGGATTATATGCTACAGCAAGATCATCCACCCACAATTTACTTCCTGCAACAGTTGTTAACTGATCGTTAGAAGAAGTAATATTGATCATAATATAAGCAGGTGTGCGGCTATCATAATAAGTAAATGGAATAGAAAAGCGAGTCCATGTTCCAACATTAGCGATAGGAGTTAAAAATAATGCTGAAGCAATTTTATTTACAGACGAATCAGGATGGTAGCTTGTGGCAGCTTCCGGATCGTAATAATTTCCCACATGCAAATAAGCAACGATCTTTCCACGCTCTGCAGCACCACCTTGTGTGTAGCGGTACCAACCCACTAAACTATCCGGACGAGCCGTAAATGGCATTCTTCTAATATCAGAAGCTGAGCTATAATTTACAGTTGCAATATAACCATCCGCTTTATTGGTAGTAGGAGCATTAACGACACCTGTAGTAACGTTTCCATTTACAATTGTTCCAATAATAGGTACTTGTACACTTTCCACGCGAACAGCATATGTCCCACTATGAACAACAGATCCATCTCTGAAACAAGTCTGGGGACCAATTTGCGCTGTTGAAGATCCTGTTTTATTAGAATTGAAGCCTACGGGTTCTGCATTAGAAGCACTAGGATTATCCCAATTTTCAAAACCTCCATTGGAAATTTGAGTTTGAGCTCCTAAGTGAAAAAACGAAATAACAGATAAAAAGGTAAAAATTTTCTTCATGGGTTTGTTTTGTTTAGCAAACAAATTTAAGAAAAATTATGATTCCTTTTCAACCCAGTCTCCATGTTTTTTGATCAACTCTACTAACGCATCTACAGCCTTTTCCGAATTAATGTTTCGCTCAACCACTTCTCTTCCTTTGTAGAGTGTGATTTTCCCAACACCTGTTCCCACATATCCATAATCAGCATCTGCCATCTCACCCGGACCATTTACGATGCAACCCATAATACCGATCTTCACACCTTTCAAGTGGTCGGTGCGTTTTCTGATCTTCGCAGTTGTTTCTTGCAGATCAAATAAAGTACGGCCGCATGACGGACAAGAAATGTATTCCGTTTTAGAGATCCGTGACCGTGTAGCTTGTAATATACCAAAAGCGGTTGAGTTGATCATTTGGTCATTCACATCAGCCCTTAACCAAACACCATCACCCATACCATCCAATAATAATGCACCGACATCGGTTGATGCCTGCAATTGGAATTTTTCAGGACCTAATTCTTTATAGGTTCGTTTAATGATCACAGGATTAGAAATGCCTTTATTCATCAATTCAACAAACACTCTTCTCTGCTCAGCCATACCATGCTGGTTATCTGTTTCCAAAACCAAAACAACTGTTACATCTAATTTTAAAAGATCTAAATTGGAGATATCAGCAATGGAAACAGAAACAAAGTTTAATTCAGAAGAGCGATGCTTCGAAAGTTGATAATCAACTAACGAAAAGAGTGGATACGTTCTGATCTTATTTTCAAGTGTATGCCATACCTGGTGATCATAGATCAATCCTAATGTTCCGGGAATTTGAAAATCAACTTTATTGTTGCCCACAAAAATATAGTCGCAGGCCATATCCGATAGATTCCATTTATCCATCGGGACAGAGTAGTTGTATCCAAATGCAAAAAACGAAGCCGGTGTTATATTTTGCTTAGCACTTAGATCAGCAACAACACGTGGAACATTTCCTGAGCCAATATTAATTACCTCAGACGTTTTTCTTCGTTGATGATCATAGGGATCATACGGCAATGTTTGTATCTCTGGAATGGAAGTATGTTTTGATCTATTTGAATAACGTTCAACCAAGTTTTTAGCGACAGGAATTTCAAATTCAGGATCTTCCGTTAATGACACACGGATGGTATCACCAATACCATCTTCCAGCAATGTCCCAATCCCCACAGCCGATTTGATTCGTCCATCTTCTCCATCTCCAGCTTCTGTTACACCCAAATGCAAAGGATAATTCATATTATTCTCCTGCATGGTCTTCACTAGTAATCGATACGCCTGCACCATTACTTGCGTATTACTCGCTTTCATGGAAAGAACAATGTTGTAATAATTGTTTTCCTCCGCTATACGTAAAAATTCCATGGCACTTTCCACCATACCAAGCGGTGTGTCGCCATATCTGCTCAAAATGCGATCACTCAAAGAACCATGATTGGTCCCAATTCGCATAGCAGTACCGTACTCTTTACAGATCTTAACTAAAGGTGTAAATCGTTCGCGTATTCTTTCTAATTCAGCTACATACTCAGAATCAGTATAATCAATTGTTTCAAACTTCTTTTTATCCGCATAATTTCCCGGATTCACACGAACCTTCTCTACAATTCTAGCTGCCAATTCAGCTGCATTCGGAGTGAAATGAATATCTGCGACCAAAGGCGTTTTGTATCCACGCTTACGTAGTTCATTTTTAATATTCTCCAGGTTTTGTGCTTCTTTTAAACTTGGTGCAGTGATCCTCACATATTCACAACCGGCCTCGATCATTCGGATGCTCTGCTCCACAGTTGCCATCGTATCCATGGTATCAGTAGTGGTCATCGACTGGATCCTTATTGGATTGTCGCCACCCAGGGGAACATCACCAATTGTTACAACTCTCGATTTATAGCGGGAATAGCTGGTTAAGCTATTACAATACAGATTAGTTATCATTCAACGATTATTTATGCAAAGTTATAATAAAGAAAACATTTATAATGAAAATTTGTTTTTGATCCAGTTGCCATAATTCACAATATTCGACTCATTTCGGATGGTTTCCTCCATCAGTTTTTTTGCAAGCACAAGCACCTTTTTATCTTTTTTGAAATTATCAGATAAAACCATGGATTTGATCAATCCGATCATGGAATGCTGATGCTTGTATTCTATGCGTTTTAATAATTGCCTGTAATCTTTTGTTACACGATCAATTTTCCTTTCCAGGTAATCAATATCTTCCAACTCAAAACGGATGATGAGTTCAAATACAGACAACTTTAAGCGAAATGCTTCATCCAAATTTGAATAGGCGTCTTCCAACAATGGTTTCACTAAATTTTTTAGAGCATCTTTAAAACGCTGTTTTCCAAAATACAATACAGAAAGATTCAAATACACAAACACGTTATACATAGGCAATTTTTGAATGACTGAATTTTCTTTTGCCTCAAGTAATATTTCAATGGCTCTATCGCTGTTTTTCACAGAATAGTTGATCACCAGAGAATTATAATAGTAAAACATGTATTTATCTTTCAACATACCACTATATTCATCCATTGCTTCTAATAAAACATTCGCATAGGATAAAGATTCATCGTGTTTCCCATTTTTAAAAAGCGAATTGATCAAATAGGTAAGCAACTGTAATTTGGTATCATGATTGGCTTGATTAAATAGTTTTTCCTTAGAAAATTCTTTATAGGTCTTGATCAAATATTTTTCGAGTGCTTGATAATTCTGTTGCTGAAGGAGAATACGACTTAATGAGTCGTAGATCTTGAAACGCAAAGCTGGACTCGATCTCACCTCTTTGTTCTTAGAAAATTCATCTACTGTCTTTTGTAGTAGATCTAGCACTTGAGTATCGCTACTGGAATAGTTTTGCGACACTTTAATACGATAGATCAATGCGGCCAATATATCATCGATCTCTTGCAGCTTCACCAATTTGTTCCTATTCTGTTTTCGCTTATTGATATAATCTTCCGGATTGATATCCAATGTTTCGTGTGAAAGTTTTATGAAATCGGTATAAATGACATCCAGCCAATCGACATATTCCTTTTCGAGCGCTTTTCTTTCGGCCTTCACTAAATAATAGGCAGCGATCTTATAATTTCTTTTTTGAACAAAAATTTTTGATAGCAACACTTGATTAGCGATCAGATTAAAGTCAGAACTTTTGGAATGTTGAAGCAATAAACTTTTACCAATATCTTCCACCAAACGGTTCTTTAGGCGGTAAAAGGCATTCTTGTCTCTTTCACCATACAATTGTTTAGCGATCCTTTCTTCGTTATAATCTTCCAGGTGGTGCTTGGTATAATCAAACAATAATTCATCCTTTCTATCCTCCTTTTTTTCTGTCCGATTAATAAAGAGTTTAAAATTCCGGATCTCTTCCTTGTTTAAAACAGCGATCAAATTCTGAAAAATATTCATAAATATAAATTTTGAACACGTAAGATTTTATCAAAAATAATTAATCTTCCTGAATAATATTGAATAAATTTGATCAGCATTTAAAATTAAAACACATGAAAAAGATCTTTTTCTTTTTGTTTATGGCTGTAGCAGCCACCAGCAATGCACAAACAACAGCACTCGGAATGAGTCCGATTCCTCCTATTAACTTAGTAGATACAGTCTTTAGTGGTAGTAGCCATTCGCATACGGTGTATGTAAAAAATACAGGGAACACAATATTTAATGATTCTTTAGAGATATACACCTCCGTTTACGATTCTTTACTAGGATATAATATCGTTGATGTATATAATTCAAATTCAACAGTTTTAATTAACCCGGGAGATTCTGCAGCATTTGCTCTTACTGCGGTTTACAACTTATCTCCTACAGGTTACAAAACAGGCGTTGACATCATTGTAGTATGGCCATACGCTACTAATGCTACAATTACGGATTCGCTTACCTACTCCGTTTATATTATCGATCCAAATGGAATAAATGAGCTCAATATCTATACATCATTAAAAGTATTCCCAAATCCAGCAAAAGACCACGTATTGGTCGATGCCATCGAGAATAAAAAAATAAAGAGCATCCGACTGATCGACAGTAAAGGCTGTAGCCTGAACATTGAGTTGAATGGAAGCATTATCAACGTAGAGAATTTATCTGAAGGGATCTATATATTGGATATCGAACTTGAAAATAACCAGCACAGATATGGGAAATTCATTAAACAATAAATCTATTGAATAAGTAAGAAATTGGAATTTTGAATTGTACAGAAAAAAATCATAACGCAACTTTGTCTCAGAAATTAAAAATCTAATAATCATGATAACAACAATCAACAATCTAAAAAACAACTTATCTAAACTTTCAAAAAGTTTAATGGTTGGAGCACTTTTAAGTTTGGGCTTTACAGCAAATGCACAAATATGTAATGCAAGTTTTACATACACATCAGGCCCTAGTGGCGCCATGAGCTTTTCTAACACCAGTGTAGGAACTTATAATTATACATATTGGGATTTTGGAAATGGAACAAGCAGCTATCAAAACAATCCAACAGCAACATTTAATAATGGATCGTATTCAGTATGCTTAACTATTATGGATTCTATCGCTGGTTGTTTTAGTACCTTCTGTGACTCGATCTTTATTAATAATGGAGGCACTTTAGGAGGCTGTAATGCATCATTTGTAGCATTCGACTCTGCAGGTTATGGTTACTTCTGGAATCAATCAAGTGCAGCTGCTAATTTTGTTTGTACTTGGGATTTCGGGGATGGCTCAACAGCTACAACATCTAATGGGGCTAGTCCTACCCATCAATATGGGGCTTCAGGAGTATACAATGTTTGCTTAACCATTTTTGATGCAACAAACAGTTGTACTGATACATTTTGTGACACATTAGTAATAGGTCAAGGTTCTGGCGCTTCTTGTGCAGCCTATTTTTCAGCTGCAACTAGTGGATCAACAGCTAACTTTACAGATCTTTCTTCAGGGGTTGGTGCAATAACTTACACTTGGGATTACGGTGATGGATCAACTAGCACTACAGCAGGAAACAATAGCCATACTTATGCTTTAAATGGAACATATTATGTTTGCTTAACTATTTCAGATACTGTTTCCAGTTGCTCAAACACTTATTGCGACTATGTTGTAGTGGGCAATCCTGCAGGACTTACATGCAGTGCAAGTTTCTTCCTAGTGCAAGACTCAACGAATATGTATAATTACACCGCATACAGCTATGCTTCAAATGGAGCTCAATACACATACTTCTGGGATTTTGGCGATGGGAACACCTCAACGCAACAATATCCAACACATGTATATGCAGGAACAGGTCCATACGTTCTTTGCCTAACTGTAACAGACAATGTTGGATGTACTGCCACACAATGTGATTCTTTATATGCAGGAAGATCTTCTAATGCAATTACATTAAATGTAGTTCAAGGAGCATCCACAGGAGTAGAAGAAAATCAATTGATATCCGGATTGCAAAATTATCCAAATCCATTCAGCACTTCTACAAACATTAATTATTCGCTTTCTACAAATGCATCTGTAGAATTGTCGATCATCGATCTTTTAGGAAATAAAGTGATGATTTTAGAAAACAGCACTAAAAACGCAGGAACTCACAATATTGAATTAAATGTAGAGAACCTGGCAGAAGGAATCTATCTATTACAACTAAAAGCAAATGATGCTATTAGTACTAAGAAAATGATCATTAATAAATAAGCTTGAACAACATCCTAAAAGAGGTGCTAATAATAGCACCTCTTTTTATTTTTCTAATAAGCAACCTTTTCAAATGCCAACGTCTACTCCCTGAGTAGACGTTTTTTTATTGTATTTAAATGCTTGTTTTTTAGTACAATATTTCTAGGATTCAGCTGTTTCTTATGCTGTTCAACCAATAAACATCATAGAAATGAAAAGAAACACAATGTTGCTATTTATCCTACTATCATTTAGTTCAATAGCACAAGAAAGAGCTGATCACTCCAAAGAAGAAAACACTCCCAAAAATGAGATCGGCATTAATACTATCCCGCTAATTAAAATCGCAATAGGACAGGAACGTATCATCCATAATAGGTACAATTTATCATACAAAAGAGTTCTGAATGATCGATCTGCTTTACGCTTTAGCTTTGTATTGGATCATTTCAAACCGGCTGTAGAACCTGCTACTTTTTTAAACGACACTATTTTTCAGAGTCCAAATAACTCTTTGATAACTGAAAAAGAATTCAGATCCGAATATTTCAAACCTCATTTGAATATTGGTTATGAAAGACGGTTTGGGAAAAAGAAATTAGGCTTTTTCTACGGAGCAGATCTCATAGCAGGATACTATCATAAAAGATCATACAAAGAAAATTACAATTTAAAAAGCGATACCACTTCAACAGGATCTACATTCTGGTATTTTGATGACATACTTCCTTCCTATACAACACAAGGTCGTTCAGAGGTTATATTTGCGGGACTTCACTCGTTTTTCGGAGCCCGGTATCCTATAACAAAAAGGATGATGATCACCGCCCAAGTTGGATTCGATACTGTATTGTCAAGAGATAAAATAACAGTGATAAAAAACAATGTAGAAAGTACAAGAACGGTTAACTCTTTTGATTTTAGCTCTCCGGGTATATTAAGCGATGTGTCTATCGTTTACAGATTCTGATCTTTTTTCAAGTAATTCTTAAGCAACCCGTTTCCAAAGATCACAGCAAGAATTATCAATGTTCCTGTATAAAATCCCGGAGTCATTGCCTCATCTTTTTTCCAAAGGATGTAGGCAATGATGATACCGTATATCGTTTCCAGATTGACTGTTAAGGTCACTGTATAAGGACTGATCTTCTTCATTAGATTGACGCTCGCAATAAAAGGGAACGCTGTACCAATTACAGACAAAACGGATACCCAAAAGATTCCCATTGGCTTCACATCAAAAAAAGCAGAAGAGAATTCATTGGTAATTAGCAAATAAATAGTTAATGCTAAAAAGCCGCCCCCTAATTCATAAAGGGCAATAACAGAAGAAGGGATCCTTCTTACCAACAAACCATTGAACACTGTAAAAAATGAAGATGTAAGCGCAGCAAGTATCCCGAATATGATGCCTAAGGTGTATTGCGTTTCTACTTTAAAGATCATAGCAATAGCGCCTATAATTACCATTCCGAATGCTAATTCATAACGGATGATCTTACGCTTGTAAAAGATAGGTTCAACAATGGATGTAAAAAGTGTTCCTGTTGCAAAAGCAACCAATGTAACAGATACATTGGAAACATTGATCGCATGATAAAAACAAAACCAGTGGAATGCGATAATGGCACCAATTCCAATTAATTTAAAAACATCCTCCCTTTTGAGCCGTATGCTTTGTTTGATAGCTATTAAATAAACCCCAACAGTGATCACTGTGATGAGCATTCTGAACCACACCAACTGATAGGCATAGATACCTTCAATATTAATGAGTTTGCCTAGAATAGGCGACCAGCCCCAAATGAAAACAATGAAGTGAAGTAATAATAGATTTTTATTTTTGCTTAACATAAAAAATGCCGCTGAACGAACAGCGGCACAAATATAGAATTAGTTATTGGAATTCATTATTCGAAACGCGCAGAGATCTCGGCCTCCAAATACTCTTTTAATTCATCGATCTTTACTGTACCCACTACCTCAGAGGCAAAAGCATGCATCAATAATTTTTTTGCACTCGCTTCACTCAAACCTCTTGCCCTCAGATAGAACACTTGATCTTCATCTAATTTACCGGTTGAAGTTCCATGCGAACATTTTACATCATCGGCATATATCTCTAGCTGAGGTTTGGTATTGATCGTTCCATCATCACTTAAAAGAATATTTTTATTCGATTGAAATGCATTTGTCTTTTGAGCATCCTTGCGCACATAGATCTTCCCGTTGAAAGTTGCTACCGACTTATCATCAATGATCCCTTTATATAATTCATTGCTATTACAGTTAGGCATACGATGATCCACCAGCGTATGATTGTCTACCTGCTGATTATTTTTAGTCAGATACAAACCATTCAAATGCGACTCGATATACTCCCCACCTAATACGATGTTCAAATTATTACGAACTACACCACCATTCAGGGTGAAATTCACTGTAGAAAATACGCTTTGCTTTTCCTGATAAACCTGTGTCGTATTAACCAATACCGATTGCTCACTCTCATTCTGAATTTTATAGTGATCAACAATAGCATTCGACATCACTACAATTTCAGAACTTGCGTTGGTCACAACTTTTGAAGTGAGATCCTTCACCTCAAATGATTCAACAATTTTTACTTGTGCATTTTCTTCAACTACTACTAAATTTCTGGTGTTTAAGATCAAATTTTCATTCGCACTTGAAATATAAAGGAGATGTATCGGTTTATCAATAATGGCGCCTTTCGCCACATGAACAAAACAACCATCGCTTGCCAAAGCAGTATTCAATGCTATAAAATTATCGGCATTTACATCTGCATGTTTCGCATAATGTTGCTCAACAATTGTTTTATGCTTTTCGAATGCTTCCGGCAAAGAACAAATGATCAAGCCTTTCGGAAGATCATTAAGTTTTGACAAATTCGAATTGAATTGTCCATTTACAAATACAGCAACATACGCATCTTTTAAAAGATACAGCGTCTGAATTTGTTGTGCTGCTAATGAAGGTGAATGAGAAAAAGAATAATCTCCCTTTAAGATCAATTCGAAGTTAAGATATTTATATTCTTCGTGCTTTCGTCCCGGCAAACCTTGTTCTGCAAAAGCATTGATCGCCATTTCACGAATGGCTGCGTCACCAACAAAAGATGGCTTCGCCAATTCGTATTGACCGATCAATTTATCCTTTAATGATGTTTTTGTAATCGTTTCCATCTTATGCTCCAACTTCCTCTTTAATAAAATCGTATCCTTTTTCTTCCAACTCCAATGCTAATTCTTTGGTTCCGGATTTTACAATTTGTCCTTTATACAACACATGCACAAAATCAGGAACGATATAATCCAACAAACGTTGGTAGTGTGTGATAACAATAGTTGCATTATCAGGTGATTTTAACTTATTTACACCATTAGCAACAATGCGCAAAGCATCAATATCCAAACCACTATCGGTCTCATCCAATATTGCTAATTTAGGCTCTAACATAGCCATTTGGAAGATCTCATTTCTTTTTTTCTCACCACCACTGAATCCTTCATTTACACTACGGTTTGCTAAACTTCCTTGCAATTCTACCAAAGCTTGTTTTTCTTTTACCAACTTCAAAAATTCTTTTGCTTCAATAGGACCTAATCCTTTGTAGGCTCTGATCTCATTCAGTGCAGTTTTCAAAAAATTAATATTACTTACACCCGGTATCTCAATTGGATATTGAAATGCCAAAAACACTCCTTCACGAGCTCTGTCTTCAGGTGAAAGCTCTAATAATTCTTTCCCGTTAAAAATAACTTCACCTGCTGTTACTTCGTATTCTTCACGACCAGCCAATACCGATGACAAGGTACTTTTACCTGAGCCATTCGGTCCCATGATAGCATGTACTTCCCCCGCTTTTACTTCTAGATTGATCCCTCTTAGGATCTCTTTGCCATCAATTGAGGCATGTAAATTTTTGATTAATAACATAATATTTTTTTATTATAAGCCTAAACTCTTCTTTAAATTTCTGAGATTCGCCTCTTGATATACTTTACTTCGTTCTAATGTGTATATATAAGCTACGAAATAAAACACTTCGTTCATATCCTCAGTTCTAACCCTATCTACCTCAACACCTGAATCTCTAAAAAGGGAAAATCGATTAGCTAATGCGTCTGCTTCTCGACCAACTAACACTTTACAAAATATTGAATTTCCAAACATTGCCTCATCTTCCTTTACCCATTCTATAAATTGTGATTCACCTGAATATAGATCACTTACGTAAGGAAATAATTTAAACTTCCACTGAAGATGTCCAACATTTTCTACACCACCAACTTCAGGATAATGCTCATTCCAAAATTCATAATACAGCTTATCTATTTTTGCTTCCATATTGCATATTCTTATCCTACACTTCCTTCTAAACTAACGGCCAATAATTTCTGTGCTTCAACCGCAAACTCCATTGGTAACTGATTCAATACTTCTTTGCAATATCCATTCACGATCAATCCAATTGCTTTCTCGGTATCAATACCTCGTTGATTGCAATAGAAGATCTGATCTTCTCCGATCTTTGATGTAGTAGCTTCGTGTTCAACAATTGCTGATTTATCTTTGATCTCAATATAAGGAAAGGTATGTGCTCCACATTTATCACCCATCAATAAACTATCGCATTGTGAAAAATTACGTGCATTACTCGCGCCTTTTGCAATACGTACCAAGCCTCTATAACTGTTATTACTAAATCCTGCAGAAATTCCTTTTGAAATGATCGTACTTCTGGTGTTCTTACCAAGGTGCATCATTTTAGTTCCTGTATCGGCTTGCTGGTAATTATTGGTTACAGCCACCGAATAAAATTCACCGATTGAATTGTCTCCTTTAAGAATTACGGAAGGATATTTCCATGTTACTGCAGAACCTGTTTCTACCTGCGTCCAGGAGATCTTTGAATTATCTTCTAAACAAATTCCTCTTTTTGTAACAAAGTTGAAGATTCCTCCTTTACCATCTTTATCACCGGGATACCAGTTTTGAACGGTACTATATTTTACTTCTGCATTTTTATGCGCTACAATTTCTACCACAGCTGCATGCAATTGATTTTCATCACGCATGGGAGCGGTACAACCTTCCAAATAACTTACATAGGAGCCTTCATCCGCAATTAAAAGTGTTCTTTCAAACTGCCCTGTTCCCGATGCATTGATACGGAAATACGTTGATAATTCCATCGGGCAACGAACACCTCTTGGAATGTAACAGAAAGAGCCATCACTAAACACAGCGGCATTCAATGCTGCATAAAAATTATCGGTATGAGGAACAACTGTTCCCATGTATTTTTTTACTAAATCTGGATGCTCTTGAACGGCTTCGCTGAAAGAACAGAAGATGATCCCTTTTTCGGATAATGTTTCTTTGAAAGTTGTTTTAACGGAAACGCTATCAATTACAGCATCTACAGCGATCTTGCTTTCTACACCACTCAAACGCTTTTGTTCTTCTAAAGAAATCCCAAGCTTTTCAAATGTTTTTAATAATTCCGGATCAACTTCATCTAAACTCTTTAATTCTTTCTTAGGCTTTGGTGCCGAATAATAAATGATATCCTGAAAGTTGGGCTTCGTATAAGATACATGTGCCCAATTAGGTTCTTCTAATGTTTTCCAATAAGTAAATGCTTTTAAACGATACTCTAACATCCACTCCGGTTCGTTCTTCTTTTTTGAAATAAAACGAATGATGTCCTCATTTAATCCTTTAGGTGCATTATCAGCTTCAATATCGGTAACAAAACCGTATTTATAGTCGCTATTAATATGCTCCTCTAATATCTCGTTTCCCATAATAATTAAACGCTAAATGATTCTCCACAACCACAGGTACGCGAAGCATTTGGGTTATTGAACACAAAACCTTTTCCGTTTAAACCGCCAGTATAGTCAAGCTCAGTTCCCACTAAGTACAAAAAGCTCTTTTTATCAACTGCGATCTTAATTCCTTTATCTTCAAAGACCTGGTCTCCTTCTTTTGATACATTGTCGAATTCCAACTTGTAAGATAAACCTGAACAACCGCCTCCTTCTACTCCTACACGAATAAAGGTTCCCTCCGGACGATTTTCCTGTTTCATAAGATCCAGTGCATGTTGCTTTGCATTCTCTGATACCGTAATCATAATGTATATATTTGAAAATGAATTAATTAAACCTTATTCTTATTTAGATTGAATCTAAATGAGATACAAAAATACCTAAAATATGGTATTGCACCAAATATTTTAACAGGGATTAGATGAATTTTGTTTAAAAGACGACCGATAAAAATTAAAGATAAATCAATGGTCGCGTCCTTTTTTATTTAATTGTACTTTTGCAGCAACTAAAAAGAACTATGCTAGAAAATACCGGAAGAACAGAATTGAGCTCATTAGGAGAGTTTGGTTTGATCAAGCACCTTACGCAATTCATTGAAATTAAAAACGAAAGCACCACAAAAGGTATTGGTGACGATGCTGCAGTGATCGATCATAAAGGGAAGAAAACAGTGGTAACCACCGATATGTTGGTAGAAGGCGTTCACTTTGACTTATCTTATGTGCCATTAAAGCATTTAGGATTTAAAGCCATCTCCGTAAATGTATCAGACATTTACGCCATGAATGCCACTCCTACTCAAATAACAGTATCTATTGCTGTTTCCAATCGATTTTCAGTAGAATCATTAGAAGAGCTATATGCCGGAATGATGCTGGCTTGCCACAAACACAAAGTGGATATTGTAGGCGGAGATACTACTTCCAGCAAAAGCGGACTAGTGATCAGCATTACTGCTATTGGCGAAGCCGATGAGAATGATCTTGTTTACAGAGATGGAGCAAAAGAAGGTGACCTGCTTTGCGTGACTGGTGATCTTGGTGCAGCATATGTTGGTTTACAATTGTTGGAGCGCGAAAAACAGATCTTCATGGAAAGTCCAGGAGTACAGCCTGATCTAGAGGGAAATGATTATATTTTAGAGCGTCAACTGAAACCGGAAGCCAGAAAAGATATTCCTGTATTATTAAAAAAATTAGAAGTAAAACCCACTTCAATGATCGATGTATCGGATGGATTAGCATCAGAGGTTTTACATCTATGTACAGAATCAAATACAGGGTGTAATTTATACGAGGATAAGATCCCTATCGATCCTGCTGCTTATAACACAGCCCGTGAATTTAATCTCGACCCAACTGTTTGCGCACTAAGCGGTGGAGAAGATTATGAATTATTATTTACAATTGATCAAAGTGACTTCCCAAAAATAAAAGCAAATCCGGATATTACTGTTATTGGACACATGACCAGTAAAAAAGATGGTGCGAATTTGATCACCAAAGGAGGAACATCACATCCTCTTACAGCACAAGGCTGGGATTCACTCCTCAAAAAAGATTAACAGACTACTGAAATGCTACAAAATAAATTGTAGCATTTTTTGTTTCATCATTAATAATAATAACTTTGAGGAAACATCTATCAAATGTTTAGACCGGTCAAACAATTTCTTATTACTTTACATTTTCTATTAGCGGTTCTTTTTGTTTCCGGCAGCTATGCTCAATCTGCTTTTTTTAGAAATTATTCCGTTGAAGATGGGTTGCCCTTCATCAATGTCTCTGCACTGTTTCAGGATTCAAAAGGAAATTTATGGAGTGGTGGCTACGGTGGATTAAGCAAGTTTGATGGGATTAATTTTACGAACTACACACCTAAAGAAGGATTATTAAATCACTTTGTAACCTGTATCAACGAGGATAACAAAGGCAATATGTGGATCGGGACCATTAGCGGGATCAATAAATTTGATGGAAAAAAATTTACCGGATACTCCAATAAAAATGGACTGATCGATAATTCCATCACATCTGTAGTAAAAGACAAATCAGGCAACCTATGGTTTGGAACATCAAAAGGGATCAGCAAACTGACGGATGGAACATTCATTAATTTCTCTAATAAAGATGGATTGATCAGTGATCAGATCAATTGCCTCTACATTGACTCTAATGACAAGATCTGGATAGGAACACCAAATGGATTAAGTGTATTCGATGGTAATAAATTCACAAATTACAATACGACAAAAGGATTTCCTGCTAACCAGGTAAATGCTATTACACAAGACAAACAAGGAAGTATGTGGATAGCAACCGATAAAGGCTTGTGCAAGCTTACCGAAAATAAATTCAACTGGTACACCGAACAAGATGGTTTAGCAAATAATAATATCAAAGCATTACTCTGCGATTATAAAAATGTAATTTGGATCGGTACCGAAAAAGGTATCAATAAATATGAAAATGATGCATTCTCAAAATATCTGATCAAACGTGATCAAAACAGCAACCTTGTAAGTTGTCTGTTACAAGATTATGAAAACAATCTGTGGATTGGAACCTTTTCGGGATTATTTAAATACAGAGGCACTCCATTTGTCAGCTACGGGATCCACGATGGATTGACAAACAATTTTATTTATGGAATTTATAGAGATTCTAAAAACAATCTTTGGATAGGATCTCAAAATGGTGGAATTTTTAAATACGAAAACAATGAATTCATTTCATTCACAAGCGATGCCATAAAATTCAAAACCGTGAATGCTATATTTGAATATAAATCAAACGAATTATGGCTTGGAACCGATGCCGGACTGGTTTATTTTGATGGAAAAACATTCACACAAAAAAAGGATACTACGGATATTTATTCCAATGGGATCAACTATATCTACAGAGATTCTAAGAACAATATTTGGCTTGGAGGCAAAGGTAAAATCTACCTATACAATGGAAATCAATTCAAAAGTTTTGCTCCTAAAACAAAAAATGAGAACTACGAAATATGGTCAATCGTTGAAGATCGTTTAGGAAACATTTGGTTCGGAACCTATTTAGGAGGGTTGATCAAATATGATGGAAAAACATTTGATGAATGTAGTGATAAGCTAAAATTGAAAAACGACTCCTACCTCACTTCATTAATTGATGAAAAAGGTTCTTTATACTTTGGAGCATTGGATGGTCTGTGGATCATTGATCCATTACATCCTGAAAACGACCCTATTCATTTTGATAAAACAGATGGCTTAAGTTCCGACCTGATCTATTCACTTACGTTTGATCGAAACAAAGAGCATATATGGGTAGGGACTAACCAAGGGATCAATAGCATTAATTTGAAAACTTATTTTCAAAATGGCGAAAAGAAGATCGTTCATTTTGGAAAGCAGGAAGGATTCACCGGTGTTGAGTGTAATTCCAATGGAACCTGGGTAGATAAAGATGGAACCATTTGGTTTGGTACTGTTTACGGACTCATTAAATACGATCCAAAAGAATACATTCCTAATAATGCTGAATCAAAGATCAGTATTACCGGAATGCGACTGTTCTATAATGATACCATCTTAGAAAACAATGTTCATCTTGGTTATTCTGATAATAATATCACCTTCAACTTTAATGGAATTTCTTTAACCAATCCATTAAAAGTGAAATACTCTTTTGTACTTGAAGGTTTTGAGAAAAAATGGTCACCAGCCAGTAATGAACGGTTTGCAACCTTTTCGAACTTACCACCCGGAACATATACATTTAAAGTCATCAGCTCTAACAACGAAGGCATTTGGAACAGCAATCCTGCAAGTTTTACTTTTACTATTGATAGACCATTTTGGAAAACAACATGGTTCATTATTGGCTTATCACTGCTTTCAATTATAGCATTGGTTATCTCCATCCGGTTCAGGATCAACAATATTAAGAATAAAGAAAAGCGAAAAACAGAACTGAATAAAAAAATCGCACATCTGGAATCACAAGCGCTGCGTGCACAAATGAACCCGCATTTCATTTTCAATACACTTAGCTCTATCCAGCATTACATCTCCAATAACGATACAGATGCGGCTTTAAAATACCTGTCGAAGTTTGCTAAACTGATGCGCAGGATCATGGATAACAGCAAGCAACAGCTCATCTCCGTTGCTGAAGAGATCAATGCACTTGATCTTTACCTGGAATTAGAGGTAATGCGCTTTGATAAAAAATTTCAATATAAAATTAGCATCGACAAAGAGATCGATCCTAACTATGATCGCATTCCTTCTATGCTGATTCAACCTTATGTAGAGAATGCCATCATTCACGGACTATTACCAAAAGGTGAAGGAGGAAAAATTAATATTGAACTTGTCCGCCAGGATGAAACAATATTGTGCATCATTGAAGATAATGGTATTGGACGGGAACGTTCAAAAGAATACAAAAAGAATAGAGTACAACAGCATAAATCCATGGGAATGAGTATTACACAAGAGCGATTAGACATTTTAAATTCCAGCCTAAAGAGTAATTTAAATGCGGAGATCATCGATCTGTATGAAAATGGGCAACCTTCGGGCACAAAAGTACGTTTGATCATTCCAATGGAAAGAGAAAACGATTAAAAAGAGTATATTTAGCATAATAAAAAACAGGGATATGGCAATCAAAGCAATAATAGTAGACGATGAATTAGGAGCACGCGAATCATTATCTAAAATGTTAGAGAAAAATTGCAAACAAATTGAAGTGATCGCAAAAGCCGATTCTATGAAAACGGCTTATGATAGTATCACTGCACTTCAGCCTGACCTTGTTTTCCTGGATATTGAAATGCCGAATGGCAATGCATTTGACCTATTGGAAAAATTCAAACAGATCAATTTCAATATCATTTTTACCACCGCCTACGATCATTATGCGATAAAAGCTATTAAATTTAGTGCTGTGGATTACCTTTTAAAACCAATTGATCCGGAGGAACTTGTTCATGCCGTTGAACGTTTAGAAAACAAAATGGGACAAAAAACAGAATTGGATAAACAATTCAAAACACTCCTTTCTAATGTACGCCCTGAGAATAAGCTTAAAAAAGTAGGTATTCCTGATGGAGATGGATTGGTGTTTATCAACCTTTCAGACATTATCCGCTGCGATTCTGATGGGAACTACACCTATTTCATACTAACTTCCGGCAAAAAGATCATTGCCTCCCGTACTTTAGGCGAATATGAACAACTGTTTTCTGACGACAATTTCTTCCGCGTACACCGCTCACACCTTATCAACCTTGAACATGTAAAGAAATATATCAAAGGAGAAGGCGGATACGTGATCATGAGCGATAACTCACAGGTGGAGGTCTCCAGAAGGAATAAAAACGATTTCCTCGAGAAATTATCCCATTTATAGCTCCACCGTTTATTTCCCCTTCCTACCGTTAAATAATTGAACCTGCCACTTACTCATTGTGGGTATCTTTCCTTTTATCTATGGCGTAATATTGTGTAGAAATCAATCAATAATAGTTTCTACAGTTCTTTTAAAAGTTTATAAATCATACAGGAGTACGAAAATCCTTTACTTGTAAATAGTAGATCCTTTTCAAAAAATGCTACAAATACTCTAAAATACTGTTTCAACGGGCAGTATTTTCAACAGGAAGCTGTTGTGTATTCAATCCGTTTCACAATACATTAAGAACAAGAGCGGGTGATGGGGTCTGTAAGGTAAAATTAATTGGCACATGGGGATGTTGTTTAAATTAATTCACAGATCCCTCACCTTAACTTTAAAAATGAAATTCTTTTAAAACTCGATTCATATGGCAACACAAATACTTTCGTTTAACAATTTAAATTTAGAAGCCATGAACAGAAAATCAGTCATCAGAAAAGGTCATACATACCACGAAGATGGTATAGGAACCATAACAGTTTTGTTAGCTGTTGCAACAGTATTCATCATATTTTACAGCATCTACACAGCTTTTTAGTCTTTCTTTGTTTTGTTTGTTTTGTTTAGTTTAGTAAACCCGAAAGCGACACGTTCCCATAAGCGTGTCGCTTTCGATTTTATGACAATTGCTCTTCAATGATGGTTCTGAATGAAGTACGTTGAGCTTTACTTTCAGCCCAGGATATAAAATCAAAATATTCAAATGCAGCACGTTCAAAAGAATCTCCTTTCAATTTGATCAACTCTTCTTTTAAAGCTTTATAATATGCGATCTGCTCCTCACGTTTGGTTGTTTTCATGATCTTTCCAATAAAATCAAGGAACACCGTTTCAAATTTATACACCCTGTTACGTGTATTCAAATATTTATAGGTGGTTTTAAATGCATGTGGAATAAAGTCATCGTGCTTTAATTCGATATGAATGATCAAACTAATGATCTGCGCAAAACAATAAATATCCTCGCTTTCCTCTACATCCGGACTATTAATGATCTTGTTGATCCAACGCAAAGCCAAGGAATATTTTTCAGCTCCAAAATAAACGGCAGCCACACTAAAGTAAAAATAGGCCAGCTTTACTTTACTCATTTTGTCTCCATATTTCTGCAAACCTTCCTCGATAGTTGGGACTAAAGCTACGGCCTTATCAAATTCAGCCATTTGCAGATAGATCGTCAACTCTATACTGTTTGCGCTGGAGAACATCCTTACAGCAAGATCTTCATTTTTACTGGTATCCACTTCTTTAATAGATGTTCGCATTTTTTTCAAATTCGCAAACACTTCATCATGCTTTTTAAGCTGATGTCCGATATAAATGGCATTGGTCAAAACCGAAAAATAAATATTCGGTTCTTCTTTAAAGATATCCGGATGTGTTTCGATCAATTCAACATTCTTAAGGAGATTGACATAACTTTTTTCATAATCCCCAATTCCAAAGTAATAAGCACTGTAAATATGGAAATACAAGTATTTTGTTTCAATAGATAAAGCCTTCTCTTCGCTATTCAACAAAGTATTATCAATGATCTTTTTGAAGCGCTCTAATTCTGCGCTATTACGGACCTTTCCTTGTTTGTTAAGAATGATAAAAAAACGACTTTTAATATTCCAGAAATCGTTGAAGTTTTTGATCTTTTCGCTGATCAGATCATCTTCCTGAAGAACTTTCAAAATAGCATCGTCTGATTTGCCTTCATAGTTATTTTGCTCCATCAATCGTTTTTCCCAGAGATTGATCTCCAGTAACGAAGAATGACGTTCATATTTATGTGCTACTTTCTTGGCACTTTGCAATAGCTTAGCGCACTGATCGTATAATGTTTTTTTATAAAGGATCTCAGCGCAATGGAGGTCTCTCTTTAATTGTGCATCAATAGAACTATTGGCATGAAATGCAGTTAAACTATCCAACACCAGATCATACAACCGCGATTTGGTAATGGAGAATTTATTTATAAAACTTTCCTTTCGAAATTGTTTCAGCAGAGCTTCTTCATCGTATTCGTCCTGCTTGTCGATGGCTTCAAACAAAACAAGATTATTGTTCTTTTCACCTAAGGTATGACGTGAAGAATATAGGTTGAAATACCTTTTCTCGGAGCGACTCAAGGATTTGATCAATTTATGTAAACTATCCGAAGCTTTGTTAGACATGTATATTTTTGAATAAATAATTATCCACTCCCTATTATTAAAAAATCAGGATTCAAACTCGGCCTTCCATTCGAAATTGTTCAACAATGTTTCTAAAACCATTAATAGACAATAGAGGCAGGATCAAATCCTATACTAATTTAAGAAATAAAGTTCATTAAAAGATGATCCTAACGAAGTATTTAAGAGTGGAAAACTGAACTTAGACATGTATATTTTTGACAAAACTTGAAAAAGCGCTTCACATGTATACTGCTAAAAATACAAAATTCACTATTTACAATACTTTTAGGGGACATAAGGGTCGTTTTTGATGGTTTGACCTGTATATTTTTGACCAAAAAGAGAAAAAAACACCTTTAATAATGAAATAGTTTTGCTTCATAACAAATAAATCAGCTCCAACCCGCTGAATAGGCACATGGGGATGTTGTTCAACAGCAGGTTGGGCTGATTTTAAAATCATCCCTGTTCATTTTAAAACTAAAGATTATGAAAAAATTATTCTACGCGATCTGTCTGATCTTATTGATCAACAATAGCACAAAAGGGCAAAACTTGTTGGGAGATTTTCTGGATATCAACAATCTCAAGATGTCTTTTTCCGCAAACGGTGGAGCATACTTTCAAGGAATTCAATCGCCTGTATTTGAAGCCCCAAAAGGAAGCGGAAAATCAACCTTTTTTGCTCGAGGACTTTGGATTGGAGGATTAGACGTTAATGGACAGCTAAAATTGGCAGGTCAAACTTATGAAAATATGGGAAGCGATTTTTATCCCGGTCCATTGGATGCAACAGGCAGTACTGATAGCGCAACCATGGCGAACTATAATCGTGTTTGGAAAATAACCAAATGTGGAATAGATCATTATACTAATTTTTTTACAGGAGGTTCAGTTGGCCCAAACACAACCGATGTCCAAACGATGGATGTTATAACAAACTGGCCTGCTTTTGCACCGGATGGTCATGCTTTAGCTCCTTTTAACGATATTTATGCAAATGGGGTGTATGAGCCCTACTTAGGTGAAACACCAATGATCAAGGGAGACGAAGCCATCTTTTTTGTATTTAATGATAATGGAGGATTACACAATGCTACAGGAGGAAATCCAATCGGAATTGAAGTTCATGGAATGGCCTATGCATACAGCTGTACAAACGATAGCGCATTGTACAATACCATTTTTGTAGATTATACAATTATAAACAAAAGCTCCAATCAATTAGATTCTACCTACATAGGCAATTGGACAGATTTTGATATTGGTGGGGGCCAGGATGACTACATAGCATCAGATGTGGCAAGAAGTGCCTATTATGGTTACAACGGTGATTCAATAGATGATGGCGGTGGGCAAGGACAACCCATGTATGGAATAAATCCACCTGCACAAGCAGTTGTTTTCTTAGAAGGGCCGTATCAAGATCCTGATGGTGTTGACAATCCTCCGGTATATAGTGATTGGGGAAATAATCATGGTAATGGAATCATTGATGATGAACGACTTGGCATGTCAACGTTTATGTTTTATAATAATGATTTTACGCCAACCGGAAACCCGGTTATTGCAAACGACTTTTATAACTACATGACCGCAACCTGGAAGAATGGAACACATCTAACATACGGAGGAAATGGAAATTCGGGAAGTATCAATTGCAATTATTTTTACCCGGGAACAACAGATCCATTGGGAATTGGCACAAGTTTCAACCCTCAAACTCCTTGGAGCGAGGAAAGCACTCAAAATGTTCCATCAGATAGAAGAGCAATTGGGACTTTCGGTCCATTTACGCTCCAACCAAACGGCATACAAAAAGTAAGCTTTGCTTATGTTTATGCAAGAACTAATAATGGATCAAACTTAACAAGTGTAAATCTATTAAAAGAAAGAATAGATAGTATCAGACAAAAGTTTTCTGCCCCTGATCTAACATGTGGATGTAACGGTGTAAATGGGAATTGCGTTGCTGATTTTACTCTTGTACAAGATTCCACTAATCTGTTTAACTATACTGCTTTCAATAATTCTCCTGCATGGATGAACTATAATTACTTATGGGAATTTGGCGATGGCGACACCTCTACCTTACAATACCCAACACATGTGTATGCGGGAACAGGCCCTTACCAACTTTGTCTTACAGTTAGTGATACATCAGGTTGTTCAGATACATTTTGTGATTCATTATATGCTGGCAGAGAATCGAATACAATTACTCTAAATGTTGTGCCGGGCAATGCCACTAGTATTTCTGAAAATAAAGACATTACAACATTACGTCTTTATCCAAACCCCACAAACAACATTCTTTCAATTGTAACGGAAGGGTTAGATGCTCCATATAAGATAAACATCTTAGATATCACTGGCCGACAAATTCAGGCACATGATAACATCAATTCAAAAGAAACAGTTATTAATGTAAGCCAACTTGAAAGTGGAATTTACTTTTTAACGATTACGGATGGGAAACAAACTTCCACCAAAAAGTTCATCAAACAATAATTCATACTTCGGTTTCCACCTGCTGAAAAGGCACATGGGGATGTTGTTCAACAGTAGGTGGGACTGAGGTTATAAAAAAATTATATCATGAGAATCATTTTACTAATTGCGATTTTAGGAATATCAAACCTTGCAGTCGCTCAACGTCAAACCAATTTAAGTGCATCAAGAAATAAGACTCTATCTGCAAATAGCGATACTCTTCTATATATAAATCTTCCAGGGTTATCCATAAACCCTAACGATAGTGCTTCATTTAATTTTTATATAGAGGATGGAGATGGTTATCCAAGTATTATCCCAAGCATAATTCCTCAATATACTCAATCTGATTTTTCAATTATGTATTCCCTTGATTCATCAAAAAACTCATCTGGCGAACCAACAAAGAATAATTTTTATCATCCTTGGGAATTGCAGTCTGGCAATTCAAACGACACATCGTTCTTCTTTTTTGCATCAACAGTTTCAGATACCCTTGGAGAGGCAAATGACTGGATAATGTTTGGCCCAATTACAATTCCCATTAATGGCGGATCTTTAACATGGTATGATAAAACCTGGGAAAACAGAAATGGATATCAAGTCGTTGTCGTAGACAATAATCCTTACCCATTCGGATGGCCAGATTATGCGAACGGCACACAAATTTTTTCAGAAACTGATTCACCCATGCCATCACTTACATACAGCTCAGATACAACATGGGAATATAAAAGTGTCTCATTAAATAACTATAGCGGGCAAAGTATTCACATTGGATTTAATCACAATTCTACAAATATGAATTTTTTATTTCTAGATGAAATTTCTATAATTAAAAACAATATAAATTGTGATGCAAATTTCACCATGCTTCAAGATTCAATCAACTCATATAGCTATACAATTTATAATAATTCGTCATCAGGGACCAACTACAGTTATTTTTGGGAATTTGGTGATGGAAGCACTTCTAACTTAGAATTTCCCACTCACACTTATGCAGGAGTTGGTCCATATCAATTATGCTTAACAGTTGTTGACACATCTGGATGTAGTGATGTTTTTTGCGACTCATTATATGCAGGAAGAAACGAAACAGGAATCAGTATAACTGTGGTACCGAATATCGTTACCTCTATAAATAATTATTCAGCCAATGATAACATTACCCTTTATCCTAACCCTGCTCTTGATCAAATTTCAATTACATCACAAGATATAAGCACAATTCAGAAAATAAGCGTGTATGATCTAACAGGCCGGCTTGTTAAAGACGTGAATAATATTCATTCTAAAGAAACAGCCATCAACATTTCTGATCTTGAAAGTGGAATTTATTTCCTAACCGTAAATGATGGAAAAAGATCACAAACCCAAAAGTTCATCAAACAATAATTCATACTTCGGTTTCCACCTGCTGAAAAGGCACATGGGGATGTTGTTCAACAGCAGGTGGGACTGAAGTTAATTTCTACACAGAACTATTTCTCATTCGTCTATAAAAAAGTCGGAATTCGTCTAAAAGTCATATACCTTTTAGTTGAGAAATCGTTCTTGTGTATATATGAGTAATGCTACAATTGAAATAATATCCCAGGTAAGTGATCGTGATCTAAAGATCAACTACCAATGTCAGACAAACAGAGTTAGTTATTCAATAGCTGATGTAGGTGGACATCTTTTAAAAAGAGGTAATTGTCATGATGTGCAGGATAGTAAAATTGACATTTCAGACTTACCAAAAGGATTATACACTTTCTGTATTGTGGATGGAGCAGAATTGATAAAACTCCGCTTTCAAAAAGATCAATAAGATTTTCGGAAACAACGCTCAGCAAAACGCATAAGTTCTTTTTGCGTTTCTTTTGGTGCTTCATAAAAGCCCATGTGCCCTACATCTTCCAACATCAACACAAACGGGTGTTTACACAATGCCATTTGAGAATACATGGTTTCATAGTTGATCACACTGTCCTTTTTACCAACCACAAATAAAACAGGGTATTCAGCAAATTTCAGGATCATATCCCTACTCTTGCGCTCTTTCATGCCTTCCAAACTATTGATGATCGATTGTTTGGATGTTGCCACCGCAATTCGTTTTACTTTTTCCACCTCTTCTTTTATCTTAGGAAGATTATCAGGAGCGAACAAACCGGTTACCACCTCTGCTACGTAATGTTTATGCTCTTTTTTTACTAAGCGGATCACTTTATCGCGCTCCTTCTTTTTCTCATCACTATCGGCATAAGAAGTAGAATTAAACAAACAGATACCGCATACATTTTCCGGATATAATTCAGCAAATGCTAAGGCTGTATAACCTCCCATGCTATGCCCAACCACCACATAACGCCTCACACCAATATGATCCAATACTGCTTTTACACTTTGTGCCAACAACTCCATACTATGATAATAACCGATAGACGGTGTAGCACCATGACCGGGAAGATCAATAGTAATGACCCTAAAACGTTTGGAAAGTTTTTTTGCTGTTTCGGTCCACACTTCATGTGAACCTAAAAAACCATGAAGCAACACCACTACACGGCCTTTGCCGGTATCGGTGTATGCTATTTTAGTTTTTTTAAATTCAGCGTGGTGCACAAGGATTATTTTATAACCCAAATTTAGAACTATTGTTTTACAAATCGTTGAGTTGCCGAATTTTTTCCATCATTCAGTTTCAAGATGTACAATCCATTAGTCAAATCAGCAATGGTGATCTGCTGGTTTTCATCCACCAACGCAATTTGTTTTACTTGCTGACCAATTGAATTGTAAATTTCTACCACTGCATTTTTTGTTTCCGGCTTATATGCAATCGTTAAATCGCTGCTCGTTGGGTTTGGATAAACCATAAATGAAATAGATATTTCTGAATTGCTTGTAATACTATTTGTAATATCTAAACAAGAAGGGAAATTATTTCCGGTATACCATTGTTTAATTCGCAAAACATCTTGTTTGTTTCGCTGATATAAACTTTGGATAGAATAATTAGCCGCAGTTGTTGTATCACGCGTATATACCAAAGCAAAATCAAAATCAACGCTCTCACCTTTGGTCATTCCAAAATGACTAGCACCCATTAATAATCTCCTGTCAGAAGGTAAATTTCCACCGCTTACTTCATTCCAGCCCGAAACACCGGGAACACCATCAAACATAAAATTAGTTGGTACAGCACCACCATAAGCAGTTCCGCCATAAGTAAAATTGGTGGAATCCTTCCAGCGACCATTCATATAATTATAATAATCGGTTGTAGCAGATGGATTTCCTTGAACCCCAAAATCATTAACATAATAGACAAAGTTTGTCATTAAACTCCTTTCACCTAGTTCATCTATTACACCATCGTTGTCATTGTCAACATTATCACCTAAATCAGAAACAGGTCCATTTAAGATTACAGTGCTTTGCATTGGAGGGTTCCCTCCATACACTAATATCCCTGTCCCACCATTATCATCTATATTATCTCCATTGTAAACAAAGCCATAGTTTTCAGAAGGACTACAACCTACAAAATCATCATACGGTCCACCTAAATCAACATCCTCCATTATACCAATAGCTGCATTTCTATAATTGTTTTGGCTTCGATTAAATATTTTAAAACTATACAGTGTAGTATAATTAATGGCATTCACTGAATCGTTTACTGTTGCATCGGGACAAGCAAATGCATAAGCCGAAGCATGCACCTCTATTCCTAATGAAGCACCTCCGGTTTCGGTATGCGTTCTGCTATCATTAAATATCCAAAAGCACATTTGATCCCCTTTTATTTTTGGATAATCACCATCTGTTAATGGATTGTAATTTCCATCTGCATTAACATCAACAAAGGGAGCTAAGTTTCGTGAAAAATTTCCAGTGCCGTGTGCCGGCCATGATAAAATAGTTGGATCTACATTATAACTACCATTTTGAACAGAACCATTCGCAAACATGGTTTGAAACTCCTCTATTTTTAAACGATCCACTTTCCATACTTTGTTATAAGCAATAACGGTTGCTGTGTCAGTAGTTCCTGTGATCGTATCCAATGGTCCTGGCCAGTAATCGAATCCTATTTGACGATAGGTCATTGCAGCTTGGTGTAACTGACCACCTGCATCTAAGCCACCTATCCAAAAATTGGAACAAAAAATGGTGTTGCGTCCTGAGTTTTTTGGCACTTCATAAGCGGAATTACTACCATTCCAATGCATGTCTCCCATATTAGAAACCGCAGCTCTCACATTATTTATATCCAATGTATTAAACCCCTTAGGTTCGTTTAACAAAGTTGTTCCAGTATAATTTGCATAATTAAAGCTATACAATGTATTACCATTAACAAACCAAACTAGTCCTGCGCTACTTTCAAATGTGTGGCAAGACCCTGTAAAAGTTGAATTGTATTTATGTGCATCAGCACCTACAAATTCATACATATTATTGGTTAAGAGTCCCCCTTGTGGTCCTTTTGACAAGGTTTTTGAAGAAGTAAATCCATTTATTAATACACCATTTGCATCAACTAAACCGATGTTGTATCTTGATGTAAATGGATAAAGGACATTATTTGAAAATTCAAAAATATTTCCATTAGTTGATACCCATTTCCGATTATTATCAAAGTGGATTGCAAGTATTTTTTGAGATGATAAATTTGAATTGCTATCATTATAACTTGTCCATGCAGAACCCGACTTTACCGACAAACCAACATTAGTCCCCACCCATACATCTCCATTCGAATCCATATTAAATGCAGTAACATTATTGTTTATCAATCCCGAATTTGATGTGTTGTAAACAATCCAATTGCTTCCATCAAATTTTGCTAAGCCCTGTTGTGTTCCAGCCCAAACATCCGTTCCGTTTACAAAAACCGAATTCACAGTATCATTTGGAAGACCAGAATTAATTACATTAAATGTATTCCAGGTAGCACCGTCAAATTTCGCCAAACCAGCAACTGTAGCTATCCAAACATTATTGGATGCATCGAATGCAACATCCCAAACTCTATTGGAAGGAATGTTTGAGTTTGTTAAATTGAATTCCGCAAAATTTGATCCATCAAACTTTATTAAACCCCGGTTTGAACAAATCCATTTGTTTGAAAGAATATCTGCCTTAATAGAATATTTAACTGAAGTTAAAAATGGAATTGGGTAACTTGTAAATCCGTTTTGTCCCCAAACAAAACTACTTAAGAGTGTTAATACGCATATTAACAATTGTGTAAATTGTTTCATAGTGTTATAAATTAAAAAATGAAGGGGATGATTTTGTTCAAATGTACTGTTAGAAAACATGCAGGGGAAAACAATTTTCTGCAATTGTATACATGTCTAAAAACAATATTTTATTCGGAACGACCGATTTTATTGAGAAAGAGAGGTTTTAAAAACTACATCTCTAAACAAAAAAAGAACTCGTACATGCAGTGTTGTACGAGTTCAAAAATTAAAAGTTCAGTAATTTTTATTTCGCCATCAAAGCTTCTATTTCCTCTGCTTCAATTGGGATATTTTTCATCAGATCAACCGGTCCGTTTTTGGTAACGAGAATATCATTCTCGATACGGATACCTAAATTCTCTTGCGGAATATAGATCCCCGGCTCACAGGTGAATACCATTCCTTCTTCTAAAGGACGATTAAAATCACCTACATCATGCACATCTAAACCTAAGAAGTGTGATGTGCCGTGCATAAAATATTTTTTATAAGCCGGCCAATCCGGATTTTGATTTTTAATATCATCCATTGTGATCAAGCCCAGATCCACCAATTCTCTTTCCATTAAATGACCAACAGCTTTATGGTATTCAGGGATTGTATTTCCTACTACAAGCATTTTTGTAGCCGCACGCATCACTCTTAAAACTGCATTGTACACTTCTTTTTGACGATGAGTAAATTTTCCGCTTACAGGAACACAACGTGTTAAATCGCTTGCATAGTTCGCGTACTCAGCAGCAACATCTAATAAGATCACATCACCTGCTTTACATTCTTTGTTGTTATCTACATAATGTAATACACAAGCATTTCCGCCCGAAGCAATAATAGGTCCATAAGCAAATCCGCGTGAGCGGTTACGAACAAATTCATGCACCAATTCGGCCTCTATTTCATACTCCATCACACCCGGTTTGATAAAACCTAGTAATCTACGAAAGCCTTTCTCAGTAATATCACATGCTTGCTGGATCAGATCCACTTCGTATTTAGATTTGATCGCACGCAATTTATGCATGATAGGAGCTGAGCGTTCCACCTTGTGTAATGGGTATTTTCCCATGATATTTTTATTGAAACGCATTTCAGCCGTTTCGGTATCAATATATCTGCGGGTGTGTTCATTGCTATTCAAATATACATGCTCTGCCTGAAAGATCACTGTTTTCAAAAATGCTTCAAAGCCCTGATTCCACAATACTGTTTTAATACCTGAAGTTGCTGTAGCTTGTTCTTTCGTAAGTTTTGCACCTTCCCAGATCGCGATCGTTTCATTGGTCTCACGAACAAACAACACCTCTTTGTGTGCGCCATTTTTGGCATCCGGATAGATCAACAAAATGGTTTCTTCCTGATCAACCCCAGTTAGATAAAAAAGGTCGGAATTTTGAACAAAACCCATCGATCCATCCGCATTGGTTGGAAGAATATCGTTACTTACAAATAAAGCGATAGAATTTGGTTTTAAGCTGGCAGCAAATCGTTTGCGGTTTTCAATAAATAAGTTTGGATCGATTGCAGAATATTTCATTTTCGGATGTTTTTGTAAAGCCCAAAGTTTGTAAATAATATCGGAATAAAAAAGCAAAAGAAAGGAAAGCTTTTTCTTATTTAAAATGATTATAAATTACCCCTCTCCAGCAGCAAAATAAACCTTTTTTAAGCTCATCTGTTTTATAAAAACAAATGAAACCCTTAATTACTTGATAAAAATCATTTTGAATTATACATTTGTCGCACAATTTGTAAAATCCGGTCAAAACATATATTTAAAATTATGAGTACTACATCAGGAAAATTTCTTCAATCATCACTAGGAAAAAAATTATTAATGGGCTTAACAGGTCTGTTTTTGGTTTCCTTCTTAATTGTTCACGTATCCATCAATGCTTGTATCTATTTCAATGATGGTGGTGCAACGTTCAATGCAGCAGCACATTTTATGGCGCACAACCCTGTTATCAGAGTGGTGGAGATCGGTCTGTTTATCGGTTTGATCCTACATGCTGTACAGGCCTTAATGCTTACCATGCAAAACAACAAAGCGCGTCCGGTGAAATATGCCGTTCCTGCCGGAAATGTTAGCAGTAAATGGTATTCCCGTTCAATGGGGATCCTTGGATCATTGTTATTATTATTCTTAGTTGTGCACTTGGCTAACTTCTGGGTACCAACAAAACAAGCTGTGTTCAATGATATGGAACATGATACTTTTGCCGGCTTAAAAGAAGTTTTCTCTAAATGGTATTTTGTAGGGGTTTACATGGTGGGTGTGATCAGCTTAGGTTACCACTTATTACATGGTTTCCAATCAGCATTCCAATCATTAGGATTGAATCATAAAAAATACACTCCAATGATCAAATCATTTGGTTTTTGGTTCTCGATCATCATTACATTGTTATTTGCTTCTATGCCTATCACAATGTTCCTTGGTTTAATAAAATAATTTTCGAATAATAGAATCTTTAAGATATGTCAAAATTAGATAGTAAAATTCCTGAAGGAGATTTAGAGCAAAAGTGGACGAAATATCGTTCTACAATAGCTTTAGTAAATCCGGCAAACAAACGTAGTTTAGAAATAATTGTTGTAGGATCAGGTTTAGCAGGAGCATCTGCTGCATCCTCATTAGCAGAAATGGGTTACAAAGTAAAAGTACTTTGTTTCCAAGATTCAGCTCGTAGAGCGCACTCTATTGCTGCTCAAGGTGGTATCAATGCTGCTAAGAACTATCAAAACGATGGTGACAGCACGTATCGTTTGTTCTATGATACAATTAAAGGAGGTGACTACCGTGCACGCGAAGCGAACGTTTACCGTTTAGCTGAAGTAAGCGCGAATATTATCGATCAGTGTGTTGCTCAAGGTGTTCCTTTAGCTCGTGAATATGGCGGGATGTTGAGTAACCGTTCATTCGGTGGTACACAAGTTCAACGTACATTCTATGCTGCAGGACAAACCGGTCAGCAATTATTATTAGGAGCATATAGCGCTTTACAACGTCAGGTTGGTTTAGGAAATGTAGAAATGCTTTCCCGTCATGAGATGCTAGAAGTTGTTACGATTGATGGCAAAGCACGTGGAATCATTGCACGTGACCTTGTATCAGGTAAATTAGAACGTCACTTCGGTCATGCTGTTTTATTATGTACAGGTGGTTACGGTAACGTATTCTTCTTATCAACCAATGCGATGGGAAGTAACGTAACAGCAGCATGGAAAGCACATAAAAAAGGAGCATTCTTCGGAAACCCTTGCTATACTCAAATTCACCCTACTTGTATCCCTGTTTCAGGAGATCACCAATCAAAATTAACCTTGATGAGTGAGTCTTTACGTAACGATGGACGTATCTGGGTTCCTAAAAAGAAAGAGGATGCAGAAGCGATCAGAGCAGGAAAGAAAAAAGCAAATGACATTGCTGAAGAAGATAGAGATTATTACTTGGAAAGACGTTACCCTGCATTTGGCAACTTAGTTCCACGTGATGTTGCATCACGTGCTGCAAAAGAAAGATGCGATGCCGGATTTGGTGTTAACAAAACCGGTGAAGCGGTTTATTTAGATTTTGCTTCCAATATGAAATACAAATATGGTAAGCAAGAGGCTATTAAAAAAGGCATTACCAATCCAACAGAAAAACAATTACACGAATTAGGAAAAGAAGTTGTAAAAGAGAAATACGGTAACTTGTTTGATATGTACAAACAGATCACAGGTGAAGATCCGTATGAAGTACCGATGATGATCTACCCTGCTGTTCACTACACAATGGGTGGATTATGGGTGGATTACAACTTAATGACAACTGTCCCGGGTTTATACGCATTAGGAGAGGCCAACTTCTCTGATCATGGCGCGAACCGTTTAGGTGCATCGGCATTGATGCAAGGATTAGCTGATGGATACTTTGTTATTCCATACACAATTGGAGCATACTTGTCAAACGAAATTAGAACAAAAGCAATTCCTACTTCACACCCTGCCTTTGAAGAAGCAGAAAACAAAGTAAGAGAGCAGATCAATAAATTCTTTGCGATCAAAGGAACTAAATCGGTGGATCATTTCCACAAACGTTTAGGAAAGATCATGTGGGATAAATGCGGTATGGCTCGTAACGAGTCTGGTTTAAAACAAGCGATCACAGAAATTCAACAATTACAAAAAGAATTCTGGTCAGATGTACGTGTGCCGGGTTCTGCTGATGAGTTCAATCCTGAATTAGAGAAAGCAGGTCGTGTTGCTGATTTCCTTGAACTTGGAGAATTAATGTGTCAAGATGCATTACACCGTAGAGAATCTTGTGGTGGTCACTTCCGTGAAGAATCACAAGAAACTGAAGGAGAACAACAAGGTGAAGCAAAGCGTGATGACGCTAACTTCATGTATGTTGCAGCATGGGAGTTCAAAGGACCAAATTCATTTGAATTACACAAAGAAGAATTAAAATATGATGTGATCAAAGTATCACAAAGAAGTTACAAATAAACTCTAAACAATATGAGTCACGGAAATATGAATTTAACGCTAAAAGTTTGGCGTCAAAAAAACACGAAAGCAACCGGTAAATTAGAAACATACAAAGTAACGGACATTTCACCTGACATGTCGTTCCTTGAAATGTTTGACGTGTTGAACGAGCAATTAATCAATAAAGGTGAAGAACCTATCGCTTTCGATCACGATTGTCGCGAAGGTATCTGCGGTATGTGTAGCATGTACATCAACGGACGTGCACACGGACCAAAATCAGCAATTACAACTTGCCAGTTACACATGCGTTCGTTCAAAGATGGTGATACAATCGTTGTGGAGCCATGGAGAGCTGCTGCGTTCCCTGTGATTAAAGATTTAACAGTAGATAGAAGTGCATTTGACCGTATTATCTCTAAAGGAGGATTTATTTCAGTAAATACCGGAAATGCTCAAGATGCAAACTGTTTACCAATTCCTAAACCGGATGCAGATGCTGCTTTTGAAGCTGCAGCATGTATTGGTTGTGGTGCTTGTGTAGCTACTTGTAAAAACTCTTCTGCTATGCTATTCGTTTCTGCAAAGATCTCTCAATTGGCGTTATTACCTCAAGGTCAGGTTGAAAGAACATCCCGTGCTAAAAACATGGTTGCTCAAATGGATGAAGAAGGATTTGGTAACTGTACCAATACTGGTGCTTGCGAAGTAGAATGTCCGAAAGGAATCTCTTTAGAGAACATTGCTCGTATGAACCGTGAGTTCTTTATGGCAAACATTAAAGAATAATTTTTATTCTAAATCATATTGAAACAGCCAATCGAAATGATTGGCTGTTTTGTTTTTATTACCTTTATTCAATGAAACTTCATTCCGTTGCTCTACTCTTCTCCATCATTTTACTTTCTTCCTGCATAAGAGAGCGCAATTACGATATTAAAACAGCCACACCTGTCCCTTACGCACAAATAAGCAAAACGGCTGCATTTAATGATCAATTTGCATCACTTACGCTCGATTCGATAAACAATGTTTTACTTATTAATTTAATTATCAAAAATGCTGATAAGATTCCTTTCCCAATAAACGATGAATACAAGGATACACTCACTCATACTGCTTTTAATTTAGAATTTTTGTATAATGGACAAATCATTAAGTCGGACTATTGTTCATTCAAAAGCACGCTACGATGGACAAATGACACAACTGAAAATAAAAAAGATCTCAGATTAACAACCGACACGATCGATCTGTCGGGGGGTAGTTTATTCAGCTTTAAATTGCCTTATTATGCATTTCATCATATCAAGAGTGGTAAACAAAAGTTTACGCTGAAAGTATATCAAACATTATTTATGGATGAATTACGATTAAAGACCGATAGCACCTATAAATACTTGAAGTTATATGATCCTAAACAACTTTTTGCAACTGAGATCTCCTTCGAATTAAATATTCCAAAGATCTATAAAAGCAGATTATATGGATATGGGCTACAACTGCGAAACGATTCCATTTTTAGTCCGGCTGGAATGGACAATACCATTTGGAACAGCAGTTATCCGGATATTTACTGGTCGGTTTTTTATCCTACAGATATGATCTATGCTCAAACACCTTATCAAAAATCAACGGATCGATACGAAGGCAATGACACATTCATTTTATATCATTATTACAAAAATGATTCTATCGGCATAGGCGTTTACGATCACGACAATCTTTCGCCCGATGATGGTTTGGGTTATAAGGTAGTTGATCTTCGTTCTATGGAAAGAAAATATCCCAAAAGACTTAGCTTTGATGCTATTAAGTCGATGGATCTAAAATTACAGCAAGAGGGGGCTGTGAATTAAAAAGAGTTTTATTTTAAAAGTACATTATCAATCAGCCTCACTGCTCCCAATTTCAGCGCAATACAAGCTACTGCGCTTTTGCTTTGTGTTAAAGAATCAATAGGAGCTAAAGTAGCCGCATCCGAAATTTCAAAGTATTCCAATTGCATCAAAGGTTCTTGCGCAATCATTTCCATGGCCATACTCTTTAAAGCGCTTACCGGTAATGTATCTGCATTTTCTTTTACTGCACTTAATGTTTTATAGATCAAAGGCGCAACTGCTCTTTCTTTTTCAGTTAATCGAACATTGCGTGAGCTCATGGCCAATCCATCGGTTTCACGTACAATCGGGCAACCAATAATTTCAATCGGTATTTTTAATTGGGCGGTCATGCTCCTTATAATAGCCAATTGCTGAAAATCTTTTTGTCCGAAATAGGCTTTATCAGGCTCCACAATTCTAAACAGCTTACTTACCACTTGTGCTACACCATTAAAATGTCCCGGACGATGTGCCCCTTCCATTACTTTGTCCAATATTCCAAAATCAACCGTTAGGCCATTGGTCCAGCTTTTATCTTCTATATGCTGGCGTTTTAATTCCAGCTCCTGCTCGGTGTACATTTCTGTTACTTCGGGCGCAAATACAAAGTCGCAATTCACAGCTTCCAATAACTGACTATCCTTTTCAAGAGTACGAGGGTACTTTTCCAGATCACTCAGGTCGTTAAATTGGGTAGGATTCACGAAAATGCTGCATACGGTAATGTCGTTTTCAAGCTTACTGCGTTTTACCAATTCAATATGTCCGGCATGCAAAGCACCCATGGTTGGTACAAAACCAATGGTTTTCCCATTGCTTTTGGCAATATTTAACTGCTTTTTGAGTTCTTGTATGCGGTTATGAATAATCATACTTGGCAAAATTTGTTGAAAACTAACAAAATCAATATTAACAGCGCTTTTTTTTCGATAAAAGAGGGCAAATCTAACGTTAAAACTTTGAAATTCAGAAAATTTTTGCTTACTTTTGTGTACTTTTTTAAAACTAACCTTAATTCGAACGCATGAAGAAGAAAGCAAGAGTTCTGTTTGTATCCCAAGAAGTTACCCCTTATTTAGATGAAACACCAATGGGCCTTATCGGTAGACACCTACCACAAGGCATTCAAGAACGAGGCAAAGAGATTCGTCTTTTTATGCCAAAATTCGGTTGTATCAACGAAAGACGTAATCAGCTTCATGAAGTCATCCGCCTTTCGGGGATGAATTTGATCATTGATGATACCGATCATCCATTGATCATTAAAGTAGCATCTATACAGGCAGCGCGCATGCAGGTGTATTTCATTGATAATCAAGAGTATTTTGAGCGCAAGCACACACTTACCGATAAAAAGGGGGCGCATTTCCCTGATAACGATGAGCGTTCTATCTTCTTTTGCCGCGGGGTAATTGAAACCGTTAAAAAATTAGGCTGGGCTCCGGATGTAGTTCATTTACACGGCTGGATGACAGGCTTGATGGCTTTATATTTGAAAAAATCATTCAAAGATAATCCATTATTCGCTGATACTAAGATCGTTTACTCAGTATATGACGATGAATTCCCGGGTGCTTTACACAAGGATTTTGCTAAAAAAGTTTCTTTTGAAGGCATTGAAAAATCTGATGTAGAGTTATTGAAAAATCCTACCTTTGTAAACGTAAATAAAGCCATTATTGATTGGGCTGATGCTGTTGTAAAAGGCAGTCCGAAGATCAATAGCGATATCGAGAAATACATTAAAAAGTCAGGCAAACCATATTTAGAGTATAAAAATATGGATGAATATGTGGATGCTTACTCTGAATTCTATGATGCCGTGTTGGAAGAAGTTGCAGAAATGGTAGATTAATTGAAATTATGATCTTTAATAAAATAGGAATACCCCATGTTTTGTCCCGGCTTTTTTTCGGGACAAAATTTTTTATAGTACTTGCTTCTCTTTCTCTTGTTGGATTAAGCGCATGTAACGAATCAAGTGTTCTCGGTTTGGAGGTACAACCTCAGGACGATGTGCTCAATGTTCTCTTCAGCGATACAACATACATCCGTTCACGTACGGTGAAAGAGGATTCACTTCGTACAGATGAAACACTTTTATTTACCGGAGAAGCATTGTTGGGAAAATATGTTGACCCTGTATTCGGAGTAAGTACAGCATCTATGTACACACAGGTGCGTTTACCATCCAGCAATCCTAATTTTGGCACCAATGCAGCTATTGATTCAGTGGTTTTGGCTTTGGTGTACGACCCAACTTATGTTTATGGCGATACAACAGGTGGAACCTTCGCTACACAAACCGTGAATGTCTATCAACTGTTTGAAGACATTAAGCAGGAGGATAATTACTATTCCAATAAAGATGTGATCAAATCTTCCTTCAACTTAGCGGGCTCTCAAACTTTTGTTCCAGGTTATGATGATAGTGTTACCGTAACTGGAGTTCGTGAAAAACCACAATTGCGTATCCGCCTGAACAACATTTTTGGAACAACGATTTTGAATAATCAAAATACGGGAAACCTATCAAGCGATGCTAATTTTAAAGCATTCATGAAAGGGCTTTGTATCACTACTGAAAACAGTACATTGGCTTCAGGCGATGGGAATATCATGCGATTGAAAATGATCGATGCTAAAACACGTTTGTCAATTTATTATCATAACGATACAGAAGATAGTTTAAAATATGAATTCCCTTTAAGCAATGCTGCCCGTTTTTCAAAATTTAAACACGACTACACAACTATTGATGCCGGTTTGGCTGCGCAGATCAATTCGGCTACACCACCTGCTCAGAATGCTACAGTGTTTGTACAAGCAAATGCGGGTGTTAAAACTAAAATTGAATTTCCATTTTTAATGGGCTGGGTTGACTCAGGAGCCGTAGCGATAAATAAAGCAGAACTAGTCATAAAAGTAGATACCTCTGCAATTTATGAGTATAGTAAGTATGCTACACCTGCTACTTTATTATTGTTTCAGATCAACGATGATAGCACCAGCAACATTTTGGTGCCTGATTATAATGAAGGAACGAGTTATTTCGGAGGTTCATACGATGCTACTAACAAAGAATACCGTTTTAATATTGCACGATATATTCAGCAAATTTTAACAGGAGCCAGAAACAACAACGGAATTTATATTATAACACAAAATGGAGCCATCACGTCCAGTCGTGTTCCTCTTGGAGGAGGCGATCCGGCAAGCCCATTTAAAATGAAATTAAATATCACTTACACAAAACTACATTAACATGTGCGGAATAGTAGGATATATAGGAAATAAACAAGCGTACCCTATACTTATGAAAGGGTTGCAACGTTTAGAGTACAGAGGTTACGACAGTGCAGGTATTGCCTTATTGGATAATGCCGAAATGAATGTATATAAATGCAAAGGAAAGGTGATAGACCTTCACAACTTTGCTGCTGATAAGAACAAGAATGGAACCATCGGAATTGGCCATACACGCTGGGCTACACACGGTGTTCCGAACGATGTAAATGCACATCCGCATTATTCAGGATCTAAAAATTTAGTAATGATCCATAATGGGATCATTGAAAACTACGGTCCATTAAAAGAAGAATTAAAAAAGCGTGGACATAAATTCTTAAGTGATACCGATACGGAAGTATTGATCCACCTTATTGAAGATATTCAGGAAAAAGAACAGGTGCGTGTAGGTGAAGCTGTTCGTATCGCATTAAATCAAGTAGTTGGTGCTTATGCAATTGTTATCCTTGCGAAAGATAATCCTAACGAGTTGATCGCTGCAAAAAAAGGCAGCCCAATGGTGATCGGTATTGGTGCGGACGAATTCTTTATCGCTTCAGATGCAACACCAATTGTGGAGTACACAAAAAATGTGGTGTATCTGGAAGATGAAGAGATCGCGTTCATTGAACGTGGGAAAGAATTGAAGATCAAAACCATCAAGAATAAAGCAAAAACACCTTATGTTCAGGAGTTGGAATTGCAGTTGGAAGCACTTGAAAAAGGGGGCTACGATCATTTTATGCTCAAAGAAATTTATGAGCAACCCCGCTCTATCAAAGATAGTATGCGTGGAAGATTGAGTTCGGCTGAAGGCGTTGTGAATTTGGGTGGAATCACCGAATACGAACAAAAATTTTTGAATGCTAAACGTATCATTTTCGTTGCATGCGGAACTTCTTGGCATGCCGGTTTAGTTGGCGAATATTTATTTGAAGATTTAGCACGCATTCCTGTTGAAGTAGAATATGCATCCGAATTCAGATACCGTAATCCGATCGTATATGAAGATGATGTAGTGATTGCCATTTCTCAATCGGGTGAAACTGCCGATACATTAGCCGCTATTGAGTTAGCAAAATCAAAAGGCGCAACTATTATTGGAATTTGTAATGTAGTGGGTTCATCTATTGCCCGTGCTACACATGCGGGCTCTTACACACATGCAGGTCCGGAAATTGGTGTAGCATCTACCAAGGCATTTACAGCACAGGTTACGGTACTTACATTAATGGCATTGCGTATTGCATACCGCAAAGGAACAATTTCAGCATCCCGTTTCCATGAGTTATTGAGTGAATTGGAAGCAATTCCTGCTAAAGTTGAAAAGGTATTAGAGACCAATAAAAGCATTCAAAAGATAGCCGAGATCTATAAAGATTCCAGCAATGCATTATACTTAGGCCGTGGATACAGCTTCCCTGTTGCTTTAGAGGGCGCGTTGAAATTAAAAGAGATCTCTTATATTCATGCGGAAGGATATCCTGCTGCAGAAATGAAGCATGGTCCGATTGCACTTATTGACGAAGAAATGCCGGTGTTTGTAATTGCAACAAAAGGTACTTCTTACGAAAAGGTAGTAAGCAATATTCAGGAAGTAAAAGCCCGTAAAGGAAAGATCATTGCAATTGTAACAGAAGGTGATACACAAGTTAAAGAAATGGCCGATTACACGATAGAGATCCCGGAAACGGATGAGATCCTTGTTCCATTGGTATCTGTCGTTCCATTGCAGTTACTTTCATACCACATTGCAGTGATGCGTGGATGTAATGTGGATCAGCCTCGTAACTTAGCAAAATCAGTTACTGTAGAGTAATTTAGAATATTCATCAGCAAGTCCGGGTAGCGAATGTTATCCGGACTTTTTTATTGCTGAAGTTTGGCTAAATATTTGTTATTTTTGTGTAACAACGATATAGCGCAAGAGATCTTTATGTTAAAGCAAGTACAGTCACAAAAATTATTACAAAAACTTTCACCTCAACAAATTCAGTTGATGAAGCTGTTGCAATTGCCAACAATTGCATTGGAACAACGCATCAAAGAAGAGATGGAGATCAATCCGGCATTGGAAGAAGGAAGTGAAGCGGATGAAGATCCACGTGATGAGTTTGATAATGATGAGTTTGATGATGCAGCATCCGATGAGGATCATCAACGTGATGATTTTGCGCTGACGGATTATATGGACGATGATGAAGGTGCTTCTTATAAGTTAAAAGCAAATAATACAAGTCCTGACGAAGAGCGCAAAGAGATCCCTTTTTCTGTTGGATTGTCATTCCAGGATATGCTGGAAAGTCAGCTCGGAATGAAAGATCTGGATGATAAGCAATATCAAATTGCTTTGTATCTAATAGGTAATCTAGACGATGATGGATACTTGAGAAGAGATCTTTCATCCATTGTGGATGATATCGCCTTTTCTCAAAATATTTCTACGGATGAAAAGGAACTGGAATCACTTTTAAAGATCGTGCAAGATCTGGAGCCTGCGGGAGTGGGTGCACGTGATCTACAGGAATGTTTGTTGATACAGCTTCGTAAAAAGGAAATCCAAACCATGACTGTTGAACTTGCTACAGAAGTAGTAGAGAAACAAATGGATGAGTTTTCTAAAAAACACTACGATAAGATCCAGAAAAAACTGGAAATAGATGATGAGTTATTGAAAGAAGTCATTCAAGAGATCCTGAAATTAAATCCACGTCCCGGAAATTCAATGGCCGATGGACAAAAAAGTTTTCAGCAAGTGATCCCTGATTTTACGATCACTAACGAAGATGGTCAGTTGAATCTAAGTTTGAATTCTCGGAATGCTCCCGATCTGAAGGTAAGTAAAGCTTACGCACAAATGCTGGAAGAATACTCTAAAGGGAAAGATAAAGGCAGCAAAGAAGCATCCATGTTCGTGAAGCAAAAATTGGATGGAGCAAAATGGTTTATTGATGCCATTCAACAACGCAGTCATACCTTGCTTTATACCATGAATGCGATCATGGAATATCAAAAAGAGTATTTTATGGAAGGGGATGAAACTCTTCTGAAACCAATGATCTTAAAGGATATTGCTGAAAAAGTTGGTTTGGACATTTCCACAGTATCGCGCGTAGCGAACAGTAAATATGTACAAACACCATTCGGAACATTTTTATTGAAATCATTCTTTAGCGAATCCTTATCTACCGATAGTGGAGAAGAGGTGTCTACACGTGAAGTAAAGAAAATACTGGAAGATTGTATTGGTGCTGAAAATAAAAAGAAACCACTTACGGATGATAAATTGGCGAAGATCCTGAAAGAAAAAGGATATAATATTGCCCGTAGAACTATTGCCAAATACCGCGAGCAATTAGAGATCCCGGTTGCCCGGTTAAGAAAAGAATTGTAGGATGGAATTAGAGATTCAAGCTGCTCCTCAAAAGACATTCGGGGAAAAACTGGCGAAATTCATTTCTTATGTGTTTCATCCACTGCTGATGCCTACCTATGGCTTTTTGGCCTTGCTCTTTACTAAAAACTATATCTCCACCTTTACGCCTCTGGTATTAAAGATATTTTTAGTTGGTGTTACATTTGTTTTTACATTCATTATGCCCGCTATTAATGCATTGATATTATTACGATTGAAACGCATTAAAACCTTGGAAATGGAAAATTCGGAAGAACGGTATGTACCATACATCAGCACCGCATTGTTTTATTTTTCCTTGTATTACTTATTCCATACAGCAGGCGACTTCCCTTCTATTTTTAAGCTACTGATACTCGGAGCTGCCATCTCTATCCTACTCACACTGATCATTAATTTGAAATGGAAGATCAGTGCACATGCAATAGGGATCGGAGGCACGGTGGCTGCTATCATTGGCATTTCGTTCCGTTTAATGATCGACCTGCAGCTGATCGCTATTATTTCCATTTTAGTTGCAGGCTTAGTCGGTTTTGCCCGCTTAAAACTAAATGCACACACACCTGCACAGGTATACACGGGTTTCCTTTTAGGATTTCTGGTCGAATTTGCATTAATGCTCTTTCTCTAATATTTATTAACTTTTTGACGATTGTTTTTAAAAAAGGCATAGCAAAAATGTTTTTTTCATATATTTGGTATATGAAATACTACGCTATGAAAATGAAAACAAATTATGCTTATATTTTACTATTAGGTGCTTCTATGACGCTTTTTGCTTGTGGAGGTTCTGAGACAGATTCAGAAGAGGTATCACTAACAGATACTACTACCGCTAAAAGTGAAAAAGACTCTAAAGCACAAAATGTATTTTATTCTATTCCTTCACCGGTTGAAACAACCAGTTTGTTGAAGGCTGCCGGAGCAAAATACAATAGCGCATACTTAAACCCAATTGACAATGTCTCTAAATATTCCTCTGTGAAGTCAAAGGCGTTGAACTTAGGTATTTATGGTGCTGATCTAAGTTTCACCAGCATGTTTGACAAGACACAGGAATCAATGCTTTATTTGCGTTGTACCAATAAATTAGCTACAGGATTAGGGATCAGTGGTTCTTTTGATGAGAAAACAACTGAGCGTATTGAAACGAATATGGAAAACAGAGATTCTTTGTTATCGATCATTTCTGATTCTTATTGGAATGCTGATTCTTATCTAAAAGAAAATGGCCAGCCGGGCGTTTCTGCGCTTATTATTGCAGGAGGATGGGTGGAAGGTCTTTATATTGCTACCAAGATCGCAACAGACACTAAAAATGAAGATGTTTCTACACGTATTGGGGAGCAAAAGCTTTCTTTAGATAATCTAATGGCACTTTTGGATAGCTATAAGACTGATAACGAAGGTGTTGCTGAGGTGTATGCCTTAATGAGCCCTTTAAAAGAGGTTTATGATGGTATCAAAGTAGAACCAACGGAAACTACTGTAAGTACTGATAAAGAAAAAGGTGTTACCACCATTGGTAACAATGCTTCCTACAAGATAACAGCGGATCAATTAAAACAAATTTCAGATAAAGCAGCAGAGATCCGAAACAAAATGATTCAATAATGCGTAAAACGCAAGCAATGAAAACATTTACTCCATTCAAAACCATTATGACAATGTTCGTAATGGTTTTATTTTTTTATCAGGCAAATGCACAGTGCAATGCTTTTATAAAGAAGAAATGTATGCCGAACATTGCTCCGTTTACTCACAACGGACAAACCAATACATCCATGCTCACTCCCGGGCACAGTATTGAAGTAGGTTTAACTATCTATTCCGGTCAGGATTACCGTATCCTTGTCTGCGGGGAAGAGGTCCTTGGCGAATGTTCCTTTAAAGTAATGGATCAATCCAGAAAAGTGTTGTTCGACAGTAAAAAGAATGATTCGACTGATTTTTGGGATTTTAAATCTAAATCCAGTCAGCAATTGATCGTTGAGGTTTCGGCAAATGCACCTGAATCGACAAGCTCTACACCTCCATCAGGTTGTGTTTCGGTTCTGGTTGGATTCAAAAAGGATAAGTAAGCATTTATTTTATTCCCTGCATCTTACTTTTAGAAACAATGCTGCATGTAAATCTGCTGATGCAGGTTAATTCTTCATTTTCATTATAGATCTTGATCTCCCAGATGTGATTCATCCCTTTCACATGAATGGGCTTACAAACACCGGTTACTATTCCTCCGGTAACGGCTTTGATATGATTCGCATTGATCTCGATACCTACACCAATAAATAATTCAGGATTTACACAAAGCCAGGAAGCAATACTTCCTAATGTTTCGGCAAGTGCTACGGAAGCACCACCATGTAACAGACCGAAGGGCTGCTTGGTTCTTCCATCCACCGGCATTGTTCCTTTAATGTAATCAGGACCTATTTCTGTAACACGGATGTGTAACGACTCAGCCAAAGTATTCGGATTCATCCAATCTAATGCTTCTACAGTTGGATGGCCATACCAGATCTTGTTTTCTGCCATATTCATTATTTAACAATGATCCTACCTAACAGTGCATTGAATTCACGTTTTGCTTCCAGCAATTGATGTTGTGTTTGCATCAATTGAACCAATTCTTCTTCCGGAGGATTTTCTTTCAAACGCTTTTGTATATCATGGATCATGATCTCTAATCGTCTGCTTTTTAAGGCATATACCGCATTCAGCACCGACTTCTTCAACACATCTTCCTCCATGGTAATATAAATGCCGTGTTGCTCCCAATTGGAAAGTGAGTGAAGAGTACTTATCAGATCGACCGTCAGAGAACTGATCGCATTGTTTTCATGACCAATAAAGTAATTATAATCAGGAACATTTTCTTTTTCCAACTGCTCTACAAACTCTGTATAAATGCGGTTGTAAAGTAAATTGTCTAAAATAATATTATCGTTCTGAAGTTCATGGATCAACAGTTGAGCTACAGTAACACCAATTTCCATGGGCTTTCCATCATCATCCTGCACCTCAACACGAACTTCTTTATTTCCATAATTGATCAACAAACGGATGATATCTCTTTCCTGGTGTTCTGCATCGGCACTTACAGCTTCCTTCTTTTCTTCGCTGATCAGTTCTTCAATGTAGCTATTGTTCTCAGCAGGTTCTACCGGCTGATTCCGTTTTTCATTGTATTTTTTACTGCGGATCTTATTCAGTTCGCTCAGCAAAATATGCTCTTCCACATCCATGATGCGGCTACATTCTTTTACATATACCGAGCGATAGATCGCCTCCGGAATAAGAGCAATACTCTCCACGATCTCTTTGATCAATCCAGCCTTTTTAATTGGATCGTTCTTTACTTCATTCATCAACAAATTTGTTTTGAATGAAATAAAATCTTTGGAGTTGTTTTTTATAAAATCTTTTAACTGTTCGGAGCTTACTTTTTTAGAATAGGAATCCGGATCATCACCATCAGGAAACAACAACACTTTTACATTCAAGCCTTCTTCCAGAATAAGATCGATCCCCCTGAAACTGGCTTTTATACCTGCACTATCACCATCATACAAAATGGTAATGTTATTGGTAAATCGTCTGATGAGTTTTATCTGACCATGCGTAAGGGATGTACCACTGCTCGCTACCACATTCTCAATCCCTGCCTGATGCATGGAAATAACATCGGTATATCCTTCTACTAAAAAGCAATTGTCCTGATTGATGATCTCTTTCTTAGCGAAATAGATCCCATACAATACATCACTTTTATGATAGATCTCTGTTTCGGGAGAGTTGATGTATTTCGCGATCTTCTTGGTATCTGTCCGTAATGTTCTACCTCCAAATGCGATCACACGCCCCGTAACATTATGTATTGGAAACATCACACGTCCCCAGAAACGATCAGAATATTTTATCTCCTGTTGATTGGCTTGCCCTTCTTCTGTTCCTTCCTCTCTATCGTTCTTATATTCAATGGTCAATCCCGATTTTACGAGATACTCCATTTTATAGCCACTGGCTAAAGCGATCTCACTAAATGCATTCCGTTGATTGATGCTATAGCCAAGTTGAAACTTTTGAATGATGTCTTCTCTGAAACCTCTTTCTTTAAAATAACCTAAACCAACCGATTTCCCTTCATCGGTATTGTATAGATTTTCGGAAAAATGTTTTTGTGCGAAGGAGGATACAACAAACAAACTTTCGCGATCGTTGTGTGATTGGATCTGTTCAGGTGATTGTTCTTCTTCCTGAATATCGATGTTGTATTTTTTAGCAAGAAAGCGCAATGCATCCGGATAGGTCATCGCTTCCTTTTCCATCAGGAAGTTCACCGCATTACCACCCTTGCCACAACCAAAACATTTGCAGATCCCTTTGGCTGGAGATACGTAAAACGAAGGTGTTTTTTCATCATGAAAAGGACATAAGCCGATCAGGTTGGCACCACGTTTCTTCAGTGCCACATAATCGCCTACAACTTCTTCGATGCGTGCTGCATCAAAAATTTTATCTATGTCCTCTTTGGTGATCATTCAAATAAAAAAGCATTCCGTTTAGGGAATGCTAATTTACGAAAAATATGAAGGTGTTTGACAATAATTACTTGCCATTCAAGCGAGCCATAACGCGCATAACATCCTGATTTTCGGGGTTCAGTTTAAGCGATTTTTTGTAGTAATCGATCGCTTTTTCTTTATTACCCATTTGTCGCGATGCATCGCCAAGTCCCTGATAAACAGTCCATGAGCCCGGATTTAACACTTCGTAATGTTTGAATAGCTTGTAGGCTTCCTCTGCATTTCTTGTTTTTAGCAGATGAAAACCGATATCATTAATATGATCTTCATTATAAGGATATTTGAAAGGCGTTAAACCTGCTAATTCCGTTTCAACTGTTTTTACTTTCGTGATAAAATAGTCGAAAGGAATAACACCTTCTTTCAAATCGTTCTCATATTTCTGAATACAACCTTGTAAAAAGTTACACTCATCATAAGGTGCACATTTGCATTGAACATAGCTATTGAACATCTTATCCCCTTCGATCAAATAAACGGAATCGGTTGGTTGCATCACAATGTTATCGAAGCTGCAGAATGCTGCTAAAGCCAATTGAGAATAATTTTGTGAAGCATTTCTGAATCCTCCGTATGTTGTTTGCCATACTTGTTGAATCAATTGCATTCCACCTTCTGAAGGGTTGATCTTGCGGATAACACCCGCTACATTTCCTGCTCCTGCATGGTATGAATGAAGTACCAATAATCGGAACCAAAGATCGGTTTCATTGTATTTTACATGAGCACTGTCGAGCATGGCTCTTGTATATGGAATACAAATTCTGTTCAATAAACGGGATGCACCGAGAGCAGCTTTTTCTACATCGGTTCTTTCATCCACATACTTATTTACTTTTAATCCTTGTTTGATCGCAACAGCTTTCATCAACTGAAAAGGACCGTTGGCGCCAACCGTTGATTTAGTATGGGTTTTGCCCGGACTTTCTATCAATAAAATGGCTTGTGCATACCAAGGGTCAACTCCATTTTGTTTGAATACATCAATGGATCTACTGATGGTAGGGATCACTTTTTTGAACTCGTAAAAATCTTTTTTCCCTGCAGTTAAAAGGATAGAGACGCTATCCGGCACACCATGCATTTTTCTGATACTGTCTTTATAGGCCGTTTTTGAAAGGTCAGTTAATTTATTCCAGTCTTTTAAGTAAACTTTATCTACAATTTTTCTTGCCCCTGCAACATTCACCAATGCCGAATCGGGTGTAAGCGCCATGATCTGCTGCCAAAATTTGGCTTGAGGTAAATTGTGCCATCCTTCAGAATATAAAAATTCATCATTGATGAACTGGATCTTATTCACCTCATTATAACCTACTGCATATTTTTCTACCACAGCCACTTTGCTCATGTCGGTTTGAGCAAACAAGGTGCTTGCAGATAAAATGATGAATATGCTGGAGATCTTTTTCATGCTAATCATTGGCTTTAATGTATCTGATTTTTAATTTTCATAAAAATAGATTTCTAAAAGTAAGTTTTGAAAAGGTGGAATCCAAACTTTTTAACAAACGTTTTCAACAATTAGGTTATTGTAACGCAGGATCGGCCGATAGGTTTCAATTGGTTTTTACTTATAATATATTTCATTACTTTTGTGCTTCAAATTATAAAATACACTAAGAATGGCAACAGACAGATTTGAAGCTCATGATTATTATTTAATGGATGAGTTACTTACAGATGAACATAAATTGATCCGTGAAACAGCGCGTGCATGGGTGAAGAAAGAAGTTACTCCAATTGTTGAGGAAGCTTGTCAAACAACAACTTTCCCAAAGCAATGGATCAAAGGATTGGCAGAGATCGGAGCATTTGGTCCTTACATCCCTGCTGAATACGGTGGTCCGGGATTGGATCAAATTTCGTACGGTATTATCATGCAAGAATTAGAGCGTGGAGATAGCGGTTTGCGTTCTACAGCATCTGTTCAAAGTTCTTTGGTAATGTTCCCTATTTATACATTCGGTACACAAGAGCAAAAGCGTAAATATTTGCCAAAATTGGCATCGGGTGATATGATGGGTTGTTTTGGATTAACAGAGCCTGATCATGGTTCAAATCCTGCCGGAATGATCACTAATATTAAAGATAAAGGCGACCATTACTTATTAAATGGTGCAAAAATGTGGATCTCTAATGCTCCGTTTGCTGATATTGCAGTTGTTTGGGCAAAAGATGAAGCAGGTGACATTCGTGGAATGGTTGTAGAAAGAGGAATGGAAGGGTTTACAACACCTGAAACACATGGAAAATGGAGTTTACGTGCAAGTGCAACAGGTGAATTGGTTTTCTCAAACGTTAAAGTTCCAAAAGAAAATTTATTCCCTACTGTTAAAGGTTTAAAAGGCCCTTTGAGCTGTTTGAACTCTGCGCGTTACGGTATCGCTTGGGGCGCTATCGGAGCTGCTATGGATTGTTATGATTCAGCATTGCGTTACTCCAAAGAGCGTATCCAGTTTGGTAAACCGATTGGTGGATTTCAGTTAACACAAAAGAAATTAGCTGAAATGATCACAGAGATCACTAAAGCACAGTTATTGACCTGGAGATTGGGAGTTTTGAAGAATGAACACAGAGCAACTCCTGCTCAGATCTCTATGGCAAAGCGTAATAATGTGAACATGGCATTGCAGATTGCACGTGAAGCACGTCAGATTCACGGTGGTATGGGCATCACAGGTGAATATCCGATCATGCGTCACATGATGAATCTTGAATCAGTTGTTACCTATGAAGGAACACATGATATCCACTTGTTGATCACAGGGATGGATGTTACCGGATTCAATGCTTTTCAATAATTGAAGACTTATATTTTTTAAAAAGCGTGTTGGTTCCAACACGCTTTTTTTATGGAAACGCCTTTGATGATCGTGTAATGATTTTTTGAGAATGAGCGTTAATTCATCAATGAATTCAAAGGCAATAGCGTCTTTTCTATGGGAACATGACACGGTCAATTCCTAATTTTAAAAAACAGTTAATAAGTTAAGCGCGCAATATGGCTGTACCTTTGTAAAAAAATTGCACATTAGAGCAATGGAAATTTTAGGGTATATAGCAGCAGTGTTGATTGGCGTGTCATTAGGTTTGATAGGTGCTGGAGGCTCTATTCTAACCATTCCGGTGTTGGTGTATCTGCTTGGGATTGCCCCTGTAAATGCTACTTCTTACTCACTTTTTATTGTTGGGATATCCGCTTTTATAGGTGGCTTGAGATATTTGAAAAACAATTTGATCTGTCTCAAAACAGTTATCGTATTTGGAATTCCATCGGTACTGAGTATTTTTCTTACCCGTAAATATTTATTGCATCGTATACCCGATCATTTGTTTAATATCGGTTCATTTGAGATCACCAAAGATGCCGCATTAATGCTTTTGTTGGCTATTTTAATGGTAGTGGCTTCCTTTACTATGATCCGAAAACAGAAGATACTTCGATCCGATGAGCGTAGTAACAATTTTGAATACCGCTATTTTCTTATTTTTCAACAAGGAATAATCGTAGGGGCATTAGTTGGTTTAGTAGGTGCCGGTGGCGGATTTTTGATCATCCCGGCATTGGTCATGTTGGCGAAACTACCTATGAAGTCGGCCATTGGGACTTCTTTAGCAATTGTAGCACTTAATTCATCCATTGGATTTTTAAGTGATTTTGGAACGCATGAGTTCAACTGGGGCTTTTTGATTCTGTTTACATCTTTGGCCATTGTGGGAATTATGATCGGGAGTTATCTTTCTAAATTTATCAGTGGAACTAAGCTAAAGCCTGTTTTTGGCTGGTTTATCCTTGTTATGGGAACGTATATTATTACCAAAGAGCTGTTTTTCCCCGGAGTATAGTTTTGTAACAAAAATCACCGTAAATTAGTTTCTGATTGTCTTACCTTTGTATCGTATTTTAAAAACAAAACATGTATATAGAACAACTTTATACCAATTGCTTAGCTGAAGCGGCCTATTATATTGAATCAAATGGCGAGGCAGCTATTATTGACCCTTTGCGCGAAACAACACCTTATATTGAGTTGGCTGCAAAACGCAATGCCAAGATCAAATACGTATTTGAAACACATTTTCATGCCGACTTTGTATCCGGTCATATCGACCTTGCCCGTAAAACAGGTGCCAAGATCATTTACGGTCCAACAGCCGAAACCGGCTTTGAAAGCATTGTTGCGAAAGATGGCGAAATATTTACCCTTGGAAAGATCCAATTAAAAGTATTACATACTCCCGGACATACCATGGAATCATCCTGCTTCCTTTTAAAGGATGAGAACGGAACCGACCATGCTGTATTCACCGGAGACACATTATTTGTTGGTGATGTAGGCCGTCCTGACCTTGCTGTAAAAAGCGATCTGACACAAGAAGACCTTGCAGGTTATTTGTACGATTCATTGAATACTAAGATCAAAACATTAGGCGATGAAGTGATCGTTTATCCGGCACATGGAGCGGGTTCTTCCTGCGGAAAAAATATTGGGAAAGAAACCTATTCTACGATTGGCGTTCAGAAAAAAATGAACTATGCAATGCAGCCAATGAGCAAGCAGGAATTTATTGCTGCTGTATTGGATGGGCTTTCTGCTCCTCCAAAGTACTTCTTTGTGGATGCTGTGTTGAATAAAAAAGGATATGAAAGCATTGATGAAGTGATGAGCAAAAACACATTGCCATTAAGTGTAGAAGAGTTTGAGAAAGAAATGAAAACCGGTGCTACCATTCTGGATGCACGCGATCCGGATGCATTCGAAAAAGGATACATTCCGGGAGCGATCAATATCGGATTGAACGGACAATATGCTCCCTGGGTAGGTGCGCTTTTAGATGCACATGCACCATTGCTGTTTATTGCCGATGAAGGAAAAGAAGCTGAGGCAGTATTGCGTTTGGCACGTGTAGGATATGAAAATGTACATGGTTATTTACAAGGCGGTATCGAAGCATGGGAAAATGCAGGTAAATCGTTAGAGACCATTGAAAGCATCACTGCTTCAGAATTTGTTAGCAAGATCAACAACGACTCAAATATTGTGGATGTACGCAAAAAAGGAGAAGTAGAAGGTGGCATGATCGAGAATGCACAGCATATTTGTTTATCAAAATTTCAGGATGAGGTGAATGCGCTGGATAAGAACAAACATTATTTCTTGCATTGCGCTGGAGGCTACCGTTCTATGATGGCTGCATCCATTATGAAACAAAAAGGATTTAAACACATTACCAATGTAAGAGGTGGAATGGCGAAGATCAAAGAAACCGGTATAAAATTGGTACAACCACAATTCGCATAATAACTAAAAACAAAATAAGACAATGAAAAAGATCATCATCGCATTTTTTGCAGTCATTGCAGTAGCTACTACCGCACTTGCACAAACACAATCAACAGTGGTAACAAATCTATCATCGGAGCGCTTCAAAGCCATTACCGAAGGTGACAAAACAGGAGGTGTTATTGTTGATTTACGTACACCTGATGAAGTAGCGAAAGGATACATTAAAGGAGCTGTGTTTGTTGATTACCTTTCAAAAGAATGGGAAAGTGCAGTAGCTAAATTGGATAAGAACAAAACGTATTATATCTATTGTGCTGCAGGTGGACGTTCAGCTGATGCTGCTGAATACATGGAAAAACATGGATTCAAAAAAGTGTACAATCTAGAAAAAGGATTCTCAGAATGGAAGGGAAAAGGATTTCCTATTGAGAAAAAATAAGCATGAATAAATTCATAAAACAAAAATATCCGCTCATTGTAACCGGTATCATACTGGGAGCAGTGAGCGGTTTTATTTACTGGAAGTTTTGGGGCTGTACCAATGGCTGTCCTATCAAGTCCATTTGGTGGCGCATGAGCCTGTGGGGAGCCATTATGGGCGGATTACTCATGAGCATGCTGCACGACTTTTTAAATAGAACTAAAGCAGAATAACACAAAGGCTTTCAAAAATTTGAAAGCCTTTGCTGTTTTTGTTATTTAATGATACTGAGTTTGCCTTGTTGCAAAACTTCTCCTCCACTACTTACTTTATAAATATACATTCCATTCGATAGATCAAAACCGGTGATCTCCGATTTTTCTGTTCCGGCTTTTAGCTGTGTGCTAAACACCAATTTCCCTGCAAGATCGTATATGTTAAATGATGTATCAAGTAAAAGAGCTTGTGAAAATTGTACGTTTAATTGATCTTCTGCCGGATTGGGATAAACCTGTACAGCTAATGTTTCAATTTCAGCTGATTCTTCCAAAGGTATTGTTAATGTTCTTCGTGACCCTTCTCTTTTCTGAATTGGAACACAATTTTCCATTGATCTTAAATAATCGTACTGACTGATCTCGCCATTTAACAATTGCTGTTCATTGGTGATTTGACATACTAAACGATTAAAACGATCGAGATCTTTAGGTTGTATGGATGGTAAATATTGGTTTAATGTAGACAAAGCATCCGCTCTATGCTTAGATGAATAATACAACAGAGCTTTTTCATATACAGCATTTTGAAGATGGTTGTAGTTATTATCTGCCTGCGCTTTCAAAATTTTTGAATCAACCACTTCTAATACTTTCATTACTTCCGGACTCAGTTGTTGATCGGAAACCTTTATTTCTGACTTTTCAATTCCATTTGCTAAAGCAACAAGTATCTTTTTTTCTGCAATACTTTTTACGTATTTGTCGCCATCATTAGCAACAGGCAAAGGATATTGTAGCACCTGATACAACATGTCTACCGACTCTTTATTGGCTGTAGTGTCAATTGAGGCTGTTTCTAGTTTTGTAATTGCCGACTTAACAGCTTCATTTGTTTTTACATTCGTAAAATCATCTGTATTGATCACATGGCAAGTCGGGCAGATCTCCAAGTAACTTTTCGGGCAAGTAGTACAGCTCGTATTCCAATAATCGCAAGCAACTATCGGACTTTGTGAGCTGGCAACAAATCTCACATCATTCGATCCAGGTAGCGAATAAGTAGAACTCACACGTGTATATTTATCTTTCCCATTAGTAGCTTGCAATGGAAACAATGCATTGTTTGTACTTAACTGCCATCTATTATTATCCGACAAAATAGGATTTGCTGGCAGTTGCTGAATACTACCTTCGATAACAACATAACCGCAATCTGCATAATTCACACATGTACTACTACTTGTTTGTGAGGAAGTAACTGAATAAAAATCATATGGTCGTAGATCATTATATCCATTTTCAATATCAATGGAATGTGCATTATCCAGCAAAATAGTATTCACAGCATTATCACGTGCATCTACGTAACCGCCATTATCCGTCACATTCATACTTAAAGAAGCGTTGTTTGCCAGATAAAAACCGGTATATTGATTTGTTTTTACCTGACCGCATTTCACTTTCAATAATGTTGGCCCATCCACACGGTAGCCTGAGAAATTATTATTATTTGCTCTACAAGAATTGAAATCAAATTCAACAGGAGAAGCAATAATAGAGGCTCCTTCCCCATCAATAAATTTACTATTGGTAGCAATTGAATTAAAGCTCATTAATTCAGACGTTAAAGAACTTGTTGTAACAGAGTTCAATGTTAAACCAGCTCCTTGCGTCCGGATTCCACCATAAGCAAGGGTTCCGGTAACGGTTAACTTATTCCCATAAGCAAATAAATTCCCTATTAATCCAACATTTGGAGAAAACTCGCATGCGGTGATCTGACATTGAGCTTGTCCCCAAACAGCCACGTTTGATAGCTGCCCTGCTGATGGTGGCATGGATGGCGCTTTCGTAAACTTACTATTATAAAACCGCACATTCGCATCTGAACTAATATAACATGCTCCACTATTATAAGTAAAATCAACTAAGCCATATTCCACTTTAAATGTAGTAATCCCATTTCCAATGGCTACTTGAAGCAGATCTTGATCAACCTCTAATATTTTATCGTTCTTATTTGCTCCTCTTAACTCTATACTAGCTGTTTGTCCGGGAGAGACAGTTCTAATTTGATCATAAGGAGCTTGAGCAAAATCATGATCACTAAATTTTATATATCCACTTGTTGCATTCGGATAAGTAAATTTGAAAACAGCTGTATTTCCTAAAACAAGATCACCTTGAATTTCCAAAACTGCATCATTCCCCAATAATTGAATAATAGCACCGGCATCGTAAACGAGAGAAGCACCCTTCTCAATAATAACTTTACAATTGTCATTTATGGTAAGGCGTCCATTTCCTTCGATATGCAAGCTACTACCGCTACGAACAATAATAGATGACTGAGGAGAAGCTGCATCACCAACAACGATCTTGCCCCCATTTTTTATTTTCATAGTACTGTTATTACATACAACCAAATCCGTTTGTACATCTAACTGCTTTGCAGATGGAATTTGAAGATTATTGATAGAGAATTCTTTTAGTTTGATGCCGATAGGTAAATAATCATTTGCAAACTTTCTTTTTACAACTGTATTATTAACCAAGGTCTGAGCAGAAACATTTGTATTCGCCTGTAGTTTAGGAGAATTCTCACATGGACATGAAATGTCTGTGTATTCATCTAAAGATAATTGATCTCCATAAGCAATACGGTATAAGTTATATAATAACATATAGTCATTGCCATTAAATTCACCAAACGTATATGGGGAGGGTGCTATTGCACCAGCCCATCTTGTATTTTCATACCATCCGTTAGGATCATAATCATGAATTACATTGCCATTTATGTCTTTATACTTATAGTTATAAGGGCCTTTGCAGGGCGCACTATTTAAAAAATTTTCCCAATATGATTTAGGATGTATGGGGCTTCGGTCATTCATGACAGCATACAATAAATCAAAGATTTCCATGTGCCAATTTTCTGCTATGTTAGAAACGATTTGATGATCCCATGTTCCTGACATAGATGCTAATTGCAAAGCCATGAATGTATTATAACTTGCAAAACATAATTGAACTGATTCTGCACCTAATGCGGACGCAATAGGCCATGGATTAATACTAACACAAAATTTTGGAGTATTATCACCTAATGTATTAGGATGTAGTATGGCACCCAAATATTGAACTTGCTCCCAATGAGTCCCTTTCAAATCATCAATTGGTATGTCCAAAGCAAATGGGATACAAAATTCACCATCAAATGGAGCATCTATTGTTGAGTAATGAATTCTACTCGCTGTGTTAAAAAATGAAGTATAATTATTTCCGGTTAATTTTTCTCCAACTTTACAAACCGGAAATGCAAAAGGTCTCATTTCACTTCCATTGCCAACTTTTTCTTGAGTAATTGGATTCAGAATTATCCAATTCTCACTAACTGTACATGTCGTATAAATTACTTGCGTATCATTAGGAAAAACAATCACTGGACCAACCGGTGGTATTGTATGTGGGACAGGAGCTAATATTGTAGTAGTATATAGCCAATTTAAGTCTGCAAGATCAAATTTTAATAGTTCATTATGTGCATTTGTTTTGGTGTGAATTGATGTTACATAATTCATAAATTTTTCAGTAATTTCTTTCACTTTATCATCTAAATAAAAACCGATATCATCAGCGGTTGGCTTAACATAAACATGTCCAATATATTTTTTAACAAATAAAAAACCTTGCATTAATCCATACATCTGATCATGACTCATCTCATTATTCATATTCGTGGCAAAAGGTGTAATGTCTTTATAATAGTTAGAACTTATTCCATAGTAATTATCCTTGGGATCTTCTGTATGTGTAAATTCTGTAACCCAGTCTGATGCAAATGACGGTTTTGCATCATCACGAATAAAAAAGCCATTAAAATTGGTAGTAGCATTCCCAAAATATTGTTCTGCCACCTCGTCAACCCTTTGAACAGATAAAATTGCGTAATAAAGTTCATTCAATATTGCAGTACAATCTTTTCCTTTGTCGTTCAACAATTTATATTCGGTTGCCAAGACTGATATGTATTCTCCATGTTGAGCCATTGCATCTCCCATCTTACGATAACCATTAATAGAGTTTGTAATAGGGTCATGGAGTGTATTTGAAAAAGTTCCGCTGTTTGAGGCATCATTTTCAGGATTATTATCAATATTATCAAAGCAAATACTATTGCCATCTTCCTTTCCAATTTTCACAAAATATTTTTGCAATTTTTGCCGGTAATTCCAGTACTTTTTTAGGTTCTCTAACTCGTTTTGACAATTTGAATTTAGGCAAAAGAATCCTACTGCAAGTGCGCAAAGCGCCTTGCCTAATAAATTGTTTTTCATATTTTTTAGATTATTTTATTGAATTATGTGGTACCTAATTAAATTCCAAACAATAGAGCTGTCAGCCCTTTCTTTTCGAATAATTCCAATATTTTTTGCGATGTAAAAATTCGTGGGACTGTGGAATTCTGTTTCATTATTTGTATCAAAAAATTTTGATGTAGAATAAAACATGTTTGCTCCTATATTTATGCTGTCATAATACCTTTTAAAATACGTTACGCCCGTTCCTGTGTATAGACCCATTGCAGTCTGGTCTACAAATTTATTGTGCATTAAATAGGTATCACCAACATAATCTGTTGGTTTTCTTTTTATTCTCTCAACTCCTGTTGCTCCAGAAACAACGCTATAATTACCCATTGAGATTCTATAGGTATAATCATAAGAATCTAAATAACTATGAGCACTGAAATAATAAAACATATATATACCTTCATCTTGTAATCCATTATTTTGATAATATGAATATAAAGTATCATAATATACATAGACACTATCTTCCACTCCACTTGCGCTGTCTTTATAGATCCAATAGGTACCTGTTTTAAAATGGGCATAAGCAGGTAGATCTTGCAATTCTATTTGAGGTTTTGGGGCTTCAAAATAGGGAACATAATCATAGTCACAGCTGAATAGTGTGAGTACAAATAATGCAATTATGAGAATGCTTCTTTTCATTACTGTGAAATTATCATCTTCAATTTAGGAAAATTTTCGCAGCAAACCTAAATCATTCTTTAATACAAGTCCATACCAAAATTTTGAGTTTTTTAAATTTCGGAGCATGTTTGTAGGATTAACAGGGTTTACAGACTTCCGTTTTTAAACGTTTATAAACGGCTAGCGCATAATTCACTGAAAATGAATGAAATTATTTTTGAGGAGGATCCCAGGCAAAATGCTGGTGTATTAATTCTTCCGCTCCGTAGTATATTTTACCAAACCAATTAAAGAAGCTTTGGCAGGGCTTTCAGGGAAGGAGTTTAAGAGATCAATAGCTTTTGCTTTGTATTCATTCATTTTTGTTTCGGCATACTGAATGCCTCCACTCTTGATCACAAAATCAATTACTGCTTAATAAATTTCTTGCTCCAGATCCCTTTTTCGTTCTGCACCTGTACTATATAAATCCCACTTGGAAAATCATCTACTGAAATCTGAAGTTTGGGATCATTCAGCTGTTTGAAATAAACTGTTTCACCCAATACATTTACAATGTTTAATGTGTAGCTTTCAGAAATTGAATTCTCAAATTCTATGTTTATAATGGATTGAGCGGGGTTGGGGTATAGAAAAAATGAATTGTAATTTGTTATTTCGTTAACACCTGATACTATATGTCCACAAGTATCTACATAGTTGCCTCCAATCCACTTTGCTATTTTATTAACTGTATCATTATCTACTGTTAAAAAACCACCACCAATACAAATCGTGCTATCATAAACACAAGCCGTTAAAATTATATTATCAAAAATACTTCCAAACCCACACCAATTTACTCCATCCCAAGCGGCAATATATTGAGCAGGAACACCTCCTGCAAAAGAAAATACACCCACTGCATACAATTTATTGTCATAAACAATAAGATCACTAATACTACCATTACTCCCTGCAATTCCTATAACCCCTCCTCCCACTTCGGTCCAAACATTTCCGTCCCATTTCTGAATGTAATTCCCCACATCCCCATACATTTTACTAAATGCGCCTGCAACATAAAGTTCTCCGTTAAAAACTTTCATAGAAGAAACACCTGAAAATGGAGTGCTATGAAAACCTCCTCCAACACTTTTCCAGTTCATGCCATCAAATTTTATGATGTCCTGAATAGTATCATTAGGAGCATTTGTTGTTTTAAATAATCCACCAAAATAAATTTCATTCTGATACTTACAAATTGAATAAACCCTTAAAATAGTATAAGGCAATGCAGGAAAATTTAAGCATGTCCAATTAATTCCATTCCATTTTGCAACACCCAAACAGGAAGAATTCATCAATGAATCAAATTCTCCCCCAAGATATAAATCCCCATCAATTGACTCCAAAACATATACTCCAGAATTAACCTGACCAACAAAAGCATTAACAGGTAATGAGTCCCATTTTACTCCATCCCATTTTGAGATACATTTTGAATATACAGAACCCGCAGAATCAAAGGAACCACCAACATATAATTCATTATTATAAAGAGCAAAAACACATTTTCCAAATGCATTGTCAATTCCAGTACCTAACGAATCCCATTTTAGACCATCCCATCTTGCAATTCCTTTCAATCTTCTTCCTTCTGTATTTAAAAAATCAAAATCTCCGGAAGCGTATAAATAATTATTAATTGAATCAAAATATACAGACCTAATTGAAGCAGGAAATTCAGAACCAACTCCCTCCCAATTTTGAGCACTAGAAGAGGTAATAGTAAAAAAGAAAACAATAATTAGTCTTAAAACCGTTTTCATTGTTTTATAAATTTTGTGCTGAGTATCCCTTTATTACTTTGCACTTGTACTACATAAATACCACTTGAAAATTCATCTACTGATACTTGAAGTTTGGGATCATTCAGCTGTTTGAAATAAACTGTTTCACCCAATACATTTACAATGTTTAATGTGTAGCTTTCAGAAATTGAATTTTCAAATTCTATGTTTATAATGGATTGAGCTGGGTTGGGGTACAGTTTAAAATCAATATTATTTTCGATACTATTTCCAAATCCAACCATCCAATTATTTCCTCCTCCATTGATTGTTTTTAAAATTGTTCCGTAGTTGGTAATAATATAGCATGTGCTTGTATCAGTACAAAGCAATTTTAAACCATAACAACTGGTGGAATAATAATCCAATCCCACTTCATACTCTGATAAAAGCCAATTTGTACCACCATCAATCGTTTTCCATAATTTTCTAACCCCATTTATCTCAGGGGTTCCTAACATATAACCAATAGTAGTGCTTGGAAAATTAATTGAATACAAAGCACCGCAATCATATTTTTTTTCTATCCAGGTTTGTCCTGCATCTGAAGTTTCAATCAGACTACTATTATTGGAACAGGGAGCAACTCCGGCTTTATTAATTGTAGCAAAACCATTCGTGCTATTTAAAAAGCACATGCCTTCACACGAATTAATATCAACTATTACATTGTTATTCGTCCATGAAACCCCGTTGTTTTCTGTTTTAGAAAACTGAGCATGCATCCCATAAACTGTTGAATCATTTATCCTTGAAAAGAAGCGACCGTGGACCGTATCAGAAATATCATTAATCCAATTGACACCTCCATCATACGTTTTTAAAAAAGCATAACCTGGGCCGTTGATTAAGCTTACAAAGCCGGTATCATTATTTAAAAAAACAACTGTCTGTGCCGTGTACATAGAAGAAACAACATTCACCACCTGATAATTCCATGTATTACCAGCATCGGTAGTTTTCAAAATAGTTCTACTTTCACCAACAGCATAACCAATGTTTGGAGAAGGGAAATAAACACTCCTTAAGTTTTTAGTGACATTTGTTAAGCACCAGGTATTACCATGATCTGTTGTTCTTAAAATTACTCCATCGCCCAAGCCATCGCCTCCAACAACATATCCCGTAGAGTCGTTGGTGAAGACAACATCTCTCAATGCCATTGAGGTATGTGTTTCCGATGTGTCAATAAGTGTCCAGTTCTGGGCTTTTAGAGGCGCAAAAACAGATACTAGTATAATAAACTGAATAAATCGAATTTGCATTGTTATACTTTTATCTGAAACGGAACTGTTTCAGAGCTAAAGGGTATACTAAAAATAGGTATTTATTTGAAAGGAAGTTTAGTCTCTCACAAATTTCTTGCTCCAGATGCCCTTTTCATTCTGCACCTGCACTACATAAATACCACTTGGAAATTCATCTACTGAAATTTGAAGTTGGGGATCATTCATCTGTTTGGAATAAACAGTTTCACCCAACACATTCACAATGCTTAATGTGTAGCTTTCTGAAATTGAATTCTTAAATTCTATGTTTATAATGGATTGAGCGGGATTGGGATACAATAAAAATGAATTGTAATTTGTTATTTCGTTAACACCTGTAAAATTAATGCTGCAGGTATCTGTGTAACTACCTGCAAGATATTTTATCAAAGAATTTGTAAAAATATTATTAAGTGTATCATTAGCAATACCCAAATATAGCGTATCATTGAAAAAACAAACAGACGTAGCTCCACCCGTGTTTACATTAAATACATTTTTAGTAGCTAATCCACACCATTTTATACCATCCCATTTTGCTAAAACATTTCCCTGAATATGACCTGCATGACCAAATCCTCCGACAACATACAGCTCATTATTGTAGACAGTTGCATCCTTAATTGTAGCATAACCATATGTATCACTCCAATCCTGTACACCGTCACCCACTTCCGACCAAATAGTATCATTCCATTTCTGTATTCCATGACCAATATTCCCTTCCGGCTTTAATATTCCTCCAACTATAACTAATTCGTTTCTATATTTTGCAAATTTTTCCAAACTAGTAAAAGCACCTGTTATTCCTACACCAACTTTCTGCCATACTCCGTCTTTATATACAGCCAAATCAATGATCTCCGAGATATCATCATAAAAATTACCACATACATAAACATTCCCATTGTATATTTCAATATCAAACAGCATACAACCTGTAGGGTCTAAAGAAAATCCATGAATATCTGACCAAGTACTTCCGTTCCATTTCGCGGCTCGATGTATTGGCACACCATCAATAGTACTAAAATATCCCACTGCATATAACTCTCCATTTATTACTTTGACTTTTGTAACCGGGTTATCAAAATTTCCAAAAGGCTGCCAGCTAGTACCATTGTATTTGGCAATGTAAGAAACCGGGGTACCACTTACACTCGTAAAAAATCCTGCTGCTATTAACTCTCCATTATAAGTGGTAAGTGAAAGAAGTTGGTCATTAAATGCACCCAATGTACTCCAGCCTGAGCCATTGTATTTGCAGATGTAATAATTTGAAAAGCTTGTTGGGGATGTTAAAATTTCACCTGTTACATAAAGTATATCATTAATCGTATCTGAATAAACACATCGAACTTGACTTCCGTACAAAGGCATACCCGCAGGAGCCCATTCAGGAGGCAATTGCGCTTTTACTGTGAATGACAACACAATCAATAATAATAAGCCTGTTTTTTTGAGAGTCATCATTAATGTTTTGAGAATTTAATACTGGAATTTAATTCATCATTTTTAATTCTAAGCAAATACAATCCTTGCGATAATTTGCTAACATCAATACTAATTGATTCCTGATGGTTTAAAAGTATATACGAATATAATAATTTCCCATCAATTGAATACAATTCAATTATGGCATTCTCTTTTAACGCTTTTTTCAATTTAATAGTCAATTGCTCAATTGTCGGATTTGGGTAAACAAAAAAGTTTGCACTACTGTTATTAGTAAAATTGAATTCATTAATTCCTACGACTGAATTTATGCAAAACATGGAAACAAAACCATCATACATCCCTCCATTGTAAGTAGAATCATAATAGGCCAAAAGGCCTGGATTAAATAAAGGAAACGACCTTACACTATTTGTTTCAATTGTATTTGTAACACCAACAGCATATAAATAATCATTAAAAATTGCCATATCTATAATTTGTTCTTGATAACCTAAGCCATGTCCTCCATAATAAGTTCCAAGTATTTGCTGATCCAATTCGTTAAAAGTCATCAAAAAACCATCCGTATTTCCAAAAGCTCCAAACATAGTATCTTGATAAAAAAAACTGGTAAGTTGCATCAGTGGAAAATTAAGATCCTCCGTAATTCCTCCTAAAAACACTTCATTATCACCATTTATCGCTATTGATGTAACATTTATATTGTTAGGGTAACTATTCCCACTGATATAAGTACTCCATAATGTATCATAATTAGCACCATTAAATTTAGTTAAAAATCCATCGGCACCAGTAAAAGCATTATCAAAAAAAGCAGATGAGTTTTTCATTGGAAAGTTATTACTCAAAGTCAATCCTCCTATATAAATATCATTATGACTATTGAAAGCTAAAGCGTTACTTCCTGCCGCCTCAAGACTATCTCCTCCAATATAAGTTCCCCATTGAGGAGTTCCCCCAAAAGAAAATTTTGCAATAAAGACATCTTGTGCTCCGCCTAATGAGTTGTCATAATAATCTGCTGCCCCAGAAGGGTTTGTTGTTGGCAATGCTCCTGACCCTGTGGGACTGGATGTATTTCCGTAAATAAAAACATTATTATAAATATCCACTTTTACAGAGACACCTTCATCAAACCCTGATCCACCATAAGGAGTGTACCAATCATAATTATCGGCAGGTGTAAAACGAGCAATAAAAGCATCCATAACACCCGCATAAGATTGTGTGTAAGCCCCTGATGGCACAACAGACACTATTCCTGATGACGAATTTGTTCTACCCGTAATAAACATTCTATCGGCAGTATCAAAATCAAGACTAAATAACTGATCGTTTCCTGTTCCACCAAAATAAGTAATCCATTTCCGATTTCCAGAATTGTTATCAAATTCTGCAATAAATCCATCTTGCACGCCCCCAAGTGTGCTATCATTGTGCGCCCCTACTTTGGAAAAATACTTGAAATCAGCAGATGGTGTTGAACCCACTATGTAAGGATTTTTATTGCCATACTTTCTGACTCTTACATCATTACTAACATCATTTTGTGTACCGCCCAAATAAGTACCCCAATGGAGATAATGATTAGTTCTGAATTTTGCCAAAAAAGCATCATATCCTACTTTAAGATTTGGTTGAAATGCACCAGGCAAAGGGGGAAATGTTGTAATATCGCTAAAAGTAAATCCTGTTATAAACTGACTGCCAATATCATCCACATCCACTCCAGTGATATAATCTTCATTCCCACCACCAAAATAAGTGCTCCAACATAAATTTTCATTTGAGCCCGCTGGGGATGCAGGATAAGAAATACCGGAAACCATTATTATTAACGTTTTAGTACTATCATACACTCCTACATTAAATTTATACTTGTTACTAGCACCGTTTGTTTGCCAATCTGCAGTCCATCCTGTTATCGGCACAACAATATTACTACTATTGACTTGGTATACTGTCGGACGTCCGTATGTTATGCTGCCTACACTACTATTAATTGTTAAAGCATTTGTGCTACCGTCAAGGTTAAATGAACTAGCTCCTGTGTATTCCATTTCAATTGTATTAGGAAATGCCCCGGGTTTAATGACAAAATAATATTTCAACCCATTTTGATTACTTGAATACTCAACATCTATATTAGTGTATAAATCTGTAGTTACTAATCTTTTGTTTGAATGCACTTGTGATATTCCTTGAGGAATATGTCCTAAATAATAATTATTAAAATACTCCTGTTCTTCCATTGCATAGGTTTTTGCATTGGGATTTACTTTATTAAATTCAACATCAATTCGATGAAGAGTATCAGGCGTTGTTGTCGTATCTGCATGAGCAAAAACCATACTATAACTATTATTTTTAAAATACAATGCGGGCTGCATACTCGTGCAATAGTATTTCACATCAGGAATTAGAGTAGTGTCTGCTGCAATTAATTGTCCTTTATTCTCAAAGTAATCAAAACCTGTTTGAGGGTTTTCTCCTAAAGCATCAGTAGGAGTTGTAATATTTTTTTCAACGTATTTAATTGTTACATATTCATAAGTAGCGGGAGCTGTTTCACTCATTCCAGTTACTACAAAATCACCATTATTATCTATACAAACATCTGTTGCCATGTCCTTTAAATGCTTTATTCCATCGTATCGAATGATCCATTGTTGGGCACCCGAAGTGTCATATTTGATCGCAAGATAATTGGTTGAACCAAGCACAGTGCTATCGTATCCTGCAATACAAATATTACCACTTGCATCCATTGCCATTGCCATTCCCGCATCATCTCCATTCAGTGTGTCGTTGTAGGTCTGTGTCCAAATAACACTACCGGCACTGTTATACTTACGGGTAACAATATTTTTCTTTTGTGTAGAAGAGGTTGAATAACCTGTTACATATACATTTCCCCATGGGTCAACTTTAATCCCATTTGCCATATCATCTAAATTACTTGCACCGTTATAGGTACGTTCCCATTGCATTGCTAGTGTACTATCCAGTTTCATTATGTAATAATTATAACCCGTTCCTCCAACACTATCATAAGTTGCTCCAGCTATATATGAATTTAAATTAGCATCCTGTACAAAATCTCCTACCTGATCAATATTACTTGTTCCCGTTCCTAAAATAACTCCACCCGACTGTACGCCTGTACTGATATTATAATCTAATCTCCCATAAGAATAAGTGTTCAAACCTGTCTGAATTGCTCCGGCAACCGAAACTTTTGTAGAACCGTTAAAAATTATTTTTGCTCCAACCTCACTTAAATTGTAAGTAGCATTATTATAAAGTGTTGCCCACTGTTGTGTTCCACTACTATTATACTTTATTGTAATTCCATTTGAATAAGGCATTGATGTGGAAGTATACGTACCACCAGTTATATAAACATTCCCACTGGCATCTACAATAATATCAGCACCTGAATCATAAAAATTTCCTGAGCCATTATACCTTGCGCTCCACTGCAATGTGCCACTACTATTGTATTTGTTTGTAATAATATCACTCCCTTGAACTGAAGATGAGTCAGAAACCGTACCTGTTATATACACATTTCCGCTTCCATCCACGCAAACCTCTGTTGCAAAATCATGATAGTTTTCATAACCATTGTACTGCTGAATCCATTGCTGAACTCCACTGCTATTATACTTTGCAACCAGAATATCATAATTCCCACTACTGTTTACTGTTGCACCTGCAACATATACATTCCCACTTCCATCAGTTTTTGTTCTGCTTTTATGAAAAAAGTTTTGTGACCCTGCACTGGATGCCCATTCTGTAAAGATGTGAAGCTCTGATTGTGACCTTAACAAATTAGCATTGCTTAGAAGCAAAAGCATGAATAGTAGTTTTTTCATGGAATAAATTTTTAGATTTTATGGGGCAATGATATCCCCTTAATAGTTCCTGTGCAATAGGGTCTGAAAACTATTTTTCTTGCTTAAGTCTTCGAAAAATTGAAATAATTTTTCGAAAGGTATATTTTTAAAAATGGGATTCTATGGACAAGTAAGTCACTGTTTGCAACCCATCTAAACTTTCCGTAAATCAATATATTATGCACAGAAAAACAATCGAATCAAACAATTGGAATTATGAGAAAAAGAGAAAATCGTAAAAATTACTGTTGAAATTTAATTGCTAAGAATAAATATTGTGACAAGAATGTAATGTAATTGATAAACCTAATTCTTCCTCTCCGTAGTATATTTTACCAAACCAATCAAAGAAGCTTTGGCCGGGCTTTCAGGGAAGGTGTTTAACAGATCAATGGCTTTGGCTTTGTACTCATTCATTTTTGTTTCGGCATATTGAATGCCTCCACTCTTGATCACAAAATCAATTACCTCTGCTACTTTCTTCGGATTGTTATTGTTGTTCTTTACAATATTGATGATCCTGCGCTTTTCAAAATAAGATGCATTATTCAACGCATAGATCAATGGTAAGGTCATTTTCTTTTCCTTGATATCAATACCTGTTGGTTTACCGATATTACTTCCATCGCCATAATCGAAGAGGTCATCCTTAATCTGAAAAGCAATACCTACTGCTTCTCCGAAGCTTTGCATCTTTTCGATCACTGCTTTATCAGTAGTAACGGATGCTGCTCCGCAAGCACAACAAGAGGCAATTAAACTGGCTGTTTTTTTACGGATGATCTCATAATACACTGTTTCATCAATATCCAGCTTACGTGCTTTTTCTATTTGCAACAATTCTCCTTCACTCATCTCACGCACTGCGTTAGATACCAATCCCAACAAATGAAAATCCTGATTATCTACCGATAATAACAATCCGCGCGACAACAAGAAATCACCCACCAGCACCGCGATCTTATTTTTCCATAAAGCATTTACTGAAAAGAATCCTCTGCGCTCATTGCTATCATCCACCACATCATCGTGCACCAATGTTGCTGTATGCAATAATTCAATTAAGGAAGCAGCACGATAAGTAGAATCATTCATTTCTCCACATACTTTGGCAGAAAGGAATACAAACATGGGACGTAACTGTTTCCCTTTACGCTTTACAATGTATTGTGTGATCTTATCGAGAAGCGGCACAGAGCTTTTCATAGAGTGTTTGAACTTTAATTCAAACTCTTCCATTTCTTTTGCTACCGGTGCTTTTATTTCGTTTACTGTCATTTGTTTTCTTTTGTCAAGAGGACTGTTATGCTGTTCACTCTTAATACATTGTACTTAATACACTTTACTTTGTAACCTTCATCTTCCGCTTTACAAAGCCTTCTTTATTTTTATTGGCCAATTGTCCGCAAGCAGCATCAATGTCTTTTCCGCGACTTCTGCGTACATTCACAATGATGTTCTTATTTTCTAAAAATTTGGCAAAAGCATCCAATCGTTCGCTGGTGGTTTGCTGAAACTCTCCATCATCGATCGGATTATATTCAATGATATTTACCTTACAAGGAATGTGTTTGCAGAAAGCGGCCAATTCTTTTGCATCCTGCAAGCTGTCATTAAAATCTTTAAATGCTATGTATTCGTATGTAACACGCGTTTGTGTTTTCTGATAGAAATATTTCAATGCTTCGGCCAATGCTTCTAATGAATTACTCTCATTGATCGGCATAATGTAATTCCGCTTTTCATCGTTGGCAGCATGTAATGATAAAGCCAAATTAAATTTAACATTATCATCTGCCAGCTTCATGATCATTTTAGCAACACCTGCTGTGCTCACGGTAATGCGTTGTGGCGACATGTTCAAACCTTCGGGTGAAGTAATCTTGTGAATGGATTCCAATACGTTCTTGTAATTCAACAAAGGCTCCCCCATTCCCATGTACACAATATTGGTCAAAGGTGTTTTATATTTCTCTTCAGCCTGATTTTTGATCAACACTACCTGATCATAAATTTCATCGGCATTCAAATTACGTAATCGTTCCAACTTACCTGTAGCACAAAACTTACAAGTTAAGCTACATCCTACTTGTGAAGAGATACACGCTGTCATACGATTCGTGGTCGGGATCAACACTCCTTCCACAATATTACTGTCGTATAACTTGAATGCATTTTTGATGGTACGGTCGTTACTCACCTGCATATCATCCACCTTCACCGCATTGATCACAAAATGTTTATCGAGCAGTTCGCGGGTAGCTTTCGACAGATTGGTCATTTCATCGAAAGAGGTAGCCGACTTTTTCCAAAGCCATTCATATACTTGTTTGGCACGGAAAGCCTGGTCTCCGTTTTCCACGAAAACTTTTTTTAGCTCCTCCAGTGATAAAGCACGTATGTCTTTTTTTGTTTCCAAAATACTACGAATTACGAATAAGCGAATTACGAATAAGCGAATTACGAATAAGCGAATTACGAATACACAAATTACGCATGGTTGTAACCGGACACAAATTTACTAATAATTCCCTTGAGGATAGCACAAAAGAATAATGCTAAAAGAGAGTTAGTTTATTTGTAATTTAGTGCTGTATTAAAACCCAACACACCATTCTCGACTCCGCTCGAACTAACAGCGCGCGTTGTCAGTTCGAGCGGAGTCGAGAACGTGCAAAGGAATTCGAATTTATGCGCCAATTTTCTGCTGATTATATTTTTCCTATTAACGCTGCTCCTATTCCGAACGGAGTGATCACTGTTGATGATGATGGAACTATTTTAGACATCTGCCATCCATCAGAAGCAGATCAGGCTTCTCCAAATATTCAACACCTGAAAGGTATTCTTTGTCCGGGCTTTGTGAACACACATTGTCATTTGGAATTGTCGCACATGAAAAAGCAGGTTTCGGAAAACAAAGGAATGACAGGCTTTATAGGAGAACTGATCAGTAAGCGAAACAATTTTACAGAAGAAGAAATTGAAAACAGGATCGCATTGGCGGAACAGGAAATGATCTGCAGTGGCGTGGTTGCTGTTGGTGATATTTCAAATAATAACAGTACGTTCAAGCAAAAAGCAAAAGGCAATTTAGCGTATCATACCTTTATTGAAATATTCAGTTTGGATCCTTCAAAGGCTGAACAAACTTACCAGAGTGGGAAAAAGCTGGAAGAGGAGTTGAAACAGATCACTCAATATTCAAGCATCCACAATCATACTTCCCTATCGCCACATGCTCCTTATACCATGTCGCTTGAATTATTGAATTTGATCAATGAGGATGCGAAAGCCAATAATAACATCATTACCATTCACAATCAGGAAAGTGCGGGAGAGAATGAATTGTTTGAAAGCAATACAGGTGTGATGTATGATGCGTTCAAAAACATGGGCATCAATCCTGCATTTATGCGTAAAACAGGAAAGAATGCATTAGAATCTACCTTGCCTTATTTAAAAGATGCCAGAAAGATCTTGTTAGTACACAATACGTTCACCACACAAAAAGAGATTCATTGGATAAAGTCTAACATCTCAAGTCTAACATCTCAAATCTATTTTTGCACTTGCCCCAATGCCAACTTATACATTGAAAACCGTTTGCCCGATTATCAATTGTTCATCAATGAAAACTGTAAAGTAACGGTCGGAACCGACAGTCTGGCTTCGAACTGGAGCTTATCGGTGTTGGATGAATTAAAGACGATCAATAAACATCATCCGGAAATTGAATTGAACACACTACTTACCTGGGCAACAAAAAATGGAGCGGAGTTTTTGGGCTTCGATCAATTAGGAACATTGGAGAAAGGAAAACGTCCGGGACTTAACTTGCTTAAAAACACAGATGGGGTGAAACTGACAGAGAAGACGAGTGTTTTTAAGATCATTTAGATCCATTTCTCATCAAGGCCTCCGCAATGATCAGATCATGCGGTGTGGTGATCTTAATGTTTTCACGATTCCCTTCTATCAAATGGATCTTCTCGCCTATTGCTTCCAGCACACTTGCATCATCAGTAAACGTAGATGTGTATTCTTGTAGAAATGCTTTCTTTAATAGAGTAGATTGAAAGCATTGTGGTGTTTGAATAATAAAATACTTGCTTCTGTCAACCGCCTTATTGTTCTCTCCACTTACTTCACGGATCGATTCATTTTGAGGGATACAAGGACTTGCATTTCCTTTTTCTTCCGCTAGTTTGAACGTATTTTGAATGGTTGTAAAACTTACCAACGGACGGGCTGCATCGTGCACTCCAACAACAGCTCCTTCAGGAACCAATACCAATCCGCTTTTTACAGAGTGAAAACGTGTTTCGCCTCCTTCGGCCAATTGAACAGGATAAGTGAAACTGAATTTTTTGCAGATGTTCTCCCAATCGCTTTTGTAAGCACCTGGTAACACCAGCACTATTTTTATTCCGGGAATAGCATCGATAAATCGTTGCAAAGTATGCAGTAGAACAGGCTTCCCTTTTAATTCAAGGAATTGCTTTGGAACAGCACTGTTCATGCGCGATCCGCTACCTCCTGCTACTATGATAATGTATTTTTGCATACTGCTTTAAACCCTTTATTAAAAAATATACGAATGAACATTGTGTCCATTCGTATATTCGTATTGATTCGTATTGATTCGTATTTGTAGTTTACAAGATCAACATGGCATCACCATACGAATAGAAACGGTATTTTTCTTTTACTGCTTCTTTGTATGCTTTCATGATCAAGTCGTAACCACCGAAAGCGCAAACCATCATCAATAAAGTTGATTCAGGCGTATGGAAATTGGTGATCATACAGTTTGATACAGAAAAATCGTATGGAGGGAAAATGAATTTGTTTGTCCAGCCATTGTATGGCTTTAGGAAACCATCCGTAGATACTGATGATTCGATAGCACGCATACTGGTGGTTCCAACGCAACACACTTTTTTTCTTGCTTCACGTGATTTATTTACGATCGCACAATCTTTTTCAGAGATAATTACTTGCTCTGAATCCATTTTGTGTTTAGTAAGATCTTCTACTTCCACTGTACGGAATGTACCTAAACCAACGTGTAATGTTACGTTTGCAAAGTTCACTCCTTTTAGTTCCAAACGTTTTAGCAATTCACGGCTAAAGTGCAAACCAGCTGTTGGAGCTGCTACTGCACCTTCGTTCTTAGCATATACTGTTTGGTAACGCTCCTTATCCTCATCGGTTGGTTTACGTTTGATGTATTTTGGCAACGGTGTTTCACCCATTTCATCCAATGTTCTGCGGAAATCTTCGTAAGAACCATCGTATAAAAAACGTAATGTACGACCACGTGATGTAGTGTTATCAATAACCTCAGCTACCAATGTATCATCATCACCAAAGTATAATTTATTACCGATACGGATCTTACGCGCAGGATCCACCAACACATCCCACAAACGACTTTCTGCATTTAATTCGCGCAACAAGAATACTTCGATCTTTGCTCCGGTTTTTTCTTTGTTACCGTACATACGTGCAGGGAACACTTTTGTATCGTTCAGGATCATGCAATCGCCATCATTAAAATAGCTTAATACATCTTTAAATTTTTTGTGTTCAATTTTTCCGGTAGCACGGTGCACCACCATCAACTTAGCTTCGTCACGGTTTTTTGCAGGAGTTTCCGCCAACAACTCTTTCGGCAAGTTGAATTTGAATTGTGATAATTTCATAAATTTTGTTTTTTGTAATAAGATCTATGGAATTTTCAAGTTCCATATTACAAGGAGATAAACGCCTCATAAATCTTACGGGATTAATGATTAATTCTAAAATAGGGCGCAAAGGTACTACCTCAAAAAGCCTTTGTCAATAAAAATCGTGTTTATTTTAAACGGAAAGTGATTTTTGGAAGTCTTCCAGACTCATGGCATCACTCAGTTTATACTCACCTATGCGGGTGCGGCACAATGCTGTTAAATGAGCGCCACTGTTGAGTGCCAAGCCAAAATCTCTCGCTAATGAGCGGATATAGGTTCCTTTGCTGCATACCACTCTAAAATCAACCTCAGGAAGAGCTATACGCGTGATCTCAAATTCCTTGATCTCTATCTCTTTGGATTTGATCTCCGCTGTTTTACCCGCCCGTGCAATGTCATAGGCCCGTTTACCATCAATTTTGATGGCCGAAAACAAAGGTGGAGTTTGCTGGATCTTACCCATGAACTGTTTAGTGGTTTCGCGGATCAACTCATCCGTGATGTGCTCCGTTGGATAATGTGCATCGATCTCTTTTTCCAGATCAAAGCAAGGTGTGGTAGCTCCTATGTAAAACGTTCCGGTATATTCTTTTTCCTGCGCCTGATAACTTTCAATATTCTTTGTTTGTTTGCCTGTACAAACGATCAACAAACCCGTTGCAAGCGGATCTAATGTTCCTGCATGGCCGATCTTTGGCTGAATCCTTTTACCTTCATGCATCAAAGAAGGGTGATGTTTGATCGTATATTTCATTTTGTTGACCACCTGAAAAGAGGTCCAAGTCAATGGTTTATTGATCAACAAAACTTCGCCTGCTCTGAAATCGTACATGAGAAAATATTATGCGGTCATTTCTAATCCGGTGTACAGTGCATATACCAGAAATAATACACCTAAAATGATACGGTAATAACCAAAGTGCTTGAATCCATATTTCGTTAAAAAAGCAACGAATGCTTTTACGGCAACAATAGCTACAACAAAAGCTACTAAAGCACCTAACAAAAGAATGGTGATATCATCGGAATGAATATTGTCTTTTTCTTTTAACAGATCGTAGCCCGATGCTGCAAACATGGTAGGGATAGCTAAGAGGAAAGAGAATTCAGCCGCTTGTTTTCTGTCAAATCCAGAAAATACACCACCAAAAATAGTGGCTGCAGCACGCGATACACCCGGTATCATAGATAAACATTGGATCAATCCGATCTTAACCGCTCCCTGGTAGGTAATGTCTTCTATCTCTTTGTATTCCGATCTTTTTTGTTCACTCCATTTATCGAGTAAGATCAAAACCACCCCTCCAACGATCAATGAAATACTTACTGTGAAAGGATTGAATAAATAATGCTTGATGGTTTTATAGGCAAAAAAGCCGATGATCCCTGTCGGTAAAAAAGCTACAAACAGTTTCATGTAAATGTCTAATCCAACAAAAAATCGTTTGATATAAAGGAGCAATACAGCCATGATGGCGCCCAACTGGATCACGATCTCAAATGTTTTAGCAAACTCTTTATCCTGAATAGCCATCAATGAATCGGCAAGAATCATGTGACCGGTAGATGAAACAGGCAGGAACTCTGTTAAGCCTTCAATGATAGCAATAATAATGGCTTGGATATACGACATAGGAGATTCGCTAATGTGCTAATTTGAAAATGAAATAATTTCAGGCTATACCAACAAACAATTTTCAAATTGAGTCATTCTCAAATTTTCAAATTGAATTAGTCTTTCGATTTTTTCATGATCCCTAACAATACGATCACGAAACCGGCTAAAATAACAATAGGAGAAAGCGTAATACGTCTGAAACTAAAGATCTCGTCTTCATGGAATTCATTTGGATTTTCGGCACCACCACCAACCATCAGCATATAACCAATGATCACTACCAATACACCTACAATTAAAATTCTGTAGTTATCTTTTCCAAAAGCAAATCCGGGTTTTTTATTACTGCTCATTTTTGAAATTATTTTTAGCGCTACAAATGTAATTAATTTTAGGAATATAGCTTGTTAAAAAACGTGAAGTGCCTAAAAATACAGATCGTCCGACTTCAGGCGTAAATACTTACGTACAGCCAATGAAGTACTGATCCAGGAAATGATGATACCCAATACGATCACGATCCCAAACAAGGTCAATAACATGTTTTGATCCTGCAACTCTTTTAATTCAGGCAACTGCTTTTGGGTAACATATAACACGCCCACCAGCATGGCAATAGCGATCAAAGCACCATACACACCATGACGGATGCCTGCAAATACAAAAGGCCTTCTGATGAATCCTTGTGTTGCCCCCACCAATTGCATGGTCTTAATAATAAAACGTTTGCTATAAATGGATAAACGGATGGTATTGTTGATCAAAGCCAAGGCAATGATCATGAGCAAAGAACTGAATCCGAGGATCACCACGCTGATCTTTTGCACATTCTCATTGATCATACTTACCAATGATTTTTGATAGATCACTTCCTTTACCAGCTTGGTCTCCAGCATATCCTTTTCAATCCAGGCCAAACTGTCGGCATTGGCATATTCCGCCTTTAAATTAACATGAATAGAAGATAGCAAAGGGTTAAATCCCAGGAAGCCAATAAAATCTTCTCCCAGATCTTTTTGTAATTTCTCGGCAGCTTCCTCTTTCGTCACAAACTCGGTTGATCTAACATATTCCGAAGCATCCAATGTTTTTTGAAGTTTGGCAACATCCACCTCTTTGGCTGTTTCATTCAGGATCACCTGAAATCCGATGTTCTCTTTCACATTGTCGGCCAGTTTACGGGTATTCAAAATAATGATCCCTAATAAACCTAACATGAACAATACCAACGAAAGACTTACAATTGTTGTAAATGTAGAGCCTGTTAACCTGCGTTTTGAATATCTGTCTGACACCTTTTAATTGTTGATTAATGAATACTGAAATAAGAATCTTTGCTAAATTATCCTGAAAATAGCAGCAAAGCCATACTTCCTCAGGATTTAAATAAACAACCAGCCGTTAATAACCTAAAATCTTCCTCCTTTCTTACTCTTTTCGTATATTCGCAGCCTCTAAAAACAGCATAATACGAGTAAAAGATGGAATACAATTTCAGAGAAGTAGAAAAAAAATGGCAACAGTATTGGGCCGCCAATAAAACCTATAAAGCCGAAAACCAATCCACAAAACCAAAATATTATGTGTTGGATATGTTCCCATACCCAAGTGGTGCAGGGTTGCATGTTGGTCATCCACTGGGCTATATCGCTTCCGATATTTTTGCACGCTACAAACGTTTGAAAGGATTCAATGTATTGCATCCGATGGGCTACGACTCATTTGGTTTACCTGCCGAACAATATGCCATTCAAACCGGACAACATCCTGAAATTACAACAAAGACAAACATTGCGCGCTATCGCGAACAATTAGACAAAATAGGATTCTCATTCGATTGGGATCGTGAAGTACGCACTTCTAATCCCGATTATTACAAATGGACACAATGGATCTTTATCCAGTTGTTCAACTCCTGGTACAACAAAAAAACAAACAAAGCAGAAAACATCTCAACGCTTATCAGTTGTTTTGAAAGCAATGGCTTCAAAGGGACTTCGGATGATATCTTAACGGGCGATCTGGAAATTTACCATGATGGATTTACAGCGGAAGAATGGAAAAATTTCTCTGAAGCCAATAAAGAACAAGTATTACAACAATTCCGTCTTGCATACCTTAGCGATACGATGGTGAACTGGTGCCCGCAACTGGGAACAGTTTTGGCTAACGAAGAAGTGAAAGATGGTGTTTCGGAACGTGGCGGTTATCCTGTTGAACGCAAACTTATGAAACAATGGAGCTTGCGCATCACTGCGTATGCTGATCGTTTGTTGAATGACCTGGAAGGCATCGACTGGACAGAATCCATCAAAGAAGCACAACGTAACTGGATCGGACGTTCCGATGGAACAAGTTTAAAATTCAAAGTAGAAAATTCAAGTGCTGAAGTGGAAGTTTTCACCACTCGCCCTGATACTATTTTCGGAGTATCGTTTGTAACGCTTGCTCCGGAGCATGAACTGGTTGCACAGATCACCACTGCAACACAAAAAAATGCCGTTGATGAATACGTAACTTTCGCAAAAAACCGTAGCGAACGCGAACGTATGGCCGATGTAAAAAAGATCACCGGTGTGTTCACTGGAGCGTATGTGATCCATCCATTCACCGGCAAACAAATTCCGATCTGGATCGGTGATTATGTATTGGCAGGATATGGAACAGGTGCTGTAATGGCTGTTCCGGGGCACGATTCACGCGATTATGCCTTTGCAAAACATTTCGACTTACCTATTATTGAAGTGGTTGCCGGTGGCGATCTTTCAAAAGAATCATACGATGCAAAAGAAGGAAAACTCATCAACTCCGACTTTTTGAATGGACTGGAAGTGAAAGAAGCCATCAAAAAAGCAATTGCTGTGATTGAAGAAAAAGGATTAGGAAAAGGCAAAACAAATTTCCGTTTGCGTGATGCGATCTTCGGTCGCCAACGCTATTGGGGAGAGCCTATTCCGGTATATTACAAAGATGGGATTCCGCATGTATTAAAAGAAAGCGAATTGCCCTTGATGTTGCCTGAAGTAGATAAATACCTGCCGACCGAAACAGGTGAACCACCATTGGCACGTGCAAAAGACTGGAAATATGAAGGAAAATATGAATACGAATACAGCACCATGCCGGGCTGGGCAGGCAGTAGCTGGTATTTCCTGCGCTACATGGATGCACACAATGAAAAAACATTTGTAAGCAAAGAAGCAGTTGACTATTGGCAAAATGTAGACTTGTACATTGGCGGTGCTGAACATGCTACAGGACATTTATTGTATGTACGCTTCTGGACCAAATTTTTAAATGACCTTGGATTGATCCCAGTTATTGAGCCGGCTAAAAAGCTTATCAACCAAGGGATGATACAAGGCGAGTCCGCATTTGTTATCATTTGCACATTCCCTAAAATTGAATTTTTCACAAAAAATAAGGAATTAAAGATTAATAATATTCCACCAATATATATTTCAAAAGGTAAGGCGTTAGAAATTGAAAAAGGTAATAAGGTTGAAATTGAAAAATACCTCTCTTTTTGCAATGATATTTTAGTTGAATTTAATCCAGATTTTAAAAACTACAAATTCAACGATTTACAGAATGGCTACAAGCTAACATTAACAGAGAATTGTTTCCATACTGGCGAGGCTATCCCCGGATCTAGAACCCCAATTGAATATGTTTCAGGTAAAAATATTTTAGATATAGGACATTATTCTGCTTGGAGAGCTGAGACTTATAAGAACTTAGGTGTTGATATATCTAAACTAGTTTTCAAATTTTACCTTGAAGATGATGCTCAGTATATATGCCATAGAGAAGTCGAGAAAATGTCAAAATCCAAATGGAATGTAGTTACTCCAGACACCATGGTAGAACAATACGGAGCAGATTGTTTGCGCTTGTATGAAATGTTCCTTGGTCCGCTGGAACTTTCCAAGCCTTGGAATACCAACGGAATTACAGGTGTTAGTAATTTCATCCGCAAGCTGTGGAGATTGTATCATCAAGGACAAAAGAATGAAAGTCAAAATTCAAAAGAAGAAACATTCTACATTAGTGAAGAAAAAGCTAGTAAAGATGAATTAAAAGCATTGCACAAAACCATTAAAAAGATCAGCAGCGATATTGAGAATTTCTCTTTCAATACTTCGGTAAGTAATTTCATGATCTGTGTAAATGAATTAACGGATCTGAAATGCAACAAACGTGAGGTCTTAGAACCGCTCACTATCATCATTGCTCCTTATGCACCGCATATTGCAGAAGAATTATGGAACCGTTTAGGACATTCAGAAAGCATTACCTATGCTGCTTTCCCTGAATGCAATGAATCGTATCTGGTTGAGAGTTCATTCAACTATCCTGTTTCATTCAATGGTAAAACACGTTTCTTCCAGGAGTATGATCTCTCACTCACAAAAGAGCAGGTAGAAAAAGAAGTATTGACCCTGGAACAAACACAAAAATACCTGGAAGGTAAAACACCTAAAAAAGTGATCGTGGTGCACAATAAGATCGTAAATATTGTGATCTAAGCACAAAAAGGAACATTTTTACACAAAAAAGGCGCAAAAAGCGCCTTTTTTTATTGCTATAACCCTCTCATCTGCAATTTCGTACAAAGCAATAAATGCCTTTGGCATACCGTTTGAATACTGTTTAACATCTTAATTCAACAACCATGAACAAGATCGTTTTATTCGGAGGACTTTCAGCACTTGCAGGAATTGCAGGCATGTCCTTCACACAGGAAAAAGAATTACCATCTATTCAAATAGAAGATGGAACAAGCAAAGTATTACCTATGATGAACAACAATGCGTTCAAACGCGGAGAAGTATTAAGCTTCCGCATGCATTACGGCATAATTGACGCAGGGGTTGCTTCGCTTGTTGTTACCGAAGAAGCCAAAGAAATAGCAGGCCGTAAAACCTTCCACGTGGTTGGTTTGGGATCATCCAAAGGTTCGTTCGATTGGTTTTACAAGGTGCGCGACCGTTATGAAACATACGTAGATGAAGAAGCATTGGTGCCCTGGATGTTTGTGAGACGTGTAAATGAGGGTGGTTATATCATCAATCAGGATTATGTATTTAACCATTACAATAAAAAGGTAAATGTAGGCGAAGGTCAACAATACGATATTGAACCCAACATGCAGGATATGCTTTCAGCGTTTTATCATGCACGTAATCTGGATCTTTCGGCAGCTAAACCGGGCGAGATGTACACCTTGAACTGTTTTATGGACAAAGAAGTATGGCCATTAAAAATTAAGTTTATAGCACGCGAAACGGTAACAACCGACTTAGGAACATTCAAATGCTTAAAGTTCCGTCCAATCGTACAAAAAGGACGTGTATTTAAGAAAGAGGAAGACCTTAACATCTGGATCACTGACGATAAGAACCACATTCCGATCAAAGGACAGGCAGACGTGCTGGTAGGATCAATAAAGGTAGAATTGACCAATTACAGCGGATTAGCGAATCCACTTGCCAAAGTAAATTAAACAGGAAGATAAAAAAACAAAAGCCCCACTATAAAAATCGTGGGGCTTTTGTTTTTTTATCTATTTGGATTAGTGGTGTCCTCCACCATCTAATTCTCCTTCAGCTAATGGAACTGTTTGCATTATATAATCAGCTTCAACACCCGGCTTGCTGTAGTCGTATGGCCAACGGTGAACTTCAGGTAATGGACCAGGCCAGTTTCCGTGAATGTTTGCCATAGGCGTTGTCCACTCCAATGTGTTTGATCCCCAAGGATTTTGTTCTGATTTAGGGCCACGGAACATTGAGTAAAAGAAGTTAAATAAGAAGAATACTTGTGCTAGTGCCCCAAGAATCGCGAAAAGTGTGATCAACACGTTTACATCCACTAAGTTATCGAACATAGGGAAAGCTGTATTGTCATAATATCTACGAGGCACACCTGCTAATCCTAAGAAGTGCATTGGATAGAATACCCCGTATGCAGAGATGAATGTTAATATGAAATGGATATACCCCAATTTCTTGTTCATCTGACGTAAGAATAATTTAGGATACCAGTGATAAACACCCGCTAACATACCAAAGATCGCAGATACCCCCATTACAATGTGGAAGTGAGCTACAACGAAGTATGTATCGTGAACCTGGATATCCAATGCAGAGTCAGCAAGGATGATACCTGTTAAACCACCGGAGATGAACGTTGATACCAATCCGATAGCGAACAACATAGCAGGAGTGTAACGGATGTTACCTTTCCATAATGTTGTGATGTAGTTAAATGCTTTTACCGCTGATGGGATAGCGATCAACAAAGTAGTGAATACGAATACAGATCCTAAGAATGGATTCATACCGGTAATGTACATATGGTGACCCCAAACGATGAACGATAAGAAACCGATCGCCATGATCGAACCGATCATTGCACGGTAACCGAAGATCGGCTTACGAGCGTTAACAGAGATGATCTCAGAAGTTAAACCCAATGCTGGTAAAATGATGATGTATACCTCAGGGTGACCTAAGAACCAGAATAAGTGTTGGTATAAGATCGGGCTACCACCTGTTTGCTCTAATGCTTGTCCACCGATATAGATATCTGACAAGTAGAAAGATGTTCCGAAGCTACGGTCGAAGATCAACAATAATGCTGCAGATAATAATACAGGGAAAGATAATACACCAAGGATAGCAGTAACGAAGAATGCCCAGATAGTAAGTGGCAAACGAGTCATTGACATCCCTTTTGTACGTAAGTTCAAGATCGTAACGATGTAGTTCAATCCACCTAATAATGAAGATACGATGAACAATGACATAGAAACTAACCACAATGTCATACCTAATTTAGAACCTTCCATTGCTTGAGGCAATGCACTTAAAGGAGGATAAACTGTCCAACCACCTGATGCAGGACCTGTTTCGATCAAGAAAGCAGAAACCATGATCACACTTGATAAGAAGAAGAACCAGTATGATAACATGTTCAAGAATCCTGATGCCATATCACGAGCACCAATTTGGTAAGGGATCAATAAGTTACTGAATGTACCACTCAAACCACCTGTTAATACCATGAACACCATTACAGTACCATGAATAGTAACCAATGCCATGTACATTCCCGGATCAAGAATACCATCTTTACCCCATTTATCACCTAATAGATAGTTAATGATGGCGAACTTCTCTCCCGGCCAAGCTAATTGCAAACGGAAAAGGATAGACATGATCATTGCTAACACCGCCATGATCACAGCAGTGATCAAGAACTGACGTGAGATGACCTTGTGATCCATACTAAATACGTATTTCGTCACCCAATGTTCTTCATGATGATGTTCATCGTGGTGAGCGTGGTGTCCTTCGTGATTGTGATGACCGTGATTCTCCATTGACATATTCTTATACTTTTATTAATTTAATTACTGTATTTTCTAATATTATTTTGCTTCTGCTGTAGCTGCTGCTGCACCAAAAGGTTTTTTCTCTGATAACCATTTGTTGTATTCTTCTTCTGTTTCAACAATAATGGTCATTTGCATATTGTAGTGACTGTTTCCACAAATTTTGTTACACAACAAAATATAATCAAATTTATCGTTTCCTGTTTTCGCACGCATTTCAGCAGTAGTAATAGTTGGTGTGAAATGGAACATAGTAGTCATACCCGGCACACAGTTCATTTGTGCTCTGAAGTGAGGGAAATAAGCACTGTGGATCACATCGCGTGAGTTGAATTTGAATTCAACTTCTTTGTTTACCGGTAAGTGTAATTCATTCTTCACGATGATATCATCCTGACCTTCTTTGTTGTCAGCTACCATTCCCAATTCATTAGAAGCTGTGATCAATTTGTAGTTTGATTCACCCAATACATTGTCTTTACCTGCATAACGAGCAGTCCAGTCAAATTGCTTACTGTAGATCTGAACAATAGTTGATTCAGCTGCAGCAGGCTCTGTGATCTTGTTCCATGTTTTCAAACCAAAAATAATGATCACCGCTAAAACGATAGCAGGGATAACTGTCCAAATCATCTCTAATTTGTTGGAGTGAGGGAAATAAGATGCTCTGTTGTTCTTTCTTCCGTAGTATTTATAAGCAAACCAGAATAATAAAAATTGAGTCAATACGAAAACTATCCAGATGATGGCAAAGTTAAAATCCAATAATTTATCTGTTTCAACACCATGAATAGAAGCTGCTTCAGGTAATAATTTGCTACCATATTCATTTAATTGCCAGATCGTGAATCCAAAAAGGAATACCAATAGACCAAGCATTACCTTTGCCATGTTCTGATTATCCTTATCGGTGATCTCTTCCGATCTTTTACCTTTTAAACTTTGAGCAAGTTCAAATACTCTTACTAAATAGCCAACTGCTAAAACTGCTAAAATAATGGCAACGTAAACTAAAAACTTTATCATAGTGTTTTGTATTGAAATTCGTTATTATATGCTATTCTAAAATTAAAATTATACCTGATGATGAAGACTTTCGTCCAAATAAGGGTGTTGTTTGATCATCAATGGAGATTTCGCTAAAGCTCTGTGGATAACGAATAACATTAATCCTAAGAAACCTAAAGCCATTCCAATTTCCATCCAACCTAAATGCCAGTGACCGTTTACAGTTGCAGGCATAACCATTACAAATACATCTAACCAGTGACCAACAAAGATGATAGCACCTACAAATACTAAGAAGAAGTAGTTGCGTTTTGAGTCGCGGCTCATTAATAATACCATTGGGAATACAAAGTTCATAAAGAACACTGTCCACATTAAGCCCATGTAACCAAAATCGTGCATACGCTCATGGAAATAGATCGTTTCTTCAGGAATGTTTGTATACCAGATCAACATAAATTGCATGAACCATAAATAGCTCCACAAGAAACTTACTGCAAATACCCATTTACCTAAATCATGGATATGGCTTTCGTTCACTTGCTCTAAATAACCTTTACGTTTTAAGTAGATCACAAATAAGATAATCGTTGTCATTGCAGAGATCCACATTCCGGAGAATGCATACCATCCGTACATGGTAGAGAACCAGTGTACATCTAAGCTCATCATCCAATCCCAAGCAGAAGTAGATGAAGTTACAGCGAAGAATACCATGAACACAGCTGCTTTACCCATTTGTTTGAAGTGAATAGCTGTTCCACCTTGCAGATCCTGCTCTAATGAACGTTTAATGAAACCTCGTTGGAATAATACCCAAACTACTAAATAAAGGATCGTTCTTAACCAGAAGAACCAAGGAGTAAAGTAACCTGCTTTTCCTGCAATTACTTCATCGTATTTTGGTGACTCAGGATTGATCGTTTCAGGATCCATCCAGTGGTATAAGTGGTGTAAATGTAACTGACCGGCTAAAAGAACGATGAACATCATGATCGCTCCAATAGGTAAGAAACTAGATACTGCTTCGTAAACACGTTTAACTGCCACTGACCAAGCAACCTCAGCAACATATTGTAATGCCATGAAGAATGTTGCCAACAAAGCAATTCCCATATAGAAATAGCTGTTTACCAATAAATTTGCCCAAAAGCGAGTATGATGATATTCATCGTGGCTCACCCCTTCCGGAGCATGATCAGTTAAAAAGCCGGCAATGATCGTAATTAAACCTACTGCCATTAAACCAAAAGTAATGTTTCTGGTTCTGCTTGTAAACGTATAGTTATTATTCATATCAGTATTCATTTATCTTTTTGTATCTCGAATAAATCCTTTTAATTATTTTTTTGGTTCTTCTACTTTCACAGCAGCAGCAACTGCTGTTGAATCTGTTTTTGTAGAATCGCTTGCTACCGTTGCAGCAGCAGCACCATCATTCCCTTGTAATTTTTGAACGTACAATGCTACTTTCCATCTTTCTTCCTGAGTCATTTGGCTAGCATGTGATCCCATCAAACCTTTGCCATAAGTGATCGAGTGGAAAATTTTACCTTCGGGCAATGTTTTCAAAACAGTTTTGTAAGAAGGAGGAGCACCAGGTAATTTACCACCTACTAAACCATCACCTTCACCACCTGCACCATGGCAATGAACACAAAACTTACCGTATAGTACTTCACCTTGTTTAAGGTTAGCCTCATTCTTTGGAAAAGGATTACGCAAATTTGCACCTGCAGCTTCATATCCTTCTGCTGTATTTGCATATGCATATGGCATATATCCACGAGCAATAGTCCCCGCTACCGGTTTACGGTTAGAAATGATCGTATCGTATGATCCATCTTCATTTTTAACCACATCAAATAAGTTGGCCTCTAATGAAGGAGAGCGATACATGTCTGGCATGAACTCAACACCCGGACTATTTTCGTCATGTTTAGAGCATGATGTAAAACCAATGGTTACACAGCCAAACACTGCCATCAAAGAAATAATTCTTGTTACCTTTTTGTTCATTGTAGTATAGTATTCTTTAGCAAATTCTTGTTCTACTCTTATTTATGGTGAATCTCTGTTGCACCACCGTTTTTCAACATCGACTCAATGTTTCCTTTGTTCTCTTCTTTTGTTTCGATCACCATTAGGAATTTATCATCTGTTGTGCGTGGATCAGGATTTTTTGCTTTTACGCCCGGCAACATCCAGCATCTTAAGTAATACGTGATCACCATACCGTGAGCAGCACATAATACTGTTGATTCAAATGTGATAGGAATAAATGCAGGCATATTCATGTAATATGCAAAGCTTGGCTTACCACCGATATCTGTTGGCCAATCGCTGATCATCATATACCACATCATTAATGTAGCCAATGATGCACCGGTTAAACCATAGATAAATGCAGTGATGGCGATTCTTGTTCTTGGAACCCCGATTGCTGCATCCAATCCGTGAACAGGGAATGGTGTAAATACATCTTTAATATGAACGCCTTGAGCATGTAGCGATTTTGCGCTAGCCATCAATGGTTCTTCATCATCAAAAATTGCGTGTATTACTGCTTTACTCATATCTTATAAAACTTAAATGTTTATGACAATCTATTTATTAGTGGTGTGCTGCATGAGCATGACCATGTGCATGTTTTTCTTTGTGCTCTTGACCTGATGATTTCACGATCGATTTCAACTCTGCTTGAGCGATAACCGGGAAGTAACGTGTAAACAACAAGAAGAATGTAAAGAACATACCAATTGTTCCCGTATAGATACCCCAATCAACGAATGATGGAGAGTACATATTCCAGGTAGATGGTAAGAATGTACGGCACAATGTAGGAACGATGATCACAAAACGCTCGAACCACATACCGATGTTTACAATGATCGACATGATGAATGTGAACGTTAAGTTCGTACGTAATTTTTTGAACCAGAATAACTGCGGAGAGATAACGTTACATGTCATCATCGCTGCGTATGCCCACCAGTATGGACCGGTAGCACGATTCAAGAACGCATACTGCTCATACTCTACTCCTGAATACCAAGAGATAAATAACTCAGTTAAATAAGCAACACCTACGATAGAACCTGTTACAATGATAACGATGTTCATGTATTCGATGTGCTTGATAGTAATGTAGTTTTCTAAATTGTAGATCTTACGAACGATGATCAAAAGAGTCAATACCATCGCAAATCCTGAGAATACCGCACCAGCAACGAAATATGGAGGGAAGATGGTTGTATGCCAACCCGGAACAACGGATGTAGCAAAGTCGGTAGATACGATCGAGTGAACGGAGAATACAAGTGGAGTTGATAAACCTGCAAGTACCAATGATACTTCCTCAAAACGGTGCCAGTGACGAGCACTCCCACCCCAACCAAAACTCATGATTCCATAGATCTTTTTAGCTAATGGTTTTGCAGCTCTATCGCGGATCATTGCAAAGTCAGGAACTAAACCTGTGTACCAGAATACTAATGATACAGAAAAGTATGTTGATACCGCAAACACGTCCCACATCAATGGAGAGTTAAAGTTTACCCATAGAGAACCAAATTGATTTGGCAATGGGAATAACCAATAATCTAACCAAGGACGACCAGTATGTAACAATACGAAGATCGCAGCACACATAACGGCAAAGATCGTCATCGCTTCAGCAGCACGGTTGATCGCCATTCTCCATTTTTGACGGAACAATAACAATACCGCAGAGATCAACGTACCAGCGTGACCGATACCGATCCACCATACGAAGTTGGTAATATCGAATGCCCAGTCAACACCGTTGTTTGAACCCCAAACACCGATACCGGTACCAATTGTATATGCCAAACATCCTATTCCCCATAAGAAACAAATGATGGAAATGGTTAATAGCATATACCAATACTTTGAAGCTTTTCCTTCTATCGGTCGTACGATATCTTCTGTGATCTCATGATACGACTTTTTACCAAGGATTAAGGGCTCTCTGATTTCTGATTCGTGCTGCATATTAATAATCTAATTATAAATTATAAATTCTTTTTATTCGGTTGATTAAGCGTGTTCTTTTTCTTCTTTCGCTTCAGCATGTCCTGAAGTTTTTCTTCCTTCTTCGATCGTTGTTTCACAGTTTCTCACTTTTGTTAAGTAAGATACAGTTGGTTTGATTCCGATCTCTTCAAGGATAAAGTAGTTACGTCCTTCAGCTTCTTCTTTTCTAAGTTTAGCAATTTCGCTATTCTCATCGTTCAAGTCACCGAAATAGATCGCGTTTGTAGGACAAGATTGTTGACAAGCTGTTTTGATAGCACCGTCTTTCAATGGAGCTTCTGATTTCTTAGCTTCCAATTTACCTTCCTGGATACGTTGAACACACATTGAACATTTTTCCATAACACCACGTGAACGAACCACAACATCCGGATTCAATACCATACGTCCTAAGTCATCTTGTGAAGGGTTAAATGTAAAGTCTGTATTACCATTGTAGTTAAACCAGTTGAAACGTCTAACTTTGAAAGGACAGTTGTTTGCGCAATAACGAGTACCAACGCAACGGTTGTAAGTCATCATATTCAATCCGTCAGAGCTATGGTTCGTTGCCAATACCGGACAAACGTTCTCACAAGGAGCATGGTTACAGTGTTGACACATGATCGGTTGGAACACTACCTTCGGATTTGCAGCCGCAGGATTTTCCATTTCCAAGTACATGTCAATTGCTCCAACACCTTCTTCTTTCGCCACTTCTTTATTCATATCACTGCTATAGTATCTGTCGATACGTAACCAGTGCATTTCACGAGTTTTCATTACTTGCTCTTTACCAACTACGGCAACGTTGTTTTCAGCAGTACAGCTTACTACACAACTTCCGCAACCGATACAAGAGTTCAAGTCGATCGTCATACCCCAAGAATGACCAGGACGATCAAATGAATCCCAAAGGTCGATCGTTGCTGCTTTTTTCACACCTGAATGTGTTACCAGCATTTCATCATGATTCCCTGATTTAGGATTCTTTTTATAGTTCTCTAAGTTTGTTTCTTTAACGATCTCACGACCCATCAATGTGTGGTGGATCTGAGTACCTGCGATCTCAGTTGTTTCATTTGCATTTGCAACAGAAACATTCAATGCGCCATACATCATTGTTCCGTCAACAACCTGAACGAATGGATAAGCATTCTGACCGATAACACCGGTTTTTTCGCTTAATGAACCAGCTTTTTCACGACCGTAACCTACAGCGATACCGATAGTACCTTCTGCCTGACCCGGTTGTGGAACAACCGGTAATTTGATCGTAGTTCCATTAACAGTAACAGTAGCTAAACTAGCTTCTCTGTCCTGACGCTCCATCATCAAATAGCCTTCTTTTGCCATTTGAGCTGGTGCCATGGTAATATAGTTATCCCAAGTGATCTTAGAGATTGGATCAGGTAATTCTTGCAACCAAGGATTGTTTGCCTGGTTACCATTACCGATACCTACTTTTTCGTATAATGCTAATTCTAAAGCACCGCCTTTTACAGCGTTGATCTTAGAAGCTGCATCGTTCAAGTTTACCACAGCAGCAGGTTTCACCTCTTCTGCTTTTGGCTCTTCTTTAACAGGTTTTACTGCTGCTGCTACAACCGGAGCTGCAACTGCTGCGCTATCCAACACAGGCGTAGCCAATACTTCGCCTTCCCCTTTTCCTACTTCAATAGCACCATTGTGTAATGAGTTATTCCAGAACTCAGTAAACATCATGTATTTACCTTGCATTGGGAACACTTTCTCCATCCATGTTTTTTGGATGTACGCTAAATAGTCTGTTGTATTACCAGCCCAGTTCAACAATGTTTGTTGTGCCTGACGAGTTCCTTCATGACGCGGTTGAGCGAACAAAGGAGCAATAGTAGGCTGTGCTAAACTGTAGTGTGCTTTCTTTGGATTAAAATCGTTCCATGACTCTAAATAATGAGAATCAGGACAGATATAATTTGCTAAAGAAGCAGTTTCATCAGCTCTGTCAGCAAAAGAGATACGTAAACCAACTTTGTTATAAGCATCAGCAAATTTTAAAGATGCAGGAGCCGTATAAACCGGGTTTGTATTGTATGTAATGATCGCATCTACTTTTCCTGCAGCCATTTCAGCTACTAGTTCTGCAAATGCAGCATCATCACCTTGATGCGTGTATGTTGGGTTTTCAATATCAATTGTTTTACCGTAGTTATCCAACATCTGGTTGATGCCATTTACTACCAACTGAACATTGATATCGTTTGAACCGGAAACAACGATTGATTTTCCTTTGCTTTCAGCTAAAGCTTTTGCAGCTTTTGCGATCTCAGCATCACAAGCCAATGCAGATGAAGGAAGTGAGTTACCACCTACGATCTTTGCAACAGCATTGTACAAATTAACTGCCACTTTACCTTGTTCAGAAACTTTAACCGGAACACGCTCATCAGCATTTGCACCTGTTAATGATAAGTTTGATTCGAACTGGTAATGCTTCGACATTTTCGCATGGTCTTTACTTACCTTACGTGTCTTCGCGTATTGTTTAGAGAATTCAATTGGAGAGATCCAGTTTGCTAAGAAATCAGCTGCAATACTTACGATCACATCTGCTTTAGCAAAGTTATAAGAAGGAATTACTTCCTGACCGAATGTTTGAGCATTGGCTTTAGAGATTCCTGAATACGATACTGCATCGTATGTTACATGCTTTGTTGTTGGGTATTTTGCTGCAAATTCAGCAATCACTCCTTTTGTTGAAGGACTGATGATCGAAGATGATAAGATACGGATAGCACCGCCTTTTGCTGCAATAGCAGCTAATTTACCACCAATTTCTTTATCTACATTCGCCCATGTAGCAGGAGCACCATTTGCTGTTGGTCCTGTTAAACGGGAAGAATCATATAATGAAAGTACAGATGCCTGAACACGAGCATTGGTTCCGCCCATCGTTACTTTTGAAAAATCATTTCCTTCCACTTTGATAGGACGACCTTCACGAGTTTTTACAATAATAGAAGCATAATCACTTCCATCATAATAAGTAGATGCATACCAGTTTGCAACACCCGGAGTGATCTCTTCAGGTTTTACAACGTAAGGGATCGCTTTGTTAACAGGTGTTTCGCAGGCTGCCAATGAAGCGGCAGTTACGCTAAATCCTAAAAACTTCAAGAAATCTCTACGATTTGTTCCGTTTGATTCCTGGTTTTCGTTACCTAAGAATTTTTCTACAGGGATTTGCTCTGCAAACTCGTTTTGCGCTTTTTGAACAAACTCAGGACTGTTGTTTAACTCTTCTAGTCCTTTCCAGTATTTTTTTGTTGCCATATTATATATTTGGTCTTTTGCTCGTTTATTCTATTTACTATTAGTAGTGGCATTTTGCACACTCGATACCACCCATTTTAGCTACAGTGATAGGCTCTCCTTTATACTTCTCAGCTAATTTTTTATGTAAGCTTTCGTAGTATGGATTGTCTTTCATAGTAGGAACCTCTGTTTTGTTGTGGCAATCGATACACCATGCCATCGTTAAAGGTTTTACTTGTTGTGCAGTTGTCATTGTTTTAAGATCACCATGACAGTTCGCACAATCTTGTTTACCTACTTTAACGTGTTGTTGGTGAGAGAAGAATACGAAATCAGGTAAGTTGTGAACTTTCACCCATTTAATAGGTTTTTCAGGCTTAGTGTAAGCACCTTTATCAGGATCCCAACCGGCTGCTTCATAGATCTTAGCGATCTCCGTTTTTCCTGTTGTAGGTCCTTCAGAGATACCTTTGTGACAGTTCATACAAACATTTACAGAAGGAATGCTTGCTGTTTTAGATTTTTCTACTGTAGAGTGGCAATACTGACAATCAATTGCATTGTCACCTGCGTGTAATTTGTGGTTGAATGCGATCGGTTGTGTTGGATGATATCCTTCATATACACCGATACCTTTTAATGCATACCATCCGGAAGAAGCTAAACCACCCAAAATAAACAAGATCACTAATCCTGTTTTTGTTTTGTTGGCAGCCATCCATGTTTTTAATTCAGTCCATGGACCAACTTGCTCTTCAGCTGGTAAACCTTGTTTTTCGTTTTGTAAATTCTTTAATGAGAAACGTACACCACGTAAAACTGCAATAATGATAATTAAGAAGGCAATGATACCGATCAATAAAGCCAATGGATTCATTCCTTGCTCAGTTGGAGCTGTAGCACCACCGCCATTATCTTTCTTTTCTTCTTTCTTCTCTACCGGAGGAGCTTTAATATACTCAACCAATGCAGTTAACTCTTCATCAGACAAAAATTCAAATGCCGACATTGGCACTTGATTGTTATCGTTATATACTTTGATCGCATAAGCATCTCCGCTCTTACGAAGTGCATCGTTGTTCTTGATCCACTTTTTCAACCACTCATCGCCAGGAGCACGTGTAGCGATTCCTGCTAAACCGGGACCGGTTAATTTATTTGTTCCTAAACTGTGACAAACAGCACAGTTTTGCTTAAATATCTTAGCGCCATCGGCCGCTGAAACATTGTTTGCACTAAAAATAAACGATAAAAACAGGAAGGAAATAATCGCCAAAATTTGTTTTCGAGGCTTATTGCACATTGTATCCATATTGATTTTTAACTAATTAACTCCGTTGAAATGCCCTATAAATAGGGAGAGTACTTTTACTCGAGCGACAAATTTATAAGAAACATCAATAGGCGATTCAAATTTTGTTAAAATTTTCTAAAATTTAATTAATTTATATTCGTTCTAAATAAGAAGGCTTTTGAAAGCCATTTTTCGCTCATTTTTGGTCTTACAGAAATATTGGTTTTATCTATTTGTTTTTCAACTTAATCGAAACGAAAAAAGCCGTTTTCGGAAGAATTTTAAGGTATAATTCTTGCAAAGCATTGATTATTAAATTTATCTTTGTCGCCCATTCAATTAATTTTCAGCATGTATTTTAAATTTTCTGTTTCGCTCTTGTTTCTTTTATCCTTTTTTTCCCTATCATCTTTTGCTCAAAATGATACCGGAAAAGTAGAGATCATTCAGGATTATAAGATAAAAGAGTTACAGGCCAAACACATTGAGGTAAATGCTAAATCGCCCATTGACGGATACCGCATCAAGATCCATTTTGGTTCCGATAAAACAAAAGCGAAAGAGGTAAAAGTTAAATTCATGAGCAAGTTTCCGGGAATTGCTGCTTATGAAAAGTACGATCAGCCTAATTTTAACATCCGTGTAGGCGATTTTCGCACCAAATTAGAGGCTTACAAAGCCTTGAAGGAGATCCAACCTGAGTTCCCTTCCTCCTTCATTGTTCAAGACGAGATCGAATTTCCTGAATTGAACTCTGCAGAGGTCAAAAAATAGACCCTCCTCTCCCCTAAAATAAAATTTTACAATTTGGGTAAGAATCTTATATTTGCAGCCCTTATATATTTTGTATTTAACGAAAATTACATAAAACTAAATAAAATAGCATATGAGTGTTTTAGAAAAAATCAGAAGCAGAGCAGGATTATTAGTAGGTATCGTTGGTGTGGCTTTATTAGTATTCATACTACAAAGCGCATTGGAATCAGGAAATTATTTCTTTGGCAATTCCGACACAACGGTAGGTGAGATTGCAGGAAAATCCATTGATTACACTACTTTCAATGCCAAAGTACAAGAGGCGATTGAAAACCAAAAACGTAATACTGGTCAATCGTCATTAGACCAAGCAGCTACCGATAACATTGTTCAACAGGTATGGAACCAGTTCATCAATGAAGAAGTGATGCAAAAGGAATATGAAAAATTAGGCATCAATGTTTCTGATGAAGAGTTGTATCACTTCATGGTAGAAGAACCGCACCCGGCTTTGATCCGAAACTTGAGCGATCCTCAATCTGGTAAAGTGGCACCTATGTTTGCTGATGAAAAAACAGGCATGATCAGTTCCGACAAGATCCGTCAGTTCATTCAATCAATGACTGAAGAGCAAGAAACACAATGGTTACAATTGGAAAACTATATCCGTCAAACACGTATCATTGAAAAATACAACAACTTAATTAAAAAAGGATTGTACACGACTACAAGTGTTGCAAAACGTGATTTCATTGCACAAAACACCAATGCAAACATTAAGTATGTGATCAAAAATTACAAGAGCGTTGCGGATAGCACGATCAAAGTAAGCGATGAAGATTTGAATGCATATTACAATGCACATCAAAATGAATACAAGCAAGAAGCTGCTCGCAAAATTGAGTACGTAGCATTCGACATTGCACCTTCACAAGAAGATTTCAAAGAAGTAGAAAAATTAATGCAACAAGTTGCTGCTGATTTTAAAACAAAAAAACCGGAAGAAGATTCAGCATTTGTTATAGCAGAATCTGATTCACGTTTTGTTGATCAATCGTATGTACTTCCCGGAAGATTATCTCCAATGATCGATACAGCAATGTTCAAAGCAGAAGTTGGAACTGTAATGGGACCATTCCAGGAAAACAGTGGTTATGTAGTAGCAAAATTAACCGGCACAAAAATGTCGGCTGACTCTGCAAAAGTACGTCATATCCTTATTGCTTATCAAGGATCGGGTGCTTCACCAACAGTAACACGCACAAAAGATCAAGCAAAGAAAATGGCGGATAGCTTATTGCTTGTTTTGAAAAAAGAGAAAAACAAATTTGCTGACTTCGTAGAAAAATACTCTGATGATGGTGGTAAAAAAATGCCTCCGGATAAAAAAGAAGGAGATGACTACACAGGAAAAGGTGGTAACTACGGATGGATCAATGCTACAAGCGGATTCGTTGAGCCTTTCAAAAATGCAGGTTTGGATAACAAAAAAGGAGATCTTGTAATTGCTGAGTCTAACTACGGATACCACATTATTGATGTGATGGATTCAAAAGGTTCACAAAAGAAAGTACAAGTATTTACCATCAACAAATTGGTAGAACCAAGCAGCAAAACAGCGCAAGATATTTTTATGCAAGCAAACACCTTTGCTAATGCAAACAGAACCAACGATGCTTTCCAAAAAGCAGTATTGGATCAAAAATTGAACAAGCGTATTGCTGAGAATATTAAAGAGAACGACAGAAATATTCCGGGATTAGAAAACCCACGCGCTTTGGTAAAATGGGTGTATGAAAACAAATCGGGAACAGTTTCTGAGCCAATGGAATTTAGCGATAAATACATTGTAGCAGTGATCACAGAAGTAAAAGAAAAAGGAATTGCTCCATTAGAGCAAGTGAAAGAAGATGTAACAGCTAAAGTGATCAAAGAAAAGAAAATTGAAATGTTTGCTAAAGAATTTGCTGCTGCGGGTAACACATTGGAAGCTATTGCAAGCAAAATGCAATTGAACATTGAGCAAGCACAAAATGTGAATTTCAATACAGCTGCTATCCCTGGTTCAAATAGCGAACCGGCTGTAATTGGTGCAGTATCTGTTCAAAAAGCAGGAACAATGAGCAAAGCAATTGGTGGTAAAGAAGGTGTGTTTATGGTGTTTGTAGATGCAGTTACACCTGCTCCTGCACAAACTGATTACAAAGCACAACAACAAAGCTTAAACTCTCAATTACAACCACGTGTTGATTATGAAGTGTATGATGCATTAAAAGAAAATGCAAACGTTACAGAACATTTAGTGAAATTCTATTAATAGAAATTTCTAATAAAGAAAAAGCCTTCTGAAAATTCAGAAGGCTTTTTTGTTTTGTAAAGACTCGATTACTTCCCTCTCACAAACTGATAGAGATTAAAATCTTTTTTCTGCAATTCTTTTTCAATTTCCTGTTTCAGTTCCTGCTTGGAAATATCTTTCATTCTGCGGTTTTGAATTAAACGGTAGGCTTTTTCTGCCAATAAATACGCGCGTTTGGTGTTTACACCCACTGCATGATGTTTGTGAATGTATTCTATCAATTCATCAACCCCTTCGTGCTTGGTGGCTACTGCTTTTATAACAGGGATGCTCCAATCGCTCATTGGTTTTGAATGTACCAACTGTATCAGATTCTTTAAAAAGGTATTAGCGCCATCACGGTCGCTTTTATTTACCACAAAAATATCGGCAATCTCCATTACTCCCGATTTGATCGCTTGTACATCATCGCCTGCTTCAGGAACAAGCACCAATACCGTTGTATCGGCCAAGCCAACCACCTCTACTTCACTTTGTCCAACGCCCACTGTTTCCACAATGATATAGTCGAATGGAAATGCGCGCATTACATCAACTATCTCCACCGTCTTCGCAGAAAGACCTCCCAAGGAACCTCTGGTGGCCAGAGAACGGATAAAAACATGCTCATTCGTAAAATGTTCGGCCATTCGTAAACGGTCGCCCAACAATGAACCATAATTAAAAGGAGATGTAGGATCGATCGCAATCACACCAACTGTTTTTCCTTTAACAGTCATTTGTTTGATCAGGGAATTGATCAATGTACTTTTGCCGGCACCGGGAGGCCCCGTAACACCGATCACAGGGATGGATGCGTTAAATTTTAAAGATGTAAGAAGTTCTTCGTATCCCTCCAACTCATTCTCCACAATGGTAATACACCTTGCCAGGGCTTTTTTATCGCCCTGCTGCAGCTGTTGAATAAGTGTGTTTACCATCGCCATACGTACACAAATATAGCAGATAATTTTAGTACTTTTGTTCGATACAAATTTAATTTCTACCTAACGAATGCCACAACTCTCTGTAGTGATCATCACCTTTAACGAGGAAAAGAACATTGAACGATGTTTGCTTTCTGTTCAGGGAATAGCCGATGACATTGTGGTATTGGATTCTTTCTCAAACGATCAGACAGAAGCCATTTGCAAAAAATACAAGGTGAACTTTATTTCACGTAAATGGGAAGGTTATTCTCCTTCCAAAAATTTTGCAAATGCACAAGCTAAGTACGACTGGATATTATCGCTGGATGCCGATGAAGCATTATCGGATGAGTTGAAACGTTCGATATTAGATCTAAAAGCAAAAGAAGAATTAAGCACAGCAAAATTTAACCGGATAACAAACTACTGTGGCAGCTGGATCAAACATGGTGGCTGGTATCCCGATACCAAGATCCGTCTGTTCGACAGAAGGATCACACAATGGACGGGCATCATACACGAAGAATTAAGCTTTTCAAAACAAGTAGATGTTTTACATCTGAAAGGTGATTGTTTGCATTACAGTTATTACACCATCGAACAACATTATCAGCAAGCAGAAAAATTCACTACGATTGCAGCGAAGGATCTGTTTGAACAAAAGAAAAAAGCATCAGTGATAAAATTGTATATCAGTCCGGTAGTGAAATTTTTCCGTGATTATATTTTTAAGCTGGGCTGTATGGATGGTGCTGCAGGCTTTACCGTTGCACGCATTTCGGCTTATGCCACTTATTTAAAATACAAAAAGCTAAACGATCTGTATCGCTAAGTGAAAAACAAACTGAACATAAAAAAGATCATTATCAGTCGCCCCGATGCCATTGGCGATGTACTGCTGACCTTGCCGATGTGCGGTTTGATCAAAAAATATTTTCCGGAAGTAAAGATCGTTTTCATTGGCAGAACTTATACAGAAGCGATCATCAAGTGTTGCGAACATGTGGATGAATTCATCAATGCGGATGTTCTCTCAGAACACAACAACAACCATGCGATCACAATACTTAAACAAAGCGGAGCGGACACCATCATTCATGTGTTCCCGAATAAACACATTGCGAAGCTTGCCAAACAAGCAGGTATCAAAAACAGAATTGGCACCACCAACCGTTGGTTTCATTTGTTTTCTGTAAACCGCTTTGTAGCGTTGAGCCGCAAAAATTCTGATCTGCACGAAGCGCAATTAAACATTAAACTGCTTTCTGCTATTGGGATTGAAGAGGTGCCGCAAATAGAGCAATTACATGCATACATTGGTTTTACGAAGCTTCCCGTTTTAGAAAAAGAACATGCAGCGTTGATGCACCCTGAAAAGATCAATGTGATCCTGCATCCTAAATCGAATGCCAGCGCACGCGAATGGAGTTTAGAGCATTTCAGAGCATTGATCGATCTGTTGCCTGCTGATCGTTATCAAATCTTCATCAGTGGAACCGATAAAGAAAAAATTATCCTGAGCGACTGGATGAAACATCTGCCGGCACATGTTATGGACATAACGGGAAAAATGTCCCTACCGCAATTCATTGCCTTCATTCATAAAGCCAATTATTTAGTAGCCGCAAGTACGGGTCCACTACACATTGCTTCTTCATTGGGCATTGGTGCTATCGGCATCTATCCGCCTATCCGCCCGATGCACCCAGGCAGATGGAAACCTATTGGTAAAAATGCAAAAGCATTGGTGGTGAATAAAAGTTGTGAAGACTGTAGAAAAACACCCGCTTCATGTGTGTGTATGAATATGATACAAGCACAACAAGTAGTGGAACTTATTCGATAGTAGTTCCCTGTTTATCTCTATCTACAAACAGCAGGAAGGAATTTAAGAAAGTATAGAATGTAACGCCTGCTTGTGTTTCAAGTGTATCTTCCGTAAAGAAAGAACAAACTGCGATCACGATAAATGCTACATACAAATAATCGGAATATTTTTTATACGCAAACATTGGATAGAAAAGTGAGAACAAAAACCAGATCAATCCAATGATCCCAAAGCACAACATGATGGATAAAAATTGATTGTGTGGATGCAAGCGGTATTCAATCGAAAGTTTTGAATTCATTTGATCATATTGTTTAAACAACTCCTGCTCCAGATCGCCTGTCCCAACACCAAACAAAAGATTGTTCTTTATAATATTCCAGGATGCGATCCAATATTCAAACCGTTGTGTGAGCGAGTGTCCATTGGCATCACCGGTACTTTTGTACATATCGATCTCCCAGAATGTTTGTAATACTCTGGATTGCAAACCGGAAATGTTCTGATAGTTCACATTCGGCACACCACGCTCAATCGCTTTGATCTCAGTAGATGATAATGCCATTACTCCATTCCAATCTTTATTCAATCCTTTCGATGCTAAAAAACGGATAAGCGTGTACCGTAATGGATTGCCTTTTGAATCGCCTTCCCAAAATTTAAATTCACTCCGTTTGCTCCAGGCTTCTTCTAATTCTTTATCGCATACATTGATCCAGATAAAATGTCCGTTCTCTTGTAATGTTCCATTTGCATCATGCTGATAGGGATTGCCTCTTTCTGTTGCTGCTAGCATCTCAGTGGCAGCCGGTTTTTGCTGATGCGATTGGATGTTTTTTATTGTGTTGATGAACCAAATTAAACTACTAAACGAAACAAGCACAACCAGGATCGTTAAGACTCTCCATATTATTTTTTTTGTTTTCCATAAATACATAAATCCCCAAACGCCTGTAGCAATGATCAAAATAGCTACTCCCGTCATGGATTGCAGAATGAATAAAAAGACAAACAACCATACTGCTGTTATAGTAAATAAAAGTTTCCAGTGAGCAGCAATTGATCTTCTGATAAAATAGATGCATACAAAAATGGCACAGCAGATCAAGAGCGCAAAGCGTATGTGGGAAATAAAAATAGAGATGTCGCGAATATCCACGACAGGTTTATTGATCCAGCCATTCAATACCATGATACTGACCATGCTGCCAAAAACAACAGCTGCAACAAAGAAATACAGTATCAGATCGATCTGTTTGCGAGATAATGGATTGGAAGTAGCGATCACCAAAGGCAGGATCACCAAGGGAAGTTTAATACGGAGATCGTTGTTTGCATAGGCAAAATCATCGGTAAACAATAAACCCAACACATGTAATACTAAAACAGAAGTAAGCACTAAAGCTACTTTGTTTTTAAAGAAAGATTGAAGTTTATTTTTGAGATCTCCTTCAAATACCCAGTTACCAATGAGAATGAATTGCGACAGACTCATGAAGAACTTGGATACCGGCATTCCAACCACCAATAGGATGAGTGCAAAAATATAAATATAGTTGTGATACTTTTGTGGTAGCAGTTGCTTCATACGCTGTTTCGTAACGCAAAAGTGTTAAAATAATTGCAGGCAGACGCAAATTATTTTTAAACAAAAAAGGAGTGAAATTTCACCCCTTTTTTGTTTTCCATTATTTTTTGTGAAGCTCATCGTGAAAAGGTTTTTCAGCCTTATTGATCGTTGTAAGGATCTTTTTATAGCGATCGGCATCATTCAACACGGCCAGCGCTTCTTTTATTTCCTCATCATCTTTTAAGGATGACTCTAAACGACCTGTTTGAAAATAGTAGCGGGAAGCGATCTCTTCTTCTAAGAACTGTTTGATCTCCGGTTTGTACTTTACAAGATCAGCACTTTTACTGTGTTTGATCTTTGTTTTCAAGGCTTCCACCTCCGCATTGATATCTTCTATGGTCTTTTCATCGGCAGCGCTTTTCTTTAATTCTTCCAGTTTCTTTTCAGTTTTGGTCGTGTAATCGTAATCTTTACCCGATAAGAAAGCAACAAATTCATCGTATTCAGCATCTGTCAATTTAAATTCTTTGGCAGGTGCGATGGTTTCATGTACTAAACGATACTTGGTTGCAAAATCAAAAATGAGATTTTTAGAAACCAGGCTTCCTAGAATGTTACTGTATTTTTGAGGCTCAACAGCTATATCAGGAGCAACACCTCCACCATCGTATACTACGCGGCCATTCTTTGTTTTAAAAGCATAGATCAGGGAGTCGGCCACCTTCTCTACACTTCCATCCTGATTACGGTGTGAATAATCCAAAGCCTGAATACATCTTCCACTAGGAATATAATATTTAGCAACCGTTACTTTCAATTGTGCATTATAGCTTAAAGGACGTGTTTGTTGAACCAAGCCTTTTCCATAGGAACGCTGCCCGATCACCACCCCTCTATCCAGATCCTGAATAGCACCTGATACGATCTCCGCAGCAGAAGCCGAACCTCTATCTACCAAAACAGCAATAGGAATGGTAAGGTCAACGGGGTTATTCGTTGCTTTATGTACTTTGTCCCATTCCTTTACTTTTCCTTTGGTACTTACTACTTCCGTACCTTTTTCAGCAAAAATATTGACGATATCGATCGCCTCTTTTAGCAATCCACCCGGATTGCCACGAAGGTCGAACACCACTGATTTTAGTTCCGCATTTTTCTTAAGTTCGATCAAGGCAGATTTCACTTCACCGGCTGCATTCTCTGTAAATCCGGTAAGTTTGATGTAACCAATTTCTTTATTTAGCATTCCATAGTAAGGAACATTTTTGATCTTGATCTCTTCACGATTCACCACTTTCTCAATCGGTTTGGCTTGACCTTCGCGTTCCACCAAAAGCTTGATGGTGGTGCTTGGCTGACCTTTCAATAATTTACTGATATCATCGGTTGTTTTTCCTTTTACATCAATATCATTCAACTTTAACAATTTATCTCCTGCACGCAGATCTGCTTTTTGAGCAGGAAAACCTTCGTATGGTTCTGAAATAACCACATAATCGCCTTGCTGACGGATAAGTGCGCCAATACCACCATACTGTCCGGTGGTCATGTAGCGGTAATCTTCAATTTCAGATTCAGGAATAAAATTCGTGTAAGGATCCAATGATTCCAGCATTTTATCAATGCCTTTTTTCATCAAATCCCCCGGATTGGTTTCATCTACATAGTAGATATTCAGCTCTCTAAAGAGCGTGGCAAAAATATCGAGGTTCTTCGATACTTCGAAATAGCTATCTACAAAGCCGGTAGTTAAAAAGGCTGATGCTCCAATGAATGCAGCGATCAGAAAGATCTTTATTTTTTTCATCTGTTTCATATTTATGGTACGGGATCGTGACCGTGGCCACCCCAGGGATGACATTTTAAAAATCGTTTTATTGTTAAATATCCGCCTTTGAACGGACCGTGTTTCTGTATGGCTTCCACTCCATATTGAGAGCATGAAGGGGTGAACCTGCACGATGGGCCCAATAAAGGAGAAATAGCATATTGATAGAACCGGATCAAAGCAATGAACAAAAATTTAAATGGCGCCAGCAGAATTTTCAATGGTCAGGAATTAATTGTTTTTACTAATCGTTGCAAGCCCTCTTTTATTTTTTGTTCTATTTCAACATACTCCAACTTCTCTTTTGCAATGTACACAAGCATTAAACAGATCTTTTTGCCTCCCAATTGTCTGATCAACAGATCAGCTTTATTCTTTCTGTATGCTTCTCTTGATCTGCGTTTTAACTTATTCCGGTCGACCGCTTTTTTAAAATTCCGTTTCGGTACACTTATCAAAAACTGAACAGGCGTAGCACTTTCCTCCAGCTCTATCCATACAAATTTAAAGGGTGAATTATTAAATGATCTGCCTTTTTCTACCAGTTTATCAATTAATAATTTACTACTTAAACGTTCCGTTTTAGTAAATGTTTGCATTAGATGGATAAAGGTAAAAATTATTAATTCTAAAACACAATTAAATTGTGAAGGAGCGGTTAAAGCGATGTATGAGCGGCAATCCTATTTCGCTGCCTTATTTGCTGCAACAATATATTGCTCCAAAGCCATGGTCATAGAAGGCGCCTTTGGATTAGGAGCATGTACATCCAACCGCAAACCGGCTTCCTCAACAGCTTTTGCTGTGGTAGGGCCAAAACAGGCAATACGTGTTTTATTTTGCTTGAACTTAGGGAAATTCTTAAATAGTGATTTGATACCTGCGGGACTGAAGAACACCAGCATATCATAATTCACATTTGCCAGATCACTTAGGTCGCTGGCAACTGTTTTGAACATAATTGCCTTAGTATGCTTGATCTTAAGCGACTCCAATTTTTCTACTACTTCTTCTTTTGCAATATCTGAACAAGGCACCAAAAAATTCTCCAGCTTATGCTTTTTCAATACATCTAAGAGGTCGGTAACGGTTTGTTTACCATGAAAAATTTTGCGCTTTCTGTAAAGCACATATTTCTGTAGGTAATAGGCTGTTGATTCGGAGATACAAAAATACTTCATGGTTTCAGGAACGGTTACCCGCATTTCCTGACACATACGGAAATAGTGATCTACTGCATTACGACTGGTCATAATAACAGCAGTATGGTCTAAAATATTGATCTTTTGTTTACGAAAATCCTGCGCAGAAATGCCTTCAACTTTAATGAATGGACGGAAATCAATTTTTACATTGCACTTTTTTGCAAGGTCAAAATATGGTGATTTGTCACCCTCTGGCTTGGGTTGAGAAACCAGTATTGTTTTAACTTTCAATTTTCTGTCGATTAGTTAGTTAAACAAAATTTCCGCTTTAAGATAATGTTGATCGAATAAAAATTTTGATCATCACAATCAAAGGCAGTATTTCAAGGCTGCAAAGATATAAAAATAAATAGAATTTGGAAACCCGGACACTGTTTAAACCAATAATCAATCCCCTGACCATCCGGGTAAAAAGAAATATCGCTAATATGTAGAGCCCAATTTGGATGAAAATTTCAATGGAAACATTTTGGGCAAAGGCTATACAAACAACAATAGGCAGAAGAAATAGTCCCAAACTATTAATATACAGAAGCACAGTAAGGGCATATTCATCGGTTTCCTTTGCCGTTTTGAATACAAAACCCAAAAACTTGATGGTAATGAACTTTACAGCATATACCATGATAACGGAGGCTAAAATGGACAGGAACAGAAGCATTTCATTCACCTCGCTGAACCAGCCGTAGTACTCCATGATCTGGCGGATGAACAAGGTAATGGAAAACAAAAAAATGATCGATAAAAGCACCGAGACACGGTTTACCACCGACACCTCTTCACGTGCCAATTGGCTGGCAAATCTGTTTATGTAAAATGCTTTGATAACCTGATTCAAACGCTTTCTGTTCTTGATGTACAGCATTACAAAAAGGATGTACATTAAAAGCAATACCGAGGCGATCAGATAGTCGTAATGAGTATAGTGAATGATCGGCTTTGGAGCCTTGGGTGAAAGCAAATGTTCGCTAAAAATAGAGGATGTTTCCATTGTGTCTTTCGAAGCAAGGGATAGATGGATCGTATTTAATAGCAGGAATAACATACTGCAAAAATAAATGATTATTGATGCATAAAAAAAAGAGCCTGAACGTTTTATGAACAGGCTCTACTAATAAGTTATGCTTTACTATTTCCCGATATTGAATACGCGGGAAATATTGAATCCGAATTTCACTCCGCCTTTGCTCCAGCTATCTGTGGTATTAGGAATAAAATTGTTTTCTATGATCCCTGTAGCATTTGTAAAATTCAGGTGAAATACGTGACCACCAGTTTCAATTTCGATACCAACAGCCAAAGCATTGTAGTATGGAGTAGCAGAATTATTTGTACGGTATTTGGAGAACGTATAGAAATAATCGGCTACCAAACAGATGCGTTGTGTTAATTTTAAACGAGCAGCAGCGCCAACAGCAAACAGATCATTGCTTTCCACAGCACCGTTATCCGGATTGATGTTTGCAATAATAAAATTTCTGTGCTGATACGTTGGTAAAATTTCCATCGAGAAACGGGAACCAAACTTACGGGCAATGATCAATTGACTGGTATAGGCAAAACGGTGCATATCGTCTTTTTTAAAGTCGGCAGGCAGAACCGCTCCACTATAAAACTGACTCGACACTTGCGGATTATAACTCATGTCGCCATAAAACGCGATCGATAAAGGAATATGATTATCCTGAGTTTGCGTTAAGAAGCGGTATTTCACCATTCCATCGAGCATTTCTTTTGCTTTGCTTCTACCCCATCCAAGTGTTAAATTATCGGTAACACCATAGCTAAAACCTATACGGATATCCGAAATATTATCCAAGCCATATAAAGCATGTGGCCCTCCTCCGCTAGCTTCTCCAATATTGCCAAAGCGGTGAGTGATACAAAAATCCAAGGTCTTTTTCTTTACGGTTTCTGTTGTTTGCGCATTGATCACTTTTGCTCCTTTAAAGGTTGCAAAAACTTTGTCATGTGTTTTTTTAGCATTAGGATCTTCTGTTAAACTTAAGAGATCATCTTGAGCAAAAGAAGAAATAGCAGATGCGCTAAAAGCTATTACAAAAAATAATTTTGTTGTATAGGAGGTCATAAATATTTAGTTCTTTTTGTAAGGTTCTAAAACCGCATTAATTTTTACTTCTACATCTTCTGCTATATTTTTAACATAAAGACTAGGTACTTTGATGTTGTAATCAGCAATATGAATATTGAATTTAGAACTGATGGTAACCTCGTTTCCTTTAATTGTTACAACACCATCAATTGTACGTTCTTTTTTCACTCCATGGATCTCGAACGTTCCGGTAACAGTTACTTTATGCTCACCATCTTTTGTCCAATCGATCTTTTCATTGATCTTCCCTTTAAAAATAGCACTTGGATATTTTTCGGATTCCAAATAATTCTCATTGAAATGCTCTTGCATTAAAGGCTTTTCAAAAACAAAACCGGTGATCGCAATTTTCATTTGAACATCACCGGTAGCAGTATTAATAACTGGTTTTGTGTTCTTATTGATCGCTTCAATATTTTCCAAAGGAGAAGAAGAGAAGAAACTGATCACACAAGATTTTGCGATATAGATCTGGGCATTTAATGCATTTATGCTCAAGAAGATGAATGCAAGCAATACAATTTTTTTCATGTGTAAAATTTTTTAAATGTTTAAAAACAATAACTATGCCTACTAATTGTTTGGTGCTCCTTGCGATATCCAGCAGTTAATGATGGTTCGTAATGAATCCGGCATAGTAGCCGGTGCCGGTGGCATATCGCGTTGGGTGACAATACGGTTTTTAAGCACCCCATTGTCAGCTCTCAACTTTATGGCTGCATAAGTTGTAAAATCTCCGGAAGAGAATCCTGACCCATGACAACCTGTGCAATTAGCGGTCATGATCGGAACAATATCATTGGCATAAGATATCGTATCACATGTATCTTCTTTGGCCGGCACTTCCACTTTTGTATAAGTACAAGAACCAAAAGCCAATAGGATCAATGAGAGAAAAAGAAATACTTTTTTCATGTTTTGAATACCTTGTAACTATTATTTAATTAAGATTTTTTGAGTGGTAGATACGCCATTCACAGAAACTGAAACAAAGTATGTCCCCTTCGCAATAGATGGATCGATCTCAAAACGTTTTCCGTTTTTTCCTGCTACTTGCTCTTCATTCATCAACACTTTCACAACTTGACCAGTAAGTGAGATCAATCGTGCTTCTACTTTTGCATTCTCCATTAATTCATAAGATAATGTAAAGTGTTCAGATGAAGGATTTGGAAACACATTTACATTCAAGTTAGCATTTTCCTCACTTATACTTGTGGCAGTATTCTCCTGAACAGTTAGAGACGACAACACAATTGCATCGCCTGCATTTGTACCACTATTATTTGTTTTATTGAACGCACCATAAAAAGTTACGGCACCACTTCCTGCAGCAGGAGCTGTCCAGTTAAAGGTCCATGTTCTTGATCCTGTTCCTGCAGTTCCTGCAGATTTGTGAGTAATGTATTTTCCTGCTCCTACTAATTGTGTCTCAGTAGAGTTGGTCACAACCAATGTTCCCATTTGTGTTCCTGAAGTATTTTGAGGTGACACTTCAAAACCAAATTTTACAGTAGGATTGGATACAATACTTGCTGTGATCGTATAGGTTTGGCCAGGAGTATAACCTGCACCGGGAATCGTTGAAGTGATCAGTCCTGCTTGAGTTGTTGGAGTTCCTGAATGACATTGTGTACAATTGGCTCCATCACCCGGAGATCCTGTTTTTCCGGATGGAGCACCGCTTCCATTGCCGTGCACAGGAGTTGTAAATTCAGAGATGCAAATTGCGCCTATTGATAAGGTAAAAATAGAAATGACGAATTTTGTAGAGATTTTCATAGATATTGGGGTTAGAGTTTCCCCAAAAATATAAAATTATTTCTCATTATCAAGGTCATAGTTCTTTTTTGTAGCTATATTTCCTTTGTCGTCCCAGAAGATCCAAAGACCACTTTCCACATCGTTTTTATAGAAGCCTTCGTAACGTTTTTGTCCATTCTCATACCAGGAACTGGTACTTCCTTCTTTTTTACCATCCACAAAGGTAGTTTCGCTCCAAGGCATTCCATCCTTATAGAAACTTTTCCAAACACCATCACGCTTTCCGGCCTTCATCATACCTCTAGCTTCCACCACACCATTATCATAACGTTTTATGAATTCTCCATCAACAACTGCTTTTGCAGTAGAAACGGATGATTGAAGAGAGTCGTTGGGAGATGGTTGAGCGGTCTTTTCTTTAACCTGTTGATTGCAAGCAGAAGCAAGCATTATCGATAAAATAAATATGATCCGTAACATAAGTTTAATACAATAATAATCCTACACCAATTGAATAAGGAACCATTTTAGGCCCGTTCCCTTTATCAAAAAGCTCAGAAAGAGCATAAAATCCTTGAATGGTGTATTTGTCATATCCAATACGGAAAGAAACACCATATCTCCAGGGATTCAAATTTTTTATCCAATACACTTTTCTTTTCCCATCATCATCGATCACCTTCGTGTGTGCATTATACATATATCCTATTCGACCGCCAATAGCAAGCTTAAAACCATGACTATTGGCACCTGTACGAATTCTTAATTCAAGTGGTATCTCCACATAATTGCAGGATAGTTTATTTCTTTTGTAAGGTCTGGTAATCGGCTGTAAGGAGGTGTATTTCCCATCAATACTGTATGTTATTTCTCCATTTGTATGAACATTGTGTGTGCTGAAACCGGCACCAAATGCAATACTCAAGGGGCCGTAACCCATAGGATAATCCCACATCAAATAGGCATTCCCTCCTAAGGAGTAAGGTTTTTGCTGAATCCCGGGAGGGAGACCCGACCATCCATCATAACTAAAGTCAACAACAATTCGATCTTTCCTTTCTTTGATCTTTTTCTGAGGAGCTTCTTCAAGTGTATAGGAGCCGGAAGGACTTTTTTGAGAAAAGAGATCTTCTGAAGCGAACAAAAAAAGAAAAAGAAAAATGGGCAACAATCTTTTCATCAGGGTAAAGATAGTAAAATTTAATTTTTTCTATTTGCCAAAGAGATCTACGATCGTTTTGCCATTCGTCAACCAATGCGTATTTATTCCTAATATTTGCGCAGCATCAATATGTTGCTTACTATCATCAATAAACAGGGTTTCTTCGGGCAATAAGCCATTTTGATCCAACACAAATTGAAAGATCTCCTGATCCGGTTTACGCATGCCGATCTCGTATGACAAATAAGCTTTTTCAAAAAAGGATTTGAGGTTATTCAGATCAAACTCTCTTTTTAGATAGCGGTTAAATTCATCAATATGAATTTCGTTGGTGTTACTTAATAAAAAGGTCCGGTGTGTGTTTTTAGCGAAACGGAGTACATCCAATCGTTCCTCGGGAAGATCGAGCAACAAAGCATTCCAGGCATTATCAATATCAGCAACCGAGACCGTTTCATCAAAATGTTTCAATAATTCGGCACGAAATTCATCTGAAGTGATCAAGCCTTTTTCATATTGATCGAAAAGGTGTTTTTGTTGTGCTTGAGAAAAATGTTCCTGAAAATTATCCAGACCCAACTTACGAAATGCTTGAACAGAAAGATCATAATCAATATTTAGAATTACACCGCCCAGGTCGAATATGATATTTTTATAGCGATTCAGGTCTATTTCCATAAAAATTGCAAGTATTGGTTTGTTAATTTGCTGCAAATATATAGCTTTGCAGTCCTAAAATTACTTATTGTTTAAGTAATTGGGCCTATAGCTCAGTCGGTTAGAGCAACAGACTCATAATCTGTGGGTGCTTGGTTCGATCCCAAGTGGGCCCACCCAAGAGAAAGCGAGTGTTTAGAGCGAAAGCGAAAAGCACTCGCTTTTTTATTTCACTTATCTCCTCACACCATAATTCGTATTTAAGGAACTACAAATTATTTACTTTGATTACTGTTCAATGTAAGATAAGTATCTTTGCAAATATCTTTAAGCCTTCAACGTGAAAATAGAAATTTGGTCGGACATCATGTGTCCGTTTTGTTATATCGGAAAACGCAGACTGGAAACTGCATTAGCAAAGTTTGAAAACAAAGAGCATGTAGAGATCATTTGGAAAAGCTATATGCTGAACCCAACGATGAAGACCGATACCGGAAAAAACATCAATCGATATTTAGCCGAAATAAAGGGCTGGTCGATAGAACAAGCCAAAGAAATGAATACACATGTAACCAATATGGCGAAAGAAGTAGGTTTGACGTATGACTTTGACAAAGCCATTGTTGCGAATTCATTAAAAGCGCATTGTTTGATACAATTAGCAAAAACAAAAAACAAAGGAAACGAGATCGAAGAGCATTTGTTTAAAGCCTATTTTACAGAAGGGAAAAATGTTGACGATGAAAAAACGCTTGTTGAATTAGGAAAAGAAATTGGATTAGAAGAAAGCGAAGTTCGTTTGGCGTTAAGGGATCTAAACTATTTAAGTGAAGTGGATAAAGATATCCGTGAAGCGCAACAGATAGGTGTAAGAGGCGTTCCATTCTTTGTGATCGATCGTAAATATGGAATATCAGGAGCTCAACCGGAAAGTATATTTACTGAAACACTAGCAAAAGCCTGGGCGGAAAATAATTAAAGATCTTTTTTGAATGCTTCTATCTGCTTTTGCATTCCGTGTGTATAATAATATGCGTAATTATACACTTCATCAATTGTATCCATATCGAACATTCCGAATTTTGTCATTTCAGGCGGTTCAATAAACAGATCACATTGTTTTTCTTTTAATCTAACTGCACTACTTAAGGCTAAATGAAAGCTTCTATCGGCTAGATCTTTCATGTGTAAATGCGCCTGATTGGTGCTGATCGCATTAACATGTACTCCGATGATCTTATCGCATGTACCGATGAGAGGCTCCACCGGCAAATTATTCACAATGCCTCCATCCAAAAATAATTTTCCATCAATTGTAATAGGCTCAAAGACTACAGGAACACAGGAAGAAGCCATAAGTGCTTTGGATAATGTTCCGGAATGAAAATAAACGGACTCTCCCTTCACAATATCTGTTGCGGTGGCATATAAGGGCAAATTCAAATTTTCAAAAGAATCGTGTGGGATATATTTTTTATAGATCTCTTCAAATGCTTTCATCTTGAATATTCCTTGCTTGCGGAATAAAATATTGGAGAAACTGAATATTCCCACATCTTTAATGATCTGAACAATTTCTTTTGGCTGATAACCAGCTGCAATGAATGCACCTGCTATGGCACCTGCACTTGTTCCTGAAATAAGATCAGGTTTAATTCCCGACTCGTTCAAGGCTTGTATGACGCCTAAATGCGCGACTCCACGTACACCACCTCCCGACAAAACATATCCGATCTTCTTCATCTAAGTTCTTCTTAAAGGGATATATGTTTTTTCATTTTCGATCACGATGTGCCCCTGTGCGGCCAATGCATTGATGATCTCAAAAAATAATTCTTTGACCAATTCACTTTCCTGTTTCCAGAAATGACTCATGCAGGCTTTGATCGACTCTTCAATGCGCTCTATCTTGTGAAAGGCCATACGGCCTAAATAAAACACCACTAATTCCGATTTCAAATGTAAACGCTGTTCATCTTTTTCATTTATAGATCTTGAAACAGCAGGTCCATCTGTTTTTACTTTTATTTTTGGAAGCTCTTTCCCTGAATGTTCAATCCGTTTTACAGCCCAACCATTTCCTTCTGCTAATGCAGCACACTTAAAGCGCATATTATGGTTTTTCTCGATATAGCGGACCAAGGTGCTTGGCCCGGCCTTACGGCTCCAATCTTTTTTCTCAATTAAAATGGCCTCTCCAACCTTTAAATTTACAATCGAATTGAAGACATGTGAACTTCTTCCTTTGCCTTTTAAAGGCAGATTTTGGAATTCTTCTTCATTCAGTTTCTTCATAAGAAAATGCTTTAAAAGTTAAAAACTTTTCAAAAATAGCATTTTTTGATATATAAATGTTGTTTAACTATTCATTTATGATGAATATCATTCATTAAAAAGCATTTAAACAACATCTATAGTATTGTTTAAATATTGTTTATTGATTTTTGGTCCTTAGAACGAACTATCTTTTGTTTTTGATAGTAAAGGCTACTGAAAAGATACACTAAAAACGATTGGGATCCGGATTTATTGTCCGGAAAGAATACCTTTAAAAAGGCGGAGAACTTCGTTGATTTCCTCCTCTGAGGTGTATTTGCCAAGACTAAAACGGATGGAGGAATAGGAGTCATTATCACTGAGTCCCATCGCTTTTAGAACATGCGATGGTTCTGCTAATGCAGAAGCACAAGCAGAGCCCATGGCTACAGCAATTCGTGGAAGTTGGCGGATAAGTGTTTCTGAACGATGTCCTGAAAAACATAGATTGCTTGTATTATATAAACGTGGCTCTTTGTTTCCGTTCACGAATACTCCTTTAGCAGAACATAAATTCTCTTCCAACAAATATCTCAATCCATAAATTCGATTCGAATCCGCCTTCATTTCTTCTTTGGCAATTTCGCAAGCTTTGCCTAATCCAACAATTCCGGTCACATTTAAGGTTCCGCTTCTCAAGCCCCTCTCATGCCCACCACCAACCATTTGAGGGAACAGGGTTACTCTCGGATCTTTACGTCTTACATACAAAGCACCGACTCCCTTTGGACCATACATTTTATGAGCACTTAAACACAGTAGATCGATTCCTACTTCTTGAACATCAACATTTATTTTACCCACAGCCTGAGTCGCATCACAAAAAAAGAAAGCACCATACTGATGAGTTATATCAGCGATTTGTTGAATTGGTTGAATAACTCCTGTTTCGTTATTAGCAAACATCACTGCTACTAAGATCGTTTGATCATTTATTGCTCGCTTTAACTCTTCCAGATCAATAATCCCATCACGATTCACAGATAAATAGCACACATCTGCACCTTTCTTTTCTAAATGTGCACAGGTATCCAAAACCGCTTTATGCTCTGTCTTCACCGTAATGATGTGGTTTCCCTTGGTTTGATAATTATCCCACACTCCCTTTATAGCTAAATTAACAGCCTCGGTTGAACCGGAAGTAAAAACGATCTCCTGATCCAAGCAATTGATCAGTTCGGCCACTTGTTTACGTGCTGTTTTTACAACATCGTCTGCCACCCATCCAAATGCATGAGTTTTACTGGATGCATTACCAAATTTTTCAGAGAAATAAGGGAGCATTGCATCCAGCACCCTTTTATCTACTGGGCTTGTAGCATTATAATCAAGATAGATAAAGTCTTTCACAGCACTAAATTAAAAAAATAATGCCTTTAAAACACTTTATTTTCAAACGAAATACTTGTTATTTAGAATTATTCTTAATTTTGTATTCGCAATTATGATGCTAGTAAAATCCAATATTGATATGGAATTGGACATTGAAGCGATCAGGAAAGATTTTCCAATTCTTTCCCGCACAGTGAACGGAAAACCATTGATCTATTTTGACAATGGAGCAACTGCTCAAAAACCCACCCTGGTCATCGATGCGATCGAGAACTATTATAAACATCAAAATGCGAACATACACCGTGGTGTACATACTTTAAGTCAGGAGATTACTGTAGCATACGAAAACGCAAGAGCCACCATACAAAATCATTTGAATGCAACTCACGCGCATGAGATCATCTTCACTGCCGGAACAACAGCATCCATCAATCTTTTAGCAAGTTCATTCTCAAAAAAATTCCTTTCCAAAGGAGATGAGATCATTATTTCTGCAATGGAACACCATTCGAACATCCTGCCTTGGCAACAAGCATGTGAAGAAAAAGGTGCTGTATTAAAAGTCATTCCTATCAATGCTGAAGGGGAATTACTGCTGGATGAATATTCAAAATTATTATCTGAAAAAACTAAAATAGTAGCAGTAACACATATTTCAAACACGCTTGGAACGATCAACCCTATTAAGGAGATCATCACACTTGCACATGCGAAGAACATTCCAGTAATGATCGATGGTGCTCAAGCTGTTCCACACACTGCTGTTGATGTAAAAGAACTGGATTGTGATTTTTATGTTTTTAGCGGACATAAATTATTTGGTCCTACCGGAGTTGGAATTCTATATGGCAAAGAAAAATGGCTGAACAAGCTTCCACCTTATCAAATTGGAGGAGGAACAATTAAGACGGTTACATTTGAAAAAACTGAATATGCTGATCTTCCATTAAAATTTGAAGCAGGGACGCCACACATATCAGGAGGAATAGGATTAGCAAAAGCAATTGATTACATCAACACAATTGGTCTTGATAAAATTGCAGCTTATGAGCATACACTCTTAGAATATGCAACTGAAAGATTAGAAAAAATAGAAGGCCTCAAAATCATAGGACGTGCTAAGAACAAAGCCAGCGTTATCTCTTTTGTAGTAAATGGAATTCATCCTTTTGATATCGGAACCATACTTGATCAACTTGGTATTGCAGTAAGAACCGGACATCATTGTACACAACCCTTAATGCAGTTTTACGATATTCCGGGAACAATACGTGCTTCCTTTGCATTTTACAATACAAAACAAGAGATCGATGAGTTTGTTAAAAGTTTAGAGCGAGCTATAAATATGTTGAGATAATGAAGATCGAAGAAATAGAAAGCGAAATTGTTGAAGAGTTTGAGATGTTTGACGACTGGATGCAGAAGTACGAACACATCATTGATCTTGGAAAATCTTTACCGATGATCGAAGAGAAATACAAAACAGAAGATAAGATCATCAAAGGCTGTCAGAGTCGTGTTTGGCTGCACTCTGAACTTATCAATGGGAAAGTTGTTTTTACAGCCGATAGTGATGCTATTATCACTAAAGGTATGGTGGCTTTAATGATCCGTGTTTTATCAGATCATACACCGGATGAGATCATTAACGCAAAATTAGAGTTTATCGATAAAATTGGATTAACAAAACACTTATCACCCACACGAAGCAATGGCTTGGTAAGTATGATCAAACAAATGAAACTAGATGCAATAGCATTTAAAGCAAAAAGTTAAAATGCCAGCAATAATAAACACACATAGTACAGAGCTCACACAGCGCGTGATAGATACCATCAAAACATGTTATGATCCGGAAATACCTGTAGATATTTGGGAGCTTGGACTGATCTATGAGATAAACATAGATGAAGAGAATAACTTAAATGTGAAGATGACACTCACTTCTCCTAGTTGCCCCGTAGCAGAAACATTACCTCCTGAAGTAGAGCAAAAATTACGTGAGATCGAAGGTATAAGATCAGCCAAAATTGAATTAACGTTTGAGCCGCCTTGGGAAAAAGAAATGATGAGTGAAGTTGCTCAGTTAGAATTGGGATTCATGTAATTAGAAAAAATATTAAGTACTGAGTATTAAGTATAATGGAAGATCAATTAATAAATAAAGTAGCGCAAAGTGGGATCATCAGCATCGATCTGGAGGAGTTCTACCCTGCCGGAGAGCGCATACTATTTGATATTAAAGACCTATTGTTCCAAGGATTAATACTAAAAGAAAAGGATTTCAGAGAATTTATCAAAAATGAAGACTGGGCAAAATACAAAGATAAATATGTTGCGATCACTTGTTCTGCCGATGCAATTGTTCCTACCTGGGCGTATATGTTATTAGCAACTCAATTGGAGCCATTTGCTAATAAAGTTGTTTTTGGAAATTTAGAAGTACTGGAAACAGTTCTATATGATGAGATACTTTCAAAATTAAACCCAAACGATTACAAAGATGCACGAGTTGTGATCAAAGGATGTGGAAGCTTACCTGTCCCGATTGCTGCATATGTTGAACTTACCCGCATTTTACGTCCGCATGCTAAAAGCATTATGTATGGCGAGCCATGTTCAACTGTTCCCCTATACAAAAAAGCCAAATAAAAGATCGATTGTATAAATAAAAAGCCCCTTCAAATGTTGAAGGGGCTTTTTTATTTTATATAAACGTTATTATTGAACGATCAACTTTTGGATCTTCATATCAGAACCTGTACTTAGTTTGATATAATACATTCCTTTTGATACATTCTCTAGATTGATCACTTTGTTGTAATCAGCAGTAATATTACGCTCTCTTACACCAAATACTTCTTTCCCTTGAATATCTACTACACTGATGATCAACTCTTCGATGTTCGCATTTTTAATTGATAATGTAAATGCACCACTTGTAGGATTTGGATAAACAACTACTTCATAAGATGTGTATTCTTCAATTCCTGTACAGTTTTGTACTGTCAAGTTTTGAGTTGAAGAATTAGAACATCCATTCGTATCTGTAACAGTGTAAGTAATTGGATAAACACCAACACCTGCCGCTACAGCGTTAAATGTATTGCCGGTAACATTAGCTCCGGAGTATACACCACCGGCAGGACTTCCATTTGTTAATACGAAGGCCGTTAAATCATTACAAATTGGAGTAGTAAACGGACTTAGGCCAACCAATGGTAATGGATTGATCGTTACCTCGATCGTATCGTTTGTTGTACAACCAGATTGAGTAACTGCAACGAAATACTGACCAGTAGCAGAAACGGTTAATGTTTGTGCTGTTGAATTATCATTCCATAAGAATGAAGCACCGGTATTCGATGCATTCAATACAACCGTTCCAGCGCACTGAGTAGTATCAGCTCCTAAGTCAACAATTGGGTATTGATTTAAAGTAACGTTAATTGAATCAGTAGCAAAACAGCCTGTCAAAGAATCTGTAACCGTTACATAATATTGACCTGTAACGAATGCTGTTAATGTTTGAGCTATTGTATTGTCGTTCCATAGGTAATCAGTACCATCAGTTCCGGCATCTAAAACAATACCGCCACCACACTGAGTAGAATCATTTCCAAGATCAACAACAGGCAATGCATTAATTACAATGTTAACAGAATCAGAAGCAGAACAGTTATTTACATCTGTAACAGTCACATAATATTGTCCGCTTGCAGAAGCAGATAATGTTTGTGCTGTTGTATTGTCGGTCCAAACATAAGATGAACCTACATTTCCGGCATCTAATACTATCGATCCACCACACTGAACTGAATCAGCACCTAAATCAACGATTGGAAGTGGATTAATAGTTACTAAAATTGCATCAGAAGAGAAACAACCAGTGATCGTATCTGTAACAGTAACAGAATATGTTCCTGAATTTGCAGCTGTTAATGTTTGAGCTATTGAGTTGTCATTCCATAAATAGTCAACAGGACCAACACCAGCATCTAGAACAACAGTTCCTGCACACTGTGTTGTATCAGCACCTAGATCAACAACCGGGTTAGCATTTACTGTAACCGTAACAATTGTTCTAGGACTCACACAACCTGTAGTTGCGTTACTATCCTGAACATAATACAATGTAGTTGAAGTTAAGGCTGGTGTTTGATATGTTGATCCACCTGTAATATAATTTCCTGCAGTAGGAGCATCATACCATCCTAGTACACCAACACCTGTTGCAGACAATAAGATACTATCGTTTGCACAAATTGCAGTAGATGCAGCAGAAGGTGCTGCAGGATCTGGATTAATTGTAACTAAAACAGCAGTAGATGGACTCACACATCCTAAAGAAGAGCTATCTCTTACATAGAATGTAGTATCAACAGTTAAAGCTCCTGTTGTATAAGATGTGCCTCCACCTAAATAAGTACCACCAGTTGAAGCTGTGTACCAACCTAAAGTTCCTGCGCCACTAGCAGTTAATGCAGCAGCATTACCTGAACATACTGAAGTGCCTAAAGCTGTTGGAGCAGAAGGTAAAGGAGAAACTGTTATTGCAACAGAATCCGTTGAAGTACATCCGTTATTATCAGTAACTACAACGGTATAAGTAGTATTTCCTGTTGGCGAAGCTATAGGGTTAGCTATAGTTGTGGAAGTTAAACCTGTTGCCGGAGACCAAGAGTATGAAGCAATTCCTTCAGGAATATTGAATGTAATTGTCCAATCTAACAATGTTCCAAGATCACCTGCTGCACCATCAACCATTTTCAATGTCCAATTTCCATTTGCTCCACCAGTAAGATTTGAGAATGGTTGCTCTGGGGTGTAGTTCCCTGTCATTGGAGCAACACCGGTAGTAATTGATGGAGCAACTGTTGGTACGAAAACGGTATTCGTGTAATTGTCGCCACCTCCACCATTAGCTGATGAAAGATCGATCGTAGAAAGATCCGGAGCGATCAATGAAATGTTCATATCACTATCCCATGTGTGAGTCATATTGATTCTAACTGAAGCAATAGAACTTGCACTTTGAGAAACACCAGCAATAGCAATTACTGACGTTGTTCCATTTACATCATCATCTGGAATAGAAACATCTATTGTATTCGTAAACACTCCTGATGGAGCATTAGGAACAACTGTTGCATTCAATTGAGCAGAAGAACCAATACAAATAGTTGTATCACTAGATGCTGTTACAACAGGATTCGTTTTAGTACGAGTGGTAGTTGGCATTGTATCATTTGTTGCTAATGCATCACCTGTAAATGTTGCAGTTGCATCAAATGTGTATGTTCCCGCAGCACTCATATCATATGCTGTAGAAAGATCAACAACCTGAGTAGCACCCACAGCTAAAGTTCCTGCATTTAAAACAACAGGTGTAAACGCTTGAGGATTTGTTCCAGTAGCTGCACCACTTACAGTAACCGGATTAACAGAATAATCAATTGGAGCAGTACCATCATTTCTGATCGTAACAGAAACGGTTTCTGCATTTGTATAACATCCTGTCGCAGCCGGACTAGCCAAGTTAAGGGCTCTTACATCATATACCGGTGGTGTTAAGCTCCAAGCCAATGTAAATGTTCCATTCTGACCTCCGGCATAACCATCTTGTACCCAATATACAGTTTGTGTAGTACCGGTAGAATTTGTCCAGGTAACGTTTTGTACATCCGGATCATCAAAACATGCAATTTGAGTAGTACCAGGACAAGAACCACCATAGAATAATGTGTTTTCTGAATCATAACCGTTTACAGTCTGTCCAATTACCAATGTATAGTATGGGGGAACAACTAAAGAGTAAACCAAGTCAGGGGCAGTGTTTCCACCTGCACAAGTATTCGTATAATCACTTCCTGCGCCAGTAGTTGTACCACTATATGGACTTGTTAAAGTAGCTAAGTCAATAGCATTCACACAAATATCACCGGGAATATATTTTACCGGACCGGCATTTGAGCTGTATGTTCCACCACAATCCTGACGAACATAAACATCATAAGTAGTATTAGCAGTTAAGCCTGTAAGTAAAAATGGAGAAGATGCCGCAGTTACAACAGTTCCTGCACCAGCTGTTGCACCTGTACCTGGAACAAAACCTACTGCACCGTATTCAACAATAAACGAACCGGTACAAGCTGTACAAGTCCAAGTCATATTAGCAGACGTTGATGAAGCAGGAACTAAAGCAAGCGCTGTTGGAGCAACGCAAGCCGGAGTTAAGGCTACATTTACATCATCAATTCCAATATCATCATTTCCAAAATCAGATGTTGATCTGAAACGAATTACGCTTGTTGCAGAAGCAACAACGCCTAAATTAATAGTTTGCTGTGCCCATGTTCCCAATTTATAAGTTCCTAATGCAGAACCAAAAGTTGCCCCTCCATCAGTTGACAAAAACACTTGCATAGAATCCACTCCAGAAGCATTTTGATATTTGAATCCTAATGTTACAGGACTTGCAGTGCTTAAATCAATATATAGATCTAATGTTCCTACACTTCCGTTAGAAGCATTATAAGAGTGAAAGTTAGCGGCTCCTGTACCACTCGTAGGAACAACTAGTCCTGTAGCAGATCCCCAGGCAGCTGTAGCTCCTTCATTTTGTCTTCTCCAGGAATTATTTCCGGTTACCGGAGTATTTCTCCAGGAATTGGAAGGAATGTCTTTTGTTGCACATCCATTGATCCAAGTAGCTTCAAACCCTTCTGTATAAGGAATAGTCGCATATGTAGGAGTACTCATATTTACTTGCAATGCAGTAGAAGTATCAGCAGCACCGCCATTTGTACAAGTAACAATGCATTGATAATAAGTAGCAGCTGTTTGATTTACTGTTGCAGTTGCTGCAGTTGCTGCAGCAATGTTTGTATAGGTAATGCCATCAGGCGATGATTGCCATTGATAAGTTAAACCGGTTACACCTGTAGTAGCACCTGTTAAGCTTAAACCAAAGTTTGCACCAGAACAAACTACAGCAGGACCTGCAGTTGTACCTGCAACCGGAGTTCCAGAGCAAGCAGGAGGAGGATCGAAACGATATCCATTCCCATTTCCTACCCAAGCAGTAGAAGTTGCTGTAGAATTAAACAAACCGTTTAAAGCATTGATATAATTGTTTGTTCCGCTTGTTACGTTTTCTATTCCAATCGAACGACCAGTAGAAATTGTACCCGCAGATGGACCATAAAGAATTTCTATTCGACCCGGATTAGTAGATGCAGGACCATAAAGATGAATTTGATACGAGATTTTATTAGTAGCACTTGCTGCACCAGAACCACTTCCGGAAACCTCTTTGAACTGAACTACATAAACACCTGCAAGAGAAGGATGAATATCAGCGGTAATAGAACCCCCATTTGCTGCATTTGAATTTCCATCTCCCCACCATCCACCAATGGAAGCATTTGGTGCAGTATTCGTAAATAAATTACCAGCTGTGAAAGAAGTGCTCCCAGCAGCTGCAAAAGACACCCAGCCGTTAGTACATACACTTAATGTTGTATAACCCACTCCATCATATGTAAATGTGAATGGAAGAGTTAAATTTAACGTAGCGTCATCACCTGTTGGGCCTGCAGTAGCTAAGGTCATGTCTGTGTAAGTAAGACCTGTCAATACTGTTCTTGAATACGCTGTTATTTGCGCATTCAGAGAAACGAACGACATGGAGAAAAAAACCAGCATAAAAGCAATGGAAATTTTCATTTTGTAATTTTTCATCATTCTATTTTAGTTTAGTTAGTATTCAAAAAAATGTTGGGGGATTCCCAAAAATCAGACAACAAAATTAACCCATCGTTGCCTGCTCACCAAAAAAAGTAATTAACAATTCGATAAAATTCAGGTAATATTCGACAGACGATCAGTATAAAAACAAAGATCCCCACGTTTTGTTCGTGGGGATCTCTATTCTTTTAACCAATATTTTAATTTATCTGGGTAATTCGGATAGAAGCTGTTCGTGATACTGTTTTCAACTGCAAAATATAGATCCCATTCTCTAAGTTCAAGTTTTTGATATTATAATTGAATTCATAGAATCCTTTTGCTTGCGTTCCTTTAGAAACCGTATTTATTTTTTGTCCAATTGAATTATACAGCTCCAATTCCACATTTGAATCTTCATTCAAGAAATAACTTACAACACTCGTTTCTGATACAGGATTCGGATAGATCGTGAAGCCCATTTGAGCAGCGGCCGATTCATCAATTCCTACACTTGTAATGTTTATTATTTGTGTGGTAGTATCACTTCCACATGGACCGGTAACGATCATCGTAACATTATACATCCCTGCAGCAGTATAAAGATGTGTAGGATTTTGATTCGTAGAATTGCTTCCATCACCAAAGAACCATTGGTAGGTATAATTTACACTTGGAGGATTTGTGAATTGAACATTGCTTCCTGAAACAGAATAAGTGAATGAAGCAGCAGGCCCCGGGATCTGTTGAGTTAATGTAATTGGTGTAGCACACCAATTGTTTGTTTCATCACTCTCAATAAAATCATTATCCGGATCGGTAATAGATACTATATAATAATCTCCATTACAAACCCCTGTTAAGTCAATCGACATGCCTGCCATTCCTTGACTATAAATATCCAAATTACCAACATAAATACCTTGGTCTGTTCCGCAACCACTCACCATTCCGAATGGAGAATTCGGAATATCAGCCATGGTCATGATCGGACCACCATTCCCATCTCTACAATATCCATAATCACTGGTACAATCTCCTAAATTGATCAAGCAGAAGGACATTTTTGTTCCTGCTGATACAATTGGCCATGTAGTTGCATCAGGGTTAGATGTAGCTGTACGCAATGTAAATTCAGCCCAATTGTCCACATGAATATGTCCATGCGTAGGATGATAACTCATCATCCCGGATGTTAATGTATCGTAAGATGTGATCACACCATTGTTCTTATGGTAGATCGTTTGCTTTAACTTTTGTTTCGGATAACTTCCATCGGGACAAATAGGTGTTGAACATGCAACACTCACTGTATCGCACCAGCAAGAGTTAGAGCCATGAATCTCCATTGGTCCCCATCCGATATTCGGAGTGGCATTACTTAAAGTTAACAAACCTGGGGTTTCTGTATGTTGCGATGCAATGATCTGTGCTGATGCAGTCATATCCGGCAAAAGATCACAATTAGTGCTTACTCCATCCGGACATTGACAAGCTAAACCATTCGATGTGCTGCAAGGGCCTGTTGGCGTGCCTCCTCCCGAACCTTGTGGTGGGTTATTAGCAAATGTAATGGAGAAAGAAATAACAACTCCCTGATCAGAAGGCACCTCATCAGCCACACAAACATACCAAGTCCCGTTAGGATCCTGATTATTATTCACGCCATTTATATCATTGTTTGGAATGAATGAACCTGTAAAAGGCGGTGCCCCGGATGTAATAATTCCATTCGCTCCATTCATGGCGAAACAAGTATTCGTGTAATTATCACCACTACCACCATTGTTGTTTGATAATACGATCACCGTTCCATCGGGTGCTTTTAATTTGATATCAATATCACCATCATAGGTATGTGTTAAATTCACACATACTTGTGATACACCAAAGTTGGTATCAATAACAGTAGGTAAACCACTCACAATAAGCGGAAAACACACTTCGGAATTATCTACAATTGCACCTCCTGTTGAGTTTGTAAAAGTCTGTGCTGATGCAAAGAAAGGAATTGCAAAAAGAAATGAGAGTAAAGATTTTTTCATTCGATTCAGTTTAGTTAGAACGAATATAGAAAAAAATTCCTATAAAACAATGCCAATAAGATCAATATGCTCTTACATTTTTTCCTTCCATAAAGTTGATGAATGATTTATTCACCACTTTATTTCCGCCCGGAGTAGGGTAATTTCCCGTAAAATACCAGTCGCCCTGGTTATTCGGACAAGCATTATGTAAGCCTTCTATGGTCTGATAAATGATCTCCACCTCTGCGTTAATGCCTTCTGGACGTAACAATTCAGAGATCTTAGCTGAAATCTGATCTGCTGTAAAGGGTTCATAGATCTCCTTCACCACATTTACGATCTCTTCTTTGGGAAGACTTTCTTGTGCCTTTGCTTTTTCATACAGCTCATCCAACAGATTCTCTTTGAAATTATCTTTCAACAACTGAACAGCTGCTTGGAATGCAATGAAATCGCCCAACTTAGCCATATCAATTCCATAACAATCCGGATAACGGATCTGTGGAGCAGAAGAAACGATCACGATCTTTTTAGGACCTAAACGGTCTAAGATCTTTAATATACTTTGTTTTAATGTTGTCCCTCTAACGATCGAATCATCTAATACCACTAAATTATCTTCTCCTGCTTTTACAACTCCGTATGTAGTATCATACACATGCGCAACCATGTCATCGCGTTGAGCATCCTGGGTAATGAATGTTCTTAACTTAGCATCCTTGATCGCAATTTTTTCGATACGGGGATGAACCGAAAGTATCTCACTCAATTCCGGATCACTTACCTTGCTCCCCATCTGCAATATTTTGTGACGCTTCACTGTATTGTTATAATGATGCAAACCCTCGATCAAGCCTCCAAAAGCAACTTCAGCGGTATTCGGAATATAAGAGAATACGGTATTCTTCAGATCATAATCCACTGAACGCAATACCGCAGGCGTTAACTGACTTCCTAATTTTTGACGTTCACGGTAAATATCAGCATCGCTACCACGTGAAAAATAAATACGTTCAAACGAACAAGGTGTTTTCTTGAGTGGTGCTAAGATCTCGTGTTCTCCGTAAGTCCCATCTTTTTTAATGATCAAAGCATGTCCGGGAGTAAGTTCTTTTACTTTCTCCAATGGCACATTAAATGCTGTTTGAATCACTGGACGTTCCGAAGTAACTACTACTACTTCATCGTCTGAATAATAATAGGTTGGACGAATACCGCTTGGATCACGCAATACAAAAGCATCACCATGACCAAACAAACCTGCCATAGCATATCCTCCATCCCATTTTTTGCTGGCTGCTCTTAAGATGCGTGCAACATCCAAATGTTTTGCGATCTGTAAGGAAATTTCCGCATTATCCAAGCCTTCTTTTTTGAATTGTTGGAATAAACGCTCATTCTCTTCATCTAAAAAATGACCGATCTTTTCCATCACCGTCACCGTATCCGCTTTTTCTTTGGGGTGTTGCCCCAATTCTACCAGCTGATTGAACAGCTCATCCACATTGGTAAGATTAAAATTTCCTGCAACTACCAAATTTCGGGTCATCCAGTTGTTCTGACGAAGGAAAGGGTGACAATTTTCAATGGTGTTCCCACCATAGGTTCCGTAACGCAAATGTCCTAAAAACAATTCGCCCGTATAGGCAACATTTTTCTTCAACCAGACAGCATCGTTTAATCGATCTGCATTCTTTTTATGTACTTCTTCAAATTTAGAATTGATCTTTCCGAAGATCTCCTTGATGGCTCCACTTCCTACCGCTCTGTTTCTGCTTATGTAACGTGTTCCGGGAGCTACATCAAATTTAATATTAGCCACTCCTGCACCATCCTGCCCGCGGTTGTGTTGTTTTTCCATAAGCAAGTACATCTTGTTTACGCCATACAACGGAGTACCGTATTTTTTGATGTAAAAGTCAAGCGGTTTTAACAATCGGACCATTGCTATACCACATTCGTGCTTTATTGCATCGCTCATAGGAAAAAGGGCTAAAATTTTTTGAGCAACGAATTTACGATTTTTATTGATTGGCTGTAAAGTTTATTTAGACGGAAAGGGCTTTCGGCAAGACCAAATAAAAATCCCGGAGAACTTGATAAAAACTCCGGGATCTTTTGGATAAAACTAAACATGAAACACTGTTGTGCTACTCCTTCACAACACCAAGTTTTTACAATTTATCTTGGACATGATATCCATTTGTGGCGATAAACTGCATAGCAAATATGTAACGGTAAAAAGCGAAAACAAAACCAAGTTTTTATAAAAAATAAGTTTTCGGGAACAATATATATGATATTTATACTTGAATCAGCCCCTCCCAAAAGCCTATAAAAAGGCTATTTTGGTCTTATCATGTAAGATTGCTGCAAAAATGATATAAGGTTTCGGAACACAAAAAACACCCAAAAACTCTTTGATTAACAATTAATTAGACAAAAATTAGGTTTTTATTTCCTGTGTTATATATTTGCATATCTCTAAACTAAATGTATTAAAATGTCATCTACAAACAATAGTTTGTTTTTGCTTATCAAGTCGTTGTCGGCACCGGAAAAAGGCTATATAAAAAAGCAGGCCGGTGTACATGCTGTTGGTGGGCAAAATAAATACATCAAGATCTTTGATGCCATTGACAGACAGAAAGAATACAGTGAAAAGGATCTGGTTCGTAAATTTAAAGGCGATCCTGTTCTTTTGAATTTTTCAGTAACAAAAAACTATCTGTTCAAATTCATTTTAAAAAGTTTAGAATCCTATCATTCCAACGTAAAGAGTGATCTGCGCAGCATGCTGAATCATGTTGAGATCCTTTATAATAAAAACTTGCCGGGTGTTGCCAAAAAAATGCTTGTAAAAGCCAAAGCTATTGCCAAACAATATGAATTGTATGAATTCATGGAGGAGATCATTGATTGGGATATTGTATTGCTAGTGGAAGAAGCCAAACCTGAAAATTATCTGGAACTTGTCAATAGCTATTTTGATGAGCTATATGACAGCATCGATAAAAAGAAAAAGATCATAGGCTATAAACACTTATACCAAAAATTAAGAGCCAAAGCCTTGTATACGGGACTTACCCGTAACGATGAAGATGTATTGGAATATCAAAAGATATTTGAAGAATCGAAATCAAACAGCAATAGCTTACTTTCTACATTCAATGCACAATTCTACAGGAATTTAATGCAATCGAATTTCTTGTTCACGCTCAATGAGCAGGCAAATGCAGAAAGTTTGTTACAGGAAAATGTAGATCTGTTTGAACAGAATAAACACATGGCCTCTGTGAAGCCCTTTGCATACATCGGTATTCTTAGAAACAAAGCCGTGAATGAGCTCAGTTTAATGCGTTATGATGAGCTCTTTTCAACCATCGAAAAAATGGATGCATTCGTTAAAGAATACGGACACATCAACAAGTATTACGAGGTACTTACCGAGAACTTAAAACTCTTCGTTTACATTCCGATGGGGGAATTTGAAAAGGCATTGAAGATCGGTAAAAAGTTAGAATTGTTGTATGAGCAAATTGCACCAACAAAAGTGATCGAAAAAGAAAAGCTTTTACACAACTATGCTTTAGCGTATATCTACATTGCATTGGAGGAATATCGATTAGCTAATCAGCATATCAATAAATTATTGAATCAGCCGGAAAGTAATTTCAGAAGTGATATTTATTGTTTCTCCCACATTCTCAGCTTGATCATTTATTACGAATTGGGGAATATTGAATTAATGGATTACCGTATCCGCACTACTTACCGCTTACTTTTAAGAAGAAACAAATTGCATGAATTTGAAAAACAGATATTGAACTTCCTAAAGAACTCTGATATCCGTAAAAAGAATTCTCCGGAACAACTCAATGCTTTCAAGCAGTTAAAAGCAAACATTGAAAGTGCAACCAGCAACAAGATCGAGAAAAATGCACTAAGCTTATTCGACCTTATCTCCTGGTTAGAAAGCAAGATCGATAACCGTAGCTTTATGGATATTAAAAAGGAGAAATTTATGAAGCAGCATACGTTTGAAGCCTCAAACGCACACATGCACTAATCCACAATTCGTTTTAGATTCAACTCTTTTGGAGGAGCAAGTATCAACGGAACCGTTTCTGTTGTAACCGAACTGGTATCCAAGCCAAACGCTTTTGCTTCTGACAAACTTAAGTGTTTTAAGAAGGCATGAACATCCAAAACAACTTTTTCAATCACCGGCAATTCGTTCTCATACGACAAGAATTTCTCGATCACAATAAAGCGAAAATCGCCAATGATGTTGTTTTTATTTAATGATTTATAACGGCTAGTGATATCCACTTCTTTGTTCTTCACCAAGTCTTCTACCACTTTACGGAACATCAAATTAATACGAGGCGCCACACGGAATCCTAATTTGAAATCGATACGGATAACATCATCATGAATGAACTCACATACTTTATATTCCATACGATAAGGCTCATCCACTACATCCACATGCACAAACCAATAGATATCGGCACGCTTCGGTTGTTTTTGCATGATGGAATAAATGATCTTCGATTCGATCTCTTCTCTGTTATTTGCACTCGTTAAATACACTAGGTGTGTTGCATATTTCGGAACACTTAAGTCGCGACTCAGATCCTCCAACACAGGTAAATAATCTGTCAACTTTACAAACTCCACATAACGGTTACGGATCTTACGGGCATAATACCAGATCAACATAACACTAATAAGTACAGAAGCGATCAATAAGGTGATCCATCCGCCATGAGTAAACTTACTTAAATTAGCGATCAGAAAAGACACCTCAATTACGGCATACATGGCAACTGTAACTATTATAAAAATAGAATTGTAGCGTTTAAGGATCATGTAATATGCTAATAACGTAGTGGTCATTAACATTGTTAAAACAATGGCTAAACCGTAGGCGGCCTCCATGTTAGATGATTCCTGGAAATAGATCACAACACCTAAACAACCTGCCCACAACAACCAATTAAGTGAAGGAATATACAATTGCCCTTTTAATACGGTAGGATATTTGATCTTTACTTTTGGCCAGAAATTTAAACGCATTGCCTCATTGATCAAAGTAAACGAGCCACTGATCAAGGCCTGACTCGCAACGATCGCTGCTAAAGTTGCAATAATAATACCGGTCCCCACAAACCATTGCGGCATTATTCCATAAAATGGATTAAGCTCCCCTACCTGTGTTAACGTTTGTCCTTCATGTGAAATTAACCAGGCTCCTTGACCAAAATAATTTAAAACAAGCATCAGTTTTACAAATATCCAGCTAATACGAATGTTCTCTTTACCGCAATGTCCTAGATCAGAATACAAGGCTTCAGCACCTGTTGTACACAAGAATACTGCTCCTAAAACAAGAAATCCTTCAGGGTGTCCAAACAACAGTTTATATGCATAATAAGGATTAAGAGCGCCTAATATGTTAATATTGGTAAACATCTGAGTAACCCCTAGAATTCCTAACATGAGGAACCAAACAAGCATCACGGGACCAAAAAATTTACCGATGAATTTTGTTCCAAACTGTTGAATAACAAATAAGGCTGTTAAGATCGCAATAATGATAGGAACAGTATTGATATTGGGATTCAATCCTTTTAACCCTTCAATTGCCGATGCCACTGAAATTGGAGGAGTAATAATTCCATCCGCTAAAAGTGTACTACCGCCAATAATAGCTGGGAACAATAGCCATTTGATCTTTGCTCTTCTAACAAGTGTATATAAAGAGAATATTCCTCCCTCACCTTTATTATCAGCACGAAGAGTAAGAATGACATACTTAAGAGTTGTTTGAAGTGTCAGCGTCCAAAAAATACAAGAGATGGCTCCTTTAACAGTGTCGGCATTGATAGGATGATCTCCAACAATTGCTTTTAATACATATAATGGTGATGTTCCAATATCACCATAAATAATTCCAAGCGTTACTAATAAACCTGCTGCCGAGAGCTTATGTGCATTATGATGTCCGTTGGTTGCCATTTGAAAGGAATAAAAAGCGAGCAAAACTACAAAATATTAAAGCATACAAGCCTTAAAATTTCGACAAATATTTATTGTTGGCACATTGGAGAGGTAAAACGGTGTTCCAATTTTAATTCTTAGAAAAAAAAGCCTCCCGGCAATGAAGCGGAAGGCTTTTATAAGCAATAGACTGATTCTTGTTTATACCAATGCAATGTCAAATTGTACAAGGTCAACAAACTCTTGCACACGTGCATCTACTTGTTCTTGTGTTAGGCTAACCAAATTCTCTGTTCCGAATTTCTCTACACAAAAAGAAGCCGTTGCTGAACCAAAAATGATAGCACGTTTCATATTGTCAAAAGAGATATCCTTTGTTTCTGCCAAATAACCAATAAATCCACCTGCAAAGCTATCTCCTGCTCCTGTTGGGTCAAACACATCTTCTAAAGGCAATGCTGGAGCAAAGAATACCTGTTCTTTATTGAACAACAATGCTCCATGTTCTCCTTTTTTAATGATCAAATATTTAGGCCCCATTTCCAGGATCTTCTGAGCAGCTTTTACCAATGAATATTCTCCTGATAACTGACGGGCTTCAGAATCATTGATGGTTAATACATCCACCATCGTTAATGTTTCTTTCAAGTCGTTCAAAGCAATGTCCATCCAAAAGTTCATCGTATCCAATGCGATCAATTTCGGACGGTTTTTCAATTGTTTGATCACCTGTTGTTGCACTTTCGGCACCAAGTTCCCTAACATTAAAAATTCACAATCCTGGTAAGCATCCGGAACAACAGGATTAAATGTTTCTAATACATTCAATTCAGTGGTGATGGTATCGCGGGTATTCATATCATTATGATATTTCCCTGCCCAAAAGAAAGTTTTTTGATCTTTTAGGATCTGTAAACCATCGGTATTTACACTGTGCTTATTCAGCATGGCAACGTGCTCAGCAGGGAAATCACCTCCTACAACCGAGATCAAATTGATGTTTTTTGTATAATAAGAAGCAGCCAAAGAAATGTATGTGGCAGCTCCTCCAAGGATTTTATCGGTCTTTCCGAAAGGGGTTTCAATAGCATCAAATGCAACGGTACCTACAACTAATAAGCTCATAATCTGTTTTTTAAAAAAATTTTGCACAAATATATTGCATATTTCATAAGAACATACTAATATTGCACTCCTTTTTTGAGGCAATTATCAAAAAAGTATTAACCAGAATAAATTCCTCCTTAGCTCAGCTGGTTAGAGCACATGACTGTTAATCATGGGGTCCCTGGTTCGAGCCCAGGAGGGGGAGCAAAAAAAGAAAAGGAATGAGAGCGAATGCGATCATTCCTTTTTTATTTACTGCCTTTATGAATACTCTATTAAGTGTGTTTTTCTATTTTTTTATTTACATTTAACCTGATTCAAACAAACATGCAGGTATACGCTCAGATCCTCCTTCAAAAGATCAAACTGTTTTCAACGGTTTTTTTTATGGTTGTATGCGCCAATTTGTACGCACAAGTTCCACTTACCGATTCACTCGAAAATTTGGTTACCAACAAACAAACACCCGATACAACTAGAGTTTTCGCGCTGTGTAACATCGCAAGAGATATTAAAGGCAATAACCCAAACAAAGCCATTTTAAAGGCAAAAGAAGCAACGCTATTAAGTCGTCAAATAAATTTCTTACACGGAGAAGCCCTTTCCCTCATCAACACCGGTGAGATCTATTATGAAATGGGAAAGCATAAAGAAGCTTTGGAATACTGGTTTCAATCCATTGCCGTATACAAACAAATGAGTGTGTCTGAAAAAGCACAGGAAAAAGCCTTAGGACTTCACGGCTTAACGGATAATCTCATTTTTATTTCCCGCTTATATTGTGAAATTGGGGAATTAAAAAACTTTGAAAAACATGTTGCCGAAGCCAAAGAGATCATGAAGAACAATCCCAATGAATATTCCCGCTTGGGTTGGATCGGTATTGAATGGGCGGGATGTTATTACGGCAACGAAAAATACGATGAAGCAGAGAAGCTTTATAATGATGCATTGGAGTCTTTCCGCAAAGTAAATGATCAATACGGGACAGCGAATACGCTAGCCAACATCGGTATGTTGCAAAACAAAAGAGGCAATACTGATTATGCCTTACTTTCCCTCAACCGGTCACTTGAGCTTTACAAAAAGGTAAATTCATTAGACGGACAAGCATGGGTGAATAACATTATTGGAAACATCTATAACGATGCCAACAAACTGGATCTTGCAAACAAGTATTTTCAAGAAGCACTTGAAAATAGTATTGAATGTAACAGTATCGATTTTCAGATCAACTCACTGATCAATCTTGGTGTTGTATACAAAAAAATGGACAAATCCACTGAAAGCATCAGCTATTGGAAAAAAGCACATGCGCTTGCTTTGAAACATTCAAAACCCGGCTATTTAATAACAACCAGCAGAAACCTTTCGGGGTATCTCGAACAAAAAGGAGATACTAAGAACGCCTTGTTATATTTAAGACAAATGATCGCTGTAAAAGATAGTTTAAATAATAGCGAGAACATGAAAGCTATCGGCAAATTGGAGTCGCAATATGATTTCGACAAGGAACAAGCTATTCAGACATCCCTTCACGAACAGGAATTAAGTACACAAAAAGCAATCGCTGTTGCCGAACAAAAACAACAGAACATTATTCTGATCTCTGTTACCATTGGTTTGATCATCTTTTTAGTATTCTCTATTTTTCTTTATAACCGTTTCCGTATTACCAATAAACAAAAGCATTTGATCGCTCAGCAAAAAGAGCTGGTGATGGAAAAGAACAAAGAAATTCTTGATTCCATTAAATACGCCAAACGGATACAAGCAGCTGTATTGCCAGCTAAGGCTACATTTAACAAACTTCTTCCGGATAGCTTTATCATTTATAAACCAAAAGATATTGTGGCAGGAGATTTTTACTGGCTGGAACACAAGAACGATAAAATACTAGTTGCCGCCTGCGATTGTACAGGACATGGTGTGCCCGGAGCAATGGTGAGTGTTATTTGCAACAACGGAATGAACCGCAGTGTGCGCGAACATAACATCACTTCGCCCGATGAAATTTTAAATAAAACACGTGAGATCGTTGTTCAGGAATTTGACAAAAGTGAAGAAAGCGTAAATGATGGAATGGATCTTGCCTTGATCTCATTCGCTTATTCCGGGAATAAAATAGCACTTGAATTTGCCGGAGCCAACAACTCCATTTTAGTAGCAAGAAAAGATGCTGATGATATTGAAGAAGTGGAAGGAGACAAACAACCGATTGGTGCCTTCGATGATTTCAAACCCTATGTGAAACATCAGTTGGTATTAAACAAAGGAGATATGGTGTATCTGTTTACCGATGGGTATAAAGACCAATTTGGAGGGGAAGAAATCTACAAGAATAAAAGCGGAAAAAAATTCAAAGGCAACAGGCTAAAAAAATTGTTGCTCACGATCAAAGACAAAAACACCGAAGAGCAAAAACAAATTCTGGAAGAAGAATTTGATAAATGGAAAGGCAGTCTAGATCAGATAGATGATGTGTGTGCCATTGGAATTAGATTATAAAAAAAGCCTGCAAATGCAGGCTTTTTAATTTTTTTATATCTACGAATTATACAACCCTTCCGCTGTTTCCCAATTCACCACATTCCACCAGGAAGTAATATAGTCGGCACGCTTGTTCTGATTCTTTAAATAATAGGCATGTTCCCATACATCCAGCGCCAAAACAGGGGTTCCTTTTACATCTATCTCCGGCAATACCATCAATGGATTGTCCTGATTAGCAGTTGAACTAATTACCAATTTGCCCTCTTTGTTTTTTACCAACCAAGCCCAGCCCGAACCAAAACGTTTCATAGCTGCATCGGCAAATTGTTTTTTAAATTCTTCAAATGAACCAAACTGCGCTTTGATCGCCTCTCCTAATTTGCCTTTCGGCTCTCCTCCACCTTTCGGACTCATCAATTGCCAAAACAAGGAATGATTATAATGTCCACCGGCATTGTTTCTAACAGCTGCAGGCAATAAAAGCATTTTACTGAAAATATTCTCTAATGTTTGCGGACTTCCCAACACGTTTCCATCAACTGTTTCAAGTGCTTTATTCAAATTATTCACATAGGCCTGATGGTGTTTGCTATGATGGATCTCCATCGTGAGCTTATCGATATGCGGCTCTAAAGCATCGTATCCATAAGGCAAAGCAGGCAAAGTATATTTTCCTCCATCCAAGAGCATTTCTTTTTCCAAAAAAGTTGTCGTAGCATTTGCTGCTTTTACAACAGTACTTGTTGCTACTGCACCCATTGCCAAAGCAGCGGCTTTCTTAAAAAAATCTCTTCTTGAATTTTCCATGTTTCTTGCTATAATTGATTAAGCAAAATTGATCAACACCTGATTCTTCTCAACAGCAACACCTTTTTTCACATTGATCTTTTTGATCGTACCATCGGTTGGCGATTTCAAAATATTCTCCATTTTCATGGCTTCCAACACTAGGATAGGATCTCCTTTTTGTACGGTATCTCCTTCATTTACACGAATATCCAATACCAATCCCGGCATCGGTGCTTTGATCTCATTTACCTTGCTGGAATTCATACTATCCATTCCAAGGCTCTTCAATAACTCATCGTACTTATCTTTTACGTTCAGCTGATACTTATTCCCATTTACTTTCACAAGAAATGATTTTTCGGCATGCTCCGCTTTCAACAGCTCTACAGTATATGATTTATTGTCTTTTATCACATGAAATGTCCCATTTTTTATCTCGATCACATCCCATGCAAATGAACCATTGTTCAACTTTCCGTTGTTGTCCGTATCAAACACAACGGTATGTTCTTCCTTATTGTTAACTTTTACTTTTAGCATATCGCAAATATAATGATTTATTTGTGCTATAAAAAGCAGAAAATTAACCTCCCCTTCGCCTTATATTTGCAATAGATTTTTATCTTTACAAAGATTTAATTGCACTTGTTTGGCAAAGCATACACTTGAAATAGAATTTGATTATGATTTTGTGCTGATCGGGATTGTTTCTCATGAAAAAGATTACCGTTTGGCATGGTCGATCAATAATTTAATGGATCTTCAATTAACAAAACAGGATTCATTAGAGATCAAAGGAAAAAAACAAAGCACTCCTTCCTTCTTTTCTTTCTTCCACTTTGATAATGAAAATGAATTCATTGATTATGCGGTGATCGCCAACCTGAGTGAAGCAAAATCTTTAGCCGGAGCTGAGAATACCTTGTTTGGAACAGGTGAAGGACATGAAACGGATACGGAATATTTGATCCCGGAACAAAAACAGATCTCCTACTTTTTTGTTATACGTGGTGAGATGGATGACGATGAAGTGGAAGATGTTATCCAAAAGGTAAAAAGCATAGAAGGAGTACAAACGGCTGTGAGAATAGATGTAAAGAGTTTACGCTCCAAACAAAATTTAATATTTTAAAAAACAGAATCAATTATAAAACATGAAAAGAACAAAGATTGTAGCAACATTAGGACCGGCATCATCATCGGCCGAAGTTATTGAAGGAATGATCAAAGCAGGAGCTGATGTTTGCCGTATTAATTTTTCGCATGGCTCATACGACAACGTATTACAACAGATCAACACCATCCGTGAGATCAATAAAAAACTAGGCACACATACCGCCATCCTTGCCGATCTGCAAGGACCGAAGCTTCGCATTGGAGTAGTTGAAAACAATGGCGTGGAATTAGTTGCCGGCAAAGAGATCATCATTACCACTCAAGAATGTGTAGGTACTGCAGAACGTGTGTATATCACTTACCCGCAATTTCCAAAAGATGTGAAAGTAGGAGAAAACATTTTGATCGATGATGGAAAGTTGTTGCTAGAAACAGTTTCTACCAATGGTGTAGATGAAGTAAAAGCTGTGATAAAACATGGCGGGATCCTTTCTTCCAAAAAAGGAGTGAACTTGCCAAATACAAAAGTATCATTGCCTTGTTTAACGGAAAAAGATCTGAAAGATCTTGATTTTGCATTGACCAACCATGTGGATTGGGTAGGACTTTCATTTGTCCGCTCTGCTTCCGATATCATCGAACTAAAACATTTGATCGCTAATTTCAATCAAAAGATCCGCACACGTGTGGTCGCTAAAATTGAAAAACCCGAAGCGATCTTCGAGATCGATGCAATTATAAAAGAAACAGATGCACTTATGGTTGCCCGTGGCGACTTAGGGGTGGAAGTTCCGATGCAACAAGTTCCTGTTATCCAAAAAATGCTGGTGCGTAAATGTCTGGAACAATCCAAACCGGTTATCATTGCCACCCAAATGATGGAAAGCATGATCACCAATATCAGTCCTTCCCGTGCCGAAGTGAATGACGTTGCCAACAGTGTAATGGATGGTGCAGATGCTGTAATGTTGAGTGGTGAAACTTCTGTAGGAAATCATCCTGCAAAAGTGGTGGAAGCCATGACCAAAATTATTCAGCATGTTGAACAGGAAGCAGATATTTACAACCGTGAAAATGCAGCACCTGAAGTAGATATCCGTAACGAACGTTTCTTATCCGACTCTATTTGTTATACTGCTGCGAAAATGGCTCAACGTACAAGTGCTGCAGCCATTGTTACCATGACACATTCCGGCTACACGGCTTTCAAATTAGCGAGTCACCGACCGAAAGCAAACATATTTGTATTTACCGATAACTACGACATTCTTACTACACTCAACCTGGTGTGGGGTGTGAAAGGTTTCTATTACGATAAAAATATCAGTACGGATCATACGATCGCTGATATCAAATTTATCCTGAAAAAAAATGGAATGGTGAAAACCAACGACCTTGTGATCAATATTGCAAGTATTCCATTGAGTGAAAAAGGAAAATCAAACATGATCAAATTATCAGCAGTTGAATAAAACAAACACATGAGCATCAATATAAAGCTATTAAAAGAGATCTGTGAAGTGGCCGGTGCACCCGGACATGAACAGCGCATCAGAGAAGTAGTATTACGCGAAGTAAAAAAACTAGCAGACAGCGTTTCTGTTGATAATATGGGTAATGTTACTGCTTTCAAAAAAGGGAAGAAAGACAAAAAAGTAATGATCGCTGCTCACATGGATGAGATCGGCTTTATTGTAACCCATATTGATGAGAATGGATTTTTAAGATTTATTCCATTAGGCGGATTTGACCCGAAAACATTGACCGCACAACGAGTGATCGTACATGGAAAAAAGGACATTATCGGTGTGATGGGATCCAAACCTATTCACATGATGAGTCCTTCTGAACGTGAAAAAGTAGTTCCGATCTCCGATTATTTTATTGATCTTGGATTAAGTAAAAAAGAAGTTGAAAAGATAGTGAGTGTAGGCGATACGGTTACCCGTCAGCGTGAACTGATCGAAATGGGCAATTGTGTAAATTGTAAATCGATCGATAATCGTGTTTCTGTTTTTATTTTAATTGAAACATTACGTGAATTAAAAACATCACCTTATGATGTGTATGCTGTATTTACTGTTCAAGAAGAAGTAGGGATTCGTGGAGCAAATGCATCTGCATTACAGATCTCTCCCGACTTTGGATTCGGATTGGATACAACCATCGCATTTGATGTTCCCGGTGCGAAAGCATACGAAATGGTCACCAAATTAGGTGATGGTGTAGCTGTAAAGATCATGGATGCTTCCACCATTTGCGATTACCGCATGGTGAAATTCATGAAACAAACAGCCAAAAAACACAAGATCAAATACCAGACAGAAATTCTTCCTGCCGGTGGAACCGATACGGCTGCATTGCAACGGATGAATCCGGGAGGAGCCATCTCAGGTGCTATCTCCATTCCAACTCGTCATATTCACCAGGTAATTGAAATGGCTGATAAGTCGGATATCAGGGCAAGTATTGATCTGTTAAAACATTGTATTCAAGATCTGGATAAATACGACTGGAGTTTCAAATAATGAAGTCACTTTTTTTTGCATTCTTTTTATTTCTTTGTTTGCCCTCGCATGCTCAGAGCTTTAATAACTATCTTTTTTTAGAGAAAAAAGAGATCGTTGATCAATTCAATGATCTTTCTAAAAAGAATAAAAAGTATAATATTTCGGTAAATGACTCTTCCGGTGTGCTAACGATCATGATCACTGGATTTGAAACGATCAGCTGTTCATTTAAATTCAATGAGGATAATCTTTGTGAAGAATCTCAATTTAAATACTCTTGTGGCGACTGTTCACAAAAGCATTTCAATGAATTTTTAAATGATAAGTATTACAAATGGAGACTGTCAAAAAATGGCGAATACATTTCAAAATACAAACGCTTTCAAGTGATGAGGTTAGAAAGCACCAAAACAGATAATTGTACTACGATCGTTTTCTACACCACTAATTGGACCAAAGAATACTATAATAGCCAAATAAAACAATGAAAAAAATATACCACTTAAGCTCCTGCTCTACTTGTGTCCGTATCATTAATGAATTAGGACTAAAAGAAAAGAAGTTTGAATTTCAAGATATCAAAACCGAAAAGATCACTGCTGCACAACTTGCTGAAATGAAAAAAATGGCAGGAAGCTATGAAGCCTTATTTAGTCGTGTTGCCATGAAATACAGAGCTTTAGGCTTAGACAAAATGACCCTAACCGAAGATGATTATAAAAAATATATTCTGGAAGAATATACTTTTCTGAAAAGACCGGTCATTATTGTGAACAACAAAATATTTGTTGGAAACTCCAAAAACACTGTTGCTGCAGCTAAATCCGAACTATAGTGAAGAACAAAACACTGCAAGCACATCTGGCATTGATAATCGTTAACATTATCTATGCAGCCAACTTCTCCATTGCAAAAGAAGTGATGCCTGCTTTTGTTCAACCTTTTGCTTTTGTGCTCATGCGAGTAGGCGGGGCCCTTTCACTGTTTTGGATCGTTGGAACATTTTTTATTAAAGAGAAGGTAGATAAAAAAGATCTTCCGAGAATGGCATTGTTAGCCGTTTTTGGAGTGGCGTTAAATCAGCTTCTTTTTTTGAAAGGACTCAGTTTAACTAAACCCATCAATGGTGCTATCATCATGACCTCCAATCCTATTATTGTGATGATCATAGCAGCTGTATTTTTAAAAGAAAAGATCTCTTTTCAAAAAATAGCCGGTATCCTTATCGGAATTGTTGGTGCCTTGATCATGTTATTATATGGAAAAGATTTTGCCTTAGGATCTGACACTTTATTTGGCGATATGCTGATACTGATCAATTCTGTTTCCTGGGCTATGTATGTTGTTCTGGTAAAGCCCTTGATGCAAAAATACAACACCTTTACTGTTGTGAAATGGGTGTTTTTGTTTGGCTTTTTATATGTGCTTCCCTTTGGATTTAATGAATTCCAATCCATCCAGTGGGAAACCTTTACACCACACATCTGGAAAGATGTTTTATTTGTGGTGCTTGCTACCACCTTCTTTGCCTACATTTTAAACACCTATGCACTTAGAGCATTAAGTCCATCTGTGGTAAGTATTTACATTTATTTACAACCCTTTTTAGCTTCGCTCATTGCCATTGTTTATTACAAAAACGATGAACTCGACCTGCGTAAACTAACTGCCGGAGTGCTCATTATTTTTGGTGTATACCTCGTAAGTATGCCTTTCAAAAAAAGCCTGCCGAAAAGTAAGGAGCTGCCTGAATAGCTTGCACAAAAAATAGTACATTTGTTATCTAATCATTTATACAATGAGTTTTAAGTCGATGACAGGCTTCGGGAAAGCTGTAAATGAAATTCCCGGCAAAAAGATCACCGTTGAAATACGCTCACTCAACAGCAAACAACTTGATCTTAATCTTCGTATTCCGTATTTGTACAAAGAAAAAGAATTGGAATTAAGAACCGAACTTTCCAAACAACTGGAAAGAGGGAAAGTGGATGTGAGTGTTTACACAGAAAGTACACAGGAAACAGCTCCGACAACACTTAATAAAAATTTAGCGAAAGCCTATTACAACGAACTTCGATCCTTGTCGCAAGAGCTCAATGAGAAAGAAGAAAATTTGCTTTCATTGGTCGTAAAAATGCCAGATGTATTAAAAGCAGAAAAAGAAACTGTAGAGCTGGATGAAGCTGAATGGAATCAAGTAAAAGAAGCTGTCAACAAAGCCATTGAAGCATTTCAAAAGTTCAGAGACGATGAGGGAAAAACTTTAGAGAAAGAGTTTCAAAACAGGATCGGAATCATCGGAAAATTATTGAACGAAGTATTGAGCCTTGATAATGCCCGTATTGACAACATCAAAAAAAGAATTAAAAATAACTTAGAAGAAGTGATCGATATCAACAAGATCGATCAAAACAGATTTGAACAGGAATTGATCTATTACATCGAGAAATTAGATATTACCGAAGAGAAATTGCGCTTAAAAACACATTTGGATTATTTCAATGAAACGATGAAAGAGCCTGCCAGTGGAAGAAAGCTTGGGTTTATTTCTCAGGAGATCGGTCGTGAGATCAACACCATTGGATCAAAAGCAAACGATGCCGGTATTCAAAAACTGGTGGTGCAAATGAAGGATGAATTAGAAAAAGTAAAAGAACAACTTTTGAACGTATTGTAATATGGAAGGCAAACTGGTCATATTTTCAGCCCCATCCGGAGCAGGTAAAACAACCATTGTACATCACTTGTTAAAGGTGTTTCCTGATCTTGAATTCTCTGTATCGGCTTGTAGCAGAGAGATGCGTAAAGGAGAAGAATACGGGAAAGATTATTATTTTTTATCCGTAGATGAATTCAAAGAGAAGATAGAGAAAGGCGAATTTGTGGAGTGGGAAGAAGTATATACCAATAATTTTTATGGCACATTGCGTGCTGAGATCGAGCGCATCTGGAAAAAAGGAAAGCATGTTATTTTTGATGTGGATGTGATCGGAGGATTGAACTTAAAGAAACAATTCGGAGAAAAAGCATTGGCCATTTTTGTGATGCCTCCTAGTATTGAACACTTGGAAAAACGTTTAAGATCAAGGGAAACAGAAAATGCCGAAAGCATTGCCAGACGTATCGGGAAAGCGGAACAGGAATTAAAAACAGCAAATCAATTCGATAAGATCATTTTGAATGATAAGCTGGAAAATGCATTTGAAGAAGCAGAAAAAACGGTTGAAGAATTTTTAAAATAACATTATGGCCAAAATACTTACCATCGATATTCACACGCATATTCTTCCGGAGAACATTCCAAACTGGAAAGAAAAATTCGGGTATGGCGGATTCATTCAATTGGATCATCACAAACCATGCTGCGCTAAAATGATCCGCGATGATGGAAAGTTTTTCAGAGAGATCGAAGACAATTGCTGGAGTGCTGAAAAACGCATGCACGAATGTGATCATCACCATGTGGATGTGCAAGTATTATCCACCGTTCCGGTTATGTTCAGCTATTGGGCAAAGCCGGAAGACTGTTTGAACTTATCCATGTTCCTGAACGACCACATTGCGGATATTGTTCACCGTTATCCTAAGCGTTTTATAGGTTTAGGAACCATTCCTATGCAAGCACCTCAGCTGGCAATAAAAGAGCTGGAGCGTTGCAAAAAGATTGGTTTGGTAGGAGTACAAATTGGAACGAATATCAATCAGGAAAACCTGAATGAAGAAAAATACTTTGAGATCTTCAAAGCCTGTGAAGAACTAGGAATGGCTGTTTTCATTCATCCATGGGAAATGATGGGCGAACAAAACATGCAAAAATACTGGTTACCATGGCTGGTGGGTATGCCTGCAGAAACATCACGTGCTGCCTGCTCCTTGATCTTTGGAGGTGTAATGGAACGATTACCAAACTTACGTATTGCTTTTGCACATGGTGGAGGCTCTTTCCCTGCTACCATTGGTCGCATCGAACATGGTTTTAATTGCCGTCCCGACCTGGTAGCGATCGACAATCCAATTAATCCGAAAGAATACTTAGGTAAATTCTGGATCGATAGCTTGGTACACGATGATCAAATGCTGGATTATGTGGTGGGTATGTTTGGTGCTAATCGTGTTGCTTTAGGAACCGATTATCCTTTCCCATTAGGAGAATTAGAACCAGGCAAATTGATCCGTGAAATGCCTTATGAAAAGGATGTAAAAGAATTACTGCTTCATGGTTCCGCGCTGGAGTGGTTGAATCTGAAAAAAGATATGTTCTTATAAAAACAAAAAAGGCTCGAGTTGATCGAGCCTTTTTTTGTTCAATGTCTACATAACTAACACTTCAATCCTGCTAATACTTTCTTTGCTTGAGCATTTGTAGGATCAAGCTCTATAATTTTTTGCATATACAACTTAACGTTTGCGCAATCGTTTCGAGAGGAATCTGCATAATAGGCTGCTAAATAATTATACGCTTCGATCAAATCTTTTTTGTTCTTCTCTGCATCCTCAGGCTTTACTTTGCTAACATACATTTCGTAATATGGTTTTGCTAACCATTTTTCATTTTTAAGATCTTGTTGCACATTTGCTTTTGCTCTCCAAAAATAACCAAGTGGCAATTCAGGTTTATCTTTTACAAGATCTGAAAATGATGAATCGGCATTTACGAAATCTTTGTTGTAGTAATAAGCACGACCAATTCCAAAGTAATCATTCGCATTTGGTTTTGATTTTGCCATCTTAGCTTTATATGCCTCAATTGCCTCCGGAAATCTTTTTAACTTGATATAGGCATTTGCTAAATCAGAATTTAATTCATCTTTATCAGGTTGTAATTCCATTGCTTTTTTATACTGAATTATTGCTAATGAATCTTTTCCGTTCTTAGACAATAACTTTGCACGGTATTCATAATCCTTAGGAACGATCTTCGTTTCAGGTGTTGCTTTCGCAAAGAAAGCATCGCTGTTTGCTAAACCGTTTGTATAATCAGCTGCTTCACATTGAGAAAATGCCAAATAACGGTATAAGTAAACATTCTCAGGAGCACATTTTTGAGCTTCCAGTGCTGCAACGATCGACTCTTTATAGTTCTTTGCTTCGAATAAGATACCTGCATAACGTCCGCGTGCATCACAATCATTGTTGATGTCCAGATAACGTTTTGCATTGTAAGCAGCATTACCATACTGACCGGCACGTAAGTAGATCTCCGCCATTTCACGGTAAGCAGGAGCGAAAGATGAATCTATATTCTTTGCTTTTTTGTAAGTATCGATCGCCAATGTATAGTTCTTTGCACGGTTCCAAACCTGACCTTGACGCAAGATCGCTCTTACTGATTTAGGGTCTAAGGAACCGGCTTTTTCATAATTATTTACAGCATTGGTTCCATCGTTTTGCTCTAAGAATACATCACCTGTTAAAATGAACACTTCCGGATTTTTAGGCTCCAACTTAGCAGCTTGTGCCAATAAGGTAGTCGCATCCGCTAAATTTTTTGTTTCAGCTTGTGTGTACACCTCTGCAATTTTCATCAACACAGTTGCATTTTTTCCACCTGCTAATGTTTGTGCTTTAAAAAAGTTCGCTTTTGCTTCTGCTTGTTTTCCGCTGTACCACTCGATCTTTCCTAAACCAACATATCCAAAAGGGCTTGTAGCGTTCACTTCAACCGCCTTTTTATATTGTTCTAAGGCCTTTTCAGGACGTTCGTTCTTAAAGAAATTCTCTCCGTAATAAAACAGATATTCTCCATTGTTTGCCTGATTAGCGATCAATGCTTTAAAAGCAGCATCGGCCTTATCAAACTGTTCGTTGTTCGTTAATTTGATAGCATCTTGTAAGGTTTGAGCCATCATTGAAGATGAAGCCAAAACAAATGCTACAATTGATAATTTAATTCTGTTCATAATTGTGTTTTTTACTTTACTATTCAAATACTATTCCATATTTACCTGAACCATTCTAACAGGAGCGATCGCAGGGATCAATCCGGCTTTTAGGATCATGAGCTGACCTTTGTCGCCTGCCACAAATGAAACAAAGCCCATGCCAAGTCCGGCACGTGTTTGACGGTTGATCATATACACATCCCTTGTAAAAGGGTAATCTTTCGTTTTAATGTAGGCCTGATAAGGCTTATAGCCTGCAGCGCCTTCTGTTTTAGCAATTCGTAAAACTTTTACTGTTTTTAAGAATTCCTGAACACGGGGATCATCCAGATCACTGATCCAATTTACGCTTAAAAATCCAATAGCACTCTTATTTTTACTCACATAATCGATCACTTCCGGATTTGAATTTACCGCAAAAACGTTCTTCCCAAATGCTTTTCCGCCCAAAAGTGTGTCTTGCATGTATCTGGCATTCGCAGAACCGCTATTATCGAATACTGCATTGATCTTACCAAATGTAGATGCAGGATTCAACTGATTCCAAAGTGAATCGGTACCCAATAAAACCGACTTGATACGATCCACTGTCAATAATGAATCAGGATTCTCCGGATTTACAATGATAGCAATAGCATCTTCTGCGATCTTGGTAGATTTCGGGAAGATGTTCTTTAGTTCAAATTGTTTGCGCTCCGCATCAGTAAGATCGCGGCACATCACTACAACTTTGCATGAATCGTTGATCATCAGATCAAGTGCTTCTTTTTCAGCAGCAAATTTCGTATGCACTTTTGCATTCGGATAGATCGATTGAAAGGTATATACCTGTGTATCGAACAAACGGGTGAATGATTCGTCCACCACCACATTTACCTCTCCTGAGGTAGGTGTATCTGTTGGCTCAGGCTTTCCGCCCGGGCCGCCACATGCATAGATCACCAAAATAGCGATAATCGCAATGATCGAATATTTATTGAGCTGTTTTTGCATCGTCTATTTTTTGTTTCAGGAGTTCGATCTTATTCTTTTTACCTGAAAATCTGCGGTAAGAAACATAAAAGCGCAACACTCCGAATAAGACTAAAATGATCCCGATCGTGAATCGTGCTTTGGGCAATAGATCGGACCAAACTTCTGTAAATAAAAAAAGAAAACCAACAACGAGATAAAATGCTAATAGCAGAAAACTAAAATAAAAGCGTGCTCTGTTCAAGAAAGCTCTTATTTTGATCATTCTACTCATTTTTCGTTTCTTAATTTTCTAATTGTAATAATTGTTCTGAATACGGCATAGATCAAAAATACGATCCCAACTTCTGTTCGATAAGTGGGAAAAGTATCGATGGCAGTATCAGTAAATAAAAACAGTAACCCGAGGGTTATATAGAGTGCCACCATAACAAAATTGATATAATGGCGTATTCTACTTACCGATGGGTTACTGTCGAATATCACGTAATTATCGTAATGTAAACTTGATCGGTAAGTTGAATTGTACACGAACCTCGCGACCATTTTGCTTACCAGGTTTCCAGTTTGGCATTGATTTAACAACGCGCATTGCTTCTTTATCGCAACCAGGTCCACCGGAAACACCTCTTAATACTTTTACATCCGTAATGTTTCCATCTTTCTCAACAACGAAAGTAACGTAGCATGTACCACTGATACCTGCTTCTTTTTCTACTTGTGGATACTGAATGTTCTTTTGGATGTATTTCATCATTTCCACATCTCCACCAGGGAAAGTAGGCATTTGCTCAACGATGGTCAATGGAGCTTCCACAACCGGTTCAACAACACCAGTACCGGTTCCTTCGTCAGGAATAACGATCTCATCGCCACCAGTACCCTCTTGAGTTACAGTACTGATCTGAGGCGTTTCTTCTGTTTGAACAGGAGGTGGGTCATCCACTACTTCTTCATCCGTTACCACAGGAGGTGTAAACTTTACCGTTTCCATTACCGGTGGTGGTGGTGGTGGCGGTGGTGGTGGTTCTGTTTCATCAACAGGAGGTGGAGCACTAAGATCCACCGGAGTGATGTCAACAGGAACTTCCACTTCATCAACTTTGTTATTGATCCAGTCAATGATCGCAGGCATACTTACCATCAGCACAAAGAATGCTCCGGTAATTGCCAAGGCGATCGTTACACTTTTGTTATGGCCTTTTCTTAGATCGTAAGCACCATAGGACTTGTTTCTGCCTTCAAAAACAAGGTCGTTACGCACAGGAGCAACAACACTGTCCCAATTATTAAATAATGAATCTGCCATGTGCTATTTTTTTAGTTCTGCGTTAATTAATTCCAATTCTTTCGGCATCATATCAACGATCGCGTATTTACCAACATTACAGATGTTCAACTCATCGATCACATCAATAATGTTTTTGTAAACAGCTTTATCGTCAGCCTTGATAAGAACAGTTAATGCTTCTTTCTTCCCTTTTTCACCTACTGCTAAACGCTTGTAAGTAGTATCAGCGATCTCTTTTGAACGCAACTGTTCTTCCAACTTTTTGATCGCCTCAACTGTTGGTTTGTTATAGTCCAACAATAATTTGTGCAATCCTTCCGCTGAAAAATCAGTTTTGGTTAATGTTGTCATTGGTTTACCCAATGGATTAGGCGAACCTTCTCCAATGAACGCTCCATAGTAATAGAAGATCTTATCATCTTCTGTCATAATGAAGGTCAAAGCATTGTTAACCAATTGATCTTTTTGATCTTCGGGTTTATCAGCCGGGAAGTTGATCTCCATTGTTTTCGGCTTACTAAATGTAGAAGTAAGTACGAAGAACGTAAGGAGTAAGAACGCCAAGTCAACCATTGGCGTCATATCTATTTTTGTAGATGATTTTTTGGCGCGTTTCTTATCGTGTTTTCCACCGCCTCCACCATCTGTGTTTACTTCAGCCATCTTATATTCTTAGTTCGTTAGTATTGTTATTTTCCGGGAGCAGCAACAGCAGCTTCGGGTCCTTGCTCCAGATTGGTGATCAAGTTAAAACGATATATTTCCATATCGGTAAATACCTTGATGATATCCTTTACAGCAATGTAATTTGCTTTTGCATCTGCTTTGATCGCAAAACGCAATGGCTCATACTTGAACTCTCTGCCTAGATTTTCTGCTCTTTCTTTTTCTTGTTTTGCTTGTTTAGCAGCCTCAATACGACCGAAATTGATCCAATCTCTTAATTCATTGTTCAATGAATCGTGAGGGATCCCGGCCGATTTTATCTTCACTCTTTCAGCATCTTCCATATTGATATACTGCTTCAGATTAGCAACAGGAACTCCAATACTTGTCATCCCACCGAAGGTTTTTTTCTCTTCTTCGGAAAAGGTGATCTTGTATTGTTGACCCATTTTTTCAAGTGTCTTTTTACGAACCTCTGAATTGTTGATGTTGAAGAATGGACGACCCAAATCATCAATAGATATCATGATTACATTTTCAGGTAATAATTTATCTGCTGTTGATGCAGGAGTGTCCACCACAACCGGTTCGGTAACCCTTGAAGTAGCAGTAAGCATAAAGAAAGTTACCAAAAGGAAAGCCAAATCCACCATTGGAGTCATATCCAACGAAGGGCTACCTTTACCTGTATTTACTTCAGCCATTTCTTAATTTTTTAAATATTGATTACTCTGTTAATTATGATCTTCTCCAAAAATTATTTAGAGAATTTCAATGTATGTAAAATGCTGTAACCAGCCTCATCCATACTGTGAGTGATCGCATCAACGCGAGTAGTGAAGTAGTTATACGCCATGATACCAACAACTGAACCGCTGATACCTAATGCCGTATTGATAAGTGCCTCAGAGATACCAGTTGCAAGAGCAGCTGTGTCAGGAGAACCTGCAGCAGACATCGCGGCAAATGAACGGATCATACCCAATACTGTACCAATCAAACCCCAAAGAGTTGCGATAGTAGCACAAGTAGTGATGATCGTTAAGTTTTTAGACAACATTGGCAATTCCAATGAAGTAGCTTCTTCTAATTCTTTTTGAACCGCTTCAATTTTCTCTTCTGTGTTTAAAGTAGAGTCATTTTGAACCGCTTGTAATTTTTCAATTCCTTGACGAACAACGTTTCCTAATGAACCTTTTTGTTTATCGCACAATGCGATTGCCTCGTCATAATTATTGCTAGCTAAAGCAGCTTTGATGTTTTTCAAGAAAACATCTGCTTTTCCACTTCCTTTAGCTTTAGAGATTGTAATGAAACGCTCTAATGTAAACGTAACAACGATGATAAAGATCGCCATCAAGATTGGTACGATGAAACCACCGGCATGCATCATTCCTAAATAATTTCCTTGTTTTGGATGACCTTCTGCATCAAAGTTGTCAGGGTTTCCTAAAACAAACATGTAAATCATAATACCGATTCCGATTGCAATTACAATTGCTAAAAGCGCGGTCATAAAGTTAAATCCGCCCGATGTTTTGTTTGTGTTACTCATATTGATTTTGATTTTTGGTTTTTACTATTTTTTTTTCGTTAATACATACTTATTTTTGATACTGTTTCGGAAAATTTCCTCCAAAACAGGGTTCCAAACATACTAAATCTATTTTGAATGTAAAAATTATTCATAAAACTTAATTTAAGGTTAATGTGACGCATTTCTAACCACGAATTAAGCGAATATATTGTTTGGCTTGAAGCCCAGTTATTTAGTGGTAGGATTTGGATGATAACAGGCAGGAATGGGAGGTAAATGGTGCTGTTATTTTCCCTTTTTCGACTTAAAATAGGTGGTAATGATCGGGATGGCAGTAATAATAACGAGTCCGATCACTATATAACCCACATTTTGCTGCACCCATTGGTAGGATCCCAGATAATAACCGACACTTGCCAATAATCCGATCCAGGCAAGGGCACCTATCACATTATAAAGCATAAATTGCTTAAAATCGAGTTTTATAACTCCGGCCAAAATGGGGGCAAAAGTTCGAATAATTGGCAAAAAACGACCAATTATGAGTGTTTTTCCACCATTTTTATCATAAAATGCCTTGGTTGTCTCCAAATACCGTTTCTTAAAAATGAGGGAATCATCGCGTTTAAAAAGTGGTGGTCCTACCTTATAACCAAACCAGTAACCCGCCATATTTCCAATGATGGCAGCAGCAGATAGAGCGGCAATGAGTGTAAACAGATCTACACCCAATAATTCAGGCTTAGAAACGCAGATGAGACCGGATATAAAAATGAGTGAATCGCCCGGAAGGAAAAAGCCGATCAACAAGCCTGTTTCAGCAAAAACAACAAACAACAGCAAAGCTAAACCACCGTATTGGATGATGGATTGCGGATCGGTGAGTTGTTTTAGGAATTCTAACATCTACGAATTAAACGAATTACGAATGGGTTTTGAATACAGCGAATTGCGAATTAAAACAGCTTACAATTTTAGTTTATCAATATCCGGATCGGTACGGTGCATGTGCAACTCCCCCTCCCATTTGCTGACAACGGCTGTTGCAACTGCATTTCCAACTACATTGGTAGCAGAACGACCCATATCCAAAATTTGATCAATACCCAATAACAATAATAATCCCGCAACCGGAATATTAAAATGTGACAATGTTCCTGCAATTACCACTAAAGATGCCCTCGGAATACCTGCTACTCCTTTGCTCGTAACAAGCAATATCAATAGCATGGTGATCTGTTGAGATGTTGTCATTTCAATGCCATAGGCTTGTGCAATGAAAACCGTAGCAAAGGTCATATACATCATGGAGCCATCGAGGTTGAACGAATAGCCCAATGGCAAAACAAAAGAGATGATGCGATTACCACAACCAAAACGTTCTAATGATTCGATTGTTTTTGGCATAGCGGCTTCGGAGCTGGCAGTGCTAAATGCTAATAGAATAGGTTCTTTGATATAACTCAACAATTTAAAGAATTTGATCTTCATAAAAAAGCAGATCAGGAACAGCACTACAAAAACGAAGAGCAACAATCCAAGATAGAATGTACCAATTAAAAATACATAGCCTTTCAACACTCCGATCCCTTGTTTAGCCACCACCGCAGCCAATGCACCAAACACACCCATTGGCGCAAATGCCATTACATAGTTGGTGATCTTGAACATGATATGAGAAACTGAATCGAAAAAGTCAACCACTACTTTGCCTTTTTGACCAATGGAAGCAGCTGCTACTCCAAAGAAAAGTGCGAAGATCACGATCGGTAATATCTCATTTTTCGCCATTGCTTCAGCAACACTGGAAGGGATCACATGCTCAATAAAATTCTTTGCATCAAACCCTTTTGATGCTTCGATACCAACAGTAGCATCAACAGGTGGAAGTTCGAGTGTCATTGTTTTTCCCGGCTCGAAAAAATTAACCAGCATCAAACCTAATAACAGAGAAACGATAGCGGCCGCTGTAAAATAGAGCAGTGTTTTTATTCCGATACGGCCCACCGATTTAAAATCGCCCACTTTAGCCACACCTACTACCAGTACCGAGAATACTAATGGTGCAATGATCATTTTGATCAGTCGCATGAAGATGTCACTCAGTATGTGTAATGAAGGAGCAAAATCTTTCCAGAAATAACCTACGATAATACCGAGGAACATTCCAAGAAATATTTGAACGATAAGAGATGGCTTTTTGAATTTCATAATTCTATGCTTTTTATCCGCAATCCCGATAGCTATCGGGAGCATGAGGATTTTATGAAACAAATATAGTGTTTGTGGAGGGAACGAGGAAATATTCACCACAAAGGCACTAAGGAAAACAAAAAAGGCCTCGCCAAAGCGAAGCCTTCAGTAAATAATCTCTTTTAATTCTTAATAAGCTTAGTGCTATAACCTTCTTTTGTCTGAATAAAGTAAATGCCATTACTTAAATTATTGATATCAATTACCATATTATTTTGAACTTGTTTTTCTATAACAACTTCGCCTAACATGTTAATGATTTTTATTTGAGTTGGTTCATTTGTAGTTATTGTAATGGTGTTGTTTGATGGATTTGGGTAAAAAGAAAATTGATTGCTATTTTCTACTTCGCTTATTCCAATAACGGTTAACAATGTACAAGCAGATGTATCAATAAAACAACCATCATTGATAATTACTGCATAACTACCGCTTGTTGATGCTGTATAACTTTGATTAGTCGCTCCAACAATAATCGAATTCCCATTATCACAATCCAGCCACTGATAACTTACACCCGGCAGATCTGCTATTAGTGTGTTCCCTGCTGTACTGACGTTTGTATTTACCGTTCCATCACTGATTGTATTAAGAACTGTATTGGTATATACTGGAGGATTATAATCAAAATAGATACCTACACTGTTAGTAATGGCTGTTCCGTTTGACAAACCTGTATTAGGCAATACTTCAAAAATAACATAACCATGGCTTTCCGCTTCATTGCTTGTGCTATCAGCCAGATTAATATTATCAAATCTAAATTTTAAAACATTACCCGGTAAAACCTCTGTAATTAGTGAATGACTATTACCAATTACACGAACTGTATTTAAATTCAGATCAGGATCTAATGTGTCTAATACATAAATATTTATTGCAGATGCATTACCTGTATTTTGAAAACGGACAGTATATGTCAACAATTGATCGTTATCGATGTAGTTGGGGATACAGGTTCCTGTTGGATAAACAGTTTTATCATTGGGGTCGTAACCATTGATAATAGGAAAACAATATTGCTTGATATTATTTGTTGTATCCATATCTCCTGCCACAGGACTTATTTTTATTTTAAAGCAAACAGTATCGCCAATAATAGCCCAGGTAGGAGTTTGAACAGTTATTTGTGGAATTATATGAATTGAGTCATAAGCTAAGTTACTGAAATTCCAAATCAATGTATCTCCATTTATAATGTCTGGCGTGGGGATTGCCGAACTGAAAACTATTAATGAATCTAGTATTAACGCTAAATTCCCCGATGTAGGAACGCATCCATCATTAAATGCATCTAACCATATTTGAGATAGAAGTCCATTACGGAAATCGGTTGAAACCAAATTTGCTTTAAGGTCAAAACTCGAAGTTGTTAAAGGGCCATCAACAATACCCGATGCAAAATCAATACAACCAGAGGAGTCGCTTAATTCTACTACGAAAATTGTATGCTGCAAAAAATTATTATTTACAGAATCATTTACGCTAAGAACATTGCTCCACAAATATGAATAAGGAGGAGTGCCATTTCTAGGATGAACAATGACTAAACCAGAATCATTACACGAAACGTTTCTTATTTCATCAATTGTTACATTAAAATCAGAACAAATATCTTGATTAAACTTTAATGTGAAAAAATCATACGAAGTAGTAGTCATGTAGAAAGTGTCAATCCCAGGATCAAAATCAACAAGCCCAGTATATATCCCTGACACATAAATATTTTCATCCGAATCTACATGCATACATTCTCCCGCTTGCAAAGAGAAGTTAGCGCCACCTATATTATGAGCCCAAATAATCTCTCCTGTCTGCTTCATTTTTAATATGAACAGATTCTCGTCTGTTCCTCCAAAAGAATTTAGATTATAACTGCCAACACCAGGATCAAAATCGACAACCCCTTGAAAACTGCCTGTAAGATATAAATAACCATGTTTATCTTGCTTTATAGATCTACTTGAAACTTGAAAAGGGTTTGTTTGCGTCACTCCACCAATTTCAAAAGCATTAACAAAGTTCCCATTTAAGTCTAACTTAACAAGCACCGTACTTTTGGATCCTGCATTATTTGAAGTAACATTAAAAATGTTAGACGATGGATCGCAGTCAATTGTGTGATCAAATATTCCTGAAAAAATTACATATCCACTGTCAGTAACAACTAAACATTGATCGTCAGGATACTGCAAAACGAAAGACGTTCCTGTGCCAAAAGTTTTTACCCAAATAAAATTTCCTAACGAATCCAATTTTAACACATAAAAACTCTCAGAAGATGTTACAATATTTGAGTCTGGACCTGGATCAAAATCTACGGCACCCAAAAAAGAACCTGCTATGTAATAATTAAATGAGTCGTCTTGAACTACTGATTTTGGAATAGATCCAAAATTTTTTGCCCATAGCAAATCTCCATTGGGATCTAACTTTTCAATAAAACCATGACCATTTGATGAATTCAACACAACTGAATCTAACCCTAAATCGAAGTCTATTAAACCACTAAAGTTACCACAATGCAAAATATTGTCATTTTTATCAATAAAAATATCATGTGATAGAGTAATTTCATTGGACCCTAAGCAGTAATTAGTCTTTGTCCAAAGCTGATTTCCGTTTGGATCTAACTTAATAATAAAAGCCTCATAATAACCTGACGAATAATAAATTTGACTTCCAGAACTCAAATCCAAATCTGCACTTGTTTCAAAATGTGCTGAAATATAAAGATCATTATTTGAATCAATGGCTATATCAAACCAGCTTTTTTGATACCCACCACTAAAATTTATACAATCAATTTTTTTTACCCAGACAAAGTTTCCATTTGCATCAAGTTTTTGAATAAAGAGATCAAAATAAGTAGCCGAAGAGGTTAGTGAGAAGTCTCCAAGTCCTGGATCAAAATCAGCAGTTCCTGTAAAGCGTCCTAAATTATATACATTTCCTATAGAATCTGACACAACACTGAAGCTAGTAACCTCCCCTGTCCCACCAATACCTTTTGACCATTCAAAATTTTGTGCAATTGCTATTAGAGAAGAAAAAGAAAAAAAAGAGAGTAGGAGCAGTTTTTTCATGCTAAAGAATATATAACAAATATAACAAAAAGGCCTCGCCAAAGCGAAGCCTTCTGTAATTATTAAGTCTCGTTTACAACAAACCGATCACAAAATCAGGCATTAAACCTAAAGCGATGGTTAGAAGAACTGTTATTACAAATAATAGTTTGTGGTTAGCACTTACTTCAATTGTAACTTCAAGATTGCTGTGTTTGAAATACATGGCAATGATGATACGGAAGTAATAATACACACCAATTAAAGAAGCTAAAATAGCTACTAATACTAACCATGCATGACCCGCCTGGAAAGCTGCTGTGAAGATGTAATATTTAGCGAAGAAACCTGCTGTTGGTGGAATACCTGCTAATGAAAGCAATGCAACTGTCATTACAAAAGCAAGGAATGGATTTGTTTTTGCTAAACCATTGAATGAATCAACTGCATCGCCACCTTTTGCTTTGGCAACATATCCTAACACCCCGAAAGAGGTGATGGAACCAACAGAATATGCTAATGTGTACATTAAGATAGAGCCTTGTGAGTATTGATTCAAAGCAACCAATCCTAATAACATATAACCTGCATGTGCCACGCTGGAATAAGCTAACATACGCTTAGCACTTGTTTGTAACACTGCTGTGATGTTACCCGCTAACATGGTTAATCCTGCCATTACTACAACGATGCTCGTCCATGTTGCAGCTGAACCCTGGAAACATGTATAGAACAAACGTAAGAATGCAGCAAAAGCCGCTGTTTTAACAATGGTAGCCATATACGCTGTAACAGGAGTTGGTGCACCTTGATACACATCCGGAGCCCAGAAATGAAATGGTGCAGCTGATACTTTGAAAGCCATACCTACTAACATCAATAATAAACCTGCATAGAAAATAGAAGAGGCAGCACCTGCAGCAACTGTTTGTGCGATCTCTACAATATCAAAAGAACCGGTTGCACCGTAGATCAATGCTATACCAAACAATAAGAAACCGCTTGCGAATGCACCCATGATGAGGTATTTGAAACCTGCTTCGTTGGAAAGTACATCGTCCTTTTTACTTCCTGCCAATACATACATTGGAATAGATAAGATCTCAATTCCTAAGAACAACATCGCCATGTTACTGTATGATACCATGATGACTGCGCCTGCTAAAGAGAAGATCACTAAAGCAAAGTAATCGGTCATGTTTGATTCTTCTTTAAAGAAGCCATCGGCCATGATGAACCAAAGGAAAGAAACACCAATCAGAACGGATGAGAATGCCACTGCAAAATCATCATAACGCATCATGTTAAAATAGATCCTATCGGTACCCCAATCAAATGCATTGAAGATGAATGTAGTGATCAAACCAATGATCACCAATGGATACAATAATTTTTTAAAGCTGAAGATCTCAGCCAATAATGCTATTACACCTAAGGAAGAAAGTAATATTAATGCCTTCATATTTTTATTTCTTTAATGTGGCTGCCCACATTTATTTTTATTTTCCAATTGCTAATTTAAATCCTTCTACCAATTTGATCACCGATGGTTCTGCTATGTCCAACAATGGTTTTGGATACACACCAAATGCGATGATCGCTGCACAAATAATTACCAGTACGGCTTTTTCGCTACCGGTTAATGGAGCAAAAGAAGCGGTCATAGCATTGGTTTCACCCAACATGATTGATTGATAACTGCGTAACATGTAAACAGCACCCAATATCACAGAGATCCCTGCAAAAGCAGCTATCCAAGCGTTGTACTGATAAACACCGTTCAATAATAAGAACTCCCCCACAAATCCGTTGGTTAATGGCAAGGCCACACTTCCTAATAATACGATCAGGAATAAAACAGCAAACTGAGGATTTACATTTCTGATACCCCCCATTGCATGCAATTCACGTGTATTGAAACGTGATTCTAACATATCAACGATAAAGAATAAACCAACTACATTCACACCGTGACTTAACATCTGGATCATTGAACCTTGAACACCTTGTACGTTTCCTGCAAGGATACCTGCAGCAATTAAACCTACGTGAGCGATAGATGAATAAGCGATCAAACGTTTGAAATCCTTTTGTGCAATAGCAATAGTAGATGCGTACAAAATTCCGATCACTGCCAATACAATAGCAAAGTGTGCCCAATGTTCAACACCCAATGGAGCAACAGGTAATAACCAACGGATCACTCCGTAAGTACCCATCTTTAACATGATACCGGATAACAACATGGTTCCTTGTGTAGGAGCTGTTGTATAAGTATCAGGTTGCCAAGTATGGAAAGGGAATACCGGCATTTTGATAGCGAATGCCATGAACATTGCCCAGAAAACATAACCTTGGTGTGCTGCATCTAAACTTTGTCCAGCTGCATACAATGCTGCAATATCAAATGTGTGATTAGGTGTGAATTGATACAAGTAGATCAACCCGGCTAACATCAATAAAGAACCCGCTAATGTGTAAACGAAGAATTTGAATGTGATACGAGCACGATCATCGCCACCCCAAAGTAAGCAGATGAAATAAATCGGGATCAATGCTAACTCCCAGAACACATAGAATAAGAAACCATCCAAAGAAACAAACACACCTACCAATGCAAATTGCATGGCTAATATCAATAAATAGAATGTAGATGGATTTTTATGATTCTTGTTGAAAGATGTAAGAATGATCACCGGAACAAGGAAAGTTGTCAGTAATACCAACAATAAAGAGATACCATCCATCCCTACATGGAAGTTGATGCCCATTGAACGGATCCAAGGATAGTTCAACTCAAATTGTGTATCTGCATTTTTTTGAAACAGGAACAAGGCTCCTATAGAGATGGCAAACTCAACAATGGCTGCACCCAATGCAATTTTTTTCACTTGTTCACCTTTTACCAATAACAGCAACATGGCTGCTACTAAAGGGAAGAATATCAATAATAATGTGATCATATCGTATCTATAAAATTCTAAATCTTAATTTCTATATTTAAAACAACTGTGTAAACAATATCAATACTATGCTTATAACCATTACAAACACGTAGAATCCGGTGTTTCCTGTTTGTGCCTGGCGGATAAGTCCGCTCACACCACTCACCAAAGAACCCATTCCATTAACGATTCCGTCTACGATCTGATTATCGACAACTTTATGCAATGCATCACCAATAAAGTTGATCGGTTTCATAAATACATTTTCGTATAACTCATCGATCATGTATTTTTTGTACACCAATTTGTGCAATGGTTTTAATTCAGCATCTTCATTTTCAGGTAATGTTTTATTTTTCACATACGTGTTGTAAGCATAGTATAATGAAAGCGCCATTACCGTGATCGCAACGCCCATCAAGATATATTCAGTATCGTGAGATAAATGATGTACCAAACGGAATGAAGAATCTTCAAACACCGGTTTCAAATAATGTTCTAAATAATGGTGTCCGCCTAATACTTCAGGAATACCGATCAAACCACCAACAACAGATAGTACAGCTAAAACGATCAATGGAATGGTCATTGATTTTGGTGATTCATGTAAATGATGCTCTTGTTCATGTGTTCCTCTGAATGAACCTTTGAAGGTTAAGAAATACAAACGGAACATGTAGAAGGTTGTCATAGCAGCACCTAATACACCTAAGAACCAAAGTAATTTATTGTGTTCCCAGGCATGCGCTAAAATTTCATCTTTAGAGAAGAAACCGGAGAAACCAGGGAACCCTACGATCGCTAATGTTCCTAATAAGAACGTTAAATGCGTAATAGGAATGTATTTTTTCAATCCACCCATTTTACGGATATCCTGTTCGCCACTCATAGCGTGGATCACAGAACCAGCTCCAAGGAACAACAATGCTTTAAAGAAAGCGTGTGTCATAACGTGGAATACAGCGCCTGTATAGGCACCAACACCTAATGCAAGGAACATATATCCTAACTGAGAAACAGTAGAGTAAGCCAATACTTTTTTAATATCGTTTTGTGCTAAGCCAATTGTTGCAGCAAACAATGCGGTACAAACACCTACTACCGCTACTACTTCCATTGCAAAAGGAGAAAGCGTATAAAGAATGTTTGAGCGTGAAACCATGTAAATACCGGCAGTAACCATTGTAGCAGCATGGATCAATGCTGATACAGGAGTAGGACCGGCCATCGCATCAGGCAACCAGGTGTATAAAGGTAGCTGAGCACTTTTTCCCATTGCACCAATGAATAATAACAAGGCAATTGCAGTGATCACAGAATTATCGCCAATGAAATGTTTTGCTTGTTCGAATACATCACCATAAGAGATGCTACCGAATGTTACAAAAATTAAGATGATACCTAAAAGGAAACCAAGGTCACCAATACGGTTCATGATAAATGCTTTTTTAGCTGCATTGTTATAAGCAGTATTCTTGAACCAGAAACCGATCAATAAATAAGAGCAAAGACCAACACCTTCCCAACCTACAAACATGATCAAGTAGTTGGAGCCTAATACTAATAACAACATGAAGAATACGAACAAGTTCAGATAAGCGAAGAAGCGGGAGAATCCTTCATCATCGTGCATATAACCTGTTGAATACAAATGGATCAAGAAGCCGATACCGGTGATGATCAACAAGAATAAAGAGGAAAGCGGATCTACCAAAAAGGAGAAAGGGATAGAAAGTTTTCCTGCAGAGATCCAGCTGAAAAGATCGATTGTAACCGACTTTTCTGTTTGACCGCCCAATTCAAAGAATATTCCCAATGAAACAGCAAAAGCAGCCAACACCATTCCACTTGCAATTGTTCCAACCAATCCTTTTGATAATTTTTTTCCTAAAAAGCCAATGATCAAGAATCCGATCAAAGGAAGAAGAGGAACTAACCAAACTAATTTTATCATAACTTTAATGTATTAGGTATCATGTATTTTGTATCAGGACACCACGTTTATTTTTTGTTTTCTTTATACTCTGCACTAAGTACTTAATACTTCGTTAACCTTTTAATTTGCTTAAAATATTAATATCGGTTGACATGGTATTTCTGTAAACACTCATCAAGATGGCCAAACCAACAGCTACCTCAGCAGCAGCCACCGCCATAATGAAGAATACGAATACTTGTCCGGCACTATCCGACAAATACGTTGAAAATGCTACCAATAATAAATTAACTGCATTCAGCATTAATTCAACCGACATAAAAATGATGATGGCATTACGTCTGAATAAAACACCTAATACACCAATGGTGAATAGTACTGCACTTAGGAGCAGATACCAATTAACCGGAATAACTTGAATTGCGTTCATATCTTTTATTTAATACTTTTTTTACCTAATAATACTGCTCCAACCATTGCACCCAACAATAGCAATGAAGCTACTTCGAATGGCAATAAAAATTCGCCAAATAATGTTTTACCTAAATTTTCGATCAATCCAACACTTGGATCGAATGCATTGGTAGCAGCGATCATTTCTGCGTTTTTCAATGAACCAACCATTACTACTAATAATAATCCGGCAGCTACAGCCGCAGATAATTTCAACCACACATTCTTATGCGGTTCTGTTTCTTTATTCAAGTTCAACAACATGATCACGAATAGGAACAATACCATGATGGCACCGGCATATACGATGATATGAACGGCAGCAAGGAATTGCGCATTCAATAGAACATAATGACCTGCAATCGCAAAGAATGTCAGTACCAGGTACAACACGCTATGAATCGGGTTTTTAGATAGTACTACCATTAAGCCAAACATGATGGCTAAGAAGGATAGAAAATAGAATATGTATTGTGTGATCATACGTTTTATTATTTATTAGTGGTGTCCACCAACTTTTACTTTTCTGTTTTTATCATACGTTTGGTTATGACCAAACTCCTGATGTGTTTTAAACTCTTTTACAGCAGCTGACTGACGTTTTGAAAGATCGATCGGATTATCTTTTGGCTCTACTAAAATATCTTTGCCATATACAAAGCTTTTACGTTGGCCGTATACATTTACTTGGCGGTCGGTTAAGAAGATCGCTTCTTTCGGACATGCTTCTTCACAATCGCCACAAAAGATGCAACGCAACATGTTGATCTCGTATTTAGCAGCGTATTTCTCTTCGCGGTAAAGATTTTCTTCACCCGGTTTTCGCTCTGCAGCTGTCATGGTGATGGCTTCAGCAGGACAAGCTACTGCACATAATCCACAAGCGGTACAACGTTCAGCACCTTTTTCATCACGTTTCAACACATGTTGACCACGGTAAACACCGCTAAATTCGCGTTTTTGCTCAGGATACTTAATAGTTGGTTTACGTTTAAAAAAGTGACTCAATGTGATCAACATACCACTGAAGATGGCAGGTAAATACATTCGCTCTACAAGCGTCATTTCTTTTTTAGAAACTACTTTTGATCTATTTGTAAGTGATTGCATCGTTATTATTACTTAGTAAAGAATTCTAAAATTTCTACTCGCATTGATACTGCTCCGGTAATTACTATATTCAAAATTGAAAGCGGGATCAATATTTTCCATCCTAAATTCATCAACTGATCGTAGCGGAAACGTGGTAAAGTCCAACGTACCCACATGAAGAAGAAAATGAAGAAAGATATTTTTACAAACAAGAATACTACGCCAAGGATCGCCAACATATTTGGATCATGCACCCAACGGCCAATGAATGGCATGTTGTATCCACCAAAATAGAAGGTTGAGATCACGGCAGAAGAAATGAACATATTGATGTATTCCGCAAATAAGAAGAACCCTAATTTCATAGAGCTATATTCGGTGTGGTAACCACCAACTAATTCTGTTTCACACTCCGGTAAATCGAATGGAGCACGGTTTGTTTCAGCAAATGCACAGATGATAAAGATCAAACAACCTAAAGGTTGAACCAATACATTCCAATGCCAACCATGTTGTTGTGCAGCAATTTCTTTCATGCTTAATGTTCCGGTTGTCATTACCAAAGCAATGATCGATAATCCCATGGCTACTTCATAACTGATCATTTGAGAAGAAGCACGGATACCACCCAATAAAGAATATTTATTGTTAGATGCCCAGCCACCGATCATGATCCCATACACACCCATTGAAACGACACTGAATAAGTACAATACACCAATGTTTAAATCAGTAATCTGTAAAGAAAACTCCTGTCCATCGATGAACAATGATTTACCCCATGGAATAACAACACCTGTTAAACAAGCTGTTAACATGGCTAAAGAAGGACCGAGGATGAATAACCATTTGTTGGAAACAGATGGGATCATCTCTTCCTTCATGAACATTTTTACCGCATCGGCCAATGGCTGAAGAATTCCGAAAGGACCCGCTCTATCCGGACCAACACGGTCCTGAAGGAATGCTGCGATCTTACGTTCAGCATAAGTACTGTAAGTAGCTACCAACAATGTAATTGCAAATACTGCAAGAACAAGGATCGCTTTATAGATGAAATAAGTTGTGAATGCCATATTATTCTTTATTTTTTAGTTGACAATGCTTTTTGCTGTTTGCCAATATCTAATTTTAGTTGTGCTAAACTTTCGTAATGATTTGCTGAGATCACAGAATGACGATCGATGTGACGAGGTCCTTCAATGATCCAATCGCTTACATTCTTTTTCTCGAAACGACATTCATTGCAAATGAATTCTTCTACTTCACCCCATTTATCTTTACGACCCGTAACACGTAATACATCATTTCCTTTTAACCACAATGCTACTTTTCCTGAACATTTTGTACAGTTACGGTGTGCATCCATTGGTTTTGTGAACCAAACACGGCTTTTGAAACGGAAGGTTCTATCGGTTAATGCTCCAACTGGACAAACATCAATGATGTTACCGGAAAAATCATTATCAATTGCTTTTTGAATGTAAGTACTGATCTCAGAAGCATCGCCACGGTTCAACATACCATGTACTCGGTAATCAGTAATTTGATCAGCTGTTTTTACACAACGGAAACACATGATACAACGGGTCATGTGCATTTTGATGTATGGACCAAGATCAATGGTGTTGAATGTTCTGCGAGGGAAATCGTAACGTGTTTTTGCTAAACCATGCTCGTAGCCAAGATCCTGTAAATGACATTCACCGGCCTGGTCACAGATAGGGCAATCCAATGGGTGGTTGATCAAAAGGAATTCAACAACACCTCTACGTGCTTCCAATACTTCAGGAGAAGTAATGTTCACCACTTCCATTCCATCCATTACTGTTGTTCTGCAAGAAGCAACAGGTTTAGGCATTGGACGAGGATCTTTTTCCGACCCTTTGGTTACTTTTACAATACAAGTGCGGCAATATCCACCACTTGTTTTTAGTTTGGAATAATAGCACATGGTAGGAGGCACAATGTCTCCACCGATCATACGAGCAGCCTGCAAGATGGTTGTTCCATCTGCTACTTCAATGCTATGTCCGTCTATTGTTACTTTTGCCATTTTATATTAAGTCAAATTTTTTAATTCAAAATTCAAAAGGGTTAACTACTTCTTCAAGTTTACCACTATTGAATCTAGAACTTTTGATATTTCATTTAATTCTTGTTTTTCTTCTTCTAAGAATTCATTCTCAAAATTATATCCTTCACTAATTACATCCATCCAATAATCTAGCTCATTTGCCGACCTTAATGCTATTTCATAAAATCGAATCAACTCTTTTTTAGTACTACTCGCTTTTGCTTCTCTTACATTTGCACCGATAGACGTTCCGCTTCTTAAAAATTGATCTCTCAAAGAAAACTCAACTCCTTTTTCCCTCAATAAAAATGTTTTTTTAATCGTACTTATTGCAAATTTTTTTGTTCTATCTTTTATATCGTTTTCGTAAACCATTATTCACTTCTGAATTTTGACTTTTCTCTCTTATGCACTTTGTGTACTGTAATAATGTTTAACATCTTTGATTTTACCTGGATTGTTGATGTATTCTTCAAACTCGTGACGGAAGTGACGGATAGCACTTGCTACCGGCCATGCTGCTGCATCACCTAAAGGACAGATCGTATTTCCTTCGATCTTCTTTTGAATATCCCATAACAGATCGATATCACCGGGTTTTCCATGTCCTTCTACAATACGGTGTAATACTTTTTCCATCCAGCCTGTACCTTCACGGCATGGTGAACATTGTCCACAACTTTCGTGATGATAGAAACGAGCCAATGTATAAAGGTTTTTCACGATGCTTGTTGTTTCATCATATACCATAAATCCACCGGAACCTAACATGGTTCCTGTAGCAAAACCTCCTTCACTCAATGATTCGTAAGTCATTAAGCGTGGTTCGCCTTTATCATTCTTCAAGATCAATTCAGCCGGTAAAATTGGAACAGAAGAACCTCCGGCAATTACTGCTTTTAGTTTTCTTCCATTGATGATACCACCACAATATTCATCGGAATAAATAAATTCTTCAACCGGTAATCCTAATTCAATTTCATACACCCCAGGTTTATTGATGTGACCTGATGCAGAGATCAATTTTGTTCCTGTACTTCTTCCCACACCGATCTTTGCATACTCATCGCCACCCATCATTACGATCGGACAAACAGCAGCAATTGTTTCCACGTTGTTTACAACAGTTGGACAACCATATAAACCGGCAATAGCAGGGAAAGGAGGTTTGATACGTGGGTTACCGCGTTTACCTTCCAATGATTCTAATAAAGCAGTTTCTTCACCACAGATATAAGCACCACCACCAACTTGAACGTATAGATCAAGCGAGTAATTGGTTCCTAAAATATTCTTTCCTAAATATCCTGCAGCATAAGCTTCTTCAATTGCTTTTTCAAGAATGCGGGAAACATAAAAATATTCTCCACGAATATAGATATATGCTGTATTTGCACCCAATGCATAGCTGGAAGTGATCATTCCCTCTACCAATGCATGAGGGACTTTCTCCATTAAATAACGGTCTTTGAATGTTCCCGGCTCCGATTCATCGGCATTACACACCAAGTAACGAGGAACACCTTCCGGTTTAGCAAGGAAACTCCATTTCATTCCGGTAGGGAAACCTGCACCACCACGACCACGAAGACCGGATTTTTTCACCTCTTCCACTACATCATTTGGAGTCATTGATTTTAATGCTTTCTCAACAGAAGCATATCCTCCATGCTCACGATACACCTGAAGTGTATGGATGTTTGGAACATTATCATTATGAATTAATAATTTCTTCCCCATTATAATGTGTTTTTATAATCCATATCAGTATAACTTCTCAATTTGCCTGCAGCACGGTATTCATCCAACAAAGCATCCACTTTTTCCATTGTTAAATTTTCATGAAAAGAAGCGCCACATTGAAGCATTGGTGCAGTACCGCAGCTTCCTAAACATTCAACAGTCTTCAGTGTGAACATACCGTCTTTTGTTGTTTCTCCTTCTTTAATGCCTAAGCGTTTTTCGATGTGTTTTACGACATCTTCGGCACCGCGCACCCAACAAGAAGAAGTACGGCATACTTCCAATAAACATTTGCCAACAGGTTTCAAGTTGAACATGGAGTAAAACGATGCTACCTCATACACCTCAATAGGTTTTATATTTAAGATAGATGCAACATAATCCATTGTTTCAGGACTTAACCATCCACCAAATTCAGCTTGTGCTACATGTAAAATGGGAAGCAAAGCTGATTTTTGTTTTCCTTGAGGATAACGGGCAATGATCTTATTCACCGTTGCCATTGCTTCCTCATTAAATTTTATTTCATTACTCATAATATTGAGAATTCGTTTTTATTCAATTCCAATTAGGCATCTAATTCACCTGCGATCACATTCATACTACTCATTGTCAAGATCGCATCCGACAAATAAGTTCCTTTGATCATATCTGTATATGCCTGATAATAGATAAAGCATGGTCTGCGGATGTGCATACGATAAGGAGCACGTCCACCATCACTGATCAGGTAATAACCTAATTCTCCATTTCCACCTTCTACACAGTGATATACTTCACCGGCAGGAACATCTGTTTCGCCCATCACAATTTTAAAGTGATAGATCAAAGCTTCCATATTGTTATACACCTCTTCTTTTGGAGGAAGGAAAAATTCTGGAACATCGGCATGATAAACACCGGCAGGTTCTTTCTTTACTTTTTCGATCGCTTGTTTGATAATGCTTACGCTTTGCCACATTTCTTCCTGACGAACCATAAAGCGATCGTAAGTATCACCTTGTGTTCCAACAGGAACAGTAAATTCAAATTCTTCGTATGATGAATATGGATTCATAACACGTACATCATAATCCACACCGGCAGCACGTAAATTCGGACCGGTAAACCCGTATCCTAATGCTTTTTCAGCCGATATCGGACCACAGTTAACTGTACGATCCATAAATATTCTGTTACGCATTAACAGATTTTCAAACTCTTTTAATTTATCCGGAAACTCTTTTAAGAATTTATCGATCAAGGCCCAAGCTTTTGGAGAGAAATCTCTCTCTAATCCACCAATACGACCAATATTGGTTGTTAAGCGGGCACCACATAATTCTTCGAAAATATCATAGATGCTTTCTCTTTGTTGGAAGATATACAAGAACCCTGTCATTGCCCCGGTATCCACACCTATTACACTATTACAGATAATATGATCGGCAATACGGGAAAGCTCCATGATGATCACACGAAGATATTGAACACGTTTAGGAACCTCTATTTTCAAGAGTTTTTCAACTGTCATGTGCCAGCCCATGTTATTAATTGGCGATGAACAATAGTTCAAACGATCTGTCAATACCGTGATTTGATAATATGGTCTGCGTTCAGCGATCTTTTCAAAAGCACGGTGAATATATCCTACAGTAGATTCTCCTTCCAGGATGATCTCTCCGTCCATCTTTAACACGTTCTGGAAAATGCCATGTGTAGCAGGATGCGTAGGTCCAAGATTAAGAGTTGTGTACTCTTTTTCTATGATATCCGTATTGTTATTTTTTTCTTTGCTCATGTGAATACTGTTTTATCGTCCAAACATTTTATCATCTTTATCCTCACGTGTTCCATCTTCTACAGGATATTCCTTGCGCATAGGATGATACGTCATTTCGTCCATATTCAGGATGCGTTTTAAGTTCGGATGTCCTTTGAAAATGATCCCAAAAAAGTCGTACTCCTGACGCTCCATCCAATTTGCTGTTGGATATAGATCAGTAACAGTAGGGATGTGAGGATCGGAAATGCTAAAGAATGTTTTTAAACGGATACGTAAATTCTTAGGTAGGTTGTGTAATTGATACATTACACCCAACTCGTGACCTTTATTATCGGGATAATGAAGACCGCACATGGTTGTTAAGAAACCAAATGCCAGCTCCTCATCTTCTTTTAAGAATTTGATCACATCATGAATGATGTCTTTTCTGATGGTGAATACAGGAAAGTCGTAATGCATTTCGGCTGATAGCACTCCATCACCAAATTTTGCTTTTAACTTGTCGTTTACTGTATCTAATAGCGTATTGCTCATATTTATTTTTCTAAAGAGCGTTTGTAATATTATTCGATGTTGTATTTCGCCAACATATTCTTGTATTCTTCAGTATCTCTTCTTCTTATAGATTCTGACTTTGCCAATTCCTGAATTTGCATAATACCATCCAATACTTGTTCTGGACGAGGAGGGCAACCAGGAATATATACATCAACAGGAATGATCCTGTCAATTCCCTGAAGCACGCTGTATGTATCGAATACACCACCGCTGGAAGCGCAAGCACCCATAGATAAAACCCATTTTGGTTCTGCCATTTGCTCATACACCTGACGTAAAACCGGAGCCATTTTTTTGGAGATGGTACCCATCACCATCAAAAGATCGGCCTGACGAGGAGAAAAACTCAAACGCTCTGATCCGAAACGGGAAAGATCGTAAGTAGAAGCCATGGTAGCCATGAACTCAATTCCACAACAAGATGTTGCAAAAGGTAGTGGCCATAATGAATTGGCGCGTGCCATCCCTACAACCTTATCTACTTGCGTAGCAAAAAAGCCAGGCCCTTCAATTCCTTCTGGAGCTTTAGCTATTTCTATTTTAGACTTTTGAATTGTACTCATGTTTTTTGTTTTTATGCAAATACAATGATTAATATAATCGAATGGTCATGCCGGTTCCTTTTCGGGCCGACTGACCGCTTTGTAATATTTCCACTCCTTCGATCAACACTTTCCCTCCCATTTTTTTGTCTTTATGAAGCTCTTCAATTGCTTCAACACAACTCTTACTAAACACATATCCTTTGCAAGGATATTGAACAGAAACGGTGTCTTTTTTGGAGCCTTTTTGAATAGTAACAATAAAAGAACCGATGGACAATTTTTTATCGGTAGTTATCAACTCCTTTTTACATTTTAAGAATTCATCCCAGGTCATTGAGCAATCTCCCATTTTACCGCATAGAGAGAACACCGGTGCTTTTTGAGCAAAAGCATTTGCTGTTATTAAAAATAAAATAAAGGCTGCGGTAAGAGTTCTGCTCATAGATCCTATTCTTATTCCCATTTTAAAGCCCCTTTTTTAATGATATAGTAGAAACCAACCAATAAAAAGGCTACAAACGTTAACATTTCTATAAAACCTAACAATCCTAATTCTTTAAAGTTTACTGCCCAAGGATACATGAAGATCACCTCCACATCGAACAAAACAAAGAGAATAGCCACTAGAAAATATTTGATAGAAAAAGGAATACGGGCATTCCCTTGTACTTCAATACCACACTCAAATGTGTCGTTTTTGATCTTTGATTTACGTTTTGGTCCAAGTAAATGTGTTACAACCATGGTGGTAACAACAAAACCAAGGGCAACAACAAACATTAAAGCAATTGGAAAAAAATCGATAGGAGCACTTTGTGTTGGCATAAGTGATAGTGTTTAATTCGACCTCAATTTTAGGTAATTCTTTTTAAATAACCCAAATTTTGCGAACAAATTTACTGTTTTATCCCTATATGAATGATCTGAAAGTGATATTTAGACGAATTTACTCAGAATGCCGATAAACAAAAATGCCCGGCATAACCGGGCATTTTTAAAAATTTATTATGCGTCCTAATAAACAACCATTTTCTTGATGGTCTGATGATTCACATTTACCAAATTGATCGTATAAATGCCTCTGCCATATTCAACTACACTTAATCGTTTATTATATGATCCTTGGAATTGATTTAATTCTTCAGCATATACTTTTTGTCCGATCGCATTATAGATCTCGATTCTATAATTGGATCTTTCAATTGCATTAAACTGAACATTAAAGTTGCCATCGTTTGGATTTGGATATAACAATAATTCTTGCCCAATATTATTCAATTCAACTGTCGTTGGTCCGGAAAAATTAACACAAGATGACATCACTGCGCATGTTCCATTGCCAATCAAAACACTATATTGTCCAGCTGAAGAAGGATAAAAACTCTGGTTGCTTGCTCCGGAAATTGGCAATGAAGTAGAGCAATTATACCATTGATAGGGACCTGTTGCATTATTTGCAGTCAAATACGGTCCATTATCTGTTACAGTATTTGTGTAAAACGAGCATGTTCCATATTTTGCGACAAAAGCACCAGATGCTACTGAACGTATTGATGAATTGTTTTCACCCAAAAATGAAACAGCTCCAGTGGCATTGCCACATACAAATACATTTCCAAGATTGTCAACCCCCATTCCTACAGGGAAATCATCACCCGTTGAGCCAACACGAAATGCCCAATTAAAATTTCCAAGCGAATCATAGCTGTCAACATAATTATCAGAGATTCCCGAACAATTTAACATCAGCATTCCAGAGGTAGCATCTGCATCAAGCGTGTTTCCATATCTACTAAAAACATAAGCATTATTATCGGTATCTACGCAAAGTGAATTTGAATAATCCGAATCATTATTCCCAATGCCTCTTACCCATTGTAGTGAAAAAGATGGAGAGTACCTAGCAAGAAACACATCATCATTTGCTGCATAAACAAGAGAACTGCTGGATATTGATGGGTCAAAATCGTTTATCGCTGATCTGAAATATCCAGTTACAAAAAGGGAGGCAGATGCATCTGTAGTAATATCAGTTATCTGCAATAGCATATCCGAACTAATTCCCAATCCTGAAATAAAATTGTATCCCTGATCAACCTTAACTACAAATGCATTTTGTTGTGATCCTGAGCTTAGGTCATCCACAAAATAATCAGTCGGTCCAGGTGCTATGTCGGTAAGATCCCAATAACTTCCGGAGTATAAAATATCATCATTTTTATCTACTGTGATTTTGTCTATCAGTACCCAATTTTCAATCCCTACTCCAGATAAATATGCTCCAGCTGAGCTATATTTTACAATAAAATTAAACACGTTTCCCCCCATTGTACTAATAACATTAACAGCTGCACCTGGATCAAAGTCGATATCATCCTCAAAATAACCCGTCATATAAACATTATTGTTTCTATCAATAGCAATACTTGAAGGATAGTTATCTCCCGCACCTCCAAAGGCACTAGCCCACTGAAAATTTCCGGAAAAATCATATTTAAACAAAAAAATACTACCTGTTCCTGTAGCATTAATAATCGTGCTCCCCGTCCCTGCATCAACATCAAAACCTCCCCCGGAAAAACCTCCAGATAACAGTATTGCACCCGAAGAATCCACCTCCATATCTGTTAAATATAAGCTTGTAGTCGTTTCTATCCATTTAGCCCAAATTAAATCTCCTGATGGACCGTACTTAATGAAATAAATTCCCTCAATATCATAAGGAGCGGCAAATGTCCCTACTCCCGGATCAAGATCTACTGCAGGCAAAAAGGTTCCAGCCAAATACGAATTCCCATTTTTGTCCACTTTAAAAAATTCTGCATTTAGTGTTTCATATTGATTCCCCCATAAATTAGCAGGAGCTGTATTTATAGCGGAAGAAGGTGCTGTGACCATTTGACAAACAGTTGTATCAATACATCCTCCTTTTGATAAAATAATTCCATAACTTCCTGTAGTACTAACCGAAAATGAAATTCCTGTTGCACCTGACACCGAAGTATTATTTGTACAATTGAACCATTGATAGCTATTTGCAGCAGTTTCCGATGTCGTGAGAACATAACCCGATTGAGTAACGGAACCATTTAAAGGGATAACACTCAATGTTAAATTCACAATACTGTCACAGCCAGTAAAAGAAATCAACGTGTCGTGGTATACACCTGGCGTGCTGATATATGTTCCATCAAAAAAATAATTTTGAGTAGAACAAATCGTAACATTCATGTTGTTCACATTTTGAGGGTGCACGAATAAATTAACCGCAAATGTACTATCACAACCTGACAACGATTGTGATACAATTGAATGCATTCCACTTGTATAAAGGCTATTAGTCCCAAAGTGGAGTGTATCTCCATAACAAATCGTATCTGAAATATAAACAGGAGATGAAACGCATTCCATATCGTAACGAGTTAAAAATTTTTGCCCTGTAACGTGTGTCACATTATAGACTCCCACTCCCATATCAAAATCAATGGTTCCGTTATAATCCCCATAAAGCAATATTTTATTGCTTATCTTATTCATGCTCGCATTTGTTACATTATTGGCAAGTGGCCCCGAGAATGACCCAAACATCAACAAATCATTGGTTCCAGAATATTTTGCAACAAAAACACCTGTTCCAATAGGAACTGTATATACTCCTGCTCCAGGATCAAAATCAGAAGCATTAAATGGTAGGTCATAATATCCGTAAACAAAAATATCATCGGATGTATCAACAAAAACAGAATGAATTCCGGAAAATGTGTTGGGAGTATTGCTGTGTGTAAATGCCCATATATAGGAAAGTGTATTTGAGTATTTTGCAACAAAAAAATCACCAGAAGAAGGGCCTGCATTAAGTGATTGTGTGCCTGCGCCAAGATCGAAATCTACAACATTTACAAACCATCCTCCTAAAACAATGTTATTTTGAGAGTCGATATCAAATGACATAGGACTTGCAGCAAAGGATTGTGCAATTAATAATTGTCCTAATGAATTGTATTTGCATATATAGTATGTATTTGTTAGGTTGACTATTCCAACAGAAGGATCCATATCAATTGTTCCGTTTATATGACCTATGATAAATATATTTCCCAACAAATCTGTTTTTACCTGCTCAAGCTTTAAATCATGTCCTAAAACAACATTATTAGTGTTTGATCCATCAAAATCATTTGCCCACAATAGCTGTCCATTTGTATTAAATCGTGCCATAAAAAATGTCTGATCGGAAGGAGAATTTCCTATGAGCTGTTGAACGCCAGCAGAAGGATCAATATCTATCGTATCGACATAACCTCCTGTAAGGATTAAGTCTTGAGTAACGTTATCAATCGTCATATAATTTCCATTTTGACCATTGGTAAACACAGTTAAAATATCGAGTCGATCAGCCCATTGAAATTGACCGGAAGAGCTATATTTTGCAATAAAATTACCGGACGAATTGAGAAAAGCTGTTCCCGCTCCCGGATCAAGATCAACTGTATTCAGAACTCCGGAAGCTTTAATAAAAATATTGTCAGAAGCATCAACTGTAAGGTCGTTAACCGCTTCGCTTGAAGTAGAAGAGAAAACAATTTTCCAAATAAGTTGTCCTCCAGGGGTATATTTAGCAAGAAAGGCATCTTCATTTGATGCTGTCCATGTTGATGAACCAGAACCAAAATCAAAATCTACCGTTCCGGAAAAATAACCACCCAAAATAATATTATTATTGTTATCAATTGCATGCTCCATAACGACAACATTTTGCGAAAAGGAATGGGACCATGAGAAAGATGGTGTCTGAGCATTGATAATTTTTAAAAGAGATAAAAACAACAAGGATAGGAGATAGTTTTTCATCGGTAGTACATTATAATTTATAGTAAATATAATTTAATTTTTTCATCGCAAAAATGCTCAATCATCATGTAAACAAAAATGCGCGGCATAACCGGGCATTTTTAAAAATTTATTATCCGTCCTAATAAACAACCATTTTCTTGATGGTCTGATGATTCACATTTACCAAATTGATCGTGTAAATGCCTCTGCCATATTCAACTACACTTAATCGTTTATTATATGATCCTTGGAATTGATTTAATTCTTCAGCATATACTTTTTGTCCGATCGCATTATAGATCTCTATTCTATAATTGGATCTTTCAATTGCATTAAACTGAACATTAAAGTTGCCATCATTTGGGTTTGGATATACATCAAATACAATTGCGTTTGCTGTTTCTTCCACACCTGTTACCGTCACCGGCAACACAGCAGAACTAGCTGATTCACAACCATTCACAGTAACAACAACTGTATAATTGCCACTTTGTGCTACTGTGTAATCCTGTGCAGTTGCTCCCGGAATTACAACACCGTTCAGGTACCATTGATTTCCTGTGGTTGCACTTGATGTTAATACGTTGCCATTTTGTGAAATAGTAGGTGTTGATGGAATTGCATTCACCACCATGGTAACACCCGTTGAGGTGGCAGTAGCCGGACTAGCACATGGAGAGTTGCTCGTCATGATACAAGTTACAACATCACCATTGTTCAATGTCGAAGAAGTAAAAGTTGACCCGGTTCCTGCATTTGAACCATTTACCTGCCACTGATAAGTTGGAGCTGTTCCGCCATCAGTTGGAATCGCTGTAAATGTGGCGCTAGCACCTGCACAGATGGTATTTGAACCAGCAACTGAAACTGTCGGTGTTACTGTTGACGTAACGGTCATTGTAATACCAGTTGAAGTGGCCGTTGTAGGACTAGCACAAGGAGAGTTGCTCGTCATGATACAAGTTACAATATCTCCATTTGCTAATGTACTGGATGTAAACACTGCTCCGGTTCCTGCATTGGCACCATTCACCTGCCATTGATAGGTTGGTGTTGTTCCGCCATTGGTTGGTGTAGCAGTTATCGTTATTGGTTGCCCTGAACACGTTGGATTAGATCCCGAAACGATGGATGTTGTAACTGAAGGCGTAACCGAACTACTTACACTCACAACAGTAGTTCCTGCAACACTAGTACACCCATTTTGAGTGGCTGTTACACTGTATGTTCCAGCCATTCCATTCGTAGCAGAAGGACGTGTCGGATTCTGATTCGTACTAGAGAACGAACCTGGACCTGTCCAGCTATACGTTGCACCGCTTACTGTGGATGCTGTTAAATTGATCGTAGAACCTACACAAACAGGAGAATTGCTTCCCGCTGTTGGAGCTGCAGGAGTTGCATTTACCACAACCATTGTAGTTCCGGCCAAACTGGTACATCCGTTTTGTGTAACCGTTACACTATATGTTCCACCCATCGCTGTGGTTGAGCTTGGACGAATTGGATTTTGCGTAGCACTTGTAAAAGTACTTGGACCTGTCCAGCTATAGGTTGCACCTGCTGCTGTTGGAGTCGTTAAGTTAATGGTACTTCCCGCACATACAGGAGTATTGCTACTTGCTGTAGGTGTTGCAGGTGTTGCATTCACCACTACAGCAGTAGTTCCCGCTAAACTAGTACAACCATTTTGTGTAACAGTTACACTATAGGTTCCGGCCATTGCTGTAGTTGAGCTTGGGCGAGTCGGGTTTTGATTTGTACTAGTAAATGTACTTGGGCCTGTCCAGCTGTACGTTGCACCGGTTACTGTTGGGGTGCTTAAATTGATCGTGCTTCCAGAACAAACCGGAGTATTGCTACTTGCGGTAGGTGTTGCAGGTGTTGCATTTACCACTACTGCTGTTGTACCAACCAAACTTGTACAACCATTTTGTGTTACAGTTACGCTATAGGTTCCAGCCATCGCTGTAGTAGAACTTGGACGGGTTGGATTTTGTGTTGTACTTGTAAATGTACTTGGACCTGTCCAGCTATACGTTGCACCGGTTACTGTTGGAGTACTCAAATTGATCGTACTTCCTGCACATACAGGAGTATTACTACTTGCTGTAGGGGTAGCAGGAATGGCATTTACCACTACCGCTGTTGTTCCCGCTAAACTTGTACAACCATTTTGAGTAACAGTTACACTATATGTTCCTGCCATAGCCGTTGTAGCACTTGGACGGGTTGGATTTTGTGTTGTACTTGTAAATGTACTCGGACCTGTCCAGCTATACGTTGCACCTGTTACTGTTGGAGTACTCAAATTGATCGTACTTCCTGCACATACAGGAGTATTACTACTTGCTGTAGGGGTAGCAGGAATGGCATTTACAGTCATTGTAATTGCATTGCTTGTTGCAGGATTTCCGGTAACACCCGGTAAGTTGGATGTCATCACACAAGTAACGATCTGACCATTGGTCAAGGTAGTCGTAGTATAAGTTGGACTATTGGTTCCAACGTTCGCACCATTAACTTTCCATTGATAAGCAGGTGTTGTTCCACCATTAGTTGGAGTTGCAGTGAATGTTACACTCTGACCAGCACAGATCACATTATCAGCATCGTTGGATGTAATAGAAACGGCAGCTGCAGTACTTGCACCTGAAAGATTAATATTATCCAGATATAGCGCTTGTCCCCAACCCGATTTATTCTGGAAACTTAACATAACGTTTGCTTGTCCTACATAACTATTTAAGTTAACCGTCTCTGTTCTCCACTGAGTTGCTCCGCTAGGAACAAACAATGAAGTACTATTATCTGGTGCTGTTGCTAACGCTGTACTTCCTTTGGCATAAACCCTTGTCCATGAGCTACCACAATTAGTAGAGATCAACACAATTAATGAATCAAAGTACGTTGCATTATAACGAGCGTAAGCAACATCAAAGGTCAGGGTTGCCGATGATAATCCTGCAAAGCTATATTTAGGGGTATGCATTTCATCAATATAACCAACAGTAGATGTTGGAGGGGTTGCATTGTCAATCATTGCTGAAGCTGTTCCTGCAGCAGATGGACCATTCGCATTTGTTACACGGGTCCACGTATAAGCATCTGCATCCGGATTATTCAAATACCAATTGGCCGGCACAAATGTAGCGTTCTCGTACCCTTCAACTAATGGTAGCGCAGAAACACCCGATACGGTTATGTAAGCAGTTTTTGTGATTGGAGAACTTCCGTTTCCATTTGTTGCAGTCAACGTAACATTATAAGTACCGGCAGTATTATAACAAATGTTGGTTGGATTTTGAACAGATGAAGCGGTTGTTGCTGCTCCAGGGAATGACCATGACCAGGCAGTAGGCGTTCCAGTAGAAAGGTCAGTGAAATTGATACAATCACCCACACATATATTGGTTCTGTTAGCAGTAAAATCAGCCGTTGGAGGCGATGTGCCCGGAGTGTTCAGATCAGACTGCCAAACACCACGACCATAAGTAGCCGCTCTTAGCTTATTAGCTGCATACTGGATCTCCAATTCTTTTACGATCACATTTGGAAGACCGGTATTATAAGCTGTCCACGATCCTGCTGTATTATCTCTATAATAAACACCAACATCTGTTCCTACATAAAGCGCATCGTTGGTTGAATTGTTTTGATAGACGATACAGTTGGCAGGAATATTTGGTAAACCTGTTGTGTAATTCGTCCATGTAGCGCCTGCATTCGCAGAATACCACACTTTATTTGCTGCAGAGTAACCGGAGAATGTTACCCATACATGTTGAGGATTGTTGGAGGCAACGGCAATATAAGTGATAGCTGCAGATGTTACCGGCAAGCCCGTTGTTCTGTCGGTAAAGGAAGTTCCATTCGTAGAAGCATAGAACTTATTCATTTTCGCAACATAAATATAGTTACTATCTGTTGGCGCATAAGCCATTGCTACCAAGTTTCCTGTGCCACCTGATATCGTTCCAACCTGTGACCAGGTTCCACCTCTGTTGACTGATTTATACACTTGTGCTTTACCAACTAACAATGTAGCAGCTCTCAAAGGATTCATAATGTATGGAGTAACCCATTCGCCATCAGCATTTACACCTGTACCACCTGACTGAACAATAGTTGTGGTTAAGTTCCCACCGGTTGTAGTTCTGTTGATCTCTCCATAATAAAGCTCACCATATTGAACATTCGCATTTGAATGATCAATGATCGCTTCCATCCCATCTCCGCCTAATACCTCTGCCCATGTTGTTCCACCTGTCCAACGATTGGTTCCATTATCCTGCCACCCTGTTAATAATAAATTTTGGTTGGTAGCGGACAACCCTACACGATAAATCTGAGCGATCTGCAAACCGTTACTCAGATCGGTCCATGCGGTTCCGCTGTTGGTTGTTCTTGATAAACCTCCATCACTACCGGCATAATAGGTAGTTGCACTACCGGGAAGATATTCCAAAGCATGAATATCGGCATGAACGTAAGGAGCACCGGAACCGGTCCAATGCGCATTAATCGTCCAACTTGTCCCTCCGTTTGTTGAGCGCCAAATATTAATTCCACCAACCAATACATGGTCGGCATTTGTTGGTGCAACTGCTAAAGCCAGATCGTACCATCCTTGTCCACCGGAATCACCGCCATTGCTATTCCAACCCAAAAGGTTTGGTGTAGTTGCACGTGAAGTAAAGTTTGTACCACTGTCGGTTGAGCGATATAAACCATAAAAACCATAGTCGGTCCCTGATGCTAATAAATATACATAAGCTGCATTTGCAGGTGTTACTGCAATTGACAATCGAACAACTGCAGTGTTTGCAGGCAAGCCTGCAGTAATATTTGTAAAGGAAGTTCCGCCATTTGTGGATTTATAAAAACGGGTTGTTGAGCAAGCATACACCACGGTTGTATCGCCCGGCTTATACTCAATATCTTTCATATTCAAGCCATTTGTTCCTGTGATCTGGGTCCATGTGGTTCCTGAATTATAGGTACGGTAAATACCATTCGATGAAGCCGCATAAATAGTGCTTGGCTTCAATGGATTGATCAATAAACGACTGATCACACGACCATTCGTTACTGCCCAATTAAGGCCGGTTACAGCCCAAGTTGCTCCACCATTGGTAGATTTATAAACACCAATACTATAAGTGTCAGACGCATCTGCATCACCCATCGCTAAGTATAACACTTGTGTATTGCTTGGATCGATTGCAAGATCGGAACACCCGATCAAAGGCAGATTGTCGGTTGTTGTGCTCCATGCCGTACCGCCTGTTGTTGATTTCCAGCAACCACCATCAGGTGCACCAACGTAAATAGTGTTGGTATTGCTTGGATCAAAACGCACAAAATTCACACGACCCGCTCCACCGCCAGTAGGAATAGTGGTGGTTGGTCCAATGATCGTCCAGTTAGCTGCTTGAGGAGTTGGATTTCCTGTACCGGAAGGACCTCTGTTGGCTTCTTGAACAGCATAATTATCATAAAAATCGTTCATGGCATTGATCATCACCATCCTGTCTCCCGAAGGATACAAACGAGGTTTCATCAGATCTTCCCAACGTTTAAATGTTTTCCATCCCGGTTTTTTGGCTTTCGTAATAAATGGCGACTGATTAACATTCGACCATTTTACAGAATAGTTCGGATTGGGAACTTGAACATCTACAGTGTGTGAAGGATCTGCCCAATATTGCTCAAATGCTTGCTGTACGTTATAAAAATTAACGGTAGGATCCTGCATCATTTCAACCCAGTTATTCTGAGCATTAGATACAGAAATTCCAAAAGTAGAAGCGATCGCTCCTAAGAAAAGGGTAATCTTTTTCATTTTAATTTAGTTTAGAGAGTAACGAATATAGCAATATATTACTCCTTTGTCAAGTTTTTATCTTATTTTTAATTTTTAGCGGGCAATTTTCTTATGAATGCCTCATTTGTATTGACATATAAGCCTAAACCTAATTTCATTGTTTTTTGGGTTTCGGGGAAAAAATAGACTTATTTCCTTTTACAATTAAAATAAGGATCAGTTAAATATGATGCTATTCAAACGTATTTTTTACTTCCCCTCCTCATATTATTTAATCTCCATCTCCTTTCTACTGAAAATAAAACCGATTGATTGGGGCTACTCAACAGCGTAAAAACGACACCGATAAAGCAAAAATGACGAAAACTATATTTTACGATCCATTAAAAAGTTAAATAAAAAATCTTAATTTAGTTGCATGGAAACAATGACGGAAACAAAACCATTCTTTATTCTTTACAAACCAAAAGATATTGTAAGTGGTGACTTTTATTATGCTTTATCGCACAAACACCAGGGTAGTAAAAAAGAGATCTTTTACATGAGTGCTGCCGACTGTACCGGTCACGGTGTTCCGGGCGCATTGATGAGCATGATGGCTGTTTCTAAACTCAATGAATCCATCATTGAAAAAAACCTGATAGCACCCAATGAAATATTGGATAATGTTAGAAAGGGGATCATCGCATCTTTGAATCCCGAAGGAAGTGAAGAAGAAAGTAAGGATGGAATGGACTGTGTTTTGTGTGCCTTCGATTTTGAAGATATGAAATTGGACTTTGCGGCAGCAAATAACCCTTTATGGTTAGTCAGAGACGGAAAAGTTACAGAATACGCACCCGACAAAATGCCTGTCGGCAAGTCGCCTAAAGAGAATGAGCCTTATACACTCAAATCAATTGATCTGGTAAAAGGGGATATCATTTATATTTTCACGGATGGCTATGCCGATCAATTTGGTGGAGAAAAAGGGAAAAAATTTAAATACAAACAGCTGCAAGAACTCTTGATCAGCAATTCCCATTTACCCATGCAAGAGCAAAAACAGATCCTTGCTAACACCATTGAAAAATGGATGGGCAACCTTGAGCAAGTAGATGATATTCTTGTGATCGGAATAAAAATATAATTCTTTTTAACCTGAATAGAATTAGACGTCAACCAATTGTTGCGTTTTAATAATATTTATTCTCAACGTTACAGGATGAAAAAAGCTGTACTCCTTATCTTTCTTTTGTTTGATATAACCGGCTCACTTTTTTCAAACACAACAAATATTGATTCTCTTAAAAAGTACTCCAGATCAAAAATCCATGATACGCTTCTTATTCAAACCTTAAACCGAATCGGTAAGGCTTATGAATTTATTGATCAAGACTCAGCAAAGCACTACATATTAAAAGCTAACAAGTTGGCCGTTCAAAAAAATTATCTGCCGGGACAAGGGATTGCTTATATGTATCTGGGCTATTTAGAGGAAGATGTATCAAATTATGATTCTGCAATCTCAAATTATACAAAGGCACTCAGCATTTTTAATAAAATCGGAGACAAGGCTAATGCTGCGGAACAAATAAAGCTTATTGGTGAAGCCACCAAGTACAAAGGCGACCTTAAAGGAGCCTTACATTATTTCCAGAAAGCGCTAACCATTTACGAACAGATCAATTCAAAAGATGGGATTGCCGGACTTGATTACTCCATGGGAACTCTATATAAAGACATGGGGCGATATGATAAAGCAATGGAGTGTTATTCCCAAGCACTTGAGATCTATAAGAAAGAAGGAAGCGCAATTGATAAGGCAAACCTTATAACGGCTATTGGCATCATCCATAATGTTAATGGCGATTTCAATGCTGCCAAAAAAAATTATGCAGAAGCGGAAGCACTTTATCTGTCTCAAAAATATGATAATGGCTTATCAAACCTGTACACATGGATGGCCATAACGGCCTATAATGAAAAAGACCTAAACAAATCACTTCAGTACTTTACACTTTCGCATGATATCTACAAGAAAATAAACAGTGTAAGCGGACTGATGTATGTGTATGATAACATAGGAAGTATTCATGCAGAGAAAGGAGATTATGAGCAAGCCATTGAATGGCAGAAAAAAAGTTTGAACATGGCACTCTCACTTAAGGGAATGGATAATATCCGGTATGCCTATGAAATGCTTTCCAATACCTATGCAAAAAAGGGAGATTTTAAAAATGCCTATGAGAACTATGTGCTGTTCATTAAATACAAAGACAGTTTGATGAATGAAAATACTTTCAAACAAATTTCCGAACTGGATAAAAAGTATGAGACTGAGAAAAAAGACAAAGAATTGCTTCTTAAAGACGCTGAGATATTAAAACAATCAGCAAAAGCAGAAAAGCAAGCGGCACAAAAAAACTATTTTATTGTTGGATTTATAGCGATGTTGCTCGTTTCAGGATTCATATACAGGGGTTATAAACAAAAAAAGACAGCCAACGATATTATTGAGAAACAGAAAAAAGAAGTAGAATACCAGAAGCTTTTATTGGAAACCAAACAAAAAGAAATTTTAGATAGTATCCATTACGCCAAGAGGATACAACAGTCGCTCCTGCCTACCGAAAAATACATCGAGAAAAAGTTAAAAGGGTAGCTTTTAATACATCTCTCAATCCCTCATTTCCCCCTTTTCATTTCAACAGCATTTTGTTGATTACTTTATTTCATAAGATCAAAATATACTATTTGTTTTTATAGTTTTATAGAATCTAATTAACCCGTTCTGTTTATGGCGAAAGAAAAAGAGAAAAAGATTTTCGTTCTTGATACATCCGTGATCATTTACGATCACATGGCAGTGAAAAATTTTAAAGAACATGATGTCGTTATTCCAATAACTGTTCTTGAAGAGCTGGATAACTTTAAAAAGGGAAATGATACGAAGAACTTTGCGGCACGTGAATTCTCGAGATACATTGACAAAATTTCCAATGGACATACATTACAAGACTGGATCAATATCAACGGCAAAGGCCATGGTATGATCAAGATCGAGATGCATCAAAATTCGAAAATAGATGCAGAAAAAGTATTTGGCGAACGAAAAGGAGATCACCGTATTTTAAACACCGCCATGTATGTTGCGGAAAATAATCCTAACAGAAAAGTGATCATGGTAACGAAGGACATTAACCTTCGTATCAAAGCTAAATCGTTGAATCTTACTGCTGAAGATTATGAAACAGGAAAGATCAAAGATGTAAACGAACAGCTATATACCGGAAGAAGCGAGATCCAAAAAGTTTCGACTGAGTTGATCAATGAGATCTATGAAAAAGGGTTTTGTGAGCCGAATGCTTTGCTTAAAAAACAAAAACCAACTTCCAACCATTTCTATACACTTAAAAACGGCTCCAAATCTGTTCTTGCGTCCTACAGTCCGAATAAAGATGTAATCGAACGAGTTAAAAAAGTAACCGCATTTGGAGTGAATCCACGCAATGCCGAACAAGCATTTGCATTGGATGCCATTATGAATCCGGACATCAAACTTGTTTCTATTCAAGGTGTTGCCGGAACAGGGAAAACCCTTCTATCACTGGCAGGAGCTTTAGAACAAAGAAGAAATTTCCATCAGATCTATTTAGCGCGTCCGATCGTTCCACTGAGTAATAAAGACATTGGTTATTTGCCAGGCGATATCAAGTCGAAGTTAAATCCATACATGGAGCCGCTTTGGGATAATTTGAAATACATCAAGAATCTGTTTAGCGAAAAAGATAAAGAATACAAACAGATCAATGAAATGGTAGAACATGAGAAATTGGTTGTTTGTCCATTAGCCTATATCAGAGGAAGAAGTTTATCAAATGTGTTCTTTATTGTGGATGAAGCACAAAACCTTACTCCGCATGAGGTAAAAACGGTTATTTCCCGTGCCGGAGAGAACACCAAGATCATCTTTACAGGTGATATCTATCAAATTGATACGCCCTATTTGGATACACAGAGTAATGGATTGTCTTACTTGATCGATAAATTAAAAGACCAGCCTTTGTATGCACATATTACCCTTGAAAAAGGAGAGCGTTCAGAATTGGCTAACCTTGCAAATGAATTTTTATAATAACCCCTAAAATACTATGCTTGAAAATTATAAATTATCAAACATTTTATTTTTAGACGTAGAAACTGCTCCCATCGTATATAAATATAATGAACTAAATGAAAATGTCCGAAGCCTGTGGGACTCTAAATTCAGGTATCCTACGAGTGATAGTCCGGAAAATCAATACAAGAAAGCCGGCATTTATGCAGAATTTGCGAAAGTGATCTGTATCTCAGTCGGATTTTTTAATGCAAAAGAATTCCGTATCAAATCGTTTTATCACGAAGATGAAAAGCAGCTCCTAAAGGATTTTGCAGGATTACTCAACAAACATTTCAACAGAAAAGAGCATCTGTTATGTGCTCATAATGGAAAAGAATTTGATTTTCCCTTCCTCTGTAGAAGAATGTTGATCAATGGCATAAAGCTTCCAAAAGCATTGAACATTGCAGGGAAAAAGCCTTGGGAGGTTCAACACCTGGATACTATGGAACTCTGGAAGTTTGGCGACTATAAAAGTTTTACCTCATTAAATCTTTTAGCACACATCTTCAATATTCCAACACCAAAGGATGATATTGATGGTAGTGATGTGGCGCGTGTGTATTGGGAAGAAAAAGATATAAAACGAATTGTTACCTATTGCCAGAAAGATGTATTGACTGTTGCACGATTGCTATTGCGATTTATGGGCGAACAACAAATAGAAGATAAAAATGTAGTTCTAACCTGATGGTGTTTTTAATTTTTATACTTTTGCTTGAGATATTCCTACAACAACATGTTTAAGCCACTTTCGAAATCAGTTTTACTTTCAGGATTTGCAATGTTCATCCTTTTGATGCAGTCCTGTTCGGAGCCTAAATCAGAGTTAGCTCAGTATGGTCCTGTTTTCGAACAAGTAATGAAGAGTGATGCCGGGGTTTTTAGAGGATTTGCGTTGGGCGATAAACAAGATACGATTCAAAAAACAGAGTCTTCACAACCGATAGAAGCAGATGATGGGTATTTGTACTATGAATACGGAATGGATACGCTTGGATCCTATAATGTAGCCTACAATTTTGAAGAAAATGAATTGAGTGAGATCCAGGCCGATGTTTTTATAACAAATTCTGCCTCAACCGAAACGGTGTATGATGGCTTCAAGAAATACTTCGACCAGCATTATGGCGTTTGTGAAGATCATATGGGATTTGCTGTATGGACCGTAAAATCAGGGAAGTATGGCGATGTAAGGATCAACTTAAGTGACGAAAGTGCCGACTTTACAGTTGAAAATAATCCGGGGAAGATATCCATCTGGATCTATCCCGATAAAAACTAGACTCTACTCCATCCTTTTTGCTCTAAAAGGCTTTTAATTCTTGCATAATTGCCCAACAAAACGTACTTTTAGCACTCTTTGAAAAATCAAGAATCGAGATGGCAAAAGAAACACTTTTAGAGATCAAGAACCTGGTTACCGAATTCCGTACAGAGGATGAAACGGTAAAAGCCGTAAACGATATATCATTTACACTTTCCAAAGGAGAGACGATTGGCATTGTGGGGGAATCGGGATCCGGAAAATCAGTTACCTCTCTATCTGTGATGCGTTTGATACCAAACCCTCCGGGGAAAATTACCGGTGGCGAGATCATCTACCATTCTAAGACCAAAGGCCCACTTGACTTAGTAACACTCTCTGAAAAGGAAATGCGTGCATTAAGAGGGAATGAAATTGCCATGATCTTTCAGGAACCCATGACCTCTTTAAATCCGGTTTATACGTGTGGAGATCAGGTGATGGAAGCAATCCTTTTACATCAAAAATGTTCTACGAAAGAAGCGAAAGAAAAAACGATCGCATTGTTCAATGAGGTGCAATTGCCTCGTCCGGAAGCGATATTCGATAGCTATCCACATCAAATATCCGGGGGTCAAAAACAAAGGGTGATGATCGCGATGGCGATGAGCTGCCAGCCCAACATCCTTATTGCCGATGAACCTACAACTGCATTGGATGTAACTGTTCAGGCTACCATCTTAGATCTTATGCTGAAGCTTCAGCGTGAACACGAAATGGGGATCATGTTTATTACGCATGACCTTGGTGTTATTGCTGAATTAGCTGATAAAGTGGTTGTGATGTATAAAGGTAAAATTGTTGAACAAGGAACTGTGCTTGAAATATTTTCTAATCCTCAACACCCATATACTAAAGGACTTTTAGCCTGCCGTCCACCGTTGAACAAACGTTTACATTGGTTGCCAACAGTTGCCGACTTCATGAAAACGAATGATAGCGGTGAAATGATAGAAAGCTCTCAATCGGTTGCTGATGTGACAGAAAAATTAGTTGTTACAAAACAGGAACGTGAAGAAGCGCATAAAAAATTATATGCCAAAGAACCGATCCTACAGATCAAGAATCTGAAAACTTATTTCCCGATCAAAAAAGGGATCTTTGGTAAAGCAAAAGATCATGTAAGAGCGGTTGATGATGTGAGCTTTGATGTTTATCCGGGCGAGACATTAGGATTGGTAGGAGAATCGGGGTGCGGAAAAACCACTCTTGGTAGAACCGTGTTACGATTGATAGAACCTACAGGGGGAGAAGTGATTTTCAATGGGAAGAACATCACCACCTTAGGAACAAAAGAAATGCGTGATCTGCGAAAAGATATTCAGATCATTTTTCAGGATCCGTATTCATCACTTAATCCACGTATTACGATCGGACAAGCCATCATGGAGCCGATGCAGGTGCATGGTATATTAGAGAATGATAAAGCCCGCAAAGAACGCGTGATCGAATTGCTTCAACGGGTAAACATGAATGAGAGTCATTTTTACCGTTATCCGCATGAATTCTCCGGTGGACAACGTCAGCGTATCTGTATTGCTCGAGCATTGGCATTACGTCCTAAATTCATCATCTGCGATGAATCCGTTTCGGCTTTAGATGTTTCTGTACAAGCGCAAGTACTTAACTTACTGAATGAATTAAAACGCGAATTCGATTTTACATATATTTTCATTTCACACGATCTTTCAGTCGTAAAATTCATGAGCGACCGCATGGTGGTGATGAATAAAGGGAAAGTAGAAGAAATGGGAGATGCAGACAGCATATACACCAACCCACAATCGGAGTACACTAAAAAGTTGATTGGCGCTATCCCTAAAGGACAGTTGGAGGATATCAAAGCATCTATTGAAAAGAAAAAACAATTCCACACAGCATAAATTTATTATGAAATATTTTTTACTTGCTGCTGCTGCAACTTTTTTGTTTTCATGTAAACAAGAGGAAATAAAAACGGAAGAAGTAAAGCCTGTTTTGCCTAAAGCAATATTTACACAATCACTAGAACATGAAGAATGGGGTTCTATGCATACGATCCGGGAAATAGAAGGAGCACATACAGGCAAACGCATATCCGTGATGGACTCCACAAATTTATACAGCGTTGGATTAAACAAACCGGTTAAATCAATTAGCGCAGAGAAGTTTGATTCCGTTGCATTTACCTATTGGATCTATTTCAAGTCTCCGAACGCAAACGCAAAATCAGTTGTAAGTATTGATGATGTAACAGGAAAAAATATCTTTTGGGCAGGAAATATTGTCAATGAAAAAACAAAAGAGATCAATAAATGGGTTGAGGTCAAAGATGGCTTTAAATTACCATCCAGTATCAATCCGGAGCATTTTATCAAATTATACCTGTGGAACACTTCCAAAGAAGAGATCATGATCGATGATCTAAATGTTACATTTTATTAATTACAAACATGAAATTGCGGATCCTGACCCGGTATTTATTTTTGTTTGCAATTCCGCTTAGTATTTCCTGCAATAGCAACCATGAAGGAGCAAGTTCATCTGCAGTGAATCTTACTCCTAAAAAGGATTCATTGGTATTTACAAACCTGTATCACGAGCTCCAGGATATGGAAATGCTTAATGATCCCAGACTATCCACTGAATGCTTTGCCTCCGGAAAACAATCTCATAAACTTTCTAAAGATCTTGAATACAGTATTGGCTTCAATAAATTATTTCAAGATATACCATCCTATCAAGGCATACAAAAGATAAGTATTGGATTAAAATCATATTCCAAAAATAAGATCAAAGATGCGGTTCTTGTAGTATCGATTGATAATGCGAAAGAACAAAAAAATATTCTTTGGGAAGGAAAGCCCTTATTATTCGAACCACCCAACAATTGGAATAACAATAGCTTTAGCTATGATATAAAGCCTGAATTCATATCACCGGGCAACAGCATTAGTGTTTATGTTTGGAACAAAACCAAAGAAGAGTTTTATATCGATGACCTGGTGATCGATATCTTTGGAAATACAAAGGTCGCTAATGATGTGTTGGTTTCTAATTCCAACTTCTTCTTCGATTTTGAAACAACAGAAGGAATTGTAGGCCCTGAAAACATCAAAGCAACAACTGCTCATTCAGGCAAACAAGCCATTGACATGAGCGATGGAAAAGAATACGGACCAAGCATCGTGAAGACGATTAGTGAAATTGCTACTGAGCCTTTTAAAAAAGTATCGGCTAGCGTATGGGTTTATCCCACACAAGAAAAACCCAACCTGGTTCTAACGGCTTCATCGATCAACGAACAAAGTAGAGAAGCTATTTTCTGGGAAGGGAAAAGCACTGAAAACTCTATATTTCCAATCAACACCTGGACAAAACTAAATGCTTCCTTTAATGTCCCTTCAGAAAAATTAACTGCCGACAATAAAATTCAGATCAACATCTGGAACAAAGGGAAAACCGGAGTGATCGTGGATGATCTTGAGATCGTTTATGGTACGCCCAATGAACGGAAAGGACTTCCCTCTGCATTAGAACTGAACACTCAATATGAAAAAGAATTTACGCCCATCAAAAACACGCCTCCATTTGATGTGCATTATCTGAATAAAAAAGGATCATCAAACGCATTAACAGAATATACGTCAAAAGATCCTATTGTTTCAGGGAATTTTATTGCTTCATCCAAAACAGATGAGTTGGTATGTATCAAAAACAAAACAGCACGTATCTATTCATTTAATGCTATCAAAAAAGAATTCGAAAAGATTGCTGAATCAAACACCAATGAATCATCGCTGTTTGACCCTGTAAATATCTATTTTTCGGGCGACTATAACAGCGATGGGAAACAGGATCTGCTTTGCATTAATACAACAAATGGAACCTGGCAGATCCTCAATTATTTAAATAACAAATGGCAAATAGGAATTACAGGAAAAAATAGTCTAAAAGAAAATTGGTACAAACAACACGCATTTGTCAGCTCAGGAAAAACATTTACAGATAAAGACGCATTAATATTCAATAATGGCAAAGCGCACATTACACTACAATTGATCAATGGAGAATGGCAAGAAAAAATGATCAACATTACCGCAAGTGCTCAAACGGTGTTTCACGCAAATGATCTGTATTATACAGGATCAATCGCGGGAAGCAAACATACGCTTGTACTGAATAAAGACTGGCGATTTGATCTGAAGTTAATTTCGGCTGAGAATAACGATCCAACCATCCGGTATATGATCGATTTTAAGGGTTATGAAGCCGATCACAATCCAAAATATTATGAATTCACCAAACTGGTGAGCGGAAATTTTTATTCTGAAAAAGACCTATCATTACTTGTATTCTCTTTTAATTGTGCAGATAACAACTTTGACGGGATAAAGTGCACAAGTATTGAAAACAATAAACAATTCCCCAATAAAATAGAACTATATACATTTGAAAAATAATAATACATATTCGAGCATCGTATTTTTCTTGTTGACAGTTATCGCTGCCGGTCTTTTCTCCTGCAGTAATGGAAGCCAAAATGGACCAACACTCAGCTGTGAAAAGTTCAGTTTAAATAATGTTGATCCCTTATCAAATTATCAAAAGGATAGCCTGGATAATCATATTTACCTGGACTATAACAATGCCGTGGAAGGTTTTTCTGTGCCTTCAATTGCACAAACAAAAGATGGGAAATTTGAATTGTCCTTTGAGATCAAAAACACCGGAACTGCTCCGCAAAAATTCTATTACAAGATCTACTATCAAAACGAGCGCTATAAATTCCCGGAAATAGATTCTGTATCCAAAAATGAAAACCCCTTAGCAGAAGAAAATTTTTACGGTAGCTGGGAAGAAACAGGGATCGCATTTAAAAGCACAACCGCCATAGCAAATGATGATGAGTATCATACGATCACTGACAAATTCAGAATCGTTGGAAATCCGCGCAATGATCAACGATATTTTTCAAATGGTAAGAACGATCGCTGGAAACGAAATCCAAGAGTAGGAGAATATAAATTCATGCTTGTTGTATGTACAGAGGATGATCTAAAAACCATTCCTACTGAAGTACAAGATATCAGCAAAAAATCAAAAGATCATTTTGTTAATCCCTACTACTTTTTCAATTATGGAAAAGGAAAGGGTTTAAAAAACACCATTGCTTATACTTCCGAAAAGAGTTTGCTTGTTGTAGCTAAACCGAATTTAGGAGCGGGGATATACATCAACGACATGAGTTTTAATGGGAAAGAGTACGATAAGTCGTATTTCTGCGCTACTTGTGGACAAGATTCTAACATCTATAAAAATGCCCCTATTCAACAATTCATCAATTATGTAGATGCCTCTACCAAAATGGAGAACATTCCGGTGATTGCTGACATTTTAAAGGACAATTATTCTAAAACAGACTATAACTGGAACAAGAGTTTTTATAAAAAAGAAGAACTCATTCCAACCTTGATCCAAACTGCAAAACATCCTTGTCAAACAGTTTTTTCCGATCCAAAAGAGAACAAGATCGTGATCAAAAATCCGGGAACAAAATATGGGGAATGGAAAAAAGAAAGCGTAGGCATCATCACCCGTCATGGTTTTACATACGGCAAATACAGAGTGAAAGTAAAACTTACTGAATTGCTCAACAAGAATGGAGTATGGAATGGATTAACGAATGCCATTTGGTTGATCACACAAGGAGGTGGAGAATGGAACTTCAGACGTAGCTGTAACAAAGAAGGTTACATGGCCAGTTATTGGGGTGGCAAGGATGATAAACGTGTTGCTGCCGTAGACTATTCTGAGATCGATTTTGAGATCTTAAAAACACCACCGTATTGTCCGGATAATGAATTTCCACCGGTATTTAAAAATCCGAACGACAATAACAAGAACATTAATAGTTGGAATATTCCAATGCCGGATGATATTACAAAAAACGATGACAATATTACCGTTGCGTGTACCAATTGGGATATGGCTTGCTGGGAGCCAAAGAATTTTGGTGTAGGCTGTAATCCTATTGAACACAAAGGACAAACCTATTACACACACCGTTGGGATCATTGGTACAGAGCAATAACAGAAAAGAAAGAAGAAAAAGACGATGAGTTATTTGCGGGCGAGTATTATTATTTTGAAATAGATTGGCGACCAACTGAGATCATATGGAGAATAGGACCATCGCCCGATAAGATGCGTGAGGTGGGCTATATGAATGAAACCGTTACATCTATTCCTAACAATCAAATGCTTTTGATCATTACACAGGAATATCACAACACACAATGGTGGCCAGGTGCTCCCTATTCACAGGATAATTTGCCTTTCCCGCTCAACGATATTCCGGGAGAGATCTATGAATTGGTAATTGAGTAAAATGTACAAATGAATTTTTGGAAAAACATATTTATATTCCTTTTTCTTACTATTCAAAGTGTTGGATGGACTCAATTACCGACTACAACTTTCGATCCACCTATTTGCAATTACAACATAGATTACAATTATAGCTATGTTAATACCCCTAATGGTTATAAAATATTACGAAATGGCATAGAAATATATGGGGCAAATAATTCTTACAATATTTCTCTAGGCTGCTTGGCTCTCAAATTTATAAGCAACTCAACCGGCTTTAAGATTACATATTTAGCAGGAAGTGGAACACCATATCTTATTGTCGAAAAAACTTCTAATTATGGAAATACATGGCTTGAGATTGGAAGATCACTACTCCCCTACGATAATTTCTACATTGTTAATGAACATCTCGGCTATCTTATTTCTAGTGGAGGACTAAATGCTTTAAGAATCGTGAGATGCTCGGATGTTGAGCCTCCACCTTACCCCTCACCCTATTTTATCTCTCTTACAGGAACCACAACCGGAGGACAAACTTTAATAAAAAACGATATAATTCCCGGAAATTCTATTTGCCCAGAAGACTCACTTGTGATAAAATGTTTTGGCAACGGGACAAGTGACACAAACAAAGTAGTTATAAATTTAAGTTACAAAGAATACATTGACAATCGCCCAGGCGACCCTTTTTATATTTTCCCGAACCCCGCAAAAACAGATATAACCATAAACAACATTTACTTCAAACAAATTGATCTTATCAATATGCAAGGTATAGTTGTAAAAACAGTTTACGGTTATACACATGAATTAAAAGTTCATGAATTAGCAAATGGCTTGTACGTTCTAAGAATAGTCGATCTTTCAGATAATTCCCATTATTCTAAATTTATAAAACAAGATAATGGTCTTTAGCAGCGCCCTTTTCCTATTTGGTTTTTTACCGGTCTTTTTGCTGATCTATTATTCGCTTCCACAAAAATTTAAAAATCACTTTTTACTTTTCGCGAGTTTATTATTCTTTGCATGGGGGGCGCCCCTATTTGTGTTCTTTGTGATCGGCTCTTTGATACTCGATTTGTATCTTGTCCGAAAAATGGAACAAGCTACTGTTTCAAAAGAAAAGAAAATTTTTCTTTTAGCTTCAATTGTTTTAAACGTGGGCTCACTCGCCTATTTTAAATACGCCAATTTTTTTATAGAAAATATAAATGAACTTTTCTCAACTTGGGGAGCGGGAGCAGTCGCGAACTGGACAGACATTGCATTGCCAATAGGAATCTCATTCTTTACCTTTAAAAAACTAAGCTATACCATTGATGTCTATAGACAAACACACCGATCATTTGATTCAATTGCTAATTATTTTTTATTCATTTTACTCTTCCCCGAGCTAGTTGCCGGACCAATTGTCCGCTACAATGAAATTGCCGATCAGATCATTGATAGAAAAGATAAAGAAACAATCGACCATAAACTATCCGGATTATACCGCTTCATTATTGGTCTGTCAAAAAAAGTCTTGATCGCCAATGTCCTTGGCGCAGAGGCCGACAAGATCTTCGATTCCAGCTTTCAATTGATCAACACTGCAGATGCTTGGCTTGGCATCATTGCATATACCTTCCAGATCTATTTTGATTTTTCCGGATATTCCGATATGGCCATTGGTATTGCCAGAATGTTGGGCTTTACATTTCCCGAAAATTTCAACTCACCATATACTTCACAAAGTATCACTGAATTCTGGCAACGCTGGCACACTACATTAGGGCGCTGGATGCGTGACTATTTATACATCCCATTGGGTGGTAATAGGGTTGAATCAAATAAACGGTTGTATTTTAATCTGGCATTTGTTTTTTTTATTTCAGGTCTATGGCACGGAGCCTCCTGGAACTTTATTGTTTGGGGCTGTTATCATGGCTTTTTCCTGATCATAGAACGCATGTTCCTGAATTCATTTTATGGCAAGATCGGGAAATTACCAAGTATGATTATCACGTTTTTTGTAGTGATGATCGGTTGGGTATTCTTCAGAGCTGAAGATATGGGAGATGCGATGCGCTATCTCCATAAATTATTTGTTGTTGATTTGCATCCAACACACCAGATCTACCTCATCGATTTTTATGTGATACTAGGAATAGCAGCAATGCTTTCTTTTATGAATGTCTTCAAATTTCAACAAGCAATTGAAAAAAGCATTTATTTTAATTTCTATAGCAACAAAAGAACACTCATTCTAGGACTGATCTGTTATACATTATTGATCTTAAGTGCAAGCGCAATGGTAAGTGCCAGCTTTAATCCATTTATCTATTACAGGTTTTAATGAAAGAAACAAAACACATACGATCATTTTCAATGAAACACATTGTGTTTGTGTTCTTTATAGTATCCTTATTTTTCCCTTTGATACAGCAACAGTTTAAACTTATCAAAGAAAAGCCACTGGAAGGATTTTTTAATATTGAAGACTACCCAACATTATCAATAGAAAAATGGAAGAATGGAGAATTTCAAAAACAATTTGAAACTGCATATAATGATCAAATCGGATTCCATGATTTTTTTATTGAGTTGCAGTCACAGATCAATTATAGCCTATTCAATATTTCCAAAATACAGTCGGTTGTAGTGGGAAAGGAAGGCTATTTATACGTTAGAAACTATATTGATGCAGTAAATGGAAATGATTTTATGGGAAGCGCCTACATCAACTTACAAATAGAAAAAGGGAAAGTGGTAGATAGTATTTTAAAGCAAAAAAATATTTCATTACTATTTGCTATTGCACCGGGCAAGGGAAGTTATTTTCCGGAGTATATCCCTGATGCATACAAAACAAACAACCATCCGGATAGCACTAATTATGCTTGCTACAAAAAAGCTTTTGCCAATAGTTCTCTGAATTTTCTTGACCTGCGGGAATATTTTTTAAAAATAAAAGACACTTGTCGATATCCCCTTTTTTCACAAGTAGGCGTACATTGGGGAGAATACGCATGCTATATTGCCACTGACACATTATTAAAAAAGCTTGGAATAAAAAATACTGCCAAGATCAAGGATCTAAAACTAAACGATAGTCTGATTCAAACAGACAAAGATGCCGGATTATTAATGAATACATTAAAGTTTCCAAAATATTATAAGATGACAATACCGGAATTGATATTTGCAAGCGATACATCAAAACCAACATTAAATCTTTTATCAATAGGCGATAGTTACTTTAGTAATATTGTTACAACAGGTATAGTTGACTCCATTTTCAAAACATATGATTACAAGCTATACAACAAACCGGTTTTAAGCAAAGCTGAATTTAAAAAACACATCGAAAAGCATCAAGTAGTATTACTTCTTGCAACAGATGCCACCTTGAACCAATTTCCCTACGACTTTATTGATCAAGCATTTGAGACCTATGCCCCCAAAGACAAGTACTATTACTTTTTAAAGAAAAGAGAGTTTATGATATTCACAAAAGGGGCTCTAAAAAACATTTCAAAAAATAAAGCATGGCAAAAACAAATGATCAGAGCTGCAAAACAGAAAAATATAAAACCCGAAGAAGAGTTTGTGAGCAATGCCATTTGGCTCTATTATAACCAATAATTTTGCATGATCTTTCCCTAAAAAATATATATTTGTAGTGTAATACCCAATAAGATGTTTTATTATAAAAAATGGGCCATTGTTGTCCCGATGGCCAACGAGGAAGAAGATTTTAAACCATTCATTGACATGGTTAATTTCGTGATTGATGAGTTGAACCCCGGGAACGTTTATTTTATCATTGATAAAGCTTCAAAGGACCGTACATTAGAATTATGCCAGGAATTATCGGCTAAAGACCCACGATATGTAACCGTTTGGGCGCCCGAGAATAAAAATGTGGTTGATGCTTATGTAAAAGGCTTACGCGTAGCTTATGAGGCCGGCCATGAGATCATCATTGAGATGGATGCCGGTTTATCGCATGATCCAAGAGCGATTCCTATGTTTTTACGCGTACTAAATGAAGGAAATGAATGTGCATTTGGAAGCCGTTTTATCAACGGTGGCTCCATGGGCGACTCCCCTTTCAAACGCAGATTATTGTCTAAAACAGGAACGGTATTAGCCAACTTGTTATTAGGCACCAAACTAAGAGATATGACGTCCGGTTATCAAGGTTTTCACCGCGATGTAGTAGCTAAGATCATAAATCATGAGTTTAAATCAAAGGCACATTTTTATCAAACAGAGTTGCGTTATTTGTTACGTAAAAGAAGAATGTTTGAAGTGCCTATTCACTATCAGGCACCTTCGCCACGTGTATCAAAAAATGCTATTAAGAATGCTTACCAAACCTTGTTTTACTATTTCATCCAACGTTTAATAGGCAATTCTCCAACATTATAGCTACGAATTACGAATAGAAATGGCATTGAAAGCGAATTTACGAATTTTAAAACATAGCCGTATTAATGAAATTTGAACTTATATTTGATAATAATGGAATAGCTTAAGTATTAGAGAATTCTGACCCTTGGAATATTTGAAGTAAAAACAGAGAAACAAAAACGACATATAAACGAATTAACATTGCGCCCTTGCGCCTTCGCTATAAATATGAAATCACTTATCATCACCTCTATTGCAAATGATCAACATCCGATCTTAAAACAGTTTGCAAAAGAATGCAAAGAATACAATACACCATTTATTGTAATTGGTGATACTAAATCACCTGCTGAATTCAAATTGGAGGGATGTGATTTCTGGAGTGTGGATCGACAGTTAACATTGCCTTTTGAATTGGCTAAGATCACCCCTACCCGTCATTATTCGCGTAAGAACTTAGGATACTTGATCGCTATACAAAACGGAGCTACAGAATTAGTGGAAACGGACGATGATAATATTCCACGAAAAGAATTTTGGGAAACAAAAACACGTGAAGTAAAAAGTTATGCTTTCGAAAACTCCGGTTGGGTAAATGTATATCATTACTTTACTAAAAATATGATTTGGCCTCGAGGTTTCCCACTAGAAGAACTTCAAAAGAAACAGATCGATACCGCAACATTAGAGAACAAAGCTATTAATTGTCCGATTCAACAAGGATTGGCCGATGAGAATCCGGATGTGGATGCGGTGTACCGTTTAACGTATCCATTACCCTTGAATTTTGAGATCAAAACCAGATTAGCATTGGGTAAAAATGCCTGGAGCCCATTTAACAGTCAGAACACCTATTGGTTCAAAGAAGCATTTGCATTGATGTATTTACCTTCCTATTGCAGCTTTAGGATGACCGATATCTGGAGAAGTTATGTGGCACAACGTATCGCTTGGGAATGTGGATGGAGTGTTTTATATCATGAACCAACGGTTTGGCAGGAACGCAACGAGCATAACCTGATGAAAGATTTTGAAGATGAGATCTCCGGATATACCAACAATTTCAATATCTGTAAGGAATTACAAGCTTTAAATCTAAAACCGGGCCAGGAGAATATTTACGATAACCTGATCACCTGCTATCAAAAATTAATTGACATCAATGTGATCGGCAAAGAAGAAATGACTTTATTAAAGGCTTGGATTAAGGATTTGAAAAACATTATTTAATGTTAAAATTTTCGGAGAGGACATCCCTATACATACTGCTTGTATTAGCAAGTGTGTTTTTTGTTATCCTAATTTTGACTGCTGAATCAACTTACGATCCAGGGGATGGAATAAGACATTATTTAGTTTCTAGGTACTCTTGGAAACACCCGGATCTATTCTTATATAGTTGGGGTAAACCTTTTTTTACATTAATTTCCTCTCCCTTTTCTCAATTTGGTCTCTTAGGAATAAACATCTTTAATATTGTTTGTGCTGTCCTAAGTGGTTATTATATTTTCAAAATAGCAAAAATACTTAAATTGGCAACACCTCTTGTTGCTCCAATTTTACTTTTCTTTACACCAATCTACCTCCCAACTATTAACAGCGGTTTAACAGAGCCGCTGTTTGGATTAATATTAATTTCTTCAATATATCTTTACTTTGTTAATAGATACATTTTAGGAAGTTTAATAATATCGTTCCTGCCATTTGTAAGAACAGAAGGATTTTTAATTGTTCCTTTATTTGGAGTGATTTTATTATATAGAAAAAAATTTGCATCAATTTTATTTTTAGCATCTGGAACCATCCTATATAGCATTATTGGGATGATTGTTTTAAATGATTTTTTTTGGATATTCAATCAAAACCCCTACAACGGTGACAATAAAGAATTTTATAAACAAGGGGAACTCTTGCATTTCATAAATGCATATATTTTTATTTGGGGAACAATAATGACTTTTTTTCTATGTATAGGGATAATTTTCGCACTAATTCGAAGAAAAATTAATATTAACAATTTCAAGGAATATTATTTAGAAGAAGTAATTCTCATTTTGGGATCTTTTTCAATTTATTTTATTGCGCACTCTATAATGTGGTGGAAAGGATATGCAAATTCACTTGGATTGATAAGAGTTCTAGCAGGAATTATACCTTGCACTGCACTAATTTGCCATCGGGGAATTGACCTTTTTATAAACATTATTCCAGTAAAGCAGAAATTGCTTAAAAAAATTTTTTTAGCCATAATCATTATTTCGGTAATTGCATCTCCATTTTTTCAAAACTACTTCCCATTTAAATTAGAAGCAGAACAGAAAGTAATAAAAGAAACGGGGGACTGGTTTAAAAAAAGTGGATTGTCTAACAAAAAAGTTTATTATCTATACCCCTTATTTGCTCACTATCTGAATGTAGATCCCTACGACACAGAAAAGGTTGCAGAATTATGGGGGCTTTATCCCTGGATTGAAAAATATGGAATAAACTCTATCCCCGATAGTTCAGTAATAATATGGGATGCACATTTTGGTCCGAATGAATGTCAAATACCACTTGAAAGACTTATGAATGATTCCAATTTTATATGCGTTAAATCGTTTATTCCTGATGTCCCATTTAAAACGCTAAATGACTACCCCTTCGAAGTAAATGCTTTTATAAAGCTTCCCAAAGCAAGGTCAAACAAATTATTAGAAAAACAGTTGTTTAACTTTGAGGAAGAGCCTCCATATAATAAAACAATCACAATAGACGAAACCGTTAAATTAAGCGGAAGCCGCTCTTGCCATATTACAGCAGAAACCGAATATAGTTTTAATCTTCTTGAGAAAATAGATTCAGTTCCTTTACGTACAAACACAATAATCATAACATCAAATGTCTTCGTAATAAATGAAAACAAAATAAACCCGCAGTTAGTTGTCTCTATTTATAACCAAAAAGGTGAAAACATATATTGGAATAGCGAGAAAATTGAACAAAAAAACACAAATAATTGGGTGCAATTAAAACATAAATTCTCAATTAACAGTAGTCATATAAATTCTAATAATATAGTTGAGATCTACTTTTGGAATATTTGTAAAAATGATTTTTATATCGATGATATAGAAGTACGACTTTTAGGCAAATAGTTTATTTTGCCTCCTCATCTACCATCCACTTTGCATCTAAGTAAATGGCAGAGTCCAAACTAATCTTCTGTTCGGAAGCTTTCACTTTTAAAAGATCTAACCAGGAAGCATTTGCTTTTATTTCCATAATTTTTGCATTGATCTTTTCTTCTTTTGTTCCCCCTTGAGGAATTTCTTCATAGATCTTTAGCACAAATTTTGCATTTTTTTCTAAAGCATCGTCTATTGAAATGTTTTCATTTTTTGATTGGAGAAGTATCTGTTCATACCATTCCGGAGTAGATTTGATCACTTCTATCTGCTCTTTTATTTTTCGTGCATTATCTAATTGCTTCAGCTTTACAGGCGAGAGAATTCCTTTAATTTTATCGTCCACATCAATATATGCCCACTTATTTATAAAATTTAAATGCGGAACAATCGAATCTATTTGATGGTCAGAAAAGCCAAACAATTTAAGGTTTACTGTATTTTTCTCATTCACTAGAAACTTTGTGATCTCTCCGTTTTCTTTCATGTAGTATACAACATCATTCCCAGCCTTAGGATTATATCTACTTACAAAAATAACAGGATCGGGATTATATAAAGATGGGATATTATCTAACACCCAGTTCGAAATTGGTTTAGGCAAATTGGTTGACCAATCAAATGGGCTTAGACTGTTGTGATACAAAACAGTAATCATCTGCGTGAAGGTTGCAAACAAAACTACACCGTTCTTAAGTTTAGAGTTCTTGAGCTCATATAGCAAAAAAGTAAAATGAACAAGAATAATTCCACTAAAATATGTTACGTATCTATTTACTACTGATTGTCCATGGTTCCAATTATCGATAGTCCCTGCAATACAAACTGAAATAATAGTGCAGCTTATTATAATTATTTCAAGCATTCCTCTTTTCGATCTATCAATAAAGATCTTTCTGACAATCAATACAATGTAGGCAAAGAGAACAAATGGGATTGCTAAAATTGCACCTTGATTTATATCAAAAAACAAACCCCAAACCCGGGTAAATGAAACATAATCAAAGCTAAGTGCGCCTTGATACTTTATTAAATTCGTCTCACCAAAATGATAAAAGTAAAAAAGAGAAGGTATAAATATTAAAAATGAACTGAAGCCTAGCTTAATCGTATTCTTAATTGATATTGTTTCTTTGAAAAAAGTAAATGCAGAGAGCCCCACCACTAAAACTGCAATGGGCTGATTTTGAAGCGCGGCAATGGAAATTAAGAAAATTCCCCAATAGCGTTTTTCTGCAAGAAACAACCAAAAACCTAAAGATGAGAAGCACACGGTGAAAACTTCAGGATGTTGCCAGGAAATATACCAATAGTTAGTAGAGAAGAAAAACATCAATGCAAAAGTCGATGTGTAAAAACGGTCGAATGGGCTAAATTTGAAAAATAAGAACGTTGTTAAAAGAATAAGTATCAGGTTTGTAAGTTGATGCGTAAAAAGGGGATCAAAGCCAACCAAAGAACACAAAACCCTTGAAGGAAGGTTGATCAAGGAGTATGCAAAAAAATGACAACTATACTTCTTTCCGGTTTTGTCAACAAAAAAAGCATAATTAAAATCAAGTAGCTTATATTCGCTACTCGCAATAAATTTCTGAGCAGCATCATATACAAAATACTTATCATTCTCATCCCACTTTCTCTTTTTACAAAACGCTTCTTTAAAAGTATCAAAATCAGAACTTCTAACATCCGGGGTAAAATGATTGAAAAAAGCCTCTGTCATTATGGTGTATTCAATAGCGTCACCTGTTGGATATAACTCAGGCTCTTTTTGTAACCTTATTATTCCCAGAACTGATATTAATAGAATAAATATCAAAATATAAATTCGTGAACTTAATAATTGCTTAAGCATAGAGATTTCATGTATATTGCATAAAATTAAGTAATTTCAACTTACTGATCCAAAGAAAATGTATAAGGTGCTTCTTTCAAAAAAAAGTGAATCGCTGGCGCTTATAATTTTTATCTCTTTTCTTTACCTGTATTTTCATTTTACATTGCCAAAATATGATTCTCCCGGACTAACAAACGAAGTTGCCTGGGATATACTATCTTATTATTTATACCTGCCTTTAACATTTATTCATGGAGACATTGGGATCAATGACCCCGTTTACATACAAGCATTATTTGATAAATATCATTTCTCTCCGGCATTTTATCAGGCAGCGCAAGCACCCAACGGAAATTGGGTAATGATCTATACATCCGGAATGGCTATCCTTTACTTGCCATTCTTCTTAATCGGGCATGTTTGGGCAAAACTAGGGGGATATCCTACTGATGGTTTTTCCTATCCATATCAATTTTGTGTGTCATCTGGAATGATGATCTATGTTTTAGTTGGAATTTTCTTTTTAAGGAAAATTTTACTGAAATTTTATTCGGAAAGGACAACTTCAATTACAATAATTATTATTGCTTTAGGCACCAACTATTTGCGGGAGGCAATTGATTATAATATGGGTCCGCATGCGGTCCTTTTTAGTATTTATGCCCTTCTTTTGTTTTATACCATAAAATGGCATGAACAACCCACAAAGAAATTTGTTTCAATAATTGGTTTAAGTATTGGATTTTTAACGCTTATACGACCGACAGAAATTATTTGCATTTTCATTCCTTTATTATGGGGGATACATGATAAAAATAGCTTGAAAGAAAAATTAACTCTTCTAAAATCTAAAACAAAAGATCTTGCATTGTTGGTACTAATGATTTTTTTAGTTGGGCTCCCACAGCTTATCTATTGGAAATACCAGACAGGATCGTTCTTTTATAATAGTTACTGGAACCAAAACTCATTCGATATCACCGAATCGCATTTTTTAAAGGTGTTTTTTAGCATTAGAAAGGGATGGTGGTTTTACACCCCTTTAATAACACTAGCTTTTATTGGCTGTTTCTATTTAAAAAGTGACAAATTAAAGAATGTGCGGTTATCTATTTTTGTATTTATTTTATTAAATGTTTTTATTCTAACACACGTTCCCGTTTGGCACAATGCCGGCAGCTTCGGACAACGATTTATGGTTCAATCATATGCGATGCTTTCAATTCCACTTGGCGCATTTATTCATAATATTTCTAATAGAAATAATTTTATAAAGTTAGGCATGGGAATAATTATACTGCTGCTTATCATACTCAATTTATTTCAAACTTGGCAATTTGTAAGATGGATACTACCTGGAGATGGTATAACCTGGTCCTTCTACAAGCACAGTTTTTTAAAAACCACCCCCATGACAAAGGATGATCTAGGTTTGTTAGAATTACAAAGGACTTTTGACCCCCTCGAAAAATTTGATGAAACAAATCCTCTTTACAAAAAGCATACAGTTGCCTTTTTCAACATGGAAGATCCAAACAGATCTGAAATAAATAAAGTCTGTTTAGATACTACTTACTCCAAAAGCGGTAATTATTGCTGTCTGCTTAGTAAAGAATGCGAATTCTCCCCTGTTATATCTAAGCCTTATTCTCATATTACAGATAAAGATCATGCTTGGCTAAAATTTAGTGTTTGGTTTTATCCCATTATTGATACGAAAGATTATGCAGCCGAAATCGTTATTCATTTCATGCACAATGGCAAACCCTACCAATATTGGGGATATCCAATCGCTGCAGCGGACTATAAGTTAAATGAATGGAACAAATATACCATCTATTATTTAAGCCCATTGTTGCAAAATGAAGACGATGAAGTAAGAGCTTATGTGTGGTATAAAAGTGGTAACACCCCTCTGTACATCGATGATATACAAATTGATGCGTTTGATAAAAAAGAGTAACTTATTATCATTAGGTATCAATTAACGAAATTATAGAGTGTTTTTACGAAAACAAATTATACTTTAAAATACACCAGATCGCTCTAAACCCATCTTTCCAACCTATTTTCTTGCCTTCTTCGTAGGTTCTACCATAATAGGAAATTCCCACTTCGTAAATACGGATCTTTGGAACACGCGAAATTTTAGCTGTTACCTCCGGTTCAAAACCGAAGCGCTTTTCTTTTAACTTAATGGATTGAATGGTTTTGGTATCAAATAATTTATAGCATGTTTCCATATCCGATAAATTCAAATTAGTAAACATGTTGGATAAAAATGTAAGAAACTTATTACCGATGGTGTGCCAGAAAAATAAAATACGGTGAGGTCTTCCTCCCATAAAACGGGAACCATATACCACATCGGCAAAGCCATTAACAACAGGTTTTAATAGTACATTATATTCTTCCGGGTCGTATTCCAGATCGGCATCCTGAATGATCAGATAATCACCTGTGGCTAAAGAAATTCCCTTGTGTAAAGCAGCACCTTTTCCCTGATTGTATTCCTGGTTAAATAAACGGATGTCATGTCCTTTGTGATCGGCAATGTATTTTTCAATAACCTCCTTAGTAGCATCTTTAGAACAATCATTCACAATAATGATCTCTTTCTGGATATTATTCAATAATTGAACAGCTATCACCTTATTCAGGATCAAATGAATGGTAGCTGCTTCGTTGTAGGCAGGAATTACTATCGATAATTTCTTAATACTCATTCTTTGTGCTCTTCTATTAGTTCCACTTCAATATCATCTATAAATATCTTTTTTTTATTTATATTCCACAAATATAATTTGATCTTATTATTATCTATATTGTTGGGAGCCAGTTCTACGCCACAAGACACTTCCTTCCAACTTGGTTGTGCTGCTCCATAAATGTGATAAACAGAGATCCATTGATAAGGCTTATCCAGATCCAAACCGCTTGTCACCACCCATTTTAAGTCGTTATTGTTTTCTTCCGTTCGGTACTTAAATTTCAATTTTAAAACAAGTCCTTTCTTGCCAGCCTCAGCACCAAGCTTATCAATCACCAATTGATCAGAATATTCCACTCCATTGGTCAACAGCATACATCTATTATCCTTCAAAGAATCGCTGCCCTCAACGATATAATTGTTTGTCCATAATGAGTCCGGCCGCTCACAATCGTTCTTATGAAAAAACAATCGCTTGCCTTTGGCGGAATAAAGTTCTTCAGGACTTCTAACTAAAAATGCCGATGCAATTTTTTCTCCTTGTAGTTCAATAGAACACAACTCTCTTTGATAACGATAATCGGTGATCTTTTTCCACCTGTAGTCTCCTAAATAATATTTCGCTACCTCGGGAGTATCCACATATACGATCCTTTTACGATCCTCTAAAGAAAGCATGGCTGCATTCAATTTGCCGGGATAATTTTCAGCAAACAGTTGAATGGATGCAGATGTATCGTTCTTGACAATTTGTTCTAATAACGGACGGGCAGCTAAGCCCCAATAATCCGTTTCAAAATTGGCCTGTGCTTGCTTCAACCCTCCAACAATTGCCGAATTAAAATATAAATGCTGATAGGGGTGTAATTGGATCATTCGAATGATCACACTTATGAAAGAAAGAAAAAAGAAACTATAAACTAAAAGAAGAATATTCTTCACTCGAATGCGTTCCAATAAATAAGCTGTTCCATATAATGCAATTAAAATAAAAGAACAATGCATGAAATAAAAATGTCTGCCTGTATCAAAAGCGGGGCTATTAAACAATAATACAGCTAATAAAGGGAGCAAAAAAACGGCAGCAATAATGAACTCAATTCTTCGATCCATAATAAATGCAATAGGTGCTTTTACAAACGATATCAACAAAACGCCTGTACCAACAATAAATAAAAATGAGTACAAAATAGGACGGGCAATAAAGTTCCAAACAAACAGATAATGCCAAGGCAGCTCAGCAGCCTTTATATATTCTCCAAAATATAGGACATCACCATTCCATGGGTATTTTGCATTTTCTTTTAATGCTTCAATAAAATGAAAAACCGGGTCGATCCACAATACCGGCCAGAATAAAATAATTAAAGGAATTAAAAAGATAAAATAAGACATAAAAGCCTTTGCCCCTTGTTTTGCATACTCACTGTTTAAAAACAAATCGACAACAAATAAAGAAATTGTAAGCAATGGTAATAATATTCCTATGATACGGATATCAATGGTAAAGGCACTTAGCAATGCATATATAAAAGCGCTTTTAATGCCCGGCTTCTCCATAAATATCAGCATAGAGTAAAGACTAAAAACAATAAATGCTAAAAAGATAGCGTCCTTTGAATTATAAAAAGAATGGGAATAAATGTGTGGACTCAGCACATACATCAGCACACCAAGAAGGGCCAACAAGTCTTTTTTAAAGATCTTCCGGGATAGGAAAAAGAAAACGATTGCGGAAATGAAAAAGGTTAAAAATGTAAATAAATGACGCATCAAAAAGATAGAACGAAGCTCTTGCATTGAAAATGCATTTTCAATGAATACCAAGACTAGCTCAAATGCCGGACCGTGATATTTATCAAGCCCATCCAGCAATGTTCTTTCATCGTCATGGAAAATAAAGTTGTAATTCGCATGCCCATTGTTTTTCCATTGTGAATTTTCATCCCATGATAAACCATAATCAGAAAAAGTAAACAGTCCAACAATAAAGTAGACAGCAAAAAGGCTGATGATAAGCACTCTTGATGATCGTTGTATCTTTATATAAGTGGTTTCGCTCATTCTCTACTATATCGTATAATACGCATCTCCATTTGATTCAAAAACAATTCTCTCTTATTCGGATTCCAGATAAACGCTTTTATAATATCGCCCGGCTTGACTGATGCCGGAAATGGATAGCTAAAATAGGCTTCTGTTTTTTTATCATTTTCGTAAACAAAGTCCATCAAATTTGGACGAAGCCATACATAAGCTCCTTTATCATTTTCAAAAACAAGCAGCATGTACATATTTCCTTCTTTCCTTTGTTTAGTAGTAAAATTATATCGTACACTCACTAGGTGCCCAGAATTGGCTGTTTGCTCATTTAATACATAAGTGATCGCTGGGGAATATTCCTGGTCGCGCTTGACTCTGCAATCAGCTGTTGTTGATTCAAAATCAATGATACTATCAAAAACGATTGTAGAATTTGTATATGGATATTTTGCTTTAGCCAGAATATTCCCGCTTGTTGGATACACCTTTATTACTTCTAATAAATCCTTTTGAATAGTATCATACTGATCTTTCTTCAGAAAAAAATAATCATGCAAATGGTGTGGTTTCTTTTCACGTATGGCCTGATTGAGCCAGGTAAGCGTATCGGCTACTCGATAATAATTTATTTCCGATTCCAAAATAAGCGGCATAGAAATGCTTACATTGAATTTATTTTTCTGAGATTGTTTAATCTTTTTAAGATCCTGCAACATCTCTTTTGAATCACATTCATCTTTCCATTCATACACATACTTCAAGTTGAATGAAAAAAGAAAATGAACAAAAACGATCAATGCAAAAACGTGTAGGATGCTTTGAAAGAATTTCCGTTCTTTAAATAATTCGTTTACAAAAAACACAAATATCAACATCAATAAAACAAACAGAAATAATACCGCTCTTTCGATCAGGTACAGCGTTTCAAGTAAATAGTGTTGAGCCAATGTAAATAAAATGATCAATAAAAAAAGCAACAACAAAGAGCCTAAGAACATATTCTCATTTGTTGTCTTCCCTTTAGCGTGCTTAAGGCCAATGTAAATCAGTGACAAAACTAAAATAACAACAAATAATATTTTAGTTATGCGGATAAGCCAATATGAAAAATCCAAATGATACCATAAGCGGGGAACAATACTTCCAACTGTGTCTTGCCAAAATCCGTTTTCTCCACCCATAAATAATGCTCCTGCTTCTTTCAATTTGAAAGAATAGGGCAACATAAACCATAGAAATAAGGCCAGAACGATACTTGGCAAAAGCATTTGAAGAGCGGAGCGCCTCATGGTTGATAACACCCTCTTGGAATCCTTATAGTTATTATAAGCAAGAAGTAGCATGATCACACCATACAGTACAACCAAATAATTTAGCAGGGTTAAATTGCCTAAGGTGCCCAGTATAGCAAATAGGATTGATAACAAGGCGTATTTTGTGCGATATCCGGATGTATGTAATTCAAACAAATAAAAAACACTGGCCATCATCATACCAAGTGAAATACTGTAACCACGAGCCAAAGAAAAGAAATCGAGCATAAATGGATTCAAATTAAGAATCAGGAAAGCAGAAAGCGCGATCCATTTGTTCTCCATTTTATATGCTAGCTTGGCAGAGTAGAATAGAAAAAATGCATGTGCAATAAGCGAGGAGACTCTGAGAGAAAACTCACTTAAACCGAACCACTTTGTAAAAACAATTCCGCCTAATGTGTTTAATAGATGATTATTGGCCGACATGAAATCATAGTCCTGCCAGAGAACAATATTGTGTCTTATAAATTCCAGATAAGACTGACTTTCATCCCAGGTAATGGATAAAAGATAAGCTCTTGCGGTAGTATATATAAAAAGTAAAACACCAAAAATGATCAGCAAGGAAAGCGCTAATTTATTTTTGGTGTTAGACGTATTCATTTAATCAGGATTATTCTATGGTCATTTCAGGAATGTCCCCATCAATGATCAATTTCCCTTCGGTCGCATTTTTGATTTGTTCCACGCTGATACCGGGTGCTCGTTCCAATAATTTGAATCCTTGTGGAGTAACGTCCAGTACCGCTAATTCAGTAACGATCTTCTTAACGCACTTCACTCCGGTTAAAGGCAAAGTACACTTCGTTAATAATTTCGATTCTCCGGCTTTATTTACATGTTGCATAGCAACAATAATGTTTTTTGCAGATGCCACCAGATCCATCGCACCACCCATTCCTTTAACCATTTTTCCCGGAATTTTCCAATTGGCAATATCACCATTATCGGCTACTTCCATTGCTCCAAGAATAGTAAGATCAACTTTTCGTGCACGGATCATTCCAAAACTCATGGCTGAGTCGAAGAAAACAGAGCCTGGAACGGTTGTAATTGTTTGTTTCCCGGCATTGATCAAGTCAGGATCTTCTTCCCCTTCAAAAGGAAAGGGTCCCATCCCCAACAAGCCATTTTCAGATTGCAAAACCACATTCATTCCTTGTGGAATATAATTCGCTACTAATGTTGGAATACCAATTCCTAAATTTACATAGTAACCATCTTTTATTTCTTTTGCGATACGTTTCGCAATACCAACTTTATCTAACATATTAATTTGAGAATTTGAAAATGAGCTAATTTGAAAATAATTCTTTTAATAGCACATTCTTTGTTCTTATCTATTGTTTTTAATTTTAATTTGTTAATGATTTATTTTTTGATGATGCAATTATCTTTGAAAGAATTTTTACTATCTCCTTTACTTCCTTCTGAAGTCCTTCGCAATCAGGATAATTTTCTGACTTTTGACACAACAACAACCAATATTCAGTCTCATCTGCTTCTTTTGCTGCTATTTTCATCTTATGAATAAAATCCGCTTTGCTCTCTGCATTTTGCGCCTCTCTTACATTTGCACCAATAGATGTTCCTGATTTTAGTAATTGGTTTGCTATAACATATCTTTTATTTGATTCTAACTTTTCAGCAAACTCAACTATTAATAATGCAAACTCAAAAGTTTTATCAACAATAACATTGGGTCTCTCTTGCATAATTTTTAGTCTTTTTTACTTCAAATTAAAGAAGAATTAATCCAGAAATCTCTACATTTTCAAATTAGTCCATTTCCAAATTATCTTACTCTCACCGTTCTTTGTTCAATTCGTTTTTCATAATTTGCTCCTTGGAAAATACGGTGTACATAAATTCCCGGAGTATGAATATGATCAGGATTTAATTCACCGGCAGGAACCAGTTCCTCCACCTCTGCAATTGTAATTTTTCCTGCCATTGCCATCATTGGATTAAAATTACGAGCCGTTTCACGATAGATCAAATTTCCGTGTGTATCGCCTTTCCAAGCTTTAACAATTGCAAAATCGGCATCAAAAGCCATTTCCATTAGGAATTCTTTTTCTGCACCATCTACCATAAACTTGCGTGTCTCTTTTCCTATTGCTACCTCTGTTCCTACACCTGCAGGAGTAAATATTGCCGGCATACCGTAACCAGCCGCCAGGCAGCGTGTAGCTAATGTTCCTTGAGGAATCAATTCTACTTCTAATTCTCCACTTAATAACTGACGTTCAAATTCTGCATTCTCTCCTACATACGAAGAGATCATTTTTTTCACCTGACGGGTTTGTAACATCAATCCTATTCCGAAATCATCCACACCAGCATTGTTAGAGATACACGTTAAACCTTTAACTCCCTTTTTTACCAATGCTGAAATACAATTCTCCGGGATCCCACACAAACCAAATCCTCCTAACATCAGGGTCATGTTATCCTGAATGTCCTTTATTGCTTCTTCCGCATTTTTTACTGTCTTATTCATAATTATATAATTAATAAAAGTCTTCTGTTTCATTGAAATTCTCTACACCGCTCTCCAACTCTTTATTGTATTTACTGCAATCCATTTCAATATCGATCTTCTTGGAAGGTTTTTCAAAATCTCCTTGTGTGATCTTTATTGTTTTATCGGCATACACTTTTTGCATATACTTAGCAAAGATCGGCAAAGCCATGCTGGCACCTTGCCCTTCATTCGTACTGTTAAAGTGAACCGAACGATCTTCCGCACCAACCCAACAGCCTGAAACCAGATCAGGTGTGATACCCATAAACCATCCATCGGAATTATTCTGTGTAGTACCAGTTTTACCTGCCATTGGTTGATTCAATTTATAACGATAACGCAAACGGACACCGGTACCAATTTGTACAACGCCCTTCATCAACTGTATCATCACGTATGCTTTCTCCTCACTCATCACCTCTTCTGTTTTCGGAACAAAATCGGCTAACACTTTTCCATTTTTATCTTCAATGCGTGTAACAAATGTTGGTTCTATCCATGTTCCTTTGTTGGCAAAAGTAGCATTGGCTCCTACCATTTCAAATACACTGATCTCCGGTGTGCCAAGACAGATAGCAGGAACAGGATCGATCGGTGAAACGATTCCCATCCTACGAACAAGATCAACAGTTGCTTGCGGACCAAACTGTTTCATAAAATAAGCAGAGATATAATTTACTGAATTCGCTAAAGCCTGTTGAATGGTCAACATTCTTCCATTCAATTTATCATCAGAATTGGATGGAGTCCATTCTTTATCATCATACGTGATCGTGGTAGGAACATTCGGCAAACGATAACAAGGAGAGTATCCTTCCTGAATTGCCAATGCGTATACAAACGGTTTGAAGGTGGATCCTACCTGACGTGCATGACCGATCTGTACGTGATCGTATTGAAAATATTTATGATTGATACCTCCTACCCATGCTTTGATATATCCGGTTTGTGGCTCCATTGACATGAATCCGGTTTGCAAATAGGATTTGGCATAACGGATCGAATCCATTGGTGTCATGGTTGTATCTTTCTCACCATCCCAAGTGAATAAAGTCATTTCAATTGGTGTATTAAAATTCTTTTCGATCTCTTCCATCGACCTGCCTGCTTTTTTCAAAACTCGGTAACGCTCACTGCGTTTCATGGCTTGTGTCATGATGGTCTTGATCTCATCTTTTGAAACATTCCATGCAAACGGAGCATTCTTTTTACGTTTACAATCTTTAAAGAATGCCGCTTGTAATTCTTTCAGATGCTCTGTTGCTGCTTGCTCTGCATAGCGCTGCATCCGTGAATCAATGGTTGTATAGATCTTTAATCCATCGCGATAGATATCATATTTTGTTCCATCCGGTTTACGATTTTGATCGCACCATTTTTTCAAAAACACATCACGTAAATATTCTCTAAAATAAGGCGCTAATCCTTCATTATGATCTTCCGGATGAAAATCTGTTTTAATTGGAAGTACATTTAATGAATCGTATACTACTTGCTCAAGATAACCATACTTGACCATTTGTTTAAGTACAACATTTCTTCTGGTCGTAGCGCCTTTCTTTTTTGATTCCCTTACCGGATCCCATTTTGTTGGGTTCTGTAACATTCCAACAAGCATCGCAGCCTCTTCTATTTTCAACGAGTCGGGAGTTGTGTCAAAATAAATTTGAGCTGCAGATTTAATCCCAACAGCATTGTGGTTAAAATCAAACTTGTTAAGGTATAGAGCAATGATCTCTTCTTTTGTGTACTCTCTCTCTAGTTTTGTTGCAATGATCCATTCTTTGATCTTACGGATTACCAATTGAACCTTGTTCAGATCTTCTCTTGGGAATAATAATTTTGCTAATTGTTGAGAAATGGTACTCCCACCTCCACTCGAAGTACTAAAAGTTAAAGCTCCCGCTACTGCACGCCCCAGTGCTTTAAAATCGACTCCGGAGTGCTCATAGAAGCGGGCATCCTCGGTTGCGATCAAAGCATTTACCACATAAGGTGAGATCTCTTTGTACTTTACATTGGTTCTGTTTTCCGCATAAAATTTTCCAAGCACTTTCATATCGCTGGAGATGATCTCGGTAGCTAAAAGTGTCTTCGGGTTTTGCAATTCCTCTGTATCCGGAAGATCTGCAAACAAACGCACCCCTAATACAAATAGAAATAAAAATGCAATTGGTCCAAAAAAGATGAGCCAAAAAGCAATGATGTATCTCTTAAAATTTTGTTTAGGTGATTTCGATTTCTCTGCTGCCATGATCTTCGCGCTATAAATTATTCTGTCTTTTCAATTCTTAATCCAACATCCATGATCAAAGGCACTCCGTCCGTACGCATGCCTTGCTGTATCTCAAATACATATTTTCCAGCCTGAGGAAAACGTACATTTCGTTTGAATGGTATTTGATTATCATAAATATCTCCTATTCCGCTGCCTAACCATTTGCCTTTTTCATCAGCCAACATACATTCAAGTGTATCAACGGATGCTTTGCCGCCCGGCAGATTTGTTTTTATAAATAAAAATAAATTGCTGTACGGGTAACCATCTGCATGGCGAATATTGATATAAAAATTTACCGGTGTTGCCGGGTCTTTTATTTCTACTTCAAACTTTTTGACATCATTCGTGTTCCATCCTGATTCAGGAATGGTTTCGTTCTGCTCATAGATACGATTACTATCGCACGAGGCAAACAACAGCAAACACCATCCTGCTGCTAATCCAAAACCCATCTTGATTATTGATCTATTCCTCATTATTCTGCTTGTGGTGGCTTTGGGTTATTGTTATTATTGTTTGGTCGCGGACGATTGTTATTTGGTCGCGGACGGTTGTTGTTATTGTTATTGGGCTTATTGTTGTTAGGCCTGTTATTGTTTGGTTTCCCTTGATTCGGGTTATTATTTGATTTTTGTTGATTCGGATTATTATTCGGCTTCGCCTGTTGTTGATTTGGATTATTTCCACCTCCACCTTGCGGGCGCTTTTTATTTCTGTTCTTCGACTTGTTATTATTTTTCTTTTTATCAAAACGTGTTAAGTCATCTTGTCCAACTACATTTTCATAATCCGGTTTTTTCTCAACTACTTTTTGTTGAACATGAACAAGTAGGTCTGACGGTTTTTTCCCATCCGCATTTAAAGCCATTACTTCCTTTACACGATCAACAGAAAGTGGAATAAAATTATCCGGCTCATCAAAGTAGGAGAAGAACATGGTTCTTCTGAAAATATCGGTCTTTTGGTGGAAAGCTCTTCCTTTTTCCGTTTCTAATTTCACATTATTAATTTCAGGAAAATCTTTTAGAGCATCCATATAGCTATCCAACTCGTAGTTCAAACAACATTTTAGCTTTCCGCATTGTCCGGCTAACTTCAATGGATTCAACGATAATTGCTGATAACGGGCTGCACTTGTACCAACAGATCTGAAATCTGTTAGCCATGTAGAGCAACACAATTCTCGTCCACATGATCCGATACCTCCTAAACGACTGGCTTCCTGACGGGCACCGATCTGTCGCATTTCAATACGCACTTTAAATTCATCGGCCATTACTTTGATCAACTCACGAAAATCAACACGTTCATCGGCCGTATAATAAAAGATCGCTTTTGTTTTATCTCCCTGGTATTCTACATCACTGATCTTCATTTGTAATCCAAGCTTAACAGCTATTGTTCTTGCACGGTGCATGGTGTTATATTCCAAGCCTTGTGCCTCCTGCCATTTTTCAATATCGGTTTGTTTAGCTTTTCGATATACTTTTTTGATCTGTTCGGAGGCGGGATCAACATTCTGTTTTTTCATTTGGATACGAACCAATTCCCCTGAAATCGACACAATACCGATATCGTGTCCCGGTGAAGCTTCAACAGCCACAACATCCCCAACGTTCAATTGGAGGTTGTTCACATTTCTAAAGAATTCTTTCCGGCTGTTCTTGAATCGTATCTCCACGCAATCAAATGGAGCCTGCCCCCCGGGCAATTCCATATTGGCTAACCAATCGAATACACTTAATTTATTACATCCGCCTGTGCCACAGGAGCCATTATTTCTACAGCCTCCCGGCAAACCTTTGCTTTCTGTACTACAACCTCTTCCGGTTGAACATCCACTACATCCCATAATTTATTTCCATGCCGGAATGCTCCGGCTTCTTTTAGTTTTTAATAAGTTCCGGTTTCGGAACATTTAATAATTCATTGAACTTAAATGCCAGATCCATAAATAGTATTTTCGGATTAGCGTTCCGTTCCATGTGATAATAGGCTTTATTTAACTCTTCAGTAAATCGTTCAATATTATTGGAGTGAATAAATGGCGCAAACTTTCTTACGAAATCTTGCTCATCTTTACCCAGCTTGGTTAAAACCGGATCCCCATAATTGATGATCATGCTTTCGCGAATAATATGCAGCGAATAATTAATAAAATTCTTTTGTCGTTCACGCCCCGCTGCACTTACCTCATCTATCCAGGAGATAACTGCTTTTGCATCAAACTTTAAACTTGCTCTCATTAACTTTTGAAAGCTCAATAAATTTTGAGCAGCATTTTCATTCTCATTGATCAACAATAGCGCCTCGGCATAACTTCCATCCGCTAAATGCGCTGTTTTCTCAGCATCCTCAGGAGACAGGCCATTTTTTTCTACCAATGCTTTTAACATATCCTGATCAGCAATTTTAGGGATCTTGATCAGCTGTGTTCTGGAAACAATGGTTCGCAATAATTGATCTTCACTTTCACATACCAGCAAAAACAATGTTTTATCAGGTGGCTCTTCCAATATCTTTAACAACTTATTGGCAGCTGCTTGATTCATCTTCTCCGCTTGCCAAATGACCATGATCTTATATTCAGCCTCATAGGTAGTTAAACTAAGCTTACGAAGGATCTCGCCACTTTCCTCAACCCCAATAACGGCTTGTTTATTTTCCGCATCCAGCTGCTCAAACCATTTGAACAAGCTGATGTATGGATTATCAAGGAATGCCTCTCTGAATTTAGCGATCACATCTGTACTTGTTCTCACATCCTTTGATAAGGCAACAGGATAAACAAAATGAAGATCGGGGTGAATCAGCTTATTATACTTTATACAAGAAGGACAAACACCACAGGCGTCATCCTCTTTTTTATCCTTACACGAAATATACTGAGCATAAGCCATGGCCAAAGCCAGGCTTCCGTTTCCTTCCGGACCCAAAAACAGCTGTGCATGACTGATCCTTCCCTCTTTTACAGAGCGGACCAGACGTTCTTTAACTGCCTGTTGACCAATAATTTCGTGAAATAACATCTCGCTATTTTTCTACTAAAAAACTCTCAAAGATACTAAATGATTTCAGTATAAATAAGCCCTTTCTGACATTTTTTAAACCTCATTTTCTTAATAACCCGGTTCCCTTTTTTATCCTGATAAGAATATGAAAATTAGATTTATTTTAATTTTCATATATTAGCCTCTTATAATCTCTAAGAAAATGAAAAAATTTTACTTACTATTATTTGTTTCTATTGGCTTGTTCTTTTCTGCTAATGTTGCAAAAGCATCACATATTGCAGGTGGTGACATTAACTATGTTTGTTTGGGAAACAACCAATATCAGATCAATCTGAACCTGTTTGTTGACTGCTTGGGCTTTGATCCTGGCGCCTCTCAAACCATCACATTCACAAGTACTTGTGGCGGAACTGCTACCGCTTTGGTGAATGTAACCAATCCTGGCGGAACAGAGATCTCTCAGTTGTGTCCATCACAAATAAACAACAGTACCTGTAGCGGAGGTACGCTTCCGGGAATGTGGGTATTTAATTATACAGGAACAGTTACATTGAGCCCAACTTGTAATACCTGGACCATGAGCTGGACCACTTGTTGCCGTAACAATGCCATTCTTAACTTAACAAATCCGGGTTCGTTAGATAGTTATCTACAAGCTACAATGAACAGTGCTACTGATTCTTGTAACAACTCTCCTTCTTTTACAGCTCAACCTATTCCTTACGTTTGTATCAACCAACAGGTGAATTACAGCTATGGTGTTGTGGAAACGGACGGAGATTCATTGTATTATTCTTTAGTAAATGCTTTAGGAGCAGGAGGAACATTATTAGCGTATAATCCCGGTTATACGGCAGGTTCACCTATCCCGGGAATTGCGATCGACCCATTAACTGGACAATTAACATTTACACCAACCACACTTGGAAACTTTGTGGTGGTTGTAATGGTGGAAGAATATGATAGCAATGGCAATCTTTTAGGAACGACCATGCGCGATATTCAGTTCATTGTACAAAACTGTTCCAACATTGTTCCTTCACCTACAGCTGGTGCTATTACCGGATTAACAGGAACATCGGTTCAAACCGGACCGTATTCTATTGAGATGTGCGAAGGCTCTGTCTTTAACTTTAACGCTGTTTATACCGATGCGGATGCGGGTGACTCCCTTTCCATTGTAACAAATTTATTGACTGTGCTACCGGGTGCTACGATCACCACTAGTGGTGCCAATCCAATGACAGCAAACATTATCTGGACTGCTCCGGGTGGAAGCGCCAATACCAACACAACATTCAGTGTTACAGTAAACGATGGTGCTTGTCCGGTTCAAGGTCAGCAAACATTTGTTTACGATATCAATGTATTACCAAGAACATTGGGTGGCCCTGACCAGATCATCTGCGGAAGCCAAACGGCTCAATTGACGGGTACAGGTGGTAGTGTTTTCAACTGGGCTGTATTGAGTGGTCCGCCAATGGCTGTTGGAACCAACTTCTCTTGTAACCCTTGCGCTAACCCTATTGCTAGTCCAAGTGCTACTACTGTTTATGAAGTAACCAGCGACTTAAGCGGAACATGTGTCAATAAAGACACGATTACAATAACTGTTGTTCCTGACTATAGCTTTACCGTAAGCCAATCAGCGGCAACAACTTGTTTGACTCAGCCTATTCAGTTAAATGTAACGCCAACACCTGCCGGGGTTTATACCTACTCTTGGTCACCTTCAACGTATTTAAGCAGCAGCACAATTGCTAATCCAACAGCAACCATCAATGCCCCTGGAACATATACGTATACCGTTACAGTTACCAGTCCGCAAGGCTGCGTAAAAACAGATGTTGTATCCATCACTGCAAACCCTAGCTTCCCTCCAAATGCATTGCCGTTTGTATCAGATACAAGTGTATGTATTGGTGAAGCGGTTAATTTAGGAGTAACCTTTGGTAGTTCTGTTCCTTCGGTATGCGGCTTAACTGCCAGCGGACCATGCGCAGCTACACTACAATATCAAGTAGGAAACGGGGCATTAACAACAAATGCATACCCAACACCATATACCAGTTTCTGGGAAGATGGAAGATCACAAATGCTTTATCTGGCTTCAGAATTAACGGCTTTGGGGATGACCGGAGGTAAGATCTCCTCAGCAGCGTTCAACATTGCTACAAAAGGAAGTACTGCACCATTTACAGGATTTACGATTAAAATGAAATGTACATCGTTAACCTCATTAGCAACGTATCAAGCCGGGATGACGACTGTTTATGGTCCGGTAACAGCAACTACTGCTGTTGGCTGGAACACGTATAACTTCCCTACGGCTTATGAATGGGATGGAATTTCAAACATCATTGTTGAGGTTTGTTATGACAACAACGCATGGACAGGAAATGATGTAGTTCAAAAAACAGCTACAGCATTTAACTCCGTAATTTTACAATATACAGATGGTGCAACAGGTTGTGCACTTACTGCTCCAACAACATATACTGAGCGTCCTAACATCCGCTTCCAGGCTTGTGGTGCAGTTCCTGATACGTCTGCATACGTGTATTCATGGACACCTACACCAGGAGTTAGCAGTCCTTCAAGTCAGTTTACACCTGCTACTCTTGGAGGAAATACAACTTATACAGTGGTAGTTACCAATTCAACAAGTGGATGTGCGGATACAGCAACGATCAATGTAAATGCTACATCACCGGCTGTGTCATTTACAGCTTCTCCAACATCAGGATTCTATCCTTTGAATGTACAATTTACAAACACATCATCGTCTAACGTTGTAAATGTGATCTGGAATTTTGGAGACACGATCTCCGGGGCAAACAATACATCAACTCTTTTTGATCCAACACATGTTTTTGCTCAAGAAGGAACATATACCGTAACATTGGTGGGTGTTGATGCAAATGGCTGTACAGATACTGTAACCGGCACTATTGAAGTAACAGGACAATCTGCTATGTTCATTCCAAATGTATTTACTCCGGGCGGACAAAATCCTACATTCAAGGTAAGTGGAGTGGGTATTACAGAGTATTCGATCCAGATCTTCGACCGTTGGGGATTAAAACTTTATGAATCCGGTGATATCAATAGTCCTTGGAATGGTGGAGACTCGAACGATGGAACTTATTTCTTTATGATCAAAGCGAAAGGCATTGAAGGAAAAGAATACGATGAGAAAGGTTATCTTCAACTCATCAGAAACTAATAGATCAAAAACCCCAACATTTTGTTGGGGTTTTTTGTTACAGATATATGAAGCTTAAAAAAATTGTAATTGCTGGAGGTTCCGGTTTCTTAGGACAGATCATTGTTGATAGATTCAAAGAAAAAACAGAAGAGATCGTTGTGCTTTCCAGAAATAGTAAGGGACAAAAAGACAACGTTAGAACCGTTGTGTGGGATGCGAAAAGCATTGGTGATTGGTCAAAAGAGTTAAATGGAGCTGACGTATTGATCAACCTTAGCGGAAAAAGCATCAACTGCAGACACAACGATGCAAATAAGAAAGAGCTTTTATCATCGCGCATCGATGCCACTGAAATTTTAGGAAAAGCCATTGAAACCAGCGAACAAGCACCTAAGTTGTGGATCAATGCTTCAGCTGCTGCACTCTACATTCCCGGTTCAAAACCCAATACGGAAAACGATGCCCATTTTGGAAATGGATTTATGGAAGAAATGTGCATCCGCTGGGAAGAGTCGTTTCTAAAAAGCAAATGCCCTCAAACCCGAAAAATAGCCATGCGAATAACGCTAATACTCGGAAAAAGCGGAGGTGTTTTTCCTGTTTTGGTTGGACTTACAAAAAAAGGATTAGGAGGCAAAGCCGGCTCAGGCAAACAGATGATGAGCTGGATGCATGAAGATGATTTTTTAAATGCAATGAACTGGTTCATTGAAAACAAAAACGCAAATGGCGTTTATAATATGGCATCTCCACAACCAATATCCAATAAGGACTTTATGGACTTATTAAGAAAAAACACAAACGCCCTATTTGGTTTACCTGCACCGGCATTCGCGATACGATTGGCCTCTATTTTTATGCAAACCGAACCCGGACTGGTGCTCAATAGCGTTCATGTGCTCCCGAAAAAGTTACTTGACAACGGTTTTCATTTTGAATTTGCAAAAGCTGAAAATGCGATCGCATCCTTATGTAAAAAAGTTAATTAATTGTTAAGGTTTGTGCCTATTCTTTTATTTCACTTACTTTTTTATAACCTTTATCCCTATAAATTAAACAACATGGACAAAAAAGAACTACGCAAACAACTTGAACTTGCATTACTTAAATCAATAGAAGAAACTCTATCCAAACTAAACCCAAAGGCAAGCGTAGCCATCAGAAAAAGCAATCATAAACACAGCAAGGACATTGCTAAAAAATTCTACAAAACACTGAAAAGTCTTTCAGAAAAAAAGAGTGCTCCTGCTAAAAAAACCGGCAAAAAGGTAGTAAAGAAAAAACCGGTAAAGGCTTTAAAAAAAGCAGTTTCTAAGAAGGCAAAAAGTGCAAAAAAATAATCCTTAACTTCGCTTAAGTTTATTTTGTAGGGTATGATCACTAAAAAAGTGCTTTTGATTAATCGTGAATTAAGCTGGTTAGCTTTTAATGAACGGGTATTACAAGAGGCAAACGATAAAAGCGTTCCACTAATTGAACGCATCAAATTTCTAGGCATTTTTTCAAATAACCGGGATGAATTTTTTCGTGTTCGTGTAGCTACGTTGAAGCGTATTGTAAAGCATCAAAAAAAAGCTGAAGAGCTAATGGGTGAAAACCCAACCTTGTTACTGGATAAAATTCAAAAGACAGTTATTGAACAGCAGAACAAATTTGAATCGATCTATCAAGGAATTCTCAAAGAGCTCGGAAAGAAAAACATTGCTATACTAAATGAAAAAGAGCTAAGTAGAACACAGGGAACTTTTGTTAAAAATTATTTTAAAGACAAAATAATGCCCACGCTGTTTCCCATTATGCTGGACAGCTCGATGCCTTTTCCCTATTTAAAAGACAAATCGGGTTACCTGATCATTAAATTAGGGCGTACTGATAAAGAGAAAAAAAGTAAATACGCACTCATTGAAGTGCCAACCGATGTCCATTCGCGCTTTGTGGTTCTTCCAAAAGAGAAAGAAAAAAATTATATCATATTATTAGATGATGTGATCCGTTATTGCCTGGAAGATGTTTTTCAAAATTTTGAGCATGATTATATTGAGTCGTATAACATAAAGCTGACAAGGGATGCAGAGATCGATATGGACAATGATATTTCCAAAAGCTTTGTAGAAAAAATATCAAAAGGTCTGAAGGCTAGAAAAAAAGGGCAGCCTGTTCGACTTGTATATGATAGCCAGATCGCTCCCGACATTTTGGAGTTCATTATGAAAAAGATCAAGTTGGGAAAAGAGGATAATCCGATTCCAGGAGGTCGTTATCATAATTTTAAAGATTTTATCTCATTTCCAAACATTGGAACACCCGATCTGAGTTATAAAAAGATACAGCCGGTAAAGCACCCCGATCTAAAAAACCAAAAAAGTGTATTTAAAGTGATCGGTCAGAAAGATGTAATGATCACTTATCCATATCAATCGTTCGATCATATTATTGATATGTTGCGTGAAGCATCCATCGATCCGAAAGTACAAAGCATTAAAATTACTTTGTATCGTGCAGGGAAGGTGTCAAATGTCGTAAAAGCCTTGATCAATGCAATAAAAAACGGGAAAAGTGTAACAACCGTCATTGAGCTACGCGCCCGTTTCGATGAAGAGTCTAATCTTTTTTGGGCAGAAAAACTACAAGAAGAAGGTGCACGTGTCATCTATGGTGTGCCAAGCCTAAAAGTGCATTCCAAGATGTTTTGCATAACCCGGAAAGAAGGTGGGAAGAACAAATTATACGCACATATTGGTACTGGGAACTTTAATGAAGATACATCCAAAGTATATACCGATCATAGCTTATTAACAGCCGATACTCGTATTACAGAAGAGGTAGAAAAAGTGTTTGGCTTTTATGAAGACAATTTTAAAACAGGAAGCTATAAACATTTGCTTGTTTCTCCTTTCTTCATGCGCAAGCGACTTATCCAGCTGATTGATCAGGAAATAAAAAATGCGAAGTCAAAAAAGCCGGCATACATCATTCTTAAATTAAACAATCTAGTTGATGCTGTTATGATCAAAAAACTTTATGAAGCCAGTGCTTCAGGAGTTAAAATAAAACTGATCGTTAGAGGCATTTGTTCATTAGTTGCAGGAGTAAAAGGCATTAGCGATAACATTGAAGCGATCAGTATCGTTGATAAATTTTTAGAACACAGCAGGGTGTTCGTATTTTGTAATGGCGGAGAAGAAAAATACTTTATATCTTCGGCCGACTGGATGACAAGAAATTTAGATCATCGTTCAGAGGTAGCTGTTCCCATTTATGATAAAGGGATTCAGCAACAATTAAAAAAGATCATCCATACACTTTGGTCAGATAACACCAAAGCGCGGGTTTTAGGAAGCACACAAAACAATGAATATAAAAAGTCGACAGGAAAGAAAATAAGAGCACAAGAAGAGCTTTTTACTATTTTTAAATAAAGTACATATTGAAATTTGCAGCCATTGATATAGGATCCAATGCCGTTCGTTTACTGTTCTGTAATGTTTACGAAGAAGGAGGTAAAACGCTTTATAAAAAAGCGGAGTTGATCCGTGTTCCCATCCGTTTGGGTGAAGATTCTTTCCTACATAAAAAGATCTCGCAAAAAAAAGCAGATAAACTGGTTACAGCCATGAAGGCTTTTAAAAACCTGATCGATGTATATGATGCCATTGACTACCGCGCCTGTGCAACATCAGCCATGCGCGATGCAGAGAATGGACAAGAAGTTGTTGACCGTGTGAGAAAAGAAGCCGGCATTAAGATCGAGATCATTGATGGAAAAACAGAAGCCGATATTATTTATTCCAACCACATTGAAGAACATTTAGATAAAAACAATAATTATCTATACATCGATATTGGCGGTGGAAGTACAGAAATTACACTCTTTTCAAAAAACAAGGCCGTGGTATCACAATCATTCAACATTGGAACTATTCGCATGCTTCATGATCAGATCGATAAAGAATATTGGAGCAATTTCAAAAACTGGGTGGCAGAGATCAGCAAAGGATACAAACCTTTAATTGCAATCGGTTCGGGTGGAAACATCAACAAGCTTTTTAAGATCAGTGGTCGTAAACCGAATAAATTATTGCCAACCTATAAACTTAAAGGAATTTACGAGGTGCTGGAATCATATACTTATGAGGAGCGCATTAAATTGTTAGGATTGAACCCTGATAGAGCAGACGTGATCATTCCGGCATCCAAAATATTATTAACTGTCCTTAAAAAAGCAGAAATCGAAAAGATCCTTGTTCCTCAGATCGGCCTATCTGATGGGATAGTACACAAGTTGTACGATAGGTACAAAGAAAAGGTAATCATAAATAAGTAGCAATTATTTTGATTTATGCAGAATCGATTATCTTCGTGCAATGAAGCACCGGATACTTCTGCTCTTCTTCTTATCATTTATGTGCACATTAAAGGCACAACAGCCCGCCTATTACATCTTGGGAGAAGATCATTTTAAGGGAGTTCAAATTTATGATGTGATTCAGGACAAACAACAGAATTATTGGTTCGCCACGAATGAAGGATTGTACGTTTATAATTTTTACAATTTCACTAAAATTGAATGTTCCGAGGCCAAAAGTAGTTCTGTATTCAATTTTGTTATAAACAAAGATGGGATCATTTTTTGCCACAATTTGAACAACCAAATTTTTAAGATCAGTGAAAACAAATGCACGCTTTTTTATGAATTGAGTAAAGAAGACACCCATCCAGATGTGAGCCTTTGCATCACAAATAATAACAACCTGATTATTGGAGCAAGAGACATCATTGTATTGAACTCCATTGGAAAAGAAGTTAACAGATATAAAAACCCAAAGCACTATCTCGGTCCGCCCGCAATAATTCAAACAGGTAAAATAGCCTATCATTTAAGCGGTTGCGATTCAATTGTCATAAACAATGGGGATCGTTTTCTTAAAGAAAAACTCGATCTCAATACAAAAACACTTGAAACGAACAGTGTATTCAAATTCTTTAAGATCAATGATCAACGTTTTGCACTCGATCTATTTACAAAATGTTTATACTCTTTTAATGAATCTAACTTCGAGTTAGGCTCACTAAAAAACAACCCACTCTTTAAAAGAAGTGAATCTGTTCGCTTGTATGAAACCGGAGAGAGTGTCTGGATCGCAGGAACATTGCCCGGAACAGGGGTTTTAAACGAAAAAACAGTAGAACTAGAAAGCCCAGTCTATTATCAAAATTTTTTTATTTCAGACATTTTTAAGGATCGTGAAGGGAACTTGCTTTTAAGTACCTTCGACAAAGGCGTTCTCGTAATTCCCGATCAACAAATCCCGGATGTGATCAACACTTTCCATGATGATCCAATTGCATCCATCTATGCTGATAGTGAGCTTGGTCTTCTGCTTGGTTCATCAAAAGGAAAATTGCTGGTCTACACAAAAGATGAAGGAATAAAAAGCATCAACACTTCCGGTAAAAGGCCCATTGAATCAATACATGGAAATGAAAACAGTGAGCTCATTTTATTCGATGATGGCTTTATCAGATGTTATAATAAGAAAACAAAAATCATAACCGACATTGTATCCGCTTCATTAAAAGATGCCGTTGTTCTTTCTGAACAGGATTTTTTTATCGGTACAAACAGGGGTGTGTACAAAGGAGCATTACGTGATCAGCAAATAGCAATTGAACTTATTCCGAATTTAAATTTCAGAGTTTACGCACTTGCCTATGATACTAAAGAAAAGGGTCTTTATGTTGCAAGCTCCAACGGTCTGTTTTATTATGATACGAGCGGACAAATAAGCAAAATAACATTTAACAATCAGGAAGTTTTTCCTAATAGCTTAAGCTATAAAGAGGGGAAAATATATGCAACTGAAAAGAAAAACGGACTGCTGATCATTGAGAAAGAAAAGATCATCCATCACATTCAGCCCAAAATTGCCGGTACAGACGAACACTTAAATAAGACCTTTATTTTTAAGAATACGATCATTGGAAAGTCAACCAATGGACTATTTCAGTTCGACATGAATGGGAAATATCTCCGCTCACTTCACACAATATTTGGATTTAATTCAAAACGTATTCTTGATTTTACATTTCAAAATGAAACACTATGGGTAAGTCATGCGGGCGGGGTGCAGGCTATTGACCTGAATTATTCAAAAGATGTAACTCCCCCACCATTGCGCTTTGACTTCATTAAGGTCAATGATAAAACAATAAATATCAATACGAATCGGGTATTTGAAAGCGAGCAACGAAAATTTGAATTTACGGTGTGCTCCCCTACCTTGCGTAATCAGGAACCTATCCGGTACCAGTATAAACTTGTTGGCTACGACAAGGATTGGAACATCAACAATCCCGGTTCGAATACATTTACCTACAATGCACTGGAAGCAGGAAATTATACCTTATTGGTTCGACTTGAAAACAACGCAGTTCCTGGAATTCCTATTTCTTATTCCTTTTCAATCTCCAAACCATTTTATCTTAAATGGTGGTTTATACTTAGTTATGTAAGTGTCTTTCTATTGCTGGTTTACCTCATGTATCGTTGGCAATTAGCGCGGCAAAGAAAAAAGTCAGAACAGATCAATGAGCTCAATGCATCCAAACTCACTGCCATACAATCGCAAATGAACCCGCATTTTATTTTTAACTCCTTGAACTCCATTCAGGATCTGGTTTTAAAAGGCGATGTTGAAAATTCTTATTCCTATATCACCACATTTTCAAACTTGGTTCGAAGAACCTTGAACTATTCAGAAAAGGATTTTATCGATTTTGAGCAAGAAATAAAACTCTTAGAACTATATCTATCACTGGAAAAATTACGGTTCAAAAAAGAACTGAATTATACAATTCAAACAAACAACATTACCGACATTTTAATTCCGCCACTATTAATACAACCCTTTGTAGAAAATGCGTTGATACACGGTTTATTACACAAGGATGGAGAAAAAAGGTTACACATCCACTTTGAATTAAAAAATGTTTTGATCTGCACCATTGAAGACAATGGCGTAGGCAGGGAAAAAGCAAAAGCGATCAAACAACGACAACGTTCAGAACATGAATCATTCTCCGGCAAAGCCATACATAAGCGATTTGAAATATTGAGCAATGTATTTGATGGTGCATTTGGATATGAATACGAAGATCTATATGAAAACAAGGATGCATGTGGCACAAGAGTGATCTTGAAAATTCCAATAAAACATAAGTTTTGATCCATTTATAAATAAAAGCAAGCAATTCCTAAAAAACTACATTAATATAAATAATAATTCAGTAGGTTTGAACAGTGAATAAGATCAGAGCCATATTAGTTGATGATGAAGAAAGCGCAAGGGATGTGCTGGAAAATCTGCTGGCACGTTTTTGTCCACAAGTAGAACTTGTTGCCAAATGCAACAATGTATTACAAGCTGTTGAAACGATAAAAAAAGAGCAACCCGACTTGGTCTTTTTAGATATTGAAATGCCTAATTATGCCGGGTACGAGATCGTCAATTTTTTCAAAGAGATCAATTTCCAGATCGTTTTTGTGACAGCATACGATCAATATGCCATCAGGGCATTTGAAATTGCAGCAATCGATTATCTCTTAAAACCGGTTGATATTGAACGCTTAAAAACGGCTGTTTCGAGAGTACAACAAAGTATTCATAAAGAACAGTCTTCGGAAAGAATAAATCTGCTTAGTCAGACATTAGAAAGCAAACAGATCAAAAACTTGATCATCAGTGATAAGGGACAACAGCACGTTGTTTCCATCGACACAATAATCGCTATTGAAGCACAAGAATCCTATTGTATTATCCACACTGCTGAAAAGAACCTTATTGCGAGCAAAAATTTAAAACATTTTGAAACGATCCTGGAAGCTATTCCCGCTTTTTTCAGAGTCCATAAATCCTGGATCATCAATCAGCAATTTTTAAAGCATTATTCTAAGAGCGATCTGTCGATACACATGAGTAACGGACTCATCACCAAACTTTCCAAATACAAAAAAGCAGAGTTCGAAGCGACTATTGCCTCATAATTTTTGTCCATTCCTGAACCCAATTGGCTGTTCCTGAAAACTCCTGTTAACAGGATTCATTCTTCCTTATGTTTGTTTTGAAAAGACATATAAGGAAATGAAGAAAATATTTTTTCTACTATTTATTACATTAATTTTTCGAGAAAGTGCTGCTCAGGAAAATCAGAATATTGAACTATCAAAACTAAGTTCGGGCAATTATCCTGTTTACAAAGTTTTAGAAAACAATGGAAACTTCAAATTTGAAGCAGCAGCAAAACCATGGCCAATCAATTTTACGAAAGCAGGAGAAGAGTTTGCGGAAATTGTTGTAAACAGAGCGGGGATCATTGAAGAAAAATATCAAGCCGACCTTCCCGGCTTTCCTGCCTACTTTAAATCCGCAACAAGTGATATTGTTATAACAGCTATCGACAAGAAAATATACTATTACTCCTATAGCGTTAAATCAGGCGCCAGCATTAAATACATTTTCTCTGAATCAAAAGTTAAAAACTATGCAGACGAAAAATCAACACTTGATAATTACAGAACTTCCATTAAAGAGCTTCAAACAAACACACGCACACAACGTATTGAAGAAAAAAATGCCTTAGCTGCAAAATTAGAAGAAGAAAACACCTTGAATGGAAAAGTCATTAAATCCATCAATGTTGTTCCGGTTAGTAAGCCTTCAGAAATAGGTCTTTTGAGCATTATTTCCATTGGTGTTGAGTTTACGTTAGACAATGGAAAAGTTTTAAAGACAAAAAATTTAGGTGGTCATACGCCATATGCAGATTTTGAATCGGAAGTGAGTGGCGGTGAATTTGCCGGTGGCGATTTTAAAGTAGCTGATGATTGCCGCAAAATTCCGGGAGATAAAATTGAAATTACTGTTTGGTCAAAATTTGATGCAAAAAAAATAAAAGGGAAATATAGTTGCCCAATCAACTATAAAGCAGATGTGAATTATAATTTCTCAGGAAGCCATGGGGCTTCCGGTAGAGGCGGAACAGTTGGTTATAGTATAAATGGAAAAAACGGAGCCGATGGAAAAAACATAAATATTAATGTTACCGCCATGCAGTTGAATGGAGAGTCCGTTAACAAAATTGTTATCACCGATATGTACTCCGGAGGTGTTATAGCTGAATGCAAGTTAAACGCGAATTATACACTAAACATCAATGCAAACGGAGGAAATGGAGGAAACGGATCGGTAGATTTTGGAAATGGAGGGAATGCTGGTGATGGAGGAAACGGAGGAAATGTTGCCATTTCCGGAACGGGGGCCTCTTCTTTAAAAAGTGTTATCAGCAATAAAGGTGGAACAGGTGGAGTGGGTGGAAATGCAAAAAATCAATCTTTCGAAAAAGGGAAGAATGGAAAAAACGGGAACAATGGAATAATCAGTAAATAAAAACCAATCAAACAATAAAAACAAAACACAGATTACTATGAAAAAAATCAAGACGATGTTAACAATAGCAACACTATTTGTTTTCAGTACACAGATGGATGCACAGCTAAAAGGAAACTTTGAAGCATTTAATTCAGAAAAAGATGAAATGGGTATTACCGGACAGTACTTCGGTAAGACAGACAAAAAAGGATATGGATTTCGTTTTGTTAAAGAAGCAGGTGGAAAAGTGGTGAATGAATTACATTATTTCGAAAAAAAGAAAAGTGCAGAGCCACAGTTAAAATTGACAATGAAAGAGAGTTATTTCTCTAAAAATAAAGTGAAATTGTTTTATGTATGGGTTACTGCTAACGCAAATGGCTATGTTGAGGTTATTGAAATTGAACCGGGAGTATTTGCGCAAGTTACACAATCCACTCACAGTGCAAACGGTGGACCGGCTCCTTTGGACGCTACACGTAAAGTGTCAGACATATACATTAAAGACCAGGCAAAATTTGATGCTTGGGATATTGAAACAGCACAAGCAAAAGTAGATCAGATCATTGCTTCATTGAACACAGAAAAAATTGAAAAGGAAACTGCTGAATGGATGAAAAACGAAGTGTTCGCTAAAAATGCAGATAAAGTAGTTTTTGCTGCACAATGGTATCATTTACAAAAACAAGGTTATCCGCATAAACTTTCTGTAAACGGTGCAGATTTTAAAACTGAGTTGGATATGGCAGGAAACATGGTGTTTATGGCTTTCTTTAAAGTGCCGCCAAGTGTTAAATATCCTGGTCAACAAATCAACATTGAGTATGAAATGGGAGGTAAAAAAACAAACAGAGAAACAGTAAGAAAGAAATCAGCTGCTTGGAGCAATATGGTGCCAATTATCGAAACAAAAAAATTCGAATACCGTCAATCACCAACCAGAGCAATTCGTGAATACAATCAATATCAAAGTCAATTTGTACAAGATTATGCAGCAATTCAAGTGATCTATGATAACAAAGACAAATTAAAAGTTGGTCAAACGTATGATTTCACTGTTAAAATTTATGCACACCGCGATGGAGAAAATGGTGATCTTTTAGCTGAAGGAACAGTAAAATTAAAATATACTGCAGAAGCTAAAAAAGTGTTTGAAGGAGATCCTGCTAAGCCTGAAGTAAAAGGAGTATTTGAGCAATTTGAAGCATTCTTAAACGAATAATTTTTATTGTTTCTATTTTTTAAAACCCCACCGGAATTGGTGGGGTTTTTTTATTATCTCAACTTTGAATAAAAGTTCAAATGTGCTACATTTGATACATGCAACGATCGATCCTTTTATTTACGTTCTTCATCTGCACAGTTTCTTTTTCTTCTGCTCAATCCAATATTCTTCGTAAAACAGAATGGACAGTAGAGGAAACAAAACAATGGGCCGAATCACAAAAGAAATTTCCAACCTGGAACGGAGCATTGTTATATCAAGGATCTGATAGCGTACACCACCATTTCATCTCTCGTGTAATGGATGAGTGGGTGTTCTTCCAGATCAAAAAAGAAGAACTAAAGCTTATTGAAGAAAAGCCATACAAGCAAACATCTTCGGGGCCATTAGGCTATTATTATGTGGATGCAACCAATAATTTCATTAAAACAAAAGACATTGACTAAGTAATTGGTCCAGCCTTTTGTTTGCATTACATAATTTACTAATTTGGTTTAGATAAATCTTTCCCCATGAAAAAGATCACTTACTCCTTTTTGTTTTTTCTGTTTTGCATAACAACAAAAAACATTGCACAAACCTGCAGCAGTCTTAACTTTCAGCTTCAAGCCAATATTCCTTCTACCTGCAACAACATGGTGATGACCATGATGCACGATCAGAACAACCAACCGTATTTGTATGTAGCCAATAAAGAAGCAGGATTAAAAGTATATAACATTTCAACGATCGCTTCGCCCACTCTTGTTGCAACCATTCCTACCACTCAATTCGACACTTTAGATGTCATGAACCTTTCCCAACAAGGCAATTACTTATATCTTGCTTTAGGAAATACATTTACCAATCCTCAAAAAGGCGGTATGGCGATCATTGATGTGAGTACACCCGGCACTCCAAGTGTTACTGATTATTATGTTGTTCCCGGCTCAACCACCGGTGGAGGCATTGTAAAAGCAGAAGGCAACTATGCTTACTTGGGAGCCATGCAAAGTGGATTGGTGATCTTAGACATCAGCAATAAGAGCAATATTCAGTTCGTATCACAATTCATCCCTTCTATCAATTTTCCACCTGTTGCAAGTCCAAACCCAAACTTGTACAATGCACGTGGAATGGAGGTAAAGAATAGCATCGTCTATCTCTGCTATGATGCAGGAGGCATTCGCATCATCAACTGCGTAAATAAAAATGCACCTGTTGAAACGGGCCGCTGGTGCAATCCTGTGATGTACAGCCCTATGAATCATGCTAAAGCATATAATAACATTGTATTAGACGATTCGCTCGCTTATGTTGCTGTGGATTATGCGGGCATGGAAGTATTGGATCTATCCGACACCTCAGCTATCAGCATGACAGGTTGGTGGAATCCCTACAATGCACCCAACAACAATTGGTTCACAAGCCCAAGTCATACGAATGAAATTGTTTTAGAAAAAGATTGTAACAGAGTGTTCATGTCAACCGGGAAAAGTGATATGATGGTGGTAGATGTTTCCGATCCAACACAACCCGACTCCTGTAATATGTATGGCGGAACAGCCAATAATATTGGTACCTGGGGAATAGGATTGTGGCAAAATCAAATTTATTTATCCTACATCTGTGCAGTGATCCCTTTTTCATCATCCCTCACACAAACCACCATCTTGACGTTTAACTCTTGTCCGGTTGGTATCAACGAACAAATAGAAAATAATTCTATTTCCATCTATCCCAACCCATTTGCTGATCAAGCAGTGTTAAGCAGCAGCAAGGCTTTTAAGAATGCAAGCATCCGTATTCACAATGTGCTGGGACAATGTGTAAAAACCATTGAACAGGTAAATGGGAATGTAGTGATCATAAAAGAAGAAGGATTAGAAGGGGGAATTTATTTTTTAGAGATCGTTGAAAATAATATTTTATTAGAAACTGCTAAGATCATTGTTGCAGAATAGTTAATCTATGGAATACCTGATTCATTTTGTTTTTGAGCTGATCAAAATATCGATATTAAGCACCGTTTATATAAGTCTGCTGTTGATCGTATTTAGAATAATAGCACGTAAAAAACAAGGAAGCTTTATCGATAAGATCTCGAAAAGAAAATTATTATTCTGGTTTGTTGGTGGTGCGATCATTTCTTCTTCTTTGTTCATTTTTATGTTTACCTATTATGGCAATCATGGCTTGGGTGATTTTGCTATTGTTCCTATTGGTCATCATAAATCCGTTTTTCAAATAGACAGTCAATTCTCGTATATTGAAAATGCCAAAGGAACACAAATAGAGATCAATGATTTCATCGTTGAGAACGATCATTTGTATGCAAAAAAGGTGTATGACTTTAATGGCTTAAAGGGTGATTATGTAGTTTGGGATCTAAAAAATGATACATGGGAGTTCTATGATAACAATATTGACTATTTTAAAGCCATGAAAAAGCGTTGCTATCCAGCACCTCATACATTTAAAAGTTTTGATGAACATTATTCAGAACACTGGAATGGATGGCGATTTTTTCTTTTACCGTAAGTTTGTCGGTAGTTGAACAAAATTAAATCTGAAAAAAACAATGGTTATTGAATAATGCTTAAACACTATTTCATAACAAAACTGTCATAAATATGAGCATACCGAAAAAGTTAAGTGGCAAATGGAAGGGAGAATATATTTTGGGACCAGAATATGAGAAAAACGAAGGCCGTTCTGTTGAGTTTATTTTAGAACTTACCGAAGATGAAGATGGCTCCATTAGGGGAATATGTATAGATTCTGACACAAAGAGTCTCTTCTCCGAACCTATAATAGTTTTGGGATTTGTAGACAACGATATAATAAGTTTTACAAAAAAATACCCCTTCAGTTATTATTTAGATGAAAATGGGCAAGCGATAATTGATAAGGAGACTGACCATCCAGAGATAATTTATTCCGGAGAATATGATCATGAAAAAAATATCTTTAAAGGTGATTTTGAATTAATCATAGATTCACAACAATTTGGATATGGATTTTTCGATGACTCTCTTACAGGAACATGGACAATGTCTAAAGTCAGTTAACTAACACAATTCCTCCCAAAATCTGTTAATTTCACAACATCCTCTAAACAATTTCGTCGGCTCGAATGTTATACGCATTATCGAAATTATTTTACCTTTGTTTCAAATTACACTAAATGGAATTTAAAGCCGGATCCCTACTCGAAAAAATTGAATATCCTGGTGATCTTCGTAAACTCAAGCCTGAGCAATTGCCACAGGTTAGCAATGAGTTACGTCAGTTCATCATTGATGTGGTATCCAAAAAGGGCGGTCACTTCGGTGCCAGCCTTGGTGTAGTTGAACTTACCGTTGCTTTACACTATGTGTTCAATACGCCTTACGACCAACTCGTTTGGGATGTGGGGCATCAGGCATACGGACACAAGATCCTTACCGGACGCAGAAATGTGTTCCATACCAACCGTATCTACAAAGGTATCAGCGGGTTTCCAAAACGTTCCGAAAGCGAATACGATACATTTGGCGTAGGCCACTCATCCACTTCTATTGGCGGTGCACTGGGAATGGCGGTTGCCAATGCTTACAAAGGTGAAAAAGAACGTCATCATATTGCCGTGATCGGTGATGGTGCCATGACTGCCGGACAGGCTTTTGAAGCGCTGAACCATGCAGGAACCAGCAATGCCAACTTATTAGTTGTTTTAAACGATAATTGTATGAGCATCGACCCGAATGTGGGTGCTCTGAAAGAATATTTAACCGACATTACCACTTCTCATACCTATAATAAGTTCAAAGATGAGATCTGGAATCTATTGGGCAAGATCAGCAAATTTGGTCCGAATGCACAAGAGATCGCATCTAAGATCGAAAATGGTATCAAAACCTCTTTGTTGAAACAAAGCAATATGTTTGAGTCCTTGAAATTCCGCTATTTCGGTCCGGTTGACGGACACGATGTGGAACGATTGACTAAGGTGTTGCAAGACTTAAAAGATATTCCCGGACCAAAGATCCTCCATTGCTTAACTCAAAAAGGCAAAGGATACAAATTCTCCGAAGAAGGAAATCAAACTGTATGGCATGCTCCCGGTCTTTTTAATAAAGATACAGGTGAGATCATCAAAATAGTTCCAAAAGAACCACAACCGCCTAAGTATCAGGATGTTTTTGGCTATTCCATTGTTGAGTTAGCAGAGAAAAACCCGAAGATCATGGGTATCACTCCGGCTATGCCAACAGGCTGCTCCCTGAACATCATGATGAAAGCAATGCCCGACAGAGCATTTGACGTGGGTATTGCCGAACAACATGCTGTTACATTCTCCGCTGGTTTAGCTACACAAGGAATGATCCCCTTCTGTAACATCTATTCCTCGTTTATGCAACGTGCTTTCGATCAGGTAGTACATGATGTTGCCTTGCAAAATTTACATGTAGTATTCTGCCTGGATCGTGGTGGATTAGCCGGTGCCGATGGCCCGACACATCATGGTGCGTTTGACATTGCTTATTTCCGTTGTATCCCGAATATGGTGGTGAGTTCACCTATGAACGAAGAAGAGTTGCGTAATTTGATGTACACCGCTCAGTTGCCTGAAAATGCTGTTCCATTCTCTATCCGTTATCCGCGTGGAAATGGTGTAATGGTGGACTGGAAAAAGCCATTCCAAAAGATCGGTATCGGTAAAGGACGCAGGATCCAAAATGGTGATGATATTGCCATTTTAACCATCGGACCGGTAGGAAATTTTGCAGTACAAGCGTGCAAAGCATTAGAAGAAAAAGGCATCAAAGCTGCTCATTACGATATGCGTTTTGCTAAGCCGATCGATAAAGATATTTTACATGAAGTGTTCGCTAAACATAGCAAAGTGATTACCGTTGAAGATGGTTGTATCATGGGTGGTATGGGTAGCGCTATCATAGAGTTTATGGCTGATCATAATTATCAGGCACAGGTAAAACGCCTGGGTATTCCGGATAAATTCATTGAACATGGTGAACAGCAGGAGCTTTATGTAGAATGTGGATTCGATACCCAAAGTATTATTTCAACTGCGGTTGAAATGGTAGGTGTGAAAAAGAGCACCATGGTGGGTTAAAAATCCCTTTTTTCACTCCTTTTTAAGTCCCATTCGTCTAAAAAACTACTTCCTATTTGAATTTATTTAGTTAGTTTTGCTGCCGTTATGCAAATAGAAGTATTAAAATCAAAGATACATCGTGTTACTGTAACACAAGCCGACCTGGACTATATTGGTTCGGTAACCATTGACGAAGACTTAATGGATGCAGCCAACTTGATCGAGAACGAGAAGGTAGATATTTTCAATTACAATAACGGAGAACGCTTTACTACTTACGTGATCAAAGGTGATCGTGGTTCGAAAGTGATCTGTTTGAATGGCCCTGCTTCTTTAAAAGTAAAAGTAGGACATGAGATCATTATCGTTTCTTACGCCTCTATGGATTTTGAAGCAGCAAAAAAACATCAGCCTACCGTTATCTTTCCTGATACAAAAACAAATACGCTGAAGTAATCTTGAATAAGAAGCTGAGCAACATATTAAAACTCCTGTTCTTTCTCGGATTGGGAGTTTTTTTGGTTTGGCTGGCGATCAAGGATAAAACACAAGCTGAAATGGATAGCATCAAAACAGCTATTCAACAATCCAATTATTTCTGGATCTTCATTTCTCTTGTGATCAGCGGACTCAGCCATTTTATCCGTGGCACGCGTTGGAAACTGGTGCTCGAACCATTGGGACATAAACCGAGCACAGCGAATGTGTTCTTTTCTGTGATGGTTGGATATTTAGCCAATTTAGGTATTCCACGAATAGGCGAAGCTACCCGCTGTGGTGTGTTGAACCGTTATTCCAATGTACCATTTGTACAAGGATTTGGTTCTGTAGTAGCCGAACGGGCTTTAGATATCATCTGTTTGCTTGTACTTTTCTTCCTTACGCTTGCCCTTGAATTTAAAAAGATCTATGGCATTGCCGATGAAATGATCTTTACTCCATTTTTAGGAAAGCTGGATAAACTGATGGAAAAGAAAGTGCTGCTGATCGCTGTAATTGCTATTCTTTTGCTTGTGATCATCGCTTTTATTTACTTCCGTAAAAAGATCGCAGGCTTGTTCTCCGAAAAGGCAAAAGCGTTTTTTGCCGGAATAAGAGATGGAATATTGAGCATCAAAAATGTAAAGAACCCCTGGTTCTATGTTTTTCAAACCATCATGATCTGGTTCTTGTATGTGTTACAGGTATATGTCGTATTCTTCGCATTTGAGGATCTGTCGCATTTATCATTTATTGTAGCAATGGTCATCACCCTCTTTGGCAGTCTTGCCATTGCTGTTGTTCCGGGCGGAACAGGAGTATATCAAGCCATTGTGATACAGATTTTAACAACGGTTTATTTTGCATCCGAAACAAGTGCTTTTGCTTTTGCTTGGTCGGTTTGGTCATCACAAATAGCATTGATACTCGTTTTAGGATTGGTATCATTGATACTTTTACCTATCATGAATAAGAACAAAAAAATTGTTTAGATATGGTTCCTTTTAATCAAAAATTGCCGGCATTGGATGTTGTTCAAGCAAAGATCCAGACAAAAGAGACAATTGTAAAAACAGTTGCTGTAGCAAAATTCAAAGGAGAAAAAGTGGTGTTTACCAACGGCTGTTTTGATATTGTTCACCGCGGACATGTTGATTATCTTGCAAAAGCAAGCGATCTGGGTCACAAACTGTTTGTAGGGATCAATAGCGATGCTTCCGTAAAACGTTTAGGAAAATCGCCTACCCGTCCATTACAAGATGAACAAACACGCGCTATAATCATTGCATCCTTACATTTTGTAAGTGGTGTTATCATTTTTGATGAAGACACACCTTTTGAGTTGATCGATCATATTCAACCGGACGTATTGGTAAAAGGTGCTGATTATGATGCCAATGAAACCGACAAGAGCAGTAAAAAATATATTGTGGGTTCTGACATCGTGAAAGCAAATGGAGGAGAAGTAAAAACGATCACCTTCCTCGATGGATTTTCCACCACTGCAATCGAACAAAAAATAAAGGCTTCTTAAAACTAAGAAGCCTTTTTTATTCATTATTCGCTTTTCTTAAACAGATCAAATTTCCCTACAACGCCAAACTCAAAATATACACCGCCCATGTTCCAAGTCGCTCCATCGGCTTCCGACCAAAGCTTTCCTGTTTCATCTTTGATCTGAATGTTATTGTTTAGCATGTGTTTGTTGTATCCTAAACTTAAGAACATTCCAACATATTTTCCGAAATAAAGATGAGGTGAAACATGAATGTTCAACACCGTTCCTTTTGTGCGGATATATTCCGTATCGCTGATATCGCCACCAAATGAACTCATGCCATATCCGGCTCCAATAACAAGATCAAATTTATCGCTCTTGTTTGCCAAGTGAAAATTTACGCGACCAACAATATCATTACCACGTAAGACATTGGTTCCGCTTTTTCCATAGGTTCCTCTTCTAAAGCGACCACCAACACCTAAAAACTTTGTAAGACCAAACTCCGCATTGAATGACGGAAGCGTTCCAACAATTCCAATTCCGGAATGCTCCTCTTTATTGATCGGTGAATACGCACGGATACCATAGATCCCGAAACCTGTTCCAAGATCAGCCGTGATGGTACCGAATTTGAAAGATTGTGCTTGTGCTGAAAAGCCGATAATAGCTGCTGCAACTAGTAAAATAATTTTTTTCATAAATAGATAAATAAATGTGGTTTGATGTCGCAAAGTTGAAGCAACTATTCAAAACATAAAAACCGAAAAAAGTAAAATCTTACTCTTTTGGAATAGCACTCATTCCCTGTTGTGCTTGTAAGTGGTCGGGCTTTAATTGAAGTGTACGTGTCCAGGCTTGTTTTGCTTTCTCATAGTCTTTGATCGTAAAGCTTGCTCCACCCAAATTATACCAATATTCCACATTGCCCGGATCCAGTTCACACGCTTTTTCTAAGCCTTTAATGGCTTTACTAACGTCTTTTGAGCCTATTTTCATCGCATCATTGAAATAGGTTGTTGCCAATACGCCAAAGTTTCTTTTTAAGAACGGATTATTCGGATAGATCTTTTGAGCGATCCGCCAATATTCCTCTGCTTTCACGTAATTGTTGAGCTTGAAATAAACAACACCCAAATTCAAATAGCCGTTCACATATTTGTCGTGTATCTTAACGGAACGATGCAGATGTAATAATGCTTTTCCGAGCAATTCTTTTTCCATTGATTTATTGGCATCCATCTCCGATAGGTCAACATACGCTTTTCCCGCATTACCATTCACCAAAGCACTATTGGGAACCGTCCAGGCATCAGTGGTAAAAAGTTTTTTATCATTGGTCCAGGCATCGTTACGCTCCATTACAATGGATGCAGAAGGCAAAGTGATTAATAACCCAAAAACGATCAAAGCGGTTTGCTTCGATTTGGAATTCATTTTTTTTGTGAGCAGATCAAACAATACAGCGATCACGAAGGCAAAGCCAAAAGAAGAGTGATAGACCAAACGTTCTCCCATGGTTGCACCTATATCCATTACCAAATTGGAGATCATGAACAAGTGTAATAAATAGAAGGCTAAAGCGAATGAAAGGATATTCCGCTTTTTAAAAAAATAAAGTGTCAACACAATCAATAGCAATGTAAGCCCAATAGAGAACCACACTTTGGGATCAGTGAAACTAGTATAAGGAATGGTGCTATAGGAATAGTCGCTGGAAAGCGGATAGGGATAGAACATCAACTTTAAATAGTGATTGAGCACTTCTATCTTCGTTGCTAATTTTTCCGTTGGACTTGCAAACATGTAAGGATTGTTCAACACATCGGTATTTTCTTGTGTACTACCTACACCCACAATAGAAAAACGGATCAACAGATAAACTACGGCCACAAAAATAAACGGGATGGTCTTTTTGATCGATCCTATAAACGTATCTTTCAGCAATACATAGAACAATAAAGGCAAAAGAACCAATAATGTAATAGCGTATTCTTTTGATAACAAAGCCAGGAAATAAAATACCAGAGACCAAACAAGGTATTTTGTTTGTTTCGATTCATTATACTGAAGCGCTTTCATGAACGTGAGTATGATGAATAAAAAAGAAAGGATCTCATCACGACTCTTGATGTTGGCAACCACCTCTGTGTGGAGAGGATGAATTAGAAAGATCAAACACGTTAAAAAAGGAATGACGGTATTTTCTTTAAAAATATATGTTCTCAAAAACTGAAGTAAAACGATCACCGATAGAATGTAAAAGGCCACATTCAACATATGGCGGACCATTGTTACTGTTTCGGATGGAGATTCTTTATCGCCATTGCCAAAAATTTGTTCCTCAATAGCAAATGTTACCACCGATAGTGGACGGTAACGTCCTCCCGACAACTGCTGCTTGGCATTCATTTGCTTATAAAAGCTGTCGTAAGAATCGGTCTTTAAAATTTTAGGTATGCCTCTTAATCCTTGCTGAACATATTCATTCTTAATGATAACGATGCCATCATCTAATGCATATTCGTTTTTAAAAGAATTGCCATAGATGAAGAAGCCAATGAAGATGAGGATAAGCGCCTGAAGTTTAAAAGAATCAAAAGACAAATTTTCCCAAAATGCTGCTTTTGTTTGTGATTTTGATGCTTGTTTATTCATAATAACTGGTATGATTTATGAGGCTTTAAAGACCGAAAATAATAAAAACCGTACTTTTGCTTACGTAGTAAAAATAAAGAAAAAGCAACGCTTGAAAAAGATTTTTAAAAATAAACTTTCTTTTCTCTTTTTGTCCATCCTCTTCTTTGGACTGGCACAGCTTTTTTTTACAAAAGATACAGGTGAGAAAACACTGACATTAAGCGATTTCGAAACAACGCTTCATCAAAAGGAAACACGGCTGAACGAGGAAATGCTGCTGTTAGCAAAAGCAGCGGAAACCCAAAGCTATGAAGCGCTTTTCTCAAATTATAATGCTGCTTATAAAAACCTGCTCAATGAAGAAGGCCTCGCTCTTTTGATCTATGAGAACGATACCTTGAAATTTTGGAGCGACAATTCCATTGCTGTTGAAAACTGGATCCGGGAAGTTTGTCTGGACACACGGATCGTTAAGCTAAAGAACGGCTGGTTTGAAGTGATGCGGCCGCATACCAATGCCAATACCACTAAAACCATTGTTGGTTTAGTGCTCATCAAGAACGAATATCCCTATCAGAACAACTACCTGAACAATGAGTTTCAAAAGGATTTTACACTTCCTGCCGAAACAAAACTCTATACCGATCCGGTTAAAGATGCTATCGATGTCCGCAACATGAATGATAACTATTTGTTTTCATTGATGTTAAATCCCGCCAATAATAAAGTATCGGGCTCTACTTACCTATCCATTCTATTCAGCTTCATGGGCATAATCATGCTGCTTGTTTTTCTTCAAAAAGTTTCTTTAGTGCTTGAAAAAAAGATTGGTAAACGCTTGAGTGTTATTGCCTATATCAGCACGATCGTGATCTTGCGCTATGTGTCTATCAAACTGGCTATTCCACATAGCTTCTATTCGATCGAGTTATTCAGTCCAACCATTTTTGCCGATGCGAATTCTATTTGGCTCACGTCACTTGGCGACTTACTTATCAATTCATTATTGTTGTTCCATCTCACCTTTTATGCCTATGATAGCTTTAATGCAGAACAGTTTATCGATGGCATCAAAAGAAAAACGATCCTTATATTTGGTCTTTCGCTGGGTTTCTTCTGGTTTAGTTGGATCATCAATGAATTGTTGGTGGGGTTGATCAAAAACTCAAACATTCCATTTACCATCAACAACCTGTTCAGCCTAAACTGGTATTCATTAGTAGCACTTGTTATTGTTTCTCTTTTACTTTTTGTGTATTTTCTTTTTACGCACAAGTTTGTTCAAATGATCAAAAGAATAACAATCAATGCTCAAACGCCTGTTATTATCCTTGGTTTGGCGGCAACTATACACATTGCCATATCGCACCTTTTAGGAATATTAGACCTTATAGTCATTTTGTGGCCTTTGTTTTTAATACTGATCTTATTCCTCTTCAAGCAAAAACAGTTTACTTTTTCAATTGTTGTTTTTCTGGTATTCCTCTTCTCGATTTATACCGTGCATGTGTTTATCAAACATAGCGACATCAAAGAAATAGAGAGCCAAAAGATAGAAGCTGAAAAGCTCGCAGCAGAACAGGATCCTGTAGCAGAAATGTTGTTTTCGGATATTGAACAAAAGATCGGTAAGGATTCTGTCCTAAGCTCCTATATTTCCGGGACAGAAAAACAGCTTTCCGAGTTCGAAAAACGGATACAACAACAATATTTCAGTGGTTTCTGGGATAAATACGATGTTAAGATCGCTTTGTTCGACAGCATGTGTGTGCCTACGATCAAATCACCGCTACCACATTTCGACAACAATCTTTACTTCGATGAGTTGATCAACAACAAAGGCGTTAAAACATTGAATGAAAATCTTTTTTTCATCAACAATTCCTCCGGAAAGATCAATTATATCGCAAAGATCAACATGTGGCGTTCATTAAAACAGAACACCAAATTCGGAACACTTTATCTGGAATTGGACGCCAAATTTAATTCCGATGAGATCGGATTCCCTGAATTGCTATTGGATCAAAACATTGGATTGACAAAAGACATTAACAACTATGCCTACGCAAAATACAAAAACAATGTTTTGATCAATCAATATGGTAAATTATCCTATAACTATACGCCTGCCGACTACCAAAACACAAGTGAGATCTTTGAGATCATCATAAAAGATGGCTACAGACACCTGGTGTATACACCTGATACAAGCACTAAAATTGTATTAAGCAAACGATATGGGGGAACAATCGAGAAGGCAACCACATTCTCTTACCTCTTCACTTTTTTTAGTTTACTCCTGTTAACGATCCTCTTCATTCGTCAGCTGGTTTTAGGTAAGATCATTGAGAATATTAGTTTTAAGAATAGGATACAAGCCTTGCTGGTGTTGATCGTTTTAATATCGCTCGCTCTTTTTGGAGGTGGAACCATCTACTATATTCAACAACAATTTGAAACGAAGAACAGAGAAAGTATCAGTGAAAAGACACATTCTGTTCTAATGGAACTGGAGTCAAAATTTGAAAATGAAACGGCTATAACTCCTGATTTTACAGAATACACAAGTTTTGTCTTAAAAAAGATCTCTTCTGTTTTCTTTACAGATATCAATGTGTATGACACGCAAGGAAACCTCTATGCCTCATCGCGAAACAAAGTTTTTGACGAAGGCTTGACCTCCAAAAAAATGAATCCGGAAGCATATACACAAATTGCGATTGCTAAAAAAACGGAGTTCATTCACGATGAACGGATCGGAAAACTCAAATATCTATCGTCCTACATTCCTTTTAAAAACAAAGAAGGAAAAGCGCTTGCCTATTTGAATATCCCCTATTTTGCCAAACAAAGCGAATTGGAAAAAGAGATCTCCGGATTTTTGGTAGCACTGATCAATATCTATGTATTACTCTTCGCTTTGTCAATTATTACCGCTATCCTTATTTCCAATTATGTAACAAAACCATTAAAGTTGATCCAGGACAAATTGAGTAACATCAAATTGGGGAAAACAAACGAACCCATCGCATGGCATGAAAAAGATGAGATCGGGAATCTGGTAAGTGAGTACAATCGTATGATCGCAGAATTGTCGCGCAGTGCCGAATTGCTTGCCAGAAGCGAAAGAGAAAGTGCCTGGAGGGAAATGGCCAAGCAAGTAGCACATGAGATCAAAAATCCGCTTACGCCAATGAAGCTGAGTGTACAACACTTACAAAGAGCATACAAAGATGATGCGCCTGATATGGATCAAAAGATGGAGCGATTAACACAAAACATCATTGAACAGATCGACACCTTATCGAGCATCGCAACAGAATTCTCCAACTTTGCAAAAATGCCAAAGGCCAATTTGGTTTGCATCAATATCCCTGAAGTTATTGCCAATACCGTTCATTTGTTTGACAATGCCAGCGATGCAGAAATCATTTTCGAGAATCAAACGGATGAAAATGCTTGTGTAATGGCAGATAAGGAACAACTGTTACGCGTGTTCAACAATCTTATTAAAAATGCGACACAAGCTATCGCAGAAGGAGAAAGGGGACAGATAAACATTCTTCTTCAAAAAGAAAACGAGAATTATCTGATCAGTATTAAAGATAATGGATCCGGCATTCCGGATGATGTGATCGACAAAATATTCATGCCGAACTTCACTACCAAAACCGGAGGCATGGGACTTGGACTAGCCATGGTTAAGAGTATCATTGAAAGCTTTGGAGGAAAGATCCACTTCGAAACAGAACTCAATAAAGGCACCACTTTTTTTGTTTCTCTTCCTTGCTACAAAAAGGAGGAATAGCATCTAATTTTTTAATCGTCAAAAGCTGTATTTTTTGTATATTCGTAACCAACAATTTGAATCGAATATATGAACAGACCTATAAGAGTTTTAGTTGCCAAAGTTGGTCTTGACGGACATGACAGAGGAGCTAAAGTAATTGCCTCTTTTTTACGTGATGCCGGCATGGAAGTAATTTATACCGGCTTGCGCCAAACACCTGAAATGGTTGTGAATGCTGCTTTACAAGAAGATGTGGATGCCATTGGTGTTAGCATTCTTTCCGGAGCACATAATACGGTTTTCCCAAAGATCATGACCTTAATGAAAGAAAAGGGCTTGAATGATGTGCTTCTTACCGGAGGCGGTATCATTCCGGACGCAGATATCAAAAAACTGAACGAAATGGGTGTTGGAAAGCTTTTTCCTCCGGGAACAGATACCAACGAGATCATTGAATACATTACCAATTACGTAAAAGAACACAGAAATTTTTAATCTTATGAGCTTCGAAAACATTTTAGTTACAACCGAAAACAACATACAAACGATCACGATCAATCGTCCGGATAAATTAAATGCCTTAAACAAAAAAACAATTGATGAGTTGAGTCAGGCTTTCAGTGCTGCCGACAAAGACACTTCCATAAAAGCGATCATTATTACAGGATCCGGACAAAAAGCATTTGTTGCCGGTGCCGATATTTCTGAATTTGCCAGCTTTAGCGTGGAACAAGGGAAAGCATTAAGCGCAGAAGGGCATAAAAAACTGTTTGATCTTGTTCAAAATTTGAATACTCCTGTTATTGCAGCAGTGAATGGTTTTGCATTAGGCGGTGGCTTGGAATTGGCCATGAGTTGCCACATCCGTGTTGCTTCCGACAATGCTAAAATGGGATTACCGGAGGTTTCATTGGGTGTTATTCCCGGATATGGTGGAACACAACGTTTAGCACAATTAGTTGGAAAAGGGAAAGCGATGGAAATGATCATGACAGCAGACATGATCAGCGCCAACGATGCACTCAGCTGGGGCTTGGTAAACCATGTTGTAACACAGGAAGAGCTTTTAGCAAAATGTAATGAGATCGCCAATAAGATCCTTTCCAAGTCTTCTGTTGCCATTGCAAGCGCTATTCGTGCTGTAAATGCGAATTACACTGATGGAGTAAACGGCTACGCAGTAGAGATCGATGAATTTGGAAAATGTTTTGGAACAGAAGATTTCAAAGAAGGCACAAGCGCTTTCTTAGAAAAACGCAAAGCCAATTTTCCCGGAAAATAGAAGCAGTTAAAAGTTGTTAAGTGGGACTTGCCCCGCAAGTATTCTCATTAATTTTAAAAACCAAAACTTTAAACTGAATTTTGAATCCTTTAAGAAAACTTGCCTCACAAACCGCTATTTATGGTTTACCTACAATTGTGGGCAGGCTCTTAAATTATTTCTTAACTCCACTTTATACTTACAATTATTCTACTGAAGAGTTCGGTGTGGTTACATCGGCCTATGCATACGTTTCTTTTCTATTGGTATTTCTAACCTATGGCATGGAAACCGCATTGTTCAAATTCTCTCAATCGGAGAACGACAAAGAAAAAGTGTATACAACTGCCTTTATTTCTGTGTTTGTGTCAAGTGCTTCTTTTATTATTCTTGCCAGCACATTCTCCCATTCTATCTCCGAAAGTTTACGTTTCAAAGGCCATCCCGAATATGTTACCTGGTTTGCGATCATTATAGCTACCGATGCACTAACAGCAGTTCCCTTTGCACGACTGCGTGAACAAGCAAAAGCAAAACGCTTTGCAATCATCAAAACGCTGAATATTGCAATTAACATTGGTTTGAATTTATTTTTTATTCTGTTCTGCAAATCGGTTTACGAAGCCGAAGAATCGTCCTACAAAGGCTTTGTGGATCTCTTTTATAAACCGGAGATCGGTGTTGGCTACATTTTTATCTCCAACCTGATCGCTAGTCTTTCTGCACTCGTTTTACTTTCACCCGAGATCATCAAACCAAAGTATATTTTCGATTCGGCTCTATGGAAACAGATGATGCGCTATGCACTTCCACTTCTTGTTGCCGGATTGGCAGGAATGATCAATGAAACACTGGACAGGGTGCTCCTGATCCATTTGCTTCCTGAAGATCAGGCCCTACACCAAACCGGTATCTATGGCGCGTGTTACAAGGTGTCGATCATCATGACCATCTTTATTCAAACCTTCCGGTTTGCCGCAGAGCCCTTCTTTTTCAAGCAATCCAAGGAAAAAGACTCTAAACAGGTATATGCTGCCATCATGAAGTATTTTGTGATCGTTTGTTCCATGATCTTTTTAGGTACCATGTCCAACATCGACTGGATACAGTTCTTTGTAGGTGAAAAATTCCGTGAAGGAATGGGTGTTGTTCCCATTTTGCTGCTGGCCAACCTTTGTTTAGGGATATTCATCAATCAATCCATTTGGTATAAACTAACCGGACAAACCCATTTTGGAGCGCTCTTAACCATATTTGGAGCCATTATCACCATTTCTCTTAACTTTTATTGGATCCCGCGTATCGGCTACATGGGCTCAGCATGGGCAACGCTTATCTGTTATGCGGGAATGATGATCCTCTCCTATTTCCTCGGTAATAAACATTACCCTGTTAATTATGATTTGAAACGCATACTGGGCTACTTAGGTTTATCTTTAATTTTGTATGCTATCTGTTTCTTTTTAAAAACAGAATCTGCACTGATAAACCTATTGGTTGGCAATACTCTATTGCTGGCTTTTGTTGCATTTATTTGGAAGGCAGAAAAAAAACAGATCAGAAAATTAGCTTAACATGAAGATCAAAATTATAAACAAATCCAAACACGAACTCCCTAGCTATGCTACACAAGCCGCAGCCGGAATGGACCTTCGTGCTAATTTAGATGCACCGATCGTTCTGGGATCACTTGAAAGGGCATTGGTTCCCACCGGCTTGTTCATGGAGATTCCTTTAGGTTACGAAGCACAAGTGCGACCAAGAAGCGGGTTGGCATTTAAAAACGGACTAACCGTACTTAACTCTCCGGGCACGATTGATGCCGATTACAGAGGAGAAGTAAAAGTGATACTGGTGAATTTATCAAAAGAAACATTTACAATAAATGATGGTGAACGTGTTGCACAAATGGTGATCGCCAAACACGAACAAGCCGAATGGACAGAAGTAGAACAGCTCGAAGAAACTGCCAGAGGCGAAGGTGGTTTTGGAAGCACAGGAAAAAAATAAAACACATTTTATGAAAATAATTATCCCAATGGCCGGCATGGGCAAACGCATGCGCCCACACACGCTAACAACTCCAAAACCATTGATCCCGATCGCTGGAAAACCAATGGTACAAAGAATCGTAGAAGACATTACAAAAGTGTGTGACGAAAAAGTAGATGAGATCGCATTCGTGGTTGGCCGCTTTGGAAAAGAAGCAGAGAACAACCTTGTAAAGGTTGCAGAAAGCTTAGGCGCCAAAGGAAGCATCTTTTATCAGGATGAACCATTAGGCACTGCACATGCCATCATGTGTGCAAAAGAATGTGTAACAGGTAAAGTGGTTGTGGCTTTCGCTGATACTTTGTTCAAGGCCGATTTTAAAATGGATTCTTCTCAAGAAGGGATCATTTGGGTTCAAAAAGTAGAAGACCCAAAACCTTTTGGTGTTGTAAAAATAGATGCCAACAATGTGATCACCGACTTTGTAGAAAAGCCTCAGGAGTTTGTATCTGACCTGGCGATCATTGGAATTTATTATTTCAAGGATGGCGACTATTTACGCAACGAGCTACAGTATTTGCTGGATAACGACATCAAAGAAAAAGGAGAATACCAGCTTACAAACGCCTTGGAAAACATGAAAGCAAAAGGCACAAAATTCAGTCCGGGAAAAGTTACAGAATGGCTCGATTGTGGAAACAAAGATGCAACCGTTTATACCAACTCCCGCATTTTAGAGTTTATAAAAGGAAAAGAAACATTGGTGCATGCAAGTGTAAAGAACAACAGCTCACAAATTATTGAACCTTGCTTCATCGGAGAGGGTGTTCAACTCATCAACGCAGTTGTTGGACCACACGCATCTATTGGGGCAAATACGATAATAGAGAATTCTACTGTTAAGAACAGCATCATTCAAACAAACAGTAAGATCAAAAATGCTGAATTAAGCAATTCCATGATCGGTAATTATGCTGAATTCACCGGTAAATCAAACGATGTTAGTTTAAGCGATTACAGTACGATCCGATAAAAATTGAAAAACAAGAGCACTACATATTTTTTTATATTCACATTAGCATTTGCTCTTGTTGGCGGATTAACATCCTGTAAAACAAGTGGTGGCACATCTGGTGGCGGGGGCGACAAAAAGAACACCTCAACACTAGATGATAAAGACCGTGTCAATTTTGAATATCTTTTTTTTAATGCGAATAAAGAAAAGGTGCTTGGAAACTATGAGCTAGCTGAAACTTATTACAGTCAGGCTCTAAGGATCAACCCGAATAGTGCTGCTACCATGTACGAGCTGGCCAGCATCTATTCTTTTCAAAACAATAAGAACCAAGCCTTATTTTACAGCAAAAAAGCCGCAACACTTGATCCCGATAACATTTGGTATCAGCAACTGTATGCCGACTGTTTAAAAGAGAACAAAAACATTGCTGAATACGCAAAGGTGTACGAAACATTGGTTAAAAAATTTCCCGAAAGACCGGAACTGTATTACGAATTAGCAAACGCCTATCTCTATCAGGGAAAAACAAGTGATGCATTAAAAGTGTATGACCGTGTGGAGGCGCGCACGGGTGTTACCGAAGAGGTTTCCATGCAGAAACTAAAGATCTACCGTGCTACTAAAAATTATGATAAAGCCATTGATGAAGCTAATAAATTGATCAAAGCATTTCCAAAAGATGCTAAATACTTTGGAATGTTAGGGGAATTATATCAAGACAAAGGACAACCCGAAAAAGCATTTGATGCTTATAACGATCTTTTAAAAGTTGACCCAACAAATGCCTATGTACACTTATCATTAGCTGATTATTACCGTTCACAAAAACAGAACGAAAAAGCATTTGAAGAGATCAGGCTGGCATTTAAAAGTCCGGACTTAGACATTGACACAAAGGTGAAGATCTTGCTCTCCTACTATTCCATCACCGAAGTTTATCCCGAACTAAAATCTGATGCCGATGAGCTGTGCAAACTGATCGTTCTGGTTCACCCGAACGAAGCTAAAGCCTTCTCGATCTATGGCGATTTTTTATATCGTGATAAAAAGAATGAAGAGGCTAGAGAGCAATTCAGAAAAGCAATTGCGTTAGATAAAGAAAAATATGCTATCTGGAATCAGCTGTTAGTGATCGATTCGGAACTTAATGATTATACATCACTACAAAAAGACAGTAAAGAGGCGATGGAGCTTTTTCCTAACCAGCCCATTCCCTATTTCTTTAATGGTGCTGCTAATATTCAATTAAAAAAATACCAGGAAGCAATAGATGCACTAACAGAAGGCAAAGAATTTGTTTTTGGTAACGACATTCTTTTAGCGCAATTTTATGCGAATATCGGTGATGCACAAAATCAATTAAAAAACCACTCCGCTTCTGATGAAGCCTATGAAAAAGCATTAGAGATCGACCCTAACAGCGCTTATGTTTTAAACAATTACTCCTATTATTTGTCCTTACGGAAAGTAAACCTAGAAAGAGCAGAAGCCTTGTCAAAAAAGTGTAATCAGGTAGAGCCCAACAACAGTTCTTACCAAGATACATACGGCTGGATCCTTTATCAAATGGGGAAATACGAAGATGCTAAGACCTGGATCGGAAAGGCGATCGATAATGGAGGCAAGAACAATGGAACTTTATTGGAGCACTATGGTGATGTTTTGTATCAATTAGGGAATAAGGAAGAAGCGCATAAATTTTGGAAAGATGCACAAAAGGCCGGAGGAGCCGGCCCGTTGATAGACAAAAAGATCAACGATAAAAAACTATATGAATAATTTTAGAACAACATATATTTCACAAATAAAGGACAGCTCATTTTTGTCTGTATTCGTTGTTCTATTGTTTGTTTTGATTTTCAGTTCCTGTAAAAATCAGCAGCAAATAGCTCTGAATAACGGTAAATGTTTGTTGGAATTAAAATCAAGTCGAATGTTGACGAAAAACCTGAAAGAGAATGAATTCAAGTTCGACAGGTTAAATGCAAAACTGAATGTTGAATCAACCATCGACAGCTCATCCAACTCATTTACGGTAACCATGCGTCTAAAAAAGGACAGCATACTTTGGTTATCCATTTCAAAGCTGGGAATAGAGGGTGCGCGGGTATTGATCACAAAAGACACCGTCAAGTTTTTAAATAGATTAAAAAATCAATACTTTAAAGGGGATTATGCCTATATCAGTAAACTATTGAATACCGAATTGGATTTTGAAATGCTGCAATCTTTATTGGTTGGTAACAGTGTTGAGTTTTACGATGAAGATGAGAAGATCAAATCGGGTGTGGATAATTGTCAGTATACACTTGGAACCATTCGTAAATACAAGCTGAGAAAAGTAATGGAAAAGGGGAAAGAGCTGAAGGAGCCGGCACAAAGTATTTACATGCTACCCGACAATTATAAGATCTCCCGGATTCTTTTCTATGAATTTAATCCCGACAGAAGCTTTGATGCACAATTCACAGATTATACCAATACCGTTGATACAACACAACAATTTCCTCAAAAAATAAAATATACTATTATCGCTAAAAAATCCGTTCTGATAGATATCAATTATACGAAGATAGCACTTAACGAAGAGCAATCGTTTCCATTTAAAATTCCGGATAACTATGAGCAAGTTGTTTATAAAGAAAAATAGATCTGTTTTATCCGCAATCATTATTCTGTGCTTCTTCATGCTGAGCACATTGCCTTCGCATGCCCAAAAGCAAACCAAAAAAGAGCTCGAGAACAAGAAAAAACAGCTTCAGAAAGAGATTGAAAAAACGAATCAGCTGTTAGCCGAAACCAAAAAAAATAAAAAGCTTTCCTTGAATCAGTTGGTGATCCTCAATAAAAAGATCAGCGCACGCGAGGAACTTATCGCTACTATTAACAATGAGATATATATGCTCAATAAAAATATTGAGGAAAACAACAAAAGCATTAATAAACTTCAATCGGATCTGGACAAACTAAAAGCAGAATATGCAAAGATGATCTATTATGCTTACAAAAATCAAGATGCATATAGTCGATTAATGTATGTGTTTGCCGCCAAAGATTTTCAGCAAGCATATATGCGATTAAAGTATTTGCAGCAATATAGCGACTACCGTCACAAACAAGCAGAAATGATCGTTGGCACACAAAAAGATCTGAATCAAAAAGTACAAGAATTAGAAACTAAAAAGGCTGACAAACGCGACCTCCTGAGCAACGAGGTAGAAGAAAAGAAAAACCTGACCACCGAAAAAACAGAAAAAGAACAAGTATTCTCATCGCTGCAACAACAGGAAAACAAGCTTAAAAAAGATCTGGAAAAGAAAAAAGAAGATGCTAAAAAATTACAACAAGCTATTCAGCGGATCATTGAAAAGGAGTTGGAAAAGCAAGTGAGTGAAGCACCAAAAGGCAAACCGAAGCCAACCAAACTTTTATTAACTCCGGAAGCTCAACAGTTGTCGAATAATTTCTCGAGCAACAAAGCCAAATTACCTTGGCCGGTGGCAAAAGGCATCATCAGTGAGAAATTCGGAGTCCATCCGCACCCATTAATGCCAAACATTGATATCAATAACAATGGTGTGGATATCACCACCAACAATGGATCTGTTGCCCGTGCGGTGTTCGAAGGAGAAGTGAAGGGTGTAGTAAGTATGCCGGGTGCCGGACAATTCATTTTAGTTCGCCATGGTGAGTTTTTAACCGTTTATTCAAACCTGAAAGAAGTATATGTGAAAGTTGGCGATAAAGTAACCACCAAACAGAACATTGGCTCTATTCTCTATGATGATGACGATGCCAAAACGGTATTGCATTTCGAGATCTGGAAGGGTCAAACAAAACTTAATCCGGAAGATTGGTTATACAAGAACAATTAATAGATATTTTCTTATCTTTGTACTGCATTTAAAAAACATACATCATGTTAAATAGTATTTTATTAGGTCTTTTTGGTCTTGGTGGTTCTGAAATGATCATCATTTTGATCATTGTTTTATTACTTTTTGGTGGTCGTAAGATTCCTGAATTAATGAAAGGCTTAGGAAAAGGCGTTAAAGAATTTAAGGACGCATCAAAAGGTACAAGCACCGAAGAAAACGGTACTCCAGAGAAAAAAGACTAATCGTTTTATACCTGTCAAGATCCCCTTTGATGGGGGTTTTGCGTTTTATAACATTCCATCCATCTGTTTTTTGTGAAGACCTACAATTCATTTGCTGAACTTACATCCGACCTTCAAAAAGGTGCGATCTCTTGTGTTGAGCTTACTCGATCTTACATCCAAAATATTAAAGACAAAGCGTCTTTAAATATTTTTTTGGAGGTATTTGAACAGTCCGCATTAGATAAAGCAAAAGAAGTAGATACGAAGATCAAAAACGGTACAGCCGGAAAATTAGCGGGAATGGTCATTGCCTTAAAAGACAATATCTGTTATAAAGGGCACAAAATATCCGCTTCCTCAAAAATATTGGAAAATTTCGAGTCGCTTTACAGCGCAACAGTTGTAGAACGACTATTAGCCGAAGATGCGATCATTATTGGGCGTTGCAATTGCGATGAGTTCGCCATGGGAAGCTCCAATGAGAATTCCGCTTTCGGAAATGTGTTGAATCCGCTGAACACCAAATGTGTTCCCGGTGGATCATCCGGTGGTTCTGCTGCTGCTGTTGCTGCTGACTTGTGCATTGCTGCGCTTGGAACAGACACAGGAGGATCGATCCGCCAGCCCGCCTCATTCTGTGGTGTGGTAGGCTTAAAACCAACCTATGGTCGTGTGTCACGTTACGGAGCGATTGCATATGCTTCGTCCTTTGACCAGATCGGACCAATTACAAAGACAGTTGAAGATGCAGCCCTGATCATGGAAGTTATGGCTGGCAAAGATGAATACGATAGCACCTGCTCTTCAAAGCCTGTTCCGGAATACTCTAAGGGTAAGGACACCTCTAAAAAATATAAGGTCGCTTATCTGAAAGAATGTATTGAAGCAAAAGGTTTAGATCCGGAGATCAAAAAGAAGATAGAAGATATCATTTCGAAATTAAAAGCAGCCGGCCATACCGTTGAAGCTGTTGATTTTCCATACCTTGATTATTTCGTTCCGACCTATTACGTATTAACTACAGCGGAAGCATCTTCTAACCTTGCCCGCTTTGATGGCATTAACTTCGGTTATAGAAGTCCGAATGCTACTGACCTGGAATCGACCTACAAAAAATCTCGAAGTGAGGGTTTTGGAAAAGAAGTGAAACGCAGGATCATGCTGGGAACATTTGTATTAAGTGCCGGCTATTACGATGCTTATTATTCAAAAGGACAAAAGGTTCGTAAACTGATCCAAAACAAAACAAATGAAGTTTTAAGCAAATACGACTTTATCATTTTGCCATCTACTCCGGGCACTGCGTTTGAATTCGGACAAAAAGGAGCCGACCCGATTGCCATGTACTTGGAAGACATTTTCACTGTACAGGCAAATATTACCGGTGTTCCGGCCATTTCACTGCCTTTAGGTAAACATAGTAATGGTTTGCCTTTTGGAATACAATTAATGGGTAATATGTTTGATGAAAGCGGCTTGTTTGCTTTTTCTCAGCAACTTACAAGCTTAAGTTAATTTCCTGCTTTTTTCATTAACATTTTTTCGTGTATAAAAATAAGACACTCGTCTAATCGTTTGTAATATTTTAGAGTATCATTGTGATATTTGTATTTCAACCGATTATTATTCATTATTCTGAAAACACTTAGATACATAGTTTTTTTATTTCTGTTCTCCTTTCTAAAGGTTGTGGCACAGGCACCAGTGGGCTATGCTGTGGATCAATTTCAGGATGATCCGATCGCAGCTGCATTAGATAGTTTACATTCCCTAAACTTATTTGAAAAAGGATATGCGAAGATCGTTTACCCAAAGAATCCGAAATATCAATTCCCTGCCGATTCCGTACCAAAATATGATGATGGTGTTTACGAAGCGCGCTTAGCTAAGCTGGATGCGGCCTCCCCATTCGACCTTCAGTACAATCCTGTTGTAAAAGGATACATTCAAATGTACACCTTGCGCAGAAGAGAACTTGTGTCCAGAATGATGGCTCTTTCTCAATTCTATTTTCCGATGTTTGAAGAACAGCTGGATAAATACAATCTTCCACTTGAGTTAAAATACCTGGCCATTTGTGAATCTGCTTTAAATCCTTTAGCAAAAAGTAAAGCAGGAGCTATGGGCTTGTGGCAATTCATGTATCCAACCGGAAAGATCTATGGATTAAAAGTATCATCGTATGTCGATGAGCGCTGCGATCCCTACAAATCTACCATTGCAGCATGTGAGTATTTTAAATATCTATATGGTTTGTTTGGCGACTGGCAAATGGTATTAGCAGCCTACAATGGTGGGCCGGGAACGGTGAATAGAGCGATCAGAAAAAGTGGTGGTAAAAAAACCTATTGGGAGATCCGGCCATTTTTACCAAAAGAAACACAAGGTTATGTCCCGGCTTTTATTGCAGTGAATTATGTAATGAACTACACCGCAGAACACAACCTACATTCTGCTATTCCTAAAAAAACATTTTTAGAGGTGGATACTGTTATCGTAAAGAAACAGATCTCTTTTGAACAGATCTCGGCCGTACTCGATATTCCTGCCGATGAGTTGATGTACTTAAATCCCGTTTACAAAAAAAGGATCATACCAGTTTTGCCTGATGAAGTGAGTATTCTGACGCTACCCGCCAATAAAATGGGTGCATTCATAACAAATGAAGAAAAGATCTATAACCTATTAAATAACGATTCGCTGAATAGTCAAACGATTCTTGCAGCGCAAGAAACAATGAAGATTCACACCGTTAGAAGCGGAGAACACCTCAGCACCATTGCCAAACGGTATGGTTGTACAGTAGCAGATATCAAACAGTGGAATGGAATTACCGGCAGCACCGTAAAACCCGGCAGAAAACTAACCATTTATATCTATGGTAAAAAGGCTGGCAGCGCAACTGCAAACACCTCTACTGCTAACGACACAAAAATTTCTCAAGGTAGCAAAACAACTACGCAAGGAGGATTTAAATACTATGTGGTAAAGAAGGGTGACACATTATTCAAGATCGCACAACAAAACAAAACCACCGTTGATGAACTTAAGAAATTAAATAAGTTCGGCACCAAATACACACTCATGCCCGGACAAAAAATAAAGGTTGGCACCAACTAATCTTTCACTTTTTTATTGGCTCTGATCATTTCCGGATACCCCCAACCTTTTGATAGTGCATCCAAGGCTTGAGCAATTCTTTTCGATTTTGTTTCTTCTGTTTTAGCGCTGGCGATCCATTTCGAAAAATAATTCTGATGTGATCTCGTTAGTTTTTCGAAGTGTTTTTGCGCTAGTTCATCATCCTCTAAACACATCACAAGATCCGGATCTAATAATATTGGTGAAGTGTCCTCTTCAAGTTTTACAGACAATTTATCGCCTTCTTTTTTCTTTGTTGCTTTTCGCATGCTTTGATTCATGGGCAGAATAAAGCTGCCATCACCCATTGGAATAAGTGCTACCTGAGCAATGGGATGTTTATCTAAAAAGCCTTTTACCCGAAACGCCCTTTTATTGGAGGGTTTCAGCTTTTGCGCCAGTTCCCCTGTTATTTCAACAAAGGTCCAACCGGTCTTCTCCCCTTTTTTATCAAAACGCTCTATTAATGATTGAAATTCGACCATTTTATATTATTTTTTCGTTGATCATCTTTAATTCGACCCATTGTTCAAAATCAAATTGTGGATTAAGTGATTCTACGCCTATCTTTTTCTCCATCTGTTTCATTGCCGATAAGATCTGCACTAAACGGTTTTTCTTTATACCGGATCTTCGTTGCTCCGAAAGGATCTTAATGGCTTCTAACACCAACGCTTGTTTCTTAAACTCTTTTTCATTGGCCATAAATCGTTTAGTCGAATTGTACTGATTTTCAAAAAAAAGATCTTCTTTCTCCAACAGTACGATCAAATAAAATAAACGCGTATTGATCTGTAGTTCTTTTCGCAAGTTGACCTCTTTCTCATGGTTAAGTATTTTATTTAGCCACCTAATGGAAGCTTTAAAATCTTCGTTGCCCCAAAAAACAACCGACATCACAAAGAATAGGTCGAACAATGAAGGGCTAAATTTAATATCCACTTTTTTAAGTTCGGGCTCCAACCGTTTTATTGTTAAAACGCCTTGTTCAAATTGCTCTGTCTTGTAGTATAGATACAATTCACTCTCAAATGTATTTAAGAATACTTTCAGCGACAATGCAGGGTTTTTAATCTTATAGATCCCTGTAAATGCTTTCTGATGTTGGATCAAAGGCAAAATTCTATCATAATTCTCCAAAACAAACATCAGATTAACCATGTTGTTGTTGTTTGTATGATAAATGTGCGGAAGATCGACAATAAACTGTTTTTCACTTTGCATAAGCACATTGATATCCTTGTAACAATTAAAACATTGTAGATATTTTTTCTGGACAGAATAAATAAGACCCATGGCCGAATGATAATAGTATTGTGCCCAGAAGCTGTTATATCCTTTTTGTGGAGGATAATAGTTACTGATCTCTTTCTGTTGCTTTTCAATGTATGCATTGGTAACCTTTCCATTGTAGATCTCTATTTGAATATTAAATGCGATCTGCATCAAAGCCGTTTGGATTCTTATCACTTCTAATATTCGAAGCTCTTCAGCAAAACTTTTACGCAAGCCTTTTATATCCTCATCTTTAACATATACCAAGGTTTCCCAACGAATGATCAAAAAGAGAATAGAAAATTTTTCTAATGCATACGCTTCTTTTTTCGCCTTTTGGATCACTTTTCTACATTGCTCATAAAGGCCTTTGTTGTAAAGCACTTCAATGTTCATTAAGATATTGGAATACCGGGTCAGAAAAGTTCTGTCTTTATGAAAAGCGTTGAGGCTTTCAAGTATATGGTTGTAGAGATAATTCTTTTCTGATGGCAAATGCTTCACAAATGTTTCATGAACAAATACGCTTTTGATCTTTGCTTCATCATATTCCTTCTGCTTGTCGATTTCATCAAACAGATGAATATAATTGTTGTTATGGCCGATCACATGGCGGGAAGAATATATTTTAAAATATCTCTTCTCGGACATGCTTAGGTTTTTGATCAGTTGATGGAGGTCATCTGAAGGTTTCATATCACTAAAATATAAGAATAAACTGTTTTTTTGTTTCTAAACGGCCTGATAAATATAGTTTTTATTTTAACAAACTCCAAATCAGACTTCCAATAATAAACCATTTTTTGTGTGGTATAACATTTTTTGTGCGTTATTTTTGATTTGGAAAAAACACTTACACTCAATATAAAAACGATGGGACTACGACCAAATTTTTTATTCAAACTTCTTTTTATTCTTGCCTTTTCTACTAGTGCAATTGCCCAAAACAGTGCATTAGCAAAGTGGACAGCCAAATACGATAAAACCAAAGCGTTCATCGAAAACAAAGGACAGTTTCAAGTAAATGGTCTTGAAAACTACAATGCCCCTGTTTTGTATGCAATGGATCATGGTGCTACAAAGATCTATTTTACTCAAAAAGGTTTAGTATATAGCTTCTTAAAGGTTTGGCAAAAGGAAAATGATAAAGAAGAAAGAGAGTTGCGCAAACAAAAAGGGTTTGCAAGCGCAGAAGAATTTAAAGCTTTTGAAGACGAGGGCAGAAAAGTAGAGCACGAAACGGATGTTATACCCATGTTTTTTGACGGAGCGAATGCTGGTGTACAAATTGTTGCAGAACAAGAAACAAAAGAATACCACTCCTACTCATACAAGGAAAACGGAAAAAGCAAAGATGTTTCTAATGTAAAAGCATTCAAAAAGATCACTTACAAGAACATTTATCCGAACATTGACATTGAATATACCTTCCACCCTGAGTCGGGTATCAAATATGCCATTATCCTTCATCCGGGCGCAGACGCGTCCATGATCAAGATGAAGTACGACAAAAGTGTTTCCATCAACAAAAACAACTTGCTTGTTCCTACAAAATTTGGCGACATTGTTGACCATGCACCTTTAACATTTTATGCCGATAATCACAATCAAGTTGTGAAATCATCTTTTATTATTAAAGGAAAAACAGCAAGTTTTAAACTTGGAAAATACGATCATACAAAAACATTGATCATCGACCCTTGGACACAAACACCGGCTTTTGCTACTGCTTGGGACTGTGTTTGGGAGTGCGAAAAAGATGGTGCCGGTAACGTGTATATCATTGGTGGTGTAACTCCAATGCAATTGATCAAGTATAATTCAACAGGTGTATTACAATGGACCTATAACACTCCTTATGACACCTCTGCCTGGTTGGGAACATTCGCAACGGACAACTTAGGAAACTCTTATGTTACTCAGGGTTCTGTTGCTGCAATTGTTAAAGTAAACAATGCCGGAGGGGTTGTGTGGAATAACGGTAGTCCCGGTGGGATTTTCACCTCCACAGAATTCTGGAACATTTCATTTAACTGTGACCAATCTAAATTGGTTATTGGAGGAACAGGTGGCTTCCTCCCTCCTCTACCATACATCTACGATGTTGATGTAAACAGTGGAAACATTACTGCTAGTGTTCAGGTAACAGGTGGACAGCTTTTCCCAACTCAGGAAGTTCGGTCGATCACAGCCTGTGGTAACGGAAAATTTGCCTATTTGACACACGACTCGATTGGCTATATCTCTCAGAATTTTACGTTGTGTCCTAACGGACAAACAGCAGCATTCCATGCAAGCAATTCCTATGGCCTTAGCTATAAATGTGAAAATTGGAGAAAGGACAACTCCGGGATCATGGCAATCAGATATTACAATGGCTTTTTATATACCCATAAGGGGAATCAATTACACAAACGTGATTTCGCTACCGGAGCAATAATCGCTACAGCAACAATTACCGGTGGTGGATTTGGAACAGGACAAGTACAAAACAGCGGATTGGATATTGATGCATCCGGAAACGTATATGCGGGATCCGGCAATGCTGTTATTAAATTCGACTCAAACCTTAACCAACTTTCTTCTGTTGCTACCACATACAAAGTATATGACGTTCATGTATTAAGCGGAGGCGATGTTGTGATCTGTGGAACAACGGGAACCTCTGGCACAACAGGCGCAAGAACAGGAACGGTACAGGTTGTAAATATGACTGCCGCAGCACCGCTTTCATTAACTTGTTGTGATGCTACTATTTGTAACCCGGGTGTTTTATGTTCAAGTGCTGCACCAGTTACATTAACTGTTGCAACTCCCGGTGGAACATTCAGTGGTCCTGGCGTTAACCCATCAACCGGTGTATTTAACCCTGCAACAGCTGGCGTTGGAACCCATACGATCACTTACACTCTTGCCTGTGGAAACGAAAGTATTTCAATTGTCGTTTCTCCGTGTGCTACCCTAAATGTATGTCAAGAAACAAATGGGACATTAACTGTTTCAAATGGTGTTGCGCCTTATACTTGGCAGTATTTTACTCCTGCATCAAGTTCTCCAATAACAAATTCTGCAACCTGTACTGCTTGCGGTGGAAGCTGGACACCGATCGTAAACATCTGTTTAGTGGGCGGTTTGCCGGCTACATCTTGTAATACACCGGCATCTTGGACAACTTTTTCTACAAACACAAACTCTGGAACCTTGCCGGCATCATTCCCTTCACAACCAATTCAAGTAACCGACAATGCCGGAACAGTAACAACAATAACAACCTTAACAGGTATTCAACCTTGTAACGCAACAGTTTGCCCAACGATCACCGTTACCGGAACACCAACAAACATTCAATGTGTTGGCCAAACCGGTTCTGCTACTGTTAGTGCCAGCGGCAGCACCACCTCTTACACCTACAACTGGATGCCGGGAAGTTTAACCGGTGCATCACAAACAGGATTGGCGGCAGGAACATATACCGTTACTGCTACGGATGGTAATAGCTGTACGGGCACAACAACAGTGACCATTACTCAACCGGCCAGCGCTGTTTCTGTGTCCATATCAAGCACCACTCCAACAGCATGTTCAGGAGCAACAGGTGCAGCAACCGCTTCTGGTTCGGGCGGAACCGGCACGATCACCTATAACTGGATGCCGGGAAGTTTAACCGGAGCAACCATCAGCAATCAGGCAGCCGGAACATATACGGTTACTGCTACAGATGCAAACGGATGTACAGCAACAACAACTGCTACAATAGCTCAAGCGGCAAGCACTCTTGCAGCTTCTATTTCAGGAACAACACCTGCTACTTGCGGATCAAACAATGGATCGGCCACCGCCACCTCAACAGGTGGAGTTGGTGCCGTTACCTATTCTTGGATGCCGGGAAGTTTAGCCGGAACAACGATCAGCAATCAGGCTGCAGGAACATATACGGTTACTACTACAGATGCGAATGGTTGTACATCAACAGCCACAGCTACAATTGCTAACAGTGGCGGACCAACAGCAAGCATTGCTTCACAAACAAACATTCTTTGCTTCGGCCAAAACACCGGAGCAGCAACGGCCACTTCAACAGGTGGAACCGGAACCGTAACATATACGTGGATGCCGGGAAGTTTAACCGGTGCATCACAAACAGGATTGGCTGCAGGAACATATACCGTTACCGCATCCGATGGAGGAAGTTGCCCGGGCACAACAACGGTTACGATCACACAAACAACAAGTGCTGTTTCTGTTTCCATTACAGCAACAACACCAACCGCCTGCGGAAGTAACAATGGTGCCGCAACAGCAAGCGCAAGTGGTGGCACAGGAACCATTACTTATAACTGGATGCCGGGAAGTTTATCCGGTGCAAGCATTAGCAACCAGGCTGCAGGAACATATACTGTTACGGCTACTGACGCAAACGGATGTACAGCAACAACAACTGCTACAATTGCTAGTAGTGGTGGACCAAGTGTTTCTATTACATCACAAACAAATATTTTATGTAACGGAGGAAACAATGGAAGCGCTACTGCAAGTGCAACAGGTGGATCCGGAACAATAACGTACTCTTGGAGTGGAGGAGCAGGAAGCAATCCTACTGCAAGCAATTTATCTGCCGGCACATATACTGTAACAGCTACAGATGGAACTGGTTGCTCTAACTCAACAACAGTAACCATAACGCAGCCGGCAGCAATTGTTGTTACTGTAAGCACAACACCTGCAACATGTGGCAATAGCGATGGAACAGCAACCGTGAACGCCAGTGGCGGAAATGGAGTATTAAGTCCGGTTTGGAATACCAGCGCTACCAACAGCTCTATAACAGGACTTTCTGCAGGAACATATTCTGTTACAATAACCGATGCAAGCGGTTGTACAGCAACAAGCAGTGGAACAGTTGGAGTAACAGGAAGCTTAAGCGGTGTAAGCGCAGGAACAGATGTAACCATACTTTCCGGAACAAACACGGTTCTAAACGGGACTGTGCCGGCAGGAGCAACAATCCTTTGGACACCTTCAACAGGATTGAGCTGTACTACTTGTGAGGACCCAACAGCTTCGCCAACCCAAACAACAATCTATGTTATTACCGCAACTCAAAATGGTTGTAGCGGTAGCGACACCGTAATTGTTTTTGTTGATATTGTTTGCGGGGAACTTTTTGTGCCGAACGCCTTCTCTCCAAACGAAGATGGGCAGAATGATTTTCTTTATGTGATGGGAAATTGCATCACCAACTTAGAGTTCTTCATCTATGACCGCTGGGGCGAAAAAGTGTTTGAAACTAAAGATGCCGCTTATGGATGGGATGGCACATACAGAGGAAAGAAAATGGACGCAGCTGTTTTTGTTTATTATTTAACAGCAACCATTAACGGACAAGAAGTAAAAAAACAAGGAAATATTACTTTAATCAAATAATCACTTAAAAACTTACACTCAACATGAAAACTACACAAATGATCTGCGTTGTTATTTTTTAATTAACGCTAAAAAGAAAAACTACTACTAAACTTTTTAAGATGTATAATTTACACCTTGCTAATTCTTCAACAATGAAACGGTTGACTTTTGCCATTGCGCTTTCTGCGATCTCTTTTTCAGCGGGAGCTCAGGACATTCACTTTTCTCAATTTGACGAAACGCCCGTACAGTTAAATCCTGCTAACGTTGGAGTTCATCATGAATTAAGGGGGATCTTGAATTTTAAAAATCAATGGCAAAGCATTGGTTCTCCTTATCGAACATACGCCTTCTCTTTTGATGCCAGAATGCTCAAAGAAAAAAAACACCACCTGGGTATAGGTGTTGATTTTTTCAGCGATAAAGCAGGAGATGCGGCACTAGGCTCTAATCAGGTGAACCTTTCTGTTTCGGGAATTATTAACGTGAACGACAAAAGCATTTTCTCTGGAGGCATCATTGCCGGCTTCGGACAAAGAAGTATGAATGCATCAAAACTTACATGGGGCAGCCAGTACAATGGTATGACCTATGATGCAAATGCACCTACAGGAGAAAACAATTTGCCCGGCAGCTTTACAATGTTTGATCTTGGTGCCGGCTTACAATACAGCTATGGAACCGATGAGGCTTATATCTCGGCAAATAATGCGCGAAAAGTAAATATTGGCGTTGCCATTTTTCATCCTCATCGCCCGGCCTACTCTTTTTATGGTGCACCCGAAAGACTCAATATGAAAATTGTTTTAAATGGAAATGCATCTATTGGTATGCCGAATAGCAACCTTGTATTAAAGCCTTCTTATATTGTCTTTATGCAAGGCGCAGCTACGGAGGTTAATCCTGGTATGACCTTTCAATACATTTTACAAGAGGGTTCAAAATATACCGGATTAAAAAAGTCTTCCGCATTTTCTTTGGGGGCTTATTATCGTTTTCAAGATGCCTTTATTGCTATTGCCAAATTTGAATATTCAAACTATTCAATTGGATTTAGTTATGATGTCAATTTATCCAAACTGCGTGTTGCTTCCTCTTCAAGAGGGGGCTTTGAGATCTCGTTGCGATGGGTGTATCCTTCCATGTTTGGTAACAAACATTTTAAATCACGTATTTAAGACTGTTTAGTGCGGTTGGGGGTTTAGTTTAATTGCAAAAAGCCCTCCGAAGGGGTTCGGGGGGCTTTCCCTTTTTCTGAGATTTATCAGTTTTAAACACTTTGCTTCGTTTTGCGTTTGTATTTTATTACATTTGTTAGTAAGTACATTCTTTTTTTACAACAAAATGAGCATCAAAAAAATTTCGATCATAACTGTTGTTATTGCATTCGCAACGGGTTTTTATTTCCTGAATACAGCAACATCCAAAACAAGAAAAGACAAATTTCACACCGAAGAAGAAATAGCCGCCTTAAAGGACCGCTTTAAAAGAGCGCCAATTGAGGCGGGAGAATATTTCTTACACTCTTCTCACTGCTCCGGTTGCCACGGATACGACTCTATACAACAAGCCAATATTCTTGAAGATGGCAGCGATGTTAATTTAGTGGATCGCTGGCAAACATCCATGATGGCACTAAGTGCTAAAGATCCTTTATGGAGAGCCAAAGTAAGCCACGAGATCACGATCAACCCAGGACACGCTGGTGAATTACAAAATAAGTGTACATCCTGTCACGCACCAATGGGCAGGTATACAGCCATGTTTCACGGACAGCAATATTATGGCATCAGTGATCTTGAAAACGACTCACTTGGTTTAGATGGTGTTGCTTGCGGTTCTTGTCACGCTATTTCCCCAAGCGTTGGCTCAACCTTTTCCGGTGAAATTCCATACGACACCAATCATGTGGAATACGGTCCGTTTGGAAGTCCGTTTACAGGACCAATGGAGCTCTACGAAGGAATTACCCCTGTATTCAGCAACCATGTTAGTCAAGCCAGAATGTGTTCCTCTTGCCACACACTTATAACGCAAACAGCTGATCTTTCCGGAAATTTGACCGGTGGAGAATTTGTAGAGCAAGCAACTTATCATGAGTACCTAAATTCCAGCTACAACGGAACATCTACAAAGTGCCAAAGCTGCCACATGCCGAAACTTTCCGAGCCTGTCGTGATCGCTAATGGAATTTTATCATTACAAGGTCGCTTTCCGTTTAATCAACACACATTTGCCGGTGCAAATTATTTTATGTTAAATCTGATCAAAAACAACAAAGCGGCTTTGGGTATCAATGCAGATGATGCAAAGTTTGACTCTACACTTTTAGCAACATCAAACATGTTGAAGTTTCAAAGCTTGGATATAAATCTCTTCTTAGACAGCACCATTAACGACACAGCATACTTTAGAGTAAAATTAAAAAACAAAACCGGGCATAAATTTCCTTCCGGATATCCTTCCAGAAGGGCCGTTGTACAGTTTGTTGTAACTGGTACTACAAATGATACGTTGTTTAAATCCGGCCTATTCGGCAACGATTATCGTGTGGTGGGAGAAAGCAATCAATTTGAGGGACACCACAATACCATTAACCAAAACAATGTTCCGCAGATCTATGAAATGGTAATGGGTGATGTAAACTCCAATGTGACCACTGTTTTAGAAAGAGCTGCCAATCCATTAAAAGACAATCGCATTCCTCCTTTAGGCTTTACAACATCACATAGCACCTACGACACCGTTAAGATCGTTGGAAGCGCTTACACAGATCCCGATTTCAACAAAACAAATTCTGTGGAAGGCTCGGGCGAAGATTATGTTCATTACCATGTTCCTTTAAATGGTTTCAACGGATCCATCATGGCAAAAGCCAAAGTTTATTACCAATCTGTACCTCCAAAATATTTGGATGAAATGTTTGCGCTGAACACCACACCGATCAATACATTCAAAACAATGTTCCAGAATGCCGACCAAACACCCTTCCTTGTTGGTGCCGATAGTTTAAGCAATCTGATAACAGGAATTGCGAACCAAAGCGCATCCGGAATAAATGTTTGGCCAACCATTTCTATGGATGGAAAAGTCTTTGTTTCTGCGCCTTATGGCGAGTTGATCAAAAACATTGAGGTTTATTCCTCTTCCGGTGCAAAGGTAAATGCTATATACAACACGGCTTACCAGTCTGAATTCAACTTCTTCTTGCCAAATGCAAGAGGTGTTTATTACATTAAAATTCGAACAGGAAACAAAATAACTACAAAAAAAGTTGTTAAATCATAATTTTTTTATTTCCTTTATTACTCTCTAAACGATTAGAAAACTAATTATTAACCTTTTTATTTGTCCCCACATGAATAAATTTACTTTTATGCGTTCTCTTGCATTAGGCTCTGGACTTGTGTTTGGAGTTGTTAATGCAAACGCACAATTTGGGTTTACTGACTCAAATTCCAGATTAACACCAACGGGTATGCGCAGTGGAAATTGTGTAACAGTTGTTGATGTTAACAACGATGGACTTGATGACATTGTTCGCATGGACCAATCCCAAGATCTTTGGGTTGACCTTCAACAAAGAAGCGGAAACTTCACTTCTTACAATTTGGGAAATGTTTCCGGAACTAATGTTTGGGGTATGGCTGTTGCCGACTTTGATCACAATGGCTGGAAGGATGTTGTTACTGGACCCAATGGCTCGGTTTATTTAGCAAAACTTTCCTGGAATGGCTCAACAATCGTCAAAACACAATCTACTCTTTCAAATTCCAACTTCTTCACTCAAAACATCACTTGTGGCGATTTTAACAACGATGGCTGGGATGATGTATATGTTTGCGATGATAATGCATACGCAAAGGTGTATATGAATGATGGAGCAGGAAATCTTCGTTTCTTAGCTCACTCAACTACATCTATGACAATCGGAACCGGCTCAAAAAGCTTCACTGTTCAAACTGGTTTAACTTTTACGGTGGGGCAAACAGTTAAAATTGGTTATGATGGAACAAAATACATGACAGGAACAGTTACTTCCTATAACTCCGGAACAGGAGCAATGGTGGTGAATGTAACTTCTGTTGTTGGGTCGGGAACTCACCCAACGTGGTCTGTACACCCAAATATTGTTTTTAATCACCAAATTAGCACGACAACTTATGGTAGCGACCCGGCAGACTCCGGAAACTATGGAAGCGCTTGGTTAGATTTTGATAATGATGGTGACTTAGATTTTTATGTCGCTCATTGTCGTCAAGCCTCTTCTAGCGTTACCGACCTAAGAAGAAAAGACCGTTTGTTTGTAAACGATGGTAATGGAAACTTTACCGACATGGCGTCTGCTCACGGAATTGAAGCGGGTGACTACAATCAAACATGGACAGGAAGTTTTGGTGATATCGACAATGATGGCGACTTTGATCTAATGGTTACAAACCATGATATTGCCAGTCAAATTTTTGAAAACGATGGAACAGGTCATTACACAGACATCACCTCAACAACAGGCTTTTCTACAACAGGTGCAGGAACACAACCAATAGAATCGTTCTTCGAAGATTTTGATAATGATGGTTTTGTGGATATTTTTGTGACAGGCTCTAGCTTTGTGCTATACAAAAACAACGGTAACAAAACATTTACACTCGTTGGTGATGCTGGTATGTCACAAATAGGTGGAATGGTTTCTTTTGCTGTTGGTGATTTAAATCACGATGGCTTTTCCGATATTTTTGCTTCTTATGGAAACATCTACAACAGCCCGGGATCAACAGATGATGTTCTTTATTTGAATAATAAAAATGCAAACCACTTTATTACATTTGCTTTAACAGGAACAGTAAGTAATCACGATGCTATTGGTGCACGTGTTACCATCTTTGGTGCATTTGGAACACAAATTCGCGAGGTTCGTTCTGGAGAAAGTTATGGAACAGTTAATTCATTCAACCTACACTTTGGCTTGGGTGCAAATACAACAATTGATTCTGCACGAATCGATTGGCCATCAGGCAACACAACAACATTTGGCTCTTTAAATGCTGATCAATTTGTATCTGTTGTTGAAGGAACGTGCAGTATCACCAATAACACGATCCCTGGTCCATACTACTTTTGCACTAGTCAAACACTCACATTGACAGCGAACAGCGGTTTTTCTTCTTACAGCTGGAATACCGGAGCGTCAACACAATCTATAACAACAAGCACATCTGGAAACTTTAATGTTATGGTAACGAACGGGGCGTGTTCAAACATTTCTCCTTCTGTTTCTGCTGTAATGAATCCAGATGAAACGCCTAGTGTTACACAATCTGGCACCAACTCTTGCCAAGGAACGATAACCCTTACCAGCTCTGCTGCTGCCGGATATACTTGGTCCGGACCGGGTGGATTCACATCAACATCACAAACTATTAACCCTCCTGTTTCTGGAAATTACACTGTTACAATTCAAGGGTTTTGTACAGCATTTACTTCACCGGCATACAATGCGGTGGTTAGCGCAGCTCCTACACCAACAGGTGTAGATCAATCTAGCCCAACACCAACATCGTTCAACCTAACCGCTACAGGAACGAACTCTTCAAACATTTCCTGGTATGACCAAGCATCCGGTGGAACATTATTAGGAACAGGCGCAAACTATACTACACCGGTGATCAGCACCACAACAAACTATTTTGTTGAAGAAAGCTTTTCCTATCCGAGTGCACCATTAACAACCGGCCAGCTGTACCACACAGGAGGAAGTAGCTATAACACCAGTTTGAATGGCGGTATTGATTTTACTGTAATTGCACCATGTACACTGAACACGGTGAAGGTTTATTCTTCTACTGCCGGTACTCGTAAGATCTTACTTAAAAACTCTTCCGGAGTGAATATTGACTCTGTAATTGTGAATATTCCTGTTGATACAAGCGTTGTTACCCTAAACCTTGCTTTAACGCCAGGGACAGGTTACCGTTTAACAACAGACCAAACAACTAATCAAACTAATTTTGGTGGTGTTTCGCCTGCGCTTAGAAGAAGCCAATCCGGAGCAGCTTATCCATACTCTTTGAGTGGTTTGATCAACATTACCAATGGTTGGACTGGGTCGGCCACAACTACAAACGCATATTATTATTTTTACGACTGGAAGGTTCAGGGGCCTCCAATGACATGTATCAGCGATAGAGATACAGTAACAGCTACTATCAATACCGCCACAGGAATAGATAATGCATCATTAAACAATGCGATCGCTATTTATCCAAACCCGGCTAATGCATCTATGAATGTTAAATTTGAGTCTGCACTTTCTGCTGGCGCTCAAATAAGCATTACCGATATTGCAGGAAGAGTGATCTTAGAAAACAATGTTCAAAATGTGAACCAAGGACAAATTGTTTCATTAAACATTGAAAACATTAATGCCGGAACTTACTTCATAACTGTAAGATCTGAAAACAAAAACACGGTTCAAAAACTGATCATTACTAAATAATCAATTTTAAAACGAATAAAAACGCTCTGACAGTTTTGTCAGAGCGTTTTTGTTTCTACCATTCCGATATTTCACTTATTTTTGATCTATAAATCCTTCATCATGAAAACGCTTAAAAAAATTGGCAAATGGTTTTTGATCATACTTGTTGTGCTCAACCTTGCTATTCTTATTTCGGGAAAAACCTATTTATACAAGGGCATTGCTAACACCTACTTAAAAGGTCGATCCGGACCAAGCATTGATGAATTTGGAATTTTCGAGAACAGAGATGTAGCTGCCGGAAACTATCAAGCCTGGAAAAGATCAACAAAATACAACAGCGCCAAAATACCCGCTTCGCTTGAAAAAAACTTTTCTGATCTGGGAACGGTTGCGTTTGTGATCATCAAAAACGACTCTCTTATCCATGAGCAATATTGGGATGGATATAGCGAAGACTCTCACAGCAACTCCTTTTCAATGGCAAAAACCTTTGTCGGAATATTGATAGGCGCAGCAATTGATGAGGGAAAGATCAAAAGCTTAGATCAGCCCATAGGCGATTTTCTACCGGAATTTAGAGAGGGAAACAACAGTAAAATAACGATCAAACACCTTCTAACAATGAGTTCCGGGATCAATTTCGATGAAGACTATATCAACCCACTTGCCTATCCTGCACAAGCGTATTATGGAACGGAAATTAAAGAGCTTACATTAGGATACGAAGCAAAAGAGGAACCGGGAAAAACATTCAAATACTTAAGCGGTAATTCGGAGCTATTGGGAATGATCATCGAAAAGGCCACAGGAAAAACACTAAGCGAATATATGTCCAAAAAACTGTGGAAGCCGCTTGGCGCAAAAAATGCGGCAAAATGGAGTCTCGATCATAAAGATGGAATGGAAAAAGCCTATTGCTGTTTTAACTCCAACGCTCCCGACTTTGCAAGAGTTGGACAACTATATCTCGATTCCGGCAAATGGAATGGTAATCAATTGATCAACCAGGACTTTGTAATGAACTCCATTGTTCCTGCCGATCTGGCTGATGAAGGAGGAAGAAATCAGCGCTACGGATATGCGTGGTGGTTGATCCCCGATTACAAAATAAAAGGTATATACTATGCACGAGGCATTCTTGGTCAATACATTCTGTGTATTCCGGAAAAAGACATGGTGGTTGTTCGTTTGGGTAAAAAGAGAGAGAAACCAAGCGGAAACGAAACGCCAAAAGATGTAATGTATTATTTGGATGCAGCCATCGAAATGTATGGCAAATAAGCCCATAGAGTGATTTTTTTATGAAAAAGGATATTACCCCTCCCACAGTCGAAGATGTTGCTGTGGCGGTTGTTAAAGAAGAAAATGAATTGGCGGAACCCGTTTGGAATGTGTATCTGATCAATTTAAAAAAACAGGACATTGAAGGCGTGTTAGCAACCTCCCACGGATATGGGCAACACAATGGCGAGGAGGTTAAAACATCAACATTGCGCCACTTTCTGGATGTTGTGAAGGCAAAAAGCTTTTCGAAAATAGAACCGATCGATGAATCCGTTTTCGGATTAAATAATGAGTATTGGGTTAGCTTTTTTCAGAACAGCGTGATGTACGATAAAAAATACATCTTTCTGCCGGAAACGATCAAAGAAGAAAACTTTATCCTTGTTCCTTATATTAACAAGAAAGGTGTTTTGATAAAATAATCGAAACAACATTGCCGTTCGTTAATCAGCAATAAAACAAACACCGATGAAATCTACCTTGATCTTTCTAATAGCCCTTTTCGTTTGGCCTCATGCTCAAGAAACGCCCGAGATCAATAAAAAAATTATTTCCTTTTGTGATAAGCACATGGGAAAGAAAGTTGGGAAAGGCGAATGCTGGGATCTTGCAGCCGAGGCGCTAAACAGCTCGGGAGCAAAATGGACCCCTCCCTATGAATTTGGAAAAGAACTGAATAACGACAAAGACGCAGTGCTTCCGGGAGATATTATTCAATTTGAAAAAGTTAAACTGGTTTATCCCGATGGCAGCTGGAAAGAATTTCCACAACACACAGCTATTGTTTACAAGGTGATCGGCAAAAATCATTATACAATAGCAGAACAAAACTCGAACAGAAAACGGTTTGTGATCCTTTCGGATGTCGATTTGAATCATCTTAAAAAGGGCCGATTTTCCATCTTTCGTCCCCAAACCAATTAAACCTTTTATTGTCTCTTTCGTCTTTATGAGCAGTCGTTTTTTCCCCGCTATTCTGAACTGAAACAAATTTGAATTTCGAAGAGATATATACAGCTCATAGCAAAATGGTTTTTAACCTTGCGCTTCAATACGTTCAAAACATTGAAGACGCAGAAGAGATAACACAAGATGTTTTTGTGTCAATTCATCAATCTTACTCCGGGTTCAAAGAAGAATCTTCCATCAAAACCTGGATATACCGGATAACGATCAACAAATCACTTGATCACATCCGCTCCAAACAAAGAAAAAAAAGGTTTGCCTTCTTCACCAGCCTTTTCTTTGAAGATAATAGCACATTAAAACACGAACCGCCCTCATTTGACCACCCGGGAATTTTAATGGAAGACAAAGAGTCGATCAAGGCTATTTTTCAAAAAATAAACGAGTTGCCCGACAATCAGAAAACAGCACTAATTTTGCACAAAATAGAACAGAAAACACAAGCTGAAGTGGGAGAAATAATGAACCTGAGCACCAAGGCTGTTGAGTCGCTTATTCAGAGGGCAAAGGCCGGATTGTCAAAAAAAATGGAAAGCAGCGAGGGGAATGATCCTAAAAGTCGTCTAAACCAATAATTGAGACATGAATATTGATGATCTACATAAAATAAAAACCGTTGATGTTTCTCCTTTTTTATACACGAGAATACAACAACGCATTAAGGAAAACGCAAAAGACCTTGTTCCTAAAAGACTTGTCTGGGCTGTCAGTCTTTCTATGCTTACGATTCTTTTTGTTAATGCCGGAGCGATTGTTTGGGTGGCAAAAAAGAGTCAGAAAACAAATACGGTTGTTGAATCAATGGGGTTAATGCCCGACAATGAATTATACAAATGAACACTAAAAACCTATTAACAATTACCACCATCGGCCTTTTCATAACAAACATTGTTTTGTTGTGGTTCCTGGTGTCGGGTCGCCCACAACATCATGGGCCGGCAGGAGGCGGTGGGCCCAGAAATATCATAATTGAAAAACTAAAGTTTGATAAAGCACAGCAAGTAGCGTTTGAATCGCTGATTCAACAGCACCGACAAGATATTGATCGATCGCAAGCAAAAATGATCGAAATAAAAAACACGCTTTACACAACGCTTACGAATACGGACAATACCATTAAAGACTCGTTGATCATTGAGCTTGGTAACCTTCAAAAAGAAATTGAAACGACCCACTACAATCACTTTTTAGACATTAAAAACTTGTGTAAACCGGAACAAAAGCCGCTTTTCGAGGAACTTAGCCATGAAATAGCAAGGCTCTTTGCACCGCCTCATCCACCTAAACACAAACCGTAGTCTTGTTAAGGTTCTATATTACACTTGTTCAACTCTTTCTTTTTACCTTCTTTGCTTGTGCTCAAAAAGGGGGCTTTGTTTCTATTTCCTTTCAGCATCAGTATGATGGTAAGAGGTTTATTGTATCAGACTCCGGAGTGGCAATAAACACAGCAAAAGATCTCAAGATAAATGTTTTAAAATATTATGTCTCTCACATTCGATTGTTTTCCAGTGGAACAATAGTGGCTCAGGATACTGCTTTAGCACACCTGATCGATGCCTCAGACACCAACTCAACCTCCATTATTATTCCCATCCATAAGAATGTTGTTTATGATGAAATCCGTTTTGATCTGGGAATAGACAGCACAACCAATGTTTCCGGGGTTCTTGGTGGCGACCTGGATCCGACAAAGGGCATGTATTGGACCTGGCAAAGCGGGTACATTAATTTCAAGCTGGAGGGAAACTCTAAACAATGTACAAACCCTAAAAAAGAATTCATCTATCACATTGGCGGCTACGCCCATCCCTACAGCTGCATACGGGAGGTCTCGTTAAAAGTAGGTGGATCTTCAAAAGCATTTATTGTGCTGGAACTTAAGACGATCTTCGATCACGTTCAACTTGACAAAGAAGCGAACATTATGTCGCCATCTCAAAACGCGACTTCGTTTTCCAAACTTTTAGATAAGAGCTTTATTGTAAAAGAACCATGAAAACGAAGCTCCTTGTTTTTCTTTTTTTATCGATCGTTTTAGCGGGGTTTCAGATCGCTGGCGATTCTCTTTTTGAAGTTCCCAAGGGCTGGCCAAAACCACGGTACGACTTTTCAAAAAAACCATTGTCAAAAGAAACGGTTGAGCTTGGAAGGGCTTTGTTTTATGATCAGATCCTGTCCAGAAACAACAGTGTTTCCTGCGCAAGTTGTCACTCTCAATATACAGCATTCACACATGTTGACCATGCGCTAAGCCATGGGATAGACGACCGGATCGGGAAAAGAAACTCTCCCGCTCTTATGAACCTGGCCTGGCAGAGCTTGTTTATGTGGGACGGAGCCGTCAACCACATTGAGGCGCAGGCCCTTGCTCCTATTAGCAATCCGCTCGAAATGGATGAAAATATTTCCTCGGTAGTAAAAAAATTAAGTTCGACCCGTTTGTATCAAAATCTTTTCTATAAAGCTTTTGGCGACTCTGTCATTACAGGAGAAAGAACACTAAAAGCGATCTCGCAATTCATGTTAACGCTTGTTTCCTCCAACTCGAAATACGATAGCGTTATGAGAAAAGAAGCCAGTTTTAGCGATCAGGAAAACAGGGGCTACAGCTTATTCAAAAAACATTGCTCCTCTTGTCATACAGAACCCCTCTTTACAAATGATCGTTTTGAAAACAACGGCTTACCTCTTGACACAACGCTCATGGATAAAGGGCGGTATGCGATCACACAAAACGCCAAAGACTCTCTTTTGTTTAAGGTGCCAACACTTCGAAACATTGAATTCTCTTATCCCTATATGCATGATGGGCGATTAAAAAAATTATCAGAGGTGTTGAAGCACTATAGCAATGGGATAACACAAGGCCCAACACTTTCAAAAGAACTGCTGAACCCAATAAAGATCACATCAGAGGAGCGGGTTGATATCATTGCTTTTCTATTAACATTAACAGACAAAACCTTTCTTTTTGACAAACGCTTTTCATACCCAAAAATTTTTTTTTCTTATCCTGCGAAGGATTGATAAAAGAGAATCGTCTATACTTAAAAATCAACATTATAAATATGAAATTAAAAGGACTATTTCTGGCTACCCTGATAACAAACATTGTGGCTCAGGCGCAAACCAACCCGGCAATTACCGGGTGGATGCAAAACACCACCAATATTATGGGACGCCATTATGTGAGCGGAAACTCAACCCCTATCAACGACAACGTTCTTGCGAATGTTCAAACGGTTCAATATTCAACAAACTGGGTTTATGTTTCAACCAAGGGTATTCCCGCTTATATAACAGGACCATTTTTAGACGGAAACCCGTCTTTGGCAAGCAACCAGAACGCGATCTTTAAGTTTCCATTAAACCCTGTTCAAAATACAGGAACGCCAACAGCAACAACAATGGGCAATATTGGTGTTTTTGTGAATGGTGTTGCTCTTTTTGATTATCGCGATGGCGTTTCCTGGAAAAACTCAACTGGTGCGCTTGCTGGTGGGCCGCTTGGCGGAACAGGCGATGGGGTTTGGAATAGAGATGCGGTAGTTGCAGAGAAACCGGGGTTTGACTGTTCAAAGGGTCATCCGGCAATGGGAAATTACCATCACCACCAAAATCCAAGTGCTTACAAACTTGATCAGAATGTGATCTCTACCATCTGTAATCTGTATGATTCTGATGGGCTTTATGTGATAGACAGCACACAGCATTCGCCACTTATTGGGTTTGCTTATGATGGATTTCCGATTTACGGTGCCTATGGATACAAAAATGCAGACGGAACAGGCGGGATCGTGAGAATGAAATCGAGTTGGACACTAAGAAACATTACAACAAGAACAACTTACTACACAGGAGCAACAGTTACAGCAGGACCAGCGGTTAGCAGCACATATCCTTTGGGGTATTTCAAAGAAGATTATCAGTTTACTTCACCAACAGCATCTGATTATTTAGATGAACACAATGGTCGTTTTTGTGTAACACCGGAATATCCCGCAGGTATCTATTGCTATTTTGCAACGGTTGATGCCAATTGGAATTCAGCATATCCCTATGCTGTTGGTCCAACATTTTATGGTGTAAAAACTGCCGCAAAGGTTACATCAATTTCCGAAAGCACTACCACCTACAACGCTCCCGCAACAAGCATTTCTGAGGCCACAAATGATTCGTTTGAGGTGAATGTTTATCCCAACCCGGCCAATGATTTTATTGCGGTTCAAATAAATGGAATGAACAAAGAAAATTTACTTGTTGAGCTATTTGATGTTACAGGAAAACTGGTTCAAAGCAATTATTTATATCAAGGTACAACCATTGCTTTCTTTGATACACAGCGACTTTACAGCGGGGTATATTTTATAAAACTACACGGTTCTGCAGGAGTTAGTAGCAGGAAAGTGATTATCCAAAAATAAAACGATATAAAAAAAAGAGCGTCAGATGGCGCTCTTTTTTTATATCCAACCCTTTACCCAATAATACGCAATAGCAGTGTATTCGCGCAAAACAAGCAGTTCATAATTGAGATAACTCCACATGTTATAGCGCAAGGATAGGTTTTCTACTTCGGTCTTTTCTTCGTTTCCTTTTTGTTTTATCTTTTCTTCATCAGGCGGAATTTCAAATGTTGCCTCCCCTCCTACTTCTTTAAACCCTAGCTTTTGAAAGGTTTTTAGCGCCCTGAACATGTGTTCAGGCGATGTAATAAGCAAAACCGACAAATTACTTTTATCTTGCTCCCGATCGTGCGCAATGTTCTCCGCTTGAGAGTGTGTGTTAAAACCCCTTGGTTCGAAGCTTATTCTGGAAGAATCAACACCATGCAAGATCAATTCATTTGCCATCATTTTTAACTGCCAGAGGCTATCCTTTTCGTTGAAGGGCAAAGCAATAACAATCTTGGCGTTTACATGTTTCTTCGCTGCATTTGAGGTATAATAACAACGCATGAATCCATCCGGACTTGGCATTCCGCTACCTCCAAGCAAAACAATGAGACCGGGCTCCTTTTGCAATTTTTTTCCTGAAGTACCAAGCGAATGGTAGGCGTAGTAAGGAATGTCGGTGAACGACAGGATCCAAAGAAATAGAAAAACTGCACCAAAAAAGATCACGATCCTTTTCAGAATGGCTTTTAGTGCCGCTTGTATTTGTTGGCGATCCGGGAGCTTCATAAGCATTAAATCTTATCCAGCGCCTGTTTTAAGTCCTCGATCAACAGATCGGGGTCTTCCAACCCGATGTATAATCGCACCATGTTCCATGGCAATGGATTTTCGAAGCTTTTGCTGGCCGCTAATGCACAAAATGGAAACACAAGTGATTCATATCCACCCCAGGAGGTAGCCATCAGGAAACGCTTTAAATTGTCGCAAAAAATCTCCATTTGTTTTTCTTCCTTCACATCCAGAACAATGGACAAGAGGCCTCCACCCTGCTTCATTTGTTTTTTAGCCAAGGCTAATTGCGGATTTTTTGAGGAGAAGGGGTAGTAAACAGATTTGATTTTAGGGTGGTTTTCTGCGAAATCAGCCACTTTTTTTGCTGAGTCGGCACTTTTGTTCACTCGAAGCTCAAGTGTTCTTAAACCTCGTAAAATTAAGGCAGCATCATTAGGCGAAATTATACTTCCAATGGTCATGTATTCTTCTGCAAACATTTTCATGATCCGCTCGTGTGAGCCACACACCACACCACACACCACATCGCTGTGTCCGCTAATGTATTTTGTTCCGGAATGCACCACAATGTCAACCCCCATTTTGATCGGGTTTTGATTCAATGGTGAGTTATAGCTGTTGTCAATGATCGTGGTGATGCCTTTCGCCTTTGCTATTTTAGCAACCGCTTCAATGTCTTGCATTTCAAATGTCAAGGAATTCGGGCTTTCCAGATAGATCAGTTTGGTGTTTTCCTGAATCGCCTTTTCGAAATTTATGGCCTCTCCTCCATCCACGAATGTGTGTGTAACGCCATATTTTGCAAGGTATTTGCTGATCAAATTGTTTGTCCAGCTATACGGTTTTTTAACAGAAACCACATGATCGCCCGCCTTTACAACGCTCATCACGGCTGCTGCTACAGCAGCACTGCCACTTGAAAAAACGAGGGCGTCCTCTGCTCCTTCCAAGGCGGCTAATTTCTTTCTAAGACTTGCTACGGTTGGATTATAGCCTCTTGTGTAAAAGGGGTTCTCTAATTCTTTTGTGAGTTTTTCTCTCATTTCTGCTACCGACCGGAAAGCAAAATTGGAGGTTTGAAATACCGGTGGAGCTACGGCTCCGTAGTACTCTTCTCGGTCTTCTCCGAGGTGATTCAGGATGTGTGAAATGTCCATAATGGTTTGTGATTTTTTATTTTTTAAATATAAAATAAACGGCCAGAATGAGAAAAACAAAACCCAATAAATGGTTCCATTTCAGCTCTTCATTCTTGAAAAAAATGAGCGTAAATGCCACAAAAACAACAAGTGTAATCGCTTCTTGAATCACCTTTAACTCTACCAGACTGAAGGGCCCTCCGTTCTCCCGGAAGCCTAATCTATTTGCCGGCACTTGAAAAAAATATTCAAACAGCGCTATTCCCCAGCTGATCAAAACAACAGAAATAAGTCCAAGGTTTTCGAACCATTTCATTTCTTTGAATTTTAAATGCCCATACCAGGCGAAGGTCATAAAGGTGTTCGATAAAACTAGCAGAACAATTGTCCAAAATCCTCTCATATGTTTTTCTCAGATTTTTCCCAAAATTAACAGTCGTTCTGAAAAAAACGTTTTTTTTCTAAAATTTTTGATCAAAAAGCAGCAGAAATCCCCGAAACGTGCACCGTTATTGCGCTTCAGGGGGCGCTGTTTTTGTTTGATTTGGACGACTTTTTCTGCTTTTTAGTATACGACACTCTAGAAGGGTGTTTGTTTGTTAAATCGCCCAAAAACGCTTTTTCTCTGCTGTTTTTTGAACGAAATGGGTCCTTTGGATTTCCAAAGAGTGTTTTCCCGGTTTTTCTGATTTAAAATTCATTTTAGCGAAAAAATAATTTCCCGGATAAAAGATCTTGCTTGTTCTTCGTTTTTGAAAAATAAAAAGTCTGAGCAGTTCAAGATCTTTATTTTTTCGAAAATTTTAATGTCAGAAATTAATTTCAGTTAATGATTTTTGATTCCTCTTTTCGACCATTTTTTTACTATCAAAATTTTACCTAATAGCAAACCAAATATTCCATTCTTAATTTGGAGATAAATTTTTGATCAAATTTGCCGGAATTATTCTCCCCGTTTTTTTATTCAGAAAATTAAACAGGAATTCCGTTTTTCATATATTCTTTTTAATCAATAAAAAAGCTGAAATAAATTCTGCAATGTTTGATCCTGAAATTTAGTTTTAATATATCTATTGGGGGATATTATTTAATCATTTTTAATTTCGAACATTAAAATTGTTCCATGTGAAACATTCAAGTTGAGCATTCAAATTTTCACCAAAAATTAGTCAATAAAAAAGCCGGTAGAAATTCTACCGGCTATCATTTATATTTAATATAATTATTTCCGAATTAAATAGATCTGGCTTGAATATGTTTTGCCGGATCTCATTGCAGACATGTTTGATCGAAGTCCGTTCCACGTGGAACTTATAATATTTGTTTTGCCCGTTTTGATTTTTTCGCTGAGCATAGAAACATAAAAAGAATCGAATATCATTGGCAAAATTCTAAAGACGTTCATTTCATATTTCTTAAACAGTGTGTCTATATCTTTAGGGACAAAATGGTATAGGTGTCGGGGAACATCATAAGCTGCCCAATACTCTTTATATATTTTCGCATCCAAAGAAGAACAATTGGGCACAGCAATAATGATCACTCCATTCGGTTTAATTAATCTCTTTAGTTCCTGAACTCGCTCATTTAAATTAGGTACATGTTCTAAAACGTGCCACATGGAAATAATATCAAAACTCTCATCTTTTAGGTTGGCTAATTCCGATTCCTCTAATACATTTAAACCGTAATTATCGATCGCCATTTTTCTTGCATCGTTATCAGGTTCTATTCCGGTAGTATTCCATTTAGCATTTTTACATGTATTTAAGAACTCCCCTGTTCCACATCCAATATCCAAAATAGATCCTGTTTTATAAAACTTAGAGATCAGCTGGAGCTTCTTTAATAAAGTATATTTTCGAACGGTTTGATAGGTTGAATTAATAAATCCTTTTTTGGTATTGGAGTGAGAAACGTACTCCTCCGACTTATAATATTTACCCAATTGATTTGATTCTGGTCTTGGATTTGTAAACTTAAAACCACACGAACCACATTCGACAATATTAAATGTTTCACGTGAAACAGTATGGTCGGTACAGACCATAAGTGGTTTCAATTGAATCGAATTACAGATTGGACAATTTTCTAATTTTTCCATTTTAATTAAATATGTTCCACATGGAACATTATATATATGTATGCCTTTATTATTTATCCCAGCGCTTTTGTTTCACGTGGAACTATCTACCCAAATAAACCATTAATATAGAAATATCCGAAGGGGTAATTCCGGAGATCCTGGATGCTTGACCAATGGTTCTTGGTTTGATCTTGGTTAACTTTTCCCTGGCTTCTGCTGATAAAGAGGTTAATCGCTTATAATCAAAATCATCATGCAGAACAATATCTTCTAATCGAGTTAGCTTATCGGCCATCTCATTTTCTTTAGAAATATATCCCTCATACTTCATTAATATTTCTGCCTGCTCAATACTCTCCATATCATAGTTAGAAATAAATTCTTTTACTTTAGGTGAGTTCAAAGCAAAGTCTAATAATGTAATTGTAGGTCGCGTTAACACTCCGAACATTTTTACCTTTTGAGTAATAGGAGAGGAGCCAATAATTTCTAAAGCCGGGTTTATTTCAGAAGGATCAATACTCTCACTCTTGAAATATTTAATAATATCCTGAGTGTTCTTTTGCTTTTGATTTACTCGATCTAATCTTTCTTTTGATGCCAAACCTAATTCAAATGATTTAGGAGTAAGACGGATATCTGCATTATCCTGGCGTAACAAAATTCTATACTCCGCTCTTGAAGTAAACATACGATATGGTTCTTCCGTACCCTTGGTTACAAGGTCATCAATCAAAACTCCAATGTATGCTTCTGAACGTTGCAGAATAAATGGTTCCTTTTTATTGATCTTTAAGTGTGCATTAATGCCCGCCATTAATCCCTGACAAGCTGCTTCTTCATATCCAGTTGTTCCATTGATCTGGCCGGCAAAATATAAATTCTCCACCAACTTAGTTTCTAATGTAAGATCTAATTGTTGAGGAGGAAAATAATCATATTCGATAGCATAGCCCGGACGGAACATTTTTACATTCTCAAATCCCGGAACTTTTTTCAATGCCATATATTGAACATCTTCAGGTAAGGAAGTGCTGAATCCATTCACATAAATTTCTACCGTATTCCAACCTTCCGGTTCAACAAAAATTTGATGTCTGTTACGTTCAGAAAAACGGGTGATCTTATCTTCAATACTTGGACAATATCTAGGACCTAATCCTTGAATTCTTCCTGTAAACATCGGAGACTTTTCAAATCCGGTTCTTAAAATATCATGAACTTCATCATTCGTGTACGTAATATAACATGGTAATTGTCCATGCGGACCGTTCACAAAAGCATCTGATCTTTTCTTTCTATATTCAAATTGCTCAACATCTAAGTAAGAAAATTTATATGGATTTTCATCACCGTGTTGAACTTCCATTTTGGAATAATCTAATGATCTTCCATCCACACGGGGAGGTGTTCCCGTTTTCATTCTACCAGCTTCAAATCCTAACTGAATTAATTGCTCAGTAATACCGGTTGCTGCTTTTTCACCTGCACGTCCTCCACCATATTGTTTTTCACCTAAGTGAATAACACCATTTAAAAAAGTACCGTTGGTTAAAACAACAGCCTTGGCTCTTATCTCGATATCCATTCCGGTAATAACACCGCAAACTTTTCCATTCTCTACAATAAGCCCTTTCACCATATCCTGCCAAAAGTCAAGATTAGGAGTATTCTCTAACATCACTCTCCATTCCTCAGCAAAACGATGACGGTCACTTTGTGCACGTGGGCTCCACATAGCCGGACCCTTTGACATGTTCAACATACGGAATTGCACGGCAGTACGATCCGTTACAATCCCTGAATAACCACCAATTGCATCTATCTCACGAACGATCTGTCCTTTTGCAATACCTCCCATAGCCGGATTACAACTCATTTGAGCGATCGTCTGCATGTTCATAGTGATCAATAGGGTAGAAGATCCCATGTTAGCGGTAGCAGCAGCAGCTTCACAACCGGCATGACCGGCACCAACAACAATTACATCATATTCTTTAAACATTTCTAAGCAAACAAAAAGTAATAAATACCAATCCAGATCATACTAAAAAATGCAGTAAATCCAAGAACACCTTTAACCAGTTTCACATCTTTCTTAATGAAAAACGCATAGCATGACCAAATAAGTGCTGCTAATAACAATAAAAGAGGGATAAATAATCTAAACATATATATAAAATATTGATAATCAAATAATTATAATCCAAATTGAGCCGATAATTCTAACATTTTCTCAATTGGTCTACGAGCATCTTTAATTAACTTTTCATCCATAATGATCTCGGGTTGCTCATACTTTAAACAGTTATATAATTTTTCCAGTGTATTTAACTTCATGTGCGGACAATCATTACAAGCACAAGTATTGTTAGGTGGTGCAGGAATAAAAGTCTTTCCTGGATTCTTTAACTGCATCTGATGAATAATCCCAGCCTCTGTAGCTACAATAAACTCATTAGCCGGTGATTTTGTAGCATAATTAAGTATTCCGGTAGTACTTCCAATATAATCAGCTATATCCAACAAATTCGCTTCACACTCCGGATGTGCCAATAAAAGCGCTTTCGGATGTTTATTCTTCAATTGAATTATCTTTTCCAATGAGAAGATCTCGTGAACCATACAAGCACCATCCCATAATACCATATCACGACCCGTTTTTTTCTTGATATAAGCACCTAAGTTCTTATCAGGCGCAAATATGATCTTTTGATCCTTAGGAAGACTCTCAACGATCTGTAATGCATTTGTTGAAGTACAAACAATATCCGTATGCACTTTTAATTCAGCAGTACAATTGATGTAAGAGATCACTAAATGATCGGGATATTGTTTTTTAAATTCAGCAAATTTATCGGCCGGACAAGAATCAGCCAATGAACATCCTGCTTTAAGATCGGGTAAAAGAACTTTTTTATTAGGAGAAAGGATCTTCGCTGTTTCAGCCATAAAATGCACTCCGGCAAAAACAATGATATCGGCATCGGTTTTAGCAGCCTGTTGCGATAAACCTAAACTATCACCAATATAATCAGCAATATCCTGAATATCGGCATCCTGATAATAGTGGGCAAGTATGATCGCATTTTTTTCCTTTTTTAATTTATTGATCTCAGCGAACAAATCTAGCGATAAATCAATTGGAATATCCAAAAAACCTTTTGTTTGCAAGTCGTTAACCATATCAATAAATAATAAATATTTTAATTTAAAATAAAATTGTTGTTGTTATTGGTCTGTTAGTCTGTTGTAAAAAATGTTCATTAAAAACTTGTTCTATTCAGTTATAACAGTTCATTAACAAGTATTCAAACTTTATTATTTTATAAACGATTGAATAATAGATGATTCATACTTTATCAACACATTGTTGATAGTGTTATTATCTAATAATTTTTTTGTAAAAGTACGTTTAATTCTGTTATAAAACTGTTGATTGATTGTATAAAATACTGATAAGTTTAAATAGGAAGTATCAAAAATTAATGCAAGCAACATTATAATTTAACAAAGCAAGAAAAATCTTCTACACATTTATAACAAAAGCTTTTATTTTCAACAGGTTTCATGTTAATAAAATAAAAACTAGAGGCTTAATTATCAGCGCTTTATTTTTGAACTTTACAAACGTGTTAATTGTGGTTAATAACCTCTCTTCGATACATCAAAAAATAAAAATTTTCGCGGGCTACGCCCGATATTAACAATTATATATAAAGAACAATGAAAATAGCCATTGGATGTGATCATGCAGCATTTCATTTAAAAGAAAAAATAAAGGTCTATCTGCAATCAAAAGGACATGAGATAAAAGATTTCGGATGTTATTCCGAAGAACGGGCCGATTACCCCGATTACGCACACCCGGTCGCCAATGCAGTAGAAAGCAAAGAATTTGATGCAGGATTATTGATGTGTGGCAGCGGAAATGGCATCAACATGACCGCAAACAAACACAAAGGAATTCGTTCTGCACTTTGCTGGAATGCTGAAATAGCCGAATTGGCTCGTTTACACAATGACGCCAATATATTAACCCTTCCTGCACGTTATATCAGCGAGGAAGAAGCAAAAAAATGTGTAGATATTTTTTATGCTACTGCATTTGAAGGTGGAAGACATACGGACAGAGTAAAAAAAATAAGCGAAGGATGTTAGGAAAGAGCGCATTTTCAGGGACTTTACGACTATTAACAAGTGCCAGCTTGTTTATTTCTTTACACGCCTTTTCCCAAAAGGACACAGCGGCTATCCGTTTTTCCAACACCATTACTGCCGATGCACTGGAAACACATCTGACCATTTTGGCTTCTGATAGTTTTGAAGGTCGTGAAACCGGTAAAAAAGGACAGAAAATGGCGGCAGATTATATTCAGGCACAGTTTAAGTCTTTCGGCATTCCTCCTTATAAAGAAGACACTTATTATCAAACCTATCCATTGGAACTGGTGCTTCCAAAAGCGGCAGAAATAAAGCTGAAAGGAAATTTATTAGAACCTAAAAAAGATTTTTATCATTTTCCGGGATTAAGTGAACAGACGATCCAGTCCAACGAGGTCTTGTTTTTGGGCTATGGTATTGATGATGCAAAATACAGTGATTATTCGGGGAATGATGTAAAAGACAAAGTGGTAATGATCTTGAGCGGAGAGCCGTATGGAGCTGATGGCAATTCTTTATTAACGGGCAAAAAAGAGGCCTCATTATGGACCAGCTATTATAAAAACAAGATACAAAAAGCACGCGAACAAGGTGCTAAAATGCTGTTGGTGGTGGTAGAAGACATGGCGAAAAGTCTGGAGCAAAATAAACACCGCCTCGAGTCAAGCTCGCTAAGACTTAATAAATCGGCTGTAGAGATGCCGGTGATCTACATTTCTAAAGATGTAGCGAACACCATTTTGAAAAAATCAAACACCGAAGAGATCAAAAAGAAGATCGGTGAATCACAAAAACCGGTTTCTGTTAAGGCCAAAGCGCCAATGAGCATTACGGTAAAGAATTTAACAGAGAAAGTGATCGCGGAGAATGTATTGGGTTATGTAGAAGGAACCGACAAAAAAGATGAATTGATCGTGATCACAGCACATTACGATCATTTAGGAAAAGAAGGCGATGTGGTATATAATGGTGCAGATGATGATGGCTCGGGAACCGTTGCTGTTATTCAGTTGGCAGAAGCATTTGCAAAAGCAAAAAAAGAAGGGAAGGGGCCACGCAGAAGCATGTTATTCATGACCGTTTCCGGGGAAGAGAAAGGCCTGTTGGGTTCATCTTATTATGTTGAGAACCCGGAATTTCCTTTAAAGAATACGGTTTGCGACTTAAACATAGATATGATCGGGCGATTGGATGAAAAGCACAGCAACAACTCCAATTACATTTATTTGATCGGTTCGGACAAGCTTAGCTCCGAACTTCATCAGATCAGCGAAAACGCCAATAAAACATATAGCAATTTGGAATTGGATTATACATTCAATGATGAGAATGATAAGAACCGCTTTTACTACCGTTCGGATCATTACAATTTTGCAAGAAAAGGCATTCCTGTGATCTTTTATTTTAACGGTGTTCATGCCGACTATCACAAGGAAACAGACGAAGTGAGCAAGATCGATTTTAATAAAATGGAAAAGATCACCCGCCTGGTGTTCTTTACAGCTTGGGAGCTCGCGAACAGAAACGAAAGAATAAAGGTGGATTCAAACAAAAAATAATCTACGAATTACGAATCGAAACGAATTTACAAAAGCGATTCTTAATGAAAGAAGATTGTGTTTTTTAAAAACAAAGCCCATTAAAACAGGGCTTCAGAAGAAAAAAAATATGTCAAAGGCACTAGAAGTATTTTTAGAAGCATCCGAAAAAAAAGCGTTTGATGTAGCACATCGTCAAACGATCGGGTTTAATATTGCTCAATACGATAAAAAGGTTCTGGAAGGGAAAGAACAATTCTCAAATCTTGAACTGGCGCGTACCAGAGCGGCAGAACGCAAGCAGAAGGCTGTTGACAATCTTGAAAAATATTTGATAGAGTTTGAAGCGAATTTTCTTCGTAGAGGCGGAAAGGTAATATGGGCGCAGGATGCAGAAGAAGCCATCAAAGAAAGTTTGGCCATAATGAAAAAGGCAAACACCAAAACGGTGGTAAAGGCCAAGTCGATGACCACCGAAGAGATCGATTTTAACGAAGAGCTGAAAGATGCAGGAATACAGAGCATTGAGACCGACTTAGGCGAATACATTGTACAATTGAGAAACGAACCGCCTTATCATATTGTAACACCGGCTATGCATCTTTCAAAAGAAGATGTAGCGAAAACCTTTCACGAGAAAAAACAAACACCACTAGAGTGGACACCTGAACAGATCACCACCTACGTTCGTCTTCAATTGCGCCAGGAATACAGCAAAGCAGAGGTTGGGGTAAGTGGAGCGAATTTTATTATTGCTGATGCCGGAGCGGTTGCGGTTACCGAGAACGAGGGAAATGGTGTGTTGTCCATGTCGTTTCCGAAGATCCAGATCGTGATCGTGGGAATAGAAAAAGTTGTGCCCTCTATTAACGATATGGAGCTGTTTTGGCCGCTTTTGGCTACGCATGGTACCGGACAGCAAATGACGGTGTATAACACCATTTATAGCGGTCCGAAACAAGCGGGCGAGAACGATGGTCCCGATGAAATGTATGTGATCCTGCTGGATAATGGAAGAAGTAACGTGTTGGCAGAAACAGAGCAACGCAGAGCCATGTCGTGCATCCGTTGTGGCGCCTGTTTGAATGCTTGTCCGGTTTATCAAACAGTAGGCGGACACAGCTATGGAACAACGTATAGCGGTCCGATCGGATCGATCATTACTCCGTACATGAAGGACACGAACGAATACAAACACTTGAGTTTTGCATCCACATTGTGCGGAAAATGTACCGATGTATGTCCCGTAAAGATCGATATTCACAAACTTTTATTGCTGAACCGTTCCGATTTTCAAAAGAAAGGCCTGAGCACCAAAACAGAGAACTGGGTATGGTTCTTCTGGAAAGGCGCCATGCTGAAACGCAGTAAAATGGACAAAGGCGGAGCGAAGTTGAAAAACTTTATGCTAAAACAATTCTTCAAAAAACAATGGGGCGAGCGCAGAGATCTGCCGCAAGTTGCTGCCAAATCATTCAATCAGATCTGGAGAGAACGAAAGGGAATAAAATAGAAGGGCGAGCGTTGATTGATGAATGTTGAAGGGGTGAATTTTGAAGGATTATTTGCCGGATTCCCACTCATGTTTGAGCAAAGAATAACAAACAGAATCTTCCATTTTACCATCTACCAGATAGTCTTCACGTAAAACGCCTTCTTTTTGGAATTTAAAGCGTTCTAATAGCTTAATGGAGGCAATGTTCTCTCTGGCAACCAAAGCTTGCACACGGTGTAATTTTAGCTCATTATAAGCATAATTCAGAACCTCTTTTACTGCTTCGGTCATGAGTCCTTTTCTTTTATCGGAATCATTCTTCAGATGATAGTACAATTCAGCACGGTGATGCGCCTTGTTCCAGGAATGAAAACCACATTCTCCGATCACCTTTCCGCTTGTTTTGTCGATCAGGAGGAAGTAAAACAACGCTACTCTAAAACTCTCCATTCCCGCCTCATTCATTTCTTTTAAACGTTCATAACCGGCTTCATCCATGTTAAAGAATTGCATCAACCCTTCTTTGCTTTTGTTTTGAAAGAGCTCGTTTATGATAGCAGGAGTGATGCTTTTCAGCAACAAACGCGGTGTATTTAATTCAATCGAGGTTTGCATAAAAATTATAGAGCCGATCTAACTGCGTTAAGTTCTTTTAAGAAAGATGTATTTAATTCTTCATTCAAAATGCCTTTTTCTGCATTAAAGTTTTCGTTGAATTTTGGTAAAGAGAATTGTCCGATGATCTGTGCACCATGTCGTGGAAAACGGCTAACAGCTGCTTCTAATGAAGACATGCCGCCTCGTCCACCGGGCGATGTTGCAAGCAAGAACAACTTTTTATTTTCGAATAGATTGGCTTTTACACGCGATGTCCAATCGAACAAATTTTTAAAAGCAGCCGTAAATCCACCATTATGTTCTGCCATGGAAATGATGATCAGATCAGCGCTTTCGAGCTTCTGAATAAAATCGTTAATGATGGGAGGGTGTCCGCTCTCCGCCTCCAGATCAACCGAAAATAGAGGCAAAGGGAAATCGTTCAGGTCCAACACATCAATGGCGTTTCCTTCAAATTGATTGGCAACAAACATTGCAAACTGTTTGTTGATCGACTTTTTACTAGTTGATGCTCCGAATGCGATGATGTTCATGTGTGTTTTAAACTATATAACTCTTTTTATGGTCTTAACGTTTTGCAGCTAAAAGCAGTGCGGGTTTACTTGCACTTACTTTTCTGCCTGCACTAAGTTAATAAATAGCACAAGTGTTTATTGCAAGCGCCAATAAAAAAATTTCTACCGCTGAAAAAAAGCGCTTGCAGCATGCACTGTGCCCGCATTGATTTTAGGTGCTGTTAGCAGTAGTTTTTTATTCTTCTTTCTTTGCAAGCTTGTCTATTTTATTCAAATTTTCTCGTGTCCCTAACACATAAAATTCAGCAATAGCCTTGTCGTAGAATGATTTTGGACTGTAGACTTTAAATTTGTCATAGAAGTCCTTGTTACAGAATATTTGCAAAATTATTTCTTCATAACAGTCGTTCCCTTCATGTGAGCCACACATTTGATATTTGCTTATAGTCTCTATTTTGAATGAGTCTTTTGGATATGCCTTTTTAATATTTGCGTAAACTTTGTTTTCATCTAACTTCTCTCCAACCACGGCCACTCGCACCTTAAAGTCTCCGTCAAAATTCATCCATTCTTTTGAAGTTCTCTTGCTGGTAATTATTGGTAAATCATTTTCGATTGTATAGGTATGAACTTTTCTTGCAGTTTTTAGGTCGGAAATGAAATATTCATTAAAGCTTATTTTTCTAAGTTCAGTCAAAAAGCTTAACCACTTTATTTTGTCTATGATGTATGAAAACTGAAAGCTTGATTCGTAAATTCTCACTTTGTCTTTAACCTCAACAGTGTCTACATAGTAGTGTTGAAAGTTGTATGTCTTATCATAAAATGAAATGGTGTAATTCCTCTCAGGGCAGCAGCAATATCCAGTTCTTTTAGCCTGCTTGGTCATTTGCTCAAAATTGTCTAAAACTTTTGGGTCTTCAGTTTCATATATTAACTCAGTCGAAAAAGGGGCGTAACTTTGCTCCGATTGGCTTTGCGGAATTGTTTTGTCGTAAAGTGAAATAATAATTCTACTGCAGTGAAATTTAGTTTCGGATTTTTCTGTTGGCTTGTCAACAGTCTCGCTCGTCTGAATTTGTTTGTCGGCAGATTTTTGCTTGTCGTTGGAGTTTTGCTGGCAACCCAATATTGTCAGCGAAAGGAATAATATGTAGAATCTTGATGTCGTCATAAAAATTACAGCTAACGTTTTGCGGCTTGGCGTAGTGGCGGATTTTTAGCACAAAAGTTCAATCGAAGAACTGCACTTGAACCTACCACAAAACTGTCATACGAAGCACTGCACCCGCCATTACGCCAAACCGCTGTTAGCGGTATGTGGCTTTCTGTCTGCTCGTTTATTTCCAAAATACAATTACCAATGCTGCAATAATTACAACTCCAAGAATTACTAAAACTGGAATGATTAATTTAGTGTCACCACCTTTCATTTCAATTTCAAATGTCCCTGAACCTGTTTTGATTGTCTGCTTTGATTTGACATACATTCCTTGCTTATTCAATGCTGTCAATTCACCCATAATCGCTATTAGGTCGTGTTGAGCAATTTGACTTTGAGTAATTTTTTCCAAAGCACCTTTTCTAATTTCAACATCATCTGAGGCTACACGTAACGAAAGTTCGTGCCTATCATCGTCTGTAAGGTTGGGGATTTTAGTGATAATATCAATGATTTTGGTATTATCCAGTCTTGCAAGTTGATTGTTATTGTCCATATGTTTTGAATTCTTTTGTTAATGATTTAAGTTGTTTAATTTCTTCGCTTACAAGGCTCAATGCAAAAATTCCGACAAAGAAGCCACCAAATATAAGCAAAGTAAAAAGTTTATGATTTATTGCCAATGAAACCAAAGTAATAATGACTATAAAGTATATAGCAAGTTTTATTGAAGAGATTGCAATTGATGTCTTTAGTAATTTCAGGGGTTTCAATTGAGCTTTCAATGATAAAATACCACCTTCGCCTTGAAAAGTGGAATTCATATTTACTTGACTTTCACCATTAGAAAGTTCTTTGTAATGAGTAAAAAACAATTCAATGTCATTTGCATTTAAGAAGGAATTACTAACTGCATTGTTAGCTTCTTTATGAATTGATACAAGTTCATAGGCTAGATATTTATCTGAATACTCTTTAAACCTGCTATTAGCATCTATTTCCTTAATCTTAAATTTTGGAATTTCTACATCGTCTATCCCTGTGTTTGTTATGTCAACTTTTAAATTAAATAAAGTGATTGAATAGTCGGCTGAAAAAATCCCACGTTTGAACTTATGCATATAAGGAAGAAATACATTGAAGTCTCTCTCAATTTGGTCAAAAGCTTTTTGGAGTTTTATTTCAAGTATGTATTTACTTATTTCAAGTGCTTCTTCTTTTTCTTCTTCAGTCAGAATACGAGGTTTTACATCTGCCAATTTAAGAGATTGAATTTTAGTCAGCTCATTATTGAATGCTTGAATTATGTCTTGTGTCTTTTTAAGATTTTGAACTTTTGAGTACAGCCTTTTTTGATTTTCAAGAAATGATTTTACAGTGCTTTTAATTGACATCATAAACTCATTCATTCCTAATCGATGTTTTCCATTGTCATCGAGTAAGGTTTCCATTATTTTATAAATTCTCCAACTTTGCGTATCACTAACAGTCCTGTTTCCATATTCCCAGCTATACCAATAGGTACGCAACATATAGTTATATGGACCAGCACCATATTCGTTAAAGTAGGCATCTAGAAATTTCTTTTTTACTTCTTTAGTTGCATTAAAAAATTCTGAGAGCATAAAATCCCAGTGGCTTAAATACTTGCTATCCGAAAAGTCAAAATCTAAATCTTTGAAATTATATGAATAGCCCATTTAGTTCTTTTTGAAGTAAGTATAAATGCCCACAAACAATAGAACTATGACCAAAGAGCCTACGAAGTAGGCTTTTGGTGATAGTTCTTGCCAAAAAGATGTTTCCTTTTTTTCTTGCTCGTTAATGATTGTTTCTTTTTTGCTGTCACCCCAAATTCCTTTGTTCGTTTCTCTTGCTTGAATTTGTGCTTGCTCGTAGTCGCTTGATTTGCTGAAATGATATTTTAGATAAGCGAAAGCAAATCCGTCTGAAACCATTTTTTTATTTATGTCAACACCGTCAAGAATTACATACCTTAAAAGTCGCTGATAACGGTCTCGGTCGTTAGAAATGTTGTCGCTTTGAAGGTCAACAGTTTTGTTTTCAATTAGGTCTGAAAGATATTGCTTAGCTTCTTGTCCGAATATGTCTGAAATCTCAGGTGCATTTATTCCGATAAGTCGAACTTTTTCACCTGTCTCAGTTTCAAAAGTGTCACCGTCAATTATCCTTGTCACTTTGGTTGTTGTTCCAAAGCAAACAAAAGTCGTTAGTAATAATATGTATGTTATTGTCTGTCTCATTGTTGTGGTGGTCGTCCTGCCATTACCGCTAACGTTCCCGCGCTTGGCGCAGTGGGGGATTTTGGAAAACTAAATTGTCTACCAGCACGAATTTACAATAGAAGCAGAAACTTTCAATGAACCACGTTAGCCCCCATTGCGCCAAGCGTGTGTTAGCTGTAGCCGTTTCTGTCTGTTAGCTCTTATCCTGTCCAAAAGTTAGCAAATTGTTGTCTGGGTCAAGTAAAGAAAACTCTCTTTGTTGCCAAGGCTTGTTTTCCAAATGTCCGTTGGGATGAATTTCCACATTGTTTTCAAGAACGTCTTGATAGAGTTTGTCAACGTTGTTTGTTCGGATATATATCTGTCCGTAATTTTCTTTTGGGTCGAGTGTTTTAAACTCAAAAAAGTGAATTTGTAAGTCGTCTTTTTCGACAATTAAATATTGTTCAAAATCGTCACTGCCAATGTATTTGAAACCTAATTTTTCTACGTAATAATTGTAGGTCAAAGTCCTGTCACGCATTGGTAGTTTTGGAATGATAGCTGTTAGCATATTTCTATTTTTTTACAAAGGTTGTAAATACTGTTCAAAATGACACTTGATTGTAATCAATAAATCTAATTGGCAGCTCTTACTCTGCTTAAAGTTTCAGGTGTGATTTTAAGATATGAGGCAATTATTTTTAATGGAAAAGCTCTCGTCAATTCAGGTTTTGTATTATTAATAAATTTGTATTTGTCTGAAGGATTTAGTGAACTGTCATAAAGTGAAGTTCTATATTTAGTTTGATTTAAGATTTTACCAAACTGCAAAAAAGCTTGTGATTTTGAACACAAAAAATGAAAGCTATTTAGGCTCAATGAAAGGATTTCAGATTTTGAAAATGCCCTAATGCATGTCATTGAGGGTGATTGCTCGGTAAGGCTTTCTTGATTGAACATCCACTCATTATTTAAGTGAAGGTCAACAATCTGTTCATCTATGTCTTTGCTTTGAAATTGAACGAATGAACCTTCTAATACAAAGTAGAATGATTTGCAAACCTCTCCTTCTTTTAATAAAATATCGTTTTTGTTTAGCTTCTGTCTTAAAGTATGTTTGTCAAATATTTCACAATCCAGACTTGTAAATATTCCAACCTTATTTAAAATGTCTGTACTTGTCATTGTAAGTATTTTTTTATTTCAGATTGCTGTCTGTTGTCTTACGGTTACAGCTAACTTGTTTATACCCGCTATTCTATAGCGCCAATCTACCCAAATTGTGGCGGATATGCGCTATTAAGTAGCGGATTATTTTTATCAAATCTAAGCCAAAACAAACCGAAAACCAAAGGGTATATTAAGCTATTTTTTTAACGACAATCCCTTTTCTCCCAGCGCCTTTTTCAATGCCGGCAAACTTGATTTTCCGAATCCATGCAAAGCCAACAATTCTGCTTCGCTGTATTTTGAAAGTTGTTGTATTGTTTTAATTCCCTTATTTTCAATCGCTCTGCGGGCCGGTGCAGCCAGCAGAGATAAAAATCCGTTTGATGGTTTTTTCTCTTTTTCGCAAATCGGACAAACGGGGCAATCGCTGCTTTTCAAAAAGGAGTGACCGTTCTCGCAAGTTCGGTAATTCTTTTTTGTTTTCGCTTTTTCAATGGATTCTTTTACCCTGAATTTCGTGATCTTCGTTACCAGTGTTAAAGGCAATTTTTTATCAATTGGAAATTGAATAGCGCCTTTGGATGTAACGTATCCCGCTAATTCTTTTTTAAATGCGATGATGCCCGATGGGGCAGGGTAGAAGCCGATATGGTTTTTATAAGCCGCAAAATGCACCAGGTTGCCCATCAACTCAAATGTTGGCATACCGTATTTCATGCTTTCTTTAGCATTAGGAGCCGCTTTTTGTATGGTCATGCGCATTTGTTCCAAAAGCGCTTGCGTGTCCTTAGGAAAGCTTAAAATGTATTCGGTGATATTGGCGAAGGTTTTCATGCGTTTACTTTTCTAAGATCCGTTTCAAATTGTTTAAACTTTCTTCCATATCGGGTCCTAACATTTTGTCGGCTGTAAAGAACAGCAGCATTGCATTCATGGGGTAATTCATGGCACTGTGCATCTCCCATTTAATAAGCGTTTGACCGTTTTCTTTGTCTTCCAGAATAAATGGTGTTTTTGCAATGGCTTTGAACGGGCGGATAAAATGAACTTCCATGTTTAATCGCGTTGGCCTTTCAAGACTTACCAATATTTGCTCTCCGGCACCTGCTCTTTTTTTGCTATCCCATACATACACAAATCCCGGCTCACCGTCTGTACCCTTGAATTCCTTTTTCATATCAGGATCAGCCATTACCCACTTGCTGAATTTTTCCTGATTGCGTAAAAAACGCAGGTATTCAAAAACATCGTTAATAGAGGCATTTACGAGGATCTCGCGTTGCACAAAATAATCTTTCTTGACAAAAAGTGCCAGCAAAAGCAGGAGTGCCACAAAAGACACAACGACAAGAATAATGATCAATAAAATTTTCATGTTTTAAAATTACAAGGATTCCACGTATTTCTTAAAATTATTCAATATCGCTTGCCAGCCCGCTTGTTGCATCTCCACAGGGTTTTCGCTTTCAGCTTCAAAGGTCTCGGTTACTTTGGTGCTTTTGTTATCGCCATCAAACGTGATGCTTACTTTGCGTGTATCCTCCATCGTATAGGAAATGTGTTCATGGCTTGTAACACCATCATACACACCGCCAAAATCAAAACCGAAACTTCCGTCTTTGGCTTCCATGCGCGACATGAAACTACCACCCACGCGCAGATCATTTTTTGCTATAGGCGCATGCCAGTCTTCAGAAGCAAAACACCATTTGGTAATATGTTGGGGCTCCGTCCAGCATTCCCACACTTTTTGTACAGAAGCGTTGATTGTTGCTTCTACTGTAATTTTAGTTTTTTCCATTTTTTAGGGTTTAGAGAAAACGAAGATAAAAGAATCTGTTTTATTTCGGCTTATATTTATGATCTTTCCACTGATTTGTGCCAGCTTCGCAATCGCGAATAAGTGTGTTTAAACGCTTGACTTGTGTGGCATCTTGTTTGGCGCTCATTACCCAATTGATGGATGCTTTTTTATACGAATTGGCAAGCTTTTCAAAATAAGCCCATGCTTTTTTGTTGGCACGAAACTGTTTTTCATACGAGGCAGAAAGTGTTACCGCTTCTTTCTCATGGGAATAGATCCTTGAGCGACTTTCTTTCCGTTTATTAAACGCAAGCAAACCGGCAGGTTTCATTAATCCTCTTTGACTTAATTCTTCTACTTTTTGAATATTTACAGCACTCCAAATGCTGCTTGCTTTTCGCGGACTGAAACGGATCTGATAGGAATGTTCATCAATAGAAGTTCGAACACCGTCTATCCAACCAAAACAAAGCGCTTCATCAACCGACTGCGGCCAGGTCAAGCTTTCTTTTCCGCTTCCTACTTTATAAAACCCAACCAGCAAAGCGCTTTCTTTTTCGTGGTTTTTCTCCAGCCATTTTCTAAAATCGGATTGTTTGGAAAAGAATATTGGCTTCATAAATACTTTTTTATTTTACAAAGATCAATCATTTAAACCTTTTCCCTTAAGGATATCCGGGATGCACTTTTCAATTCTTGCTTCACGCGTTTGGCTTTGTTTGGCTCCTGCAAAAAACAGCAGATAGCCTCTTTGGCGGCCGGGAGTTAAAGCATAAAAAGCTGTTTTGAGCGTTTTGTTCTTGCTCAGTTTTTTCTCGAACTCTTCCGGCATGTGGAACTCTTCTGTTTTTTTAAACTCCACCTTTAATCCCGCTTTCTCAATATCCACCGCCTCTTTAATATATTCTTTGATAGCAGTTTTTTGTTTGTTGATCTCTGCAATACTTGTAAAGCGCATTTGACGCCTGTCCTGCACGTTCTCTGTTTGTTGGATCAAGACCTTCTTTTTGTCTTTTAGCAACACGCCTTTGAAGAATAACAAAGCACAATACTCTTTAAAAGCGTGTATCAGTACAATATTGGCACCATCATGTGTATAGCAGGGGTGCATCCATTTAAGATCTTCTTCCAGTTTACACTCCTGCACAATAGCGCGCAGCAGCGTCATTTCTTCTTTCCACTTTTTGGTCTTCTGTAAAAAGACATCTACTTTAGGATGTGTTGTGCTCATAAAAAATAATGTTCATTTTGTTAGCTGCCACTCTAACCATTTAGAAAGGCGCCCAACAATTGTTTCTTGTTCTTCTTTTGTTAAGTCTTTAATACGGCTTTTGTGACATCCATTTTTAGCCACAAACACCAAACACATGTTATCATTAGCGAATACCGGCCGTGTAGAGGTGTAAGGATCATTTTCCCCGTAAATAAAAATAATTCTATCCGTAGATGCGGCCCGAATAAACGCATTCAAAGATCTTAAATAGTTTGTATCAAAAGTGATGGATGTGTTTTTAGGTGCAAAGATGTTATTCGAATAATTTTCTGCAGATAGCCATTGTTTAAAAGGGCTTGTGTCATATTCATAATATCCCAATTCACGATAAAACATATAAAAGGATGGCTCCAGCTTTGAGCGGAATTCATCCGAAAAGAATTTGGGCGGAACAGCAAACATGATCTCTTCCAATATTTTAATTGGTAAAGCTGTTGTGTCAGGAATACGTTCGCAGTCCAGACAGTTTTGATAGAAAGCAAAAGGATATTCGAGTAAAAGATATTCTAAAACCTTTTCATGCGCCATTCCGCTGAAGGTATATTTTTTTTCTTTGATATAATCTTCAAATTCATTTAACAGAGCGGCTTTGTTACGAAAACCCAATTTTTGAAAGGCAAGCACTTTTTTTCCGCAGCTTGTTTCTGATATGGATTGAAAGAAATGAAGCAAACGACTGTCATTCGCACTGTTTTTAATGGGTGTAACGTAGGCAAGTGTTGCGTCAACATCCTCCGGGAAAAACACTTTATAAGCAAGTGCTGTTTGTCCTCCTTTGCTTATTCCTGTTGTCATCCATTTTCCGGTGAACACTTGCCCGAATAGCATGCGGATATGATGCAGGTCGGAAGCAGCTTGTTGAATGGTCAGATGATCCCAATTTAAACTGTCGGGTTGGGAACGTCCGAAATAACGATGCTCAACCGAGATGTAATTGCATCCATTCATGAAAGAGGGTAGAGAAGTATTGCTGATGGCATAACCCTCTGTTTCCATCACGGTTGGTGCGGCAGTATTGTTTATGCCAATAAACAAACGTTGTTTAAAGCTTTTGCTTTCTGTGTTAGAATGATCAAGCTTTTGATCCACCCAAACCTCATAATATTCTTTAAACTGATTATTAGGCTTTTTAACAAACGAAATTCCTTTTATGGTATTGAGTGTTTGTTGTGAGAACAAAGCCGGGGAAACAAGAAATAAAACGCAAAAAAACCAGATCCCCCAAGAAAGAGATACCTCATTTTTTGTTTTACCGGAGATCTTGCTTTTCAAATTTTCTTAAATGTTTGTTGGCTACTATTTGGTTGTTGGACTATTCATCTGCTTGCCCATTTTCTCGTATTCGATATCATTCGGTTCCCAGAGCTCTATTTTGTTTCCTTCAACATCCAAGATATGTACAAATTTACCATAATCGTAAGTCTCGATAGTATCTTGAATGGTAACACCTTCTTTTTTGAGTTGGTCCACCAGCGCCACTAGATCACTAACACGGTAATTGATCATAAAATCCTTTGTGGAGGGTTCAAAATACTTGGTTGTTTCTTTAAAAGGACTCCATTGTGTAAAGCCCTTTTTGGTGGAATCGGCACCCTGATACCATTCAAAAACAGAACCATAGGAATTGGTGTTTAAACCCAGGTGTGTTTGATACCATTCACGGACTTTTTTAGGATCCTTGCATTTAAAAAAGATACCGCCAATACCGGTGACACGTTTTAAGGGCGTTTCTGCATTTTCTTTTTTGCCGATGACCGACTTAAAAGCAAAGCCTGATAAAAAGGAGGCAGTGATGACCAATAGAAGGGTTGTTTTGTTTTTCATGAGGTAATGAGTTTTTGATTTATTGCCAAGTAGATGTTTTAATGCCATTTACAACAATGTTGTTTTGATAACAGAACAGTCTTTATTGGTCCTTTTTTAAACGATATTTTTTCTTTGGAAAAATACGCAATCGCCCCCAAATTTTCGCTCCTGTTCCAATAATTTGATTCTTCCGAATTTTTAATTTGTAGGCCGATATTACAGAACCGCTATTGTTGTATAGCCTCAACCTTTTGTTTTTATATTTCCACTTTCCATGAAATTCCTCTTTAATAGACGTTTTAATATGGACTACGGTACAGTTATAGGTGCTATCGGTTTTAATGCTTAATGTTACATGATATTTTTTAGGCGATGCGGACGTATAGCTCCCGATGGGGTTTATTGATTGTGAGAACCCGCTTTTAATCCCCATTATTAGAAGGAAATGAATAAGTAATTTCATTTAACAAGGTTTTGCTTTGTTCGATATATAAAATCTAAATTCATTCGTTCTTTGGTAATACGATTATTTTTTCGTCAACAACGCTATATAGTTTTCCATTTACCATTATTAATTTGTAGGCAATTGGCCTTCCTTTTATTCTTTTTCCTTCATTGTTAATGTTTGTGTTGCGCTGTGTTAAGTAGCAGATTAAAGTATCATTATGAACAGCCCAAATTCCTTTCTCTACAAGCGGTCGAGGTGCAGCCATTCTTGTTTTAAATGATTTATTCTTTTTGATTATTAGATCAAATCTCCCATCGGTGTATTTCCCAGCAATTTTTGAGATGTCCATTTTTTCCGGCTTCCAATTTTCTATTGTCTGCCCTTTACTGCGCAGCGCAATAAGCATAAAAAATGTAGTAAAAAGAATGATTGCAAATCGAGTCATTTGTTGGTCATTAAAATTGACGCTAAGGGTTCTGCCTTTTTTGCTTTACCGGGTTATTGAAACACTTAAAATTGCTTATTTAAATTGTGATATTCAATTTTTGACATGTAGGGGAAATAGGGCAATGTTTCTATGAGTTCTTTTGTTTTTACTTCATCTACATTTTGAAAAATTAGCACCGCATCCTTTTTTGAAACAGAAATAAAAAAGCTTTCCAAAATATTTTTTTCTTTCCATTTGTTAACGAATTCCATTTCTTTTTTTGGAAGTTCAGGTGTGCTTTTGATGGTTTCTATTCCACTGTCTGAAAGTGTAATTAATGCAAGGATTCTGTTCATGGGTTTTGTGTTATGATTGTTTGTTTTAACATTTTGCTATCAGCAATACGTTAATCCGCTATAAGGATAAACAAATTGCTGATATTTTTTATTTATCCGGTTCCGGTTTAGGTTAGCGGCAACAAACTTTTTCTGTTCTTCAAACATAAGCCAATTCTCTCAAAAAACAAATCATTACTTTTGCAGCATGATCAGTTTTCACAACCAGGATATTTCCTTTACTCTTAAAAACAAAACGCTTCTTAAAAAGTGGATCATCGCTACTATTGAAAAGAAGAAACGCAAAGCGGGAGACATCAATTTTATCTTTTGCTCAGACGAACACTTGCTGGGGATCAATCAGCAATTCTTAAATCATAACACCTATACCGACATTATTACGTTTGATTATTCTAAAGAAAGCAAATCAATGCCCATTAGCGGAGATATTTTCATTAGTGTGGAAAGAGTGTTGGAAAACGCAAAAAAGTTCGGCAAAACGAAAGAAAACGAGTTACACCGGGTGGTCATTCACGGTACACTCCACCTTTTGGGTTATAAAGACAAGACCAAATTAGCTAAAGCAGAAATGACCAAACAGGAAGATCTGTGTTTGAAGGATCTGAAAGCTAGATTTAAGATATAAGACACAAGAAGTAAGATTGGTGAAGGGTGATTGATGATAGAGGAAGGGATGAAGTAAGATTTGGCTTGTGTGTTGTCAGTTCGAGTTTACCGGCCTTGGGCTGGCCTGCAAGGAAGCTGGCAGGTAAGTATCGAGAACGGTTGTGATGAAGGATGATTGATGAGGGATGATGGACGATTGGTGTTGTGTGTTGTCAGTTCGAGTGGCGAGGAACGAGCTGTATCGAGAACGGGTGTGGGGACGGGTGATTGACTTTGATTGTTGAATGAAAATCAGGAAAGCCCTCGCACATATTTCGACAGGCTCAACATGACGGCACACGGTTCTCTATGTTACTATTTCACCAATTCTTGCTGGTGATAACACCAGCAAGGGCTCAACTCAACAAATCACCAACTTTCCAACCTTCTAACTTTCCAACTCTCCAACTAAGGCCTACTTCTCTACCGCATCTACACCAGGCAAGCTGCCACTTTCGATATATTCTAAAAGCGCACCACCACCGGTTGATACATAACTTACATCGTTAGCGAAATTGTATTTGTTGATAGCAGCAACACTGTCGCCACCACCGATCAAGGAATAGGTTCCTTTTTTAGTTGCCGCTACAATGGCTTCTGCAGCCGATTTGGTACCGCTTTCAAAAGAACTCATTTCAAACACACCCATTGGCCCGTTCCATAAAATGGTCTTAGAATTCGCGATCACATCGGCATAGATCTTTTCTGTTTTTGGTCCAATGTCCAAGCCCATCCAGCCATCCGGGATCACATTAATATCAACGGTTTGTTTGTTGGCATCTTTAGCGAAATTATCGGCCACCACAGCATCAACAGGAATATAAATGTTCACGCCTTTTGCTTTTGCATCGGCAAGGATCTTTAATGCTGTTTCCAAACGATCGTCCTCCACCAATGATTTGCCGATCTTTCCACCTTGTGCTTTTACAAATGTGAAAGCCATACCACCACCAATAATTATATTGTCGGCTTTATTGATCAATTGTTCCAGGATCAAAATTTTATCGGAAACTTTTGCACCGCCCATGATCGCAGTAAACGGTTTTTCAGAGCTGGTCAATACTTTGTTGATGCTTGCCAACTCACCACTCATGACATATCCGAAACATTTTTTGCCCGGGAAGAATTGTGCGATAACAGCTGTGGAAGCGTGTGCACGGTGTGCTGTTCCAAAAGCATCGTTCACATAGAATGTTCCTAATGTAGAAAGTTGTTTTGCAAAATCAACATCACCTTTTTCTTCTTGTTTGTAGAAACGAAGATTCTCCAACAATAACACCTCTCCGCCTTTAAGCGTATTTGCAGCATTCGTAGCCACATCGCCAATACAGTCAGCAGCAAAAGTTACCGGCTTGTTCAATAATTTGCTGAGGTGATTCACCACATGTTTCAATGAATATTTTTCTGTTGGACCTTCTTTCGGACGACCTAAATGCGACATCAAAATAACAGCACCACCATCGTTCAAAATTTTAGTGATAGTTGGTAAAGCAGCACGAATGCGGGTATCATCCGTTACATTGTAATCAGCATCCAATGGCACGTTAAAATCAACACGTATCAATGCTTTTTGTCCGGAGAAGTTAAAATTGTCAACAGTTTTCATATATTTTTTTGTTTTTTGTCATTTCGACCAGAGGGAGAAATCTCATTTGGAGTATTCTCAACATTAAGCAAAACAACAAGATTTTTTATTTGGTGTTGCAAAAATAACTTTTCTGTTCAGATACAAAAATGATTTTTATAAACAGATGTGAACGCCTTAGTTTTTCACTAAAACATAAGCGTTTAGTGAGGTTGCTATCAGCAACCAAAGAAAATAGGGTAGGGGCAGCCAGCTGCTTTTTCCCATGTGGCGGATGCCCCAAAGCATCATGTACAGCACCAATGCGCTAAGAATGATGATGAGCACCAGTGCGGCAAAAACATAGTGATATTTAAAGAAAACAGGATTCCAGAGGATGTTCACCAGGATCTGAATGGCGAAAATAAGGTAGAAAAAACGCTGTTCGGAAAAGGAATATTTATTGGCTACCAGCATCATAAAAACCGACAAACACGCCATGATGCTGAACCATGCTGCACCAAACACCCAGCCCGGAGGCGTCCATGGTGCTTTGTTTTGAGCGATGTACCATTCGTTGGTTACGGGACTGCCCATCAGCAAGGAGCCGATAGCCAGCGCACCGAAATTGATCACCACAAAAAGAAGAAGTTTATACATGCTTTAGTAACAAAAAGAACAAGAGAAAGTTTATTCTATTTCTTTTTCTGCGACAGCTCCACCGCTTTTTTGATCACCTTATCACGTTCCTGGATCACCGGATAATAGTTCTCTATTCCCCAGATATTGCGGGAGATCAAGCCTTTTAGCTGCGTTTCGATCCATGGTTTGGAAATGGCCATTTCTTTGTCATTGCGCTTTACGCCATTCTTAGCGCCATAGTCGGCTAATTCATTTAAGAGTGATGCACTAATGTTAAACGACTTGTTAAAGTTCTCAAAGTTTTTGTATGCTTTCAGTTTCGCTCTTTCTTTGTCGCTGTAATAGAAAGCAAAATCGTTGATGATACCCGCATAGATCAGCTCGCTGAGGTACAAGGAACGGTTGGCAGTATCGAGCGGAACAAACTCATCGGGGATAATGCCACCACCACCATATACGATCTTTCCACCCGGTGTTTTGTATTTTAAAGAATCTGCAACCTTAATGCTATCGGCACTTTCCAGCTCACCACTTTCGTAGCGCGCCAGCTCTTCGTTGTAATAATCGTCCACCCCATGTTTGTAAGGTTTTTGAATGCAACGTCCGGTTGGTGTATAATAACGGGCAATGGTCAAGCGGATAGCCGATCCATCTGTAAATTCACTTTGTTCCTGCACCAGCCCTTTACCAAAAGAACGTCTTCCGATCAGCGTGCCACGGTCGTTATCCTGCACCGCACCGGCAAGGATCTCGCTGGCAGAAGCCGATCCATCATCGATCAAAATGAACAGTTCTCCGTTTTCAAAACTGCCGCGTTTGGTAGCATAGAAGTCTTTGCGCGGACGGGCTTTTCCTTGTGTATATACAATGCTTTTTCCTTCAGTCAGGAATTCATCGGCAATGTCTACTGCGGTGTTCAGGAATCCGCCACCATTGCCACGCAGATCGACCACCAATTTGGTCATGCCTTGTTTTTGTAATTTATCAAGCGCTTGCATGAATTCATCATAAGTAGTTGCCGCAAAACGACTGATCTTGATATAACCCAGATTAGCAGTGAGCATATACGAAGCATCTAAGCTGTAGATCGGAATAGTGCCACGTGTGATGGTAAAATCGATCAAACCTTTTCTGCCATTACGTTTTACGGAGATCTTTACTTTGGTGCCACCTTTGCCTTTTAATCGTTCCATCACTCCCTTGTTCGCAATTTTGATCCCGGCAATGGTCTTTCCATCCACCATTACAATTTTATCACCCGCCTGAACACCAACACCTTCGGCCGGTCCACCAGGGATGGCGGCCACCACACGTACAGTATCATCCACAATGTTGAACTCTACACCAATTCCTTCAAAGTTGCCTTGTAGCGGCTCGTTATTGGCTTGCAGCTCTTCTGCGCTGATATAGCTGGAATGTGGATCGAGGTTTTCTAATAAGGAAACAATGGAACGTTCTACCAGATCATCGTCATTAACGGTATCTACATATTCCTGGTTGATGTATTGAAGCACATCCTGTAATTTGCTGAATTTACCGGTGTTTCCACCCATTACCGTTTTTTGTCCACCCGAAAGGAATGTTGTTCCGATAAAAATTCCCAACACCAATACCAATGCAAAAATGATCGGCAGATAGACATAAAACTTTGGACGGTTCATATTGAAAAGACTAAGGCTGTTTTTTATAACGTATTACTTCTACTCCGAATTTTTTCAGGAAGTCAACCCCTTCATCGCTTGCCAATCCTTTAAAATCAGCATAGGAGTTCAGGTAATATACTTTTCTGATACCAGTTGTGTAGATCACACGTGCACAGGAGATACAAGGAGAAAGTGTAACATATAAAGTGGAGCCTTCAATGCTGACATTATTTTTTGCAGCATACAGGATCGCATTTTGTTCGGCATGCAATGCCAGTGAGCAGGAGCCTTTGCTATCGCGAGGACAGCCTTCTCCGGGCCATACTTCATCGCAATTATGTGTTCCGGCCGGTGGACCATTATAACCTAAGGATACAATACGTGTGTCTTTTGTGAGCACAGCACCTACTTGTGCTTTCACACAGTGCGAACGCTTTGCCAGGTTTTCTGCCAGATCCATGTATATATCATCAAAACTCGGTTTGCTCATAAATGCGAATTATTTTAAGGAGAACAAAGGTAAATAAAAAGAGGCAACAAACACTATTTTAAACCGATAACAGCCATCATGCGTCCTGTGTTACCCTTTTCCTTGCGGTGCGAAAAGAAAAGATCGTTGTTGGCAGCGGTGCAATAATTACTGATCTCGATGTGTTGTGGTAGAACACCAAAACGGAGCAATTGTTCTCGGTTAGCAGCTTTCAGGTTGACGAAATATTTTTGTTTGTGGGCATCAAAGCGTTTAAAGGCGGGGTCAAAATGTGCGGCCACCTCATCTCCTACCTCAAACTGTTCATAGTCGATGCAGGCACCAATGAATGCTTTGCAATTCTTTCCTTCGGTGCCGAATGTTTCTTTCATTTTAGCAAGTGTGTTTCCTACAATATTGGAAACGGTTCCTCTCCAGCCGGCATGGATAGCTGCCACCGCATTTTCTTTTTCATCGTGAATGAGAATGGGTGTGCAGTCGGCAACCGACACCACCAAAAACAAACCTTTGGTATTACTGATCTGTGCATCGTATCCTTCGGTGATCTGAGGAGATTGCGCATGAAGAATATCTGCTCCGTGCACTTGTTTGCTGATGGACAATTGATCGAGTGATATGCCTAATGAGTTGAAAAAAAGAGCACGGTTCTTCATCACATTTTCAGGCAGATCGTTTACCGAAAGCCCTAAATTCAGCGAGTTGAAGGGGGCGGGACTTACACCTCCATCGCGTGTGCTTTGAGCGGCAATAACAGCAGAGACGTTAAAAATGGATGGGAGCAAATGCATGTGTACAAAAGTAGTTAATACTTATTTACCCGCTTTTTTCTGTGAGGCAAAAGTTTTTGTTTCTTTGCACAAAATATTTACGAAATGAACATTTTAATTTTAGGATCAGGTGGAAGAGAACATGCGTATGCATGGAAATTAGCACAAAGCAAAAAGCTGAACAAGCTTTTTATTGCTCCCGGAAATGCAGGAACAGCGAGTGTTGGAACAAATGTAAACATGGCAGCAACTGATTTTGATGCGATCAAAAAGTTTGTGTTGGAAAATGATGTGAACATGGTGGTGGTTGGTCCGGAAGACCCATTGGTAAAAGGGGTTCATGATTTTTTTCTGGCAGATGCAGCACTAAAAAATATTCCTGTTATCGGTCCGCAAAAAGATGGAGCACAACTGGAAGGAAGTAAAGATTTTTCAAAACGTTTTATGTTCCGTCATAATATCCCAACGGCACGTTACGAAACCTTCACAAAAGAAACACTTGATGCAGGACTAAAATTTTTAGAAACCCTAGAACCGCCTTATGTGTTGAAAGCAGATGGCTTGGCGGCTGGTAAAGGAGTTGTGATCCCCAACACATTGGAAGAGGCAAAGAAAGAACTTTCTGAAATGCTAGCCCATGCTAAGTTTGGAAACGCATCGGCCAAAGTGGTGATCGAAGAATTTTTAAAAGGAATTGAGCTTTCTGTGTTTGTATTAACAGACGGAAATTCTTATAAAATATTACCTGCAGCAAAAGACTATAAACGTATTGGCGTAGGCGATGTTGGTTTAAATACGGGTGGTATGGGTGCTATTTCGCCTGTTCCCTTTGCGAATGAGGAGTTCATCAAGAAAGTAGAAGAGCGTGTGGTGATCCCAACAATCAACGGTTTAAAGAAAGAGGGCATCACCTACAAAGGATTTATTTTTATTGGTTTGATGAATTGCAATGGCGATCCGCAGGTGATCGAATACAATGTGCGCATGGGTGATCCGGAAACGGAAGTAGTATTGCCACGCATCAAATCCGATCTGTTGGATCTGTTTGAAGGGGTTGGAAATGGAAATTTGCACGAGAAATCGTTTGAAGTGGATCCGCGTTTTGCAACAACAGTAGTGTTAGTAGCGGGCGGGTATCCGGAAGAATATAGAAAAGGCGATCTGATGACAGGGTTTGAGCAGGTAAAAGACAGCATTGCATTTCATGCAGGAACAAAAAAAGAAGGAGAAAAAATTGTTACCAATGGCGGTCGTGTGATGGCAATCACCTCTTATGGTGAAACCATGAAAGAGGCTTTACAAAAGTCATTTGCGAATGCAGAGCAGATCAAGTATGAAGGCAAATACTATCGTAGTGATATCGGGAAAGACCTGGAAGTATATTTTAAATAAGAATTCTTCGGTTGATAGAATAAAAAAAATCCACTGAAATTTTCAGTGGATTTTTTTATGAAGATCTTAAAATAAAATCACAAATTATTTTAATGTTCCTTTTTCTTTAGCCTCTTTATTGTAGCGAGCTTGCATACGCAACCACACTGCAGTTAGAACACCGATTAACAACCAAAAAAAGATGTTTGGACCATTGCCTAAAGCTTTAATGATTCCAAATGACCATTGGCAAAAATCACCAATTCCGTTAAAAACATCTGTCATATTCATAGCTAAAAGATTTTTAATTCTGGATCCAAATGTACACAAAATATTTAAAACGCATAATTTTTTAAGCTATTTTTAGCCATTCATTTATGTTTATACGCTTTTTTAGATCGAACAATGCAATTGCTCTGGTGGTTTTGCCCATCATGGCAATTGTTATCTGGCTATTTGGGATGCTGCATCCGCAGGTGTTGCAGGTGCGTCATACCATGCCTTTGTTTGAATTAATAGGTCGTGGAGCATACGCATTGCCCTGGTTAAGTGTTGTATTGGGCTATGTACTGGTGGTGTCGCAGGCCTTTTTGCTGAATTATATTGTTAATGAGAACGAGGTGCTCAAAAAGCAATCGTACCTGCCGGCCTTATTCTATATGGTGTTTATGAGTAACAATAGCGCCATGTTGATGTTTCATCCACAACAGTTTGCAAATTTGTTTTTATTGTTTGCGGTTAATAAGCTCTTAAGTTCCTACAGAAAAGATCAGGCTTTTTCTCAGGCATTTGATGCCGGCTTTCTTTTGTCGATCGCTTCTTTGTTTTATTTCCCCTATGCTGTATTTTTTCCGGTATTGGGTATCGCCTTTATTTTGCTACGCCCTTTCAATTGGAGAGAATGGTTCATTTCCTTTTTGGGTGTGATCACTCCATATTCTTTTGTGATCGTGTTTTATTTTTGGAACGATATCACAGATTATTTGTGGTATGATAAAATGTTCTACCCCTTGATGCGTGAGCAACCAAAGATGGAGATCGCTGACAGCTTTTATCTGATGATCGGAATTGGCTGGTTGCTGATCCTGTTCTCGTTTTTTAAAGCATTTGCAACCATCGGAGCCGGTTCACAACGAAGCAAAAAAGGAATGAGTCTGTTCATTTGGCTGTTCTTTATATCGGTGCTTACTGTATTTCCTGCCCCGGAGCTATCCACAAAATATTTTTCGGCATTTGCCATACCGGCAGCAGTGTTTTGTGCGAACTATTTTTCGGAAATGAAAAAGGAGTGGATAGGGGAGATCTTGTTCCTCATCTTGATCGCTTCCTTGTTTGTGAATTTGTTCGCCTTTTATTTTTAAAAAATGGCAAAAATGCTTAAAAACGCATAAAAATTGTCAAAAAACAGCAAAAATCGACTCAAAAACGGCCATTTTTTGTCAAAACACACCCAAAAGCTATTAACAGTTTTCTTATAAATGTTAATATTTTAAGCTTTACTTTCCTGTATTATTGGCTTAACTTTACCTTGGTTATTAAATATAAATCAAATTAAAAATTTTGCCATGAGTTTTATGAACGAAGCAACCCCATCAGTTACAATTAAGAAAAAGAACATCTTTGCCTTAATTGAATACTGCATTGAAAACAAAATTGATCATACCGTAAAATCAAGATCAGAGAACTCAGACGAGTTTGATGTAGAATTCTTGATCACAAACACTAAAAAAGCAATTGCTTTAGGAATGTGTTTAAAAGAATTGAAACTGGAATTAAATGGTTTGAATGTAACATCTATTGCGGCTATCAAAGCCAACAAAAAAGTGTTACCGGCCAAAGAAACCGGCTTAACAATTCCAAGCGGTGGAGTGGCAATTGAATCAGAGCCGATCATGGCTTTTGAGGATGCATTGCCATTTGATCTGGGAACTTCGAACTAATTGGAGCTTGCTAGAAAATTTTTATTTGAGCGCCCCGGCAACGGGGCGTTTTTATTTTTCATAGAAGTGCATTTCCTGAATATACTTCCAGGTTGCTTCCGGTAAAAAATAACGCACATCTTTTTTCTCTTTGATGGCTTTACGAATGAATGTAGAGGAGATCTCTATCAGTGGAGCATCGATCAGTTTTACTTTATGATGTGTTCGTAGCGAACCTCCATCTGTTTCCGGACGGGGATACACCAGCAACTCGCATTGTTTCAGGATCTCTTCATGATTTTTCCATTTGTGAAAATTCGCCAGATTATCGGCTCCCATGATCAAGGCGAACTCGTAGGATGGATACTTCTCTTTCAGATAAGCCAATGTGTTAACGGTGTATGATGGCTGTGGCAATTTGAATTCAATGTCGCTCGCCTTCATCTTAGCATTATCGCCAATGGCCAGATCCACCAGTCGTAAACGATGCTTTTCATCCAACAGTGATGCTTTTTCTTTATGCGGATTATGAGGCGATACCACAAACCACACTTTATCCAATGCACCAAACTCCAGCATATAGTTGGCCAGCGCCATGTGTCCGATATGGATGGGATTAAAAGATCCGAAGAACAGTCCTACTTTCATTCGCTTTCCTCCTTTTCCTTTTTTTCTTTTATCCACATGAAAACATTCGGGTTGTTTTCAAATTCGCTGATGTCTTTACTAAAGCTCAACACACAAAAGTCGATAAGGGGTAAGAGCCCAAAACAGCCGCCCAGTGTTACCACATACACTACAGGCACCCAGGGTTTGGTTCCGAGTATCACACGGTGTGCGCCCATAAAACCAAAAGGGAATGGGAAAGCGAAAAGTGCGGAGACTAATTTTTTTTGTTTGGTGCTGTCTTTTGAAATTCCCGGAGAAACAAAAGCAACAGAGTCGCTTCCCTGACTCAGCAATACGGTGTCGCCATGAAACAAGACGCCATTGTTTGCTTTCGCTGAAAAAGAAAAGCTCATCAGCATCAAAAAAAGAAATGATACGATGAGCTTTTCCATATAAATGATCCTATTATTTAGCAGCCTTAAGGTTTGCTGCCACTTGGTTCCAGTTGATCACGTTCCAGAATGCAGAAACATAGTCCGGACGTCTGTTTTGGTAATGTAAGTAATAAGCGTGTTCCCACACATCGATCCCAAGGATCGGTGTTCCTTTTACTTCAGCAACATCCATTAATGGATTATCCTGGTTTGGAGTAGAGCTAACAACCAATTTTCCGTCTTTTACTAAAAGCCAAGCCCAACCTGAACCGAAACGAGTTGCAGCTGCATTCGCGAATTGTGTTTTAAATTCAGCAAATGTTCCAAAAGCAGTATTGATAGCTGTTGCCAACTCTCCAGTTGGTTCGCCACCCGCATTTGGTGCCATAATGCTCCAGAACATAGTGTGGTTGAAGTGCCCTCCGCCATTATTACGAACAGGCATTGGGTATTTAGAGATGTTCTTGCAGATCTCTTCAATGCTTAATTTTTCAGCATCTGTGCCTGCAATGGCATTATTTAGGTTCGTAACATACGCCTGGTGATGTTTTGTATGGTGTATTTCCATGGTACGAGCATCGATATGAGGCTCCAATGCATTGTATGCATACGCTAATTTTGGTAATTCAAAAGCCATATTATAAAGGGTTTTAAGAGATTAATAATTAAATATTTGTCCCAAAGTTATGATTAAAAATGGTTGTTTGGGCAAATGATTTACAGAAAAAAGTTCTATACTTTTGATAATCAATTTGCTCAATAGAAAAAAAGTATTACTTTTGCGCTCTAGATACTAGTATTAACCAAAAAACAAACAAACAAACAAAATGAAAAAATTATTTACAGTATTGTTCGTTGCTGGTGCAATGAGCATTGTAGCTTGCGGACCAAGCGCAGAAGAAAAAGCAAAAATGGAAGCTGATGCACAAAAATTAGCTGATTCATTATTGAACGCTGCTAGCCAATCAATCACTGAGGCTATCGATTCAGCTGCTACTACAGTAGTTGACTCTGCAGCAACTGCAGCTCCTGCAACTGAAGAAGCTCACCACTAGTCTTCTTTCTGTAACAGATAAAAAAAACACCATACTTAGTATGGTGTTTTTTTATTTTATACTCCTGATATTCCTATTCGGTAATGATCAGCTTTTTTGTTTGTATAGCATCCTGTGTACTGATCTTTAAAAAATAACTTCCTGCTGCCAGACCCGCCCTGTTCAAGAAGACAGAATTCTTTCCTTTGAACATTTGTTCTTCAGCGATCATTTTTACCAAAGCACCTTTTTCATCGTATAACGAAACATTTACTTTTTCAGTTTGAGTTAACTCAAATGTGATGGTAGCCGATTTGCTTATTGGATTAGGAAAAACAATAGGCTCAGTAACGTTACTCATTTCATCAATAGAGGTAGGAGAACCAAAGTAATGATAAGTGGTATTGTTGCCGCTGCCGGAATTGGGAACTCCTAGCGTATCTGTAATTACATTATAAAAGATATCGGCAGGGTTGCTCAGACCTGTTGTAACAACAGCGGTTGGTGATGTAAATGTGTTGCTGTAGCGTGTGATCCTTGTCGGACTCCAGGATGAGAGGAAATAATTTCCTACACCATCTTTTGTGATCCCATCCACACTGCTCAATCCAGATGAAGCAACCAATGTGGTTACAGTAGAGTCAAGTAACGAAACGCTTTTAATGGCTCCGGTCCATTGTACAAAAACACAACGATTGTTGGGTTGATCAAAAATGATCCCGTTCGGACTGCTTAATCCTGATGAAACAAAGGCATTGAATTGACGTGTGGTGATATCAAAACGATAGATCTTGTTTCCGCTGTAGTCTGTAATATATAAGTTACCAGAGTTATCGTGTGTGATCCCGTTTAAAAATGTTGCGCCAAGGCTTATATTAAAAACAGCAGCGCCTGTATTGATATTAAAAGCTTTTAAATTGCCTCCGGCACAAGCATATAGTGTGTCGTTCACAATTTCCAAGCCATGTGGACCGCCTCCGGAAAAGCCGGTAGCAAAAACAGCCAATGCCCCGGTAGTGCTATTACGGGTTAAAATATTGTTTCCGCCATTATTGGCAATGAACCAGCGGTTGTTGGCATAATCAAACTCAATGCTTTCCGGGCTATTGTAGCTTTGAGAAAAAGCGGCTGCCCCTGAAAAAGCTAAGGCAAATGCAAATAGGTGTTTTTTCATTATTGATAGAGATTAACTGTTGCTGATTTTTTCAAGATCCATTTCACAAACAGGGCATTTACCCGGTTTGGTGAATACCTCTTCGGTGCATTTCATTGGGCATTGGTACTGCTCTGCTACCTTTTGTTCCTTGTTCTCTGTTTTACTTCCGGAACACCCCGGGCCAATAATGACTAAAGAAAAAGCAAAAAATGCTGTGCTTAAAAAGATTTTTTTCATATCTTGTTTATAAGTATTTACCCTATAAAGAAAAGAAAAAAAAACGAGAACTAAAAAATATAAAAGGAATATATATATTTGCTATTCATTAAAAAAAGCAGGGGTGCGATGAAAAAATTTCTCTTAGTTACACTTTTATTGATCGGGGCGTCAACCGTTTCTAATGCTCAGGCGGGAAAAGAAAAGGAAGGAGGTTTGTTTAGCCGTATGTTCAAAAAGGAACAGAAGCCACACAAACAGATGCAACATTTTGATAAACCGAAAAAGGATAAGAATATCAAGCACAACGGAACATCCTATAACCGGAGAAAGAAAGAAAAAAGCCGCCATAATGTAGATGGTGATGGTTTCGGAACTGCAACGCAAGGAAAACAGAAAAGGAAAAAAAGATAAAAAAAGGCTCCAAATTTTTGGAGCCTTTTTCTTTATCTAACAACGGTTACATGACCGATATATTGATGATCATTGTATAGTATATCCTTTGTAAATATCTTGTACACATACACATCCTGCTGAACAGGCTCTCCAACACCATATAACTTTCCATTCCAGCCTTCATTCATGTCTTCTGTTTTGAAGATCTCGTTACCCCAACGATCAAAGATCAACATCTGGAACTCGATCACACCATATAATTTAGGTTTAAATACATCATTCAGACCATTGCTATTTGGCGTAAAGGCATTTGGGATAAACACGCTGGCCTCTCCATTGATACGAATAGGATGTTGAACAGTATCTCTACAGCCAAATTCGTTGATGGCAATTTGTGTTACCATGTACGTTCCGGTATCCGGATAGGTGTGATAAGGTTCGTATTGAATGCTTGTTTCTGTATCTCCCAGATCCCAATCCCACATGGTGGCTCCCTGCGATTCGTTGTTGAACTGAATATTGGGTTCATAGATGGAGGTCTCATCTGGGGTAGCAGTGAATGCAGCTATTGGTCGAGGGAACACAACAACAGGGAAGCTTAATGTGTCGGTCATTTGACAGCCAAACGAGCTGGTAATGGTGAGTGAAACAAAATAAGTGCCTGCCGAATCATAGGTGTGTGTTGGGTTTTGTGTGAAGGTCATATTGCCATCTCCAAAGTTCCATAGCCAGTTTACAATCGTGCCGCCACTCACGGTTGAATTGTCGTTGAAACCGGTTGTGAAAGTTTCACAACCACTTGTTTGTTGAGGTGAAAAATTAAATACCGGAATAGGGAAGGTGGTTACCTGTTGTGTTATAGAGTCAATACAACCAAAGCTGGTAGTAACAACCAGCGTTACATTGAATGTATCATTTTGTGTCAACAACACATGCGATGGATTTGTAAGTGTAGAGGTGCTTCCATCTCCAAAGTTCCAGAATGAATTGGTGATCGTTCCGTTGGCTGTAGTCGATAAATTTTCGAATGTTGTTGCACTTCCCCAACATACAACATTACTATTGAATGCAGCATTCGGTTGTGAATAGATTGTAACCGGCCTGCTGGCAGTATCCGAACATCCGGCAGCGGTTGTAACGATAAGTGTTGTTGTAAAATTTCCTGCTGTAGCATAAACATGAGCAGGGTTTTGTGTTGTATCTGTTCCGCCATCTCCAAAATTCCAATTCCATGAATTTATCAAACCGCTTGATGCATCTGTAAAATTGCTTGCCTGATTTTGGCAGGTGTTGGCTGTTGTAAAGTTAGCAAGCGGCAAAGGGTTGACCACCACCGTATCATAAGCAGTGCTGGTACAGCCACCATCCGATACCACTACATGTGTGATCACATAGATGCCGGCATTGGCATATACATGGCTTGTATTTAAGCTTGTGCTGAGCGGAGAGCCATCACCAAAATCCCATGTTTGTGAGAGGATTGTTCCAACCGTTACAACACTTGCATCGGTCATGTTTAACACATTGTCTTCACAGATCGCATTTGCTGCTGCAATTCCTGCTTGTACATCGCTTCGTACAACAACTATCTGGAAGGCCTGGTCTGTACATCCGGCTCCGCTCGATACTGTTAATGAAGTTAAGTATGATCCCGCAGTGGCGTATGTATGTGTGGTAACAGGTCCTGTAGTACTATTGTTGCCATCTCCAAAATTCCAGGTCCATTGTGTCGGTGCTCCTGTTGAGTTATCAGTGAATGTGGTTGGCGTTCCAACACAAACAGTATCGACAGAATAGATCGCATCGGGGAACACGTTGACTGTAATAGGAATTACAACAGTGCTGTCGCAACCATTGATGTTGGTTACTGTTAACGAAACATTATAGGTTCCTGCAGCGGCATAAATGTAATTTGGGTTTTGAGAGAATGAACTGTTTCCATCATCAAAATCATAATACCAGTTATTGATCGCTACAGCATCTGTTGAAAGATCAGTGAATGATGTTACAGTTCCTTGACAGCTTGTATTTGCTGTAAACAGCGGTGTTGGAACGGTATTGACGATCACAGGTTGCGTAATGGTATCGTTACAGCCGGCCACATTACTAACAATGAGTGTTACATTGTAAGTTCCACCAAGCGCATATACATGCGATGGGTTTTGGTTGTTATCAGCAGGAGATCCATCTCCGAAATCCCAGCTCCAGGAAACCGGACTTGAAACAGTTGTGAGATCAGTAAAGTTCACTGCCTGACGCGCACATGCAATGCTGTAGCTGAAATCGGCAACCGGCTGTGGCAGAACAGTTATTGTTTGCGATGAGGAATTCGTACAGCCAAAAATATTTGTTACCAATAATGAAACGCTATAGTTTCCGGGATTTGCATAAATGTAGGATGGCGATTGATTGGCATTCAATGGTGATGCATCGCCCAGATCCCATTCCCATGAAACAGCAGCAGTTGAATTGTCTGTGAAGTTTGTAGCATAGGTATGGCAAGCAGTGTTTGCCGTAAATGCAGAAACGGGATTAGGATGAACAATAATGGAATGCGTGATCGTATCAGTACAGCCGAAAACATTGCTAACGATCAGTGTAACAGTATAGGTTCCATCCAAAGCGTAAGTATGTGTTGGTGAGTTATTGGTGCTGGTAGCACCATCGCCAAAGTCCCAACTCCAGCCTACAGCACTTGTTGATTGATCGGTAAAAGTGGTAGCAGTATTCAAACACACCGTATCAAATGAGAATGCAGCGACAGGAAGTGGATTAACAGTTGCATCTATAGAAATAGAATCACGGCAGCCAAAAACATTTTCTGTAATAAGTGTAACAGGATACAATCCATCTGTTGCGTAGGTGTGTGATGGATTTTGTGAATTATCGAGCGGGCTGCCATCTCCAAAATCCCAAGTCCACTGAACAGGTGTATTTGTTGTTGCGTCTGTAAATGTGGTAGCCACATTCATACAAGGTGTGGTAGATGTAAAGTTGGGAACAGTAAGAGGAAATGCAGAAACGGCTATGGTAGTAGTGTTTGTACAGCCGCTTGCGCCATAGCCAACAGTTAAAACAACATTGTATGTTCCTGCGGTATTATAAACATGGTTTGTGGAGGTGTTGTTTCCTGTATCGGAAAAACCATCACCGAAATCCCAAACAAATGTATCGGGTGCACCCGTAGAGGTACTTGTAAAGAACATCGTATCGTTCGTACATACATCGGAGGTGCTGAAGTTCGCTGTCGGAATAGGATTTACAATAACGTTAGCAGTAATAGTATCGGAGCAGCCACTGCCTCCAAAGGCTACGAGTGTCACATTAAAAGTACCATCCGTTGCATACACATGTGTTGGGTTTTGTGTGTTGTTTGCAGGACTTCCATCTCCAAAATCCCAGGTCCAGCCAATTGGTGTGCCACTAGTGATATCTGTAAAATTGGTGTTTTGTCCGAGGCAAGCAGTGGTGCTATTAAATGCAGCAACGGGAACAGCATTCACGATCACATTTTGTGTAACAGTGTTTGTACAACCAAAGCTGTTTGTTACCGTTAGTGAAACACTGTAGGTGCCATTGGATGCGTAACTATGACTTGGATTGGGATTCGTATCCAGCGGTGATCCGTCACCAAAATTCCAGCTCCAGGAAACAATGCTGCCTTGTGCAGTATTGGTAAATTGGGTGGCTACTCCCACACATTCTGTTGTATTGGTAAAAGCTGCAACAGGCACACTATCTACCACGATCATTAGTTCGGTTGTATCCACGCAGGCAAAAGCCGAAGAAGCAATCAGTTGAACGGTATAGTTGTCCGGTGCCGGATATGTATGTGTAGGGTTCGTTAATGTGGATGTGCCGGCATCACCAAAGTTCCAGCTGTATGTTGTAGCTCCGGTTGAGTTATTAGAAAATGTGATCGCTGTGTTTGCACAAACAGTATCAGCGCTCGGTGTGAAGAGGGCAACCGGATTTGCATGTACGGTAACTGTTTGGGTGGTACTATCGCTGCATCCATTGGCAGCAGCAATGATCAGCTGAACCGTATAAATACTGTCAACACCGCTTGTGGTGTATGTTTCAGGACCAGGGTTTTGAAGTGTGGACGTGTTTCCATTATCAAAATTCCAGAAATAAGTATCACCGGCAGTAACAACACTCGTGTTGTTGAAACTACTTGTAACAGGAGAGCAGCCACTTGCCGGGCTGATCGTAAATGCCGGTACAGGCAATGGAGCAATACTGATCGTTGCACTGTCGTTGCTTGTACAGCCTGCAACTGTTACTACCAGATAAACTAAATTATTGCCTGCAGCATTAAATGTTATTGGTGCCGGACTGTATGCGGTTGATGTGGCCGGTGTTGCTCCTGCAAAGTTCCAGCTATAAGTTCCGCCTAAGGTAGAATTGTTATTGAAGTTTACCACTAAGCCCTGGCAACCACTGTTTACATCAGGAACAATATCTGCAACAGGATATGGATTAACAGTTACAAGAACCGGACTCATTGGTCCCGGACAACCCGCAATCGTGAATTGTACATAATAGGTTGTATTGTTTGTTAGAACAGGTGTAGTAAAGGTGTTGCCTGTATTTAATAGTGTTCCTCCGCTTATGGAATCATACCAGGTATACGTTCCACCCGGTGCGGTGGCAGTGAGTGTTGTGCTTCCTCCTTCACAGATTACACCCGGTGCAACTGTTGGTGCAGCAGGAGTTGGATTAACGGTCACTGTTACTGCTGTACGTGGACTTGTGCAACCTGCAGCAGTGCTTTGAACGTAATAGGTGGTGCTTGTTAAAAGTGGAGGTGTGGTATAGCTGGCTCCTGTTTGTAAGAGTGTACCTCCACTTGCAGCATTGTACCATTCATACGTTCCGCCCGGGGCGGTAGCATTTAATGTTGCAGAGTCGCCAGCACAAATTGTTGTTCCCACTGCTGTAGGAGCAACCGGAGTGGGATTTACTATAACTGTAACGACCGTTCTTGGGCTTGTACAACCCAGTACCGTTGTCTGAACATAAAAGTCGGTTGTGTCCGTCAATGCCGGTGTAGTATAGCTACCCCCCGTTTGTAAAAGCGTCCCCGCTGTTGGTGCATTGTACCATTGATAGGTACCACCCGGTGCGGTGGCAGTTAGGGTGGCGGTGCTTCCTGCACAAATGCTTGTTCCCGGAGCTGTTGGTGCTACAGGAATAGGATTTACATGCACAAAAGCGGTGGCAGTATCTGTTCCGCAATAACCGGTAACCGTAAGTAATATGGTATAGTTTCCTGCTACAGGATAAGTTTGGGCGGGTGGAGCAGCAGCAGTAGAAGTGTTGCCATTGCCGAAGTCCCATAGATAGGTGAGCTGATCACCCAACGAAGATTGAGTGAATGTAACGCTTGATCCTTCGCAAATGGTGCTTGTTAGCGGACTCACAATTGCTTGAACAAGCGGATGAACCACAATGGTAACAATGGTATCGTCAGATCCGCAATGATTCGAAACGATTAAACGAATCGTATGATTTACCGGAGCGTTTCCTGCAGGTGCCGTAAATGTCTGGTTAGGGATCGTTGCTGTTGTATAAGTTAATACTCCGTCAATATACCATTGATAGGAAAGATTACCCCCTGTAGAAGTGTTGGTTGTAGCAACCGTAAGAGGCGTACAACCCTCTAAAGGTGTGGCGGTCATCAATGCTGTTGGTATGGTATCTACAACGATCGTCCGGAACATGGTGTCGGTTCCACAAGCATTTCCTGTTACCATCATAATGGTCCAGGTACCTTGTGTATATACTTGTGGTGGAGGGAAACGTACGCCATTGATTGTATTGCCATTTCCAAAATTCCAATAGTAATTATTTACCGGTGATGCTCCGGTTGTGGTATTTCCAAATGTAACGGTTTGAGGTGAACAGCCTAATGTAGGTGTGGCTGTAAAGTTAGGTATAGGAGCACCAACAACGGTGATCGGGCCAACGGTAGCATTGGATGAATTACAACTATTGGCTGCAACTACCGAGATGGTGTAAGAACCACCAACAGTGTAGGTATGTGATGGGGGAATGGGACTTGTTGTAGTAACAGGAGGCGTTCCATCACCGAAATTCCAAACGTATGTATCGGCATTTTGTGAGGCATTTACAGGTGAAACCGTATGTGGTGCACATCCCGAAAATTGAAGCAAAGGAACACTGAACGAAGCAGAAACGAATTTATCGAAAACAACAGCCAGCGTGGTGGTGGTGGTACAACCGTTTGCTCCTGTTGCCACCATAGTCACCGTGTAGGTGCCATAACTGGTGTAGGTATGTGTAAGTGTTGCCGTTGATGCTGTGTTAACCACTGGACTTCCATCTCCAAAGTTCCAGCTGTAGGAAACCGCCCCGGTGGTGAAGTTGAAAAAAGAGACCGTTTCAATTGAAGTGGTATCAACCGGACTTAAACAATATTGTGTATCACCATCGCCATCATCGCCTGCAATATTGGCAACCGGACGAGGAAGAACCGTAACAGTGGTGTTGAATGTACTTGTACAACCGGTTCCATTGCTGATCGTTAAGCTGACATTATATGTTCCGCCAGTTGTGTAAACATGTGTTGGGCTAGGCGAAGTAGATGTTCCGGCATCCCCGAAATTCCAGGCGTAGGTGGTGAATGCACCTGTTCCTGTGGAGGTGTTGGTAAAGGCAATCGTAGTTTCAGCACACTGATTGTTAGGAGTAAATGTAAAAGAGGCATTTGGGGTAGGACGGATGATCACCTGTACAATAGCGGTATCGCGACAAGGAACAGAAGGGTCGAAAGCGATCAGCATATAGTTGTAGGTACCAACAGTCGAAATGGTTGAGTTATTGGGTGCTGATAAGCCGCTTGTATTGTCGAAAAATACTCCGTTCAGATACCATGAATAATTTACTGTCGCAGCATCGGGTCCGGTGCTGGTGTTTACAAAACTGATACTGGTAGCACCCGGACCACAGATCAGTGTTTGAGAGGTAGTAAAGGATGCGTTGATATTGACACAATTGGCAAAGGTCCCCTTTAATACAAAAACAAAAGCAAGGGTTAGTAATAACCGGAGGCTAATTTTAAAAAATGTATGTTTTGTATGGTGCACCTTTGATATAGATGCTATTTCCTGTTGATCCGTTGCAGAGAATAGCTATCAAAAGTAAGAAAAAAAGTCAAATAAAAAAGGCTGATATTTTTCATATCAGCCTTCTGTTTGTTACTGTATTAAAAATTCGGCATCAATACTATAACTTAGCTTTATGGTTTTATCGCCAATCGTTTCATCGTTACCCGATACTTTACCATCCTCCTCCAGCATATAACTTACACGATATTGCGCCATACTGTTTGACATTGAATTTCTATATCGGTTATTATCATGAATGCCATCATCAATAGAAACAAAACCACTTGACTCTGTTATTTGTACTGCTTTTCCTGCTTTTTCGCCAATGGCTTCACACAAGTAATTTGCTTTTTCTTTAGCAGCTTTTATGGCGTTGATCTTAATTTGTTTTTTGTATTCATCCATTTTGCTGTGGGAGTATTTGGTTATGGCTGCTCTTGTAATTCCTAATGAGTCCATAGCAGCATAAACAAGATATACCTGTTGCGCATTTTTAAATTTCACATCATAGCTTTTGCTGATGATCTCATCTTTGTTTTTTCGTTTCATGCTCAAGATATAAGCATTCATGTTATCCATCTTGATATCTTTTTTATCGGTTGTCGCTACTTTCTCAATGTAGTTGACCAAATTCTTTTCCAGCTCTTCGATGGTAAATTTCTTTTTGTCTTTGGTGTATTCTCTTAATGTGATCGACATGTAGATCTCATCGGGAACGATCTCCATTTCGGCAGTGCCAACCACTTTGATCGTGTTCTCTTGTTTGCCTGTTGTTTGTGCGGTGTTTGTTTGTGTAAACAAAAGAACAGCCGATAAAAGTAAAAGTGCTTTTTTCATAGGATAGGATTTTATTTTGTTTAATGCCATTTGTTAACGTCAATTTGCGACTCTAAATTGTTCTCCAATTTGTCGGGGAGATTATAAAAAAAGTTAATTCCGGTTAAACGCTCTATAGAATCAATGCTTACCGCATATTCAAAAATATCTTTTTTGCTTCCTTCATTCGGTAATAAAAAGGCAATGGCTTTGTATTCGGGAAGTTTGACATCTAAAATGACCTTATAATAATAGTAAGGAACGCTCACTTTGTTTTCTCCGATCGTTTTTAGTCCCTCTTCTAAAACACCTGCTGTAACCACATACAGCTCTTCATTTGTTTGTGCCCAGTCGCGCACTTTCGTCTCCAATTTTTTCCAGATGCCGCGGTTGAACTTTGGTTCTTGCGGACTCATATTGCTCATCAGGAATGATTCACTCATGGTAACATCACTCCAGGCCATATCACCGGCAGGGCAGAGGTGTCCGCGATCATAACCGCTTCCCTTGTAATCATCGGGAGTGGCAGAGCCGGTTTTTACAAGTAGATCCTCTCTAAAGTTATCGGTCCGTTCTTCTTCATTGTTCTTACACATGTCAGATGTTAAACGGTAAGCAACCCATTTCGCCTGTTCGTGGGTTTCGGAATAACAAAGAGCAAATGCGGTGTGCTTTACAATAATATCTTTCTTGTTTTTTTTCGGATAAAAAGTGATCTGAAAATTTTTAGGAGGCTCACTGTCTTTTGGTTTTTCTAAGGCAGATGGAGTCTGTATTCCTAAAGAAATAAAACCAAGGACCAACAGAAAAATAATTCTCAAAAACATAGTATCTTTATGAGAAGTAAATATAAAACAAAATGAAGACACTTTTTCTTGTTCGTCATGCAAAATCAGAGTGGGGCAATGAAAACCTTGCTGATATCGACCGTCCGTTGAATGCAAGAGGCTATAGAGATGCCCATTTTATGAGCGGACAATTGAAAAAGAATAAATTGATTCCCGAGCAGATCATTTCCAGTCCGGCTATTCGTGCAACAAGCACCGCATTGATCTTCGCGTGCAATTTGGATTATGATTGCGAGACCATACAGCTAAAACAGAGGCTGTATGAAACAACAGAAAAGGAGTATTTGAAGATTATTTCGGAAACTGAAAATTCAAAAAGATCATTGATGCTTTTTGCACACAATCCAACATTAACACTATTGGCAAACAGTTTAACCAAGCCATTTACAGAGAATATTCCAACTTGCGGCATTGTTGGCATTCAGTTTAAAATAAAAGACTGGAAAGAAATAATGTCAGCTCAAGGAGAGTTGTTCTTGTATGATTTTCCGAAGAAACAGGAGTCTAACTAAACTTTTCAATCGCTTCCCCAATAAGCTTTCCTTCTATCAAGAAACCATCGTGTCCGTAAGGAGAATCGATTTCTACAAAATGTGAATTAGGAATATGCTGCGCCATGAATTTTTGTTCGGCAACAGGACAAAGATGATCGCTGCTGATACCAATGATAATGGTTTTGATCTTGATACTATTCAATGCTTCTATCACGCATCCTCTATTGCGTCCAATGTTGTGGGAATCCATTGCTTTGGTTAGTAACCAATAGCTGTATGCATTGAAACGTTTTACCAATTTTTCTCCCTGATAGTTGATATACGAACTTGCTTTAAAATCATCGATCTTATGAATGTGCTCATCTGTTTGTGTTTGAACAAATGCTTCATATGTTCTATACGTAAGCATGCCAATGGCACGTGCTGTTTTTAAGCCCTGCGCCCCGGCTTTCGGATCCATTTGTTTCCAGCTTGGATCTGTTTCAATCGCTAAACGCTGTGAGGTATGAATGGCAATTCCCCAGGCCGATTCTTGCGGACTGGTTGCCACTAAAACCATTTTATCGAAAATGGCAGGCTCTGTTAAGGTCCATTCCAATACTTGGTAACCACCCATTGATCCACCAACAATGGTGTTGATCTTTTCTAATCCAAGATGCTTACGGAGCAGGATGTGTGCCTGCACCATATCGCGTATTGTAATGATAGGGAAAGTGCTGTAATACGGTTTTTGTGTAGCAGGATCGATCGTTAATGGTCCGCTGGAACCATAACAGGATCCAATGATATTGGCACAAACGATAAAGTGTTTGTTAGGGTCGTATGTCTTTCCTTCGCCCACTAATGAGTCCCACCAGTCGGCCACATCGCTGTTGGCGGTTAGTGCATGACAGAACCAGATCACATTGCTTTTATCCGCATTCAGTTTTCCATAGGTATGATAAACAATATCCAGAGAAGACAAAGATTGACCGTTCTCTAGTTTTAATGCTTGACGATATGTGAAAAAGTGTTTGTTCATTGACTATTCGCAAAACTAAACAAAATTTCCTGCAATTACTTACCTTTGGTTCTCGACTTCGCTCAAACTGACAAAAATTTTGACTGATTTCGAATAGACTTTTATTATAGAAAAATAGTATGAAAATAGAACTAAAACGATTGGATGATGCGTTTCATTTTGAAGCGATCAGCGAAACAGGAAATGTTGCGCACATGGATGCGGGTGAAAACATTGGTGGTCACAATAAAGGTGTTCGACCTATGCAAATGTTGCTGATGGGTTTAGGAGGTTGTAGCGCGATTGATATCGTGTTGATCTTAAAAAAACAAAAGCAGATGATCGATGATTTTCAGATCAGTATTGAAGGAGAGCGTGAAGAAGGCAAGGAGCCATCCTTGTGGAAAACGGTGATCGTTCATTTTAAATTAAAAGGACAAGTAGATAAAGAAAAAGCCGAACGTGCCGTTCAGTTATCAATGGACAAATATTGTTCTGTTTCCAAAACGCTGGAATTGGCAGGAGCAAACATTACCTATAAAGTATCAGTAAACGAATAGTGAAGCATGAAAAAAATGGAGACCAATGCTATCCGGACACAGGCGGGTAGAACAGATAACAGAGAACACTCTGTTCCAATGTATTTAACATCGAGTTTTACATTTGATGATGCAGAACAAATGCGTGCAATGTTTGCTGATGAGCTGGAAGGCAATATTTACAGTCGTTTTAGCAATCCCAATTCAACAGAGCTGGTAGATAAAATGTGTTTGTTGGAAGGCGCAGAGGCGGGCTATGCAACTGCATCGGGCATGTCGGCTATCTTTGCAAGCTTCATGGCTTTGCTAAAAAGTGGCGATCATATTCTAGCATCAAGCTCCATCTTTGGATCAACACATACGGTGTTGTCGAAGATACTACCGAAGTACGGCATTGAACATACCTATGCTGATGTGAACAAGCCGGAAACATGGGAGGGCCTTATCCAAAAAAATACAAAGATGGTCTTTGTGGAAACGCCTTCTAATCCGGGATTGGACATCATTGATCTGGAATGGTTGGGAAAATTAACGAACAAACACAAGGTTATTTTAAATGTCGATAATTGTTTTGCAACACCATTCATACAACGTCCTATTGAATTTGGGGCACACATCGTTACACATTCAGCCACCAAATATATTGATGGACAGGGACGTGTTTTAGGAGGAGTTGTGGTTGGTAAAAAAGAATTGATCAAAGAGATCTATACTTTTTGTAGAAGCACCGGTCCTTCTTTATCGCCTTTCAATGCCTGGACACTTTCAAAAAGTTTAGAAACACTTGCTATACGAATGGAGCGCCATTCGCAGAATGCACATAAACTGGCGATACTTCTGGAGAATCATCCCGATATTCTTCAAGTGCGTTATCCTTTTTTATTATCGCATCCTCAGTTTGAGATCGCGAAAAAACAAATGAGCATGGGTGGTGGCATTGTTACTTTCGAAATAAAAGGAGGAATAGATAGGGGCAGAAAATTCTTAGATGCATTGCAAATGTGTTCATTAACAGCCAACCTTGGAGATACAAGAACCATTGCTACACATCCTGCATCAACAACACATGCAAAGTTGACCGAAGAAGAAAGGCTATCTGTTGGTATTACACCGGGCTTGGTCCGAATTTCAGTTGGATTAGAAAATATTATTGATATAATTGCGGATATAGAACAAGCGATAGAAAAATCGAAATAACGTGATCAAAGGAATGAACATATCAAAAAAAAACATTGCAATGCTTCTTGCAATGTTTTTTTATTTTCAATCCTTTGCTCAAAATATAAAGTTCAATAATATTTCAATTCTTCAAGGACTTTCTCAAAGCACCGTGAACTGTGTTATACAAGACAAACAGGGTTTTATCTGGATAGGAACACAGGATGGCTTGAACAAATATGATGGTTATTCATTTAAATATTACAAGCACAAACAAAATAACCCCAATTCTATTTCCGACAATTTTATTCAGTCCTTATGCGAAGACAAAAATGGTAATATTTGGATCGGGACCTATGGCGGAGGTTTGAATGTGTTTGATCCCGTAACAGAAAAGTTCTCTTTTTTCAAGAACGACAGTGCGGATCAAAATTCCTTGAGCAATAATGTGATCATGAGTCTGGTTTGTGATGGCAAAAACAACTTATGGGTGGGAACACAGGATGGCTTGAACTATTTAAATACACCAACAAAAAAATTTACCCGCTATCGTTTTTCTAATAAGAACCCTAACAGCATTAGCAGCAACAAGATCAGTTGTATCTACATTGATAAAAAAGAACGGGTATGGGTGGGAACTGCCGATGCGGGCTTTAATCTTGTTGATTCGGAAAGAAAAAATTTCACCCGTTTTTTAAATATTCCGGATGATGCTAATTCTGTTTCTAAAAATGTAGTAAAAGCTATTTACGAAGATCATTCTGGTGGTATCTGGATCGGAACGGGTGGTGGAGGAGTTGATCTCTTAAATCCGGTTAATTTTAAATTCACACATTTTGTAAAGGAGGAAAAGAATAAGAACTCGATCTGCAGTAATGACATTTGGGTAATATTTGAGGATACAGATCATAACATGTGGTTTGGTAGTTATGGCGATGGTTTGTGTCGTATGGATCTAAAAGCAAATACGTTTACGAACTATAAAATGAATACTGCAATAAGCGGTTCTTTGAGTAATAACGTGATCATGTGCGCCTTTCAGGATTATCGGGGTTTATATTGGGTGGGAACACTTGGAGGCGGTGTGGATGTATTTGATCCGGTGAAAAAGGGGTTCACACATTATAAACAAAATCAATCTGACCCTAGTTCTTTATCAGAGAACATGGTCATGTGTTTTTATGAAGAGAATAATGGTTCCGTTTGGGTGGGAACTTATGGTGGCGGCTTGAATTTGTTCGATCCGGCCAAGCAATCCTTTACTCACTTTAAGCATGATGAAAAAAATAAAACATCCATCAGTGCCGATATTGTCCGTTGTGTGTTTCGCGATTCTAAGGGTAATTTGTGGGTGGGAACCTATGGTGGTGGCTTAAACCTATTCAATGAAAGAACCCGGTCATTTAGTGCATTTAAGCATAATGATGCCGACCCATCAAGTATCAGTAGCGATGATGTGTGGTGTATAAAAGAAGACAAAGAGGGAAATTTGTGGATAGGGACATGGGGTGGTGGCTTAAATAAGTTTGATATACAAACAAAAAAATTTAGCCATTACAAATTTGATGCAACCCAATCTTCATCCATTAGCAACGATCGGGTGATATCACTTTTCGTTGATCACAAAGGAATAGTTTATGCAGGAACAAATGGTGGTGGTTTGAATGTTTATAATAAAACTAACAACTCATTTGTCAGATACAAACATTCTGATACTGATTCTTTAAGCATCAGCAGTGATAGGGTAAGATGTATCATTCAGGACTCTAAAAATAATATTTGGATAGGGACTGATGGTGGTGGATATAATTTGTTTGATCCAACAAAAAAGAACTTTACTCATTTTACAGAGAAAGACGGATTGTGTAATACTGTGGTGTATGGTATCGTAGAAGATGATATGGGGAATCTCTGGTTTAGCACCAATGGTGGAATATCTAAATATAATTTTAAAAGAAAAACCTATCAAAGCTTTGATGTGCGTGATGGTTTGCAAAGCAATGAGTTTAATCAAGGAGCATTTTTAAGATCCGGCAATGGCAAGATCTATTTTGGGGGAGTGAATGGATTCAATGTATTTGAGCCTTCTTCTATTCAGAAAAATCCCAACCGTCCTCCTGTTTATATTACTTCCATTAAATTATTCAACAATGAGATCGTAAAAGATACTGTGTCTTCTTTTATAAAAGAATTGAACTTAAACTACTCCGATAATTTTTTATCCTTTGAGTTTGCAGCACTTGATTATACTTCGTCAGAAAAAAATAAGTATGCATGTAAGATGGAAGGGTTTGATAAAGATTGGATCCAATTGGGTAACAGACGATTTATAAGCTATACGAATCTTGATCCGGGAAAATATGTTTTCAGGGTAAAAGGGTCAAATAATGATGGCGTATGGAATGAACAAGGAAATTATATTGTGATCATGATCGCTCCTCCATTCTGGAAAACTATCTGGTTTTATTTGACAATGATCGCTTTATTGTTGTTAGGCATATATGCTTACATCCAATTGCGAACGAAGAAACTTCAACGCGACAAACGGGTTTTGGAAAAAGAGGTGGAAAACAGAACACATGAAGTTGTTTTGCAGAAGAATATCATTGAACGGAAAAATAAAGACATTACAGATTCGATTACTTATGCTAAGCGGATCCAACAAGCCATTCTTCCTTCTGTGGACCTGATCAAAAAAATGTTGCCGGAATCTTTTGTGTTGTACAAGCCGAAAGACATCGTGAGTGGTGATTTTTATTGGATGGATCAATCGGAAGGACAAACTTTGATTGCAGCTGTTGATTGTACCGGGCATGGGGTTCCGGGAGCATTCATGAGTATTGTTGGTTATAATTTATTGAATCAGGCGGTGAATGAGCGAGGACTTACAAAGCCATCCACTATTTTGGATGAGATGAACAAAGGGATCTTGAAACAGTTGAAACAGCAAAAGGAAGAACAAGCCGTTCGTGATGGAATGGACATGTCACTTTGTGCGATCGATTTTAAAACGAGGATGCTTCAATATGCTGGAGCAAACAATAGTTTGTGGATTGTCCGTGCGGGAGAATTGATCGTGTTAAAAGCCGATAAACAACCTATAGGCTCATTCTATAATGATGAGATCAGGGCGTTTACGAATCATGAATTTCAGCTGCAACTGGGCGATCGTATTTATTTGTTTACTGATGGCTATGCCGACCAGTTTGGCGGCAAATCCGGCAAAAAATTCAAATACAAAAAATTTCAAGATCTGCTGCTGAGTAGTTCTGATAAAGAAATGGGATCACAATTAAGTGTTTTAGATCAAACGATAGAACAGTGGAAAGGAAATTTGGAGCAAGTGGATGACATCTTGATCATTGGCATTAAAGTTTAATTCCAATAAACAATACATCATCTATCTGCTCATTGCCTTCCTTCCAGCGGTTGAAGAAACGGTCAACGATCATAGCTTGTTTCTCTAAAGGAAGTGTTTTAATGTCTTCCAGCAAAGCTTTAATATTAGACATTTTTAGCTTTTTACCTGTTTCTCCGCCAAACTGATCCGGATAACCATCGGTAAAGAGATACAGAATGTCACCGCTTTTCAGTTGAATGTCTATTGTTTCATAGTCATTTGAAGAGGACATTTCTTTTTTCAGCAACAGTAATTCATTTTGCTTGGAAACAAATACCGGTCGCTTCGTTGAGCAGATGCGTACAAAATAAGTTTCAATGTCTATTTCACAAACGATCAAGTCGATACTATCATTGGTTTGATCGGGATCATCGTCAAACTGATGCAAAAGGATCTTTGTTTCTAATTCAAGAGCAGCCAATGCATGTGCGGGCGATGTAACTTCAGAACGTGACGTGATATCTTTTAACAATGTGTTTCCGATCATACTCATGAATGCTCCCGGTACACCATGTCCGGTGGCATCGGCACAAGCAACGATCAATTTGTTGCCATACAATTCAAACCAGTAAAAGTCACCACTCACAATATCGCGTGGTTGAAAGAAAATGAACGAATCCGGGAAAACATCTTTTAATTTATTGATCCCCGGCAAAATCGCATCCTGAATACGTTTTGCATAGCGGATACTATCGGTGATGTCTTTGTTCTTTTTCTCGATCTCGTCTTTTTGTGCGATCACCTCCCGCGTTTTTTCATTCAGTGCTTTTTGAAGTTGTGCCTGGAAAACACGATGGTTCCGTTCGCGGATCTTGATGATCAGGAAGAATCCGTATGTAACAATTAAAATGCATAGAATGATGAACCACGAACGTTTCCAGAATGGGGGCTTAACGATTAATTTGATTGCTAAAGGAATTTCTGTTGATACGCCATCGTTGTTGAATGCTCTGATCAAAAACGTATAGTTCCCATCATTGATCTTACCGTATTGTGCATAATTGTTATCGGTCTTATCCGACCAATCGGCATCAAATCCTTCTAGTTTATACTGATAGGAAATATTGGTATTGGCTTTAAAGCTGATCCCGATAAAATCAAAACGGATCTTGTAATTATCATAATCCAACTCAATGTTTTTTAAGCTGTCGAGGTCTTTATCGTTTATTTTAATACTTACGATATTGATAATAGGTGGGATCAGATTTTTCTTGTCTTTATGCGGATCGAATTTGATAGCTCCGTGAGTAGTCCCAAACCAGGCATTTCCAAACGCATCTTTTACAAGCGAATTGTAATTGCAATCACCATTGATCCCATCATTTTTATCATATCGGCTGATCTGCTGTTTCTCTCCTTTTATTCTGCTCAATCCACCACGGTGTCCTACCCAGATATTGTTTGAGCCATCATTGGTGATCCCATAGCAGTAATTTGATTTTAATCCATTTCCGGTTGTGAATCGTTCGATCTCGCCAGACTTTTTGATACGGAACACTCCGTTTCCGAATGTGGCCAACCAAAATTCTTTGTTGAGATCCTTAATGATCCCTGTGATGTTGATCAGGTCGTTCCCACTGTATACATTTTTATTGGTTACTTCTTCTTTGTTGTTAATACAACTTAAGAAATTGCTGTGTGTAGCTATCCACAGGTTTTTGTTTTCATCGAGATAGAGTTGATTGATATTGTTGTGTGGCAGTCCATTCTCGGTCGTGAAATGACTGTTGATCTTTTTCTCCTGATCAATTTTGAACACACCATTTTTTGTTGCAAAAAATATAATTGATCCATATCCGGTAATGTGCGATATAGAGTTGCTGAGTGCGTCTTCATTTAAAAAGATGGGACTGAATTTATTTGTTTTCAGATCAAATGTATACGCGCCTTTTTTATCTGTTCCAACAATCAGTGTGGTGCTGTCTTTTTTATAAATAGCAGTTACTTTATCATCAACAAATCCGTTTTTAGAAGTATAGAACATAAACTTTTCTTTCGAATCAATATCGATCTTTAGTAATCCGATCTCAGTACCAAACCACTTAACATTATTGATAAGAATAGAAGTAATATTGTTGGTATAGTTACTATTATTATTCGAATAGAATGTAAAAAAATTGTCGGTTAACATCACCGCTCCGTTACCAAAAGTGCCCACCCACACGTTATCCTCGTGATCGGCATAAATGGTTTTGGTATAATTATTTCCCAAACCATTTTCTTCATTGAATACTAAGAACTCATTAAAACTCAGCGTGTTTTTTGACAGCATAATCTTTACTACTCCATTTCCGAAGGTGGCTAACCAAAGGTTAGAGGCTTTGTCTTCATAGATTGACTGAACATTGCAGTTGCTGATATTTGATGGAAGACTGATCCCTGTTGCCTTGAATTCGTTTTTCCCTTTTGTAGAAGGAGTCAGCTGAAAAAATCCGGAATCGTAGGTTCCTACCCAAAAACTGGTGGAATTGTTTTTTCTTACAATGCAGTTGATCCTTGTTTCGGGAATATCTGCGATAGTAGAAATATATTTAGGTTTTCTTTCTTCCCCGATCAGTTCGAAAACTTTTAACCCTTCAGCTGTTCCTACTAACAATTGATTTTTTTTGGTGATGGCAATAGAAAAAAGATTATCCTGATCAAACTCGATCTTAAAAACAGAGACTTCAAAATCCTTGCTGATCTTGTAGATCCCATCATTTTGTGTGGCACACCAAATGTTTCCTTTGTCATCACCGGTAATGCAGGTAACAGGACTTTTTGCAAATCCTGAAGTATTGATCGCTTTAAACATTTTTCCATCAAAGAATGTAATGCTCCCTTGATTATGCCCAATCCATAGATTCCTGTTTTTGTCTTTATAGGTTGTAGTAATAAAGTTATCGCTTAATCCTTCCTTTGTATAGAATGTTTTAAAGGTGATCCCATCAAATTTGCAAAAACCTTCTCCTGTTCCTATCCAGAGATAGCCATTCTTGTCCTGACAAATAGAATACACATAAGGTTGTGTAACACCATTGTCAACACCGTATGTTTTGAATTGATAGGCTTGTGGAAAGCAAAAAATAGTTTGCAGTGCAAAAAAGAGAAATGCAATTATTTTTTGTTGATGTGCTTTCAATCAATGAAGAATTAATAGGTTGTTGTTTTCTTTTTCTGATCGAACTGGATCTTGTAATTGTTGCCGGGCGTTCCACCAATAGGAACCGTAAAGATCGGCAATGCATTCCCATACTGATTCAATACATAAAGTGAAACATTGTTGTTCTTTATCAGCATTTTTTTATTCTTGATGAACTGCACGTCTAATGTTGTTTTCTTTTCTTTTTCAACAACTTTATGCTGACTTGTAGCCCAAACATTATCACCGGAAGAAGTGCTGAGTTCACCTTTTTTGACCATCGAAATAATATTCACATTTCCATCGCTATCAAAGTCGAAATTAGAAACACTGATCGATACAACATTCTCTTCAATAAAAGGGTAGATGTGCGCAATGTTGCTTTGATTGTCGGATAGACGGAAGGTATATTCAAATGTAAATGCATTTCCTCCTTCAATAGGTTTATTTTCAATTGGAGATGCACTCAAGAAATATCGGTACAAATTACCATCATCTCCCGATATTCCTTCGCAAATGATCTTGAAGATATATCCATTCTGCTGAGGAACCCATTCACCTTCTGTAGGGTTGAATGGGCCAAAGGTGTACCATTCTTCATCGTAAATGTCTTCTCCGCCAAAGCTTTTGGTATAGATCAAATTTCCGCTTTTGTAATTGCCTATTGGATTATTATTTCGGACATCTTTTGCTGTGAAACAACTTTTCCCACCGTATACTGTAAATTTAGTTTTGGTATTGTAATCCGATTTTTTTTCATCATTGGTGCCGCTGGTTTCCGGATCATAGATACGGATGTAAAAAGGTTTTACCTGAAATTTTGGGATCACAAAAAAGAAGGTTTGGGAGAAGTCATCGTCTCCCCAGGACTTATCTGCCGATTTTCCAAATGTAACTAAATAGGGAATGTTTTCTTCTACAGCAGGGATCTGTTGTGAAAACGAAGAATAACTTAACAAGAAGAAAAACAGAGAATAAACTATTCTTTTTTTCATATACGATAAAGGTATTGCCCCTGCTTGTATTTATCAACAATTTTGGACAAGTTCCGATTATTTAACGACAAAACAAAAAGCTTTAGACACCAATGCTGCTTGTATATTATTTTAAAGCCTTAATTTTTTCTAATAATTCAAGGGTTGCACTGGCATCCGTTCCCTCTTTTTTAGCCAATTCAATTGCTTTTTCAGCAGCAGCTTGTGCTTCTGCTTTTTTGCCTAATTTGAACAGAACAGCTGCATGTGTGTCGTTATAAGCATAATTATTATCTGCTTCAACAGCTTTCTTTGCCCAGCTTGCAGCTTTTTCCAGCTTTTCTTTTTTGTCGACCATTTCATAAAATGTCCAGGCAAAGCTGTTTAATTCATAGGCATCGTTCACATTATATTGTTCGATATACAACACCGCATTGTTGCTGTATGATTCCCAGTTTTGCTGACGTTGATCGTTTTGAATATCGGCTTTTAAGATCTCTTTGTCCGCACTTTTGATATTCAGGTTGCGCAATTTGGCTTTGAACTCATCGTATGTTTTGATGTTGCTTTTGCCCATGTTGTTGTACATACCATTCAAATACACATCCATGATCTTTGCATCTACAGAGTCTTTGGTGTAAAGTTTGGCAAAGGCTTCTCTTTCTTTTTCGAGTGTTTGAAATGTGTTTGAGTTATAGTCGTTTACAAAACTATATATGATCTCCCAGTTCGCACGGTTGTACAACTCCTCTTTTTTAACGTTCTCAAAATACTTGCTGCTTTCTTTGCTGAAGGATTGACAAGCGTTGGATAACATTCCGAAATAGGTTTTAGCAATCGCAGCACTTGTTTTTCCATCATTAAATTTTTTAGTGAATGCGGCCATTTGTTTGTCAGGCGAAAGTGCATCTTTTCCCATTTCAACAAATTCTTTGGCAGGAGCAGCTCCGCAGATTCGGTGCACCTGAACACCATCACCGTTGATATACAACAAGGTTGGATAAGCATTGATCTCATATTTTTTAGCGATCTCAATGCCTTCACCCTTTTCCATATCGATCTTTGCATTGATGAAATTGCGGTTGTAAAAATCTGCAACAGTATCATTCGTAAATGTGTTTTTTGCCATCCACTTACATGGGCCGCACCAAACGGTATAACAATCGATAAAGATCAATTTGTTCTCTTTCTTTGCCTGAGCCTGGATCTCGGAAAAAGTACCATGATTGAAAGTAATGGTTCTGTTTTGTGCAAATGAGAACACTGTGCTCAATACAAATGCAATGATAAGAATGGATGTTTTTTTCATAGTACTTTTTAAAATTATTTTATTTACTTAACTCAGCATCTAAACTGAAGTTGTGTTGGTTTTTGCCTTGTTTATCTCTATAAAAATCCATGATCTCTTTCATGTCTTTTTTGAAATCGCCACTCGGGTAAATGATCTTATCTACTCCGCAGGTCTTGTTGCCATAATTGATGAATGCCAGTGCAATAGGCACATTGGCTTTTAATGCAACGTAATAAAATCCGGTTTTCCATTTTTCAACACGGGAGCGTGTTCCTTCGGGTGTGATCACCAGGCGCAATTCTTCATGCTCCTTAAAAAGGTCGGCCATGGCTTCAACTGTGCTGCTTTTGGTGGAGCCTTCCATACGGTGTTTTTCACGGTCGATCGGCAATGCGCCCAGCGGCTTCATCAATAGATTGAATGGAAATTTCATCCATTCCTTTTTGATCACAAACTTTTGATTAAGTTTCATTACCGCTACAGCACCCATTCCGAAAATAAAATCCCAGTTGCTGGTATGTGGAGCGACTACAATAACACACTTTTTTATATGATCGGGAAGAAAGTGTGACACTTTCCAGCCGAGTAATGTATAGATCAGTTTAAACATATATCCACACGAATATAAGTGTATTTATAGGAATAAAAAAAGGCTAACCGACAGGTTAGCCTTTTCATGGTATAAATTAGTCTTAAATAGCGCTATAATCCTTTTCGCTGATCAAATTTCCCTGCTCATCCCACATCATCCATTTCCCCACTTTTTGCCCCATGGCATAGTTCATTTCGTAACGTTTTGTTCCGTTAGCATCCCAAACGATCCATAAACCATCTTTTTTCCCTTCTTTGTAAAATGCCTGAGCAATTTTTTTACCTTCTTCACTCCAGCGGATCCATTCACCTGTTTTTTCACCATTCAAAAATGCACCCTTTTCCATTACATTGCCATTCGCATAATAATAGGTAACTGCTCCATCCTTTATCTCCGTACTCTTCGCAATTTCTTGTGATGAGATGGTTTGACTTAAGTCTTGTGCCTGTGTTGTGATGATGCTTAAGCAAGATGCAACAACAAATACGATCAGTTTTTTCATAGCGATAAAATTTAGATGAGTATGAAACTTTATCCAAAGTTAAAACACGGATCCTTGATATTTTTATTACACCCCCATAAATATTTTCTAATGTTAAGTTAATGTAAAATTAACATACAGCGGGTTGTAAAGTGAGGGAGAAAAAGGCATAAAAAAACCCTGAAACTATTTGTTTTCAGGGCTTTGTGTTAATTAACCAAACTATAGGGGTTATTGTTGCACCAGTTCAATAACCAGTGGAGAATAGGAAAAAGGGTTGATGTTCACTTTTGCTTCCTGGTAAGATATAAAGCTTACTGCTGCTTCTGCCTCTGTTTTAGTAACCGTAACATTTGCACTAAAATTACCATTCAGATCGCTATAGAAAACTTGATCACCGATCTTGATCGCTGCACCGGCAATTTCTTCACCGCTGCTTTTGTCGATCACTTTTCCTGAGATCAGTTTTGTACTGTTCTTTTCCGCATCGCTATTACCATTTCCGGCAAACAACATATTGCTTAGAACGATCAAACAGATACTTAAAATTAGCTTCTTCATTTCTTAATGATTACGACACAAAAGTAGGACAGACAGAGAAAAAAGAGGTAATGGGAAAATTAAACTTATATGAAGGATATGTTACGCCATGTAAACTTAAGGTTAATAGAAAATTGTGCGTATATTCGTGAAAACAAATAATTTAAGTACAATTGAAATTTACTGATTTTAACTTTGAGACCGCTCTTCAAGAAGGACTCGACTCTATGGGTTTTGAAAACCCGACACCCATTCAACAGCAAGCTATTCCTATTATATTAAGTAATAAAGATCTGATCGGTTGCGCACAAACAGGAACCGGAAAAACGGCCGCCTTCCTTTTGCCTATATTGAATAAGCTAACAGCACATCCAACGGAATCGACCAATACATTGATCATTGTTCCCACACGTGAGTTGGCATTACAGATCGATCAGGCATTACAGGGATTCTCTTATTTTACTTCCGTAAGCTCTTTAGCCATTTATGGCGGAAATGATGGAAGTATGTTTGAAACAGAAAAACGCGCCTTAACACAAGGTGCTAATGTGATCATTGCTACACCCGGGCGTTTGATGGCGCACTTGAATATGGGTTATGTGAAGCTGGATAGTCTGCAACATTTAATTTTGGATGAGGCCGACCGTATGCTGGATATGGGTTTTGTGGATGATATTTTAAAGATCACCACCTATTTGCCAAAGAACAGACAAACGTTGATGTTCTCAGCTACCATGGCACCGAAGATCCGTACGCTGGCAACCAAGTTGTTGAACAACCCAGAGCAGATCACCATCTCTTTGTCGAAGCCGGCCGAAGGTGTGGTACAAGGTGCTTACCTGGTGTACGACACACAAAAGAACAATTTGATCAAATCCTTATTGTCAGGAAAAGAGCAGGAGTTGAGCAGTGTGATCATTTTCCTTTCAACAAAACAAAAAGTAAAAGAGCTGGAGCGCGATCTTCAAAAAGCGGGATTAAAAGCCAAAGCCATTCACTCTGATCTGGAGCAAGGCGAACGTGAAGATGTGTTGTTGAAATTCAAAAGCAAACAATTACAAATATTAGTTGCTACCGATATCCTTTCGCGTGGAATTGATATTGAAGATATTGGATTGGTGATCAATTATGATGTTCCGGGCGATGCAGCTGATTATATTCACCGCATTGGACGAACGGCACGTGCAGCATCCACCGGTGTAGCATTAACCTTCATCAATGAATTTGACCAACAAAAATTCTTACAGATAGAAACGTTGATAGGCGCTGAAGTGAAAAAACTTCCTTTGCCAGAAGGCTTTCAGCCGGGACCGGCTTATGCGCCTGAAGTGAAAGTGAAAAAACCTTTTGTGAAAGGAAAGAAACCTTTTCATAGAAAACCGAAACCACAAGGAAAATAAAAATTCATTTAATAAAAAAGCACAGCAAAGCGCTGTGCTTTTTTTGTGCTATTGAAGCAGAAAAATATTTAAGGCTTGCTTCATCCGGTCAAACACTTAACCACAAACATGCCGGACGAAGCAAGCGCATAAATAACTCCTACCCCACTAGGAGTTTCATTAATACCAATACACCGGTAACACCTGCTACCATAGTAATAATAAGTCCCCAACCTTGCATAAAGTTGGATCCGCCTTTTTGATCATTGTTATTTTCCATCTTGTTTTGTTTTTATAATGAATAATGATCTTCCTGAAGAAGATAAAATAATGGCTCCGCATCCGTTCATGAACGAATGTGGAAATAGAATAAAACAAAAGGGATCAGATCAATAACTGACGGAAAGTAATGTAATGTGCTGTGGCCTCCAGATGGGCCAGCTGACGATGGCTATATGCCAACAATTGGGAATTGGAGCAGAAATTTAAATGAACAGCATAAGCGTTTGATTGCGCTTTATTATTGGCATGAGTTGGATTGGGTTGATATTCATTTTCGCTGTTGCGGATACCGTTGCGTAAAATACCTTCGGAGCTGATGACACGTTGTTCTGCATCCGGACCGGGATGTTCAGAGATGGTGCCACCAATAGCTTCCGTTTGTTTTTCTTTGCTTTGATGAGTATGCACAACACTCCCTTTGCCATATCCCGAAAACAGAACAAATAGCGAAAGTAAAAAAGTGAGTATGTGTTTTTTCAACATCATTGCTTCGCAAAGATAAGGAATTTTGAGGGGAATTAAATATTCTAACTGAAGTGTTGGTGGAAAAGGTTAGCACTAAGTATTGTTCAGAAAATCAAACCTTTGCTTTTGACAAATATGCCTAATTTTATTTATACATCTTTTGTCTCATAGAGTTAAACTGTTTTATATAACGAAACGGTCTCGATGCATTTCGTTATAATCATAAGACATTATTTCATTGTAATTATGACGATTCGTAAATTCATAAAAGTTTATTTTAATTGTATTTTCAATGTAATTAATGACACGAATTAAAGAGGGTTCGTCTTCAACGGTTTTAAGATTATGGTCTACATGTTTTTCATCAATGTGAGCGACAGCACGATTGGCTGCAATTAGCACAATTAATACGTCTTCGCATAAATTTTTGTTTGATAACAAGTCGGATAGCTCTAAAGACTTTAATTTATATTCAGCGATTCTTTTTTTCCACTCTGCACCCTCTTCTCGGGTTAAACTTCTATCACCTTTCTTTAATTTAATTCCTAATTCATTTAGTAAAAATCTTGCCATCAGCAATGAGATGTCTTTGGAGCAACGAAATAGATCACGTATTTTTTGTCTTTTTTCTTCAGGTAAGTCTGCGAAACGTTCACGAAACGTCACAAGAAGGTTAATTCTATGAGGGATGTGTTTTTCAAAATATTCTATGTCGGTCATTTTGTGTGTTGTTAAGGGGTTATACTTACTGTTATATAATCGCGGTTTTGTTATATCTTTTTTTGATAGATAATTCGCCTTTCATTAGTTAAATCAAAAATACAAAATGAAAAACGTAAAACGAGATTTCGTTAATAAGTGGAATAAAATTTACGAAGCCAAAAATACATCATAGCCATAACGCATGATCATGAGACTTACAATCACTAGGAATAAAATACGCACAAAGCCATTGCCTTTTTTGAGTGCAAGGCGTGTTCCTACAAAACTGCCACTGATATTAAACACCGCCATGAGTATGGCTAGTTCAATGATGTAATTGCCTTGTTTGATAAACACCACTAAGGCTGCAATATTGGTCATACAATTGATCACTTTTGAATAGGCCGATGCTTCAATGAATTCAAAGCCCATGATCACTACAAATCCCAATACAAAAAAACTACCCGTACCCGGTCCGAAAAAGCCATCATAAAAACCAACCACCGTTCCTAAAATAGAACCATACACTAATTGTTTGTTTAAGCTTAATGTTTTTGTTTGTATCGCCCCGAGGTCTTTTTTTACAAAGGTGTAAATAGAAATCAGGATAAGGATAATTAAAATGACCGGCTTTAATGTTTTTACATCAATACTGCTGATGGCTTTCGCGCCCAGGAATGATGCCAGTCCGGCAAAGAATGCCACAATCAGTAAAAGTTTATAATTGAATTTTACGCGTCTAGAATATTCAATGGCAGAAATGCTGGTACCCGCCAACGCTGCAATTTTATTGGTGCCAAACAATGTTGGCAATGCCATTTGTGGAAAATTAATTAGTAAAATTGGAATAGAAATGAGTCCGCCTCCGCCCACCACTGCATCAATGAATCCTGCAAGGAAAGAAAGAAGGATCAATGAAATGATCGTGATGCTGCTATAGTCGGAAAAAATGGATAAAAAACTCATGGACTAATTTTTTATAATGAGGTTTGTTTCTCCGGAGCAGTTCTCGACACCTGCCTCCTCTCGTGAGGCATCCCGATTGCTATCGGGACGAACTGACAGTTTGTTTGCCCCATTGTAGCAATAAATTATTTCAAACAAACAATCTTAAATTGTTCTTAATGCCTCTGTGTCTTAGTGGTGAAGGCTACTTCACTTTCTCCAATTTCGGATACATCTTTTCGCGCATTGCTTTGATGTTCTCATCGCTGATGTATTCATCATAACTCATGCGTTTGTCAATGATTCCCTTAGGAGTAATTTCAATGATGCGGTTAGCAACCGTTTGTACAAACTCGTGGTCATGAGATGTGAACAAAGCCACATGTTTCCAGTCTTTCAAGGCATTGTTAAATGCGGTGATCGATTCAAGATCAAGGTGATTGGTTGGTTCATCCAAGATCAAACAGTTTGCATTGGTCAACATCATACGCGAAACCATACAACGCACTTTTTCTCCTCCCGATAATACATTCGATTTTTTTAATGTTTCTTCTCCGGTGAATAACATACGTCCTAAGAAGCCACGAATGAAGGTTTCATCTTTTTCAGTAGAGTATTGGCGTAACCAGTCCACCAAATTATAATCAGCAGTAAAATACCCGGAGTTCTCGTTTGGTAAATAGGATTTAGTAATGGTGCTTCCCCAGTTGAATTCGCCTTTATCGGCTTTTTCTTCCCCCATAATGATCTGAAAGAAAGAAGTAATAGCTACATGTTCTTTTGAAAGAACGGCTACTTTATCGCCTTTGGTAAGTGTAAAGGTAACATCCGCAAATAACACTTCTCCTTCGTTCGATGTTTTAGAAAGGTTCTCCACATTCAGGATCTGATCGCCACAATCGCGTTCAGCTTTGAAAATGATGCCGGGATATTTACGTGTACTTGGTTTAATATCATCGATCACCAGTTTTTCCAATAACTTTTTACGGCTGGTTGCCTGGCGCGATTTAGAAGCATTGGCGCTGAATCGTTCAACGAACTCCTGCAACTCTTTACGCTTGTCCTCCATTTTTTTATTCTGATCAGCACGCTGGCGTAAAGCCAACTGACTGGATTCATACCAGAAGGTATAGTTCCCTGTATATAATTGGATCTTATTAAAGTCAATATCGGCAATATGTGTACATACTGCATCTAAAAAGTGACGGTCATGTGATACCACGATCACTGTGTTCTCAAAATCGGCAAGGAAGTTTTCCAACCAGGTAATGGTATCCACATCCAAATCGTTGGTAGGCTCATCCAGCAATAGAATATCAGGGTTTCCGAATAAAGCTTGTGCTAATAACACACGCACTTTTTCTTTACCACTCAACTCACTCATTAATTTTTGATGAAGCTCTTCTTTTACTCCTAATCCGCTTAACATATTGGCAGCATCGCTCTCCGCGTTCCAGCCTTCCATTTCAGCAAAAAGCCCTTCTAATTCAGCCGCTTTGATACCGTCTGCATCACTAAAATCAGGTTTTGCATACAATGCATCTTTCTCCTGGATCACATCCCATAGTTTTTTGTTACCCATCATTACGGTTTGTAATACAGGGTAAGCATCAAACTCAAAGTGGTTCTGTTTTAAAACCGACATACGCTCACCGGGAGTAATGGATACTTGTCCGGTAGTAGGATCGATCTCTCCCGAAAGGATCTTCAGGAAAGTAGATTTACCGGCACCATTGGCGCCAATAACACCATAACAGTTGCCGGGTGTAAATTTGATACTTACTTCGTCAAACAAAACACGTTTGCCGTAACGTAAGGAAAGATTGGAGGTTGAGATCATTGTTATTCAGAAATTTAAGGCTGCAAAAGTAGTGTTTTTTTAGCAAAAATAAGGCATGTAAAGGGAAAAGAATAAAGAAATTTTGATGCTTCTTTTGTATATTTGAACATGTTATTCAATGCACACCGCTATTTTTTAGTACTTCTGTTTTTTACGGGTATCAGCTCTGCCTTTGCTGTGAAGGATGAGCGGATAGAACGGTTGATCGCACTTTCACAGAATACCATCAGCAGAGCACCTGACAGTGCCATTGTGTATTCCGACTCCCTTATCCGTATTGCAAAAGAGAATAACGATCTGGAATCGCTTGCAACGGGTTTAAAGAACAAAGGCGTGGCAAGTTATTTCAAAGGCATGTATCCGCAGGCATTGGCCAATTTTCAGGAAGCAGAACGTATTGCCGAAAAAGAAGGGTTTGTAGAATTGCAGTTGCTGCTGTACAATCATTACGGAACGTTTTACAAAAAGCAGAACAATTTAAAAGCAGCACTGGAGCAGTTCTCAAAAGGATTAGAGCTCGCGAAAAAACAAAAAGATACAGTTGCCATGGCAGGTGCCATCAGTGATATGGGATTGGTGTATCAAATGCAGAATGATGTGTTCAAGGCCATCGACTGTTTTAGTACCGGACTGAAATACAATCAGCAATTAAAAAACAAATTGGGCGAATCGTATAGCTTGAACTATCTGGCAGAAGTATATGCCGGACAAAAACGATTCAACGAGGCCATCGGTTTTTTGAACAAAGCGTTACAGCTGCGTCAGGAGCTTGCCGACACGCTTGCCATCGCCATTAACTATGTGAATTTAGGCGAAGTGTATTCGCAAATGGGAAGAACAACAGAGGCGCTTTATAATTATCAAATGTGTCTGGAGAATGCGAAGAAAGTGAATTACAGCGATCTGCTTAAGCATTGTTATAAGATGATCTCGGAGATCTATCTGAAGCAGGGCAATTTTGAAAAAGCATATAAGTATTATGAAATGCATGTTGCCATAAAAGATAGTATCTATAACGAGCAGAATGCACGCATCATTCAGGAAACAGAAGCAAAATATCAAACAGAAAAGAAACAATTACAGATCGACAACCTGAATAAGGATAATGCCTTAAAACAGGAAGAGCTGGAACGCAAAGAGCTGGAAGCTGCACAACACCGTTTGCAGATCCTGTTTTTTACGATAGGGATGATCCTTTTGCTGATCTTGTTATTCTTCATTTGGAGAGGCTACAAACAAAAGCGTATAGCCAATGAGATCATTTCACAACAAAAAGAAGAAGTAGAACGTCAGCGCGATCTGATAGAAGAAAAAAGCAAAGAGATCACCGATAGTATTCAATATGCCAAACGTATTCAACAAGTATTACTGGCATCCGACAAATTCTTAAAAAAGCACTTACCTGAATATTTTATTTTCTACAAGCCGAAAGATATTGTGAGTGGTGATTTTTACTGGGCCAACATGATCGATGGTAAATTTGTGTTTGTTACTGCCGATTGTACCGGACACGGTGTTCCCGGAGCATTCATGAGTTTGCTTAATATCTCTTTTTTGAATGAAGCGATAGTAGAAAAGAAGTTGCAGGAACCCGATAAGATCCTTGATTTTGTGCGTTCACAGATCATCACATCGCTTAATCCGGAGGATTCGGAAAATGAATCGCGCGATGGAATGGATGCCACCTTGTGTGTGTACGATCTGAAAGGGATGTGGTTGCGCTTTGCAGCAGCTAACAATGCACTGTGGTTGTATCGCAACAATGAGATCAAGGAGTTTCAAGCCGATAAAATGCCGGTAGGAATGCACCATGGTGAATCGTTGCCATTCACGTCACAAACCATCGGCTTGCGAAAAGGCGATATTGTTTATACGTTTACGGATGGCTATGCCGATCAGTTTGGGGGCAGCAAAGGCAAAAAATTCAAGTACAAGCAATTGCAGCAGCTCTTAATGGCAAATGCTCAAAAGCCTATGATAGAGCAAAAAGCAGCGCTTGAACAAGCACTCAAAGAATGGCAGGGCAACTTAGAACAAGTGGATGATATTCTCATCGTTGGCATTAAGTTTTAGAGAGGCCATTTTATATCACATTTTCTGTTGTGTATGTGCCGAAATTTCCTTTATTTAGTAGTGTTTTTAGAGAATTTTTGTGCGCGGAACCCAACGAAAAATATTTCTTTCCTTTTGTTTGATCTTCATGACGTTGCTTTTTGCAAAGGCACAGCAAATGAATTTCAAAAATTTCTCTATTGAAGACGGTCTTCCCCAGTCACAAGTAATTGATATTTGTCAGGACAATGCAGGTTATATCTGGTTTGCTACCAATGGCGGTGGTGTAAGCAGGTACAATGGAAATAAATTTTACAACTACAATACAAAGAACGGTTTGAGAAACAACCGCGTGTATGACATCTGCCAGGATTCAAAAAATAATATCTGGATAGGAACAGGAAAAGGGCTCAATAAATTTGAGAACGATAAACTGGTTTTTATCAGTGATACTTTGCTGAATCAGAAATCAATTCATAAAATATATGAATACAGCAATGGTGAGATCTGGTTTGGTACCAGCGATGGAATTTTTATTTACGATGGAAAAAAATTCAGAGCATTTGTTGGGAATGATTCTATTGGTGCGTTTCAGGTGTGGGCTATTCAGCAGGATGGCATTGGCAACACCTGGATAGGGACATTACAAAATGGTGTTTTTTGTTATGATGGGAAGCGCATGATCCATTTCACAAAAGAGAATGGTTTGATCGATGCAAAGAACAGAGACATCATGATCAAAGATAACAAGGTATGGATCTCTACTTATCGTGGCATTAACATTTATGATCTTTCAAAAGCCTATAGTGGAAACAGAAAATTAGACACATTAAAAATAGATGGTGTTCCCTACTTGGAAACGGTATATCGTTTTTACAAAGATTCAAGCGGTACGGTCTGGGCGGGAACCGGCCCGGGTGTTTCAAAGATCACCTATGGAAAAATAAAACGCATTAACAAACAGAACGGTTTGTGCAGTAATATGATCTGTGGTGTTACGCAGGATAAAGAAGGCAATATGTGGTTTGGTTCTTTTGGTGGAGGAGTTAGCAAGTATAGAAACGATCTATTTGTAAACATCAATGAAAATCAAGGGTTAGCAAACAATACGGTGATGTCGTTCTTTAAGGATAGCAAGAACAACATGTGGATCGGAACCTGGGGTGGTGGCGTTTCCAAACTGGATCTTACAGCATTTGAAAAAAAGGATACCATTGTCATTCAAAATTTTATTCAGTCGAAAGGTGGTTTAGCCTTTAACAATGTTTGGAGCATTTGCGAAGACAAACAAGGCCGTATCTGGTTAGGCACATCGGCACAAGGCGTGAGTGTGTATGATGGGAAAGATTTTAAGAGTTATCATATTAAAGATGGTTTACATGGTGTAAGGATTCAAACGATCTTATGTGATAAAAAAGGAAATATTTGGATGGCCAATGAAAATGGCCTTGATAAATTTGATGGAAAAACATTTACCTATTACGGAGTTAAAGAGGGCATGTCGGCCGAAGGTGTAAATGCGATCTATGAAGATAATACAGGTAATTTATGGTTTGGAAGTCCTGACAGGATCATCAAATACGATGGACGGATATTTACCACCTTACTTCGCCCGGGTGGTTTTCCTAAGATCAGAAACATTGTAAAAGATAAATTCGGTTACATGTGGTTCAGCACCGATGCGGGGGCTTGTGTGTATACCGGTAGCAAATTTTATCTGATCTCAGAAGCTGATGGCTTGAGTTCAAATACGGTGTATTATATCAAACCCGATGCAGATGGAAATTTATGGATGGGAACAAATAACGGGATCGATAAACTGAACCTGGCAAAATTTGTAAACAGCAACGAAGTAGAGATCAAGCATTATGGCAAGGAAGAAGGCTTTATGGGTGTGGAGTGTAACCAGAATGCCTTTTATAAAAATAGCGATGGAAAACTTTGGATCGGAACGATCGGTGGTGTAACCATATACGATCCCTTGCAAGAAAAACTCAATCGGGTGGAGGCAAAAGCGCATATCAATGGAATACGCTTGTTTCTGGAACCAGCCGATTTTTCAATGTATTGCGACAGTACGATGAATGGTCTGCCGGTCAATTTAAAATTACCATACGATAAAAATCACATCACCTTCGACTTCATCGGTATTTGTCATACCATTCCTAATTTGGTGAAGTATCAATTTATGTTAGAGGGAGCCGACCAGGATTGGTTACCTGAAGGAAAAGAAACAAGTGCTACTTATTCCAACTTGCCTCCCGGCAAATATACATTTGTTCTGAAAGCAAGAAATAATGATGGTGTTTGGAACACCCAACCAGTAAGATTTTCATTTGAGATCGTGCCTCCATTCTGGAAGCAATCCTGGTTTTATTTTTTAACGATTGCCTTGGGGATCACTTCCTTCTATTTGTTTGTAAAAATGAGAGAGCACAGCTTACAACGAAGCAGAATGCGCTTAAAAGAAGAAGTGGCCATCCGTACAAAAGAGTTGGAGGAAGAAAAAGAAAAATTACAAGTGGCGTATTCGGAGATCGATGAAAAAAACAAAGACATTACCGATAGTATTTACTATGCGAAACGTATTCAGGAAGCGATCCTGCCTGCCGATTCTGTTTTTAAGCAACACCTGCCCCATTCATTTGTGTTATATAAACCAAAAGATATTGTCAGCGGTGATTTTTACTGGCTTGAAAAATGGGGGCATCAGATCTTAGTGGCTGCGGTGGACTGTACCGGACATGGTGTTCCGGGAGCATTCATGAGTATTGTTGGTCACAACCTGTTAACACAAACAGTTAATTCGTTAGGATTATCTAAACCAGCGCTCATTTTAAATGAAGTGAATCAACAGCTGTCTAAAAAATTGAATCAAGATCCGGAAGAGGCAACCGTACGTGATGGAATGGATATTGCCCTGTGTGGGATCAACTATCATAAAAAAACAGTTGAATTTGCCGGTGCAAACAATCCGGCATGGATCATTAAGAATAACAAAGAGCTGGTGCAGGTGAATGGAGATAAATTTCCTATTGGTGCTTTTGTTGGAGAAGAATTGCAACAGTTTACCAATCATGAGTGGGAATTGCAAGAAGGAGATATTTTGTATCTGTTTACGGATGGATATGCCGATCAGTTTGGTGGACCCAAAGGGAAGAAGTTTAAATATAAACAGTTAGAAGAATTGTTATTATCCATCTGTGAAAAAGCATTTGCAGAACAAAGAGACATCCTCGATCAAACCATCGAATCGTGGAAAGGCGATCTGGATCAAATCGATGATATATTGATCATCGGTATAAAATTATAATCGTGTATAGAATAAGAAAAATAGTTGTGCTTTTGATTCTGCTGATCTTTCAGCAGAATGATTCCTTTGCTCAATATAATGGCTATCCCATACGTAACTATACTCCGAAGGAATATGGTGCATTTATGCAGAACTGGTATTGTGTTCAGGATAAGAGAGGCTTGCTCTATTTTGGGAACAGTAGCAATGTTTTGGAATATGATGGTCGAAACTGGAAGAAGATCCCTATTGTTAGTGGTGTAGCTATTAGAGAGCTTTGCATCAGTAAAGAGGGAGTTATTTATGTGGGTTCGGTTGGTGATTTTGGTTATTTGAAACCATTAAAGAATGGTGAATTTGTATATCGATCATTGAAAGACTTGATCCCTGCAGCGGCACAAAAATTCTCAGATATTTGGAGTGTATCCGAAATAGATGGTGCAATAGTTTTTCAGGCGAGTGAGAACATTTACATTTACCGCAATGGGAAAATAGAAGTTGTTGCCCCAACAACCAACACATTTGCATCTATTGCTTTTGATTTGAACAATGCACTATATTTCAGAGAACGGAAGATCGGTTTGATGAAGTTAAGTGGCAATAAGATTCGCTTGCTGCCACAAGGCGATAAACTGCATAATTCAGCAGTGATCGGAATGATCAACTATCCTTTACAAACATCTGAAACAATGTTGGCCTTTTCTGTTGATGAAGGATTTTACAGCATTAGTGAAAAAGCAGGAACAATAGAACGCTTTCCGCAAGCATCGGAACAGGCATTGCTTGACGTGGGAGTGCTGGGCATGAAATGGTTTAACGATTCTACCATTGTCCTGAACACCCGTTCGGGAGTTTATTTTTTAAATAAAGACCTATCGATCATCAATACGATCACCAAGCAGGATGGATTAGCAGATGAGTCGGTTTCCAGTATTTTTGTGGATGCTCAAAATGAAATGTGGTTGAGCACAAATAACGGGATCTCAAAAATATCGGTACATTCTCCTTTTTATTTTTATAATGCTACTTGTGGTTTGGATGGGAACATTGAAGTGATCACCCTTTTTAAAGATCATATTTATGTGGGAACAACTTCCGGTAATTTTGTTTCACCACTTTTTGATAATAATCATTCCGGTCCGCCTTCAAAATTAAAGTTTACAAAAGTAAGTGGAACTTATTTTGAGACTTGGAACTTAAAGTCAAACAAGGATCAACTTTTTGCAGCAACGAGTGATGGTGTATTTGAGATCAAAGACGATAAGGCGATTCGTGTTACAAAAGGGTATGCAAATACAATCTATTTCCCGGAAGAAGATCCGGATGTTTTTCTTATTGGTGAGAAGGATGGATTGCGTTTGATGCAAAGAGCAGGAAATAGTTGGAAAGAAAAGGAGTATTACTCTTTTCCTGCTGTTGATATTATGAATGCGATCACTGAGCCTTATTCTAAACAAAAGGGTATAGAAACAATTTGGTTCGCCACAAGAGGTGGAGGGCTAAGTCGCATGTTGTTCAATAATGATACATTCACATTTGATCAGTATGGTATAAAAGATGGATTACCGGATGATCAAATTTATTTGGCAAAAAAGAATGGTGAAATATTATTTAATGGAACACAGCATGTATATCGATTTGATGCTCCAACTCAGTCGTTTAAAATATTGAATAATAATATTGCAGCATTTAATCACAATGCAGAGTATATTTTGCTTTTAGATGAAGAGTATAAAGAAAGTGCTGTTACCTATAAAGCCATTAGGTCAATAGAGGATCAGGGATACTCCTATTTTCAGTCAGATTCTGCGGTGTTGTGGATCGGTTTAACGAATGTGTTGACCCGCTATGATTCAAAGGTCAAGAAAAACTATGAACCCAATTATAATGCATTGGTCAGAAATGTGAGGATCGGGAAAGATTCTCTCATATTTGGCGGAACTTATTTTGTTGAACAAGGAAATGATTTTGTTGTATGCGACACACAGCCGCTCTCATTTATTCCCGAGATAGGCTATAAAAATAATACGATTCAATTCTTGTATGCTTCGCCTTATTACGATAGAGAAGAAAAATTATTATTCAGTTACAGGCTTATTGGTTTTGACTCTGTTTGGAGTGAATGGTCGGCTGATAATAAAAAACAGTATACCAATTTATTCGAGGGAACATACACATTCGAGGTAAAAGCAAAAAATCTATTTGACCATGAAAGTTCTGTGGGGCGCTATTCATTTACTATTCTGGCTCCCTGGTACCGTTCGCTTTGGGCGTATATTCTTTATTTTGTTGCATTTATTGTAGTTGTTTTTGTGATCGTCCGCCTAAGCGTGTGGCAACTTAGAAATGCAAAGATCAAATTGGAAAAAGTGGTAATGGAGCGAACAGCAGAGGTGGTTAAACAAAAAGAAGAATTGCAGGAGAAGAATACGATCATAGAAGTAGCATATAATGACATTAAATCGAGTATCAATTATGCAAAACGAATTCAAGAAGCGATCCTTCCATTAAACGATGAAATAAGAAAACAGCTTAAAGATTCGTTTATTCTTTTTAAGCCGAGAGATATTGTAAGTGGTGATTTTTATTGGTTCTCCAATCATAATGGTAAAAAGATCATGGCCTGTGTAGATTGTACCGGACATGGTGTGCCCGGAGCATTTATGAGTATGATCGGACATACTCTGTTGAATGAGATCGTAATTGAAAAGAATATTACACAACCTTCATCCATTCTGGATCTGCTTCATGTGCGTGTCCGCCAATCGTTAAAACAAAATTTAGAAACGGCCGAAACGCGTGATGGAATGGATATTTCTATTTGTGTGTTTAATGAAGATGGAAAAACACTTGAATATGCCGGAGCGAATAGAAACCTCATAATTGTAAGGTCGGGAGAATTAATTGAGATCAAAGCAGATAAACAACCTATCGGTGGTGATCAGATGGAGCAGGATAGAATATTTACCAATCATAAAATGGATCTGTTTGCTGCAGATACTATTTACATGACAACCGATGGTTATGCCGATCAGTTTGGAGGAGACAAAGGGAAAAAGTTCATGGTAAAACGTTTTCATCAAACATTGCTTTCTATTCAGAACGAATCAATGGATAAGCAAGGACAGATCCTGGATAATACCATTGAGCAATGGAAAGGGCAAAATGAACAGGTAGATGATATTTTGGTAATTGGAATTAAAATAGCATGAATGCACGAAGAAATATAGTTACGGCACTTTTGATCTTGTTGCAATTGACGAGCTCTTTTGCCCAAAAAGGCTCAGAGGTTGCGGATAGTCTTAATAAGCTTATCAATGAAACGAAAGATGAAAATCTTCTTGTTAAGTACAAAAATGAATTGGCCTATGAGTACGTTTCTGTTGACCCAGCTAAAAGCAAAACAATAGCCACCGCTGTACTCTCATTAGCAAGCCGCCTCGATAATAAAGAAGGCATCATGAATGCGCATAACAATTTAGGTTTAGCGGCCTATTACAGCAATGAATATGAAACGGCCCTAGAGCATTATAAACAAGCGAGAGATCTCGCTATCCAATTGAAAAACAATTCCAAGTTAGCCGTTGCGCTCAACAACATCGGATTAGTGTACGATGATAAAGCAGATTATAACAATGCGTTGAGTTATTATTTGCAATCGCTTAAATTGGTGGAAGGGACAGGAGAAAGTAAATATCAGCTTGCCAGCACATTGAATAATATAGCATTGATCTATCAATCACAAGGCAAGTATGATCAGGCTTTAGAATTTCACGAAAGAGCATTAAACATCAAACGCTCTATTGGAAATAAAAAGGGAGAAGGGAGCTCCTTACATAATATCGGATTGGTTTACAAACTAAAAGGTGAATATGATAAAAGTTTGAATTATTATGACCAGGCCCTTAAGCTTAGAGAAGCCATTCATGATGAATCGGGTTACGCCTTGACATTGAATAACATTGGAAGTGTATATGAATCAAAGAATGAATTACAAAAAGCAAAAGAGTATTTTGAAAAATCACTCGCTATAAGAGAAAGGTTGAAAGATAAATACAGTCTATCCATCACACTTTTTAGTTTGGGAAGCAATTGTGCCAGTAGAAAAGAATATGCGAAAGCAGAAGAATATTTGGGGAGAGCGATGAATATTGCGAAAGAGATTGGAGGGAAGGATCTGATAAAATATGGCTACGAAACATATGCCAGTATGTACTTTGAACGTGGAGAATATAAAAAGGCATTTGAGCATCAAAAACAATTCATTGACATTAAAGATTCTATTTTGAATGAAACGAACAGTAAACAACTGAATGAACTGCAGACAAAATATGAAACAGAAAAAAAGCAAAAAGAATTAGAACTGGTCACCAAAGAAAGTCAGATACAAGCACTGGAGCTGAATAAAAATAAAATGTGGATGTTCGTGCTGATCATTGCCATTTTGTTGGTATTAACACTTGCCGGTTTGTTTTACAACAGATACAATTTAAAACAAAAGGCTAACGAACTACTGGAACATCGTAATAATGAGATCACACAACAGAAAAAGGAGATCACCGATAGTATTAACTATGCCAAACGAATTCAAGAATCCATACTGCCTCCTCAGGATCATTGGAAAAAAATATTACCGAACAGTTTTATTTTTTACAGACCCAAAGATATTGTAAGCGGTGATTTTTATTGGATTGAACAGAGAAAGAATACTGTTTGCTTTGCAGCTGTTGATTGCACAGGTCATGGGGTGCCGGGAGCACTAATGAGTGTGGTTGGTTTTAATTTGCTTACACAAGCGGTAAACGAAGTAGGCTTAACAAAACCTTCCGATATCTTACAACATCTGGATGCAGGTGTTACCAAAACACTTCGTCAGAGTGAAAATAGCAAGGGCGTAAAAGACGGAATGGATCTATCGCTTTGTTCCATTGATCTGAACACAAATGAACTGCAATATGCAGGAGCATTCAATTCACTGTATTACGTATCGGATAACCAATTGCATGAGATCAAAGCTGACAAGTTTCCTATTGGAGTTAATTTGGATGGAGTGGTAGATAACTATACAAATCATACAGTTCAGCTTAAAAAAGGAGATTGCGTTTATTTATTCTCCGATGGCTATGCCGACCAGTTTGGTGGTCCACGTGGAAAAAAATTCAAGTACAATCAGTTAAAAGAAATGTTTTTAACGCTTTCTTCAAAAGATCTGGACGATCAGAAGAAAGAGATTGAGAAAGTATTCGACTCCTGGAAAGGGGAATTGGAACAGGTAGATGATGTGGTGATTATCGGAGTGCGGATCTAATAGTTCAGCAACAATCGTTCACAGGCATCTTCTGCTGCTAATTGTTCCGCTCTTTTTTTAGAGTAATGTTGTGCTTTACCAACTGCTTCATTATCTACAATTAACCGAATGGTAAATTGTTTGTCGGGACTAACAGCCGCGTCTATAAGGGTTTCGAACGTAAATGCTTTCTTCTCTTTTTGTGCCCACTCAATAAATTTACTTTTGAAATCGATCTCTTTTGTTTCCAGCTCATCAATATCCAGGTGAATATTGATGATTCGCTTTAATATAAATTGTTGCGCTGTAGTATATCCTTTATCCAAGTAAATAGCACCAACAAGTGCTTCGTATGCATCACCATTGATGGAGCTGGGTTTTGAACCAACTCGGTCATCGGTTTCAATGAATTTATTTAATCCGAGTTTAAGTGCAATTTGATTGTGTTGATTGCGGCTTACCATTTTGGATCGCATCTTGGTTAAAAAGCCTTCGTCTTTGTAAGGAAATTTTTTGAAGAGATATTCGGCAACAACAGTTCCGATGATGGAGTCACCCAGAAATTCAAGTCGCTCATTACTATCCTTCACCCCTTTTTTTATTTGTTGTGCGGCTGAACTGTGGCGGAAAGCCAGTTTGTACAAATGAATGTTTAGCGGATAGAATCCAAGAATGTTGCGCAGGGATTCGTGCAATTTTTTTTCAGGAGAAAAATAAATGCGTATCGGTTTTTGAAAAACAGTCAATCGAAGAAACGATTAGATTATGCAATGTATTTTTTTACAATCACAGAAGCATTGTGACCGCCAAATCCAAATGTGTTGCTTAATGCAGCACGAACTTCGCGTTTTTGCGCTTTGTTGAATGTAAAGTTTAGCTTGTTATCCAAAGCAGGATCGTCAGTAAAGTGATTGATCGTTGGAGGGATGATATCATGTTTTACTGCTAAAACACAAGCCATTGCTTCAATAGCTCCGGCAGCACCTAATAAGTGACCGGTCATTGATTTGGTTGAACTGATGTTCAGTTTATAAGCGTGTTCCCCAAAAACACCTAAGATAGCTTTTGATTCAGCAACATCGCCTAATGGAGTAGAAGTGCCGTGTACATTCACATAGTCAATGTCTTCCGGTTTTAGTCCTGCATCAGCAAGTGCATGTCGCATCACATTCGTTGCTCCTAATCCTTCCGGATGAGGTGCTGTAATGTGGTTTGCATCAGCAGTCATTCCACCTCCTAAAACTTCGGCATATATTTTTGCGCCACGTTTTAGAGCATGTTCCAGATCTTCAAGGATCAATGCTCCGGCTCCTTCTCCAAGAACAAATCCATCTCTGTCAACATCAAAAGGACGTGATGCTGTTTCAGGAGAATCGTTTCTGGTAGATAGTGCATGCATCGCATTAAATCCGCCTATTCCTGCTTCGCAAACTGCAGCTTCTGAACCACCTGTTACGATCACATCTGCTTTTCCTAATTTAATATAGGTAACAGCATCGATCAAGGCATTGGTAGAAGAGGCACAAGCAGAAACAGTTGTGAAATTTGGTCCACGCATTCCATACATAATGGAGATGTGTCCGGAACAAATATCAGCGATCATCTTAGGAATAAAGAAAGGGTTGAAACGAGGCGTTCCATCGCCTTTTGCAAAATCAAAACATGCTTCCTGGAATGTAAGAAGTCCACCAATTCCCGAACCCCAGATAACACCTGTTCTGTCCGGATCAAAAGCTCCTTCTTTATCCAAGCCTGCATCTTTTACAGCTTGCATTGCCGAAACTAAACCATATTGAGAGAATGGATCCAGTTTACGGGCTTCTTTTTTGTCCAGGAAGTCTTCCGGATTAAATCCTTTAACTTCACAGGCAAAACGAGTTTTAAACTTTGAAGCATCGAAACGAGTAATAGGTGCAGCTCCGCTAACACCGTTTATCAGATTGTTCCAATAATCGGTAACTGTATTACCAAGTGGTGTGATAGCACCTAAGCCTGTAACTACTACTCGTCTCAACTTCATTCAAATAAATCTTTTAAGGATTATTTTGCGTTAGCTTCAATGTAAGAAATTGCTTCACCTACAGTACCAATTTTTTCAGCTTGGTCATCAGGGATAGCGATGTTAAATTCTTTTTCAAACTCCATGATTAGTTCTACAGTGTCTAAAGAGTCTGCTCCTAAATCATTTGTAAAGCTAGCAGTTGGTGTTACTTCTTTTTCGTCAACACCTAATTTATCAACGATGATAGCTTTTACTTTTGTTGCAATGTCTGACATTTTTAAAATGTTTTATTGGTTAATTTGGTTGCAAAGATATAGTTATATGCATAAATACAAAAAAAAAGGGAAATTATTCCTGTTTTAAAGGTTGTTTTTCCTGGTTTTTGCCTTCAAAATCAATAAATTATAAAAATAGGGTAGAAAAGTGGTTTTGTGTCCGAAAAGCTATTTTTTTTAAAAAGCCTCCCCAAACGATATTTAAAACTTAATTTTGCGGCATGATCACAAAGAACATCGCCATTTTTGCTTCGGGGGAAGGAACAAATGCTCAACGCATTATCGATCATTTTAAAGGATCAGAAAAAGCAAGGGTGGTTTTGGTGATCTCTAATAAAGAAACGGCCAATGTCTTAAACAGGGCAAAATTGGCCGGGATCCCTACTTATCTATTAAATAAGGAGGAATTTACCCAAAAGGACACGGTGGTTGAGTATCTGAAAGAAAAACAGATCGACTTGATCGTGCTGGCCGGATTTTTATGGATGGTTCCATCCAATCTGATAAAGGCTTTTCCCAATAAGATCATCAATATTCATCCGGCTTTATTACCAAAATTTGGAGGGAAAGGAATGTATGGCATGAATGTGCACAAGGCAGTGATAGCCGCAAAAGAAAAACAAAGCGGTATTTCCATTCACTATGTAAATGAGCATTATGATGAAGGGGAGATCATTGCACAGCACACCTGTGAGGTTTCTGACAATGATTCACCGGAAAAGCTGGCAGAAAAGATCCATCAATTGGAATATGAGTTTTTCCCTCTTGCGATCGAATCTATTTTGTAGTATCTTTTCTTTTTAAATATTGTAAATACATAATCTATATAAATCATGGAATTTAATTTTAAAGAAATAGCCACCATCAGCATGATCCTTTTTGCGGTGATCGATGTGGTTGGCTCCTTACCCGTACTGTTGGACCTTCAACAAAAAGTGGGGAAAATTCAATCAGAAAAAGCAACCTTGGTTTCGGGTGTGATCATGATCGCATTTATGTTTGTGGGTGAACAGATCTTGAGTTTGATCGGGATCGATGTGAGCTCATTTGCCATAGCGGGCTCATTTATTATTTTCTTTTTGGCATTGGAAATGATCCTGGGGGTAAAGTTCTATAAAGAAGAAACCGCAGCTACTGCATCGGTTGTGCCTATTGCATTCCCTCTGATTGCAGGAACCGGAACATTAACTACACTGCTTTCTCTAAGGGCAGAGTTTCATATTGAAAACATTATCGTTGCCATTTTAGTGAATCTTGTTTTTGTATATGTCGTTTTAAGAAACACCTATCGTTTAGAACATTTATTAGGTCCGGGAGGCATCAATATTTTACGGAAAGTTTTTGGAGTTATCCTTTTGGCAATTGCCGTGAAATTGTTTAGAACACACGCGGGGTTGTAGGGAAAGAAAAAGAGCATAGACAAAAGACAGGGGACAGGAGACAATTTCATTGTTTACTGAAGATACAATATGATAAAGATCTACACAGATGGTGCTTCAAGAGGGAATCCTGGTCCGGGAGGATATGGTGTGGTCATGCTATACGGTGCGCTTAGAAAAGAAATATCAGAAGGCTTCCGTCTAACCACCAATAACCGGATGGAACTGTTGAGCGTGATCGTAGCTTTGGAAGCATTAAAAAAAGAAGGATCACCGGTTACTGTTTATTCCGACTCAAAATATGTAGTGGATGCTGTTGAACAAAAGTGGGTATTCGGTTGGGAGAAAAAACATTTTAAGGATAAAAAGAACGAAGATCTTTGGAAACGGTTTTTGAGAATTTACCGCAAACATCAGGTGAAATTTGTGTGGGTGAAAGGACATGCATCCAATAAAGAGAATAACCGTTGCGATGAGTTGGCGGTTGAAGCAGCACTAGGCGGTCACTTAAAAATTGATCATGGATACGAAGAGGACAACAAAAAAGGAGATTCTAAATTGCTCTAAAATCTCCTGTCCGTTATTTTAACTGTTTTCTATAAACATCCGGTTCTTCCACCATCAACAGGAACATTAATACCTGTAATATACGATGCAGCTGGCGATGCCAAAAAGGCTACTGCATTTGCAATCTCTGATGGTTCAGCAAATCGACCCAATGGAATTTCACTTTCCATTTCATTTTTAATTTCATTCAACGATTCACCTGTATTCTTCGATTTGTTTTCAATGATCGAACTCAATCGCCCGGTTAATGTTGCGCCCGGCAATACATTGTTTACTGTGATGCCATAAGAAGCCACTTCATTGGATAGTGTCTTACTCCAGTTAGCGACAGCTGCACGAATGGTATTGGAAACACCTAATCCCTTTAATGGCATTTTAACTGAGGTGCTGATAATATTGATCACCCGTCCGTATTGCTCTTTTTTCATCCCTTCTATCAAAGCTTGAACAAGAATATGATTACATACCAAATGGTTGTTAAAGGCTTGCAAAAACTCATCTACTTTAGCAGAGGTGATCAATCCACTTGGCGGACCACCAGTATTGTTAACAAGGATATGTACATTGCCATGTGTAGCCACATGACTTTCTACCTTCTCTTTTAAGATCTTGGGCGTTTGAAAATCAACAGCCAAAAACAAATGCTTTTGTCCTTTTGATGTATCCAGGTCTTTGATTGCCTCTTTTAATGCTTCTTCATTACGTGCTACCAGAATACAATTGGCACCTAATAATGCTAATTCAACTGCCGATGCTTTTCCGATACCTTGTGTACTACCGCAAACCATGGCGGTTTTTCCTGTTAAGTCTAAATTCATGTGTCAAAATTAGCAAATTCAATATAAATGGACTTAAGAAATTTTGTTTTTATGATAATCTTTCTACATTTATTGAAATAATGAAACAAACAATCTAAAAATCTACTTATGAAACAACTTTTAAAAATGGCTTCACTAGCATTCTTTTTTGCTGGGGCTCTTCAGCATGTGTCTGCTCAGCAGATGAAAACAGAAAAAGAGATCTATACGGTGGAGGGAGCGTATAATTTCATCATTATCAAACAGGATATAAAAACGCAAAAGGTTCTTTCAAAAGTAGAAACAAAAATTCCGGACAAGAGTCAAAAAGAAATGTTTTATCCAGGATCAAACTTTGCCAATTTCGAATTGATAGGTGATCAGATCGTGATCGTATATGATGTTTGGCAAAAATCAACCGGAACGAAAGATTGCTCTATAAAAACTTTGAATGTGAAAACGAATAAGTTTAGTATTCCCAAACAAGTGTACTCTACGAAGGTAAATTCGGTATATAGTTCTAATGAAATTATTTACAAACCGGTTTATTCGGCCGACCGCTCAAAGCTTGCTATATTAAAGGATAATATTTCTCCAAGTTATGATATTGATCCGGAGATCACCATTTTTGATACGAAGTCGTTTGGTATTTTGGCGAATGTAAAAATGAGCGATGAGTACGAAGGACAGAAAAGAGTGATCAACCAGAATTTTACTATAGATAACGAAGGCAACATTGCATTAACATTTAGTCTGCTGAATGAGAAAACGAAGATCACAACCAAAACATATTCTGCTGAAATTCCATTCAAAGCAACAGATATGAAGAATATAAAAGAGGTTGGACAAACAGCTTCCGCCAGTGGTGGTGTGGATCAAAAAGCACACGGAAATTTTTACAAGTCATTACAAGATTATATTGATGATAAACCGGTTAAAGGAACAAGAATGAAGAATGGCAGTTTTAGCTGGACCATGATCGGAGGGACAGATTATAAATTGATCGATGATGATGGGAATGTAAAAAAGCAAGATGTAAAAGATCTACCTGCCGATTTATTTACTTATAAAAGAGACGATTACTCTACACCAATGTTAATGCGATTGATTGATAACAAACCTTACATTGTTTTGGTTGCGGGTAAAATGTGTTATTATTCATTGTATTTAGAACAACAAGATCGTTATTTTGCTGAAGGTTGGAATGGCAAGTTAATGAAGTTCAAAGAGAATGATTTTGAAGAATATCTGGCAAAATACAATTTGTTGGAAGATTACAAAGCAGATAAACCAAAAAGAGAATTCAAAGATGATGTGAATGGTTATTTCAACAAAATTGTCAGCTGGCAAATAAAATATTTCAATTTGTTAAATGAAAAAATGAAATAGCAAATAAAAAAGCGGAGAACTTCTCCGCTTTTTTATTGTGAAATAACTTCACCATCACTTAGTGTAATAATCCTATCGGTACGTTCTGCGAAATGTTGATCGTGTGTTACAACTACAATCGATTGGTTGAATTTTTCTTTCAATTCCTTGAAGATCTCAAACACGTTTTGTGAGTTCTTTGAATCTAAATTTCCTGTAGGTTCATCACCAAAAATAATTTTTGGCTCATTGATCAGTGCACGTGCAATGGCAACCCGTTGTTGCTGTCCACCCGAAAGTTTGTTTGCTTTCTTTAATGCTTGATCGGCTAACCCTAACAACTCTAATTTTTGATAAGCGCGTTCACGAATTTCTGCTTCACTGTATTTTGCCCGTTTAAGTGCAGGAAGACAAACATTCTCCAATACAGTAAATTCAGTTAATAGGTAGTGAAACTGAAAAACGAAACCGATCTTTTCGTTTCTGATCGCAGCCAAATCATTCTTTGATTTTAAACTTAGATCATCACCATCAAAAAAGATATGTCCTGTATAATCCGTATCAAGTGTACTTAACACATAGAGTAGCGTTGACTTTCCACTTCCGGATGAACCAACAATTGAAGCAAACTCTCCTTGTTTAATAGAAACATTGATGTTTTTCAACGCCTGAAATTCAACAGGATCATGAAAAGACTTACTTAAAATTTTTGTTTCTATGATATTACCCATTCTTGTTATTTGCTTCTAATGATATCAATCGCATCCATTTTTGCGGCCTTTCTCGCTGGAATATAGCCCGCAATGGTGGTTGCCAATAAGCCAAAAAAGTAAGCGAAAATATAAAAGCCTATAGATGAATTGAAACGCAAGTATTCCATGGATACAAATCCTTTTATATCCATTTTAATGCTGCCGACAATTTTTTGTAAGACAAAACCAATGACCAAACCCAATAATCCGCCTAACATTCCAATGATCAATGACTCTGCCAGAAATATCTTTTTGATATCGCTATCTTTATAACCAATAGCCTTTAAAATAGCGATGTCGGGCATTTTTTCGTAGATGATCATCATCAAAATATTAAAGATCCCAAATCCGGAAACGATCAAGATCGATACAATGATCAAATAGGTGACCATGTTTTGAATTTTAAAAACGCTGAATACGCTTGCATTTGCTTCTTTCCAATCAACCGTTTTAAAGCCGAATTTTTGATGATAGAATTTTGCCAACGCTTCCGCTTGATTAAAATCCTTTAGTTTAATGTTGATATCTGTAATGTATGAACCATCTACCTTTAATAGTTTTTGAGCGTTCCTTATATTGATATAGGCTCTGCTTTTGTCAACTTCGGTTAGTCCGCTGTGGTTGATCCCTACAATTTTCATTTCTAAGGTCACACCCAAAGGTGAAGTGATTGAAATGTTGTCGTTCATTTTTGCACCGAGCAATTCTGCAAGTCCATCTCCCAAAATAATTCCATTCGGTATTGTTTGCAATTTGGTAATATCACCTTGTCGCATGTTTTTAGAAACATCAAACAAAACATTTTCTTTTATGATATCAACGCCCGATACGCGTCCGGCTATTTGCGCTATACCCACTTTAAAAATCGCTTGCGAACCCAAAAATGGCGAAACACCAAGGACCCGTGGATCTTTTTCCAGTGCAGCAATAATTTGATATCCATTTTTTATTTTGGTGAGCTCATCTTTGGGTTTTTGATTTTGTACGACAACCCATTTGTTTTCATCAGCATATAATTTTGCTAGAATACTTTTCCTGTTTTTTTCCGCCTCGTTATAGATCCGGATATTAGCAGTAGTGTTAACTGTTTCGTCAATGAAGTACGCCTGAAATCCCGACATCAATCCAGCCTGAAATATAAAAATGGCAATGCCGAATGTTACACCCAGCATAGCCACAATTGTTTGCCGTTTTTTGGCAAGCAAGTGTGTTAGCGCGATCTTTATGACAGGCGATTTCTTAAACATTATGGCAATACAATTTCTGTGTTTTCGTCAATACCACTGATTACTTCAATAAATTCAAGGTCTTCCGCACCTTTCACAATTTTTATTAATTCTTCTTTGTCTTTTATTTTTACTTTGTTCCCATCTATTAAGAATTCACGTGGAATAACGAGTGTATTCTTTTTCTCAGAAATGATAATATTTGCTTCTACCGACATGCCGGAGTAGATCATGGTATTCTTATCTAGCTGAATAGAAGAAATGATCTTTGCCGTTTTATTATTTTGATTAATGCGCGGATACGTTTCCTGTATGCTTCCATTAAATGTTTTGTTTTTGTAGGCATCGATCACATACACAATTTTTTGATCTCTGCTCAATAGCGAAACATCTGTTTCATCCACACTTAGTTCTACTTCAAAATGTTCTCCATCACCAATTTCCATTAGAATAAACTGTGTGTTTACCAACTCGCCTTCTTTCGGAAGAATATCGTACACTTTCCCATTTACTGCCGAGGTGAGTGTATAATCACTTTTGTTTGACATTTGTGCATCGTACTGTATTTGCGCATTTTCGAGTTCAACACGAACTTTATCTCTTGTATTGAGGAGTGTGTTTGCTACTTTCAGATAGTTTTGTTTTGAAATGTCATACTGTGTTTTTGCCTGATCGAATTGTAGTTTAGATGTTGCGTTGTCTTTTGCCAAAGCCTCAAAACGTTTAAAGTTGATGGAGTCTAATTCGTATTTCGAACGTGCAGAGGCAACATCTTGCTTCAGTGTGTTCAACAAGCCGGAGTTTTCATTTGCATTTTTTTGAGCCAATGTCAATAGATTTTTGGCTGCATTTACATTCAACTCGCTTACTTCACTTTTGATGGTGATCAATGGGTCGCCAACTTTAACGCTATCGCCAACATGTACGTGTATCTTTTCGATATACCCCGGAAGTTTTGAATAAACTTTATAGTTGTTTACAGGATAGATCTTTCCGGAAGCATAAACGGCTTGTGTCAGATCTTTTCTGACCGGCAATGTTGAGCTGCTTTTGCTCTTGCAACCGGTCAAAATAATCAGTGAAACAGAAAACAAAAAGAAGACATTTCTCATGTTGTAAAAAAATAAAAAGCGCTTAACATTTTGTTAAGCGCTTTGAGATTAATAATCTAAATTACCATAATCTAATTTCTTTCCTTGTAAGTAGAGCACTACTCTTAAAATGCCTACAAAGAAAGGAATGTACATTAAGGCGTTTGACATTCCAAAATGTTTTAATACGATCTCTGATTTGCGTTTTAAACGTTCAGAGATCAGATACATTGCAGGAACTAAAAGCAATGTTAGGAATGTGGCAAATGCCAAACCGAAGATCATGGTCCAAGATAGTGGCCCCCAGAATACCACATTATCACCTCCTAAATAGATCTTTGGGTCACCGCTTGCAAATAAACTCTCAAAGTCGATGTTTAATCCCACGGCCAATGGAATTAATCCAAGGATGGCTGCCATTGCGGTTAGGATAACAGGTGTCATACGTGTTCTTCCTGCTTCAACAGTGGCATCCCATAAACTCATTCCTTCTTTGCGCGACATCTCCGCAAACTCTATCAAAAGGATACCATTCCGTACAACAACTCCTCCTAGTGCGATGATGCCAACACCGGTCATAACAATACTCATGTCCATTTTAAATAGAGCGGTACCGATCAGTACACCAATGATACTGAAAAGGATCTCCGAAAGAATGATCAATGGTTTACCAATAGCATTGAATTGTAATACAAGGATCAATAACATCAAGGCAACAGATATACCCAATGCTTTTCCAAGGAAGGCACCTGTTTCGGCTTGTTCTTCTTGCTGACCGGTCATTACAACTTCAACTTTACCCGATACAATAAATCCTTCCATGGCTTTTTTCACAACTCCCACTACTTCATTTTCGTTATAGCCTGCTGATACATTCGATGATAATGAGATCACACGTTTTTGCATTTTACGTTTGATACCACCATAGGTATTGCTGTACTCTACATCGCAGAATGCGGATAATGGAACGCTACGTAAAATACCACCCATATTCATATCACGGAAAGTAATCTTCATATTACGTAATGCTTCAATGTTATTTCGTTGATCGTATTTATAACGTAACTGAATTGGATATTGATCATTTTCATCACGGAACTTACTTACTTCCCAGCCAAACACTGCAAAACGGATCTCTCTGGCAATGGTAGCAGTACTGATTCCTTCTCTGTTTGCTCGCTCCCTATCAATGTTGAAAACGATCTCCGGTTTAATGGTCTCAAAGTCGGATTTTAAATTTTCTACTCCCGATATTTTTTGTTGATCGAGATAACGTTTTAAGCGGGTTGCATTTACAACTAATTCTTCAAAATTGTCTCCTCTCACTTCAATATTGATCGGCTTGGAAACCGGTGGTCCTGCTTGTTCTTGTGAAACAGTGACTTCTGCACCCGGAATGTTCCAGTTTAGTTCTTGGAGTTTTTGTAAATATTCAGATGTAGATTGCCCATCGCGATCTTTAAAGTCAACAAATGCGATCGCAATTTTTCCTCTGTTTGGATAATCGCTCTGATCCTGATCTTGTGGATCGGTTGTCCCTTTCGTAACGTTTGTGATCACCGATTTTACAATTTTATTTGAATCACCGATCACGCTTTTTACACGTTGTTCTGCCACCATCATTACTTCATTTGTTTTGGCAGGATCGGTTCCTACAGGAAGTTTTACGTACACATATACAAAGTTCGGATCGCCTTGCGGAAAGAACACCACTTTAGGACTGCGGACAGCGAAGAAAACTAAAGAAAGAATAAATAAACCAATTACTCCCCAAAGCGCTAGGCCTGGACGTTTCAAAAAGCGTAATAATAATTTCGTGTAACGAGCCTGAAATGCAGGCCATAATTTATCTTGAAAACCTGCAATGATCTTGTGTAACCAAAAACGGTGTAACAACATAAAAGCAGCAAAGAATAAAACAAGGTTTCCGAATGCATGGTGACCACTTGCATGGGCAATAATTGCAGCAACAACATACATAACAAGTTGTAAGATCGCTAGCTTACTTAGCTTGCCATATTTTGCTTTTTCTTCATGATGTGGTTTCATAAAGTCGACAGCAAACACCGGATTGATGATATAAGCAACAACTAACGATGCCAATAATGCTACGATTAATGTGATCGGTAAATAGAACATGAACTTGCCTATGATACCATCCCAAAATAATAATGGAATGAACGGAGCAAGAGTGGTGAGTGTACCACTTAACACCGGGAGGAATACTTCCCCGGCCGCCATTTTAGCTGCGGTGACAATATCCCGTTTCCCATTGTCGAATATCCTATGTGTATTTTCAATGACAACGATCGCATCATCCACCACAATACCCAATGCAAGTAAGAAGGCAAAGAGTACGATCATATTCATGGTATAGCTGAAATCGAATGCACCCCCAATAGCCGGCATTACCCAGAATGCAATGAACATGGATAATGGTACTGATGCTGCTACGAAGATCGCATTGGTAACACCCATAAAGAACATTAAGATAAATGTTACAAGAATAAATCCAATGATGATCGTATTGATCAGATCATGTAATGTGGTTCTTGTTTTTTCAGATTGATCACCCGTAACGGTTATTTTTAGATCTTTTGGAAGTTCATCTGCTTGCATCTTTTCAATCAATGAATAGATCTTATCGGATGCATCGATCAGGTTCTCACCACTACGTTTGATAATATTTAGTGTGATCACATTCTTCCCTTCTAAACGGGCATAACTTTCCTGTTCTTTATTGCTATCAACCACTTCCGCAATGTCTTTCAAATACACTTTCGATCCTGTTCCGGATGTTACGATCAAGTTTTGAATTTCCTCTACAGTTTTAAATTCTCCTTTAACAGTTAAGTTTCTTTTCATTCCATCCATTGGAACCAATCCCCCCGACATGTTCAGGTTTTCATCGCTCACACATTTGTAAATGTCATACAGAGAAAAATTAGCCGCCTGCATTTTATACATATCAATGTTGATCTGTATCTCTCTTTCAAGATCACCCACCATTTGTACACGGGAGATCTCTTTCATACTTTCGATACGATCTTTTACATCATCGGCATATTGTTTTAATTTATTAAGATCCATATTACCAGCAATGTTTACATACATGATCGGTAATTCAGAAAAATTCACTTCGATCACATTCGGCTGACGGGTAAGGTCTTTTGGAAGATCCGTTGCAGCTTTGTCCACAGCATCTTTTACCTTTTGTTTGGCATCAGCTACATCTACATCGGTATTGAATTCCACCATAATTACTGAAACATCTTGCAAGGATGTGGAGTTCAATTTTTTCACACCTGCAATACCTTTCAATTGTTTTTCAATTGGTTTGGTAACAAGGTTCTCAATATTAGTTGGAGAGTTACCAAAATATACGGTGTTGATATACATGGTTGGGACAACAATATCCGGGAAGCTTTCCTTTGGTAAGCTTTGGTAAGAGAAGATCCCTGCAATTGAAATAAAGAATGTAAGTATATAAATACTTATTTTATTATCAATGGCCCAGCTGGAGGGTTTAAATTGTTTAAAGTTCATAGTTTATATTTTTGGGTTTGCATTTGCCTGCAAACAGAATGTAGTTTATTGATTCTTATTTTTTGTAAGCAATAGCATCGCCTTCGTTGATGATGTCATAACCTAGTGTTACTAAAAGGTCGTTTTCATTCAAACCAGATAATATCTCCGCTTTACCACTGTATTGTTTTCCTAATTTAACAATGTGTTTTTTAGCAACACCATTATTGGCTACAAAAACAAAAGATGCATTGTTCTCATCTTTTTGAATTGTTCTCACAGGAATAACGATCTCAGGTTTAGAAGATTGATAATCGTTGATGTTTAAACGGGCAACCATATTCGGATGATATTCTTTTGTATTGTCCAATAAGACTTCTACAAGGAAAGTTCTGGTTGCAGGGTTGATCGCTCTTGAAACGAAGTTTACTTTGGAAACAATAGAATCATTCATATCCGGAAAATGAACAACCACTTCGCTTCCCTTTTTGATCTTAGATGCGTATGTTTCAGCAACATCTGCTTTTACTTTCAAGTTAGAAAAATTGATCACCCGGATGGCAGGCATTCCGGGCGCTACAGCTTGTCCAACTTTAATATCAACTGCATCAACTGTCCCATTGATAGGAGAGATGATCTTTGTCATTCTCAACTGCTCTTGTGCAGCCGCCATTTTTTTCTCCAAGCTTTCTTTGTTTGTTTTAGCTTGTAGGTATTGTACTTCGGTTCCAATTTTCTGCTCCCACAGATTTTTTTGTTTTTCATAGATCTGATTTACAAGATCCATATTGGTTTGTAGGTCGGAAATTTGCTGGCTGATCGCTTTTGCATCCGTTTCTGCCAACACCTGTCCAACTCTTACTTCATCACCGGTATTCACATTAATCTTTGTAATGGTTCCAGGCATTTCTGAACTTAGAGCCACATTTTCATCAGCATCCACTCGTCCTTGAACATCGATATAATTTTTAAATACAGATAATTTCAACTGCTCTACTGCAACTGCAATCCCTTTTAGCGAGCTGTCGTTAGCGCTTAGCTCTGCTTCCAATACCGCGATTTTAGATTTAATTTCTGCCTCTTGTTTCTTTAAAGCATCCAATTCTGCTTTTTTATCTCCACCACCGGAATTGCACGATATGATTGAGATTGCTAATGCCGGGATCAATAATAATTTTTTCATGATATATGTTGTTTTAAGATCGTTGTTATTTAAATTTATTTTAAGTTACCTGTTGCTTTATCAAAATCTATTTTTGCTACCAATGCATCAAAGAGTGCATTGAAATAATTTGTTTGAGCTTCTTTAAGTGCTGTTTCAGCTGTTACCATTTCAAGCGTAGAGCCAACACCTTGTTCTTGTTTTAATTTTGTAACGCGATAAACTTCTTCAGCTGTTTCAATATTTTTCTTTTGAAGTGAAAGAGTCTGATTGGCATTTTGTAGCATCGTTGTAGAAGAGGCAACTTCCAAGTCAATTGATTTTTTCATGAAATCAATATTGTTTTCTGCTTGCTCCAGTTTTAATTTGGCTTGTTGTGTTTTAAAGTAGCGTTGCCCACCGGTGAAGATCGGCATGGATACTTTGGCTCCGATCAAAGCCATAGGGAACCAGCTTTTCTTGGTGTCAAAAATGTCAAATTCGTTTCGGAGAGCCGATCCATTTAAGCTTCCGTAAGCAACTGCTGTTGGTAAGTAAGAGAATCTGTTTCGTTTTAGATCTAATTTGGCAAGGTCGCGTTGCGTTTCAAATAAGCTATATTCAACACGTTTTGAATAATCTAATTTTTCAGCAGAGACATTGCTCGTAATATCAAATTTTACATCTTCTAATTTATCGGATACAGTGAGTGTTGCATTCACATCCATTCCCATTTGGTATTTTAAAAGATATACACCCAGGTTAAGTAAGCGGTTTACTTTTTCTTGTTCAACAAGTAAGTTATTATAAGTAACGCTTAGTCTGTCGTAGTCAATTTTCTCAACAAAGCCATTGTCATACAAAGCTTTCGTGTCATCCAGTGCTTTTTTAATACGAGCAACATTGGCATCCATCAATTTTATTCTTTCCTGGTTTACCAGGACAGTATAGTAGGCTTTGCTAACAGTTGCTGCTGTTTCAATTTTTGTACGTTGAATAGATTTTTGTGATAATTCAACAAATACTTTAGAAGCTTTTAATCCTAAGAAATAGTCGCCACTGAAGATCAATTGACTGGCATCTGCTCCTGCTGTTGCCTGGTATTGTGTCCCAAATTTAACGGCTGCAAATGATCCCGGAGGGCCTCCGAAAAATTCGGCCGGAATAAGAGAAGTGGGAATCTCTAAAAAGTCTTTCAGGTCGAAGCTTGCATTGATCTGTGGCAATCCCATTCCTGTAATTTCTTTCACTTTTGCTTTTGCAATTTGCTCTTCTAAAACAGCGTTTTTAACATTGTTTTGGTTCTGCAATGCAAAATCGATCGCTTGTTGCAATGTGAATGCGTAGCTGTTGCTTTCCTTTGTTTGTCCATAAGAAGGAAGTATAAAGCTTACGATTCCGATTGCTATGATTATTTTTTTCATAGATATTGTTGGTTTATTTTATTCGTCTTCGGTTACTTGTTTATATTTATTAATTAGCTTATGTCCTTTTAGTGTGCATATACCATGCAGGAAATGATCTAACATGGAGAGTTGAATGTCAACTAGCTTAAATTCAGTAGGAGGAAATGCTTCCGGATTTAATCCCATCTCTACTTGTTCAATGCGCATACGTGAGATGATCTTGGAATTGATATCTTCACGAACAAGACCTTCTTTTTTACCCCGTTCAATGGATTTTTCAATCATAGCGGCCATGCATTCCTGTTTAAATTCTTTAAAAAGGTTCCATGCTTTTGGGTGATATTTTTGCAGATCGTAAAATATATTGGGATTTGTTTTGGCAAACATTTGAGTGATGTGTTGCATCATGTGCATTACCTCTTCGATCATATTTGCTGCCTGATCATGAATTTGATTAAATTCACATTCATCCTGCTTTAATGTGTCTTTCATCAATGTTTCTACGATCTCATTTTTATCGGAGTAAAATTGATAGATCGTTTTCTTGGATATCGCCAAATGTTTGGCTATATCGTCCATTGTTACGCTCTTGATCCCGTACTTGAAAAACAGCTCTTCAGCTCCTTTTAAAATCCGTTCTTTAGGTTCCATGTAAACGTTTATTGTTAAAATTCGGGCACAAAACTATGGAAACATTTTTTATTTCCATTGTTTCCAATGAAATATTTTTCCATTTTTGCATAATAATCAGATTTTCAGCCAAATAAAAAGAAACAAAAAATACATAAAACGTTTCCGCATTCGGGTTTTAGTCTATTGTTTCCCCAAAAAACATTTTTGTGGTTCGGGAAAATGCACTATTTTAGCTTGCTTAATTTGAATTCAACATAATTTACTGACATAATGAAAAAATTAATTTTATCAATCACGTTTTTTGTTGTTACGTTATCTGGAGCATTTGCGCAAGATAGCTGGGTAAGGGTTGTTTCTGCTGGGATAAATAGTTTCGGAAACAGAAATTTTAATTCATTACAATTGTTCAATGGGCAACTGTACGTTGCTTCCGGATCATCGTCTGGGCATGTTTACAGAACCTCAACGGGAAATCCAAATGACTGGCATGAGGTGTTTTATAGGGATTCTGTAACTTCAATTAATTCTTTAAAAATAACATCTGCAGGTGGTGGAAAATTATTTGCAGTTACTAAAAATTGGAATGGTGTTTCTACCATTTATCAATCAACAGATGGGGTAAACTGGACAACTTTTTATCGCAATCCAAGTTACAACGATGTTGTACACGTTTTCCCATTCAAAGGGACAGGAGTGGAAGATTCCATTTATGTGGTGTTAGATGTTTGGCCAAGCAATATCGTAATGCGTGCAGCGTACAACACTACTGATTCTACCGGTTATTTCGGGGGCTGGGATACAGTTTTGGACTTTAATGTGGTAGCAAGTAATACGAGAATTAATTGTATTCAAGAGCACAATGGAAAAATATATTTAGGGACGAATCAGTCTACTATATGGAGTTCAGCTGACGGATTTAGCTGGTCTCAAAATGCTGCAGTGGGAAATGGATTTGGAAATTCCAATAACTATGCAATTCGATCACTACAATCTTTTGGAGGATTTCTATATGCAGGAACAGAGAACGGAACAGATGGGGCTCAGCTTTATCGTACGAACGATGAAGTGAATTGGCCACTGATTTATCAGTTCGCTGATACACTGAATACTGTTTCCGGATTGTTTAATGAGGATGGGAAGCTTTGGGCGGCATTAAAACCGGACGACTTTAATTATGGCGTAAGTATTTACAAGTCTATTGACGGTGCAACATTCTCTTTGTCTGCAGCAAATGGTTTTGGCGACTATGAAAACAATGGAAACGATTCTTACATGAAAACCTTTGGGAATAATATTTATTGGACCGGAGAGCATTATTTTGGAGGAAGAGCAGGTTCAAAAGCCAATAGAGGCGGTCCAATGGGTGGCTCAGAGATTTACAGGCTATGTACCACAACCCCACCGGTTCTTAGTTTAGGTCCGGACCAAACTGTTTGTCAGAACGTTCAGGTGGTTTTAGATGCAGGTGTAGCAAGCAATTATTCTTGGAGTACCGGTGACACCACCCAAACTACTACAATCTATACTCCGGGATCTTATACAGCTTCTATAGTTGGAGTTAATGGTTGTTCTGCAAAAGACACAGTTGTAATAAATCATATAGCAGCTCCATCGGCATATATCAGCTCTCCTTATGGTTCGGCTACGATCTGTAAAGATTCGTCAATAAACATCAGTGCCAGTGCAAATTCGAATTTGTTTATCCCTTTTGCACCAATACATAAGCCAACGAATAATTTGATCACTGATTATTTTTATTCGTATGATACCATCCCTGTTTCAGGAATTGTTGATTCTGCAGGAACAGCATTGTATTCTGTTACTATTGATAGTTTAGAGCACACATATATTGGTGATGTCGAACTTCGATTATATGCTCCTAATGGTTCTGTTGTAGCCCTTTCTTATGGACATGGAGGAGGATCTCAAAACATGGTTGGAGCAGAATTTAATATGATGTCAGGCAGTCCTGTATCTTCCGGAGCAGGTCCATTTACAGGGACATGGTTACCGGATGAGCCATTCTCTTGGTTGTATGGAAATGCAAATGGAAATTGGCGATTAGAAATATATGATCATGCAGGTGGTGATACCGGTATTCTGAAGGGTTGGAGCATTCGTTTTGCAGAAGCAGATACTGTATTAACTTACTCATGGACACCAGCAGCTGGTTTGTCTTCAACAAACACTCTGAATACAGTAGCTACTCCTATGCAAACAACAATGTACACTATTTCGGTAACAAATACTATAGGTTGTACATCCACTCAATCGGTAACAATTGACATTCCTTCTATTGACATCAATGTTTCAGATGATTCCATTTGTTATGGTGCATCTACCTTGTTGAATGTAATTGGACAAAATACATTATGGTTCCCTTATTCAACACTAAGCGATTCTGTTGGTTCTTTTGTTACAGCTACTCCAACAACAACAACAACTTATTTTGCATATGATACGATCAGTGGTTGTGCTGTTTCTGACTCGGCAACAGTATATTATAGTCCTCAATTAACTGCTTCTGCAAATGCAGATCAAACGATCTGTTATACAGGAAGCGCGACATTAGCTTCTACTGTTGTAGGTGGCGTTGCTCCATATCAGTACTTATGGAGTGATGGTGGTCCCTTCTCCGGATATAGTGCAACTGAAACGGTTAGTCCACTGTCGGATACCGACTATATGCTATTTGTATTTGATGCATTTTCTTGTATTGCAAACGTAGATACAACAAAGGTATTTGTAACACCAAGTACAGATATCTTCGGAAATGTAACATACTCCGGTGGTGCCTTATCGAATGGCGGAACAGCAGTTCTTTATAAATATTATCCGTTCTTTATTTCGTTTGATACGGTTCAAACAGCAAGCATCGATGCCGCTGGAAATTATCTATTTACTGCTGCGCCTTTTGGCGACTATATCGTTAAAATATTCCCTAACACAACATATCCAACAACGATCCCTACTTACTATAGTAATACTTATTTGTGGGACAATGCTAACCAGATCGTTCATGGTTGTTCTCAAACAGATACTGCTAATATCGTAATGGTTGAACAGATTGCTTCCGTAAGCGGACCAGGAGTCTTGGCAGGAAGAATTGTTGAAGGAAATGGATTCTCCCGTTTAGAAGGAGATCCAATTCCGGGTATAGATGTGAAATTGGGTAGAAATCCGGGTGGTGCTTTGGTTTCTAATACTACCACAGATGTAAATGGAGAATACTCTTTTGCAAACTTGCCATTGAATGATGGAGGGGCAAACGGAGTTAGTTATACGGTGTATGTAGATATTCCGGGATTAGGAAGAGATTCTTCTTATACCGTTTCTATTGATGCCACAACTCCTGTTTTAGATAGTTTGAATTATTTGGTTGATTCTACAACCATCTACATTGTTCCTACTTCTTCTACAGGAATCAGTAATCCGGAGATCGCTAAAGAAAATAAATTCAGTGTATATCCAAATCCATTTAATGGGTCAGCAACCATTACATATACATTGATAGCTGATTCTGAAGTAAGATTAGAGATATACAATGTGTTGGGTATTAAAGTTGCAACTATTGCAAACACATCGCAACAAGCTGGCGACTTTAAATATTCTCTGGATGAAGGAATGAGTTCTGGAGTTTACTTTGTGAGCTTAACGATCAACAATAAAACGACAACACAACGAATCGTAAAAACAAAATAAGATAAATGACAAAGTCGAAAAATTATTTTACAACAAAAGCCTTTAAGGCTTTTGTTGTTTTTGGGCTATCAATTTGCACGCTCAATTCAATATCACAAACTGCGGATGCAGGGTTGGATCAAACAATTTGTGAAGGAGCTTCTGTAACAATCGGTGGCGCACCTACAGCATCGGGTGGTTTGCCTCCATACACCTATTCTTGGGTGCCAGCTGTTGGTTTAAGTTCAGCAACTGTTGCAAACCCTGTTGCTAGTCCGACATCAACAACAACTTATACCGTTACAATTACCGATGCGAATGCAACATCAACATCAGATGTTGTAACAGTAACGGTTAATCCAGCTCCCGCTTCGATAACAGCCAATTCTAACACTCCTGTTTGCGATGGTAGTCAGTTGTTTTTATCCGGCTCTGTAGCTGGTGGCGTAACATTTAATTGGACAGGGCCAAACGGTTTCTCCGCAACCACACAAAATCCACAGATCAATCCCGTATCCTTAGCAGCAGCAGGAACTTATACATTTACAGCAGTATCGGCACAGGGGTGTGCAAGTAGTGCAAGTACAGTTGTTGTTGTTAGTGCCTTGCCAACAGTAACCATTACCGGTATCACAGATGTTACATGTAATGGTTTATCGAATGGATCTGCAACAGCAACAGCTTCGGGCGGTGTTCCTCCATACAGCTATTCTTGGTCTCCAAGTGGAGCTAGCTCACAAGTGGTTACTAATTTTTTGGCTGCAGGTTCTCACACTGTCGTTGCAACAGATATTAATGGATGTTCTTCTCAGACAAACGCTATCATCAATGAGCCCACTGCAGTTACAATGAATGTTTTTTCTCCAACTGCTTGCTTGGGTGATTCTGCAACGATCACTCCTATTGTAAACGGAGGAACACCTCCTTATTCTTATGTTTGGGATCAGGGAGGAACATACTATTATACACCAACATTAACCTTAGCACCTGCAAGTTCTGTGACGTTTACACTGAATGTTACTGATGCCAACGGCTGTTATACCTATGATTATCCGGGAATAACGGTGAGCCCTTTAACCGATATGTACGGAACAATTGATTATTCGGGTGGAGCATTGGTCAATGGCGGAACGGCTGTTTTATTTAACTGGTATGCCAGTAGTATGGCTTTTGATACAGCACAAACAACAACAGTATCAGCTGCGGGAACTTATTTGTTCTCTTCAGTATCATCAGGCAATTATTTGATCAAAGTTTTTCCTGATACATTATTATACCCTACTACTGTTCCTACTTATTTTGGGGATCAATATATATGGACTTTAGCACAGGTTAAAAATCACGGTTGTGTCTCCAATGATACAGCAAATATTTTTATGGTTGAAGGTGTTGCAGGAGTTGGTCCGGGCATGTTGCAAGGAACTGTATTGGAGGGGCCGGGCTTTTCCCGTTTAGAAGGAGATCCGATCCCGGGAATAGATATTAAACTTGGTCGTAATCCCGGAGGAGCATTAGTGGCAAGTACAACAACAAATGCATCCGGACAATTTACATTCGACAATGTGGATATAAATAACATAGGTGAATATTATACCGTATATGTTGACCTTCCAGGTAGAGATAGAGATTCTACGTATAATGTTACAGTAACAGCAACAAATACAACGTTTAATCAATTAGATCATGCTGTGGATAGTAATTCGGTTTATCCAATACATCCGGTTACAACTACAATTAGCAATATTGATCTGGCGAATGAAAATCAATTTGTAGTATATCCAAACCCGTTCAATACATCTACAACTGTTGCTTATACATTGTATAATTCATCTTCAGTAAAATTGGAAGTGTATAATGTATTAGGTGAAAAGGTTCAAACAGTTGTGAATGGAACACAAGCAGCAGCAGAATTTAAGTACAACTTGAATAATTTAAACCCGGGAGTATATTTTGTGAGCTTGACCATCAATGGCAAGAATAGCACTCAACGGATCATAAAGATGGACTAAAAATTTCAAAAAAATGAAAAGAAAGCCATCAAGATCTGATGGCTTTCTTTTTTAGTCATAATTCATTAAAAACTATAATTTTGTACCGATTTTAAAACATACCATGGAAACATCTAGAAGAACAAAAGTGAAAGAGCTGTTAGATTCAACAGCATTTGGAAGTACAGTAATAGTAAAAGGTTGGGTGCGCACATTCCGCAACAATCAATTTATTGCTATTAATGATGGTTCTACTATTAATAATATACAAGCTGTTGTTGACTTTGAAAATACAGATGAAACTTTACTTAAAAGAATCACAACAGGTGCTGCTATTAGTGTTACCGGTGAATTGATCGAATCTTTAGGGAAAGGACAAAAAGTAGAGATCAAAGTAAAGTCGCTTGAAATATTAGGCGACAGCGATCCTGAAAAGTTCCCTTTACAACCAAAAAAACACAGTCTGGAATTTTTGCGTGAGATCGCACATTTGCGTTTTAGAACAAACACATTCAATGCTGTATTTAAAGTACGTCATGCTTTAGCATTCGCGATTCATCAATTCTTTAATGAAAGAGGATTTGTATACATGCATACACCCATCATTACCGCTTCCGATGCAGAAGGGGCCGGTGAAATGTTCCGTGTAACCACACTGGATTTTGATAATCCGCCACGTACCGAAGAAGGTAAAGTAGATTATAAGCAAGACTTTTTTGGTAAATCTACCAACCTGACAGTAAGTGGTCAGTTGGAAGGTGAACTTGCAGCTATGGCATTTGGCGATATTTATACGTTCGGACCTACGTTCCGTGCCGAAAATTCGAATACAACGCGTCACTTAGCGGAGTTTTGGATGATAGAGCCGGAAATGGCTTTTTATGATCTGAATGATAATATGCAATTGGCAGAGGATCTTTTGAAATATGTCATCAAACATGCGATGAGCACTTGTGCCGATGAAATAGAGTTTTTAAAGAACCGTTTATTGGAGGAAGAAAAACAAAAACCTCAAGACGAGCGTTCTGAATTAGACTTGGTTTCTAAATTGAACTTCTGTTTGGAGAATAATTTCGAACGATTAACTTATACCGAAGCGATCGAGATCTTGAAAAACTCAACACCGAATAAAAAGAAAAAATTCAAATATTTAATTGAATCTTGGGGAGCTGACCTTCAAAGTGAGCATGAACGCTTTTTGGTTGAAAAGCACTTTAAAAAGCCGGTTATATTAACGGATTATCCAAAAGATATCAAAGCTTTTTATATGCGTCAGAATGATGACGGAAAGACGGTACGTGCTATGGACATTTTGTTTCCGGGAATCGGAGAGATTGTAGGAGGATCGCAACGTGAAGAACGTTTAGAGTTATTGGAAAAACGCATGCAGGAAATGCACATTCCTGCTGAGGAATTATACTGGTATTTGGATACGCGGAGATTTGGCTCTGCTCCACATGCCGGCTTTGGACTGGGGTTTGAGCGTTTGGTGTTGTTTGTAACAGGAATGACAAATATCCGTGATGTGATCGCATTCCCGCGTGCACCTAAAACAGCCGAATTTTAACAGAAACCGAGTAATCTGATTTTTCATTAAAAAGCCCATCTAAATTTTTAGATGGGCTTTTTTCTTTTTACTATCTTTATTCGTTTTTAAATAACAAGTTGAAACAGTTTTCTAAAATATTTTCCTCGATCCTTTTGATCATGTATGTGCTAACAGCACAGGCACAGACCTATGATTTCCGCAACTACAATGTGGAAGATGGTTTGGCTCAGTCGCAAGTATTGTCGATGTGTCAGGATAGATATGGGAATATTTGGTTTGGTACCAATGCCGGTGGTGTTAGCAAGTACGATGGGAACAAATTTGTTTCTTACACCGAAAACGACAGTTTGATAAACAATGTTGTTTATTCCATTGCAGAGATCAAAAACGGAAATCTTTTATTTGGGGCTAACGGTGGCCTAAGTGTTTTTGATGGAAAGAAATTCAAAAATTTTACGGATAAAAATGGATTAAGCCACAATCGTGTATTCAAAGTTTGTGAGGATCATGAAGGAACCGTTTGGATTGGTACTGGGCAAGGAGTATGTATATATAAGGATAACAAGATTCTTGCGTTTGATGTTGACACTCTTTTAAATCAATCGAGTATCTTCACCATCTATGCTGATAATGCCAATTCAATTTGGTTTGGAACGATTCAAAATGGTGTTATCAAGTATAATCTAAAAACAAAACGTTTTACGTATTTTAATTCCTCGATGGGTTTGAGGAATGATTTTGTCCGTTCAATAGGAGAGGATATTCAAGGAAATATTTATGTAGGAACAGTTGCAGGGATCAGTAAGATCAATGGGCCTGGAGTGATTCAAAAAGTAAATATTCCGGGTGAAGAAAATGTTGCATTCACCTCTATTATTCCTGATAATAAAAACAATCTATGGTTTGCAACCAACGAAGGGATCTATAAATACAATGGATATGCTTACCGTAAGTATAAAGACAAGAATGGTCTAGCTAGCAACAATCTTCTTTGTGGATTTAAGGATCGGGAAGGAAACTTTTGGTTTGGAACATATGGTTATGGCGTCTCTAAGTTTACATCAGAAGCCTTTACTTCATACAGCTCTAAAGATAGTCTTCCGGGCGATTATGTGTCTTGTATCTTTCAGGATAGTAAAAAAAATATGTGGTTGGGAGTAAAGAATTTTGGAGTAGTTAAATTTCAGAATGGGAAAATGATCAACTTTAAGATCGATGTGAAGAATCTGAAAAATTCTCTAAAAGATAATGATGTTCAGGCGATAGCAGAGGATAAGGCAGGTAACATTTACTTTGGAACAAAAACAGGATTGAGCATTTACAATGGCTCTACATTCAGTAATTATAAGATAAAAGATGGTGTGTCAGACGATGATAATATTTATTCCATTGTGATTGATAAGCAACAAAAGATCTGGGTAGGAAGCGGAAATGGGGTGTATATGTTCAATGATGGAATATTTCAACCGATTGAAGCTGTTAATAAACAAAAAACAGATAGAGGGAATTTGCCTGTTTACTGCATTTTTGAAGACCGAAATGGAAGCATGTGGTTTGCTGTTGAAAATGGCGCTATCAAATACAATGGATCAAAGGTAGAACGTTATAATAAAGCGAATGGTTTTATAGATAAGCGTGTGAGCTCCATTATTCAAGACAAAAAGGGACATCTATGGTTGGGGACGGATGAAGGAGTTTTTGAATATAACTATTCATCGTTTCAGCAAATTGGGGAAAACGAAGGAATGGCTTCGAATAAGGTTTATTTAATGTTGTTGGATGGAGATTACTTATGGGTGGGAACAAACAAGGGTTTGGATAAGATCGATCTTCAGTCTTACTATAATAACAATAAACCGAATATTAAACATTACGGAAAAGAAGAAGGACTGAAAGGTGTTGAATGTAATTCTAATTCCACCTTTAAAGATGCAGAGGGAAACCTTTGGTTTGGAACAATAAAAGGTGCAACCGTTTATAATCCACGTTTTGACAAGATCAACAGAGAAGAAGCATTAACAAGAATTACAGGTATTCGTTTGTTCTTCCAAAATGCTGATGCCGATCTGGAAAAGAATGCGGATGCGATCGATAGTGTTTCACACTTACCAGTTAATCTGGTATTACCATACGATAAGAATCACATCACTTTCGACTTTATCGGGATCTGTATCACGAATCCCAACAAAGTAAAATACCAGTTTAAACTGGAAGGTGCCGATGAAGATTGGTTTCCGCCCACATCAAAAACGGAAGCAACTTATTCTTCACTTCCTGCGGGAGAATATACGTTCCATTTGAAAGCAATGAATAATGATGGCTTGTGGAACGCAAAAGATGTAACCTTTAAATTTACCATCCTTCCTCCTTGGTGGAAAACATGGTGGTTTTATACTCTCTGCGCCATTATAGGTTTTTCAGGGGTGTACACTTTTATTACAGTTAGAACTCGTAACCTTCAAAAAGCAAAGATCGAGCTGGAGCAAGAAGTTCAATTAAGAACCTTACAATTGCGTCAGGAGAAAGAAAAAGTGGAGGTGATCAATCAGGAAGTCATTCAACAAAAAGCGATCATTGAAGCGAAAAACAATGATATTACGGATAGTATCAAGTATGCCAAGAATATTCAGGAAGCATTACTACCACCTTTAACTAATTTGCATAAAGAATTTAAAGACGCATTTGTGCTTTACCTTCCGAAAGATATTGTTAGTGGTGACTTCTATTGGTTTGCCAAAAGAAATAAAAAACGATTCATAGCTTCTGTAGATTGTACAGGACATGGTGTTCCGGGAGCATTTATGAGTATTGTTGGAAACACATTGTTGAATGAGATCGTGACAGAAAAGAACATCACTTCACCCGCTGAAATATTAAATGAATTGCATGTGGGCGTTAAAACAGCATTGAAACAAAGTGGAGATACTGAAAACGAAAGACGGGATGGGATGGATATTGCGTTGTGTGCCTTGAATGAAGATGGAACCATACTAGAATATGCCGGTGCAAACAGGCCATTATGGATCTTCAGAAAGAATAAAAGTGGGGAAGAGTCATTTGAAATGATCAAAGCGAATAAGTTTCCAATTGGTGGATTGGAAATGGAAAATGAAGTAAAACGCACCTTTACAAATCATAATATACCGGTTGAGAAAGGCGATCTTGTTTATATTTTCTCTGATGGTTATGCCGATCAGTTTGGTGGAGAAAGAGGAAAAAAATTCATGGTGGGTAACATGCAAAAATTAGTAGCAGATATTTGTACGCTACCTGTGAAGCAACAAGAAGAACGTTTATTGCAAAACTTTATAGCATGGAGAGGTGAGCATGAACAAGTGGATGATGTATTGGTCATCGGATTTAGAGTATAATGAAATTCATTATGCATAAAAAAGCCAGAACATTTGTTCTGGCTTTTTTATTGATATCTATTTAACAATTGGAGGCGGCTCCATTTCGTGACCACATTTGTTGCAGGTTCTTAATTCTTTACTTCCATAGAAGTGAGCAAACGTTTCTTGAAATTGTGTCATAATATTGGTAAGAGGGAAATACTTCTCATACAATTTATTATTACATTTTTCGCAAAACCATAATAATCCATCTTTTTCATCGGGTCTGCGTTTTCTTTCCATTACCAAGCCAATGGTGTTTGGCCCTCTTCCCGGACTATGCGGAATACGTGGTGGAAGTAAGAAGATCTCGCCTTCTTTTATCTGAACAGGAACAGCTTTCCCATCTTCTTGAATCACTACTGTGATATCTCCTTCCAGCTGATAGAAAAATTCTTCACTTTCGTTATAATGGTAATCTTTACGGGAGTTGGGACCACCAACCACCATTACAATAAATTCGGTATCCTCATAAACAACTTTATTGCTTACAGGTGGTTTTAACAGATGGCGATTATCATCGATCCATTTTTTAAAATTAATAGGTCTGATTACGGACATTTTATATTTTTTAAAGTTTAACAGTCAATTGCATGGCAAAAACACGTGGAGGCTGCATATCTGCAGGTCGCCCGACATATTCTCTATTAAATACATTGTTTACGATCAATGATACTTTAGCCACTTTATGAATTTGATAAGCGATCCTTCCATCAAAAATCGCATCACCTTTGTTGTGTTCCGCTCGGTATTCTTTCATCCCAGGGAAGAAAGTTTTGTCTTCAAAAAACGAATCCATATTCTCCATAAAGCTGTTTGCGCGCATACTGAATCCTAAGCTGACTTTTTTGTAGCCAAATTCAATATCTGCTTTTCCGGAATGTTGGTAGCGGTATTTCAACAAATTGTTTTTGGTTGTTGTTTTAGCAGAATCTGTAGCCAGATCAAAATCGGTTTGACGTGGATCGATATAGGTATAACCCAACAAGGTCGTCATGGTAACCGGACCTAAGTTTCCTTGTCCCATTACAGAGAAATCAATTCCTACAATTCGAGTGTTTCCAATATTTTGTGATTGAAATCCGATGCCCAGATCTGCAATTGTTTGGTATGGAGGTTTTGGTGTTGCATACTGCCCGAATGTAAATTCCATCATATTGTTGTATTCTGTCCAAAATGCTGCTACATCCACAAAGCCCTTCCAATCACCCATACGAACACCTTGTTTGATCCCAATTTCGGCACTCCATCCGGTTTCCGGTGTAAGGTTTTTATTCGGATAAATTTCCAACCCACTGGCGCTAGTTCTAACAAAGCGCTCTGCTACCGTTGGGAAACGGAAACCTTGCCCGAAAGATGCCCGCACATACGTAGCTTTTAATGCTTGATAGTTTAAGCCAATGCGTGCAATTGGTTTTACTTTCGATTGTTTAGCTAATGGTTTTGATTTGTCTAACAACAGGTATACATCTTCTCTCGTCTCAACAGTGTCTGTTTTAAAATATTCTCCTCTAAGGCCGACAGAAACGTTTAATTTTTTGAAGAACTTTTTATCTATCTGTAAATATCCTGAAATGTTATTACTAAAGTGGTTGCCATACATTGCTCCAGAACGTACCTCGTTATAGTTATAAACCGCTCCCATTGTCCATACCAAGTCGTTTTTAAAACGTTTTTGATATTGGTATTCGGTATAATACACATCAGCAGTTGATTCCTGATTCGTATTATTTAAATTTTTTGTTCTGTAAAAACGACTGCGTAATGTATGTCGTCCATCCTTTTTAGTATAATAAGTAATAAACGGATCCACATTCGTTCTGTAAGTAGTATAATGACTCAAATCTCCGCCAGTAGGATAATAGGCCGAGTCGGGATTGACCCATATTAAAAATAATCCCCCTTTTGTTCTGATCGTATTCGCATTAACGCCAACAGATAATCCTTTAATTTTTTTGAAGCGATAACGCAAATTAATATTCGCACGATAGCGTTGTTCTGTTTCTAATTTTCTATAGCCATCGTCAGTATAAGCATTCGCTCCTATTACAAGATCCAGCTGTTTTATTTTTTGAGCATGATAAATATTTGTTCCTGAATAGGTAGGGTTTCCATCTTGCCACCAGATCAATTCTGTGCGTTTCGGACGATCATAAAATCCTCCATAAATATTGATCTTAGTTTCGGGTTCGTCTTTAGCATATGCTGTTCTGAAATTGATCACCCCATTTAATGCCGAACTTCCAAATAAAGCGGAAGAAGCTCCTTTGATCACTTCGATCTGTTCACAATTCTCAATCGGCAATGCTGTCCATTTTACATCGCCCGCATCGGCTGTCAGCATGGGCATTTCATCAACCATTAACAAAACACGGCTTCCTGCTCCGTAACTGAATCCACTGCCACCGCGAATATTCGCTTGCCCATCGATCACATTCACACCTGGAACCTGGTCAACAGCATTTTCAATACTTTGAATACTTTTGTTTTCGATCAACTGCGGCTTTAACACTTCCATCGATACGGTAACATCACCCAGTTTTTGTTCAAACCTTCCGGCAGAAACAACCACTACATCTAGCTCTTTTGAATCGGGCTCTAATACAACATCTAGCGTTAGCGTATCGTTTTCCTTTGCATCAATGTTTTTGACCTGTGTTTTATAGCCAACGAGTTTATATTCTAATTTATGTTTACCCGATGTGATCGTGTAAAAATAACTTCCATTAATATCAGTGGTGGTGCCTGATGAGTTGTCTAAAACAACGGAGGCTCCAACAATGGTTTCCTTTGTTTTGGTGTCAGAAATCTTTCCTTTTATATATGCTGCTTGTTGCGAAAACAAGGAACCTATAGCCTGAATAAAAAATAGTGGAGTAAGTATTTTTTTCATCTATAACAATGTTCTTATTTAATACATTTGCTTAACTATAGTGCAATGTAAAAAGAATTTTTGTTTTAAAAAAGTATGTTAGAGAGTCTGAAATATAAAATCGCTTTATCCTTAATTCCTAACATTGGAGATGTTCTCGCAAAGCGTTTAGTAGCCTATTGCGGAAGTGTAGAGGGGGTATTTAAAGAAAAAAGGGCAACACTGGAAAAAATACCCGGAATTGGGACGATAAATGTAGCCGGGATTGTTAATCTGGACGTTTTTGAACGTGTAGAACAGGAAATTCGTTTTATTGAAAAGAACAATATCCAACCAATATTTTATTTGGATAAGGAATACCCCAAACGCCTGACACATTGTGAAGATAGTCCGGTAATGCTTTATTTTAAAGGTGATGCCGACCTGAATGCGAAAAAGGTGATCAGCATTGTGGGAACAAGAGAGGCAACAGATTATGGAAGGTCATTGTGTGAAAAATTGATAAAAGACCTTGCCCCTTTAGAACCTTTGATCGTAAGCGGACTTGCATATGGAATTGATATTTGTGCGCATAAAGCAGCATTAGATAATGATCTAAAAACGATTGGTGTTTTTGCTCATGGATTGGATAAGATCTATCCGGCAGCACATCGTCCTGTTGCAGAAAAAATGATTGAACAAGGAGGTTTACTCACCGATTTTATGAGTAAAACACAGCCGAATCCGGAATACTTTCCTAGTAGAAACCGTATTGTAGCTGGTATGGCCGATTGTACCATTGTAATTGAAAGTAAAGTTGGAGGCGGTTCGCTCATTACTGCCGATATTGCCAATAGTTATAACAGAGATGTATTCGCTTTTCCAGGCAGAGTGGGCGATTCAACATCCGAAGGTTGCAATGCGATCATCAAGCAAAATAAAGCGGCTTTAATTCAATCAGCTACCGATGTGATGTATGTGATGGGTTGGAATGAAGTAAAAAACAAGAAACAGAATGTTCAAAAACAATTATTTGTGGAACTGAAACCGGAGGAAGAACTTTTGGTAAGCGCATTAAAAAACAATGAATCAACAAATATTGATGATATCTGTTTTGCAACAAAAATGCCGATGAGCAAGGTTTCTTCTTTATTATTAACGCTTGAATTTTCAGGCATTGTTAGATCGTTGCCCGGAAAGATGTACAAATTAAATTAATAAAAAAAGCGGTTATTCAACCGCTTTTAATTTATCATTGATAGTGCTTACCACTTTTTTCTGAGCTTCAATTTCTGACTTTTTCTTGTCTTGATCAGATTTGTTTTTCACAATATCCTGCTCTGCTTTTGTGATCTTCGCTTTGTAATCTTCAATATCTTTTTCTAATCCTTTTTTATCTTTCTCCAATGATTTTTGGTCTTCTTCTAATTTTTCCTGTGCTTTTTGAGCTGTCTTTAATTCATTCTCTATAGCTTCTTTTGTGGCTTTCACCGCAAATTCTTTCACGATCTTCTCCGCTATTTTGTACTGATCTTTGTGCTCGCTTGAATTTAAGAAAGCGCCTCCAAGGTCGAATGCCACAACAAATGTGATCTCAGCATCTCCTTTTTTCCCTTGAGCAATACCATATATATCGATTGTGTTGTTTCCACTGATCTCTTTAATAGATGCATTATCTATAAAAATTCCTCCATCTTTTGATGAGCGTTTCCCATCGTATTGTTTCATAAATGAACGGAACGACTCTTCTGCATCAGAAGGGCTCACACCATAAAGGGTTACAACTAAAGCATTGTTACTTGCTCCGCCAATTGTTTCCTTGGATTCTTTTACTTTTATCTTTTGTGCGAACAAAGCTGTTCCCATCGAAACGGCTAGTGCAAGTGTAAGTATTCTTTTCATCGTAGTATTTTTTTGATTTGTTGGTACAAGTTAAGCAAATATTCAGCCAAAACAAATTTTAGTCATCAATATCTGTTACACCGCCCGAAACAATGAATTTCATTACCTCGGCCGAAGACGCATCAACAACCGTAATGTGATCTGTAGGTACGATCAATAAATTTCCTGAAATAGAATAGGAGAGCGGCATATATACTGCCACACAATTTTTACTCAAGTTTAATTCGCTTAAGTCTTCTTTGGTAATGAATCCTAATTGCTGGATATTATTTTCTTTGTTGATCGTTACTAAAACAGGCTTGTTGAATCGTTTTTTACTCCCAACGAAAGCCGACATAAAATCCTTGATGGAGCTATACACGGTTTTAACAACCGGAGTTTGTTCCAGTGTATTATCGAGCAATGAGAACAAAGGGCGCAAAACGATAGAGGACCCTAAAAGCCCCATTAAAAAGATCAGAATTAGTGCTGTTGCTAAAATGATAAAAGGATCGATGACCGGACTAATGATCGTGCCGAACATACTGAACAATGATCGAACCCAGTCAAAAACCTTATAAACAACTATTGCGGTGATACCTACCGGGACGGTAATGATCAAACCTTGAATGAAATAACGGACAATTTTGGTCATAATGTATCGGTATATGTTGATACAAAATTACTCAATAAATCTTATTTAATGAGTGAGGGATCAAAGACCTTACTTTTTGTTTTGAACAAAAGGAGCTTCTATAAATTCGATAGCAGTTCTTTCTCCTTTTTTGTCAAGCCTTTTACTACCATATCATAAGAATGGTCGATCCAGGCTTGTAATTGCTTGTCGGATACTGATCCATCTGCAATGATCGTATTCCAATGTTTTTTATTCATGTGGTATCCCGGGATCACACAAGGAAATTTTTCCCGTAATTCGATGGCATATTCTGGATCACATTTTACATTGAACTGCAATGAAAGTTCGTCCAATCCTGTTAATAAAAATGCTTTGCCCATCACTTTGAATACGAGCGTATCAGGGCCAAAAGGCATTGTTTCTTCAACCCCTTTTTTAGAAATACAATAGTCTCTTAGCTCTTCAATGTTCATTTTTGTAGCTTAAGGGAAGCACTTTTGAGTCTTTGATCTGTGATAGGATTACCATCGTTTGCATTTGCCCGATCTCTTCCATTTTACTTAATTTTTGTGAGATCAATTCTTCAAAAGCACGCATGTCTTTCATCATTACTTTTATCACATAATCGGCATTGCCGGTTACCTGATAGCATTCCATGATCTCCGGTATCTTATCGATCTCTTTTTTGAAATTGCTGATTGCATTTTCTATCTGACGGGTGAGTGTGATCTGAATAATGGCCGATATCCCAACTCCCACTAGTTCAGTATTTAACTGTGCATGATAGCCTTTGATTAGTTTTTTTCGTTCTAGCTTTTTTACCCTTTCCAGTGTTGGAGCCGGGGAAAGTCCTATTTCACTGGATAGTTGAAGGTTAGTGATCTTGGCATTTTCTTGTAAGATGCGAAGTATTTTCAGGTCAATATTATCCAGATTGATATTCATGTTGATGATTTTATCCAAAGTTAAAAAAATAAAAAAGAACGTCTATTTTTTGTTACTTTTGGAGGGTTCAAAACACGATAGAATTTTAAATATGGAAAAGAAAATTCAGGAATTAGATAAGAAAATTGCCGAAGCTCATTTGGGTGGTGGTGAAAAAAGAATAGAATCTCAGCATAAAAAAGGAAAGTTGACAGCACGTGAGCGCTTGCACTTTTTGTTGGATGAAGGGAGTTTTGAAGAGATTGGGATGTTTGTAACACACCGTTCTACTGAGTTTGGTTTAGAGCGCGAAAAATATTTGGGCGATGGTGTTGTAACAGGTTATGGAACGATCAATGGTCGTTTGGTGTACGTGTTCTCACAAGATTTTACTGTATTTGGTGGTTCACTTTCTGAAACACATGCAGAGAAGATCTGCCGTATCATGGATCTTGCCATGAAAAATGGAGCTCCTGTGATAGGGTTGAATGATAGTGGTGGAGCACGTATTCAGGAAGGCGTAGTTTCATTAGGTGGTTATGCTGACATCTTCTATCGCAATACATTAGCATCAGGTGTTATTCCTCAGCTTTCTGCTATTATGGGACCATGTGCCGGTGGAGCGGTTTACTCTCCTGCCATTACCGACTTTATCATGATGGTGGAAAACACTTCGTATATGTTTGTAACGGGACCAAACGTTGTAAAAACCGTAACACACGAAGAGGTTACTTCTGAAGAATTAGGTGGTGCATCTACACATTCTACTAAATCGGGTGTAACGCATTTCTCATGTGCCAACGAGATCGAATGTATCAATAACATCAAAGCATTATTGAGCTATATGCCTCAAAATTGTGAGGATGATGCTCCATCTGTTCCTTATGAATCACCGGCAAGTGAAAAACGTCCGGAGCTAAATAACATTGTTCCTGAAAACCCTAATCAACCCTATGATATCCGTGAGGTGATCAATGGTGTGATCGATGCAGATACATTCCTCGAAGTGCATAAAAATTATGCAGAGAATATTGTAGTAGGTTTTGCCCGTTTAGGTGGTAAAAGTATTGGTATTGTTGCTAACCAACCTGCATTTTTAGCCGGAGTATTGGATATTAATTCCTCTACCAAAGCAGCACGTTTTGTGCGTTTTTGTGATTGCTTCAATATTCCATTATTGGTATTTGAAGATGTTCCCGGCTTCTTGCCCGGAACTGATCAGGAGTGGCATGGGATCATTACCAATGGTGCAAAATTATTATATGCATTCAGCGAAGCAACAGTTCCACGTATAACAGTGATTACGCGTAAAGCGTATGGTGGAGCGTACGATGTAATGAATAGTAAGCACATTGGTGCCGATATGAATTATGCATGGCCATCGGCTGAGATCGCAGTAATGGGTGCGAAAGGTGCTGCAGAGATCATCTTTAAGAATGAGATCGCAGCCTCAAAAGATCCTGCAGCTAAATTGGCAGAGAAAGAGAAAGAATACATTGAACATTTTGCGAATCCATACAGAGCAGCAGAGAGAGGTTATGTGGATGAAGTGATCAAGCCGGAAGATACCCGCGAAAAATTGATCAAAGCATTTGGAATGCTGAAGAATAAGGTAGATAAATTACCAAAGAAAAAACACGGCAATATTCCGTTATAAAAAAAGCCCGCAATTAGCGGGCTTTTTTTATAATTAAGATGGTGTCTAAAAATTTCTGAACCGTCCAAAAACACCCAATGGCAATTTATTCCCTTCGGTAGCTTGTAAGTATAATTCTCCAATGTTTAAATTTTTTCCTGCTTTTTTCTTTAAAAGATTCTCGATGATCAATGAAGAAAATCCCAATGAATATGCATTCAATATCAAGAAGTGTTCTTTATCATCTAATAGCGACAGAACACCTTGTATCATTTCATTGATATTATCCTCTAATTTCCATTTTTCACCATTCGGGCCATGTCCGAATGCCGGTGGATCCAGGATAATACCATTGTATTTATTACCACGTTTTTCTTCGCGTTTTACAAACTTTAAGGCATCTTCCACCACCCAACGGATATTGTTTAAGTTGGAAAGATCCATGTTTTCTTTGCTCCAGGTAACCACCTGTTTGATAGAATCAACATGTGTTACATCTGCTCCTGCAGCTTTAGCAGCTAAGGAAGCCCCCCCTGTATATGCAAATAAATTTAGCACACGCGGCTGAGGTGTTTGCATCATTTTTATGGATTCAAAAATGAAATCCCAATTGCTGGCTTGCTCCGGAAAGATTCCAACATGTTTAAAGGAGGTTAGCCCAAGGCGAAATTTTATCGCAGCATCGGAATGGTTGATCTTATATTGGATCTGCCACTGGTCGGGCATTTGTTTGAATTTTTTCCAGTCACCTGATGAACTGGAGCGGGAAACGAACTTAATATGAGCACGTTTTTCCCATTCGTTGTTACTTAATGCTTTGTCCCACACAGCTTGGGGTTCCGGACGAATGGTAATGAATTGTCCAAAGCGCTCCAGCTTTTCAAAATTGCCAACATCGATCAATTCATAATCCTTGAAATTCTGTGGTGTAAGTAACTGCATGGTATTTTATTTTTTTCAGATGCAAATGTATTAAAATTAATGGTTTTGTTCTATTTCAAGCCCATTTTACCAAATCTTAAAAATCCTTAAATCTTGGCAGGTTCAAGCCAAAATTTGCAAATAAAATCTATCTTTGCACCTCATTTTTAAGAATATGGAAAAAAGAGTCCGTTTACGTTTTGCGCCTAGTCCAACAGGTGGTTTACACATGGGTGGAGTGCGTACTGCCTTGTTTTGTTATTTATTTGCTAAAAAGCATGGCGGTGATTTTATCTTACGTATTGAAGATACCGACCAGACACGTTATGTGAATGGTGCCGAAGAATATATTATCAACTCATTGAAGTGGTGTGGTATTGAGCCGAATGAAGGTGTTGGTTTTGGCGATGGTCCTCATGCGCCTTACCGTCAGAGTGAACGTAAAGAATTAGGGATCTATAAAAAATATGCCGATCAGTTGATCGCTGGGGGACATGCGTATTATGCATTCGATACAGCTGAAGAGCTGGATGCAATGCGTAAGCGTCTGGAAGCAGCCAAAGTGGTTGCTCCTCAATACAATGCCGTTACACGCCAAACTATGCGTAACTCATTGACCTTATCGGAAGACGAAGTAAAAAAACTGATGGATGCAGGCACTCCTTATGTTATCCGTTTGAAAGTTCCTCGTAATGAAGAGATCCGCTTTCATGACATTATTCGCGGCTGGGTGGTTGTGAATTCATCACAGGTAGATGATAAAGTACTGTTGAAAAGTGATGGAATGCCTACTTATCACTTAGCACATATTGTGGATGATATTGAAATGCAGGTGTCGCATGCGGTACGTGGTGAAGAATGGTTACCATCTGCACCATCCCATATTTTGATCTACCGCTATTTAGGATTAGAAGATAAAATGCCATTATTGGCTCATTTGCCTTTGATCTTAAAGCCGGATGGAAATGGAAAATTAAGTAAACGTGATAAATCAGGCTTGCCGATGTTCCCATTGAACTGGTATGATGAGCGCACAGGCGAAAGTTATGTTGGATACCGTGAAAGCGGATTTTTCCCTGAGGCATTCATCAATATGCTTGCTCTGTTAGGTTGGAATCCGGGTGGAAATCAGGAGATCTTGAGCAAAGAAGAGTTGATCAATTTGTTCACATTTGAACGTGTAAATAAATCAGGTGCGAAATTCGATCCTGAAAAAACAAAATGGTTCAATCAGCAATATCTACGTAAGAAAACGGACGCTGAATTAGTGGACTTGTTTATGCCGATCGTTAAAGAAAAAGGAATAACTGCCGATGCTAAATTCGTAGAAGGTGTTTGCCGTTTGGTAAAGGAGAAGGCACATTTTATAAATGAATTTTGGGATAATGCTGTTTATTTTTTCACGGCTCCAACATCTTACGATGCTGAAGTATTGAAAAAACGTTTGAATGAACAAACCGGGAATTTTATTAAAGAAGTGGTCACTGCCTATTCAGGGTTGAATTCTTTTACAGCTGTTGAAACAGAAGCAACTTTAAAGGCGACTGCCGAAAAATGCGGTTTAGGAGCGGGGCAGGTAATGCAATTGTTCCGTGTCAGCATTAGCGGTGTTGGTGGCGGTCCTGCTTTGTTTGAAATGATCGAATTATTGGGAAAAGAAGAAGTTTTAAACCGACTTCAAACCTTTATCAAGATCAATAGTCTATAAGTGCATCATGCAAAAAACTAAGCTAAATTTATTTTTATTATTACTGTTATCTTCCTTTGTTGCATTTGCTCAAATGCCGGGAGGAGGAGGCGGTAAAATGAAGATGCCTTCTATTGGTCGTATTTACGGGAAAGTGATCGACCCTAAAACAAAGCAAGCGGTTGAGTTTGCTTCTGTTGCCTTGTTTAATCAAAAAGATAGTGCCATTGCCGGTGCATTGACTAAACCCAATGGAGATTTTTCATTAGACAATCTTCCTTTTGGAATGTTTACACTTCGTATCCGTTTTATTGGTTACAAAGCGTATGAGCAAAAAGTAATGATCAACCCGCAGAATATTGAAAAAGATCTGGGCGATATCAAAATTGAACCAGATGCTGCTGTGTTGAAAGAGATCGAAGTGTCATCCGAAAAAGCAACAATGACCATGAGTATCGACCGGAAGGTATACAACGTGGACAAGGATCTGAGCGTAACAGGTGGTACCGGTTTAGATGCATTAAAAAATATTCCAAGTGTAAATGTGGATGCTGATGGTGCTGTTACTTTAAGAAACAGTTCGGTTCAGATCTTTATTGATGGCCGTCCAACGACACTTACCATGGAACAAATTCCTGCCGATCAGATCGATCGTATTGAGGTGATCACCAATCCTTCGGTTAAGTTTGATGCCAACACAACAGGTGGGATCTTGAATGTTGTTTTGAAAAAAAACAGCAAACCGGGTTATAATGGAATGATACAGGCTGGTGTTGGTACAAACGATCGCTATAACGCAATGGCGAATATCAATATTAAAGAACAGCCGTTTAATTTTTCATTGACTTACAGTTTTAATACGGGTCGTAATGTAAACAATGGTTTTACCACTAGAACAAATATTACTAACCCTTCACCGGTTAAATATTTTGATCAAAAGAATTTGACCTATATGACGCATGGCATGAACATGGCGAGAGCATCTGTAGATTATTATATTAATAATAGAAGTACGATCACCATAGGAGGAAACTTTACTAAAGGCTTGCACAAAACCGCTGATTTCCAAAATTTCACTTCTTTGGATTCTAATTCAGCTTTTGTTTCCGGTGGCGGAAGGATAAATGAGAACAATGGTTATTTTGATAATTATACCGGACAAATTACTTACCGCAAAACTTTTCCGAAGCCACAAAAAGAGTTGACGATTGATGCTAGCTATAACAGAGGCATTACCAATGGTGGTTATCTGTTTACTACTTACAACAGCGCTCCCGGTTTTACAGAGCCCGGACCGGAAATAGAAAAGAATGATGCAGATGGGAATAGCCATTTAGGAACTTTTCAGGTTGATTTTGCCAATCCGTTGAATGATAGTTCTAAAATTGAATTTGGTTTAAAGAGTACTTATAAGCAAAGCAGGAATACCAATATCACCTCCGACTTTTCTTATACGTTTAATGATTACATATACGATTCGGTTCTATCGAATGATTATTTGATCGATGATCTGGTAAATGCCGCTTATGTTAATTACATGACAAGGGTTAGAAAGATCAATATTCAAGCCGGCTTGCGTTTTGAACAATCGTACTACAAAGGAAGCGTTTTGAATAAACCCAATCAGGATTTTTATTACAGCTACCCATCCAAGAGTTCGGATATCTTTAAATCAATTTTCCCGGGAATTTATTTCAGCAGAAAAGTTGGAGAGGCAAACGAAGTTCAATTGAATTTCAGTAGAAAGATCAATCGTCCGAATTTCTTTCAGATGATGCCATTTGTGATGTTTGCCGACAGGTACAATTATCGTATTGGAAACCCTTCATTGGCTCCTGAGTTTGTGAACATGGCAGAGTTGAATTATAATTTTGTAAAAAAGAACATCAATTTCTTAACCTCTGTTTATGGGAAATACACCGAGGATGTGATCACCAATGTGGCTTATCAAAGTCCTACTGATCCAACTGTTCTGGTAAACACATTTATGAACGGAGATAATAGTTATTCCTATGGTTGGGAGAACACGGTGAAATTAACCTTGTTAAAGAATTTGAATGTTACGGCTAATGTTACTGCATTTTATTTAAATATCAATTACTCTACAGGGACAGGAGTAACATTAAACAACGATGGATACAGCTGGGAAGGGAAAATGACCGTTTCTTATAAGTTTCCTTTAGACATTACATTCCAGGCCAATGGAGGATACGATGCTCCTAAACCATTAGCACAGGGAAGAACCTTGGAAATGTACTATATGGACCTTTCTTTAAATAAGAGTTTCAAGCAACGTTTGACATTTGGTTTGAGTTTAAATGATGTGTTTAACACAAAAAGAAGAGGCTCTCATTACGATACCCCCGATTATATTCAGGATCTATCAAGAAGAAGAGATTCTCGTTTCCTGAAATTTAATGTTACCTGGATGTTCGGGAAAATGGATGCTTCCGTATTTAAGCGTAAGAACCAGAATAAGCGAGGGCAAAGTGGAGAGAGTACAGAAGGAATGGATTTCTAAAATTCGATTGTATGCATAAGATCATAGTTGAAGGAATAAATGTATTTGCCTATCACGGCTGTTTGCTGGAGGAGGCAAAAATTGGAACACATTATACGGTGGATGTGATCATGGAAACCGATTTTTCAGTGGCAGCCCAAACCGATGATCTTGCCCAAACCATTGATTATGTGATCGTTTACAATATTGTAAAAGAGCAAATGGCCATCCGTTCAAAGCTGATCGAACAGGTTGGACAAAGGATAATAGATAAGCTTAAATTAGAGTTTAAGACATTGCATAAAGTAGAGGTGAAAGTAACGAAGCACAACCCTCCAATGAATGGGAATGTGGATAAGGTAAGTATTGTTATTACTGCTTAATGACTACAAAGAAATGTTCAAAATGCGGACAAGATTTCCAATGTTCTAATGAAAAAATGGGGTGTTGGTGCGAGGATCTGTATTTAGATATTCAAACCCTGAATGAATTAAAGAAGGAATATGACAACTGTTTATGCCCTACTTGCTTGAAGGAATATAGCGAGAGAAAGCCCAAAAAATAATTGCAATATCAGTATAAAGTGTTATTTTTGTCCCGAATTTAATAAGGTCCTGTGGCCGAGTGGCTAGGCAGAGCTCTGCAAAAGCTTCTACAGCGGTTCGAATCCGCTCGGGACCTCAAAAGTGAAAAAGCAAAGGCGTGAATCTAAATGATTTGCGCCTTTTGCTTTAGTAACCAACCCCATAGCCCAAAGCGTTAGGAGCCAAAAGGAGCCGGTTGGAGCCGCATTTGCTTCGGTTTATGTTTCGTTCCTATCAAAACAGCGTTTCGCTTGGGCCAGAAATAAGATATTTACCCTGATGGTACTCGGGCTCGTTTACCGAGCGTTTTGTCCTCAAAACTCACCAGAAACGCCTATAATGCCAAATACATATCCGCAATATGTTCCTGGGTGATTCCGATATAGCGCCTGGTGGTTGAAATTGAACTGTGGCTGAATATCTCACTTAAGTAAATCAAAGCCTTCTCGCTCTTGTTGTCTGATTCGTAAATTCGCTTTCCGAACGTTTTTCGCAAGGTATGTGAACTTGGATTCTTCACATTAACATTGTACTTCTTAAAGACTACCTTCAATCGTTTGTTCACATAGCTAATTGTGACTGGCCCACCCCAACGATTGGAAAATAAATATCCGGTTTCGGAAAATGTACCATCTGACCGTAGTTTATTTAAACAAAGGTTGATTGCCTCCGATACTTTTGGATTGATTGTAATCTTTCTCGATTTTTTTGTTTTTTGCTCGGTGAGGATTAGTTCATCCTTATCAATTACATCGCTCCAACGCAAGGAAAGCAGATCGCCTATGCGTAATCCGAAGTAACAACCGACTGTTATCATAAGATAATCCCTGTACTGTTTGTCTTGTTTTAATCGTTGCGTTAAGCCGAGCATTGTGTTCCACTCCATGCCCGATGTTGCTGTTTGTTTTCTTTTCATAGTGTTGATGTTTTCCTCGAGTATAGGCGTAAAAAATGATAGGAAGTCCCAGTTTCTTGAGTGTTTCTCACTAAATGGGACAGCTAGGAAGGGCAGAAAGATTAAGGAGCTGGTTACCAAACCTATTCCCACTAATAACAAAAGTGGGACAAAATGAAGCTCGCGGAAAACGAAATTTTCCTGGTCTCAACGGATGAAATTCTGGAAATATTGTTGCAACAAAATTCGAAAAAGGGATAAAACCTGCATAACAAAAAAACTTACAACATGAAAAAAGTTTCTATTATCATTTCGGGTTCCTGTAACCCAACAATCAAGAAGGGTGCATACGGATGTGTCGTTCTAACTGATGTCAAAGATTTGAAATTGGATGGTTGTTTCATCAACACCACCACCAATCGTTTGGAACTATTAGGTGTGATACGAGCACTAAACGAACTCGAACAATTATTTCCCCAAGAGGAATTGCATATTGAGCTCGTTTCTCGCCTCAATTATCTTACGCTTGCATTCAGTCCAGGCAAGATGAGAGCAAATCTTCTCAGTGGTGAATCATTGCCTAATTATGATTTGTGGAAAGTAATTTTTGAACTTGGAATAAAACACAAATGGAAAGTTACACCAATTCGTACAGTCGCGCTTGACCGTTACCATAAAACCGCTGCTGATATTGCTTCGGGCTCAGCTAAGAATGTTGAACCGAAAGACGATAGTGGTTCTGCAATGCAAGGTAGAAAAACTCCAAAGTCTGTATTTGAAGATTCTGACGTTACATCTACCGATGAAAGTAAATCGAATGAAAATTTGCCAATAGCAGTTGATGAGTCAGAATCTCAATCACCTAATTCAGACTTATCACATGAGGACATCAAGCATGATGATACCCCACCAGCGGCCAGTGATGAAACAAGTAAACCAACAGTTCGTCCGGGCGACTTACCAATAATTGAGAATAATGATCCTCCGTTTTGATTTACTTAGGAGAAGTTGTGAAGGGATGAGTAATCATCCCTTTTTTATTGAATAAAAAAGCCAGGTCGTTGCCAACCGAGCTTGCCCCTAAGCGCTCACTGATAAAATCGATATTGCGCTAAAGAGAGCCATATAGATGAAAAAACAATCTACTATCTTATTCCAACTATGAGTAATGTTTCAATCAAAATTTTTTACCAGTTACACTTTCGTAGTCTCGCTTGATATTGGAGAAAAGCTTACCTCCGAAAATTGAATCAAGTCCTCCAAGTTCGCTTGGCTGGCAGATGTCATCCGGTGTTCCAACAATGACTCGTTCGGGTAAGGTTAACCATATTGTGCCATCCTCATCAATAATGTAAGTAACAGTATAGCCTCCATCTTTGAACTCAAATGTCGACTGTACAGCATTTTCCGATTCCATTTGTTGCGCATACCCAATTGCTGAACGATTGTACACATCAGAATAAAGCATGTGTCTAATCCAAGACAATAATTTTCCTTCTTCTGGAATTGCAAGAGTATTGTCTTTGTCATGCTCTGGTGATAAAGCTTCAGTTCGATAATATTTAATTTTTCCATCTGGGAAAACAATTGAAAACATATCATCATCTACAAAATAAGCTAATTTGTATAAGCCTTCTTTCCCTTCGAACTCTGCGCGATGAGTGTTATCTACTCTGATCGTCTGCTTATTGAATATGTCAGATTCAAACTTATATTCATCAGCAATAACTGTTCGTTTACTGTCCTCACTATACAACATGTGCTTTATCCATGATAAGAGTTTCCCATTTTCAATATTTCTGAACGGATTCGTATCGTGATTTTCAGGCTTTAAAATATCGAGCTGAAAATACTTAATTCTCCCATCAGGAAAGAAAATTGAAAATATATCGGAATCGATATACCAACTAAGAAAATACAAGCCCTCATCGCCATAAAATTCAGCTCGTTTAATATTATCCTCATCTGTGCTCTCGCTAATCTGATGTGAATTGAACCGATGCAACTTTGCCATGATATAATTGTCTTTTCTTTATATATCATGTGAAAAACTATTGATTTATGTTTGGGGGATCCAACAGGTTAGTCCAGTCAATAGCACCATTCAACGCTAAAGCAGATGTAAGTTTGCTATTACTTTCTTTGAACTCCTTTTTGTTCTCGGGTAGTGGATGAATTTCAAACTCGGTGTACATTGCATGAGTTATTTTAAGAGCACTTTCCACAAAACTTTTTCTCAAGGCGTAATTTGTACCCTGACCTTGATAAGGCACGCTGGGATATGTAATTCCGTCAGCATTTTCACTTGCATACATCAGTGCAAGATTAGAATATGCAGTTGTAATAATGTAAGTTTTGTTGTCGTTTTTTGCAGACTTCCTAAATTTTTCAAACATGTAATCAAAAAAGCAAGCCGTAAACTCTTGTTCCTCTTTACTTTTCTTTTTTAAATTATCGTCATAAGCTTGTCCATGGTATTTGTCAAATGGAGACAATCTTTTATTTGGATCAGGTGAAGTAATCATAATTAAATTCAAAGGCTTAGTGTTCTCCCATCTACCAATAGTAAGGTATAGCTTATCACCAACACTTTTCGTGGCTGACCAATACTCAAGCAACTCCATAAAAGAAGTTGGTCGATTTTCAGACGCATAAAATACAGACTGGAACGGTCTGTTGCATCGAGCAAACTCCTTTACAAATTTCTCTGGTGTTATTGAAATATCTACGATATTATTAAAAAGGTCAGGCGTATCATGTGTCCTTGTTCGGAACAAAGGTACTGTATAGTTTATTTGATTTATTAGAATGGGAAGTTGTCCGATAGATTTAAAGGTATTCAATGCGTGTTCGTAAGCTAAACACTCATTGTAATCTATGCTTTCAAGTTTTGCTAATCCTTCTTTTAAATTCTCAATATTCATTTTTGATTGGTTTCCACCCGGTTAATACATTCGATTCCCAATCATAGGTGGCATAATCTAATGGGATTCCGAAAGTGCTTTTTAAATATTCAACATATTTCGTTATTTCTGAGCTATGCTGGTTAGGAGGTGTTACTATAACCATTCGCTTTGCGTTAATGTTTTCTGGATAATAGTTGTATTCAAATAATTGACCTAACGCTTCACGAACAGAAGTTTTGGCTGATGCATATGTTTTTATTTCAAATAATATGAGATTGCTGTTATCATTAACAACAACATCAATTCGGTTAAAGGTGTCACCAAGAAGGTGTTCTCTTGTCACATTATTTTCTCCGTAGATAGACGACAAATACTTGGTGAGTGATTTACTGATTTTATCGTGTAAGTAAGTAATTTCAACAGCTTTCGGTTCTCTAATATGTGTTTTTGTTACAACTTTATCACCACCTTGTTCATCAATTTCATTTAGTGGATTAGAATAAAACGTAAGTTTTGTATTTGAAGTAATTCCATCTATGTTAAAACTCTCTTTGAAACCAGCGAATGAATAACGAGATTGAGAATAAATTTCGTGTGTTTTTGGAAGCTCGGTATATTCGTTCTCAATCAATAGATTTTGTGGCTTGAATCTAATATTGAATAAATCAACACCCTCATAATTTGAAAATCCCTTGGAGTTGGCTCCTGAGTCTATAATTTGTTGTTCCATTTCAGAAAGCCAACCCTTGCTAATATAGGTGTCCTTAATAGATTGAGCATGCTCCGAATCAATAATTTCACAGCTCAATATTTGACCTACGTGAAATCTTTTTTTCGTTTCTCCATCAATAGTATAAAGCCAAATAGTATAAAACTTGTTGAGATAAGCATCCTGCTGTTTACGCACTGGTTCCAAAAAACCGTAATGGTATCCATCAATAATTTTTGAAAGATCGAACAACCATTCTTCATGACCATAACCAAATTTTCCTTCATGAGAATCAGGATGCTCACTCTTTCCTGTGCGTCCTGATGGCATTATCCAACCATTTCTATTCCACGTAATTCGCGCAATTCTCTTTTCTTGATCTAAAGAATATACTCCTGAAATAATACGCTTAAACTCCTTGAGATACTTATTTACAAATTCAAAAGTATAAGTAGATAATATTTCCCAGTTTCTTTGTCTGATAATGGAATCAGGTACAACATGCCAAAAAGCACCACCATTCTCACGTTTTATCTCACGTTCCAGAAATTCAAATTGTGATGTAGTTAGTTGCTTAGGACTGACTCTTTGGAAATCAATTTTTATTATTGGACTTTTTTCATACGCCTCAATTCCAATAGTGAAGAAAATATCTGGATGATGATACTTTTCTAAATGTATCTTAACCCATGTATAATGCTTAAATTCAAATTTTCCGCGACCCGCCATTTGTCGCCATTCCTTCTTGCCCGTGTAGGTAAAGCCTTCATAGGTTTCACAGAAGTGTTTAGCCCAATGAAATGTTGGTTCCCATAACTTAGTCTTGATCCTTTTCGCAGCATCTTCATGGCTTGGGTTGGTGGTATCATAAGGAACCTCACTCCATTCACTTAAAAATTCTATGTCATCTCTATTGAAAAAGTCCATTCACATTTCACGCTAAGAGTTGTTTGTATTGATAGTAATTGGCGTTTGAATTTTGGCAATTATTGGTGCATAAATGTCTATTACCTCAGGAGGTGTTTCGAGCGAAACTATAAGTGAATAGCGAGCATTAGAATCCCATTTTCCCAAATTCGTTCTTTGTCGCCACCATCCAATTACCGGATAAACAGCTATTAAATTACAAGTAGCAATATCAGCGGCTGTTCCTTCCCAAACATCAGAATGCAGGGAGCCCAGATTCCTACCTTGTGCACCTATAAGCCATCTATTACTATCGCTCTCCGATTCTATTTCCTCTTCCTCTTCTCGAACGGCTCGATTTATCCTCTTTTTAAAGATGTCTTCGGTTTCATTGGTAGAATTCATATCAAATCGCAATGCGAATGATTGATAGCGATACTTATCTTTCCATCCTATTTCCCCTGGACCAGGTTCAATAAAATACGACAAGGTAATCCTCACTTTTACTTTTGTCTCCCCCAGGGCTAACAGATCTTCTTTGGGCCAAGGTAAATCATAAAAGTGCATGTGATTTGTAACACATCTTCCATCCCGCTTTGTGAATGGTTGAATGCTCTCTTGAGCCACGAAAGTCAATTTACTTTCTGTTGTGTATAATGCCTTTTCCAAATCAGGGATACCATATCCTGAAATTCTAAGTATTTTTTTGACGTCACTTTTCTTTTTCAGGTCGATGTTAAATTGAGTCAACATCTCATCTTTCCAATTCGCTGAATGAATAATTAGTCCTCGTACAGTTTCTGGCCAGGCGTTTGGATACTGCGATAAAATTTTTGCAGCAAACCACGATGCCTGAGCGGTTGCCGCACTCGTAGCATTTATTAAATCGAACTGCCGTGTAATTGTGTTTTTCGATGTTGACAGAATACCCATATCCTCTTGTCCTTCATTAAGAGATCCGTCAGGTGCTCTCAAAATATTTCCTCCCTCGAAAACTATTTCCGGTTTTATTGGCCATTTTGATTTTTCCCAAGATGAAGATGTTGAACTAAAAGGTGAAAGTTCACCAACTCTTGCCAGGGGAATATGACCGGCAAAACTTGGATCTGTAACCACAGCCTTATCCGTGTATGCTCCAACAGCTATGGAGTTCCATGATTGTGCTGGGTTTAATATTGAACACCGTATATTGCTATTTGGATAATCATTCCAATCACTTTGCTCTGTAATGTTTCCTCCGCTTACAAAAAACACCTTGCGTTTCTCATTATCCGAGAAAACAATTTTATCAATTGCACCCGACCAAGATGAAGGTCTTCCACGATCAACATCAATACTCGAAGTTACAGCCATACAAAAAACTAATTTAGCTTCTGGCAGTCTAATCTCAGCTTGACTCACTCCTTGCTGAGTTATATCACCCCACAATTCAGGATCTGTTTGAGGAAGATGGTCGGGGGGTAGAATTTTTACAGAGCAAAGTTTATGCGTTATTTCTATATTCCCTGATGATGCTAAACAAGCTTCAAGATTTCCATAACCCGCAAGGCCCGCCATTAAAGTTCCGTGTCCACCACGAGTTGGAACATGGTCATTCACGCCCCAGATTGGATTTACGGTCAAACAATCTTGATCTATCAAAATAGGACTTAGTAATGAGTGCCCGTTATTTACACCTGTGTCAAGAACACAAACATGAGTTCCGGTGTCTACAATATTAAGTCTTGCCACCAAATCTTCAACCCATCCAACCTGATCCTTATTACTTTCAGCAACCCAGAAACGAGCAGTATCTTGTCCAATACGAAATTCAGCTAAATTATTATTCTGTTCAATCAATTCAGTTAGATCTGCACGATTTGATTTCAGAAGTAAAATTTGTCTTTCGGGGAAAGAAAGAAAACTTGTCTTATGCTCTATCCCGAGGTTTGTCAACTGCGTTTTAAAATCAGTGAGGCTTGCTGAATCTTCTTCGTCAATACGAAGCCAAACTTCACACCATACTTTTTCAGTACTCGGAATAAGATTTGTCGGGTCAGTCCATAGCGATTCTAAAACAGCAAGGCTAATCTCTTCAATACTATTTACTAATTTTTGGTTCTTAGGTTTATTACTTCTACTATCAATTTCAGTTGCAAATGCTCTTATCTTTTTCAAGAAATGTTGTTCTTTCCCCTTAGGAACATATACTGTTGCAATTGTGACTTCATTTTCACCTTCTCCAATTCTTCTAATATTAAGCAATCTTACACCTTGCCTAATATCCTCCAAACTTTTTGTTACAAGGTCAAATCCAGCTTTACTTTTAAATTCTAAATAGATTCCATCCTTCGAATTAAGTGATATAGCTTCACGCGACTCTCTTTTTCCTTCCACTTCTTCCCATATTTCGTTCAGGCGTCTAATCAAATAATTTCCATGATTCCTCCTGTTTCTTCGAGGTATATTATCTCCACCACCTCCTTGCTGGGCGGAAGTATACGGTAACGACTCTTTCAGATCATTTAAAAAGATGTGCTTATGTCTGGCCATTATTTTCTTTTACGATTATGTGTTTCTGTCCTATCGTTTAACATCTTAATAAGTAATGACCTTTCGACTTTATCTTTGTCCGCAAGAATTGTTGCTTTGATTGCATCGATTGATGCTTGAGATACTTCTGCATGACTCAACTTTGAAATGGGCTTAACTATAGTTGGTAAACTATAATCCCCTTTAAATTTTCCAAGCTTATTCTCCATAAGGCGAACCATCTCTGCTTTGGTTGGCAAATTATACTGCAATACATCATCAAATCTTCTGAATAAGGCAGAATCTAATAGGCGTATATTATTAGTTGCAGCAACTATAATGCTGTCTGAGTGATCTCGCTCAATAAATTGTAAGAACGAGTTCAGTACTCTCCGCATTTCTCCTACATCGTTATCCTTACCTCTCTCGCCACCAATAGCATCAAACTCATCAAATAAGTAAACTCCCTTTCTTTCCTGAATAAATTCAAACACTTGTCTTAATTTGGCACTTGTCTCTCCCATGAATTTGGTTACCATTTTGTCCATTAGTATCGTGTACAACGGTAATCCTAATTCGTGAGCAATAATTGATGCTGTCATGGTTTTACCAGTACCTGGTGCGCCAGCCAGAAGAATCTTTCTTCTGCTATCTAACCCATGCTTTTTAAGTTTAACTTTCTGCCTGTCTTCATTTAGAATTCTTTCAATTCTTGCTTTCAATTGATCAGATACAACCAAATCATTAAATCGATTGTCCGTCTTACTCTCTAAGATTAAACCTTGAAAGTCATTTGAAAAATGCTTCAGCCTTGGAATATTAAGCTTTGATTTCTCAACAAGTTTTCTGATTTCATCAGCAATATTGATATGCCCTAATTGTGCTTCGTGCGCAGCAATTTGCAACGAAACTGTATTGAATCTTTCGACTTCATTATCAAAATGAGATTTGATTAAAGTCTTTAATTGATCTGCTGTCGCCATATTATTTTACTCCTTAGTTTTTAATATTTATTTCTAAAATTTAGTATCCTTGGTTCTACAAGTTTAATGGTATTATTCAATTTATCCCGCCACCGGCCAATCTTTAAACTGACCTTCGGCTTGTTCCATTATTTCCTGTAATATTTTGTTTAAGGCCTCTATATCCACTTTGCCTCGTAATTCTTTTTTTACCGCTAACCGTATTGCTGCTTTAGCATCTTCCTTTTTTGTCCAGTCTATTTCAAGATTATCTTTCACCGCTTTGAATACAGCGTGAACAACATCTTGAATCGGTCCGGCCTCTTTGATGATTTCTTTTTTAGCGTAAATAATATCATAGAAGGCTAATTCTTCATCGGTAATTCCTAATTCCTGCTGACGCTTTTCTTCTTCCTGCATATCCTTAGCTCGTTCAACAAGCTCAAGGATGGTAGTGTAGGAATCAATCGCGTTTTTGTGGTACTGGTCAATTACTTTTTCTATTTCCTCACGTAAAGAGGTGTACTTCTTAATATTCTTACGTAAGCGTAAAGCAATCTCACCTTTCAAGATATTACGCATCAATTCAATCTTTAAGGCTAATCCACTCTTAGATTCTTTAGCTCCTAACAAGAAATCTTCATTCAATATCGAAACGTCAGGTTTTTCGATACCAGCCATTGCAAATACATCAATCAAATCTTCCGACTCAATACTCTGTGAAATCAAATCACGTATTTTCTTTTGGTTGTCTTTCTTACCTACAGTAATTGATTTTGCCTTTCTTACAGCGGCTGACACATGCTGAATGTAAATAATGTCGAGTGCGAATTGTGCAATCTCATCTCTGCTTTTTACAATACTCACTAATCCGGTTAACTTCTTTTCATCTTTCATGAACTCATCTGCAAGCGAATCTGTTTTTAAAACAGCGTTAGCGCCTTTATTGATGAGCATCATTTTATCCCCTGTGGTTAATGCCTTCCAGCGACTATAATCTATATCACTTGGTATTTGTCCCTTACATTTATCTAATTGCGCATAGAACATTTCGAGTGCCTGGTCAATATCAATTTTGGTTTCACCGCGACCGCCACTGCCTGTGTATTTTTGTGTAGCTGACTTTAATTGGTCGCCAATACCAATGTAATCCACAATCACACCGCTTTGCTTATCTGCAAATACACGATTAGCCCTTGCAATGGCTTGCATCAGGTTATGGCCTGTCATCACTTTATCAACATACATTGAATTGATAATAGGCGCATCAAATCCTGTAAGCCACATATCACGCACTATAACAATCTTCAAAGAGTCATCCGGATTCTTAAATCTTTTCTTTACAGCTTCAAACTGATCTTTGGTTCTGATATGTTCTTTCCACTCCGGTGGGTCTTTTGAAATATTAGATGTGATGATAACTGCTATTTCCGGGCATCCTTCTAATTTCTTTAAGGCATCGTACATCTTCACGCAATTCCTACGACTCATACATACGACCATTGCTTTACCATCAAGCGTTTCTGTTCTCTTGGTAAAATGGCTCAAAATATCTTCAGCTATTTTATTTACACGATCATCCGAACCGGCAGCATCTTCAATAGCTGCCCACTTTAAAAACTTATCAGAACCTGCGTTCTCTTCTAATTCATTTACTTCTTCATCTATATTTTCATTTGCCAAATGAAGTTTAGCTAAGCGTGGCTCATAATAAATTGGAACCGTGGCACCATCTTCAACCGCTTGCTTGATGTCGTAGGTGTGAATTACATTTCCGAATAATTCCTCTGTATCGGCATCTTTCTTATCTACCGGTGTTCCGGTAAAGCCAATGAATGAAGCTTTTGGTAAAGCCGTTCTCAAATTCGCTGCGTATCCATCTAATAAACCGTACTGCGTTCTGTGCGCTTCATCGGCAATCACAATAATGTTTTCTCTATTAGATAGAATAGGATGCGCAATTTCACCATCGTCCTTTTTTAATCTGAATTTTTCTATGGTCGTAAAAATTACTCCACCGGCATCGCGGTCTAATAATCTTCTCAAATCATCTGTTGTATCTGCATGCTGCACATCACCAACAATATCTTTACACAATACAAAGTTCTCATAGAGTTGCGTGTCCAAATCGTTTCTGTCAACCTGAATAACTATGGTTGGATTTTTAAGTTCGCTTAACTGGCGAAGTATTCCTGTATAGATGGCCATTGAAATACTTTTACCCGAACCTTGTGTGTGCCAAATAACACCAATGCGACCATCGCCAATGGGTCTAATTGCTTTCTTAGTTCTATCTACTGCAAAGTTTACACCGAAATATTGATGATACTTTGCACCCTTCTTAATTAAAGAACCATTGTGATCTTCAAAGAAGATAAAGTGTTTTAAATAGTTCAGCAATCTATCTTTGGGAAACAAACCATGCAGCAAGGTGTGTAGCTGAAAGTCATTCTCGTCAACAATTGCAGTTCCATCAATAGATTTCCAAGGGGCGTACCATTCCATATTGGCAGGATACATCCCATGTTGTGCTGTTTTACCATCACTAATAATCGTGAGCGCATTGTATTCAAACAACAAAGGAATATCCTGCTTGTAATGTTGTATTTGATTGTAGGCTTCGTTTTCGGTGGTGTTGTGATCGAACCAATTTTTAAATTCAAAAACAATAAGTGGTAAGCCGTTGATGTATATGAGTAAATCCGGTATTCTGCGATTGCGACCAACAATTTCTAATTGGTTAACGCATGTGAAGGTGTTGTTCTCAGGATTATCAAAATCGATTGGGTAAACGTGCAAAGCTTTTTCTTCACTCTTTATTTTGTAGCTAATGTCAATACCCTTGGTTAGCTTTAAATGAAAATCTCTGTTTCTATAATCTAAATCGGCACCGGTGTTATTGATAAGTTCTTTTACAACTTCTTTAATTTCTTGATCAGGGAGCGTGGAATACTTCTTTTTAATGAAGGCGTGTAGCTCCGTTTCTATAACTACAGAACGAACATCACGATTGATTTCAGCACTGGGTCTGTATTCATAACCCAACTGCTGTAACCACTCAATGGCAGCTTTTTCTATATGATATTCCTTTAAATCTGTCATACTACTTCTTTAATAGCTTTTGCTACATCTTTAACACGGATTTCTCCGCTGATTAGTTTTGGCAAAAGATAATCACGAGTTTGTGCCAAATATTCATTTTCCTTTGTAATAGAAAATATTTTCTCGAACAATGGGCTAATTAAATCATTGAAAGCATTATTGTAATCACTCGTTCCTAAAATAAATTTCGCATTTTTAATGGCCTCAGTTGATAAATTAACTTGAACTCCACTATTTGCCTTGCTCCTTAAATCATATAGAAATTCGTAGCTGTTTGTTAGTATGAATAAGAATGGATAAGAAATTCCACGTACATTTTTAACGCGTAACAAGCCCACCCTTTGATTAACTATAAACTTATTATCCTCATTCATGAGCGCTGTATGACCCAGAATAGTAACCTTATCCTTCATATCTGTCATGCTCATCAACAAGTCACCTTTTTTAAGAATATATTTTTCTAATACCACCGCACTTTCCTTTTTAAAATAGCTCTTGGTTCCATCAGGCTTTAACCCGCCTCCTTTTTTAATGTTCCCCATTTTAAAAACAGAATAACAATCTCCTTCAGGGAAATCTAAAAGTTCAGAACTCTTAAATGCATACCCATTTATGAACTCAACTACTTCCTCTAACTTCTTTACTTCCCATCCCTCCGGAATCATCCCCAATTCACTTTCAACAAACTTACCATCCTTAAACGGCCCAAAATCTACAAACCAATGTTTGTATAATGCGTTGGCCATTTCCTCCAATGTCTTATTCATTTGAAGGTTGAGTTCTATTTTGTCATCGAGAGATTTAAGAATCTCCCCTATTTTAATTTGCTCGTTTAGATTTGGAATATCAATTTCTATTGCATTTATTGAGGCCGTATTCAAGCTTGCACGTGTTGTCATTGATGCAACCGCATCAATTTGATTTCTGAAATATTTGCTTCTTAAAAGATAACCAATAAAAATAGAATCAATATCGAGGGCGCAATTCGCTTTTTTTCTCAGCCTTTTTGCAAAACCATTAAAAGTTGCGTTTGGATAATCCTTTAGGGCAACGGAACTCATACCCAATTCATGAAGTGTCTCGCTTGTTCTTGTAAGAAAAATATCTCCTTTGCGAACTGAACAACTTTTAATTTCTTTAATATTTGTATTAACCAACTCAGTCAAATTCTCAGGTAAAAAATAGTTATAGAAAATATCCCTAAATGAAACAAAGGGATTTCCGCTACCAAATTCCTCGCGTGGTTTTGAGAGTCCAGAGCTAACATCATAGATGTCGCCAAGCTTATATTTCTTCCAAGTGCTCATTATTCTTTGTAAATTCTATCAACTTCGCAAATTAACCTGTCATTCAAAGTGTCCATGTGTACCCACAAACAATTTGGTAAGTAATCATTATTCGTATGTGTTATTTGAATTCGTCTGAATGAATCACCAAAAATATCGATGTATGTCAATCGAAGTTCTTCTAAAGCATCATAACGAAATCCATGTTCATCATTCCCAAGCACCAAGTCATCAAATTCCAAAAAATCCGTTCCAATTTCTGGCTTTCTGTTAAGCAATTTATTTAGGTAATTCTGATTTTGAAGAACAACTCTATACTTTGGATTTCTAAATATTATTCTAATTCTTTGTGGCATAAATTATAGTTTTGACAGATTCATTTCTATTCTTTGTTGCATCTCGTTGCTTTTTGTAAACTGTTCATTCAACATTTTTTTTAGAGCGTTCATTCTTTCTTCAAAAGGGACTTCATCAATTTCTGCATCTTCGTTACCCACATAAATACCTGGTGTTAATTTGTAATCTTGTTTAATCACATCTTCAATTGATGCTGATTTGCAATAAGCTTTTATATCTTCGTATTTCCCTTTTATGTTTCTCCATTCATGATAAGTGCCGGCAATCCTTTCAATTTCACCATCAGTTAATACCCGAAGTTTACGATTCACCATTTCACCCAATTTACTTGCATCAATGAATAGTATTTCATCCTTGCGCTCACGATGTTGCTTATTCCCCTTGCGCGTTTTGCTTAAAAAGAAAAGGCAGGCCGGTATCCCTGTTGTTAGAAATAATTTATCTGGTAAACGAACAATGCAATCAATCATGCTTTGATTTATCATGTATTCACGCACGTTTCGCTCCCCTTTATTATTGGACGTCATGGCACCATTCGCCATAACAATACCTGCATTACCATTATTGCTTAAGTGCGACCACACGGTTTGAAACCACATGTAGTTAGCATTACCATCAGTTACAACAGGATCGTTAGATTCTGGTATTTTGAATAAACGTGGGTCGTTCTCCGGTAAATCTTCCGGGTGCCACTGGCTCACGTTAAACGGAGGGTTCATGATAATGTAATCAGCTTTGAGGTCGGCCAACTTATCTTGCAACAATGAATCACCAAGTTCTAATTGAAAGTTTAAATCACGTAAAGCAAGGTTCATCTTAGCTAAACGCAATGTACCATCGTAACGTTCTTGTCCGTAAATAGCAATATCTTTCTTTGTTCCTCCATGTGCATTGATGAATTTCATAGACTGTACAAACATTCCACCACTACCACAAGCTAAATCGGCAATCTTTCCTTTTAAGGGTTCAAGCATTTCTACTAATAGGCGCACAATGCAACCCGGTGTAAAGAATTGTCCGGCACCGGAGCCCTCGGCAATTGCAAAACGTCCAATGTAGTATTCATAGATGCGACCTAATACATCACTTTCAGGATTATACTTTTCAGAAAATTTCTGATTAGAAAATAAGTTAATGAGCCCGGTGGTTTGTTTAGCAGTTAACTGACTCTTTACAAATATTCTTGGTAAGATGCCTTTTAACTCCGGGCGATATTGTGATATTGTATTCTCCAATAGTTCAAACGCATCATCCACCTTTACTTTAATATCATCCTGCTCAGCATTATCCTGCAAATATTGCCAAGTAGCCTCAATAGGGATGATGTATGTGTTCTTGGAAAGATATTCGTCCGGATCGCTTACAATCGCTTCAATTTCTTTTTTGTTCTTTGTGTAGTAATTTGATTTAGGTTCGCTTACTAATTGCAACAATTCATCTCTGCGAACTTCATATCGTTCGCTCATGTGCTTTAAAAAGATAAGCGAAAGAACGTAGTCTTTATACTGATTCTCTGCAACCGCACCGCGCAATTCATTTGCCACACCCCATAAATCTTTTTCAAAATCTATATCGGCTTTTGGTTTAGTAATCTCTTTATTCTTCTTAGCCATAAATATTAAGCCTTTAATTTTTCTTCAAATAACTTTACAGCACGCAAAGCCATTTTTTCATCTTGTACCTCTAATGATATTTTGTCCGCAAGCCAAGCAGTCATCAAATCGTTTTCGTTTATTCGATAAAGCTTAGCAAGTTTTACAACCTGTTCTTTAGTCGGACAGCGCTCACCACGTTCAAATTTGCTAATCAAAGCCTGATCAACATCGAGCTCTGAACCAACATGACGTAATAACCACCCCTTTTTTTCTCGCTCATTGCGAATTATTTCTCCCAAGTTATTCATTTGACATTTTTTTGTTTGACAGAATTAGTCCAAATATGGAAACTTTTAGGAGTTTTCCCAAAGAAAAAGTACTCTAAATTTCAACATTCGGTATCCCGATGTAAGATTTTGAGAGCAACTGTACAAAACGATTGATTATCTGAGCTCTCCCTGAGCCCGCAGGAGCGATTAAATGGCTTGGAAGTATAAGATTAAGGGTTGAAGTACTCGGGCTCTCCTAATGCGACCAGGAAAAACTATCGAATTTGGATAAATCCGTTCTGAATGAGAATATCCTTTCCTACGAACTTAGGAAAATACCGGCAATTCTCGCTTTCAAATACTTTTTGGGCACTTCCGGAGTTAAAAATAAACGTTGGCGCATCCTCAAGCAGAATTTTTTTCTCCCGAGGATAATTTACGTAGGCTAAGTGAGCTATAAATGTGAAATCAAGTACCTCATAGGAAGGTAGTGTGAGCCAAACATGTATGTCGAGTTCTGTTTTACCATCCTGATTTACCCTTCTGATGTTGTGATTGCCGATGGTTTCGAACTTGAACATGTCTTGTCCGTTGTAATTCACATATCCAACCGTGATGATAGTTTGCAAATTCAATTTACTTAACAACATAGACTGCATTTCCGAATGCACTTTAATACATTGCCCTTTTATTTCGCGTAAATTAAAATTACCGTTTGGCTTTCCAAATTCATTTTGGAATATAGAGTAAACTCCTTCAAGCGTTAAATGATTAAGTAACTGAGTGTTCTTCTTTAATAAATGTGTTTCAAATGGAATTGAGTATCCCGCTTTTTTTGTTAGCTGAATTGCAGTATCGAAATTATTATGGTACTCGCTATTGAAATCATTCATAATGCAAATTTAGAAAATGTAATATAAAGAAAAAGAGGCCCCATGGCGGTAGCCTCTCTAACCATTGCAAAAGCAACAAGAAACTATTTGATAGAGTATTTCAATTTTCTCGCTACAGAAATTACCTTTTCTATGCGCTCTTTTGTAAACTGATTGCTGATAGCTACAACACCATCTCTTAATTTCACTTCCTCACCAGGTTTCAGAAAAAAACGAGCTCGTTCTTTACTAAGCTTCTTTGCTTCTGCAATCGGTTTGATAAGGCCATAAGGTGGAATCACGTTGTTTTCAGGGTCAAAAAGTTCAAGCGCACCCTTTAAGCTTAATCGTTTGTCCTTCGCAACTTGTGTTATGATTGCGAGCGCCAGTCTTGATTTGTTGTATTCCTTTCCCAAAAATTTGTACTTGGTGAGATCGCGGCCACCTTGGTTTATTTTAACTACAGTTGATTTTTTAGAATCACTTTTTGTTTCGGTGGAATCATCGTTTTCTTTTTTCTTTTCAAGTAGCTCATTTTTTCCGTCACTGATTAGTGTGTAGGACTTCTTTCCTTCTGATTCATTTAGCTTCACCGTACCGGCTTTTATCATGCCAGCCATGATGGAATAAATTTGTACGAATGGTAACTTTCCTTTTGTTGCGTAGTTAATTTCTTGGGCAGTCACGGTAAACCCATCTTTTGAGTTAAGCATTTCAAGAATTTTTGATTTAGCTTCTTCTGTTTTCATTGTAAATTGTTTTAAGGTTATACTTATTTGTCTATTTCGAGTGTAGAAGATTTCCGCGACACGACTGCGGAAAAAAGAGCTAAAAACACCAACGGAAAACAAAACGCTATGGTTATCAGCCTATAGGAAGATAGGAAGTTAGGAAGTTACTAACGGAAACTCCTTTTCAATGGAAAATAGTGTTGCATTTCTTATAGTATTGTGATAGTTTTGGGATGATGAATATCAATGAAACTACACTCATAAGAAGTTTACTCGCACATTATGAAAGCGAGTTAATAACATTGTATTCTATGTTACCGGATTATGATAAAAATGTGAGTGAACAGCTTCTACTCATTTTAGGTGAAAAAGAAAAGCATCATTATCTTTCAGAAAATTTCAAAAGCACAACGAAACAACTTGAATCATTACGCCTTTCGAAAGATATAACAATAAAAGATTTTGTGTTAAGTAAAGAAGCAAGCGTTAGGGGTGGCCTAAAAAACTTGTTGCAGTCCAACCCGGACCTGCTAAAGGATACAGATGTAGATTTGGTCTTTAGAAATTTTATTTTGTGCTGCAATGAATGTAACTCCTTAATTTCTTTTATTCAGCAACAGGTTAACGAGTCGGCTGCTATAACTGTGAAATTTATAGATTCAATAGTGTGTGATGCCGAGGAAGCTTTAAGTGATTATTTGAAAGAACTTAAGCTATCAATAGATTCCTATGCTAAACTTCAATATGTTGACCAGGAAATAATTATCAATTATGATACATTAGAAACATTGCTCAATAGAGTTCGATTAGAGATTGAAGATCGGCACAGTAAGAATTTTCCTTCTACAGTTTCAACCAAAATGACTGTACAGAGTAATTTGGATGCCACCATTGAGTCAACTCCTATTGCTGATAGGATTAACCTAAGCGGATTTCAAAATTTAGTTTCTGATATAAAATCATACTCGGAAAAAGAATTGGAAAAGCTTTATGACAAAAAGGAATACGATATTTTGCACTCTCTTGTTGATAATACGCCAGACATTGAAATGCTTCGTCTTATTAAGCAAAAGCAAGCTTTCGAGAATCAACTTTTATTCTTTTCCAATAATTTGCAGGGAGGTGCAAATAAAAGCGAAGAGCGAACTCTAAAGGCGTTTGACAAATTCGGGCAAGATTTTTTTGAAGACTTAGCAGCACGATTAAGCGCTTCAAAATTTATAGATAGTCAAACAACAGCGCTTCAATTTGCTAAACTTTTTACCGGTACACCTGTGAAACGCAAAGTAAATTGGGTAGGATCAAGAGCAAAAGCACCTATGCTCTATTTTATGTACTTACTTTTTGAGAGGTATAAAATATTGGAATATCCGAGCCAGCCATTCCCAAGAATTGTAAATAGCTTTACATTAGATAACGAAGAAATTGATAGAGATACTAAGGCACACGATGTGCTCAGGTCGAGTTACAACAAAATCCGCAACGGCAAATACCCTGGTGAACTAACGAGGAAAGCAATAGACAAAATAGTTCAGAAAACCCTTGAGTCACATTCGCATCAACAATAGTCCTCACTTTTTAATACGTAAATTATCATTTCATCTGTAAGCCCCAGTAAATACTGGGGCTTTTCTATGTTACTCCTCACTTTTAAGTGTAGAAGTGAGTACCCCTAATTTCTTCATAAAACCCTATATGAAGAATAAAAACATTAAAACAGTAGGGTTAGATCTTCTGCGCGCACACCCTACGAACATCGAAACTTACCAGGTAAGTAATGTAGATGGTTTAGCAGAAAGCATCAGTGAAATCGGATTGCGATACAATCCAATTGTAAATCAAGAAATGGAGGTTCTTTCAGGTTGGCGTAGAATTCTTGCTCTGAAACAGCTTGCTTTTACAGAGATAGAAGTTGAAGTGGTTGATATTCCAAAGGAATCTGAACCTTCCTTTATTGTGTACTCTAATACTCAACGTCAAAAATCAACGACTGAGATTTTCCGTGAGATAAAAGTGCTGAAAGAATTATGGCTTAAGAAATCTGGAACCAGGACTGACTTGCAAAGCGGTTTAACTGAACAGGAAAAAATGAGCACACGCCAAAGGATTGCATCTGCTGTAGGTACAACAGAAAGCACCGTACATAAGATTGAGACAATCGGGGATAAAAACATCGGCTTTCTCACTTTAGTTGATAATGGTACTATCAATAGTTTACACGAAGCCTTTGAAGCGTGCAAAGCAGAGAAGCCTAAACATGAGAATGAAGTAGAAGAAATCGATCTTACTGAAATCAGGGATTGTAAATACTGTGGATGCACACCAAAAAGAATCGATCATGATGGGAACGGAAATCTAATCTTTAAAAACGAAAGCCATGGAAAATAATAATCACATACATCCAACTTTAAATAAGGTGATCACAGCGATTACCTTATTCAGCGGTGCCGGTGGTGGTACGCTCGGACTACTTTACAACTACATTAAAGAGTTGCTTGCGATTGACAACTGGTCAGTTGCTCAGAGAACTTTTGAGCACAACTTTAAAGGTGAGCGTTATGTCCCTTTCTGGTTGGCTGACATCTTAGCCATTAAAGCAGATGACATCTTACGTAGAATACTAATGATGCCGAAAGAGTTGTCTATCATGCTGCTTTCTCCACCCTGCCAAGGGTTTTCAGTCGCCAAAGGGAAAATTGATCCGCTTGATCCGCGCAATCTTTTGTTCCTGCACAGCATCGATCTTATCTCAGGAGTACTTCCAAAATGTTTCATCATTGAGAACGTACCTGGGATGGATGATGATCGTAATATTGCCATCTTCAATGAAATCAAGTTGCGCATAATGGAAAAGCTTGGGCCACACTATGAGGTAAGATGTTTTAAACTGTTAGCGTTGAATTACAACACACCTCAGAAACGTTACCGTTTTATTTTTATAGGTTATTTAAAAGAGTTTGGTGTTGTGCCCACACCACCAAAACCTCAGTATGAGAATGTGAATGGTTTAAGAATCGTTGATGTTACACCTGAGATAATTGGTGTGAAGGTTGGCCAGTCTAAAAAGACAATTAAATCTAACGAGCAATATATGACCACGCGCACTGCATCAGGCGAAGTAATTACTTATGAAGACGGGCAAGAATCTAAGCTAAGCATTAAGCAGGATTTAAAGTTCTCAACATTCCCTGATTGGTATGAGATTCCGGCAGATGTAAAGGATAAGGATGCGCATAAATTATGTGGTAATACCATTCCGCCTGAATTTATGAAGGCAATTGTAGAACACATACTCACTCAAGTGGGAGATAAACTTTAAAAACTAACTGCCGGGGGCAACTTCGCTCCCGGCTTATTAAAAACATTAAAACAAAATATTATGAAAAATTTAATCTCAACTCAAACAACTCAAGTAAAAATTTCATTAAAGGATTTTAAGAAGCAAATGACGAATGGTGCAATTGGTCACAATATTAGTAATGACACTGCTGATTGCTATGTTTCGCAAGTAAAAAAGGTGGTATTGCTTTTCTGTACATCAGAGAAAGAATTCTTCGCTTATACACCAAAAGATATTGCAACCTTAATTAACCTCATGGTAAGTGAGGGAGCAGAAAAAATGAAATTCAATAGTGGAACATTTAAAGCTATGATAACAGCTCTGAACTGTTACAAAAATTACCTTAACTACAAATACTACGGTATTACTGTTGTCGGTAAAAAATCATGGAAACTGGAGCCGAAGGCAAAGGTGTGCAACAACAACTGTAAGTCGTTTCTTTGGAAGCTGCTTAACGCATTTGGTCTTTTGAAATACCTTTAAATTCTCTCGGGTGCTTGCGCATTAAATTCTAAGATTGATTTACTGTTTCTTTGATTACTTGCTGCGCAAGCGACACCTGAGCACTTTTCTTGTTTAACCTTGCGGCTACATCCGATAGTTGTTTGCGTGTTACCTGAGCGTAAATTTCGGTTGTTTTCAAATTCGTATGCCCCAATAATTTGCTCACCGCCTTTATATCAATCCCCTGCTCAAGCATGATAGTCGTTGCGAAAGTATGGCGTGCCACATGGTGCGTCAATTTTTTTTGGATGCCAACAAGTTCACCTATCAGTTTGAGGTTAAGATTTACTTTCTGATTAGAAAGGCGTGGCAATACATGCCCTTTTAATTCCGGTCGGTTCATGTACTTCAAGTAAATTTTCTCCGCGTCTAAAAGTAAGGGGATGTGCAAAGGATCATCCGTCTTTGCCTGGTCAAGCGTTATCCAATAGTTACCGTCCTCGTGCATACTGATAGATTGTGATTTCAAATTCAGCGCATCGGTAAATCTAAGACCGGTGTAAACGGAGAACATGAATACATCCCTCACTCTGATAAGTGCAGGATTTTCACCAAGGCTGTGTTTTTTGATAAGTTTAATTTCATCAGTGGTGAGGTGAACCTTTTTAGTAATCACATATTTTATTCTGAATCCAACAAAAGGATTTTTTGCAATGAGTTCTTTTCGGAGGGCATTATTCACCACCACCTTCAGTTTAATCAAGTAGCGGTTAGCGGTGTTGCGTTTCATTGGTCGTCCTAATTGGTCATTATGTGTACTCAATAAATATGTTTCAAATCTGTCAAGCATATTCCGGTTAAGCGACTTAAGAGGCATGTCCGTAATACCAACCGATTTAAAAAACTTAATTAAATGGTCACGTGTTGCGCGATAATGCTGAACGGTAGGTGCTTCATATTCCTCCGTTTTGTGACTTATCTCAGTGATATATTGGTCAAAGAACTTCAAAAGCGTTGTGGCTGAAAGCGTAGGCCCCTTCCCAAGCATTTTGTTCCGAATCAGTTTTGCGGAAATCGCCATACCGGAATATTTTAACTCCTGGTAATGCTCTTCAATCCTTCCCTCAATTTCTGAAAGTTTAAAGTTCAAATGTGATAGATGTTTTGTGTTGGGTAAGAATCGGCCATTCACATGATCCCAATCTTCGGGCTTCACATTTACAAAGAGTGAAAATTCTGACTTAACTCTATTCATGCAAATACGGCAATGAACAGTGTGTTCCGCTCTTTTTTCTCGCGTATAGTTACTCAAAAAGAATTTGACCGAATACGGTGGGCGTTCGCCAAGTTTTACTTTCATCTTAGATATTCATTTTTTGTTAAAATTTTCTCAAAATCTTTAAGCTTGTAAAATTTCGCCTTCCCGCTGATGGTAGATGATGTAATTCTATTCTTCCTTCGCAATTCATATAAACTGGATTTACTTAATCCGGTTATACGCATTACACTTTCTTCATCTATCCACTCACCGATAGTATTACGTTCCACCACCAGCGCATTTAAAAGGCTAAGAGCCTCCTTCACCTGCATCTCAATTACATTGAGACGTTGTTGCACCATCATCAATTCTTGGCCCTGATTCATTGCGAGTGTAATTATTTTATTTTTAAGAAAATTTCCATTAACGATTTTATTCATCCACTAATTCTTCTACGCAAGTGTGCTTTGCTCGAATGGATTCTACTATCGGTCTTGTAATTATACTCACGTTGTGTCCACCCGGTTTTCCCATTTTTGCTGTGTATTGAATTATTCCTCTTTCCTTTAGTGATTTCAACGCGTTCATGTAAGAATTTCTTCCCATAAGATTTTTAAACTCAGAAAATTTGAGTTCGACAATTACATGTGGTAGACTGTTTTTGCGATAACAGGCAGGTATGTATTTTTGGAATAGCAATCTTAACACCTCACGTTCATATAGATTGTTGCCGTGCTGACCGATTGCTTTCGGCATTTGGTGCGATGAATACCATAGCTTTTTACCACTCATTTTTTTGTTTATTCTGTTTATGCAGTAAACTCATTCTATCTTGATTCTGTTTATGTAGTAACCACATTAGAACTTATTCTGTTTGTTACGCAAACACAAAAACATCCTAACCACTTGGTATGCTTTACATCTGAAGCCACTATTATTATTTAATTAAGCCAGCATCGTTCGCTACGCTCACTGGATGCCTATTTAAAATTTTCTTTAGTGTGGTTCCCTACACTGTGAGCCGGCAAGCCGACTCACAACGGAATGAGTCCATGGTCTCGCTTCGCTCGCCTTCACTATCATATCCAGGTCACTTACATAACGAGTTAGTAAAACCAGCGAAATCTTATCTGCGCTAAAGCATCTAAGTCGATTATAGCAGATTAGAATGGTAGTTCCTTAGGAAAAGAAATCTTATTTCCGTTGAGTAAAATAACCTTGGTTTAATTTACCTAAGGTTGTTTCCTTAAATATTCAGGTGCTATATTCGCCTGCATGCCTACATTCTATCTTAATACCGATTCAAGCGTTAAGGAATTCTATACTGATAAGGGCAACCTTAGGGATGTGCTATTACTTGCAAGGCCAACAGAGTTCGTTCGTTTCACATACCTTATGGGCGTGGACGACATTGATAAGCGCCACAAAACAATCTATAACAACAAAACCAGTTCAGGATTGCATTTACTGAGAGATTGGTTACCCGCTGACCTTGCGTGGAAAAGAATTCTTGGTGAGCACTTGCATGTTTATGAGTTCAGGGTTGAATTTGATAGCGGAATTGTTGCTGATTGCAAAGCGCCACAGGATCTCATCATCACCTTTAAAGAGAAAGATGATGCCGACAGAATACTTGAGGCCTTTTCTGTACATCTAAGGGTGCGTTCAGCTCTCCTGACGCAGCAAGGCTCACTATACAGTGCAAATCAGCGTACGGGCAGTTTTGAGTTCATGGGATATTTTAAAACGATTCGACTCTGGCTTAAACTATCCACGCTGGAAAGAAAGATGAAGAAAGTGTTTGCGGAAGTGGGCCTCAATTGAGGCTGTCATTCATTCCGTTCACTTCATTCACATCAGGCTTTTCGTTCATATTTGTTTCCTTAAACTTCCATCTGCTATTTTCGGATTACGATAAATCATGCTTAGTCCGGTAATCAGAAATAAAATTGAACAGAAATTCGGCTCACCAATTCGTTATCCAAAGGATTGCGACTCGCTTGCGAATTCAATTTCCAAGGAATGTCGCTGTAAAATAAGCGGTTCAACATTAAAAAGATTATTCGGGCTAATTAAAGGTACAGAGAAGCCGAGACTCTGGACACTTGACTTGCTTGCGAACTACCTCAATCATAAATCCTGGGAAGAATTATTGAATCACCTCACCGATAATAAGCCAGTTGTTTCTCAAAAGATAGAATCGGTTAATTCAAAAAATCTAACCCCAGGTTCTGTATATCAAATTTCATTCGGAAAGAATACATCAGTAATAATTGAGTATACAGGTAAGAATCAATACGAGGTGGTTGAACAGGAAAGAACGGTATTACTTAAATCAGATGTTGTTTTCATTGAGAAAATACAACTACATCTTCCATTGCTCGTGAAATCAATTCAGCGTGGTCGCCTTGTGCTCGATGGCGTTTTAATCGGAACAGTTACCGGAACAACCTCTATAAAACTCCTCAGTAAAAATAAAAGCGTATCAAGCCTACAACATACTAATTCAAATAGCAAATAACATGAAAACAAAAATCAACTTAATCTTTGTGTTCGTTATTCTGGCATGTTCAGTTTACGGACAAAGCGTAAAAAAAGAATTTTACGATATTCAGAAAACAAAAATAATGGCCGAATATCAAGTGAACGCAGCCGGTGAAAAGAATGGCTGGTTCAAGGGATACGACCAGAAAGGTGTTGTTGTGTATGAGTACAACTACAAGTCAAATCAGTTTCACGGGCTGAACAAGGAATACACAACCGTTTATGGTAAGAGAGAAGTCATGAAATCAGAAACGTTCAAGGATGGTGTGCTGGAAGGGCCAGCGTCTTACTATGGTGAAAATGGTTTGGTTTTAAAACAGGGCAATTACAAGGCTGGAAATAAAGACGGCAAATGGCTAATGATTGACCCATACTCCAATTACAACATCAAAAACAAGGATGATTTGAAAGGATGCGAGTTCGTGAAGAGCGAAGTAGTTTACTCAAACGGAAGCCCTGTTATGGATGGAAAGGTAACAGTAACTTATTATCCGAGCGGTAAGGTTCGTTCAGAGCAAGAATATTCTCAAGGCAAAAAGATAGGTACACACAATTGGTATTTCCCAAATGGAAAATTGGAAGCCGAATACAAATACAATGGAACTACGGAAAAATATTTAACCTCAAAAACATATTATACAAATGGACAGCTATGGGAATTTTATGACTGGACAAGTGGAAAGGAAGTTTTGATGGACTATAACGAAGATGGATCACCAGGAACTTTCTCGAAAAGAAACATGGCTGCACAAAAGGAAACGAACGCAACTGCAAAAGCAGATAGTGCCTTTAGTGCCGGAAATTATGAATTAGGCATTTCTATTTGTAATGAAGCTGGTATAAAACTGGAACACCTTAATAAAATTCTTTCTTTAGAAAAAAGTTTTTATGCCGGAAAAGTAAATGATGTAAAATACCAAGTTGAAAAGATTGATAACGTTGAGGGCCGCTTTTATTCAAGTCCACTGCAACAGAAGCACGCTAAAATAATTACCGATAAGTTGATTGCTGAAGCTAAAAAGCTTTCTGTTTTGGATGAGGAAATCAAAAACAAATGGAAAGCGTATACAGATGCTTTTACTGTACCAATCAACAATGGATCTGCGTTAGATTATCCTAAAGGCGAATTCTTGTACAAAAAGTCAAGAGTTATTGTTGATGAATTATACGCTCCTTATAGTAATGCAACAACTCCTAACGATAAGCAAAAAGCGGGTGAACTGTTGATTCCGGCCCTTGATAAAATGATTAAGTTGGCATCAAGCGATAAGTGTAAAGACCTCAATAAGCAACTGAAAAAGGTGGAGGATAAATCACAGATTAAGACCTTATTAGGATTATAGAATAAGGAAATAAAATATTTTCCGTAAATTGATTATTATTTTTACGGAATGATTGACCTGCATAAAATTCTCGGCAGTCTATATGCTGATAAAGAATACAAGGAAATAAAACTCCTGCTTGATAAGCATGGGTTTTATATTCCTTTGCATCATGCTGTCATCCTACTAAATGAAGGCTTAGCTTCAGAGCGTAAAGTTTTAGAAAAGGGGGAGATAAAATCAATTCAGGTTGGTCATATTGCGTCACTCCTTTTATCTGGTGTTAATCAAACACTCGTTACCATTAGCGATATAAAAGAGAAAGAGCAGTATGAGGAGTTATTGAGTACGATATGCAGAGCAATACTCAAATCATTTCTGGAACAAACCGTTTCCGATAAGCTTATTCTATCTTACCAGGTGCTTGTTTCATTACAGGATACATGCCGATTTCACGACTATGATTTCGAAAAATTAAAATCTTTCATTTGGATTGAAAGTGATGTGCTTGAAATGGAATCTCAAAAGCACCAATCAAACGTTGTATTGCCCAAGCCCGAGCAGTACACCAATAAAATTCCGTATTACAAATGGAAAGGCACTCATGTTAAACGTGAAGAGTTTTTAAGTCTAATAGCAGATGTTACTGGATGTAAAAAGAAAGACATAAATAAATTATTCAGCCAACCAACTACCAATTTGGAACTTAAATTCTCGCATTCAAAGGCTGATATTATTCTTCATTTTTTCAGTGAGATAAAAGGAACTTACGTTTCTGCACATAACGCAAAGGGATATTACTCCGTTTTGACATACCATGTACTTGACTTCGAGAAAATATTTTTGGAAAATGTTACTCCAAAAGTAAGAATCAATCGGATTAAGAATAATCTCTCACGATACAATGAAAATCAGCAGAAGATAAAAGAATGGCTAAAAACATTTAATTGATAAAAACTTTACTTCCAACTTTACTTCCATGGATGTAAAGTTCAAAACAGACTAAAAACGCACGACCTTAGCGGTGTAATTAGAAAAATAGAATTATGACTTATACAGAAGCATTCGTAACACAAAATAATCTGCAACCAGCAGATGCCATCGTTTTGAGAAAGAAATTCGCTGGGATGTTTGACCATTTCGCTGTGTACCTTGGGCGCCACTCCGAAACAAATAAGCCGCTTTTCGCTGCAAACTATACTAATGGTGTACAAATTGTAAAACACCATGAGTTGGATCAATTCTTACAGGTATTGGAGCCAAATCGTATTGAAAGATTTAATGGCAACCATACTGAAAGGAGAGGGGCCGTAAAACGCGCTATATCTAAAATAGGTGAAAAGGGCTACAACTTAATTTGGAACAACTGCCAGCATTATGCCTCATTTGTACAGTACGGTAAAAAGTATTCACCACAAGTGGATGCAGTAGGTAAAACAATGATGGTGGGCGGAGCTGCTACAGCACTTATTGGTTTGGCCTCTGAAAATAAGAAAGCAGCAGGATGGGGGCTATTCTTCTTCGCCCTTGGCGCACTGGCTTCAACCGCTGCAAATAGAGATAACGATTAAAAAATTGAGATTATGGTAAACTACTACGAACTTTTAGAAATACATCACACTGCAACCATTGATGAAATCAATAAGGCCTACAAGGGTAAGGCGTTGCTATTTCATCCTGACAAAAACAATGGTTCCGCAGCAGCAGAGGCTATGTTTAAGATGCTTGGACAAGCAAAAGAAACGCTTCTTGACTCAAGTAAACGACTGGAACACGATTACGCTACCGGGGTTAAAAAACGCCCTGAGCCACAGCCAAGAATAATCCATGTTCCGGCTAAAGAAACTTCGAGCAATGGCAACGGTGGTTGGATGGCTTTAGCTTTTCTCGCACTTTTAGCTGGTATAGCTATTGGAGGTTCAAATGACAAAAGAGGCTAAAAACTTCGCTCCTATAGGAACGTTTCGCTCAAGTCTCGCGGGAAGGGAGAGAGAGGTTGTCATAGCCTTGAAAACCAACTATATTTGTCGCATAAATGACACTACAACAGATTAGCTCGGGACCTCAAAAACCTCCGGTAAACACCGGAGGTTTTTTGTTTCATATCTATAGCTGATAAATATCAATTTCTTTTTTCAAACATTTGTCTAACTTAGCTTGATAATGAAACTAAAAGAGCGCTTAAAAAAGGAGCTAAAGTGGAATTCCAAGGAATATGGAATTATCACACCTTCCATCATGTTCTTTTTTCGATTATTACAGTTCTTGCCCTTTCAGGTTTTTTATGGAAATAAAACAGACTATTATTACAAAGAACTAAAAGGACATACTTCTGCTGAAAGAAAAGAAATAGCAAATAAACGGGCGGTATTCATGGAGAAGATCATTCTTACCTATATGGGAATTGAGATCCTGATGCCATTTCTTTATGAAAATTATCTGCATTTTCCTTGGTTTAAATATGCGATCTCAGTTGTATTAGCTTTACGTTTGATCGATATTATTCAGGTGAATGTAAACATGATCCTATTTGACAGTATCCGAACCGAAGGATTTAACCGCATCACAAAATATACTCGCGCAATTATTTTGATTATCTGGAATTATTTTGAACTCATCCTTATTTTCGGCTTTTTCTACCTTAGTAATCATGAATTATTAAAAGGCTTTTCCACATGGACCGATTCCTATTATTTTAGTACGATCACACAACTTACGATCGGCTATGGCGATTTGTCACCAACAGGCTATATTCGATTTGTTACTGCATTTCAAGGATTCATAGGAACCATGTTCTTAGCATTTATCATTTCCAAGATCATTGGATTAGTACCTGAATTAAAAGAGATAGATAAAGAAAATAAAAAGCCCTGCAAATTGCAGGGCTTCTCATTTACTTTTTGATAAATTTCTTGATAGAGTTATGACTGTTACTGTCCGTAATTCTGATGAAATAAATTCCCGCTACAAATTTACTGATTTCTATTTCCGAAAAATCATCGTCATATTGGCCTGAATAGATAGCTCTACCTGTTATATCCAATATATTGATCAGTCGGCTTCCTTTGGAGTTGTACTTAACAAATAATTTATCTGTTGCCGGATTGGGGAATATTTCGAAATGGATCTCTTCCCACTCTCCAATATTTGTAACAATGATTGAAACACAATTAGAGGTATCGATACATCCATTTTGCTCAACGATTACGGCATAGTCCCCATTTGTAGTGGCAGTGAAATTTTGGTTGGTTTCTCCATTGATACTATCGCCTGTTGTACAATCGATCCATTGATAGGTGGCGCCTGTTGCAGTTGCGGTTATTGTATTGCCGGAAACGAATGTCCCAACATTTACTGAATTAACAATTAAGGTGGTGGTCACACTACTATCACAACCTGTATATGCAGCGCTGCTTATTGTATCAGTATATACACCGGGAGTAGAATGCGTATTTCCACCTACCGTGATGGATTCACCATTACAAATGGTCAATGTTTGTGATCCAATAGGCAGCGTTCCTCCGTTGGTTTCAGTAACCTCTAGATATGGGTCGTCAAACCAGGTGGAGCGACAATATCCTCCATTCCAGGCATCAAAAGAAAATAAATAGACGCTGATGGAATCTGTGCCTGGACAAGGCAGTGTAAAATTGTTTGAATAATTGATCCAGCCCGATTCTGTTGTTCCCCCTGCGATCATAAAAATATCATTCGCAATAAAAACGTTATTTCTTTCGTCATAAATTCGCAAAACCGCACTAGTTACTACTGATTGTGTGGAGGTTGAATTTGCTCTGCAACTTACAGAAAAAGCTAACTTGGTAGAGTGAGATGGAATCGAAAAGTTTTTTTTGTATCCCATTTCAATTTGAATGTTTGGAATACATGTTCCATTGCAATCGGTTTTCGTGATCTTAAAGGATTTTCCTGTGACGCTCGTTGTTGAATCGATCTCTCCAATGTACTGCACCGGACAATTGCTTGTATAAAAATTCCAGCCTTGTGAAAACGTGTCAAAATTGTCATTAATGATCACTTGCGCTTTGGTTATGAACGACAGAACGCTCAGCAAACAGCTAAAGAGTATAATTTTTTTCATGGGATTATTGTTTTATAAATTTGTTTACACCAATTATTTCGTTGTGATCTATGATTTGAATAAAATAGAAACCCTTAGGAAGGTCCGATACATCAACCGAACCGTAATTGATCTGTTCGGTTTTCAATAATTTACCATCTGTAGAGAATATATGTGCGGTAAGGTTATTTTGTAACTCCTTTTCTGTAAAATATATTTTATCGACAGCTGGATTAGGGAAAAGATCAAATGCAAATGATGATGTGGACTCATTGATACTTAATGCTCCACCATTAAACAATGTGTTAACATCTGATGCGGAGATGGCAGAGGTATAGAAGCCTAAATCGTCAATATCTCCACTGTAAGATTGATTAACGAATTGATTTCCGCTTTTACCAATATAAGCTAAATGCGATGGCTTTGTGGAGAAGTCAACACCTGTTATATCTAGTTCTTTATCACTATTAACGAGTGTTCCTCCGGTTTGTCCAAAAGCATTTATTTGAACAAGTGTCTGTAGTACATTATCAATATAGATCTTTGCTCGGTTATTTGCTTTATCTACTATACCTACATAATGATGCCAATTTCCATCATTAAAGGAACTGGCGGTTCCAATAATGATAGAATTTGTATTATTAAATGAGCCGGTTGCACCAACTGCTAAAATAACATCCCCATTAGAATTGTAATTAACAACTGATGAAATACCACTTGAAAACGCTTGTACCCCCGTTGAGAATGCAAACATATAACTTTGTGTACTACTTGTTTTAAACCAATAGCTTAGGGAGAAACTACTTTGCCCTATGCTAAATGCTGAAGTGTCAGCAATTTCAATGTATGCTGTTGTTCCATTGAAATTATATGCACTATTGGCATTCGAATTCCTGTCATTAGTTAGCGTTGCGTTGGTTACCACTCCATGGTGATTATTCCCGGAAGCATCGTTTGCGTTTCCGCTAAAAGGATAATATGCTTGTTGAGCGGATGCTCCATATACAATACCTGTTGTTAGTAGTATGATATTAAATAATTGTTTTCTCATGTTTATAGGTTTTTTGATTTCAAATAGTTTAAAATTTCTTTTGCTCCAACTTCTTTCGCATATTGTGAAGGAGTATAAGAACCATCGTTAAAGCAGGTGGTAATTTTAGTTGTGTTATGTGTATTGGATAAGGTCAATTGTTTCGTCTCATACTTTTTTTCTCCCCAATTGAAAGTAGTTGATTCAACAAGTATTTTTACCATTTCGAAATTTCCATTTTCAATGGCGAAGAAAATTGCTGTTTTGTTTTTTACATCTGTAGCACACCCTGTTTTAATATTGCCTGAGAAACCGTACACTCCTTCAGCGGGTTTTGCTCCAGAATCAAGCAAATATTTTACAATATCTAGTTTGTCAACCATTGCAGCAATGGTTAAAGGAGTAAATCCTTTTGAATATTGACCCGCCTTATCATCATATTCTTTCGATTCTATATTAACGTTAGCTCCGCTTTCAACTAATGCTTTTACGATAGACAAATTCCCTTTTCGTATAGCTAAATTGATAACAGCCCCCCATTTATCATCTTCCTCATTTGCATTGGCTCCCTTTTTTATCAGGGCAATGATCGCATTTGGATCAGAACCGGAATTCCCTTTATAACCCATGGCTGCTAGCAAAGGTGATTTTTCTCCATGAGCTGTTTTTACTTTTTGATTAAGATCAGCTCCTTGCTCCGAAAGGATATTTAAAACTTCTGCAGGAGTATAATATTTGCTTTGATCAATATTTCTAAACCAATCAGGCACTTTGTATCCTCTGCTTTCCAATGCAGTTGCCGTGGATGCGATATATGACATATACACATCCGCTGTGCGGACAGATTGTACGTATTTTCCAATTGAGGAAAGACCATCCTCTCCAACGAATTTGAAATTTACCTTATTCTTAACTAATTCATCAATGATCACTTTGTTTGCAGATCCAATAGCTGCAAAAACGGGATAAACAGTGAACGTTGTGGGAATATTCTTTCCTGCACTTTTGATCATTTTTTCATAGTATTTGATCTTGTCTTTGTCGGCACCCTCTCCTTTTGCTTTCTCATCATCCAATAGTTTGTTAAATACCGTTACTTTTCCTCCACCAACTTTTATTGATTTTTGTGGATCAACACCCTTAGCCATTAATACCTTGAATGTTTCTTCACAATAGAAGGTGCAGGAGTTTAACATGACAACGCTTATTGATGCATCGGCTCCATTATCGAGCAAATGCCCAACAATTTCCGGCCAGAAAAAGGAGTGTCCGATTGGCGTATGACCTTCTGCGTCTACAGCATTTACATCTGCCCCTTTTGATAAAGCCTTTTTTACTTTTTCAAGGTTTCCTTGTTTGCATGCTTCAAACAAGTCTTCATTACTGTCTGAAAATACCTTTATCGAAAACAACGATAAAGCAACGAATAGTAGAATTTTATTTTTCATAGTGTGTGGTTTTATTGATAAGGCAAACTTCTTTCAATTTAGTGTACTATGAAATAGTGCATTTGTACTAGTTGGTTTGTTTAGTTTGCTTAAATTGGATACTTTTGGAGGATGGTCCCTACTATTATTCAGTGTATATCAAATTCTTTAAGAATTAGCTTCACGATATTATTGACCATTCTTTCATTCTCTTCTTCTGCCCAAGAAGAATCATTTGAGAAAATGATCTTTCAACTCAACAAATTGTGGTCGGATGGGAACTATCCGGAAGCTTTAGAGATTGGATTTAATGCATTAGCATTAGCAGAAAAGAACCATAGCTGTATACAAATTTCTATTGCCAATCTAAATATTGGAAAAGTTCAATATGTATTGGGACAAAGAGAGAAAGCAATTTACTTTTTTAGGAATGTTGAACGATTATCCAAAGAATGCTATATCGACTCCATTGCATCAAAGGCCTATTATAATATGGGCGCCATCTATTCAGAGCTGGCTATGCTGGACTCTTCTTTTTATTTTTTAAATAGATCTAAAGAGATCTATAAAAGAACCACCAATTATATTGGCTTATCGCGTGTTTTTTCGGTAATTGCAGATATTCGAATAAATTATCATTATAATATAGTTGAAACACAAAGCAGTATTGATAGCGCAGTGTTTTTTGCACAAAAATCAGGAGACGCATCGTCACTTAATTTCTCTAAGACAAAACAAGGAATATTTTACATGCAGATCAATGAAAGGCAAAAAGCATTTAAAATATATAATGAATTATTAGCGGGCTATGAACTATCGAGAAACTTAGAAGGTCAAAAGTATATTCTTAGTCTCATGACAGATGAATTATTAAAAGACTCTGAAGCAAAAAAGTCGTTATCGCGCTTGTTACATTTAAAAGATTCCATTTTTGGTTTAGATATTGCCGATAAGGTGGCCGCTTATCAGATAAAGTATGAATCAGAAAAGAAGGAAAATTTGAATAAGATCCTTCAACAGGAAAATATGCTTAATCAGGCAAAGATCAATACGAGAAACAGAACGATCATTTTGTTGGTTATTTCTATATTATTAATAGTATTGCTAATTTTCTGGAGAATAAATGTGATAAATCTAAAAAAGAAACAGGAGGAGTTGTTAAATGCTCAAAAACTTCAACAGGAAAAAGAGCGTATTTCGAGAGACTTGCACGATAATGTGGGCGGACAGCTTTCTTTTGTTTTACTTTCTTTAGAAGGTCTTACCGATGAGCAGAAAGAGAAACGGGAAGAGGTAGTGAAAAGTATCAATGAATCCGTGCGGCAGGTGATCGGAAATTTAAGAGAAACCATCTGGGCGATCAGTGACGAACAAATTACCATTCAGGATCTATCAGATAAATTAAAAGTGTACGCAAGGAATATTTTCAGACACTCTAATGTTCAGATCAAATTCCAGGAACAGATAAGCAACAATATTTCCATGAATGCGCTGGTTGGCTTAAATTTATTCCGTATTTGTCAGGAGATCATTAATAATGCTTTTAAGCACTCAAAAGCTAGCTTACTGGAAGTGATCATCAGTAGCGATAAAAATATTATCATAATTATTGCTGATAACGGAAAAGGCTTCTCTGAGAAAGTTGACTCTGAAGGCTACGGATTTTCGAATATAAAAAAGAGAGCAGAAGAAACTGGAATATCTGTTCTTGTAGAATCGGCTGAGACTAAAGGAGTAAAATACACTTTAGTAGTATAGATGCACTATTTATTAAGAACATATTTAAATTCAATTTTGTCATGACCAAAAGAAAAGACATGACATACATCGCGATTGTGGATGATAAAGGCAGTTTGAGAAGTGCATTAAAAGAAAAATTAAGTGCATTTGAGAACTATAAAGTTTTATTTACTGCCGAAAACGGAAAAGATTTCCTGGAAAAAATGATGGAGGCAAGGAAGGTAATTGAGCCGGATGTGGTGCTCATGGATATTGATATGCCTATTATGAATGGAATAGAAGCGGTTGAAAAGGGGAAAGAACGTTATCCGAATTCCAAATATTTAATGCTGACCATCTTTGATGAAGATGAAAAAATATTTTCCGCTATCAAAGCAGGTGCTGATGGATATTTGTTGAAAGACGAGCCGATTGATAAGATCAAAGAGGCTATCATCAATTTGCTGAACGATGAAGGAGCTCCCATGTCGCCCAGCATTGCGCGTAAAGCACTGAATCTTTTGATGAACTCGAAACTTGATTCAATTAAACCGGCCGGAGAGCGGACAGCCGATTATGATCTTACTGATAGAGAACACGAGGTTCTCACATTATTAGTGGATGGGTTAGAATATAAGGAGATTGCTGCCGATATGGGCGTTAGTCCCAACACGGTACGGAATCATATCAGCAATATTTATAAAAAACTGCATGTTACCTCAAAAGCGCAGGCTATTAGGGTGTATATGAATAAAGACAAGGATTAAGTATTCTTGCTCTCTTGCTTCTCATTTTTTAAAATTTACTATTTTTGGATAGATGAAGAAGCTGTTTTTTGCCATTTTATTTTCTTTAACATTGTTTGTAGCAAATGCCGGAACTGATCCGGATACTGCTTATGTGCAGAAGTTCAAAAACATCTTCGCATTAAAAACCTTTCTGATCAATAATGGTTTTTTATACACACTCACTCCTAGGAATACCGAAGGTTATTCAACAGAACAGCTCAACGATGCTAAACTGTTTTACTCTCCACATATTCCACCGACCACAGGTGTTTCTGCCAATATTAAAGGAATCGGTTTTACGTACATCTTTAAATTTACCAACGACTATCTAGATACTACGGGGAGGATAAAAGCAGGATTTAAAGGCTTTTCCATGAATATGTATGGAACCAAATTCGGATTTGAGGCTTATTATCAGGATTATAGCCGCCTTTATTTTCATTATAAAGGCGATGAGATCCTTTTAAAAAATTATAATACAAATGTAAGAGCCTATCAATGGGGAGCAAATGGTGTTTTTATTTTTAATGGAAAAAAATTCTCCTACAATGCCGCATTTAATCAAACCCAGTTACAAAAGAAAAGTGCTGGATCAGGAATGCTGATTCTCTCTCCACGTTTTAGTGAGTTAAAAAGTACCGATCTGCATTTGATCCCGGATTCTCTCCGGCCGTATTTTGGGAACATTTCTAATCTTCAACGGAACAGAAATTATGCTTTTTATGTGCAGGGTGGCTATGGTTTTAATCTGACCAAAAACAATTTTTATTTTTCTACAGCAGTTTTGGTTGGTGTTGGTTTTCAAACGCAAACCTATTCATATCCTTTAGGAAAATTCTATAAAATGGGCTTCCCGCTTATTGGCCGTGCAAAGTCAAGTATTGGATACAATGGAAAAGTATTCTTTGGAGGAATATCTGCCAATGCCGATGCCAGCCAGTCGAGGATCAAAACATTAAAAACTCAACAGCTGCAATATAATTATGGTCTATATCTCGGGTTCAGATTCATTCAATATACCAAAACGAAAGCCCAGTTAAAGAAAGAAGCACAAGCTAAAAAGCTGGCCGAAAAGGAAGCCGCCAAAAAGGCAAAAGAGGCCAAACGCAAGCCGAAGGCGAAATAAAAGCTCCGATTTCCCTTAATTATAGCATTTTACATAGCCATATAGTGCTAATTTGGTATAAAATCACTACTTTTGCAGCCTTAAAATCAAAAGAGCACAAATTTTATTTAAATCAAAATGCAAAACATTAGAAACATTGCCATTATTGCCCATGTCGATCACGGGAAAACAACTTTGGTTGACAAAATTTTACATACTGGAAAATTGTTCCGTGAAAACCAGGAATCAGGGGAATTGATCCTAGATAATAATGACCTGGAGCGTGAACGTGGTATCACCATCTTGGCAAAGAATGTCTCTGTACGTTATAAAGGAACAAAGATCAACATCATTGATACTCCAGGCCACGCGGATTTTGGAGGTGAAGTAGAGCGTGTATTGAACATGGCGGATGGAGTTGTATTATTAGTGGATGCGTTTGAAGGCCCTATGCCTCAAACTCGTTTCGTTACTCAAAAAGCCTTGGCTCAAGGGAAAAAAGTGATCCTTGTTATCAATAAAGTAGATAAGCCAAATTGCCGTCCCGATGAAGTACACGATCAGGTATTTGACCTTTTCTTTAACCTGGATGCTACAGAAGAGCAATTAGATTTCACTACCGTTTACGGTTCATCTAAACAAGGGTGGATGGGTCCTGATTGGAAAACACCAACAACCGACATCACTCACTTGTTGGATATGATCATCGAGAAATTCCCTTCTCCTCCTAAGAATGAAGGAACTTTACAGATGCAGGTTACCTCTTTGGACTACTCTTCATTTGTTGGTCGTATTGCAGTAGGTAGAGTTCACCGTGGAACAATTAAAGAGAATATGCCGGTTTCTTTGGTAAAAAGAGATGGCTCTGTTATAAAATCACGTATCAAAGAATTGTTCACATTCGAAGGTTTAGGAAAACAAAAAGCTTCGGAAGTTGAATGTGGTGATATTGTAGCTTTAACCGGTATTGATGGTTTTGAGATCGGTGATACAATTGCTGATTACGAAAATCCGGAAGGCTTAACACCGATCGCGATCGATGAACCAACCATGAACATGTTGTTCTGTATCAACAATTCTCCTTTCTTTGGTAAAGAAGGTAAATTTGTTACATCACGTCACTTACGTGATCGTTTATTTAAAGAATTGGAAAAGAATTTGGCATTACGTGTTGAAGAAACAAACTCAGCCGATTCTTATTTAGTATATGGTCGTGGTATCCTTCACTTGTCGGTATTGATCGAAACAATGAGACGCGAAGGATATGAATTACAAGTTGGTCAGCCACAGGTTATCATCAAAGAAATTGATGGAGTAAAATGTGAGCCAATTGAATATTTAACAGTGGATGTTCCTGAAGAATCTGCAGGTAAAGTAATTGAGTTGGTGAGTCAGCGTAAAGGAGATATGTTGTTGATGGAACCGAAAGGCGATCTTCAGCACATCGAATTTGAGATCCCATCACGTGGTATCATTGGATTACGTAATAATGTGTTGACAGCAACAGCAGGTGAGGCTATCATGGCACACCGTTTTAAAGCATTCGAACCATGGAAAGGCCCTATTCCTAACCGTATCAATGGAGTATTGATTTCCGGAGAACAAGGAACAGCTATTGCTTATTCAATTGATAAATTACAAGACAGAGGTAATTTCTTCGTTGAGCCGGGTGATCCAATCTATACTGGTCAAGTGATCGGAGAAAACAACCGTCAGGATGATATCGTTGTTAACATCACGAAAGAGAAAAAATTAACGAACATGCGCGCATCCGGAAGTGATGATAAAATGCGTATTGCTCCTAAGATCAACTTCTCTTTGGAAGAAGCAATGGAATATATTCAGTGGGATGAATATGTGGAGATCACACCACAATCTATCCGTTTGCGTAAAGTATTATTAGATGAGAACGAGCGTAAACGTCAAGAGAAAAAAATGGAAGCACAATAATTTCAAACAAAATAAGAAAGCCCTGAACTACTGTTCGGGGCTTTTGTTTTTATTCCCCAGCCAGATAAAGCCGATAGCAGTTAATAAGCTTAATGCGATCAAGAAATAGAACATACTGTTAAATCCGTATCTGTTGGCGATGCCTAAACCTAACACCGGTGCTACAATATTAGAAAGACCATAAGCAATAGAATACAATGCCGAATATTGTCCTTGTCGTTCTTTTGCAGGTCGCGATAGTGAGTAATTCATCATAAAAGGCATCGCATAGATCTCAGATAAAGTAATGATGACCGTATAGACAATGGCAGGAAGGACCATCCCTTCTCCGAATTTGAGTATCGCAAAAGAGACAGGTAAACAAAGTACTCCGATAATGATGTATTTAAATAGCTTTCGCTCTTTTTCCAAATATGTAACCAATGGCATTTCGATCAATACTACCAATAATCCATTTAGCCCAAGCAGTAAACCAATGGTGTCTTCTGAGTAATGGCATACTTTGTCGAAATATTGTGGGACACTGGCAAACAGCTGGAAAAAACAGATGCCATAAATAGCAACAAGAAAGATAAAGATCAAATAGGGAATATCTTTATAAGCAGAAGGGCTACTATTTTTTATCTCAGCAGAACTTACTTTTGTTTGTTGCAGATCTTTTTTCGGAAGATACAGGTATAATAATCCAGCAGCAGCAACAGAAGTGAATGCATCAATTATAAAAAGCAATTTATAACCTAAGTATAAGGCAACAAACCCGCCAACAGCAGGTCCAACAGAAAAACCCAGGTTTACTGCTAAACGAACCAATGAAACGGAGCGTGTTCTATTTTCAGGTGTGCTGTAAGCAGCAATGGCTTTTGAATTGGCCGGACGAAAAATATCGGAAGCAAATGCATAAATAAAGATCACAGAAGAGATCTGAAAAGGAGTGTGAGCAACCAATAATAATAAAAGAATAAGTCCACTCAAAATGAGGGAGTAGAACATGATATTATAAAAATGATACCTGTCCGTTAACCACCCTCCCGCATACGATCCCAATACACTGCCTATACCATAAAAGCTTAAAGCCAATCCGGCTTCGGCAATTGTGAAATGTAGATCTTTGGTTAAATATAAAGAAGTAAACAGTAGCACCATCGATCCACTTCTATTGATAAACATAGCAATGGATAAAACCCAGATATTGCGTTGAATATTGGAAAAAGATTCTTTATATAAGGAAAGAATTTTATTCATGTCAGCAAAGGTACAATACTAATCGAAATCAGTTTCTTTAAATTGTTACTTCTAATGGAATAAATTACCTTCGTAAAAAAAGAATAAAATGATCTGTTCTGTTCAAGAAGCATTAACTGTTATTAAGTCGGGCGACAATGTTTTTATACATTCGGCAGCCGCTACGCCACAATTTTTGGTAAATGAATTGTCGAAACGTGCATGTGATTTTAAAAATGTGAGCATCTATTCAATGCATACCGAGGGCGATGCTCCATATGCAAAACCGGATTGTGCGGATGCGTTTAAAATAAAAGCCTTTTTTGTTGGAGAGAATGTAAGGGAGGCTGTTCAGCACGGAAGAGGAAGTTATATTCCTGTTTTTTTAAGTGAGGCTCCTTCACTCTTCCGAAAAGGGATCATACCAATTGATGTTGCACTGATATCTGTCTCGCCACCTGATGAGCATGGCTATTGTTCACTCGGGACTTCAATTGATATTTCTTCCGCAGCTCAACAATCAGCCAAGATCGTAATTGCGCAAGTGAACAAATTTGTCCCCCGCACGCATGGTGATGGATTGATCCATGTAAAGGAGATCGATTATATGGTGGAACACGATCAAGAGTTACCAGAGACCCGGGATCGTCCTTTATCGGATACCGAAAAGGCTATTGGTAAACATGTTGCAAGTTTAGTGGAGGATGGCGCTACACTGCAAATGGGTATAGGTGCTATTCCAAATGCGGTGTTAAGTTGTTTAACGGGTCATAAAGACTTGGGAATACATTCTGAAATGTTTTCGGATGGAATACTTCCTTTGGTTGAAAAAGGGGTGATCAATGGATCAAAAAAACTAAAACATCCCGGGATGATCGTTGGTTCTTTTGCTGTTGGAACAAAACGCTTGTATGATTTTATGAATGACAATCCCATTGTGAAGATGTTGGATTTTGCCTATGTAAACAATACTGATGTGATCCGTAAAAATCCAAAGGTGACTGCGATCAATAGTGCGATCGAGATCGACCTTACCGGACAAGTATGTGCCGATTCCATTGGAAGTAAAATATTTTCCGGGGTTGGTGGACAAATGGATTTTATAAGAGGGGCATCCCTTTCGGAAGGAGGCAAGCCGATCATCGCGTTGTCATCCACCACCAAGAATGGTGCATCTAAAATATCAGTGACATTAAAACCTGGTGCAGGAGTCGTAACTACTCGTGCACATGTACATTACGTGGTAACAGAATATGGTGCAGTTAATTTATATGGAAAAACATTGGAAGAGAGAGCAAAGCTATTGATAGGGATAGCACATCCGGATCATAGAGAACGATTACAAAAGGAAGCATATGATCTATTGAAATAAAAAAAGAGCCTCATTCTAGAGGCTCTTTTTTTATACTCCACTTGGTGGGGCTCCCGAACCGCCATTATTGGCAGGAGGCTTTGGTGCCCAGCATCCTTGATATTTAAATGATAATTTACTATAATAATCTGTGCTGTAGAAAGACACGCGGTCCAATGTAGCATCTATTTCTGATTGATCCAATCCAGCTGCTTCGCGCAAGCTCAGTACATACAGCCAACCTTCTTTTTTACACATCCACGATCCGTACATTTGATAATTGATCTCTAGCAGATCCTGATAAAATGCTTCCACATTTTTATCGGGAATAGCACAAAGCGGACTCATTACTTGGAAATAATATTTATCCGGATTGGTTTGAAAATTAAAAACATCGATCCAAACGGTAGCATCTTTTTGTTTAAATGACCATTGGCCGGGATTGGCACCACGACATGCGGCAACATCTTGTTTTAATCCTTCCAGACTTTTTTCGATAAGCGGGGTAATTTGTTGTAAATTCATGATGGTAGTTTTTTAAGACAAAAAAAGCACCAATGAGAATTGGTGCTTTAAAGGTTATTGTGATAATTAAGAGTTTGGTTGCGCTTCTTTTGCTTTTAATGTTTTTGCTGCATCTACCATTGTTTGAGCTGCTTTTTCAGAGAACATTTCTTCTTTTATGTTCTGGATGATATAAGAAACGGCACCCGGTTTAACAACAGTATAAAAGTGAAATTCCGGTTGTGTGATCTCCGACTCCCAAAATAACAATGTAGGCTCATCTTTGATATAACGCTTGAATTTATTTACATCATTTCCTGCAATATCGCTTTTCATTAAAGCAACATCTCCTTCTCCTTCTTCAATAGAGATTTGGAATTCTTTTCCAACTTTGATCTCAGTAGCACCCCATGATTGTTCTACAATCTCTAATTTACCTTTTGTTGAATCAGGAACCATGATCGATAGTTGATTTCCATTGATGGTAATGCTTGTTTCCATCATACCAGGAATAGAAGCAGCGGTTTCTTCTTCTTTTGAACCACCACAACTTGCAAAGAATAAAACTGCCGGTGCAGCTAATAATAAAAGTAACTTTTTCATTGAATAGTTTGTTTTTGTTTGATATAGCAAATATATAATATATCCAGCATATAGCGTAAATTGTATTTATATTTATACACAAATTCAGAGAATGTTATTAACCTATTTTCCACAGACTTTATATTTTAAACATCCATTCAAAATTGCACATGGAGTGAGGTCTTCCACACCTGTTGTGATCGTAAAGCTGGAATACAATGGATATGTGGGGTATGGCGAAGCAAGTATGCCTCCTTACCTGGGTGAATCTCATGAATCGGTCATCTCATTTTTAGAAAAGGCAAAACCCATACTCACGGACCTTACTTTTCCTTTCGACATGGATGAGGTGTTAAGAGCGATCGATCAATTAGAAGAAAAAAATACTGCAGCGAAAGCATCTATTGATATTGCACTACATGATCTGATGGGTAAAATTCGGAATCAATCCACATGGGAATATTATAAAGCGGACCCACAAGAAACCCCTTATACTACTTTTACGATCGGAATTGATAGTCCGGATGTGATCACTCAAAAAGTAAAAGAAGGGGAAGCATATAAGGTATTCAAAGTGAAACTGAATGGAGAGGATGATCAGTTGATCATTAACACCATCAGAAATTCTACTGATAAGCCAATTGCTGTTGATGTGAATCAAGGGTGGAAAGATAAAGAACAAGCCATACGTATGATCGAATGGTTGAATACAAAGAATACGATCCTAGTTGAGCAACCATTGCCCAAGAATAATTTGGAAGATGCTTATTGGTTATATCAACGTTCTCCTTTACCATTATTTGCAGATGAAACAGTTCAACGTTTTTCGGATATCGAATTGGTAAAAGATTGTTTTCATGGGATCAATATCAAATTGATGAAATGTACCGGTTTACATGAAGCGAATAAGATGGTACTGGAAGCAAAGAAACATCAACTACAAATATTGATCGGTTGTATGAGTGAAACCTCTTGTGCAATTTCTGCAGCAGCTCAGTTAACACCATTTGCTGATTATGCCGATCTGGATGGCGCCTTGTTAATTAAGAATGATCTGTTCAATGGAATTACTTTTAATGAAGGGAAGATCTGTTTAAATAAAAAATCCGGAATTGGTGTGTTTCCGGTTGATTCAGCAGTACTATAGAGTTAGAGGTGTGTAGCGGGAGGAAAGTTTAGAGCAAAAAAAAAGGCTCTTACGAGCCCTTTTTTACTTTTTCTTAGCAGCAGCTTTTTTAGTTGCTTTTTTAGGAGCTGCTTTTTTAGTAGCTTTCTTAGCTGCTTTTTTAGGAGCTGCTTTTTTAGCTGCTTTTTTTGTTGCTTTTTTAGCTGCTTTTTTTGGAGCTGCTTTTTTAGCTGCTTTTTTTGTTGCTTTTTTTGCCATGGTTTTTTTGGTTATTAAATTATTTGATACGAAGTAAGAAAAATTATTAACACGAAAAAAATATTTGCAATTTATTTTATTAACATCGAAATGTTCATATTGTTAATATCCTAAATCTGAACTTTTGCATTTTAAGAATGAAAAATGAAATTGTTGAAGCATATTTTATTTCAATTTAAAAAACAAAAGAACATCTCTCTTTTATGATCACCTCTGAAACTACTGTTTATTATATGTTTTCAGAAGGTTAATTTGTTTTTCAGAAAAACATGAGTAGAGATCAAAGAACAAGTATGAAGAATTAGAAATTCAAAAATCCGGTTGAATTTGCATCCTTTTAATAGCGAATAAACAATTATTTTTTTCTTTCTAATAATGCCATATAAAATCCATCGGCATGATAAACATCAGGAGAATATCGTTTTTCACCTATAAACTCCCACTTATCTCCAACTTCTTTTAAAAACCATTTTATTTGTTCTTCACCCTCACTTGGTAATATACTACATGTTGCATACACCATCTTTCCACCTACTTTGGTCATATCTGAAAATGTGGTCAAGATCTCTTGTTGTATTTTTTTTACTCGCTCGATCTCTTCCGGATTTAATTTCCATTTACTATCAGGGTTTCTTCTAAGTACTCCCAATCCTGAGCAGGGCACATCTAATAACAATCGATCGGCAGTGTCTTTTAGTCGTTTGATCGTTTTAGTAGAGTCGATCGTTTTTGTTTCAACGATCTTTACATTTGCTCTGGCCGATCTCTTTTTAAGCTCTTGAAGTTTTTTCTCTTTTACATCCAAGGCGATGATACGACCTTTGTTTTTCATTAATGCTGCTAAATGCAATGTTTTTCCTCCTGCGCCTGCACACGCATCGATCACACGCATTCCCGGTTGTACGTTCAAGTATTCACTTACCATTTGTGAAGCAGCATCCTGTACTTCAAATAAACCATTGTGATAAGCTTCGGTACGGAATACATTCCTTGGAAATTTTAATTCAACTGCATCAGGCGACCAGGTTACCAAGGCTGTTTCGCTAATATTCTCATCCTCTTCTAATATCTTTTGTAATTCTTTAGGAGTAGTGAATAAGGTATTTGCTCTTAACACCATGCTTGGACGTTGGTTCAATGCACGTAATACTTTTTCCCACTGTTTCCCCAACTCTTTCTCTCCTGTTTCATCCAACCAGTCGGGTACCGATTCTCTGATCTTTCTGATCTTATAGAATTTCTCTAATTGAGAGATCACTTTTTTCTCATTTAAGGATTTGAAGTAATTACTTTCCGGTAACTCATAGCCATCGAATACCAAGTATGTTCCAAAGATCATCCAAAGGTTTTTGTCAGATAACTTTTCATCGACTCCCGAGGAAGCCACCAATAATCTCCAATTTCTGACAATATCATAGGTAACATCCGATACAAAGCTTCGTTCACGTACATTCCATTTTTTGTTCGCACGCATTACTTTTTCGATTGCTTTATCTGCATATTCCCCTTTTTCAAAAATATCTTTAAGTGCAGCAAAAATTGCCTTGATATGAAAGGTGTGATGTTTTAAGTAAAAAATTTTAGTCATGTCACAAAAGTACTATTTAATTGTTTAGGTTTGCAGCATGATTGAAACAAGTATCACTATTGGAGGATTTACCATATATGAACCAACAACGGTTTTAACCGATCTTATCATCACCATCCTGTGCTTTCTCTTTTTATATAAATTAAAGAACAATCTTCCCTCAGTCAATAAATGGAAATTATTTTTTCTGTTTTTTGGTCTCTCTACATTGGTTGGTGCATTTTCACATGCATTATTTAAAGAACATAGCGGAGCTGGTTATAAATCATTTTGGTTAAGTATGCAGGTGTTAAATCTGTTGGCTGTCTTTTCTGCTCAGCTGGCTACCTATCATTCTGTTCTTTTTGAAAACAAGCATAATAAGATCTGGCTATACAGCTACTATATACAATTAGTACTATTTACTGTTGCCGTTTTTATATTTCATAATTTTCTGGTAGTTGTATTGGATAATGCAATCGGTTTGATCCCTGTATTGATCCTTCATTTAAAAAACAGAAAGCTAGCTGAAGGTTATAAAGGTATTGCGAATGGAATATTGATCTCTTTTTTAACGGGGATCGTTCATGGAACAAAACTGACTTTTCATGCCTATTTCAATTTCAACGACATTGCCCATGTTTTGATCATGATCAGCTTATACTATATATATAGTGGAGTAAAAAAGCTTACTCTATAAATACTCTGTCTTTCCCGTCAAAATAAGGAGATTGAATCGAAAGGACTTTGACAGGCTCTTTAGATGTTACTTTTAAATAATGGGGTGTATTTTGGGGAACGAATAGAACATCTCCTTTTTTTATCCGGATCATTTTGTCGCCTAACAACATATCGCCTTCCCCTTCCAAAACATAAATGTGCTCAGAGTGCTCTAAGTGTTTATGTTTTTTAACCTCCTTTTTTATAAAGATCACAAAACTACTGGATAAAGAATCGGAGGCAATGGCACGACTGTAAACATTCTCGTATGTAGCCGGTGCTTTTATGGTGTCTAATGTTTGGAAGGTTTGTCCAACGCTAATGAGTGGTAAAACAAAAAATAGGACAAGTAAATGTTTCATAAGCTTATTTTTCAAATTCATAATCCCGTTCAACCAGACAAATTCGTGTTTTGTATTTCTTATACCAGGTGCTTCTACCTGTTTCTTGAGCAATTTGATGTTCGGAATTCATTTTCCATTTCTTGATACTATCCAAACTGCTCCAGTAGGAAATGGTAATTCCAATTTCAGATCTTGCTGATTCCATTCCAAGGAATCCATCGACTTGTTTTGCCAACTCTACCATACGCATAGCCATAGTATTATATTCGGGATCTTCATCGGATCTGATAGAAGTAAAGATCACTGCATAATAAGGAGGCGATGGTGTTTTTGCGAAATCGGTCATAACACAAATATAAAATAAAAGCGGACAAATTTGTCCGCTTTTATTTTTAGTTTGCTGTTTGCTTATTTGCCAACTTTTACCCTTATTCCTTCTGAATGACTTGAGAATTCAGGGGCGTACATACACTGAATGGAGGTAATGCCATTGGAGAAATCACCATTATGAGTAACCACCATCGGGTATTCAAAAACATAGGTTCCTTTTGGTAATCGATCAAAGAAAAAGTTGGTAGCTGCGTCACGCGTACTTTCATAATACCCTAATCCATCTTGCCACTTATAGGTAGAGATAACATTGGTGGGTTCAAAACCGGATGCACGCATGTCTTTCATTTGTACATATTCCATGTCTCTATCAACACGTAGTTCTATCCGAACTTTTAATTTATCGCCTACTTTTAGAACTGTTTTTTCTGTAACAGGTTCTATGACGGGTCCGCTAGCCGTATTTTTTTGAAGGAATAACTGTTTCTTCAACACTAAAGGTGTTTTTGCAGGAGTGATCTTATCCAACTGTTCAAAATATTGCCAATACATAGCGCCCCAGCTTACTCCTTCATCTTTTTTCGAAACAGTGATGCTTCCCATATTTGGTTTTATGTCTCCTCCGCTCCAGAAAGTTTTAAAATATCCTGTTCCTGCTTCCTGTTTTACACCATCTAATTTTTTAGGATCTACTTTTATATCCCCAACAGTTATCTCCACATTACTTTCTGTGGCTAACCAATCGGTTCCTCTCAATAACAATGCATAAACAGCTTCTGTTGTTGCTTTGGTTGTTTTCCAGTCTTGCGTTTGTTTTGATTTCAACAACCATACTTTCAGATCATCCACAGCTTTTTTATCATTACTTACCTCATCAAATGCTTCGATCAATAATGCTTGTGCTTCAATTGGAGCTTGATACCAATAGTAACCTTCATAGTTATCTTTCCAATACATGCCCATTTCTTCACTGTTCAGCGCATTTTCTTTTAATGACTTCATGATGTCTTTAGGAGTGATCTTATCATCGTAGCGATGTAATGCCAAGGCGATCATTCCTTGCATGTATCGGCTGTTATCTAACCAATACTTTTTAGCTTGTCCTTTATAGTAGTCAAATGCTTTTTGGTTATTTGAGTTCACAGGAACATCTTTGAAATAGCTACGCGCATATAAATATTGGATCTGTTGATAGCTCAAATGATTTTTGTCGATGTTTACTTTATCGTATTTCAAGATCCATTCATAATCTTCACGGATACGATTATCTAAATACTTCACCGCATCTTTGGTCATTCTCCAGACAGATCCATCTTCACGAACATTCTTTACTCCTAAATGATCCAGGTGTCCCATGCCGGTTACTATATGTTGGGTAATGTAGCGATCGTCACGCATGCCATCAAACCATGGGAATCCGCCATTAGGAGTTTGCATCTTTTCTAATTTTTTTAATGCTCTTCCCAGCTCATTGCTCATTTTGTTTAGGTCGAATAATAAGCCGACACGTTTCTTGCGTTCAGTTTCATTTTTAGCATCTAACACCCAAGGTGTTTCTTCGAGCATCAATGATTTTAATTCCTGATTTTTTTCCAGATTGGAAAGAAGGGCATCCGGACTTTGATTTTTCCAGGAGTCAAATACTGCTTTGATCTTTGGAGAGGAATTAGCGATATGCGATGCAATACTATTTGCATAAAAACGGGAGAATGTTTGCTCCGCACATTCGTAAGGATATTCCATCAGGTATGGTAATGATTGAACAGCATACCATGCCGGGTTGGAAGTAAATTCCAGTGTTAGTTTGTGATTGCGCAATGTGCTTGATCCATTGCTTTGACTTTTTAATTTTTCGAAGCTGAATGTCTTGGTTTGATTTCCACGGATTGGCAAAGGCAATGTTTCTGTCACTAACATTCTGTTGGTTAATACAGGAATAGCCATTTCTTCTCCATCAGTGAAGTTGTTTGCTTTAGCAACTACTTTATAGGTAATTGCTCCATAACCTTCTGGGATAGAAATATTCCATTTTACAAATGCACTTTGTCCTTTTTTGGAATTAAATGGTAATTGTCCGTCTTTGGTTAAAGCTGCAGTAATATCTTTCATGCTTGTGGCATCATACAGATATAATTGAGCGAAACCATTCAATTCGTTATCCGACAGATTGCTGATCTTAGCGCTGAATTCCATCTTATCTCCTTCACGGAAAAAGCGAGGTGCATTAGGAACAACCATCAGATCTTTTTGAGTTTGAAGTTCTTTTTCAATTTGTCCATATTTGAGATCTTTTGTGTGAGCAAATCCCATCATCTTCCATTTGGTCAATGATTCAGGAATGGTGAATTTGATGATCACGGTTCCGTCTTTATCAGTTTGCAACTGAGGATAGAAAAATGCAGTTTCTGCAAAATTGCTTCGCGATGCGACATTTGAAAGATCGACACTTGTTGTTAAACTGGTTGACCAGGCATAGGTTCCGGCAGTTGTGGCTCCGCTTGCATTTGCAGATACAGTTGTTGCGTCTACTAAGGCAAATCCCCCACTTGCAGGCTCATTTGCTGCCCAACCATTTGCACTTTCTTTTTTAGCCCCTGATTTGTCTTTGTTTTTTGTAACAGTTTCAGTTTCCGCAACTTTTTCTTCTGCTGCCACCACTCCGGAGATAGACTGAAGAACTGCCCCATTTGACCTTGATCCTCTAACGCTTACTTCGTCAAGATCCATATCCCCATCGTAGCGATAATTATAATAGTAGTTATTATAACCAAACCAATTGAGTCTGTCATAATATTTATAGGCTCCAACCGGTGTTTTGTTCCAATCGGTGCTATACAGATTCCCATTTATATTTCCGAACCCTTTGTTGACATCCCAGTATAAATTAGAGTAGTAATTATTATAAATATTGAAATACCAATCGTTAGGTTTAAATGCATCCAAAGATGCATCATACAATGTGGCCATCATTTCAGCAGCTACTTTATCTCCTTTTTTATCTTTTATCTTTATTTTCCACTCTTCATTCTGACCCGGTTGCAATTTGTTTCGGAAGGTCTCGAATTCAAGATCCAATTCTTTGTTGGTATAAGGAACGGTTACGATAGCTTTTTGAGAATAAACCCTGTTGTTCTTTACAAAAAGTAAATGGTAGGCAAAATTGCCCCTGTGTTTCTCTTCAACAGGAATTTCGATTAGTTTTTGTTCTTTATTTAGAGCAATAAATTCTTTTTTTACAATCTGTCCTTTTTGTTCGATCTCGTATAAAACCTTTACATTTTCCAGTTTGGATCCAATGATGAATGTGGTTTTTTCACCGGGTTCAACGGCTCTTTCGCTGAGTTGTTTGAACCAGATGTTCTCATTAGGAACTTCGGTGCCTTTGTTTGAAAAAACGGTAAAATATTTAATGTCTTTTACTTCTTCTCCGTAGGCATCTTTACTTTTTGCCTCCAAAATATATACTCCTTGTTTCCATGATGCAAGGTTGTTTATTCGTATAGAGTCGTTATTATTTACTTTGGTAGAGCCGCCTGTTTTAAGAGGAACTTGACTGGATGTATTGTTAAAAATTTTCTCAAATACTTTTTCAGCTTTTTCCCATTTATACATGTTATTCTCGTCCTTGTATTCATCTTCCGGGTAAAGCTTTTCAAACTCTTCTTTACTCATCATGTATTTATCCGGTTTAGCCCAAGAGCGATCACGATACGTTTTTGTTGGCTCTTTTAATTTATAGATACTCACAGTTCCCGATGCTTTTTCAAATTGCCCACTCATGTTCGTTGAGTAAATTGCAAATGCGTCTGTGTTTTCTTTTTCGAGCAGGGCAGGAATATTTACGTTTAAATTTAATGCTGTGTATGCAGCACTTACATATGTTTGTGAGCTGTGTGTTTCTCCATTAATATCAGTTACATCTGCATAAATGGTGTAGTTGTATGTCGGTTGATACGACTTAGGAACACTTGGATCAGATAATGCTTTAAAGTCAACAAAAAAGGCACCTGTATCGTTGGTGGTAGTTACACCATTGGTGATCTCCATTTCGGCAGAAGTAGGATAATATCCTCTCCACCAATACCACCAATAAGGGAAAGATGCATTTCGAACAACTCTGTATTTTACTTCAGCTCCATCTATCAATGCACCGGAGTATGCTTTTGCTATTCCGGTAGCTTTGATGTTTTCATTTAGTCGATAACTTCCTTCAACCGGCTTGAAGGTCACTTCAAATTTTGGACGCTTGTATTCTTCCACCGAGAAATAAGTTGTACCACTTCCATTGCTTATACTCATCTGGCCATTAAGTAATCCTGTTGGTGTTGTGAATGTGCCATTGAAGGTTCCAAACTCATTTGTTTTTAATTCAAGTTTGGATACTTCTTCATAGTTTACATCATAGAATGTCACCGTTGTAGAAGTATTCGGCATGATCTCATTGCTTTCACCATCTGTATTGATCATGATCCCTTTAAAGTAAACAGTTTGTCCCGGACGATAAATTCCTCTATCCAAAAAGAAAAAGGTTTTCGCTACTTTACGTTTATCTTTTTCGTAGTTACGGTACTGATAAATTCCATTATCGGTTTGTAGTTTGTCGGTAATATTTGCTCCTGCTAGATCATATTTATAGGTGAAATCAATACTAAAGTTGCGATAGTCATTTGCTGGAGGAACATTGAAATAGCCATTCTCGTCACTTGTGTATTTTTCGGAACGTACATATTCATATTTACGAAGCGTATAATTATATTTTTCATAATACAATTGCGCAGTTACGCCTTTCAGTGGCTCACCGGTTGAACGGTTCTGAACATAAAAATCATAACTGCCATTTTCCGTTCTGCGGTTCACATAACTGATATTGGAAACCCAGGTTGCAGCATATGCCACTCCATTGTTTTTGGTAGAAAAGGATTTGTCTGAACCGATCAAAATAACATAATGCCCAAAACCTAATTCAGGAATTTTGATCTCAGTGTTATGGTTTTGATGATCGCCATCATCCGGAAGTTCAAGTGTATATTCTTTTACAGGTTTTAATTTTAAGTATTCTTGAATCAACTTTTCTCCATATAAGCGTTCAATTGTTTTATTGTATTTATCGATGTTCATTTCGGCAATACGGATATGAACAGTTTTAACATTTCGATAACTTACTAATGCTTTGGAAGGCTTAAGAGGAAGGTTTACTTTTTCAGTTACAAATGATAACCCGTGCGAAAGGATCTGTGCTTTCAGTACTTCACAATTTTTAGCACCATCAGAGTCCGGATATTTTTTAATCACATTTTCACATAGTTCCACGGCTTGTTTTTTCATCCATTTATTTTCATCTCCCTGAAGTGGAATGTATTTATTGCCTTTTTCATTGTAGAATGATGCGATCTGATAATTTACTTCAGCCGATGAAATGTGGTTACTGAACCTTTTTTCAAGGTCTTGCAAAGCATTCAGATATAAGCTGTCTTTTATTTCTGATACCGCATTTTTTCTTACGAATGACAATCTTTTTAGGTCAACGTCCACCAATGCTTGTGGATTGTTATCCAATGCATGAAAGCGGATAAGATCCTGTAATGTTTTGATCGCATAATATTTAAGCGACATGCTGTCTTTTGACTCGATATTTATTTTGGAGAAGTCGTCTATGTTCCAGAAATAGCTTTCTGATGTCAGTTCAAATTTGTATGCCGGTGATGTGATATCCGGTTCTTCATTCATATAAAAATCTACTGCGCGGTGCGCAATAAAATCATAGAGTGTCGGACGGAATTTTCTTGAACCGGTGTATTTTACTAAAATATCGTCATAGATATTCAGAGGGGTGCGTTTAAGACTGTCAATACTAGTAAGAGAGGCTTGATAATTTTTGATCACCTGATCAACGATCTTTTTTACATCCCAGGTGGTGATGTCTTCATTGTCAAAATTTACAGTTTCAGTGCGGTCGTAAAATTCATAGCGGTTTTGTTCGTAATAGTTCCAGTAGCTTTCAGCAATGATCGAATGTAAAATAGGCTTCACAGGGAATTTGGATCCTTTCGCCTCTTCGTTCAGTTTGTTCAATGCTTTCACTAATGAATATTCTTCCATGTATTGCTCGAACTTCATCCGGTGGATGATCGCTTTTACGAACTGAGAAGCATTGCTTTCTGTTTTTGCTTTGTCGTAAATACCATTTACAACATCAAGAGCCGAACGGTTCAATCCTTTCTTTGCTAATGAATCTACTTTTGCCCATTCTTTTTCGTAGGTACTACCTTTTGGGAATATTAATAAGGTTGGCTTGTTGTTGGTTTGGTAAGCCGTTGCAGTTATCGCTCCCACAATACTGGCAATTGCCAAGCTTAGAACTAAAAAACTTTTTTTGAATGTCATAGAATGAAGTATAAATAAAACGTTTTGTAAACGACCAAAATGCTCGCAAAGTATAGATGCAAGTTAGCTTATTATTCCATAAAAGAAAATGATCATTTCTGGAATCTGCTGATATTCACCTCTTTATCAAGTGAGGTTCCTTTTTCAAGATGCAAATAAAAATGTTCTGAAAAGTAAGGAGAGAGCATTACTCCTTTGGTACCCATGCCATTGAAAACGCCTAAACTTGTATGTTCGGGATGCAGTCCGATAGCCGGTCTGCGGTCGTTCACGGAAGGGCGCACACCTGCTTGCTGATCAACGATCTCAAATGGCACCTTTAGTACTTTACTCAACTTTTCAGCGATCTCATTTCTGGCTTTTTCCGTAGGTTCATCATTCAGGTTGTTCCAGTCGTAAGTTGTTCCTACAATAAATAGGTCGTCACCAATGGGAAGCATATACACTCCTTTATTGATGATCTTATCTGTTGGCAGGTTTTTGATCTTTACGGTAATCACTTCCCCTTTTGCAGGTTTTAGCGGGATCCAATTAAAGAAGGGGTTATCCATGATTTTATACCCTTCACAAAAGATCAATTTTTTTGCTTGAATATTCTTATAATTTACACCGGATGAGTTTAGGAAAACATTTTGATAGTCGAATTTTTCGGACGACAAAAGCCCGTTCTTGATAAAGTAATTTCTGAAATCGTCTAAATATTTAGAAACAAACAGATTGGCAGCGCCTTTTACAAAAGTTGCTCCGAGTGGATTATGGATAATGTCCGGGAAAAATTCAGATTCAATGTTTTTACTCAGATAGTTGGATACACTCTCGTCAGAAGATTTTTTTAGCCAAAAATCCCGTTCATTTTCCTCAGCAAAGATCTTAACGATCTCCTTTTTCCAATAAAATTTCTGATTCAAAAACTGCTCACATTCTCTGTAAAAATGATCGGCAAAGGGGATCAGCTCATCGGCCATCCAGCTTTTAACCAATCGTTTAAAAACAATGGGGTTAAAATTTCCTGCTGCCACTCGGGAGCAGGCAGAGATCGAGTTGTCGTCAACAATATGCACCTTCTTGCCATTTTTGATGAGTGTATAGGCAAGAACAGTTCCGGCTATTCCCTGTCCAAAAATGATATAATCAACTTGTTTTTCCATGAATGATATGCCTCAAAATTAGTATTAATCTTTGATTAAATTTTTTATCTTGCGTATGATTTTCAGCATGAGCACTCCAAAACAAAAATTAACGATCGGTAGACGGGAAGTAGTTGACTTTCCCGAACTGGGTTTGTATGGTATTGTAGCGAAAGTAGATACCGGAGCCTACACAACTGCTTTGCATTGCCATGATATCCGTGAAGAAAACGGGGTGCTTTACTTTAAGCTGTTAGATCCAAGCCATCCTGAGTACAATGAGCAGGAGCAACATTTTTCTGAATTCACTCAAAAAGAGATCAAAAACTCCTTTGGCGAGGTAGAAAAAAGATATATCATAAAAACCCTTGTAAAAATTGGACGAAAACGAATTAAATCAGTAATTTCGTTGACACACAGAGGCAATATGCGCTATCCGGTATTAATCGGAAGAAAGCTGTTGAAGAACAGATTTATTGTTGATGTGAGCTTATTAAACAACATACCTCCTGTTATCAAAAAGAAAAAAAAGAACTCCTAATATTTTATTGAATGAAATAGCCATGCACCTTGTTCACAAACTTTAAAGAATATAGCATGGCGTATTCCAGATGACAATTTAAAAAACAAATTATATTATACAGATGAAAATTGCAATTTTATCGCGTGGCCCTAAATTATATTCAACCAGAAGATTGGTAGAGGCTGCGGAACAGCGTGGACACGAAGTGGTGGTGCTTGACCACTTAAAATGTGTATTGGTTATTGAAAAAGGAAATCCACATATTTTTTATGGTGGGAAAGAGATCACCGGAATAGACGCGATCATTCCCCGTATTGGAACATCGGTTACTTTTTATGGTGCAGCAGTTGTTCGTCAGTTTGAACAGATGAAAGTATTTTCTTCTGTAGAGTCGCAAGCATTGGTTCGCTCCCGTGATAAATTACGCAGTTTACAATTATTAGCTAAAGCAGGAATAGGAATGCCGAAAACTGCATTTGCATCGGCTCCTAAAAATATTGATAATGTATTGGAACAAGTCGGTGGTGCACCGGTTGTGATCAAGTTATTAGAAGGCACACAAGGTATCGGAGTAATTTTGGCGGAAACACATAAATCAGCTAAATCTGTTATTGAATCATTCCTGGCATTAAAAGCAAATATATTGGTTCAGGAATTTATTAAAGAAGCAGGTGGAGCAGATATTCGTGCATTCATTGTAGATGGTAAAATTGTTGGAGCTATGAAACGTCAGGGATTACCGGGCGAATTCAGAAGTAATTTGCACCGAGGCGGAAGTGCCAATGTAATTGAGCTTACAAAAGAAGAAAGAGAAACAGCTATTAAAGCTGCCAAAAAATTAGGTTTAGCAATTGCTGGGGTGGATATGTTGCAATCATCCCGTGGACCATTGGTAATGGAAGTAAATTCTTCACCGGGCTTGGAAGGAATTGAAGGGGCAACGGGTGTGGATATTGCAGGAAAGATCATTGAGTATGTTGAGCGTAATGAGTTTAATCACGCATAAGCATGAGCTACACAAACAAAGTAATTCATATCAACGGTACGAACATTCATCCGGGCAGTTCGGCTCAGGTAAATTTGAATTTGTATCAATTACCAACAAAAACCATCATTGAAATTCCGGTTTATGTATATCGTTCTATCAAGGCGGGACCAACATTGTTGATCTTAGCCGGAATGCATGGCGATGAGATCAATGGGATTGAAATTGTTAGACGATTGATCACACGCGATGATGTGCGCAATCCACTTTGTGGAAGTATCATTGCTATACCTGTAATCAATATCATTTCATTTTTATACGGTTCAAGAGATCTGCCCGATGGACGCGATCTGAACAGATGTTTTCCGGGAAGCAGAAATGGTTCTTTGGGAAGTCGCATTGCTTTTGATCTGATGAATGAGATCATTCCACAAATTGATTTTGGAATTGACTTTCATACAGGTGGAGCCAAGATCAACAACTATCCTCAGTTGCGTTGTGTATTCAATAGTAAAACAAATTTGGATCTTGGTAAAAAATTCTCTCCTCCATTGATCGTTAATTCTCCATTCCGTGATAATACATTAAGAAAAGAAGCCTCTAAAAAAGGAAAATCTATTTTAGTTTTTGAAGGCGGAGAATCTTCCCGTTTCGACTATTTGAGTATCAATGAAGGAATGAATGGATGTTTACGTTTGATGAAGCATTTGAACATGGTCGACCTGGAAATACCAAACAATCCAACAGTACTTTTAAATAAAACATCCTGGATCCGTGCCAAATCATCCGGCTTGTTTCATACTTCCAAAACAAATGGAGCACATATTTTAAAAGGAGAGATCATTGGTATGATCTGCGATCCATACGGTGAACATGAGGAAAAACTGGTAGCACCTTTTGATGGGTATATTTTAGGGATCAACAATCAACCGGTCATTAATCAAGGCGATGCTTTGATGCATGTAGGTGTGGAAGAATAAAAAATTCAAAATAAAAAAGCCTCAGCATAATTTTGCTGAGGCTTTTTTATTTTCAATGACTCGGTTCTACTTAATAACACCCAATGCTTTGCCTACTTTTTCAAAAGCTGCTAAAGCTTTATCCAGATGTTCTTTTTCGTGTGCTGCAGAAAGTTGAACACGAATACGTGCTTGTCCTTTAGGAACAACAGGGTAGAAAAATCCTGTAACATAAATTCCTTCGTCCAGTAATTTTGCTGCAAACTCCTGCGCCAATTTTGCATCATAAAGCATTACCGGAACAATGGCCGATTCTCCATCTTTAATTTCCAACCCGGCCTTTTTGATTCCTTCTTTAAAGTATTTTACATTCCACTCTAATTTATCGCGTAGTGTGGTTGTTTCGCTCAACATATCCAATACTGCAATAGAAGCACCAACTATGTGTGGAGCCAATGAATTACTAAACAAGTATGGACGTGAGCGCTGACGTAACATTTCAATGATCTCTTTTTTGCCGGCAGTAAATCCACCCATGGCACCACCCAATGCTTTTCCTAACGTTCCTGTAACAATATCTACACGGTGCATCACATTTTTTAATTCGATGGTACCACGTCCGGTTTTACCGATAAAACCACTGGCATGACTTTCATCCACCATTACCATAGCATTGTATTTATCAGCCAGATCACAGATCTTATCCAAAGGAGCAACAAATCCATCCATCGAGAATACGCCATCCGTTACGATCAAGCGGAAGCGTTGTTTTTGTGCTGCTTTTAATTGTTCTTCCAAATCAGCCATGTCACAGTTCTTATAGCGGTAACGTTGTGCTTTACACAAACGAACACCATCAATGATAGAAGCATGGTTCAGTTCATCGGAGATGATCGCATCTTCTTCGCCTAAAAGGGGTTCGAATACACCGCCATTTGCATCAAAGCATGCTGCATATAGAATGGTGTCTTCCTGACCAACAAATTTGGATAGCTTTTGCTCTAATTCTTTATGAATATCTTGAGTTCCGCAAATGAAACGGACACTACTCATTCCGTAGCCGTGACGGTCCAATGTTTTATGTGCCGCTTCAATCACTTTTGGATGCGATGATAATCCAAGGTAATTGTTGGCACAAAAGATCAATACATCCTTTCCGTTTACTTTTACTACCGCACCTTGCTCGCTGGTGATGATACGCTCTTTTTTGAATAAGCCAGAATCTTCTATGTTTTTTAGTTCTGCCTGAAGATGTTCTTGAAATTTTCCGTACATGATTAATCGTTTTTTAGAAGATGCAAAAATATATAAAATATCATTAAAACTGCTTCTTTTAGATTTCGGTGTTTGGAGACCTGATTTTTGTAAAAATATTGAGTATGAATTTTAACCTTCATTTTGTATATTTACGGGTAGAACTATAGCAAAATGAAACATTTATTACTTCTATTCTTAACATTTTTAATTAATGATTTCGCTTATACACAAACAGGTCCTGCGGGCGTAGGTTCCAGTACTAATAATGTTTTGTGGTTAAAAGCAGATGCAGGAACATCTACAACTACAAATGGTGCTGCTATAAGTAGCTGGGCAGACCAATCTGGAAACTCGATCAATGTATCGCAATCTACTTCAGTGCAGCAGCCAACATATGTTTCTTCTTTAATGAATTCAATGCCTGCAATTGAATTTGATAACAATAGTACGTCCGGACAAAATGATTTTCTATCTGCTGCAGATAATTCATTATTAGATAATACTAATGGATACAGCTTTTTTACAGTAACACGGATGAAAGGATTTGATGGAAATGCAAAGTCGATCATCTCCAAAAGAACAACAATTGATGTTGATGAGGCTTTTATGTTATTCTACTACTCCAGCAATTATTTTTATTGTGATATTGATGGGCTTGGTGATAGGTTTAATACAGGAACCTATTCTTATAGTGTCAATACTAATTATATTTTGGATGTTGTTTATGACGGTACGTTGACGGCAGCAAACCGTTCTAAGATATATGATGCAGAAGTGTTAAGAAAAACATCTGCCGAAACAAGTGCGACAGTTGCAGATAAACCTTCTCCACTTGTTATTGGTGCTACACATGCTTCAGATAACAGACCGTTCAATGGGTATATGTCTGAGATTATTGTTTACAGATCAGCATTAAATGATGCTCAGAGAATAATTGTAGATAATTATTTATCTTCAAAGTACAACATTGCCTTATCAGCTAATGACAAGTATCAGGGGGATAATGCCGGAAACGGAGATTATGATCGCGATGTAGCAGGTGTAGGTCAGGAGTCAACCGGAAACAATTCTTCATTTGCCGCCTCTGTTTCTAAAGGTTTAAAGATGACTGTTAATTCGGGTTTAAATAATGGTGATTATATTATTGCAGGCCATGCCTTTCCGACTAATACACAAATAATGACCGATGTGGGCGGAATGACAGGGACAAATAATGCCCGTTGGCAGCGTGTATGGTATCTAGACATTACAAATGCTTCTACAAATATAAATACGGATATAGAATTTGATATGAGTGATGGAGGAATTGTTGGATTAACCCTTGGTGTTGCTTCAGATTATGTACTTCTTTATAGAGCGGGACAAACCGGTAATTGGACAGAGCTTGCTGTTGCGAATTCAACCCCCGGAGATAGGGTAAAGTTTAATGCATTAGATCTTACAAATGATGGCTATTATACAATAGGGACTAAAAACTGGACTGTTAGTCCATTGCCCATAGAGCTTTTAAATTTTAGTGCAATTACAAAGGATAAAAAGGTGGAAGTTAATTGGACTACAGCTTCAGAGGTGAATAATGACTTTTTTACAATTGAAAAAACGAAAGATGGAATTAATTTTGAAACACTCTCAATTGTTGATGGTGCTGGAAATAGCACAACAGTAAAGGAATATTTTGACACAGACAATGATCCATACGAAGGCATCTCTTATTATCGATTAAAACAAACCGATTTTAATGGGAATTATAGCTATTCTCATCTAGTTCCCGTTAACTATTACTTTGGTGATGATGGAATTAGCGTTTTCCCCAATCCATCTGATGCAGACGAATTATTGACGATTGATTTTGCTGGATTAAAAGACCAGAATGTTTTAGTTGTTGTTCGTGATATTCAAGGACGGGAGTTCTATTCAAAGGTAAATTTGATATCAGAAAACAATCAGTTAGTTGCTTTGGATATGGAAGACAGGTTAGCATCAGGTGTTTATATCGTTATTGCATCTTCAAATAATAAGATCTACAGTCAGAAACTAATTGTGAAATAAAAACTCATAAAATTGTTAGGAGAAAGCGGATTCGTCCGCTTTCTCTTTTTATTTTTGCTACTCATAAAATTAAATCATGAAAAAAGTAATGCTATTGGGCTCCGGTGAGCTTGGAAAAGAGTTTGTTATTGCGGTTAAACGTTTAGGGCAGTATGTAATTGCAGTTGACTCTTACAACGATGCTCCTGCGCAGCAGGTAGCGGATGAGCGTGAGGTGATCAATATGCTGGATGGAGCGGAGTTAGATAGAATTGTTGCGAAGCACAAGCCCGATATCATTGTTCCGGAGATAGAAGCTATTCGAACGGAACGTTTTTATGATTATGAAAAACAGAATATACAAGTAGTTCCAAGTGCTAAAGCAGCCAACTTTACCATGAATCGAAAAGCGATCCGTGATCTGGCAGCAAAAGAATTAGGTTTGCGAACAGCTAAATATGAATATGCGAATAGCTATGAGGAGTTGGTTACTGCAGTTAAATCAGTTGGAATTCCATGTGTTGTAAAACCATTGATGAGCTCATCCGGTAAAGGGCAGAGTGTGATCAAATCAGAAGCGGATATTCAAAAGGCATGGGATTATGCTCAATCGGGCAAACGAGGAGATTATACAGAAGTGATCGCAGAAGCTTTTGTAAAATTTGATTCAGAGATCACCTTACTTACTGTTACTCAAAAAAATGGAGAAACATTATTTTGTCCTCCTATCGGTCACCGCCAGGAAAGAGGCGATTATCAGGAAAGCTGGCAACCGGCTCAAATAAAGCCTGAGCATTTAAAAGAAGCACAGGACATGGCTGAAAAAGTAACCAAAGCATTAAGTGGAGCAGGTCTGTGGGGAGTAGAATTTTTCTTAGCTCCAGAGGGTGTTTATTTTTCTGAACTGTCTCCACGTCCACATGATACAGGAATGGTAACATTGGCCGGCACGCAAAATTTTTCCGAGTTTGAATTGCACGCCCGTGCTGTATTAGGTTTTCCTATTCCCGAAATTACATTGGAAAGAGTGGGGGCAAGTGCAGTGATATTAGCAGATAAAGAAGGTGTCAATCCAACGTATTCAGGAGTAGAGAATGCCATGAATAATAAGCTGAGCGATCTTAGAATTTTTGGTAAGCCTACAACACGTCCTTACCGCAGGATGGCAGTTGCTCTTACATATGACAAACCGGGAGCAAATGTAGATGCAGTAAAGCAGCGCGCAATTGAAATTGCAAAAATGGTGAGCGTACATTCAAAATAATTTAATCCCGGATAGGTGCCAACACCAATCGACATAAACGAATTCATAAGATTATCGGAAGAACATCCGGTAGTTGATGTTCGTACACCTGCTGAATTTGCACAAGGTCACATTCCATCTGCTATCAATTTACCTATTTTTAGCAATGAAGAAAGAGCCATTGTTGGGACCATATACAAAAAAGAAGGTCGTGAGCCGGCCATTTTAAAAGGCCTGGAGATCGTTGGCCCTAAACTTCATGAATATGTTAAAGAAGGAATAAAGATCAATAAGACAGGGGTCTTCTTGGTTCATTGTTGGCGTGGAGGGATGCGAAGTTCCAGTATGGCTTGGTTTCTTGAAACTTACGGATTCAAATGTTATACACTAAAAGGCGGATACAAACAATACCGCAATCTTGTTCTCGATAGTTTTGATAAACAAAAGAATGTAGTGATCCTTGGAGGGAAAACAGGCACGGGGAAAACATTGATTTTGCATGAGTTGAAAAAACTTGGAGAACAGATCATCGATTTGGAAGGATTAGCACATCACAAAGGCTCTTCTTTTGGATCATTGGGTGAAGCGCCTCAACCTACACAAGAACAATTTGAAAATGAATTGTATTTACAATTGAGCAAGATCGATCCCTTAAAAAGATGCTGGATAGAGAATGAAAGCAGGAAGATCGGAAAAGTGGTTTTGCCTTTAGGATTGTGGGAGCAAATGGCCGCAGCAACAGTAGTAAGTGTTGGTCTCCCGGATGAGATACGCTTAGATTATCTATTGAAAGAATATGGAAATTTTTCCAAAGAAGAATTAACAGATGCAGTACTTCGGATTGAAAAAAGATTGGGTGGTCAACATGTAAAAAGAGCAATTGAAGCATTAGAGCAAGGAGATATAAAAACAGCGTTTGAAGTATGTTTGGTGTATTATGATAAAACATACCGTTTTGGCGAAGAGAATAGACCGAAAGAAAAAATGATCCATTTTCCTTTTGAAAGGATGGATATTATTCATATCGCTATTTCACTTAGGAATTGGAAGAAATAATATGGAAGAGATCAGGTTAACACAATATAGTCATGGAGCCGGCTGCGGCTGTAAAATAACACCTGCCACTTTAGAGCAGATATTAAAGTCGAACATTGCAGTTCCTACTGATAAAAAATTACTGGTAGGCAACAGCTCCAATGATGATGCTGCTGTTTATTTGATCAGTGATGATCAAGCGGTGATCAGTACTACCGATTTTTTTATGCCCATTGTGGATGATGCGCATGATTTTGGTATGATCGCTTCTGCTAATGCGATCAGCGATGTGTATGCCATGGGTGGTAAACCATTATTAGCCGTTGCAATTTTAGGTTGGCCAATCAATAAATTATCGCCAGAGCTTGCACAAAAAGTGATCGAGGGTGCACGTAAGATTTGTGTACAAGCAGGAATTCCATTGGCAGGTGGACATAGCATTGATAGTCCGGAACCTATATTTGGTTTAGCAGTAACAGGCTTGATCCATCCGAAAGATCTGAAACAAAATAATACTGCAATAGAGGGAGATTTTCTCTATCTGACTAAAAAACTGGGTGTCGGAGTATTGACCACAGCCGAAAAAAAAGCACAATTAAAAACGGAACATATAGGTGTAGCAGCAGCTCAAATGAAACAGCTGAATAAGTTGGGGGAGAAAGTAGGCGCATTGGATTATGTTAGTGCGATGACCGATGTAACCGGTTTTGGATTATTAGGACATGTGATCGAGATGGCAGAAGGAGCAAGCCTTACAGCTGAAATAGAATATAACCATATTCCATTGATCGAAGGCTTGGATGGATATATTGCAATGATGTGTGTGCCTGATAACAGCTTCAGAAACTGGAAAAGCTATGATCAAAAAGTATCAGGGATAAGTGGAAATTCATTGTTGACGCTTTGTGATCCACAAACCAATGGTGGATTATTGATCGCTGTCAATGAAAACCATAAAAACGATTTTGAGAATTTCTTACGTTCAGAAGGCCTGAGTGAATTTGCCCAGCCAATTGGCAGGATGAAAGCGAAGCAAGAAAAGACAGTAGAGTTGAAATAGATTATCCGAATAACAAACTGAATACTTCTTCTATTTTTCCAACCATGGTGATCTTGATCTTATAACTGTTCAGATCTAATCCCTTCTTATTGTACTTTGAAATAAAGATATGTTCGAAGCCTAATTTTTCGGCTTCTGATATACGTTGATCAACCCTGTTAACAGGACGAATCTCACCACTTAAACCAACTTCTCCGGCAAAACATGTTTTTGGAGAAATAGGCATGTCTTCATTGCTAGAAAGCACAGCACATACAAGCGCTAAGTCAATTCCGGGGTCTTCTACTTTGATACCGCCTGCAATATTTAAAAACACATCTTTTATTCCTAAACGGAAACCACAACGTTTTTCCAAAACAGCAAGTAACATGGACAATCTTCGAAGATCGAATCCTGTTGATGAACGTTGTGGCGTTCCATAAGCAGCACTACTTACTAATGCTTGTGTTTCGATCAGCATCGGACGCATTCCTTCCATCGTTGCAGCGATACAAACGCCACTCACTAATTCTTCGCGGTTGGTGATCAATATTTCAGAAGGATTACTTACTTCCCGCAAACCACTTCCCTGCATTTCATAAATTCCTAATTCATTAGTAGAGCCAAATCGGTTTTTGGTAGTGCGCAATAAACGGTACACATGATTTCGATCACCTTCAAATTGTAAAACAGTATCTACCATGTGCTCCAATACTTTTGGACCGGCAAGACTTCCATCTTTAGTAATGTGTCCGATCAAAAATACAGGAGTGCCACTTTCTTTAGCATAGCGTAATAGTTCGGCTGTGCATTCGCGTATTTGCGATATACTACCCGGTGATGATTCAATATGAGCAGAGTGTAATGTTTGGATAGAATCTACAATCAGTAAATTCGGCTCCAGCATTTCAATTTGTTTAAAGATATTTTGTGTAGAGGTCTCCGTAAGAATATAGCAGGATGTTGTGTTCATCCCAATACGCTCTGCACGCATACGGATCTGTTGTTCACTTTCCTCGCCTGATACATAAAGCACTTTCAGGTTTTTCATGTTCACGGCTATCTGCAACATCAGGGTCGATTTGCCGATGCCCGGTTCACCGCCAAATAGAATGAGAGAACCCGGAACAATGCCACCACCCAATACACGTGATAATTCCTTGTCATAAACAGGGATGCGGTGTTGTTCAGAGAGGTTGATCTCTGATACGAGTTGTGGTTTAGCAGCACGTTGTGTACTCGTACTCACGATACCCGGTGTTTTTGAATCATTTCCTTTTTCAACTACTTCTTCTACATAGGTATTCCATTCATTACAGGATGGACATTTCCCGATCCATTTAGCAGATTGAGCACCACAATTCTGACAGAAATAAGTTGTTTTTAGTTTGGCCATAATTCAATAGCGAAAATAGAAAAACTTATGCTTTCTTTTTGAGATGTTGATAAACAAAAAACCTCGAATATTCTTCGAGGTTTTTTGTTATTCATTTATCTTCAATTTATTGATGGCTTTGAGTGGGCCCGGACAATGTTCAGAATGGCAATTGACACAAGCAGTGATCATGGCATTGTAATTTTTGGTCAATTCTTCTTTGGGAGAACTTACAAATGTTTTGACATTACTGATATAGCTGCTTGCAAATCCATCGAAAGAAGCTTTTTTTGTTTCGGAATCGGTGGGTTGGGCTGTATGAATGCTCATGAACTCTTCCGGAAATTCTTTAGGCACGTTCCCTTGCAACACCATTTCTTTCATGCTTTCCGAAGCATGCATCATTTTGCGCATAAGTAAAGCCAACTCGCTATCACCGTTCGGATTCAATGGCTTTGGTTTTTCGCAGTTGGCAGAATCAGCAATAGCTGCTTCCTGTTTGTTGCTATTATTGGAGCAGTTCGCTAAAAAAACGAATAGGAACAATGCGCCTAAAACAAGAAATTTATTTTTTAATGATGACACCATTTGCTTCGAATGAGATACTAATTTCAGGTTCTGTGATCTTTTCAATTTCTTCTTTTGTTTGACCCGCATCTTCCGCATAATGTTTTAACTCATTTACGGGAATGGTATCATTGTAAGCCCATCCTTCAATGAAAACTGTTTTTCCTGCTGCATCTTTTGGCATAAAGAACGCATAGTCTTTAAAACGAACTTTCATAGATTTGTCATTCCCGATGTTCATATTCATCCAGCATCCTTTTTTCTGACAGACCTCAGCAATGGTGCCTGTTAATTTCACTTGAATAGAATCTTTTCCTGTAAGTTGAGTCATTAATTGATCGGCAGCAACAGCACCATCCATGGTTATGCTATCTCCAAAATACATTAAGCTAGTATCTACTGATGATACTTCTGTCTTAGTTTCTTCCTGATGATTGCCGCATGCTGATAAGAAGAAAGTTGCAATGCTTGCTGCGAAAAGTAGTTTTTTCATTTTTTTATTTTGAGGTTTTAGTTTAATAATGCAAAGTAATGCTTTTTAGAGATGTTTTTTTATGATAATGAGCAGTTTTAAATCATTCACTCAATAATTTATCAATGAACAAGCCTGTTTGTTCCACAAATTTATTGTATTCTTCACCGGTAGCCGGACCGCTGAATCCGGTATGGATCTTTCTGACAACACCCTTTTTATCTACATAAATAGTAGTAGGGAACGCCATAACCTTGTTTAACATAGGAAGCGCTTCCGATGCTTGCTGTGCTCCTGTTTTTCCGGTAATTAGAAAATCGTATTTAGCATCGAATCTGTTTTTAAGACGATTAACATTTTGAACCGCTTTATTAAAATCATCGGTACGTTCAAAAGCCAAGCCGATCACTTCTACTCCTTTTTTATTGTATTTTTTATGAAAGCCGGCAAGATATTTAGTTTCATCAACACAATTCGGACACCAGGTACCCATTAGCTGAATGATGACAACCTTGTTTTTGTATTTAGCATTGGATAATGAAACCGTTTTCCCTTCCAAGTCCTTAAATGAAAATTCGATCTTTTCAGAACCGGGTTTCATAAAGGTGAGTGAATTTGGATCGGCTAATTTCGCGGAATCATTTTTTAGCATGTAAAAAGGCTCAGAAAAATGAGAGCCGGAATAAAATACGCCATTGATCGTGTCTTTATATCCTTTGAATTTAAATAGAAAGGCGTGAGATCCATCAAAGCAGGTAAGAATAGTTGTGTACCCATTTGCCGCACCTTCCAAATAACGGTAATCACCGGTCTCCGTTAAAAATGTTCCTGTCACCTTTTGCATTCCTTTTTGATTTTCACTTTTAAAAATTCCAACTGCAGGATATTCATCCTTGGTGAACGGACTAAAATAAGTCTCATATCTTCCATTTAAACCCCAAGCCTTGGCTGCATTTTTCCAGATGCGGTGTGTCTTACCGGATTCTGCTTTAAAAGGAATACTATTATTTGTTTTACGTGCATAGTTGATCCAGTTCCCGGTCATGATAGAATCACCTGTGAGTTTGCATTTAAATTCAGAATCAAAGAATGGCATCCGGATAAACACGGAATCATTGCTGAATGTAATTTCATCCGCAATGATACGTTCATCTGAATTGATGATCTGCATGGTCTTTCCTTTTACTTCAAAGTTGAAGGGAAGATCTGTTGAGTCGTTGAGTTTGAGAACTCCTCTCCACATTCCTTCTTTTAGGTCGTTTTTTGCAACAGTGCTTTGTAAAAACAAAAGCGAAATAATCAATGTTATTCCGCTTTTGAAAAATGATTTTTGAAAATTCATGTTTTTGAAATTGCTTCTTTTTATTCGCTCAACATTTTAATCTGAATGCCGTAGCGGGAAAATTAAATATTAAAATTAATTCCCTGCGCTAAAGGCAAACTAGTTCCATAGTTGATGGTATTTGTTTGTCTGCGCATATAGGCTTTCCAAGCATCCGATCCAGATTCACGTCCACCACCTGTTTCTTTTTCACCACCGAATGCACCACCGATCTCCGCTCCGGATGTTCCGATGTTTACGTTTGCAATTCCGCAATCTGAACCTGCATGTGAAAGGAATAATTCCATTTCTCGCATATTGTTTGTGAAGATAGAAGAGGATAAACCTTGAGGAACATTATTTTGCATTGCAATTGCTTCTTCAATGGTTTTATATTTCATTACATACAAAATTGGAGCAAATGTTTCTTCCTGAACAATATGAAATTCATTCTTTGCCTCAATAACACATGGTTTCACATAGCATCCGCTTTCGTAACCCTCTCCGCTCAATACTCCACCTTCAACGATGATGTTTCCGCCTTCTGCTTTTGCTTTTACGATGGCATTCAAATAATCTTGAACAGCACCTTTATCGATCAATGGTCCAACATGGTTTGCTGAATCCAATGGATTTCCGATCTTCAACTGACCGTATGCATTTTTGATCACATCAATTGTTTTGTTATAAACACTTTCGTGGATGATCAATCTGCGTGTAGATGTACAACGTTGGCCAGCTGTTCCAACAGCACCAAATACAGCACCTACTAATACCATGCTTAAGTCGGCATGTTCCGATACAATGATCGCATTGTTTCCTCCTAATTCAAGAATGGTATTTCCAAAACGCTCAGCAACGGTTTTTGATACGTGACGACCAATGCGCGTAGATCCTGTGAAAGATACCAATGGAATACGTTTATCGTTGTTGATCAAGTCGCCCGATTCATTTCCAATTACCAAACAGCTTACTCCTTCAGGAACATTGTTGCGTTTCAATACTTCACCAATAATGTTTTGACAGGCAATGGCGCACATTGGAACTTTTGAACTTGGTTTCCAGATACACACGTCACCACATACCCATGCTAACATAGAGTTCCAGCTCCATACAGCAACAGGAAAGTTAAATGCAGAGATAATGCCGACTACACCAAATGGATGCCATTGCTCGTACATACGGTGCATTGGACGCTCACTGTGCATAGTTAAACCATATAGCTGACGGGATAGACCAACTGCAAAATCGCAGATGTCGATCATTTCTTGTACTTCACCTAATCCTTCTTGTAAACTTTTCCCCATTTCATAAGAAACAAGTTTCCCCAATGGTTCTTTATACTTACGTAATTCATCCCCCATTTGGCGAACGATCTCTCCACGTTTAGGTGCAGGCATTAAACGCCAAACTTTAAATGCTTCTTCGGCTGTTTTCATAACAGCAGTATAATCTTCAGCGGTGGCTGCATTTACACTTCCGATCAATTGACCATCTACAGGAGAATAAGAGTCGATCTTTTTCCCTTTGGTCATTGTATGTTTTAAACCGGTGCTAGCACCATAGTTGTTTTCTTTTAATCCTAATTGCTTCAAAACAGATTCTATTCCGAATGCATTTGCTGTTAAGGTTGTTGACATAATATTTTTTATTTATTGGGATTACAAATTTACACAAAATTGCGGATAATGTGTGTGATAAAAGTCCTAGATAGATTGAATTCCTGAAATAAAAAAAGGGAGATCGCTCTCCCTTTTTATTTATGATCTTTTACTTTTTAGTTTCCATTGATCAATTGTAAATATCCTTTTTCTTCATAGTCTTTTCCGTCTGCCCCGGTTGCTTTGATAATGTAGTAATATGCGCCATCAGCAGCCACACTTCCATTGATCTTTCCATCCCATCCTAAAGTAGAAGATGGTGTTCCATTCCATTCGGTTATTTTCTTGCCCCAACGATTAAAGATGGTTCCGCTAATTTCGGTTACACCACTTGTTCTTACAAAGAAGAAATCATTGCTTCCATCACCATTTGGTGTAAATACATTTGGTATAGCTAATAATACTTCATCGAATACATCGATCGTAAATGTTGCCGTATCGGCACAAGCAGGATTATTATTGTAAGCAATCAATGTTACAGTATATTGTCCAACTGTAGGATATACTGTACTTGGATTAGTTAATGTTGATCCTGATCCGTTATCAAAATCCCAGATGTAGTTTGTTGCTCCGCTTGTTGAATTGCTAAATGCTACGTTCAAAGGATATACTCCTGTAGGAGGATTGGCAGTGAAAGAGGCATTTACACCTAAAACTTGATTAACGCTAACCGTTGTAGAAGATGTACAGCCGGTAGCATCAGTAACTGTAACAGTATATGTGCCGGCAGCCAATCCGTTAAATGTCGATGATGATTGGGAAGCTCCACCGTTTAATGAATACGAGTAGGGAGTGTTTCCTCCGGTGATCGCTCCGGGAGTAATTGTACCATCTATGTCGCCACATGTTTCAGGAGTAACAGTAGATGCGGCAATACTCATTGCATTGGTCACATTTATAGTAACAGTTGCTGTATCTGCACAACCTGTTACGGTTGAAACAATAACGCTGTATGTTGTAGTGGTAGAAGGCGATGCAATTGGATTTGCGATAGCCGGGTTGCTTAAACCGGTTGTTGGTATCCATGCATAATTACCACCACCTGTAGCAGTTAATTGTGTAGAAGCTCCGGCACAAATGTTTGCATTGGTAGTGCTTGCTCCAGCTGTTGGAACAGGATTTACGGATACAGTTACTTGTGCAGTAGCACTACAGAAATTGGATGTAACAGTAACGGTATACGTTGTTGTTGTGGTTGGCGTTGCGATAGGATTTGCAATAGCCGGGTTACTTAATCCTGTAGAAGGCGACCAGCTATAAGTTGTTCCACCTGTTGCATTTAATGTTGTACTTGAACCTAAACAAATACTAGTATTATTTCCTGCATTTGCATTTGGAACAGGATTAACAATTACAGAAACAGTATCCGATGCTGAACAACCGTTCAGATCTGTTCCCGTAACTGTGTATAGTGTAGTTGTTGTTGCTGTAGAAGTTGGATTCGGAATGTTTGGATTGTTCAAGGATGTTGTTGGTGTCCAGGAATAATTCGTTGCACCTGTAGCCGATAAGTTAGCTGTTGAGCCTGCACATATCAATAATGTTGCTCCTGCATTTACAGTTGGCAAGCTATTAACTGTGATTGTAACAGTAGTAGTATCTGCACAACCTGATGTCGCATCATTTCCAATAACGGTGTAAGTTGTTGTTGTGGCCGGTGTAGCAACAGGATTAGCGGATGTGGCATTTGATAAAGAACTGGCCGGTGTCCATACATAACTAGTAGCGCCAGATACGCTTAAGTTACTGCTGTTCCCTGCACAGATCGTTGTAGCACTTGCTGTAGTTGCAATCGTGAGTCCGTTCAAACTTACATTCACTGAATCGGTTGAGCTACAACCATTTGAATCGGTTCCCACAACTGTATAGGTTGTTGCTACACTTGGTGTTGCTGTAGGATTTTGAATGGTATTATTTGATAAACTCGCAGCCGGTGACCACACATAATTTTGTGCGCCAATTACATTTAAATTAGCACTGCCACCAGGACAAATACTGATATCATTTCCTGCATCTACGGTAGGAAGTTGATTTACAGTAACCGTTACAAGATCAGTAGAAGAACATCCTGCTGCGCTTGAAACAGTAACAGTATAGGTAGTTGTAATTGTAGGATTAGCAGTAGGATTAGCTACTGTTGGACTGCTAAGTGCAGTAGAAGGCAACCAGCTGTAAGTATTGCCCCCTGAGGCATTCAGAACAGTGCTTCCTCCAATACAATATGATGTGTTACTACCCGCATCCGCTACCGGAATTGAATTGACAATAACAGTAACTGTATCCGTTGTGATACATCCGGTATTGCTATCATCAATTGTTACGGTATAAGTAGTTGTTGATGTAGGGTTGGCTGTAGGGTTGGCGATATTGGTAGCACTTAATGTTGAAGAAGCAACCCAGGTATAAGTTGTTCCGCCTGTCGCATTCAATGTGGTACTTGTTCCATCACATATAGCGGCCGTTGGACCGGCATCTGCATTGCCATTAGAGATAAATACTGTAGCGGTATCCGTTGCAGTACAACCAATACCATCTGTAATGGTTAGTGAATAAGTTGTAGTAGCGTTAGGCGTTGCTGTAGGTGTAGATATTGTTGCATTATCCAAAGATGCAGAAGGTGACCATGCAAACGTCCCTGCGCCATTACCGCTTAATTGAATATTGTCACCTAAACAGATCGCTGCTCCAAATCCTGCATCCACAAATGGGGCAGGGTTAACAGCAATTGTAACGGTATCAATGCCACTACAGCCCAATGCATCCGTAATATTTACCGTATAGGTAGTAGTAGTAGTTGGACTAGCCACAGGATTCGGAATGGTAGGATTACTCAAACCTGTGGCCGGTGACCAAGTATAAGTTATGCCACCTGGTGCAAATGCATTCAATGTTGTTGATGTGTTTTCGCAGATAGCAGTATATGGTCCAGCATCAACAGCTAAAGAGCTGGAGAAGACAACAACAGTGTCAGTATTGTTTACACCGCTTCCTGTAGGATTGCAGCCGTTTGGTCCCACAACTTCAGCATAGTAATATTGTGGTGATGTTACTGGAGTAACAGTTATGGATGGTCCAGTACCTATCAATGTGTTTGCCGGTAGAATGTACCAATTGATAGTATAGGTTGCGGTGCCATTTGGTGTGAATCTTGTGCCTTCATTACTAGCTGTCCATTGTGTATTATTTCTTCCCGGAACAACAACTGCGAAAGTTCCTGTAGTATTTTGTAGACCATGAGTAGCTCTTCCACCAACCCACCCGGCACAAACAGACTTGTTAGCGATATGGGTTTCAATAATATTAGTCGTTTCGTAAATAATGATCTGGCTTGAATATAATTGTCCAGTACAAGAGAACATAGGCACATTGTTCCATGAAACAACAAACCTTCTGAAGGGTGCAGTACCATATGTTGCATACATTACTGTTCCCCCGGCTCCGGGGTTAATGTCCTGAAATGGCCCCAAAATAGCGTTTACAGGGAAGTTAGTTGCTGTTGGAATTGCTTGTGGGGTGTAAGTATTTGATTGCCCTGCACTAAAACTTAACCAATTGTTTGATCCAATATTTGCAACAGTATACTGGTTGCCGAAATAACAAAAGGTAAAGCCGATTGGAATAACCAACCCTGTTTGACTATCATCAGTAAGCGAAACCGGTGTTCCGGCATTAAGCGGGTCAGTAGAAAAAGGGATGCTGCTGATCGCATAATCAGTAGTAGGTAAACTCCCCGGTGCTCCAGGGCTACCTGCAGGAATAACGGTTGCTGTTAAGTTTGCTGATCCACCCCCACAAACGGTTGAAACCTCAGGTTCAGCATCGATTGCTTGTGCTTGTATTGTGTATGTAGAAATGCTAAATGCAAATAGTAGTAATAATTTCTTCATCTGTCGTCTTGTTTTTCGAAAATATTCAGCGCAAAAATACGATATTATTGATTATCTCGTAAGTTTTATGCTGCCTTTCTTTTCAATTTTTTTTCCGTCAATTCCTTCTGCATCAATGATATAGTAATAAGTGCCTTCTTTTACTTTTTCTCCTTTTTTATTTCTGCCATCCCATTTGATTTCCACGCCTTTGTAGCTATACACAATTGTGCCATTCCCTTCTAGAATAGTTGCGTTCATATTTTTAATGTTTTCGCTATTGATGATAAAGTAATCGCGATCACCATCATCGTTAGGTGTAAATGAACTTGCGATGTCTGATAAAGAAGAGTTGCCATACACTTCAATCTTAATGCTATCACTTTTTGTTTTACCATCCACACTTGTCGAAGTAAGAACAACTGTATAAATGCCGGGGGTATCGTATACATGGACAGGATTTGCCATATTTTTAGCCGTTTTGCCATCACCAAAATCCCATTTATTGATCTTTCCTGATCCTTTGTTGGAAAGATTGACAATTAAAGGAACAGCACCGCCAATGGCTGTTGAGTTGATGGATGCGATCTTCTCAGATTCAATTTCTGCGATCACATTTTTCAGATCATTTTTTGATTTATGATTTGCAACAATTTCAGTTGAGTTATTTGTGTTTCCTTTGATCTCTATTGTTTTATTATTTACAGCTGATTCAGGTGTGTTTGTCTCTTTTTTGGAATCTGCTGCGGTCTCTTGAGCGCCTGAAATGGTAGTGTTTTCATCTTTAACAGCAGGTAAATTCGCAGTTTGTGATGTCGCTGGAGCATTCACCTCTTTTTTGGCTCCCGTACCGGTCCAGTTCATGATCATGATTGTGCCAACAACCGTAGCTGCCGATGAAACAACAGCAATAATGGTGTTGGTTCCAATTTTATTAATCAGCGTTTTAATGATAACTCCAATTCCAGCTCCTTTTAGAGCTGCCTGAATATTATCCCAGGTTTTAGGCTTTACATCCGCTTCAAAATTTTCGAAAGAATCCTTGAAAAGATCCTCTATATTGTCGTTTTTCTTCATGTTCATTCTCTGTCGATTGGTATTAACTTTTGTAAATAAGCTTTTGCCCTTGAATACTGCGATTTAGAGGTTCCTTCCGAAATACCCAGCATATCACCTATTTCTTTGTGTGAGTAGCCTTCAATGGCATAAAGGTTAAATACCGTTTTAAACCCTGTTGGGAGCGTTTGTATTATTTTTAATAAGTCTTTAGCTGCAAAGCTCTCATTGATATGATTAGTTGAGGGGAGCATAAACTCAACACTTTCCAGCTCTATGTTTTGTTTTAGTTTTTTATTTTTTCTAATATTCGTAAGTGCTGTATTTACCATGATCTTTCTTATCCAACCTTCCAGCGACCCGGTTCCTTTAAAAGATTCTATGTTTTGAAAAACACTTACAAATCCATTTTGTAGAACATCTTCTGCTTCTTCATGGTTGTCAGCATATCGCAAACAAACCCCCATCATTTTGCGCACAAATTTTTCGTACAAATGCTTTTGAGCAATCGCATTTTTTTGAATACAGCCTTGTACTATTTGCTCATCTGTCATAGTTTGTTCCTGATAGGGTAGATGCAAAGTTGCAATATTTGGTTGCACTGTAAAAGTTTTTTTTAGATTTTATTAACAAAGGCTTTTATATGCCACAAAACAGTAGCACATTTGGGCTATGGCTAAAAAATTCAGTAGAAAAAAGCAAGGTGTAAAGAAAAGTTATCTTTTTGAGGAGATCTTAAAAGTATTAGCTGCCAATCCAAATAAATCACTTAATTATAAGCAGATAGCTGCTGATCTAAATATTACCGACCATTCACAGCGTTTATTGATCAATGCTATATTGGACGAATTGAAGGCCAATGATGCTGTATCAGAGCCTGAGCGGGGGAAATTCAAGATCAAAACGATCGAAAAACACGTTTCAGGCATTGTAGATATGACAAGTTCGGGAACGGCCTATGTAGTATCGGAAGAAACAGAGCATGATACATTCATTCCGCAACGGAAAGCCCTGAATGCTTTGCATGGCGACCTGGTAAAAGTGCGTTTGATCCCAAGAAGAAGTGGGAAACAAGAGGGGGAGATCATTGAAATCCTGGAAAGGGCAAAGACCGAATTTGTAGGTACAATCCAAGTTTCGCCTCGTTTTGCCTTCCTTGTTCCGAGCAACAATAGGATACATGTGGATATTTATATTCCGCTCGAAAAATTAAATGGTGCCAAAGATGGTCAGAAAGCCATTGCACGTATTGTGGAATGGGGGAAGAATAGCGTGAATCCTATCGGTGAAATTATTGAAGTGCTTGGGAATGTTGGCGAAAATAACACTGAAATGCACGCCATCCTTGCCGAATACGGATTACCCTACCATTTCCCAAAAGATGTTGAAAAGGCAGCCGACCTGATCCCGATCCAGATAACCGAGCAGGAAATAGCTAAAAGAAAGGATTTTAGAGGGATCACCACATTTACGATCGATCCGGTGGATGCGAAAGATTTTGATGATGCATTATCCATTCAAAAATTAGATAACGGAAATTGGCAGATCGGAGTACACATTGCAGATGTCAGTCATTATGTAAAACCCGGCTCCATGATCGATAAAGAAGGCTTTTCGCGGGCAACTTCTGTTTATCTGGTAGATAGAGTAGTGCCAATGTTGCCGGAGATCTTATCGAATAATGTTTGTTCTCTTCGTCCGAATGAAGAGAAATTATGTTTCTCGGCTGTATTTGAAATGACAGATAATGCAGAGGTGGTAGATGAATGGTTTGGCAGAACGATCATTCTTTCTGATAGACGGTTTACTTACGAAGAAGCACAGCAGACGATCGAAACAGGAGAAGGTGAGTTTAAGGATGAGATCTTAACCTTGAATCGCCTGGCAAAGATCCTTAGAGCAAACCGCTTCAAAAAAGGAAGTATTGCTTTTGATAAAATGGAAGTGAAGTTTCATCTCGATGAAGCGGGAAATCCAACAGGTGTGTTCTTTAAGATCGCCAAAGATTCCAATCAGCTGATAGAGGATTTTATGTTGTTGGCGAACAGAAAAGTAGCTGAATTTGTAGGAAAACGTTCGGCTGAGCGTAAAAAGGAGAAAGAAAATCAGCGAGCATTTGTTTATCGTGTGCATGATAAACCTAACCCCGACAAATTGGAAGAGTTTGCTCAATTCGTTTCAAAATTCGGATATAAACTTAATACCAAAAACGAAAAGGCTGTTGCCGATTCTATGAATAATCTTTTGAAGGAAGTGAATCAAAAGAAAGAATCAGGAATGATCGAAATGCTAGCAATACGAACCATGGCAAAAGCCATCTATACAACCAAAAATATTGGTCATTATGGATTAGGGTTTGAATATTATACGCATTTTACATCTCCGATCAGACGTTATCCGGATGTGATGGTGCATCGTTTACTTCAACATTATCTGGATGGTGGTAAAAGTCCTGACATTGAAAAATTAGAGGAGCAATGTAAACACTCTTCAGATATGGAAAAGTTGGCTGCAGAGGCAGAAAGAGCGTCTATTAAATACAAGCAGGTACAGTTTTTACAAGATAAAATAGGCGAAGAGTTTGATGGAATTATTTCCGGTGTTACGGAATGGGGAATTTTTGTGGAATTAAATGAGAACCATTGTGAAGGAATGGTTCGTCTGCGAGATCTTCATGATGATAATTATTATTTTGATGAGGATAATTATTGCTTAAGAGGAAAGAAATATGGAAAGGTGTTAACCTTAGGAGATCAGGTTCGAATTTCAGTGAAAAGAGCAGATCTGGTGAAAAAGCAGTTGGATTTTGCTTTAGTTGAGCTAGGCGAAAAGCAGGAGCGTAATGCCAAACAACACAGCGATAGAAAGAATAACTTCAAAGATAAAATGAAGGGCAAAGATCGCCCATATCAAGAAACAAAAGATCAGCCAACTAATAAAGCAAAGGAAGAGACGTCTAAAAAATCGAATGGCAATACTTTTTTTGATGAATGGGGTTTTGAAGTATGATCAATGTAACAACACTGTAGCGTATTCTTGTTTTTCTATTAATTTTTGCTACTTTCGTTATGAAGGATCAAGCAAGAATGATATCTCTAAATTACAATGCAAAAGAACATAAATGGAACTCAGCATGGAGCTCTGTTTTTGTTGTTTCTTGTTGTTTCTTCCTTTTGTTTTCATTTTCCGGTTTTGCTCAGGCTCCCGGAATGTTAGAATTCTCGGGGAAAGCTGTTAAAGACGGGAAGGCACTTTCGGGGGCTACTGTAACGGTTTACCGCAATGGAACCTTTCAGCAGGAACAGCTAAAGACTGGTAAAAATGGAAAGTTCAGGCTTTATCTTGTTTTTGGAGTGGATTATAAGATCACCTTTTCTGCACCGGGTTGTGTAGATATGTATTTACTGGTATATACCAGCAAACTTTCAAAAGACCGCTCCGATCTATTTCCTCTTTATCAAGCAGAGATCCCATTTTTTGATGTAAACACAACAGCTGTTAGAACATCTAAATTTAAAAATCCATTTACCAAAATTGTTTTTGATGGGAAAAAAGCATTTAAGGATGACGATGCTTATTTGGCTGATTTTACAAAGGATGTGATCATTTCTGTTGCGGAACAGGCACAAATTGCTGCTCAAAAAGAAGAAAAAGAAAAACAGGAGAAGGAAAAATTAGAGGCCGAATTGAAAGCTAAAAAGGAGGCAGAAGAAAAAGAGAAGAATGATCTGGAAGCAAAATTGTTGGCTGAACAAAAGGCAAAAGAAGATGCTTTGTTGAAAGCTGCAGAATTAGCGCGTTTAAAACAAGAGGCTGAAAATCAGAAATTGATGGAGAATGAAAGTATGGAAACCGAAGCCATTCGTTTACAACGTGAAAAAGAAGCAAAAGCATTGTTGGCAAAAAAGAACAAAGAGATCAAAACCAATTTTGAAAATGATCTGCTAAAAATGGTTGCAGAAAATGAACGTGTATCCAAACAAAAAGATTTTGCAAGTAAAAAGCTGGAGGCAAGAGCAAATACGGTCATTGAGCAGATGCGAAGAGAAAACGATCTAAAAGGGAAAGCTGATAAATTAAAAGAAGAGCAAAAGCTCAAAAAACAGCAACTACTTTCCAATAAACAATACAAAAATGTGCAATTGCGCAAGCTAGTTGAAGCGGCTGCTTTTGCAGAACGATCAGTTCGCATTGGCAATCAAAAGACATTGCCGGATGTGAAAGATTATGTTCAAAAGCCCAATCCGGATGTAATGGTGACAGTAGAAGATGGGTTCATTAAAACGGTTAGAACAACAGTTGTCCGTCAAGGGAAAAAAATAGATACATATCGAAAGGAAACGTATTTCTATGGTAAAGTATATTGCTACAAAAATGACAATGAAATTAATGAACCACAATATAATGTTGAGGTTGCCTTCTATTTATCTTATATGAATAAATAAAAATATTTAAATGAAAAACCGTACTATTCATTTCTTGTTGATACTGCTCCTTTTCTCTTTTAGCAGTTATTCGCAAACTACCAGCTTCATTTATTATGGAGTGGAACAAGGTTTGTCACAATCACAAGTTCAAAGTATTGCACAGGATAACGATGGCAATCTTTGGGTGGCTACATTATCCGGTCTTACTAAATACAATGGAAAGGAGTTTCAATCTTATTCCCGGAAAGATTCATTAGCTGAAGATTGGATCACGACCTTATATAAAGATAATAAAGGGAACATTTGGATGGGACATTGGGCAGGAGGTGTTTCGATGTATGATTTTAAAACAAAGAAATTTAAAAATTTAGAATTAGAAGAATATACCCGGTTTAAAACAGTTACGGGTATTATTCAAGATGAAAAGAACCGTTTTTGGATCTCTACGGAAGGAGCCGGAATTTTTGTGTATGATCAAGTAAACAAAAAAATGATCTCTATTACCAGTAAGGATGGTTTAAGCAGCGACAATGTATACGATATGTGTCTGGATCAAAAGCAAAATATCTGGATAGCAACAGATATAGGGATCACCATATTTGATTCAAAGACAGAATTAGCGACCGGAAAATCTTTTTCTTTTTTAAATACTGGAAATGGATTGCATAGTAACCGGATCACTAGTTTGGCGCTTGTGAATTACAATGAAGTGTGGGTAGGAAGTGCTGATGCAGGGGTAATGGTGCTAAAAGTAAAAGATGATTTTACCACCAAACAACCCAATAAAGCAGTTGAAAGTGCCGGTCAGCGCCTGGAAATAAAAGATGGTTTAGGTTCCAATTTCATTAATCAGATCATTGAAGATAATGCACACAACATTTGGATCGGAACAACAGGTGGTGGTGTTACAAAATGTAGTCCGTATCCTTCCAAAGATAGAACCGAGGCATTGACAAAAGCCTTGATCTATAACTATACAACTAAGCAGGGCTTGAATTATTTTAATGCAAATGCTTTGTTTCAAGACAGAGAAGGAAGTATTTGGATAGGAACAGACATTGGTTTAAATCAGTACCGTGGTGAAAGGTTTCAGTTATACGATGAATCGGATGGTTTGATCAATAATTTGGTTTGGACAACCTTGTGTGATCGTGAAGGAAATATTTGGTTGGGCACAAATGAAGGTCTTTCGAAGATCTCCTTTACCTATTCGCCTATCAATAAAAAACAATCGAGCAGTATAAAAAATTTTACTACTCAAAATGGATTAAGCAGTAACGTTATTTTATCATCGTTTGAAGATAAAACAGGAAGCTTATGGTTTGGTACAGGTTTCGGGGGTGTTTGCAAGATGGATCCTAAAACAAATAAGGTGACTGTGTATAACAAATCAAATGGCTTGGCAGGAGACGTTGTATTTGCTATCAGTGAAGATAACATCGGGAATATTTGGTTTGGTACAAAAGAAGGGGTGTCAAAATTTAATGTCGAAAAAAATGAATTTAGAAACTATACAATTGCTGATGGACTGGGTGGGAATAATGTGTATAGAATTTTCAAAGACAGCAAAGGAAATTTATGGTTTGGCGCCTTAGGAGGTGCATTGTCGATGTTTGATGGATCGGCTTTTAAAACATTTGGAGAACCGGATGGGATCAATCACCGTTTCATATTATGTATCAATGAAGATAAAGATCACAACATCTGGTTGGGTGCTTATGGCGGTGGTTTGTATAAATACGATGGAAAGAAGTTTGCAAATTATACTGTAAAAGAAGGTTTAACAAGTGATTCACCTTATTCGATCATTGTTGATCATTTCGGTCAAATATGGATCAGCAACAGCAGAGGTGTCGATCGTTTTGATATTGAATCAAATCGTTTTATCCATTATGGTAAATCAGAAGGGTTTTTAGGTGTCGAGACAAATCCGAATGCAGTTTGCATTGATAAAGACGGAAATCTCTGGTATGGAACAATTATGGGTGCAGTGAAATACAATCCTAAAGAAGATAAACGCAATACAGTGGAGCCTCAAACATTCATTACCGGCATAAGGCTTTTTATGAAAGATGTTCCTTTTCCTGATGATGCACGTTTTTCATACAATCAGAATCACATTACATTTAAGTTTATTGGAATTAGTCTGGCGAACCCTGAAAATGTTCAGTATCAGTATAAACTCGAAGGTTTTGATAATGAATGGTCGCCCGGCTATACTACATTAAATGAAGCTGTTTATTCTAATCTTCCTCCCGGCTCTTATACATTTATGGTTCGTGCATGCAATAGTAATGGAACTTGTAATGTTCAACCTGTGATGTACAAATTTTATATTGCTCCTCCTTTCTGGCAAACCTTGTTGTTTTATATTTTGGTTGGAGCATTTGTGGTCTTCGGCCTATTTATTTTCGATAAAATAAGAACGAAAAAGCTTGTGGATGCTAAAAGGATATTAGAAGAAAAAGTGGCGGAACGAACCGAAGAGCTGGCGATCAGAAATGCTGAATTAGCAGAAAAGAATAAAGATATAACAGACAGTATCCTTTACGCAAAACGGATACAGGATTCTATTCTGCCAGGCATTGATCGTGTGCAAGGATATCTGACCAATTCATTCGTGTTCTTTAAACCTAAGGATATTGTTAGTGGCGATTTTTATTGGGTAGATAGAAAAGGCGATGATGTTTTCTTTGCAGCAATCGATTGTACGGGACATGGAGTGCCCGGTGCGCTGATGAGTATGGTGGGACATGACATCTTGAGTCAGGCGATGAAAGATTATAAATTCCTTACACCGGCCCGTTTATTAGATATTCTGAATAAAGGATTAAGCGAAAGGTTAAATCAATCAACGGATGACATTCGTTTGAGAGATGGGATGGATGTGTCCATGTGTATGCTCAATTATAAAACCATGGAGCTTCAATATGCAGGAGCTTACAATCCATTGTTTATAGTAAGAGGAAAAGAATTGCTCGAATATAAAGGCGATACATTGGCAATAGGATCGTACTCTGATACTAACAAAGAACAATTCAACAATCAAACGATCCAATTGGAAAAGAACGATGTGATCTATTTGTTTACCGATGGTTATACCGATCAGTTTGGCGGACCGGAAGGAAAAAAATTTAAGATCAATCAATTCAAATCGATGCTAGTTAGCATGCACGATATTCCTATGGACGAGCAACATGAATTACTTGAAAAATCAATAGAGGAATGGCGTGGTGTACTTCAGCAGGTAGATGACATCCTCGTAATAGGAGTGAAGATCTAATTCTACTTTGGTTTAACCGGATTAATGATCGAATTAAATTTTGTAGCAATATAACCTGCTATAGGAGTAAAGGTTAAAGCAACGATCTTCTTTGGATTGTTTTCTTTTGAACTGAATCTGGATGTTGCAGCTCCTGCAGTGATCAGTTTAGAATCTTTATCAATGATCGTGTAATGAACGGTTACTTCTCTCTGGTAGCTATCGGTCGCTAAGTCGTACGATTCAGGAACCGCTTTGATGTCCAACTCATTGATAAAAACAAAATATTCTGATTTGTATTTTTTATTCAAGTAAGGGATCACTTCGTTGTTCTTCGTCTTGATGCTGGTGAATTTTTTATCATCGCTGATCTCTACCACTAACTGTCCGTTTTTGATCCCGCTTTCTTTTTTGTTTGCAACGGTAGGCGCTGTTGGTTTATCAATAAGATCAAAAGATATGCCTGTTGATTGATAAATGTATGCCAGGTCTTTCGCTGTTTTGGCAGAGTCGGTATAGAAAGATACAACCGGGGCGGAGATGCTTTGTAATTTCAACTTTAATTGATTCTCTATCTGATGACGAAAGTATTCACGGATCTCTCTGAATTCCCATTTTGTTTGTTGATTGATCTTTTGATCGATCTCACTCATATACATCATCGGATCAAAAGGAATGATCATGATCTTTCCACTGATCTCTTTTTTATCGCTAGTGGGAGTGCGAGTTCCTTCTTGAGAAAATATATTTTTCTGGAGAAGAATAATTAAAAAAGAAAGTATAAAAAGATGTTTGTTTCTCATTGTTATTTGCTAAATAATCGAACAATATCGTTGCCGTTTGCATACAATAAAAGTGCCAATAACAAGATCATTCCTGCATATTGAGCATATTCCATCACTTTTTCATTTGGCTTTCTGCGTGTAATGACCTCGTAGAGTAAGAACATAACGTGACCACCATCCAATGCAGGGATCGGTAATATGTTCATAATCGCTAACACGATACTTAAAAAAGCGGTGAAAGCCCAAAAGCGTTGCCAGTCCCATGTTGTGCTGTATGCCTTTCCGATTGAAACAAATCCTCCGATTTCTTTGTGTGCATCTTTTACAGTGAATAGCACTTTCATTTGCTTGATATATCCATCAAATGTATCATAGGCTTTGTGAATACCGGCAGGGAAGGAAGCGAAGAATCCATATTCTTTGGTAGCTAATTCAAAATAATTATCCAAAGATCTTGGATCGATCCCTATTTTACCATCTTCCGATACAACAGCAGACATATTCATTGTATCATTATTTCTGATAAGTTTAACAGCAACAGTTTTGCTCTTATTGTTTTTTAATGCTTTCACGAAATCCTGAAAGTAAGGTGTTGGAGCGTCATTCACCGCCACTATTTTATCTCCTTTTTTTATTCCGGCTTTTTCGGCAGGTAAACCAGTTATAACTGTGTCTACATCAAAAGGGAAGCGAGGTTCTACCAATGCATATTTGTTTTTGATCATTTCACTCAAATGATCTTCCGTGATAGCGAAACTCATTTTCTCTCCATTTCGATCAACCTCAATGCTGCTTGCTTTGTTTAGAATGATCTCTAATGGAACCTTTGTAATACTTTCAACGGGTTTGTTGTTTACGCTAAGGATCTTATCTCCATCTCTCAATCCGATCTCGTAACCAAGTGTATCAACAGCCACTCCGTATTTTACATTTTCATTTGGCAAATATTCTTCTCCCCAAGCAAACAACACCATCGCATAGATCAAAATACCTAATATCACATTTACAGTTACACCGCCAACCATAATAATCAATCGTTGCCATGCCGGTTTTGATCTGAATTCCCATTCTTGCGGAGGCAGTTTCATTTGTTCCTTATCCATGCTCTCATCGATCATGCCGGATATTTTTACATATCCTCCCAGTGGTAACCAGCCGATACCATATTCGGTTTCTCCTCTTTTGATTTTGAATAAAGAAAACCATGGATCAAAGAATAAATAGAACTTCTCTACTTTGGTTTTAAATAATTTGGCAGGAATAAAATGTCCTAATTCGTGTAAAACGATCAGGATCGATAAGCTTAAAATGAATTGTGCTACTTGTGTTAATACGCCCATTATAATTTTTTATTTTTTAGATCCATTCATTTGCAACAACTCTGGTTTCTTTATCCGTTGCTACATAATCTTCATAACTTGGTTTGTCAATAAAATTGATCTTTTCAAGACATTTTTCAACGATGTTGCTCATGCCTAAAAAGCTCACTTTGTCTTTTAAAAATGCATCCACCGCCACTTCGTTAGCAGCATTTAGAATGCAGGCTGCATTTCCACCTCTATTCATTGCTTCATATGCTAGTGCAAGGTTACGAAATGTTTTGGTATCTGCTGGTTCAAAAGTGAGTTGAGGATAGTTAAAAAAACTAAAACGAGGAAAATCAGATCGCATCCGCTCCGGATAGCCAAGTGCATATTGAATAGGAAGCTTCATATCCGGTAAGCCCATTTGAGCTTTCATGCTGCCATCATTGAACTGAACAATGGAGTGGATAATGCTTTGTGGATGAACGACCACATCTATTTGTTCGGGCTTTAAATTAAATAACCATTTGGCTTCAATTACTTCTAACCCTTTGTTCATTAATGAAGCCGAATCGATGGTGATCTTGGCGCCCATGTCCCAATTGGGATGTTTGAGTGCTTGTTCTTTCTTAACCGTTTCTAAAAATGTTCTATCCTTTCCTCTAAATGGACCACCCGAAGCTGTTAAATAGATCTTTTCGATCGGGTTATGCCATTCACCTGCTAAACATTGAAAAATAGCGGAATGTTCAGAATCAACCGGATAAAGGTTAACGCCATTTTCTTTTGCGAGTTGTGTGACAATATCTCCGGCAACAACAAGTGTTTCCTTATTGGCTAATGCAATTTGTTTTCCTGCTTTAATAGCAGAGATAGTAGATTCTAGTCCGGCATAACCAACAATGGCAGCAAGTACTACATCTATCGTATCCATTTGAACGACTTGCGCGATCGCTTTATTCCCTGCAAAAACTTTGATGTCGGTTTGTTGTAAAGCCTCTTTTACATAAGCATATTTGTTTTCATCGGCAATAACAACGGTGTTGGGATTGAACTCCAGCGCTTGTTTGATCAAAAGATCAGCATTTCCGTTGGCTGTTAACACTTCAACAACAAATGATCCCGGATTTGCTCTGATCACATCCAATGCTTGTGTTCCGATCGATCCGGTGCTTCCTAAAACAGCAATATTTTTTATTTTTTCTGACATATAAAATTCCTGATGTGGTGTTGGGCTTAAAACACCATATAATCTTGTGGGTTGATTGCATTACCATTGTACCACAATTCAAAATGAAGGTGTGGACCTGTAGTTTGTTCACCTGTATTTCCAATAATAGCAATTGGTTCTCCTGCTTTCACATAATCTCCTACTTTTTTAAGAAGCGCAGAGTTGTGTTTATAAACAGAGATGAGATTATTGGAGTGTTGAACGGTGATGGTATAGCCTGTTTCTGACGACCAGGAAGCCAGGATCACAGTACCATCCAAGGTTGCCTTGATAGCTTCATTTTCAGGTCCGACAATGTCAATTCCAAAATGTTTTTCTTTTGCTTTGAATTGGTCGGATACAATCCCTTTAAGTGGAGAAAAGAAAAAGAAATTGCTGATCCCGCTCTTGTTGGGTTCAGTCCCGTAAGCCAAACTGTATTGATCTTGTGCTTCAATATTTTTCTTTAACTCATTTTCCTTAGCAGAGGAGTTCATGGGTAGTTCTCCTTGTTTTTTTCCATTGGTGGGTTGATTTTGCGTACTATCGGATTTGATGTTCCCTTTAAGGACATTCGTGATATTCTCCATAAAAGCAGTGCGTTCAAAAAGGGATTGTTCTAATGAATCGCTTTTCAAACTTAATTTTACGAGTTCTCTTCTCATGTTTACATCCGCATAGCCGGGGATGTACTCTCTTAATGGAGTGAATGCAATGATTGAAGTCACCAATAAGGTCATGACAATGGTAATGGATCCGAGGAGAATAAAAAATCCTAAAGGAGTAAGACGAAGAGAAAAGTTCTCCTCGAACGTATCGTCATTCATTATCACGATGCGATAACGATGTTTGATCCGCTGAAAAAAATTGCGCTTATCTTTTTTTTCTTCTGACATGCTAAGCTACAAATATCGAAAATATTTTTGGGAAAGCCTCGGCTTCTTTTAGCTTACACACTCACAAAAGTGGATTTTTACTGTTTTTATCCAAAAAAATAAAATATTTTTGCTTTTCTTTAGTTATAAAGGTTTTGAATAAAAATACGGAGTGAAAAAAAGTACATCATATTTTATTAAAATAACATATTTTATTGTTTTAGCATTTTTATTGGATGCCTGTAAAACAACTAAAAACACTGCGATGCATCGTGGCTGGCACAATATGAACGCCCGCTACAATGGATATTTTTATTCAAGAGAGAACATCAAAGAAACGGTTAAGAAATTGGAGAAAGCGAATAAAGATGATTTCTCTAAACCAATCCCTCTTTTTGTTTATCCTGATAACAATTCCGCAAAGTCATACTATAGCGATTTTGATAAAACGATCAAAAAATCCTCTACCGTTATTCAGCGCCATGCTATTGTCAACAAAAGAACGAAAGAAGAGATTCCCAATGCTTGCCGCTGGATCGATGAGAATTATGTTTTGATTGGGAAAGCACATCTCTATAAAAGAGATTTTTTCTCCGCTTTAGAGGCGTTTGAGTATGTTTCCAAAAAGTATCCCAATCCGGAAGCCAAGTACACCGGTATGTTGTGGATGGTCAGAACAAACAATGAGATCGGCAGTTTATCATCTTCTGAATTGATCATTGATGACCTACGCAATGCGAAGGATTTTCCAACCGATAAAACCTTTATTCGTGAGCAGGCATTGGTAACCGCTGATTTTCATATTAAGCGTGCCGACTATTCTCCTGCTATAAAAAGCCTCACAAAAGGAATTGCGCTGACCAAAAAGAAAAGAGAAAAAGCTCGTTACATTTATGTTTTAGCGCAACTGTATGAGCTAACGGGTGATAAAGCGAAAGCATCACAATATTATGCGATGGTACCCGGATTGAATCCCTCTTACGAAATGGTGTTCAATGCACAAATGAAGAGAGCCAGTTTGATCGATGTAAATTCTCCTGATATTAAACTGGTAAAAAAACAACTTCAGAAAATGCTGAAGGATATCAAAAATGTGGAGTTTCAGGATCAGATCTATTATGCATTAGCGGAGATCGCTTACCGTGAGAATGATGTTCCACAGTCGTTGACCTATTTAAATAACTCTATCCGTACAAGCGTTACCAATAACACTCAGAAAGCATTGTCCTATTTAAAACGTGCGGATATTTACTTTGATAAATTAGATTATAAAAACGCACAATCGAATTATGATAGCACCATCACCTTCTTGCCGAAAGATTATCCTGATTATGCTTTGATCGATGCCAAGAAAAAAAGCTTAACAGCTTTAGTGGTCAATCTTAATACGATCACGATGGAAGACAGTTTGCAACGTTTGGCAAAAATGCCGGAGGCGGATCGAAATTCGATGATCGACAAGATGATCGCTAAAATAGAAGAAGAAGAGCGAAGAAAAGAGGAGGAAAAACAGAATCAGTTGAATGAACTTCAAAATCAGAATTTGAATCCAACCACAACACTTCCCAATACTCCCGGTACAGGTGGAGGATGGTATTTTTACAATCAAACAACAGTTAGTTTTGGTATAGGAGAGTTTACAAAGAAATGGGGGCCGCGTAAATTAGAGGATAACTGGAGAAGAAGTGAAAAAGATCAAGTACTGGTGGTTAATACGGATGAAGATGGAGAAGAAGACGTAAATGATACTACGTCAACCGGTAATGATGGAGAGAAGGGGACAAAAGATAAATCGAAGAAAAAGAAAAAGGATAGAGATTATTATCTGAAGAATGTTCCATTAACAGCTGATGCACTGGAAAAGTCAACACTTAAAATAGTGGATGCATACTACAATGCAGGAACGATCTACAAAGAGCAATTGCAGAACAATAAAAAGTCGGTAGAAACATTTGAAGAATTGCTGCAACGTTATCCCGAGAATAAACACCAATTGTCTTCTTACTACCAGTTGTACCGCACTTTTCTAATTCTGAGTAACCAGAGTAAAGCGGAATACTATAAGAATTTGATCCTTACGAAACATGGAGATACGGAGTTTGCGAAGATCATTCGTAACCCTGATTATGCCAAGGATATTGCGGCTAGCAAGAGTCAGGTAGAAAAATTCTATACAGAAACGTATCAATTATATGCGGATGGGAAATACCAGGAAGCCTTAAATAATTGTTTGGCCGCAGATTCAAGTTATGCAAAAAGTGCATTGATGCCACAGTTCGCCTTTTTAAAAGCCTTGTGTATTGGTAGAACACAGGATATTAATTCGTTTGAGAGTGCTTTGTCGCAGGTGGTGATCAAATATCCAAAGGAGCCGGTGAAAGAAAAAGCACAGGAAATGATCGATATGATCAAGAAACAGAAAAGTGGTGTACAAACCGCAACAACAGATACAGTCCCTGCAGAAAAAGCTAATAAGTTTGTTTTTAAAGAAGATGGGGAATATTATTGGGTAGCGATTGTGGATAATGGGAAAGGAGATCTAAACAAATTTAAAGTAGCTTTATCCGATGTGAATGGACAAGCGTATAGTATTATGCAATTAAGTGTTTCCAGCATCTTTTTGGATGCAGGACATCAGTTGGTAACAGTTAAAACCTTCCCGGGGAAGAATAAAGCCATGGATTATTATAATTTTATGAAAGGCAATCAATTTATCTATACTGATCTGGTGCCGGGTACTTATCAAACATTTATCATCTCTTCTGAAAACTATTCGATTTTTTATAAGGATAAGAACATTGCTGAATACAATCAGTTTTTCACTCAAAATTTTAAATAATTGATTGTTTTTCTGCTTTTTTCACTTATTTTTACCCAAAATCGAGTAAAAATCATTCAAAATGTTTGGTAAAGGCATGGCAAAAAATAGCAATTCAGAAAACCCTTCGGTAAACATTATCGGTGCAGGAACAGTGATTGAAGGAGATATTACAACGAACGGAGATATGAGAATAGATGGGTCTTTAACGGGATCCATAAATGTGAAAGGAAAATTGGTGGTTGGTCCTTCCGGGACGATCGAAGGCGAGATCATTTGTCAGAATGCCGATATTTCAGGGACTATAAAAGGGAAAATAGGTGTAGCCGAATTGTTGGCATTAAAATCATCGTCAAAATTAACAGGCGATATCATTACCAATAAAATAGCGATTGAGCCAGGGGCTGCATTTTCCGGATCCTGCAGCATGGGTGGAGTTATAAAAGACATAAAAGGTGAGCGAACAGAAAAAGCCGAACTTTCCGAAAAAACCGCTTAATAATTACGTTAAGTATTCAGGAATGGCAGTCCAAATGGCTGCCATTATTGTTGGTGGGGTGTTGGGTGGTATCGAGTTGGATAAATACCTGAAATTAAAATTCCCTATTTTCACTTTAGTGCTAACTTTGCTGTCGGTATTTCTGGCCATTTATTATTTTATCAGAGATATTATCAAAAAGTAGTACACCATGCAGTCCAATAGGTCCTTTTTTCTTCAGTTAGGCATATTCTCTCTCTTCACGTTAGCGGTTCTTCTTCTTTGGAACCAGTATGCTTCCCTTCGTTTTCAAAGCAATCTGACCTGGGCAATTTGGGGCTTCTTTATTCTGACCACAGCATTGATCCATTTGTTTCTTGTAGGTTCATCCGAAAAAGAGCCTAAAAAATTTGTGGTGAATTTTATGTTGGTGACAGCCGTAAAGCTGTTTGGTTATTTGATCATTATTTTGGTGTATGCGCTTCTAAAACGTGAGGCTGCGATGGGATTCACCATTTTCTTCCTTACGATGTATCTGCTATACAGTGGCTTTGAAGTATTTGCACTTTTAAAACACTTCCGAAAGTAGTTTTTGTCGCTCATAATCAGTGGTTTATGTGCTGGTTGAGTTGACTGACAGAAATCATCAAAAAAACACGTGGTTTTTCTTTAAAATCTTGGTATAAATACCTAAGTTTGCACCCGAATTTGAAAAACCGAGTAAAGAAATACGTGTAATGGCTAATAAAATCAATATTTTCAAGCAGTTTTTAGTACTAGTAAGCATCTTTGCTTTCAATACAGTTTGGGCATACGAGCCAATTGATAAAGATCCTAACCAATCAGAGGTGCACGAGGAGGCTACTGCTGAAAAGCATGAAGCCGGGCACGAAGAAGCAGGCAAGTTCAATGCCGGTAAAACGATCATTGAGCACGTTGCAGATGCGCACGATTGGCATTTATGGGGACATACTTCCATTCCATTGCCGGTGATCTTAAAAACGGATAAAGGCTTTGATTTCTTCCTATCATCAAAATTTGAGCACGGACATGCTTCTTACCAGGGAAATTATAACTATCGTTTACACGAAGGAAACATTGTTGTTTATGATGATCTAACCGGAACGGTTGATGAAGAAGCAACTGCTAAGATCACTGATTTTTCTATTACAAAGAATGTTGCTGCAATGTTGCTCAGCATGTTCTTGATGTTATGGATGTTCATCAAAGTAGCGAAGATGGCTACAAAGAACAGGGGCAAAGCACCGAGTGGTTTACAATCATGGATCGAGCCATTGGTTGTTTTTGTGCGCGATGATGTGGCGAAACCAAGTATTGGGGAGAAGCGTTATGAGAAATTTATGCCATTCCTGTTAACGGTATTCTTCTTTATCTGGATCAATAACTTATTAGGTTTAATTCCAATTTTCCCGGGAGGAGCAAATTTAACCGGAAGTATATCTGTTGCATTGGTATTAGCCGCATTTACATTGGTGATCACATTTGTGGTAGCGAACAAGCATTACTGGCAACACGTTTTTGCAATGCCGGGTGTTCCAATTCCTGTATTGATCATTTTAACTCCTATTGAGATCCTTGGATTGTTCTTGCGTCCATTTGTATTAATGATACGTTTGTTTGCTAACATTACTGCAGGTCACATCATTGCATTGGCATTCTTTAGTTTGATCTTCATCTTCGGTGAGATGCATGCAGGTTTAGGCTTTGGAGTATCGATCTTATCATTAGTATTTACTGTGTTTATGGGTGCTTTGGAATTGTTAGTAGCATTCTTACAAGCATACGTTTTCACTTTATTATCAGCAATTTATTTTGGTGCAGCGGTAGATGAAGGACATGATGTGCATAATCATGTGGATGATCATCACCACTAATTAAACATATTGGTTTTAGCCGGGTAGCTTTGCCGGCAGCTAAAACTGAAATTACCGGTAAGGCAAAACAAAAAAATAATTACAAAATGTTATCATCAGTATTATTAGAAGCAAGCTTAACTTATGGTGTAGCTGCATTAGGAGCAGGTGTTGCTGCATTAGCAGCAGGTATCGGTATTGGTCGTATCGGTGGATCAGCGTTAGAATCTATCGCTCGTCAACCAGAGGCTGTGAACGATATCCGTTCATCAATGATCTTAGCTGCTGCTCTTGTTGAGGGTGCTGCTTTCTTTGCTATGGTTATCGGACTTTTGGTAGTTCTAATCAAGTAAAAAAAATTAAAACTGTCTGCAAGGTTGTTGCAGACAGTTTTTAAACAAATTTTGTCTTTATACTTAGTACTAAATACTTAATACTTATTAAAACATGGAATTAGTAAAACCTTCGATCGGCTTAATATTTTGGATGGCAGTTTCGTTTTCGATCATCCTATTCTTATTAAAGAAATTTGCCTGGAAGCCAATTTTAGGCATGATCAAAGAACGTGAAGAGTCAATTGAAAATGCTTTGGCTGCTGCTGAAAAAGCAAAAGAAGAAATGAAAGCATTACAATCGAACAATGAGCGTATTTTAGCAGAAGCACGTGCTGAGCGTGATACTTTGTTAAAAGAAGCGCGTGAGATGAAAGATAAAATGATCGCTGAAGCAAAAACGACAGCAACAAAAGAAGGAGAACGTTTGTTAGCGATCGCTCGTGAGAACATTCAAAATGAAAAAATGGCTGCGATTACAGAATTGAAAAATCAGGTAGCAACTTTATCCATAGAAATTGCTGAGAAGATCTTGAAATCAGAATTGTCATCTGACGAGAAGCAAAAAACATTGGTGAACACATTATTGAAAGACGTTAATTTAAATTAGTTCAAAGTTCAGCGTTCAAGGTTGGTTTAGTCCAACTTTAAACTATAAAACTTTAAACTTTAAACTGATTAAAAATGCAAGGAACAAGAGTAGCATCCAGATACGCAAAATCATTCATCGACCTTACGATTGAGCAAGGTGTGTTGGAGCAGGCGTATACTGATATGAAATACATTTCAGAAGTGTGCAAGGCTAATCATGACTTTGTTAGCTTTTTGAAAAGCCCGATCATTAAAACAGATAAAAAGCAAGCTGTATTGAAAGAAGTATTCAATGGAAAATTGAATAAAGTGACAGATGCTTATGTGAAATTGATCACCGATAAAAAGCGTGAATTATACTTAGCAGAGATCGCTGCTGAATTTGTTAATCAATATAAGAAGAAGAAGCAAATTCTTACTGCGGTTGTTACTACCGCAAATGGAATTGATGAAAGCATTCGCAAGAAAGTAATGGAGATCGTAAAAGAATCAAGCAGTAGCGAAGTGGTGTTGGAAGAAAAGATCAATAAAGATCTGATCGGTGGATTTATTATCCGTGTAGGTGATAAACAAGTGGATGCAAGTATTGCAAGAAAATTGAACAATCTAAAACGTGGATTTGATGAAAATCCTTTTGTAAAAGAATTTTAATAATCGATATATACTCATAAAATAAAAATAAATAACAATGGCAGAAGTTAAACCAGCAGAAGTATCTGCAATTTTAAGACAACAATTATCCGGCTTAAAATCGGAACAAGAGTTAGAAGAAGTTGGTACCGTGTTACAAGTAGGTGACGGTATTGCTCGTATCTATGGACTTTCAAAAGTTCAATCAGGTGAGTTGATCGAATTCGCTAATGGTTTAAAAGGAATTGTATTGAACCTTGAAGAGGATAACGTTGGTGCGGTAACTTTAGGTTCATCAAACGATATTAAAGAAGGTGATACTGTAAAGCGTACAGGAAAGATCGCTTCTCTTAAAGTAGGTGAAGGAATGTTAGGTCGTGTTGTTGATACAATGGGTAATCCAATTGATGGAAAAGGGCCGATCGCTGGAACTACTTATGAAATGCCATTGGAACGTAAAGCTCCGGGTGTAATTTACCGTCAACCGGTAAATGAGCCCTTACAAACAGGTATTAAAGCGGTTGATGCCATGATCCCAATCGGACGTGGTCAGCGTGAGTTGGTGATCGGTGACCGTCAAACAGGTAAAACTGCGGTTTGTATCGATACCATCATTAATCAAAAAGAATTTTATGAAGCAGGTCAACCAGTATTTTGTATCTACGTTGCTGTAGGTCAAAAAGGTTCTACTGTAGCAAATATTCAACGTGTATTAGAAGAAAATGGTGCAATGGCTTATACTGTGATCGTATCAGCAACAGCTTCTGATCCGGCTCCGATGCAGTTCTACGCTCCATTTGCAGGTGCTGCAATTGGTGAGTTCTTCCGTGATACCGGTCGTCCTGCATTGATCGTTTATGATGATCTTTCTAAACAAGCGGTAGCTTACCGTGAGGTGTCGTTATTGTTACGTAGACCTCCAGGACGTGAGGCGTATCCTGGTGACGTATTCTACTTACACAGTCGTTTATTAGAGCGTGCTGCTAAGATCAATGCAAATGATGATATCGCTAAAAACATGAACGATCTTCCTGAGTCAATCAAAGGAATCGTTAAAGGTGGTGGATCATTAACCGCATTACCAATTATTGAAACACAAGCAGGTGACGTTTCTGCATATATCCCAACAAACGTGATCTCTATTACTGATGGTCAGATCTTCTTGGAGTCGAACTTATTTAACTCCGGTGTTCGTCCTGCTATCAACGTAGGTATCTCTGTATCACGTGTAGGGGGTAACGCTCAGATCAAGTCAATGAAAAAAGTTGCAGGTACATTAAAGTTGGATCAAGCACAATACCGCGAGTTAGAGGCATTTGCTAAATTCGGTTCTGACTTAGATGCTGCTACAAAATCAGTATTGGATAAAGGTGCGCGTAACGTGGAGATCTTGAAACAAGGTCAGTTCTCTCCATTACGTGTTGAGCAACAAATTGCGATCATCTATTGTGGAACAAAAGGATTGTTACGTGATGTTCCTGTAAATAAAGTTCGTGAATTCGAATCAGAATACTTGTCATTCTTGGAAGCAAAACACAAAAATGTGTTGAACGACCTGAAAGCAGGTAAATTCAGCGATGAGTTAACAGATGTTTTAGAAGCTGTTGCAAAAGATCTATCTAAAAAGTATAATAACTAATAAGTATTCAGTCTAAAGTCGTTAGTCTTGAGAATAGAAAGACCAAGAACTAACGACTAAATACAAACGACTAATAAAATGGCAAATTTAAAAGAGGTACGTAACAGGATCGTTTCTGTAAGTTCTACACAGCAGATCACTAGCGCCATGAAAATGGTGAGTGCTGCAAAATTGCGTAGAGCACAAGATGCTGTTACACAAATGCGCCCCTATGCTAGTAAACTGAAAGAGATCCTGGAGAACTTAAGTGCTAGCTTAGACAGTTCAGAAGGTGTTTATTCAAAGCAACGTGAGGTAAAGAATGTATTGTTGGTTGTTATTACATCTAATCGTGGCTTGTGTGGTGGATTTAATGCGAACGTGATCAAAGCTGCCAACCGTTTGGCTCGCGAGCAATACAAAGGCTGTAAAGTGAGCGTGTTAACTGTTGGGAAAAAGGGTGGAGATTTCTTTAAGAAAACCGACTATAGTATCATGGGTTCGGACATGCCACGTGGTTTGAATGAATTGTTTGATAAATTAACGTTTGCGAATGTTGCTCCTGTTGCTGAAAAGGTAATGGAAGCATTTGCGAATGGACAGTTTGATAAAGTAGAGTTGGTGTACAACCAATTTAAAAATGCTGCGGTTCAGGTTACTACTGTTGAACAATTCTTACCGGTTGCACCTCCTGCAGCTACTGATGCATCTAAATCGGCTGATTATATTTTTGAGCCTAATAAGCAGTACATTGTTGAGGATTTGATCCCACGTTCATTAAAAACACAATTCTTTAAAGCATTGTTAGATTCATTGGCAGCAGAACATGGCGCACGTATGACCGCTATGCATAAAGCAACAGATAATGCCGGTGCATTGATCAAAGAATTGAAATTAACATACAATAAAGCCCGTCAGGCAGCAATTACAAACGAGATCCTGGAGATCGTTGGTGGTGCAGAAGCCTTGAATGGATAATTGATTTTTCGAATGCTCTCTTATGTAGAGAAAACAAAAAAGCTTCGGAATTATTCCGGAGCTTTTTTGTTGGTATATTTTTATTTTAGATCGACTTGTACTTCAACAGGTGGAGCTTCCAGATCCACTGCTTTAACCTGTATTTTTATTCCTGTGCTATCCGCTTGAGGAATAAGATCAGCGACTTTACTTTCTTTTAAAGCAGGGATCAACGTTGGAGCGATCATGCCCATTGGCTTATACAATAAAGATTCTTCTTTAGCCTTGAATGAGATCAAAGGATAACTTTTCTCAATAGCATCTAATACAAAGATCACTACACTCATAATAAGGGCAAATTTTAAAGTGCCTCCAACAGCTCCTCCTATTTTATTCAGTGCACTTAAAGCCATACCATCAGCAGCTTTTTGTACACCTTTTGCTACTAAAAATACACCTGCAATGATCAATAAGAAAATTAAAGCGAAGGAAATAATAGGCAGGTAGGGGGATTGCCAATCGAATGTAGCTTGAATTTTCTGTGCTAAAAAATCAGACAAATGAATGCCTCCCCAAACGCCTAATCCAAAAGCAATGATGGTGGCTGCTTCAATGATCAAGCCTTTGGTGAACCCTTTATATAGTCCCCAGACCAATGGAATACAAAGTATAATGTCTATAAAATTCATTTATGATATTTTGAAAATAATGAAGAACATATCAAATGCAACTAATTGTTCTTGTTTTTCATCTCATTACAAAGAAAGCTTGAAACACACTTCTTACAACTAAACGGAAATATATTTATTAAAATACGATTGTTTAAAATCTAATATTATGAAAAAACTATTACTCTCCCTTTTTGCTGTGTTATTTAGCAGTGTTGTGTTTGCAACAGGTCATGTGGCCACTGCTACTAAAACAGATGTTACCTGTAACGGACAATGCAATGGTTCTGCGAATGGTTTTGCAACCGGAGGAATTGGGCCTTATGGTTATTCTTGGGCCGGGCCTAGCAGCTACTCTGCATCATCGCAAAACATCAGTAATTTATGTGCTGGTACATATACACTAACAGTAATTGATAGTGCTGATATGAGTTCAGCCATTCATACTGTGGTAATAAACCAACCCAATCCTATTGTAATTACTACCAATACTCCTTTACAAGCATGTATGGGTTCATGCGCAACAATTATAGCAAATACGGCAGGTGGTACTTCTCCTTATGCTTATGTGTGGTTGCCAAATAGTGTTACTACTGCTTTTAATTCTGTTTGTCCGGTTCTTTCAAGTGAAACATATACTGTTATGGTAACTGATCTTAATGGATGTACGTCTACTTCAACTGCTATACTTATTGCAGATGCCGGACCTACTATTAATATTTCAGCAATTAATACTAATTGTAATAATCAATGTGACGGTTCAATCGTTAATAACACAATCGGTGCTGTTACATATATTTGGAATGGACCTGCAGGCTTCACATCCTCAATGCAAAACCCCGTTAATCTCTGTGTAGGAAGTTATACACTAGCTGCAACGAATGCTGCTGGTTGCTCAAGCCAAGGATTTGTAAATGTAAGCTCAAATAATACCTTGAGTGGGTCTGTTTCTGTTGGAGCTAATGCTTCTTGTTTTGGTTCTTGTGATGGGGTGTTAACAGCTATTCCTTCCGGTGGAACAGCACCGTATACTTATTTGTGGTCGAATGGAACGACTGCAGCTACAGCAACCAATCTATGTGCAGGCGTTTATACCGTACAAATAACAGATGCAAATGGCTGCTCTGTTGTTCTGACAGGAACAATAAATCAACCAACACAGATTGCGATTAATCCAAGTTCATCTCCTGCTACATGTGGAATGTGTGATGGTGCTATTATGACGAGTGTAACAGGTGGCGTGCCGGCATATACATATTCTTGGGCTCCAACACTACCATCGTTCCCACAGCATTCAAATGTGTGTGCTGGAACATATACCGTTGCTGTTACAGATGCCAATGGCTGTCTTCAAACATCGGTAGTAACCGTTTCCAATTCTTCAGGAATTGTTGTAACACAAAATACAACACCTTCATCTGCTTGTGCAGGCTCCTGCACAGGTTCGGCAACCATCATTCAATCGGGGGGCGTTGCTCCATATACTTACAGTTTGAATGGAGGAGCACCTCAGATGTCTAATATCTTTACAGGATTATGTTCCGGAAGCTATGTTGCAGCTGTAACAGATAATAATGGTTGTATAGGCTATTCTACATTTTTTGTAGGAGCAACAAGTATTCCGGGTTTAACTGTAGTACCACAAATAACCAACGAATCAGGTGCCGGTTTACAAAATGGCTCAATTAACATTACATTAAATGGAACTACGGCTCCGTATACTTTTGCCTGGAGCAATGGTGCAGTATCTGAAGATATTTACTCTTTAGCAGGTGGTTCTTATACTGTAGTGATCACCGATAACAATGGCGATTGCAGTTCTTATACTTATACTGTTAATACAACCCCTTCTTACGGTTATATTACAGGTTATATTTATAATGATGCCAACAATAATTGTTTGTTTGATTTAGGCGAATCTCCGATAGTGAATTATAGTGTAACTGTTACCAATGGAACAAACACTTATACAGGCTTAACCAATGGAAATGGTTATTATGTGATCTGGGTTCCATCCGGAAACTATACTGTTACACCTGTAAATTCAACTTATTTGTCAGGTACATGTACAACAAGTTATTCCGTAAACGTAACCAACGGTTCAACTCAAGGCAATAATAATTTTGCATATAATCAACCACTTGTTTATGATGTTTGTGTGAGCGCTTGGAGCTCAGGAGTGGTTCCTGGCTTTAATGGAACATACCAGATTTATCTGACGAATTATACCTCTTTATCAACTAACGGAACGGTTTGTATTGACCTCCCTGTACAAGTAAGTTATGTTTCATCAATTCCTGGTGGAGCAACAGTAACGGGCAATACCGTATGTTTCAATTATACTAATTTAGGTGGATTTTCCTCACAAACATTTTTGGTGTCCTTCTATACTCCTGTTGGGACAACTCTTGGAACTCCTACAGCTGCTATTGTAACAGCAACAGTAACCAGTGGTGTGGATGTGAATCCGAGTTGTAATACTTATACCTATACTCGTCCGGTTACAGGTTCATTCGATCCGAATGATAAAACAGTATCTCCGGCAGGTATTGGTGCAACAGGCGATATTCAGTTGAGCGAAACAGAATTTAATTACTTGATCCGTTTCCAGAATACAGGTAATGGCCCGGCTGTAAATATTGTGGTAGATGATACTATCTCTGGTTTATTAGACCTTCAAAGTTTGGAAGTGTTAAATGCTAGCCATGCTTATGAGGTTGAGTTGTTGCCGAACAATTTACTTCGATTTAAATTTGACAACATCATGCTTCCGGATAGCACAAGCGATGAGCCGGGCAGTCATGGTCATGTTCAATTTAGGATTAATAAGTTGAATGCCGCAACAGCAGGCGAAGAGATCGAAAATACTGCTTACATCTATTTCGACTTTAATGAACCGGTGATCACCAACACAGCTATGAATACGTATGTTATTCCAACAGGAATAGAAGAGATAACAAATGGAGAAATTGCTGTTTATCCAAATCCATTCAGTGATGTTACAACATTTGTAATTCATTCAGACAAAACAAATGGGGCATACACATTTGAATTATTTGATGTATTGGGTAAAAAAGTGATGGATCAAACAAATATTACTGCAAAACAGTTCCAAATTTCAAGAAACGGACTAGAAAGCGGGGTATATTTCTATAAAATTTACTCGTCTGAAATGCCTGTAAAAACTGGCAAATTGATCATAAAATAAATAATAAGAAAAATAAATTTGCAAAATTGAATTTTACATTCATATATTTGCATCGCAATAAGAAAAAAATGAACAACAACTTTACATATACATTATCTACAATCAACAGACCAATGATGTGCTGTATGATGTGTATTTAATTATGGAAAGCCTGTTGTAATAACATATTTTTAAATACATTTTTTAAAAGGCTTTCCAAAACGGGAAGCCTTTTTTGATTTTTAATACAGTAATACTATTATAAATGACAACTTTTAACTTTCAACTTTTAACTTTCAACTTACTAATGTGTATGTGTTGTATGATGTACCTGCGAATGCGGAGCGCTACTACTATGCAATGTTGTAAAAGTTAAAACAACATAAAGCAAGATCAAAAGCCCTTCCGCGAATAGCCGAGGGGCTTTTTTATTTCAAAAACATAACTAAAAAAAACAAAATGGAAAAAATATATATAAGTGATTCAGGACCTGAAGTATCAGCAGCAATCTATAGTTTTTGGAGATGGAATACTCCAAGTTTAGTTAACCAAAAAAAGGTTGAAGAGATCATTAATTACAATTTAGAGTTAGGAGTCAATACATTCGATCATAGCGATCAATATGGAGCAGGAAAGATCGAGGAATTGTTTGGGAAAGCCATCCAGTCTAAATCCTTTAACCGTGCAGACATTGTATTGTCAACTAAATCCGGGATAGTAAAAGATATAAAAGGGAAGAATATTTATTATGATCTAAGTGCAAAACACATCAAGGAATCTGTAAATAGTTCCTTGAAAAAATTGAAAACCGATTATATTGATATTTTCTTGCTAGAACACCCTGATTTTTTATTTGATGTGGAAGAAACCGCATCTGTTCTTTCGGAACTAGTATTGAGTGGAAAGATCAAATACATTGGCGTATCTAATTTTAATGCATCCCAACACCGTTTGTTGGCAGCACATTTGTCACAACCTATCATTACGAATCACATCGAATTGAATCTACTGCAAACAAATGCATTGAATGACGGTCGTCTGGATTTTATCAAAGAGCAATACAGTAAACCACTAGCTTTTTCGCCATTAGCTGATGGTCGTATTTTGACCGGAAAAGATAAAAAAGCGATCAAGATCCGTAAAGTATTAGAATCGATTGGTAAAAAACATCAAGCAAATGTAGAACAGATAGCCGTGGCATGGCTCTACAAATTAGGCGCTTTGCCGATCATCGGTAGTCCGGATAAAAAAAGAATAAAAAACGCGGCTAGCGCCTATTCTTTAGAATTAAGCCGGGAAGAATGGTATCAATTGTATAACGCAACACTTTAATTATATGCAAAGCTTTAGAACAGAACTTGAAAATCCACTAGTGGAAAAAGATATTATCGAATTGGAAGAAAAGATACGTGCATTCAGAAATGGAACATTGCATGAAGACAAATTCCGTTCCTTACGTTTAGCTCGAGGAGTTTATGGTCAGCGTCAGCAAGGTGTTCAGATGGTTCGCATCAAACTTCCATTTGGAAGGTTAACAACAAAACAATTGTTGAGAATAGCTGATATCAGCGATGAGTATTCAAATGGGAATTTGCATTTAACAACACGTCAGGATATTCAAATTCATCACGTGAGTTTGGATAGCACTCCTGAGTTGTGGGCAAAATTAGAGCAAGACGATATTACTTTGCGCGAAGCTTGTGGCAATACCGTTCGTAACATTACTGCTTCTGCAGTTACCGGGATAGATCCAAAGGAACCATTTGATGTTTCGCCTTATGCCGATGCTATGTTCCGTTACTTCCTGAGAAAACCTTTTGGTCAGGAATTGGGGCGCAAATTAAAATTTGCATTTTCTTCTAATGATGAAGATACTGCATACACATTTATGCATGACTTGGGTTTTATCCCGAAAGTAAAGATCGTTGACGGACAGATCGTGAGAGGTTTCAAAGTGTTGATCGGTGGGGGGTTAGGTGCTCAACCATTTTTAGCAAAAACGGCATTTGAATTCTTGGAAGAAGATCAACTGATCCCATTTACAGAAGCTGTAGTGCGTGTTTTTGACAGACATGGAGAACGATTGAGTCGCCACAAGGCTCGTATCAAGTATTTGATCAATAAAATTGGGATAGAAGAATTTTTAAAATTAACTGAAGAAGAGCGTTTGGCTTTAAATGTTAAATCGTATAAGATCGACAGAGAAGCTGTTCCATCAAAAGAAAAATATATTAATTCATCCTTTACCACTTTTAAAGTAAGCGATGATCCGGTGTATAAAGATTGGTTAGTGACAAATGTGTTTGAACAAAAGCAGCAAGGCTATTATGGTGTTTTCATAAAAATTAGTTTAGGGAATATCAATACAACTACTGCCCGCAAATTAGCAGAAGTAGTAGATACCTATGCCACAGATGATATACGCATCACTGTGAATCAAGGTCTGTTATTGAAATTTGTTCCAAAGGGAGCCTTGCCTGCTTTGTTCAAAGCGTTGTCCAAACTAGGCCTAGCCCAAATTGGTTTCGATTCGGTTGCAGATATAACAGCTTGCCCGGGAACAGACACCTGTAATTTGGGAATATCGAGTAGTACAGGAATATCAAAAGAATTGGAACGAGTGATCACAGAAGAATATCCCGAATTGCAATTTAACAATGATATTAAAATTAAGATCAGTGGCTGTATGAACTCTTGTGGACAACATGCATTGGCTCAGATCGGGTTCCATGGTAGTTCTTTTAAAAATGGGAATAATGTAGTTCCTGCTTTACAACTGGTTTTAGGAGGTGGTGTTTTAGGAAATGGGGAAGGGCGAATAGCAGATAAGATCATTAAGGTTCCAAGTAAAAGAGGACCGGCAGTATTAAGAACATTGTTGGATGATTTTGAAAAGAATGCAGTGGAAGGAGAATATTTTAATAATTATTATGATAAAAAAGGCAAAGACTATTTCTATCAGTTGTTAAAACCACATGCTGATAATTCAACCTTAGTTGCAGATGATTATATCGATTGGGGGCATACGGAACAATTTAAAACCGAAATTGGAGTGGGTGAATGTGCCGGAGTATTGATCGATCTGGTAGCTACTTTAATTTTCGAAGCAGAAGAAAAATTGGATTGGGCAAAAAATAGTTTAGCCGATGGTTTATATGCTGACAGCATCTATCATAGCTATGCTGCTATCATCAGTAGTGCCAAAGCCTTGTTGTTAGATAAGAGTGTACCAACCAATACACATCATGGAATTATCAATGACTTTGATAAACAGTATGTGGAGACAAATGAAATAAAACTAAAAACAACATTTAAAGAATTTGTGTTGCAGATAAATCAGAATGAACCATCAAAAGAATTTGCAGAAAATTATTTGACAGAAGCGATAGGTTTTATAGAGCAAGCAAAAACAATTCGGAGTAAACAGACAAGCTAAAATGAAAACAAAATTTAAAACACATATTAAGTACGACAGTTGTTGGTATGATCAATTTTTTAAACACAATCAAAACAAAAAAATTATTGAATCAAAACAAAAACAACTTAATACTTTAAAAAATGAAAACAAGAAATAATATATATCCAAAATTTACACTGGTTGGTGCCGGTCCTGGCGATGCAGATCTAATCACGGTTAAAGGTGTGCAAGCTTTAACACAAGCAGATGTGATACTGTATGATGCATTAGTGAATAAAGAATTATTGAATTATGCTCCGGATACAACATTGAAAATTTATGTTGGGAAACGAAATTCCAATCATGCATATTCACAAGAACAGATCAATTCCTTGATCGTTGATTTTGCTTTTACTTATGGTCATGTGGTGAGGCTGAAAGGAGGAGACTCTTTCGTTTTTGGACGTGGCTATGAGGAAAAAGTATATGCTGAACTTTTTAACATTGACACAGAAGTTATTCCGGGGATCTCCAGCAGTATCGCAGTACCTGAGTTACAAGGAATTCCTCTGACCAATAGAGGAACCAATGAGAGCTTTTGGGTAACAACAGGCACAACCAGCTCCGGACAACTTTCAGAGGATGTTCGTTTAGCCGCTCAGTCTACTGCCACTGTTGTCATATTGATGGGTTTAAATAAACTGCAGGAGATCGTTAATGTGTTCAAGCAAAATGATAAGCACGACACAGCTATAGCTATCATACAAAATGGTTCATTGCCGAATGAAAAAATTGTACTTGGAACAATTGATACCATTGCAGAGATTGCTCAACAGGAAAAAATTGCAGCTCCCGCTATTATTGTGATAGGTGATGTGGTGAAACTGCACGAGCAATTCCCGGTAAGCCTAACAGATTGGAAATATTTGTTGAATTAAATAACTAAATGATGAAAACAGAACTAAATATTACTTGCCCGGTTTCAGCCGGAAGAACAGATGAAAATATTGTACGTGCAGTTGCATTTTTAACTGTTATTATTGCTGCATTTGTATTGATTACTAATAATTATTTGTTATCCATATTCTTGATTGTTGATTTCACCTTGAGAGGCCTCGATTTTGGGAAGTATAGTGTTTTGAGATTTATTTCAAAAAATATTGTTGAAACACTAAATATTAAACCAAAACCAATTGACAGTGCTCCCAAATTATTTGCTGCAAAGATCGGAATTGTGTTTGCCCTACTCATATTTATCGCACAAATTTCGAATTTGTATGTCTTATTTGTATGTGCTAGTTTGGTATTACTTGCTTGTGCATTATTAGAGAGTGTATTCGGTATTTGTCTTGGCTGCTATTTTTATGCTATTTTGAATAAACTGATCCCAGGGAAGAATCATTAAGCGATGAAAAAAAATATTGTTTTCTTTTTACTTTTTTCTTCTTTGACTCTGTTTAGTCAGAACAGTTTAAAGCATTCTAATTCATTGTGGTTTTCCGATTTTACTAAGGTTAATTTTAAAAAGAATTGGTCGTTTTATTTTGATTTTGGATTGCGTGGGAGTGATTGGGCAGGCAAATGGTCGCAGCAGCTGGTACGTCCTGGGCTAAGCTATGTTTTTAATGAGAAGGTAAATATTACTGCAGGTATAGCATATTTCAAGCATTTTTCTACTGGTTCTTACAGAGAGGAATTCAGAGGATGGGAACAGTTGCTGATTACGAATGCGGTTAAAAGGATCAAAATAAACCATCGCTTGAGAATTGAGCAAAGGTCTATGCAAAATACGATAGAGGGACAGAGATCGAATTCCTTCACAAATAGGTATAGATATATGTTACAACTGCAGATGCCACTCAATCATGCAAGCTTGAATGATAGAACTTGGTATATTGCTCTTTCTGACGAGGTCATGTTTAATTCCGGAGAAGGTATTGTTTACAATAGCTTTGATCAGAATAGAGCAAGCATAGGAATAGGATATAAATGGAATGAGACGCTCAGTGTTATGTTATCCTATACAGATATTTTTCTTGTTAAGAATAGAAAAGATTCATTCGAGCAAACGAATGTTATTAATTTAAGTTTATTTCATAATCTGCACATAGGTGGAAAAAGTCAATAATACATTAGATTCTCAGAACCATCTGTTTCCTGTTTTTCTAAAATTGGAGCAATTACATCTATTGATCGTAGGTGGAGGCGTTATTGGATTGGAGAAGATTACAGCGGTAATAAAGAATAGTCCCGCCACCCAAATTACATTGGTTGCCAGGGTTATTTCTGATGAGATAAAAGACTTGGTGGAAGCTTCAGCAAATGTAAAGCTAATTGAGAGGGCCTTTGAAATTGCTGATCTTGAAAATAAAGACCTGGTTATTGCTGCCACTGGTGATAGAGCGCTTAGTGAATTAATAAGAACAGAAGCAACTAAAAGAAAATTATTTGTGAATGTTGCTGATACTCCTGATCTATGCGACTTTTATCTGGGTTCAATCGTACAAAAAGGAGATCTGAAGATCGCAATTTCTACCAATGGCAAATCGCCTACATTGGCGAAGCGCTTGAAAGAAGTGTTTAATGAGGCATTGCCTGATGATACACAGATCACCATAGATTCTTTAAACAAATTCAGAAATCAATTGAAAGGTGATTTTACTGAAAAGGTAAAAAAGTTGAACGAAGCTACCGCTATTTTAACGAGCAGTCAGAATATTTCTTCTTTGCAACCCCATTTGGTTAGCACGAGGAAGAAAACGAAGAAAGAACTTCTTCGCTATTGGCTATTGTATTCTCTGGCTTCCATAGCTTTAATGGTGCTTGGTCACTTGTTATTTACATATATTCCATTTTCGGCAATTGGAGGATATGCCGGAGAATTGTTGGGATTGATCGATGAAACAGTTTTGATATTTATTGCTGCAGGTTTTGTAGCCCAAATGGTAGATGGATCATTGGGTATGGCTTATGGTCTTTCAGCGACAACATTTCTGCTTTCCTTTGGCGTAACGCCTGCAGCTGCTAGTGCAAGTGTGCATGCTTCCGAAATATTCACTACCGGTGCATCGGGTTTAAGTCATTTGAAATTTAAAAATGTAAACACAAAATTATTTAAGAATTTACTTATTCCGGGAATTATAGGTGCGATCATTGGTGCTTATATTTTATCTTCTGCCGAAAGCTACAGTGAATATATCAAGCCTATTGTTTCTGTTTATACACTCATTCTTGGGATCACGATTATTATTAAAGCGATCAGGAAATTGAATGAAAAGAAAAAGATCAAACGGATTGGAATACTTGCATTCTTTGGTGCGTTTTTAGACTCTATTGGAGGCGGAGGCTGGGGGCCCATCGTTTCGTCAACATTAATTGCCAGAGGCAGAGATGTGCGCTATACGATCGGTTCAGTGAACCTCGCAGAGTTTTTTATTACCTTGGCGAGTTCAGTAACATTTTTTACCATTATTGGTTTACAGCATTGGAGCATTATTATTGGGTTGGTTATTGGCGGGACAATAGCGGCTCCTATTGCAGCTTATTTTACATCTAAAATCCCCGTTCGTGCAGGGTTGATTACGGTTGGAATTGTAGTAATTATCGTAAGTTTGCGTAATATTTTATCAGGAATATTTTAATGAATATTGATGTTTTAAATAGCAAATATGCTCCTTTAAGTCCGGAACAACGGATAAAGGAATTATATAAGGATTTCGAAAGGGTGTTGTTTACATCTTCTTTTGGAACGACTGCTGCTTTTTTATTGCATCTATTTCATAAGGTTAATAAAGATCAGGCCGTTCATTTTCTTGATACTACTTATCATTTCAATGAAACATTGGTCTATAAACAACAATTAACAGCCCTCTTGGGATTGAATGTAATTGACGTTAAACCCGAAGAGTGGAAGAATAAGTTTACGCAAGAGGATAAAACATGGAATTCGGATCCCGACCTATGTTGTTCCATTAATAAAGTCGAGCCATTGGATAAGATCAAGCCCGATTTTCAAGTTTGGGTATCCGGTTTAATGTCTTCCCAAAACAAGTACAGAGGAAGTTTAAAAGTATTTGACCAAAAAGATGGAATGCTAAAGTTTTATCCCTTGGTCGACTTAAAAGAACAAGATGCATTCGACTATATCAAACAACATCAATTGCCTGAACATCCTTTGCTAAAAGCGGGTTTTAACTCAGTAGGCTGTTTTCATTGTACGGTTGCAGGAAAGGGTAGAAGTGGTCGTTGGGTCAATAAATCGAAGACAGAATGCGGCTTGCATTTATAAGAATGAATAAAGATTAGAATAAATAGTTACAGTTTTAAAAATAGTTTTGCAAAAAAGTAAATTATGGGAAATAAAGATATTTCAATTGGATTGTTTGGCTTTGGTTGTGTTGGACAAGGTTTGTATGATGTGTTAAATCATTCAGAAGGATTAAAGGCAAATATTGATCGTATTTGTGTGAAGGACAAAAATAAAAAACGTAAGATCGATGCATCGTATTTTACATACGATAAGAATGATATTTTGAAAACAGGCAAACACAATGTGATCGTTGAATTGATCGACAATGCGAATGAAGCATTTGATATTGTGAGAGAAGCGATGAACAATGGTGTAAATGTAGTGTCTGCAAATAAAAAAATGTTGGCAGAAAATTTCAAAGAACTTTATGATCTTCAATTAAAGAATAATGTGGCTTTGATCTATGAAGGATCGGCAGGTGGAAGTATTCCGATCATTAGAAATTTGGAAGAATATTACGATAATGAATTGTTGAGCAGTGTGAAAGGAATTCTGAATGGAACCTGTAATTATATTCTTACTCGTATGGAGTTGGAAAACAAAGATTATACGGATGTATTGAAGGATGCTCAGTTAAATGGTTTTGCAGAAAGCGATCCATGGCTGGATGTGGCCGGTTTTGATACAAAGTTCAAGACTTCTTTATTGACGATACATGCATTTGGCATCGTCTTGGCCCCCGATGATATTTTCAATACAGGAATTCAGAATATCAGTTACGATGATATTTTGTATGCAAAACAAAGAGGTTTGCGAGTAAAAATGTTGGGGGTATCACAAAAAGTGGGTGATAAATACCGTGTTTATGCTTTACCTCATTTGGTAGGGAAAGAAAGTGAATTGTACAATGTGCTGTATGAGTACAATGCTGTGGAAGTAGAAGGTGCTTTCTCATGTAAACAAACATTAGTAGGCAAAGGTGCCGGCAGTCATCCTACCGGAAGTGCAGTATTATCTGATATTTCGGCATTAACCTATGATTATAAATACGGTTATAAAAAGCTGAAAAAGGCATTAACGATCAATCCAAATATTGAGGATGGGATCAAACAAGTAGAGTTCGATTTTCCGATCAAGTTATACATTCGCTTTCAGGATAAATCACAGTTGAATGATCTGGAAATATTGAATATAGAGGAAGAGTATAAGTCGGCCAGCACCAATTTCATTGTAGCCAATGTGAACTTTAATTCCTTATTTAACATCTATAATAAAAGAGATAATAAGCTGTTTATTTGTGCCATTTAATTGTTTATTTTGCAATGAATGAAAAGCAAAGACAAAGCACAATTATCCCTTTTTGAGATTGAAGCCCCTTCAGAACAAAAGAAGGGAAGCAAATTTCAATATTTGATTGTTGTTTCCCCTTCAGAAGAAATTAAACAGAAAGTGTTGGAGATGAAACAAACGTTGAACGGTCTTGTGCCGATCAGTGCTTATAACCTTCGTTCCACACCTCATATCTCCATCACCGGCTTTGCAATGGCTGAACAGTTGGACAATGATTTTTGGGATAAATTTCAGTTGTTGTTTTCAAAAGTTCCGCGTTTTGCGGTAAGTTTGAATGGCTTCGAAAATTTTATGCATGGGCAGATCTCTAACACACTTTACATTAAAATTGATGATCCAAAGCCATTTATTTTGTTGCACAAAATGATCACACATTTTTTTCGTATAAATGAACGGAATTATGAACCGCATTTAACAGTTGCTCGGACACTTCCCAGAGAAGCATTACCAAAGATCAATGAATTCATCGGGCAGCATGAGTTTAAAGCAAAGTTTAAGTGTACGAATCTTACGATCTTAGAGCGAAGTGTAGAGGGAAAAACAACGAGTGCTTATAAGGTTTGCCGGCAGATACAATTGCAAGATGTGTAATGTTCTATAGATCGGAAAGATAATTCATCCCGCTATTGTAACCGTTCCAATAATCTTCTTCCAATAATTGTATGGAGTTGGTATATGATCCTGCTTTTAATTCCTCCAAAGGAGCAATTTGTTTAATCATGACACCTTTGGGTGGATTGTTGATAAAGTCGATACTTCTATTATAGACCAGATGATTTTCAGTAAATGCTTTTCTGATCTTTTCATTTTTTCTGTAATATGTTTCCCCTAAATAATCGATCCAGGATTTTTTCATCTTTTGATTGGCCGGTGCTGTCCGGATTATGGTGATATCCCTAGCGCCATTTTTTACAGCCCATTCAACCGGTAATGGATCTCCCCAGGCGCCATCCATATAATCGACCCCATTAATAGTATGTTTCCCTTTTGTAATGAAAGGAAGAGCGCAGGAGGCAATTACGGTTTCTTCCCAACCGCTTTTTAGTGGATCACCATAAAAAGCCTGGCCGTTTGTTTTATCGGTCATCACAATAGCAAACTGTTTTTGTTCCAAATTTGCTTCAGCGGTTTTTCTATCGAAAGGAAAATACCTGTCGGAGATATCATAAAAAACATCTACATCCATCACGGGCTGAAATTTGAAAAACTTCGAGTAGTTAACGAATTTGCCTTTTTCGGAAAGAAAGCAGATCGCATTAAAACAGTGTTTGGGTTGGTTGGCGATATAGTAAGATGTAGCAATGGCTCCCCCCGAAACAGCGATATAAAGGTTAAACGGATCGTACTGTTTTTGCATGAATGCATCCAGTACACCGGAACTGAATCCGGTACGAAATCCACCTCCCTGAACGATCAAAGTTTTTTTCATTTAATAGTAAAAATAAGGATAGTATTTACTCCTTTATAAATTTACAGAATAAAAAATTTTGAATGGCACCGGGAGCAGTTGCTTGGTCAACAAAGATATATTCTACTTTTCGAAACTGACTTTATGCTATTGCTTTGTTCCGGCTTCATGATGTTTGTTTAGTTTCATATATAACCAAACGATGGATAATCCAAGTACTCCTACTGTAATTGCAGCAGCCAATATATCCATGATCATAACTATTATGTTATTGTAGAAGTTACTTGAACCATACCAATAAGTATCAGTCATGATGGCTATTAAAGCGCCAATTATTGAAGCTCTTAAAAATCCTTGTAACAGACATTGAGTTTTAGTGAGAAAAACAAGAATATAGGTTATTAGTACGGAGTATGCGAAACAAGAAATGTAGAGAAACAAAAAGCTGAATTCCGCTTCGCTTTTTTTAAACCCTTCGATATTGGTTGTATGAGTGTTTGTGTATTCTCCTAACAGTAAATCAAAAAAAAGCCATCCAAATACCAGATAGATGATGCTTCCCAAAATAGAAATAATAATGGCTTTTTTAGTATTCATTTTGGCCTAAAATTAAAAAAACCTCTGATTTTCAGAGGTTTTTTAATTTTTGTACCCGGAGCCGGAGTCGAACCGGCACGGTTTCCCACAGGTGTTTGAGACCAGCGCGTCTACCAATTCCGCCATCCGGGCAGGAATTTATTTTAACTCTTTCAGAAATTCTTTGCCAATTCCTGATTTTAAATACTTCTCTCTTTTTCGGGCAGTAATTCGATCTTCACTTTCTTCCTTATAAATCAATTTAAAAGGTTTGTAGGCCTTTGTTGATTGATTCTGCCCCGAATTGTGTTCTTGTAACCTTCTTGTCAAGTCGTTTGTCATTCCTACATAAATGTAGTTTTTTGTAAGACTTGAAATTGCGTATACAATGATCATTATTTCAAACGCCCCTACCAATCCTGCCTGCCGGCAGGCAGGTCCGCCATCCGGGCAATGATATTTTCGAATGCGGGATGCAAAACTATTCATTTGTTTTGGATTAGCAAAAAAATCTACCTAAAAATCGTGAAAAATCTTTGCCAGAACCCTAAAATTGACTAAATTTGCCTCCCTTATAAAAAGGCCATGCATCATAAAGTAAAATTATTTTCAGGTTCTGCTTCCCGTTATTTAGCGGATGGAATTGCTCAAAAATATGGGCAAGATCTAGGTAAAGTATCTTTGCTTCGCTTTAGCGATGGGGAGTTTCAAACTTCTTTCGAAGAAACGGTACGTGGTACGGATGTGTTCATTATTCAGTCTACATTTCCTCCAACCGATAATTTATTTGAACTTTTGATGATGATCGATGCGGCTAAACGTGCTTCGGCTAACCGTATTATTGCTGTAATGCCTTATTTTGGTTTTGCCCGTCAGGACAGAAAAGACCAGCCACGTGTAGCTATTGGTGCTAAAATGGTGGCGAATCTATTATCGGCTGCAGGCGCAACACGCATCATTACCATGGATCTTCATGCCGATCAAATTCAGGGATTCTTTGATTTCCCTGTGGATCATTTATATGCTTCTTCTATTTTCTTGCCTTATATTCAAGAGTTGAATTTGCCTAATTTAACAATGGCAGCTCCTGATATGGGTGGCGCTAAGCGTGCCAATGCCTATGCAAAATACTTAAAATCAGATGTTGTGATCTGCTACAAACAAAGAGCAAAGGCAAATGTGATTGAGAGTATGACCGTTATTGGTGATGTAGAGGGAAGAGATATTGTATTAGTGGATGACTTGATCGATACAGGTGGTACACTTACAAAAGCAGCTGATATGATGATGGACAGAGGAGCAAAGAGTGTTCGTGCTTTCTGTACACACGCTGTTTTATCCGGTAAAGCATACGAGAATATTGAGAAATCAAAGATCACGGAATTGGTTGTGACAGACACTATTCCATTGAAGCAAGAGTCGAGCAAGATCAAGGTGCTTTCAGTAGCTGATCTGTTTGCAAAAGTATTACACAGTGTACATAACTACGAATCGATCAGTTCTAACTTTATTGTTTCGTAAATAAGATATTGCGCCAGTTAATTATAAAAATTTGGTTGTAGGCGCAGCAATCAAGTAAAAAATAAAATAAATGAAATCAGTATCTATTAGCGGTTCGCCACGTGCGAACGTAGGGAAAAAAGATGCAACGGCTTTGAGAAATGCAAAGCAAGTTCCATGTGTGCTTTACGGAGGAAAAGAACAAGTTCACTTTTCTGTATTAGCAGCAGACTTTAAAAATTTGATCTATACACCACATGTACACACTGTGGAGTTGGATATTGCAGGTAAAAAATTCAATGCGATCATGCAAGAAGCACAATTTCACCGTGTAAACGATGAATTATTGCATGTTGACTTTTTAGAAATAGTTGCAGGAAAGCCAGTTGTAATGAACATTCCTGTAAAAACAACAGGTGTTTCTCCTGGAGTTAGAGCGGGTGGTAAATTGGTGAAAAAGTTAAAAACATTAAAAGTAAAAGGTTTAGTAGAAAAAATGCCTGACACTATTGATATCGCTATCGATTCATTAGAAATCGGTCAAGGTGTTCGTGTTGGAGATATTAAAATTGATGGTTTAACTATGTTGAATGCTGCTAACGTAACTGTGGTAGGTGTTCAAACAACACGTGCTGCTGCTGCTGAAGCAACTGCTGCTGCCGCTGCTGCTGCTCCTGCTAAAGGTGCTGCTGCTCCAGCTAAAAAATAATCAATTAATTGATCATTATTTAAAGTTGATAGAACCTCGCTTCTATCAACTTTTTTTATTTTTGTAAGGAAATGAGCAAGTTTTTAATAGCCGGTTTAGGAAATATTGGTGACGAATATGATAATACCCGTCACAATATTGGTTTTAAGGTATTGGATGCTTTAGCAAAAGAGCATGATCTGAAGTTTACGAACGATAGACTGGCTGTTGTTACAGAACTGAAATTTAAAGGAAGAATTTTGGTGCTTATTAAGCCATCTACTTATATGAATTTAAGTGGTAAAGCGATCAATTACTGGCTACAGGCAGAAAAGATCAGTAAAGAGAACTTACTGGTGATTACCGATGATATTGCACTTCCTTTTGGTACATTACGTATGAAAGGAAAAGGAAGTGATGGTGGGCACAACGGATTAAAGAATATTCAGGAAACATTAAACAGTGTTGAATATGCCCGCTTAAGATTTGGAGTGGGCTCTGAATTCAGTAAAGGAAAGCAAGTGGATTATGTGCTGGGAAAATGGACTGCAGAAGAAGAGAAAGCGCTGGAGCCAAGAATTAAGCTGGCAACCGATATGATAAAAGGGTTTGCAACCATTGGTTTGCAGCTGACCATGACGAATTTTAATAACAAATAAATTGAGTATATTTACTATTAACAAAAACGAAAAACATGAAAAACATTTTTACTAAAACAAAACAATTGCTGGGTGCTGTATTATTACTGTCATCTTCCGCTTTTGCTCAAATTACATGGGACTTTGGAACAACAGGAAATTTAAGTGCTTATCCAAGCGCTGGTATTCCTGCTAATGTTACCGTAGATTCTTTGACAAGAGGGAATAGCTTAGGAACAGCTGTATTATTATCTACAACTTCTGCATCAAATACATACCCTGGGTTTTCTGCAGGCGGTAATGCCGGGGTGCCTGCACGTATCGGTGCTTTAGATTATACGGTGAACGGAACAACAGGAAGTGCCTATTTTGAAGTAAAACTTACTCCGGATGCAGGTTATACATTAAACATCACCAACATCGAATTTGGATCCCGTTCAACAGGAACAGGCCCAAGAAAATATAGTATAAGAACCAGCTTGGACTCATATATGACAGAGCAGGCAGGCGATACAATCAATTCTGCTGCAAGTGCGTGGGGATTAAGAACAGAAGCTTTATCCATTACAGGAACTCCGGGAACTGCTATCACTTTGCGTATTTATGGCTATGATGGAGCGGGCTCACCAACACCGGGGACCGTTAACTTCCGTATTGATGATCTGAAGATCACTGCTACTGCAACATTAGCAACTCCTCAAATTGTATTTGAGCCGGTAAATGCGAATGTTTGTTCAGGTGCAACGGCTCAATTTGCAACATTCACTCCGGGAACATTTACCTATCAATGGCAAGAGAATACTGGTAGTGGTTTTGTATCATTAACTAATACAGGTGTTTATACAGGTGCTGACGATGATACCTTGAATATTTCAAATACAACTGGTATGAATGGTTATACCTACCGTTGTATCGTAACAAATGGATCAGGGAACGATACTTCAAACGTAGCCTTACTAACAGTATCCGCTCCGGTTGTGCCTACTGTTTCAATCCCTACTTCTATGACATCATTGTGTGCTGGCGATGCAGCTACTATTTCCGCAACAGCTACTAATGAAGGGACAGCTCCTACTTATGAATGGTTCTGGGTTGGATTTGGCTCTGTTGGTACCGGACAAACATTAAACGTTCCTGCCGGTTTCTTGCCTGCCGGAACACATACGATCTATTGTGAATTAACAAGCAACGCTGCTTGTGCTGCTCCTACATTAGTAACAAGTAATTCTTTAACTGTAACAGTTGATCCGCTTCCTGCAACACCTGTAATATCTCAAGAAGCAGATACGTTGAGTACAACTCAATACGCATCGTATCAATGGTATTTGGATGGAACAACAATGTTAGGAACTGATTCTGCTCAAACAGCAAGTACAACAGGAGCTTATACAGTAGTAGTAACCAATGTGGAAGGTTGCTCTGCTACTTCAGCTGCTTATAATTATGTAGTAACGTCTATCGGATCGAATCAAGCTACTGCAGTATTGACCATATATCCAAATCCATCCAATGGTATTATTACTATTACAACTAATAATGCAATCGATGCAACAGTATTCGTTTATAATGTTTTAGGTAAATTGATCGCTACAAAACAGTTGAATGGTATCTCATCAAACACGATCGACCTTTCTGCTCAGGCAAATGGAAGTTATTTTGTAGTTTTCAAAACCGATAAAGAAACGATCACAAAAAAGATCACAATCACTAAATAGTATTTAATATTGAATAGAGCCAAACGCCCAACATTTTTGTTGGGCGTTTGTTTTTATATTTGTAATCACAATGGAACGCAGCGATCACATTACTTCTATTCTTAGAACACTTCCCGATAATCCCGGAGTGTATCAGTACTTTGATTCAGAAGGAAAGATCATTTATGTGGGAAAAGCGAAGAATCTGAAAAAAAGAGTTTCATCGTACTTCAACAAAGAACAACATGAAAATGGGAAAACTCAGGTGTTGGTCAGAAAGATCGTTGATATTAAATACATCATTGTTGATACCGAGATCGATGCTCTATTGCTGGAGAATAATCTGATCAAAAAGTATCAGCCGCGCTACAATGTTATGCTCAAGGATGATAAGACCTATCCTTGGATCTGCATTAAAAATGAACGTTTCCCGAGAGTGTTTCAAACAAGAAATCTTGTTAAGGATGGCTCGGTGTATTTTGGTCCTTATGCTTCGGTAAAAGTAATGTACACCGTTTTGGATCTGATCAAACAATTGTATCCGCTGCGTAATTGTAATTTCAATTTAAGCGATGATAATATAAAAGCAGGAAAGTTTAAAGTGTGTCTGGAATATCATATTGGTAATTGCAAAGCTCCTTGTATCGGCAAAGAATCAGAAGAAGAGTATAATAGAAAGATCAGCGATATAAAAGATATTGTTAAGGGGAATATCAACACTGTAGCCCGGCACTTAAAAGAATTATTACAGCAACATGTAGAAAAACTGGAGTTTGAAAAAGCGCAGATTATTAAGGAAAAGATCGATCAGCTTGAAAAGTTTCAAAGTAAATCAACGGTTGTTAATCCTTCTATTAATAATGTGGATGTATTCTCTATTGTAACGGATGAAAAGTATGGCTATGTCAATTTTTTCAAAGTGGTCAATGGCTCTATCATTCAAGCACACACCATCGAGTTAAAGAAAAAATTAGATGAATCGCCCGAAGAACTTTTAACATTAGCGATTGCTGAATTAAGAGAACGTTTTAGCAGCGATGCGAAAGAGATCATCATTCCTTTTGAAATTGAATTGGAATTTCCCGGAATTACATTGACAATTCCTCAGCGTGGAGATAAAAAGCATTTATTGGAGTTATCGGAGAGAAACGTAGATTATTACAGACGTGAAAAGATAAAGCAGGAAAGCCTCGTAGATCCGGAGCGACATACGAATCGTATTTTGGAACAGATGAAAAAAGATCTTCGTTTGTCCGAATTACCCCGTCATATTGAATGTTTTGATAACTCCAATTTTCAAGGCGATTATCCAGTTGCAGCTATGACCGTTTTTAAAGATGCAAAACCAAGTAAAAAAGATTACCGCCATTTTAATATTAAAACAGTAGAAGGACCGAATGATTTTGCTTCCATGGAAGAGATCATTTACAGAAGATATAAACGCGTGTTGGACGAAAAGCTCGAAATGCCACAGCTTATAGTGATCGATGGTGGGAAGGGACAACTTTCCTCTGCTCTGGAAAGTTTGGATAAATTAGGTTTGCGTGGCAAAGTGGGGATTATTGGGATCGCTAAAAAGTTAGAAGAGATCTATTTTCCCGGTGATTCAATTCCTATTTATTTGGATAAACGCAGTGAATCACTTAAGATCATACAGCAGATACGGGATGAGGCACACCGGTTTGGGATCACGCATCATCGTAGTAAACGCGATAAAGGCACACTTAAAACAGAACTGACCACAATCAAAGGAATTAGTAGCATTACAGCTCAAAAACTATTGTCTCATTTTAAGTCGGTAAAGAAAGTGAAAGAGGCTACCGAAAAAGAATTAATAGAGTTTATAGGCCTGTCAAAAGCAAAATTGATCATTGATCATTACAGCTCTAAATGATCATTCATAGATCGTTACTTCCAGATCGTCATAATAGATCTCTTCTTGCTCTTTGTTCCAAATGTAAAGCGCCCATTTGTCGCCTTCCTTTAATTTTGGTGGGACGAAAAGAAGCTCCACTTTATTCCATTGGCCGATTATCTTTGAGAATTTTTTTAGATCAACACTTTGATAATTGATCATGCTGTCATTGTGCGTGACTGCAGAGACTAATTGTATGGAACGAAGTATTTCCGGGTGTTTTAAGTAGAACTGTAGAAATGCTTTAACTTGTTTGTTTTCAAAACGAGTTCCTGCAATGTTGGCAATGTTACCATATTCCATGTCCTTATTCAAAAATGCTGCCGATGGAGCTGTACGGGATACATTATTCGTCTGTGCTATTTGCTCCGCAACAATACCATCAGGCTGTATGGTTTCATCAAAAGAGAATTTATTATTATAAAGTGCATTCTTTTTCTGAATGTTTAAAAATTCTTCCAAGGATTTTAACTTATAATCTTTACTCTTTTTATAGATGGATATTTTCCCATTACCATCCATACGCTCGATCAGCTGTTGAACAATCGGATAATAATGCAAAACATCAGATATTAAAAATTGATCCTGTATCACAACATAATCCCATTTGTATTTGATCAGTGGCAAAAACGCATCATCTCTATTCGTTTGATATACAGTATATCCTTTGCGGTTCATTAGTATCAATGGGATGTTGGTAGAATAGGCATCAATTACAAGGATCTTTGCATCTTTACCTATTCCCAATGAGTCTAAGTAGCTTTCGGATCCAATAAAATTCTGTCTTGTAATTTCTACTCTATCCCATTCGTATGTTTTATATCGCTCTTGCTGATTGGAAAAATTAGCATTAAGTGAAAAGATTAAAGTCGCAGCGGATATGATCATCCATGAAATTTTTGAACGAAATGTTTCTGTCGGAATAAATGAACTTGCTCCAATAATTAAAAAGACAGAAGGTACAAACAAGGAATCCAGGAAATAATAATCATGATCGAAAAATTGACGCATCATGACTAAAAAATATAGCAATGCTCCACAAGAGAGAATAAGGCTGTGAAATAAGAAGTGGCTTTGTTGAGAGCGTATCTCTTTTTTTCTGATAAAGTGAATGACCATTAAAATACTGCCTAATGCTAGTAGCAGATAATAGGCAATATTCTGATATTGAAAGAGCCAGATGTTTTTGATCTGTTTGATGATGTCTTTGAACTCTTCCATGTTTCTTGCAGGTAATAATTCGTCAAGGAACATATTCCCATACATTCTACCTAAATGAATATTGTATCTGTAGTAGGAAAAGAAAAGAACAAAACAAATGAATATAGAAAGTAGTTCATGAAAAACAATTTTTCTGCTTCTTAGAACTGTCCACATCATGTGTACTAATAATGCAACCAGGTAGATCACAAATGGAATGCGGATAAGAGCTGCAAGTAAAATAAAGAACAGAGCGATGTAAAACTGTTTCCTTATTCCTGTTTCTAGGAATAAATAATAGTAATAATAGCCTATAAATATAAAAGAGATGGCAGGTACGCTTGGAAGAAATCCTGCCTGATAATAAGTGTAAACAGGTGATAAAAATGCGATCAAGACAATTGTCCAGGATCTAATTTCAGAACGATTGATCTTTAATGACAACAGATAAAGGAATGAACAACCAATGATGCTAATAGTAAGTGTATATATCCTGAAAATTGAAGGGGCTGTTGATCCGCTGATCTTCATAATGACCGCAACAATATATTCATTGATGGGGAAGTCGACACGCGTTATGCCTTCAATTGTTTGCAAATTGTATGTGCAAGGATGAAAAAGGTCAAAGCCATTGTTTAGGAATCCCAGCGATAATGCATATCGTTCACTTTGAGTCCAGGAATGCACAAAAGCAGGGAACAATGTAATGGTGGAGTGATATAAAAAAATGCTTAATACAGCCAGAACGAGCAATAGAATGAGGAAACTCTTGTTGGATATATGTTTATAAAAGGAGTTCAACGATTCTTAAAATATTTTCTATTTTTACTGATGTATCTTTACCTGTGTAAAAATATCAATTATTCATGATAAGCCGGCTTTCCAACAAGATAAATTCATTTTTGCTTTCTACGGAGCAACGTTTAGGGTTATTATTCACATCCTTATTGTTAGCCTTTGTGATCATTGGCTTTGATATGCTTTATATAACGCCAAGATTTGAATCGGCTTTTCACGGTGCACAGTATGCTCTTCTATCTGAAGCGCCATTCGATTTTACTCAAGCGAATGCTTTGAGGTATAGAATTTTACCCTCTTTATTAGGTTATTTAACCGGATTGAGAGGTTCTTTGTTTTTCATTGTTCCATTGATCTTTACACTTCTTCTGATTGCTGCGGTATATTTTGTTTACCGCAAAAAAAATTACTCAAGTATTGATTCTTTTTTATTTACAGGTTTGATCGCATTTTCTGGAACCGTTTATATTCAGTTGCAGGCCGCGGGTTATACAGATACTGCTTTTTATTTATTTATGTTCCTGTCATTTGCGTTTGTACATCGTCCCTTTATGAGTATTCTATTTTTTCTGTTAGGAGTGTTTACGCATGAGAGTTGTTTGTTTCTACTGCCTGCTTTGTTGTTGTATTTTGGGTATAAGAACGGAAACGACAAGCGTATTTTAATAAAGTATGTGATCGGGTTATTGTCAGCTTTGGTTATTTTCTTACTATACCGGATGTGGATATCTGCTCATGTAAAAGTGGAGTACGACCTGAATTTTTATTTTTCTGCAAACAATTTAAAATTTACACTGAAAAAGGTATTACCCTATTTTTCTGTTGGTGGATTTTATGCCTTTAAACTATTTTGGTTATTACCGGTTTTTGCAATTTACAGATTCAGGAAGGAGCGTTTGTTTGTAAGTATATTAGTGACGATTATTATTTGTGTTTTCGCACAATTAATCATTGCATTTGATATTACACGGGTTATTTGTTTAGCATTCCCTGCTATTTTAATAGCTGCAGAGCGTTTGCATCAGGAGTGTCATGATAAAGGATATACGAATTATCTTTTAGGTTTGATACTGGCCAATTTTTTCTTGCTTCAATATTTTATGAGTGCAGACGCACTTATTCCAATGCCACCATTGCTGTATTCTTTTGCACTTAATTACTTCGGAATTGATTTCTAAGAGAGTTTGTCAGTAAGTAATTTCATTTCTATGGCAGGAGAGATCTTTTCATATAGAATATGATACACTGCTGTTGTAATAGGCATATCTACATTAAATTCTTTGTTGATTTCATAGATACACTTTACTCCATAATAGCCTTCTGCTACCATGTTCATTTCCATTTGAGCTGACTTTACAGAGTATCCTTTGCCGATCATATTACCAAATGTTCTGTTTCTACTGAATTGAGAGTAAGCAGTAACTAAAAGATCGCCTAAGTAGGCAGAACTTTTAATATCTCTATCGATGGGATGAACTGCATCCACAAATCGTTTGATCTCTTGTATCGCATTGGAGATAAGAACCGCTTGGAAATTATCCCCATAACCTAATCCATGGCAGATACCATTGGCAATAGCAAAAACGTTTTTTAGCACAGCCGAATATTCTGTTCCATAAATATCATCCGATACAGTAGTCTTAATGTATCTGCAATTCAATTGAGAAGCTACATAGCTCGCAATTTCTGTATTTTGTGAGGCAATGGTCAGGTAGGAAAGTTTTTCCATCGCAACCTCTTCGGCATGACAAGGACCTGTAATAACACCAATATTATCAATTGTTACATTACACTTTTTATTGAAAAATTCACCTACGATCAATAGATCTTCTGGAACAATCCCTTTGATCGCAGAGAAGATCTGTTTGCCTTTTAGGTCTTCTGCGGTTATCCCGTCTAGTGCTGCTTTTAAGAAGGCAGAAGGAACAGCCATGATCAGAATGTTGGCATTTTTGATAATGTTTTTAATGTCGGCATCTAAGATTAACTTTTCTGTGTCAAATTCAACAGAAGTAAGATAGTTAGGATTATGCTTGTATTTTTTGATGTGCTCAATTGTAGCAGCGTTTCTTATCCACCAATATACTTGTGGTGTATTGTTGCATAACATTTTCACTATGGCAGTTGCCCAACTTCCACCTCCTATAACTGCTATTTTTTTTGAATTGCCCATTGATTAATGTTTTATATGAGAACAAACATATCTAAATAAAATAATAAATAAAAATGAAAATTAATCCTCCCCATAAAATTATAGCCTTGAATACTATTTTTCTTTTTATCCAATTGAAAGAGATTAATCCCAGAACAAGCAATAATGACAGGGCGCTTATTATTGCTCCAATTATAATTGGTTGATTGTGATATTTAAATTTTACTTGATGTTTTCCTTCCGGAAGCATGATCGACATGGTAAGTAGGTTTGATAATAGAATCTCTGTTTCTTTATCATCAACGTATGCATGCCATCCGGTATAATTTGATTGCAAAATTGTTAATACCTGATTCGTTTCTGTTATAGTACTTGCTGCAATTTCGTTTGGACTAAAGTGATTGATCTCATAATTATTGTTACTAGCGCTGTCAGCTTCAGTATTTAGCAAAAATGAAGTGGCTTTTGTGTGATAATCATCCGATAATACGATCGTTTTATGGTTTATCTTTGATGTATCGGTTGTTCTGAGTTTTGATTCCGCCAGCACATTTTTTGAGAAATAGATCAATTCATTGTTGAGCATAGAATTGTATAAGTGTGGGAAGGAATCCTTTAGTAATGCATAGTTTGAGAAAGCATACGAATTGAATACACTTTCGCCTACACGTTTGTGAAAGATACTTGTGTTTCTAAACAATCCATGCTTTTGGCCGATCTCCTCAGTGTTTTCAATGATCTTGTTCTTAGCAGGAATAGGATAATCTTTTGGCAGTGTCGCAATGTAGTCTTTTAACTCTTTAGGCGAAGCAGGAGAGAATCCAACATAAGCAATATTTAATTGCACTGAAATAAATAGGTTGATAAGGGTTAAAATAGAGAATATGCTCAGCCATTTTTGATTATATCTTTTAATAGTATACAAGACCAATAAAATGAAAATAAGTTGAATGCTTCCCTGTAATATGATGTTTTGATGAAGGGAAGAGGCGGATAAGAATTCAAAAATAGTTGAATACTCTTTTATGAAGAAAAATGATCTTCCTTGATTTTTAATGATGGAGTAAATTATTAAGATCGAGATGATCGCCCCAATCGATGCGAAACTGTAAATGAGTGTTTTCTTGAATTGGCCGGGCTCGGTGATAAATTCTTCCATTTTCTTTCCTGCTAGTATCAGTAATATGAGAACAGTAAATAAGCTGAAATAGCTGGGAAAGCGGAACAAGTTCATTAGTGGGATATAGTCAAAAATAAATTTGTGGATCGGGATGTAATCGCCAAATGAGGCAAGTAAACATATAGATGCAAAACTTAGTAAAAAATAGTCGAGTCGATCTTTTTTATGAAAAACGAACAGGATAAAAAATGGGATCATTCCGATTCCAAAATACATGTTCGACATGGAAGGGTCGGTATTAAAGAACTCTTGACCATTTACAGTAGAGAAAGGAATAAAAAACGATAAAAGGGATTGTGGCGAAAGCGGACAAACAGCAGCCTTTTCATAGAGCATGCCACTTAGCCGGGATACATATGGAGCTGTTTGCATGTAAGCAACGATCACCACACTGATCATAAGCAATGTGCTTATTCCAAAAACAAAATTTAAAAATATGTATTTCTTGATCTCTTCTTTCCGTTTTTCTTTTATGCTTTGATACATGAAATAAACGAGAAGTGTCAGAAAGAAGTAAAATAGGATGATTGAAAACGTATGATTTCCACCTGTCAGATTTAAAAACATAAAAACGGCTGCATAGAAAGCTCTGATATAGCTTTTTTTATGCAACATTTTATAATAGTTCAGTATAATAAATGGAAGCCATGCTGCCCCAATGATGGCATAAAAATGTTGTACATGGCTAACAAAAAATCCTCCAAGCATATAGCTGATCCCAATAACAAAGGCAATGGTTCTGTTTTTTTGAAATGCTAATGACAGAAAATACATGCCCATGCCTGCCAGGAAGACGTAGAAAATAAAAAGCAGTTGCACCGTTACATTATTCTGTCCAATGGTCATGCTCAGCAAGATCGATTCGGGATACCAGGTTGGTCCTTGAAGATCGGCATGAATAGGGTATCCTAATTGCTGATAAGGATTCCAAAAAGGGAATGTGTGATTTTCAAAACAGTTAGAAATATAATAACGCCAGGGGATCCAGCAGTTGATCATATCATGCGTAACGGAATACTTTAAAAAAGAGATCTGCCAATAAGCAAGAACTGCTATAATGAATAGTAGTGCAATATAAAACCAATGTGATTGTTTTAACTTTTGTAAACTAATACTCATTAGATCTTGTTTATAGAACAATTGTCTTTTACTCAGCAGTGCTGAATACCGGACCTTCTCTCTTAACCAGCTTGCGCTCCTCCATAGAGCTTAATAATTTTGATAGTTGGTTTTTCGACATGCCTGTACTTTCTGCTAAACTTGCAATTGTTGCCTGACTTTGTTTGCCGATCTCATCCAGTATTTTAGATTCTTCCGGTTTTAAATTGGCGGTTGCTTTTTTCACTTCTTCCGGTCGCATTTGAGGGAAGAATAATACATCTTGAATAGATACATTGTTTGTCATGATCATAGCTAAACGATCTATTCCAATTCCAATTCCTGAAGTAGGAGGCATTCCATATTCTAATGCACGTAAAAAGTCCTGATCAATGAACATTGCTTCATCATCACCACGCTCCATCAATTTTAATTGTTCTTCGAAACGTTCACGTTGATCGATAGGGTCGTTCAATTCAGAATAAGCATTCGCCAATTCTTTTCCATTCACCATTAATTCAAAACGCTCCACCAATCCCGGTTTGCTACGGTGTTTTTTGGTGAGTGGACTCATCTCAACCGGGTAGTCGGTAATGAATGTAGGTTGAATATAATTGCCTTCGCATTTTGCTCCAAAGATCTCATCGATCAATTTCCCTTTACCAATATTATCAGGAACATCAATACCTAGTTGTTTACAAACATCACGCAACTGTGCTTCATCCATTCCGCTGATGTCTATTCCTGTAAATTCTTTAATGGAATCAAACATGGTAACACGTTTGAATGGTCGTTTAAAGTCAATCATCTTATCGCCTACTTGCACTTGTGTAGTACCATTCAGATCAAGAGCAATACGCTCGATCAATTCTTCAGTAATATCCATCATCCAATAATAATCTTTGTAGGCCACATACAGCTCCATTACCGTAAATTCAGGGTTGTGAGTTCTATCCATCCCTTCGTTACGGAAGTTGCGGGAGAATTCATATACACCATCAAAACCACCTACGATCAAACGTTTTAAATACAATTCATTGGCAATACGCAAGTACATCGGAATGTTTAGCGAGTTGTGGTGCGTTACAAAGGGGCGTGCCGATGCACCACCTGGGATGGCTTGCAATACCGGTGTATCTACCTCCAGATATCCTTTTGCATTATAAAAGTCACGGATGGTATTTACCATTTTGGTACGTTTGATAAATGTGTCTTTAACATTCGGATTAATGATCAGATCCACATAACGCTGACGATAGCGGAATTCAGGATCGGTCACTTCATCAAACACATTTCCTTCATCATCGCGTTTTACAGCAGGAAGCGGGCGAAGTGATTTACTCAGCATTTTAAAAGAGGTAGCATGTATAGAGATCTCTCCTACTTTTGTGACAAATACATATCCTGTTATACCAATGATATCGCCTAAATCGGTGTGTTTTTTGAATAATGAATCAAACAAGCTTTTGTCTTCTCCAGGACAAATGTCATCTCTGCGGATGTACACCTGAATACGTCCTGTTGCGTCCTGTAAGCTTACAAAGCAGGCCTTTCCCATATCGCGGTTGCTCATGATACGGCCTGCTATGCTTATGTTATTGAATTCTTCAGCTTTTTCAGCTGTAAAGTTCTCTAATATATGTTTTGAATTGGTGTTGATCTCAAAAAGGGCTGCCGGATAGGCATCTATCCCCATTTTTGTAATTTCCTCCAGTTTACTGCGTCTTAATAACTCTTGTTCGCTTAATTCGTGACTCATTTTCTAAAATTAAAATTTCGGCAAATATACGTCCTAACGGCTTATAAATAAATAAAAAATAGCGGGGAATTTCAACAAAATATGTATTTTTACCATCCACTATTTTAGGAAGGTAATGAAGACATTAGTAGCAAATTTTTCAAAGCAATTATCCGAAGCGATCTCTATTGGAGAAAAAGCAAAATTAACAGTTTCTGAAAGTCCTATTTCCAATGTGTTGATCTGCGGTTTGGGTGGATCCGGAATTGGAGGAAGCATTGTTTCTGAACTTGTTGTAGGAAATGCCAATGTTCCAATCAATGTTACTAAAGGGTATTTTATTCCGGCTTATGTTGGGAAAAATACATTGGTGATCATTTCTTCTTATTCGGGAAATACTGAGGAAACGATCAATTGCATGGAGTTGGCAATGAAGAAAGGAGCCAAAATTGTGGCAATTACTTCGGGTGGAAAAGTATTGGAAATTTGCAAACAAAATAATTTTGATTGCATTGTTGTTCCCGGAGGAATGCCTCCAAGAGCTTGTTTGGGGTATTCTTTGACACAATTATTCTTTGTTTTAGGATTTAACAAGATCATTACGAATGATTATAAGAAAGAGTTAAATGCTGCTATTAATTTAATTGATAATGATCAAGCTTCAATTGTTGCCGAAGCAAAAGCAATTGCTGACAAATTAAACGGTAAGCTCCCTGTTATTTATGCAACTACATACAACGAAGGAATAGCCATTCGTTTTCGCCAGCAATTAAACGAAAACGCAAAGATCCTTTGCTGGCATCACATCATCCCTGAGATGAATCACAATGAATTGGTGGGATGGACGCAAAAGAATGATGATCTGAGTGTTTTGATCTTTTTAGATAAAGATGAATATTCTAGAAATCTTGCACGTGTTGATATCAATAAAGAAGTGATCAAAAAATATGCAAACAACATTACGGAGATCTACTCAAAAGGAAATTCTGTGATTGAGAAAGCCATTTATTTCATTCACTTGGGCGACTGGATATCAGTGTTGCTGGCAGAAACAAGAGGCGTTGATGCAGTTGAAGTAAATGTGATCAATCACCTGAAATCAAAGCTGTCCGAGATTTAGTAAACCCTTAGTTCCTCTTTCCATGCAAAAAGTAAATTTTATTGATCTAGGTTTGATCGATTACAAAAAAGCTTGGGATTATCAGGAGGAAGTATTCAACGAGATCGTTCAAACGAAAATCGAAAACCGTACGGCTTTACCTGATCAGCAGAGATCGACTTCCAATTATTTGTTATTCTGTGAGCATCCTCATGTATATACACTGGGCAAAAGTGGACATGAATCCAACTTGTTGGTGAATGATCAACAGTTGAAAGAAAAAAATGCTACCTATTATAAGATCAACAGAGGTGGCGATATCACCTATCATGGACCGGGTCAGATAGTAGGTTACCCGATATTGGATCTCGACAATTTTTTCACAGATATTCATAAATACTTGCGATTCCTGGAAGAAATGGTGATCCGTACACTTGCCGAATATGGAATTGAATCGGGGAGAAGCAAGGGAGAAACAGGTGTTTGGCTGAATGTAGAGGATCCGGTAAAGGCAAGAAAAATTTGTGCAATGGGTGTGAGAGCGAGCAGATGGGTGACGATGCATGGCTTTGCCTTGAATGTAAATGCAGATCTTTCTTATTTCGGAAATATTATTCCTTGCGGAATTGTTGATAAAGCTGTAACTTCCATGGATAAAGAATTAGGTGCCAAGGTTGACCAAGAGGAAGTAAAAGAAAAATTGAAAAAACACTTTGCTGATCTATTTAATTGCACTGTTGTTTAAACAATTTGTAAGATGTATTGTTGTTGGAGTACGAAACGCATAAAAAATGACTGCCAAGTTTTCAATAAAAGATTTAGAAGCCCTTTCAGGTATTAAAGCTCATACGCTTAGAATATGGGAACAGCGATATGGTATCTTGAAGCCTGAACGTACCGATACCAATATCAGATACTATTGCAACGATGAATTAAAACAGTTGCTTAATATTACATTATTGTATAATCACGGATTTAAAATATCCAAAATTGCTGCATTAGATAACAGAACCATTATCAATGAGGTAAATAAGATCGTTGATTCTCAAATATCGTCTTCCGATCAAATAGATAGCTTGATCATTGCTATGGTAGAGCTGGATGAGAAACGTTTTGAAAAGATCATTTCCAATAATGTTTTGCACCATGGTTTTTCAAGCACTATAGAAAAGGTGTTGTATCCTTTTTTGCATAAAATTGGTGTTATGTGGCAAACAGGCAGTATCAACCCGGCCCAAGAGCATTTTATCTCCAATCTTATCCGACAGAAATTGATCGTGGCTATAGATGGTGTTGTTGTGCCCGAAAAGAATGATGCTCAGAAGTTTATCTTGTTCCTTCCTGAGAATGAATTGCACGAATTAGCACTCTTATATTACACGTACCTTCTCAAAATAAACGGACATCAGGTTATTTACCTCGGACAATCAGTTCCTTTTGATGATCTTAAAAGAGTTGTAGAGATCAGAAATCCGCATTGCCTGGTAACGGTATTTACACACAGCATGAATGATCTTGGAGAATATATAAAACAGTTGGGAAAAACCTTTTCAGCAACCAAGATCCTCGTATCCGGAAGCCAATTGTCGGAGCTGAATACGAAGTTACCAGCCTCTATTCACATCTTTAAAGAACCTTCCAGCTTTTTGAAGCAAATTTCCAAGTAATTGGTATTCAGTATTTTAATTTTAACGAGATCATTTTGGTGTTATTTCGTTTAATTTATTTTTAAAAATATTAAACAAATATTTGCATTTATGTTTAATATTTTTTTATTTTTGTTAAACAAAATAAAAACTACACGACCATGACAGCAATAGAATTCAATCAGCAACTCATTAATCAACGTACTCCGTTGAAGAATTTTGCCTACAGCCTAACGCTTAATTCTGAAGAAGCGCAAGATCTACTTCAGGACACTTATTTAAAAGCATTGACTTACAGGGATAAGTTTGTGGATGCAAGTAATCTAAAAGCATGGTTATATACCATCATGAAGAATACATTCATCAATTCGTATAGAAGATCGGTTAAAACACGTCAGATCATTCAACATACGGAAGATATGGCGGTTGTAAAACCGGTTGCAGGTGCAAATTTACCGGGGGCAGAGTCTCAAATGAATCATAAACAAATTGTAAAGGCAATTGATGCTTTAGAGGATGATTACAAAATTCCTTTCACGCGCTATTATGATGGCTATAAGTACAAAGAAATTGCCGATGAGTTGAACTTGCCGATCGGCACTGTTAAAAGCAGAATATTTTTAGCCAGAAAGCGTCTAATGGATCAATTGAAAGATTTTTCGGCTAAAAATTAGTGTTTAACAAATAGTTAAAATTATTAAACAGATAAATATGATACAGGATAAAATTAAGGTGGCAGTTGATGAGATCGGAGATAATCATGTGATGACATCTATTGACACTCCATTAAGAGAGGACGCTTTCAAATTAGATGATGATCTGAAAATTGAACTGATCGAAGAAAAATTCAGAGATATTATGAATATTCTTGGACTCGATCTCAATGATGATAGTTTGGCTGGTACTCCTCACCGGGTGGCTAAAATGTATGTCAAAGAAATTTTTAGCGGATTAAATCCGGATAACAAACCGAAAATTGCACTGTTCGAGAATAAATACAAGTACAGTGAAATGTTGGTGGAGAAGAATATTACGTTTTACTCTAATTGCGAGCATCATTTCGTTCCCATTGTTGGTAAGGCCCATGTGGCTTATATCTCAAATGGAAAAGTGATTGGTTTATCAAAATTGAATCGCATCGTACAATATTTTGCTAAACGACCGCAAGTGCAGGAGCGATTGACCATTCAAATAGCAAACGAGATCAAACAAGTAATGCAAACAGATGATGTTGCAGTTTTAATAGATGCACATCATTTATGCGTTTCATCCAGAGGAGTGCAGGACATTAATAGTTCAACAGTAACAACTTCTTTTAGTGGCAAGTTTTTGAATGAGCAAACCAGGAACGAATTTTTGAATTACATTCGCACTAATGCTTGATCGCGATGAGTAAAAAAGAAGAGATCGTTCTGTTCTGGTTTCGTAGGGATCTACGCCTGGAAGATAATGCGGGTCTGTATCATGCACTAAAAAGTGGTAATCCTGTTCTCCCTATTTTTATCTTCGATTCCGATATTCTCAATAAACTCGATAACAAAAAGGACAGGCGTGTGGAATTTATTCATTTGGCGCTCGCTGATATAAAGAATAAACTGGAGAAACAAGGTTCTTCATTGTTAGTGTTATCCGGAACTCCAATAGCGTGTTATCAAAAAGTACTTTCAGATTATAATGTGAGTGCTGTATATACAAACCATGATTACGAACCTTATGCAATAAAACGCGACCAGTTAGTTGCCGATCTGTTGGCAAAAAATAATATTACACTACATACATTTAAGGATCAGGTCATCTTTGAAAAAAACGAAGTTGTAAAAGATGATGGTCTGCCATATACTGTATTCACTCCATACATGCGTAAGTGGAAAAGTAAGCTCAATTCTTTTTATTTACACTCTTATCCTACTGAAAAATATTTTTCTCGTTTTATAAAAGTGAAGTCTTTTTCATTTCCTTCATTGCATGATATTGGCTTTGAATTATCAGGGGAAAAATTTAGCATTCCTACATTGGATGAGCAGCAGATCAGAAAATATGATCAGCAACGAAATTTTCCCGCCATCAATGGAACCAGTCGTTTGAGCGTTCACCTGCGTTTTGGAACAGTGAGCATCAGACAGCTCGCCACAAAAGCAAAAGAATGGAATGACCAGTGGTTAAATGAGTTGATATGGCGAGAATTTTATATGATGATCTTGTTTCATTTTCCTCATGTTGTAAACGGTGCGTTCAAAAAACAGTATGATCGTATCCAATGGAGAAATAATGAGCAGGAGTTTGAAGCCTGGTGTAGAGGTGAAACAGGTTATCCAATAGTTGATGCAGGCATGCGTGAATTAAATCAAACCGGATTTATGCATAATCGTGTTCGAATGATCGTAGCCAGTTTTTTAGTAAAACATTTATTGATCGACTGGCGCTGGGGCGAAGCCTATTTTGCTGAAAAGCTCATTGATTTTGACCTTTCTGCAAATAATGGAGGATGGCAATGGGCTGCCAGCTCTGGTTGTGATGCAGCTCCTTATTTTAGAGTCTTTAATCCTTACGAACAAACAAAACGTTTTGATGAAAAGCTTCAATATATTCGTAAATGGGTTCCGGAATTTGAAGAACTAACCTATCCTCAGCCTATTGTAGAACATAAATTTGCTCGAGATAGAGTGTTAATGTTTTATAAAAAAGCATTGGATCCTTCTAAGAAATAATATTAAAAGTAACTTTGCAATATATTTCTGTTTGTGAATGTCGTCATCCCCTGAGAAAATAGTTGAAATAAATCATCTTGTAAAACATTATGGAAAATTCCATGCTGTTGAAGATGTTAGTTTTGACGTTTATCGTGGCGATGTATTTGGATTTTTAGGCCCTAATGGTGCCGGCAAAAGTACAACCATCCGTACCATGCTTTCCCTCATCAAACCAACGGCTGGTGATTTAAAATTGTTTGGGAAAGATTTGCTGACGAACAGGAGTGAGATCCTTTCTAAAATAGGCTGTATCGTTGAAAAGCCCGATTTCTATAAATATTTATCTGCCGAAAAGAATATTGAATTATTCGCACGCCTTTCAGGTGTTGCTGTAACTAAAATGAAAGTTCATGAGATCATTGAATTTGTTGGTTTAAAAGGCAGAGAAAAAGATAAAGTGAGTGGTTTCTCTCATGGGATGAAACAACGATTGGGGATTGCTCAAACCTTAATTCATGATCCCGAATTGATCATTCTCGATGAGCCTACCACAGGGCTCGATCCGCAAGGGATCATTGATATCAGAAATTTAATATTACAACTGAAGAACGAACGTAATAAGACCATCTTATTGTCTTCCCACATTCTTTCGGAGATCGAGTTGATCGCGAATCGAATGGTGATCATCAACAAAGGGCGGACAATTGTGCAAGGTTCCGTTACAGACTTATTGAATGGACAGGAATTGATCGTATCCTTTTCTGTTTCCGATGTGCAGAAAGCCGTTCAGCTTCTTCAGTCCGATAGTTCGATTAAAATAGCATCAACAGAAGGGAATTCGATCTTGCTACATGTTTCCCAATCTCAGATCCCAATTATCAATAAAAGATTTTGTGAACAGGGAATTGATGTGTTCTCAATTGAGACAAAACGTAAGTTGGAAGATTACTTTTTGAAACTGATAAATAACTAAGGATGTTTTGGCGAAGCACATATAACGAATTTATAAAAATTGCAGCGAAACCCCGCAGTTATATTGGTTTGGGAGCCATTACGCTCATTGTTGGCATTATTCTGATAGCGATGAAGCTGGATGGAATGATGTACATTTCATTTATCACAGCTCCTTTTGAACAGTCCTTGGCATTCGAAGGAAACATCCTGAATGGAAACCTGATGGCATTCATCATTCTGCAAATGTTGATCATCCACATTCCTCTATTGATTGCTTTTGTTACAGGAGATCTTGTTTCAGGTGAAGGCGCAATGGGCACTATACGCTTGTTGTTAACCAAGCAAATTTCAAGAACAAGCATCTTGCTTTCTAAATATCTGGCCGGTTGTGCCTATACCTTGATCATCCTTCTTTGGATGGGATTTATGGCCATTTTTATAGGAAAGATGATGTTTGGCACCGGTGATCTAATGGTTTTAAAAAGTGATGGATTAGTGATATTACAGGAATCAGATATCTCCTGGCGTTTCTTTTATGGCTTTTTGGTTGCTTATTTGGCATTGGTGATGATCGCTACTTTAGCACTCACATTATCCTGCTTTTCAGAAAATTCGATCGGCCCAATTGTTTCTACTATGGGAGTGATCATCCTTTTTACCATCATAGGAACATTGGATGTGCCTTTGTTCGATACGATCAAGCCGTTTTTGTTCACTACTCACATGGCAGCCTGGAGAAGTTTTTTTGAAGACCCCCTACCAATGGATCAGATCGTAAATTCGATAACGGTGTTGTTTGTTCATATTGTTGTGTTATTAGGCATTGCGATCTACAAATTCAATAAGAAAGATATTTTATCATGAGACCAATTTTGAAATTAGTAGTTATTGTCCTAACGCTGAGTTACTCATCGGGCTTACAAGCACAGCGTTCGGCAAAACAACTGTTAAATGCTGTATATTCAAAAATGATAATGGCGAAGGATTATTCTGTACAAGCCAATATCAAAGTAGATCTGCCATTTGTTAAAATGCTACCGATCGATGCAAAAATATATTTTAAACAAAAAGATAAATTTAAAGTAGAGTCGAAAAGCATTGCCATTGTTCCCCGGCAAGGTTTTGATCAGATCACAAAAATGCTGACAGATACCAATTCATTTGACGCACTGATCTCAGGAACAGAATTGATCAAACAGGACCAGGCAACGATCATTAATGTTATTCCGCTTTCAGATACAAGCGATCTTATTTTGGGCAAATTATGGATCGATGTAAAGAAGAATGTGGTGCTAAAATCACAACTTACAACAAAATCGAATGGAACCATACTAACGGAATATATTTATGGCGCTCAGATCAATTATGGATTGCCCGATCAAATGATCTTTACGGTAGAGGTTAAAAAATTTAAGATCCCTAAAGGAGTTGTTGCTGACATAAATAATACAAAATCAACACCGGAGGACAAAGCAAAAGATCCTAAAAAAGGGAAAATATATATTAAACTTACCAATTATCAGGTGAATAAAGGTATTGCGGATACTGTATTTAAAAAATAGTATGCTTTTATTTTTTAATTTTACAGCGCAATGAATTACTATATTATCTACAAGCCTTATAAGATCATTTCTCAATTTACTTCTTCTCATAAAAAGAAAAAATGTTTGGGAGAGCTTGGATTCCCTTTTCCAAAGGATGTTTATCCGGTTGGACGACTGGATGAAAATTCAGAAGGACTTTTAATCCTTACAAACGATAAAAAACTCAACTATAAATTATTGAATCCGGCTTTTGAGCACAAACGCATCTATTTAGTACAATTGCAAGGAATTATCACCACTGAAGCTTTAAAACAATTAGAAGCAGGAGTTACCATTGCATTGGATGCTGGTCCATATCTAACGAAACCTTGTAAGGCGAAAGTAGTTCCTAAGCCGGAGAAGTTACCTCCTCGCGGTCACCCGATCAGTGATCGATTACCTACCTCATGGATCGAATTAACACTTACCGAAGGGAAGTTTCACCAAGTCCGTAAAATGACAGCCGGTGTAGGTTTTCCTTGCTTACGGCTGATCCGTATAGCTATTGAAGGCATTCGCCTTGAGAACATGCAGCCGGGCGAAGTCAGAGAATTGAAGCGCGATGCTACCTATAAAAAATTGAACATAGAGTTATAAACTTATTTTCTCTGCTTGAGAAGATAAACGTTCGATTAACAATGTTGTAATTCTTTTATTGATCTCCGATTTGTGATTGGCATAAAACTCATGCTCTTGAACAGTAAAAAGAGTCAATGTGCTTTTTATATAGAACTGTTTTAAAGACCTATCCGATTTTAGTTGTTCATGGATCAGCAACTTTTTCTTTTCAATTTTCAGTTCCTTGTATGGCAATTTCTTCTTTGCTAGATGCGAACGGAAAACATGAATGATCGCTTCATTTTGCATTTTTAGTATGGGACGAAGCGTTGAATTTTGAAATGACTCAACATCAGACGATTGACTATTGTCTATTTCTAATAGAGGACGCATTGGTTTGTACTCATCGCCACTATCGATCATTACAAGAATGTTGTTAAAATCCATGATACCTTTGATTTATTGTTTTATAAATTTTAATAATTCGATTTTTTCTGAATTTGAAATAGCGATGGAATAAACCCCTTTTGCTATATCTTGAATATTGATATGAATAATATTCTCACTGAATTGCTGCTGCAATACACGCTCGCCAAGCATGTTATAAATGCTTACAGTACATGTTTGATTGTTATTCAACGAAATGGTTAATTCATTGTGTGCCGGATTAGGAAAAATGTTTGCTACAATATTATCGCTGCTATTGAAGTTGACAGATACAATAGTTGAATAAGTATAGTTGCCATCAAAATCGGTTTGTTTCAAGCGGTAATAACTAATGCCCTCTAATGGCTGTGTGTCCTGATCGTAATAATTGATCAAGGAATTAGAATTTCCTGCACCTTCAACTGTTTTTAGAGCACTAAAATGTTCTCCATCTTTACTGCGCTCAATGGTGAAAAAGTCGTTGTTTATTTCTGTAGCTGTCTGCCAGAAAAGATCTACGATCTGTTTATTAGTAGTAGCGGTAAACGATAGTAATTCAATAGGTAATGGATTCAAAAGAGAAGTAGATGCAAGCGTAAATGGACTAAAAGAAGTAACTGCTGATGAAGTAACAACTGTTCCTGTTGTTGTAGTGCCTGTAGTTCCTCCATTGCCATGATCTTTCCACATCGTTCCATCCCATCTGGCTACCCTTAGATCAGTTAAGCTTCCAACTCCGCAACTGCGCGGTGTATTCCAGCTTAGATCTATAGTTACATTGGATGTGCCGTTGGTTCTGTCGATGATCCAATATTCACAAGCACTAATGTTATTTAAAGTAATATCCTTTAAAGAGCGATCATAACTTGGGTGCGGATCTGTTCCAAAATATTCTGCAGTGAAATGATCGGTTGATAGAGTAGGAGCAGAGATACTTGCCGGAGCATAATTATTATTTTTACCGATAGGAAATGTGAATGCATCATCGCCAATTTTTCTGACCGGACCGGATGTATGACTCGTTGCACTCGCATTAGTTGCTGTTGCATTGTTTTGAAAGATCAATAATGCAGAAGAAGTGGAGTTGACAATACCGGATGTAAAATTGCAATCGCTTTCAATTTCTGAATTGTTGTTTAATGTAAGAGTTCCCGCACTTTTATTGATAACAATATTTCCAAAAATCTCATTAAAACTATTGGTTGTTATACTTTGATTTCCTGTTCCATCAAAATGTATAAAAGAGTTTGTTTGTTTTAGATCAGATTCCAGTCCATTGTTAGTGTAATTTCCTTTCAAGTGGATGATCCCGTAATTACCCGTGTTGGTCAGATCCATCTTGGATCCTGTATTTAAAGTTAAATTGCCATTTATCGTAACCGAGGTTGTATTGAACTTATTCAAAAACTGTGCATTTTCAGCCCCACTTCCTGTTCCTGTAATTGTAAGATTGTTACATGAAAATGATCCCGTGTTAAGAATCGATAAACTTAAATTGGCATTTGTTACCGTTTTAGAAATACTAACATTTCCCCCTGCCGTTAATGTTGATGTATTGATGACAGATAAGTTTCTTACGATGGCACTGTTTGAACTTAATGATAGATCGTTGCAAACAGCTGTCCCGGTTGTAACACCCACCTGGCAGTCTCTAATAGCTGTTTGATCGATCGTTACATTTGTTGTTGCGATAGGTATTCGCATGCTTTGCCAATTCGCACATTCAAACCAATCAGTACTTGTGGAGCCTGTCCATACTCCATCGGTAAAACTACCTCCACCCGGTAAGATCACAAGGTCTCTTCCTAAATTAGTCCCATTATAATTTACATAATCGGGCCCCGCATTGTATGCCGCTAAGCTGGCGTAGCCTGTCCAGTTAGCCGGATTTCCAATACGATCGATCCATTGTCTTTGTGTTGTATCTGTTAATGGTCCGGTATATTTATTCATATCCGCTTGTGCTGTAGGCCAAACAAGAAAACAATCAAAATTGACCGGTTTAGCAGAGTTTTGAGTTCCTCCTCCGGCAGCATTCGCACATACTGGTGTCCAGATATTCCCTTTTGTGTTAAATCCGTAAAGGAAAGATCCACTGTATGTTCCGGCATCGGAAGTTGCTGTTGATGTTCCCGGACCACCAACACCACCACCCGTCATAAAAAAGATCTGTTCACCAACAGCATTTAAGTTAAATGAGCCCTGTCCTGTAGGTTGTGGTTTGGAGCAGGTCCAATTGCCATCAGGTGCAATTACTGTTGCGTTACCACTTATATCAACATGGATGGTCACGATCTTTCCTGCCGGTAAGGTAGAAGTATTTCTAACAAGTCTGATCCAGCCCTCTGCTATCCCCCATCCATTGGTTGTTCCACATTTTTCGTAGGCATTATCTGTAATATCGATAGTTGTCCCAGGTGTGATATCAATGAAGGAAACAAAACTGATCTCGTCTTCTCCTGAACCAATTTGTGTGTTAAACGCTAAAATAGCAATATCTCCGGGTTGGAGAATGGTAACATCGGTAATGTCAAATGTTGTACTCGTTGCGGCACTTAATCCTGTTAAACTTGCATTTAACGTAAATCCTGTACCTAATACGGTATGAACAATGGATGTGAATGTTGCGCTGCCTGATGTTAGTGTAGCGGTTTGTGGTGAGCTAAAAAGCGTGCCGGTTGAAGTGATAGTAACAGTTCCTGAAAACGAAACATCAATATTTCCACATACATCAGTTGCACTTACTACAACATTCGGTGTCATGGTTCCATTGAGTGAAGTTGTACTCGGCTGTTGAGTAAAACTTAATTGTGTTGCAATGATTTCTATAGCATTTAATCCATTAGCAGTGCTTATTGCAGAGAAAGCTGCTTTACCGGAGCCGGAACTGGAAAATGTAACATTCCCATTGGAGATCTGAAATCCAAAATCGTCACCATCATTATTCCCTGATCCTAAACCACATTTAAGTGTTAAACGGACGGAGATCGTTTTTTGAGTATTGTCAGCAACATTAATATTTAATCCGGTGAATTGCACTTGGCTTGCACTTACAATACCGGAGCCCACATTTGTTGTTCCATCGAAAAGATCGATCGCTTGAATGGCAGTGTTCCATGTTCCTACCGCATCTCCTGCTGTTTGAGAAAATGTGATAGCTGTTACGATTGTGGACAGGTTATCAGCATCAGCAGAAGCTCCTCCATCCCGTATGGTAAATTGCCAAACCTGTGTTCCTAGAGCTGAGGTTAGTGGTCCTGCTGTATTGATAATAGATGATATAGTAGCCGATTCACCATTGGCAGTAATGATATCAGAGGCTGCTGATGCAGTAACAGTTCCACTGCAAGTTACATTGATTGTAGTAGCTCCACCACCGGCATTGGCTATTGTTTCAGAATTATAAGAGCCGGCTGCTAAGCCGGCCTTTAAGCGAACATAAACCGGAGTAGCAGTCAGTGTTGCACTTGAATAAGGAATGGATGCCGATGCACCAAATGTGATATTATCGGCAGAGACTTCATAATTAGTAGAGCCCGTAACTGTAATGTTTCCGGGAGCACCAGTTAAATTGATACCACTTAAATTATAAGATTGTGAAGCACTTGGACCACTTCCTACAAAATAGGTGAAGCCCGTAAGTGATGTAGGATTTGCTGTTAGGGTGGGTGCAGACACAGATGCACTAATATTTACATCGTCAAATGTCATATTTGAAGTTCCTTTTGTAAAAGTCCACCTAACATATCTACTTGTACTATTCAATGTATATGGACCTTTAGTTGTACAGGTTGTTGGAAGATTTGCTGTACCATTAAGTGAAACTACAGTGGTATAGCTGATATTATCGGCAGACTCTTCGACTAATAGGGTAGAGGTTGTGGCAGCGTTTGATTTTACAACAAATGTTAGTTGATCAGGACTTCCAGTAAAGTTTACAAGGTAGGTCTGATTAGTCGCATCAAATCGACCTCCATTATTTCCTGAACAAGCAAATGTGGTCAGGTAGCTCCCGCCCGAAGCATCAGTCCACCCTGTTGGTGTGGAATTCCAGGTTGTTCTTGAAACAGGTAAAGTCGCTTGCCCATAACTGAAGCCCGCCCAAACAATAAGGGCAAACAACCAAACAATTCGTAGTTGCTTATATTTTTCAAGAGTGGCTTCGTTCATGTTCAATTGTAATTGATCAAACAGTTAACAAAGTGGTTTCGGAATCATCTTTCTATTTAAGAAAGATCTCTTGTAGGGTGTTCACTTTTTTAGTATTTCAACTAAAAGTGGTTTCGGAATAATCTTTTGAAGAAAAGATCTCTTGTAGGGTGATCACTTTTGGGGAAACGATTTAAATTTCCTGCACAAATATATAGTAAAAAAAAGCAGAATAGGTTAGAAAATAATTAAACAATTATGAACAATTTGTTCATTTTCAGTTTTTTGCGATTAATCGAACCAAATGCAGCAATAGTCCGGGTTTAACTGGTTTTATCGCAACATGTTCATTTACTGTGATCCTCAAATAAGACTCTAAATCAACAATATTTAGCAATTCTACTTTTTTATGGATGCTAGCGGTTATTTTTTTATTGAACAGTTCTATTTCATGTACATTCTTTGATAAATTCAGTACAATAAGATCGGGTGCCATATCAATAGCCGACATATATGCATTTTCCAATTCATTGGCCTTAGAAGTTTGATAGCCATTACTTATCAAATACTTTTCTGCTTCTTCCATCTCGTTCACATTCTCGTAAACCAGCAGTACCTTTTTTCTTCTTAAACTCATGCTTGCATTTTTATTTTACGAAGGTATATTTCAATTGAAAAAATAAGGTTAAGATGGTATTAAGGAATGGTAAAGTGCCCTATTTGAAAGGATTACAGATAAGGCTATTTTTTATTTTTTAAAATTACTTATATAATGTACTTTTGCTGTCCAATTAAAAATTACGAATCATGAATAAAGGACCGATCTCTCAGTTTATTGAAAAACATTATAAACACTTTAATGCAGCTGCATTGGTGGATGCAGCCAAAGGATATGAAACACATTTGACCGAAGGAGGAAAAATGATGGTAACCCTTGCTGGTGCTATGAGTACGGCAGAACTTGGAAAATCTTTGGCGGAAATGATCCGTCAGGGAAAAGTGGATATCATTTCTTGTACTGGAGCTAATCTGGAAGAGGATATTATGAATTTGGTGGCACACTCACATTATAAGCGTGTACCTAATTACCGTGATCTTTCTCCGCAAGATGAGTGGGATCTATTGGAAAACCACTATAACCGTGTAACAGATACTTGTATTCCGGAAGAAGAGGCATTTCGCAGATTGCAAAAGCATATTCATAAAATTTGGAAAGATGCGGATACTGCAGGAGAGCGTTTTTTTCCGCATGAGTATATGTATAAAATATTATTGAGCGGAGAATTAAAGCAATACTATGAGATCGATCCAAAAGATTCGTGGATGCTGGCTGCTGCAGAACGCAATTTGCCAATAGTAGTTCCGGGTTGGGAAGATTCAACCATGGGAAATATCTTCGCTTCTTATGTTATTAAAGGTGAGATCAAAGCTTCAACCATGAAATCGGGGATTGAGTACATGGCATGGTTGGCTGATTGGTACGTGAAAAATTCAGAAGGCAAAGGTGTTGGTTTCTTCCAGATCGGTGGTGGTATTGCGGGCGATTTCCCTATTTGTGTTGTTCCAATGCTTTATCAGGATATGGAAATGGAAAACATTCCTTTCTGGAGCTATTTCTGCCAGATCTCTGATTCTACAACCAGCTATGGTTCTTACTCTGGAGCTGTGCCTAACGAGAAGATCACATGGGGGAAATTAGATATTCATACACCTAAATTCATCGTAGAAAGTGATGCAACGATTGTTGCTCCATTGATGTTTGCATGGATATTAGGCTGGTAATTATATTTTAAGTGTTCATTCGAAAAACTCCCGTAACTTTGCGGGAGTTTTTTATTGATAACAATTGAATTTAGATCTTAACATAACTCCCCTAAAGCAATGGCTTCCTTCATTTGAACGACCATTGCTAATTGCAGGCCCTTGCAGTGCCGAAAATGAGCAACAAATGTTGCATACTGCTGCAGATATTGTCTCACATTTTCCCAATGCTATTTTTAGAGCAGGTATATGGAAGCCCAGAACACGCCCGAATACGTTTGAAGGAATTGGTGATATTGGCTTGGAATGGATGCAAAAGGTAAAGACTGAAACGGGCTTAGTGACCGCAACAGAAGTTGCAACAGCGGAACATGTTGAAAAATGCTTGAAAGCAGGGATTGATATTCTTTGGATCGGAGCAAGAACCACCGTCAATCCGTTTTCTGTTCAAGATATTGCAGATGTTTTGAAAGGAGTAGACATTCCGGTTTTTGTAAAAAATCCGATCTATCCCGATGTGCAGCTTTGGGCAGGAGCATTGGAAAGGATCAACAATGCCGGAATAACGAAAATAGCGGCTATACACAGAGGATTCCATTCATACGATAATGGTCCTTTCAGAAATTCACCAAAGTGGGAATTGGCGATTGACCTAAAGTCTACTTGCCCTGATCTTCCTATCATTTGCGATCCTTCACATATTGGTGGTTCTCCTGAATTGATTCCCTACATAGCTCAGAAAGCGATGGACATGGATATGGACGGTTTGATGATAGAAACGCATATGGATCCAGCAAATGCACTCAGTGATGCTAAACAGCAAGTAACACCAATGCAGTTAAAAAAGATCATTCAGGATCTTCAAATACGTTGTGCTTCCATTGAAAGTTTGGAGTTGAAATCCAAATTAGACGAGTTAAGAAGTTTGATCAGAAAGTTGGACGATGATCTCTTAGAATTGTTAGCAAAACGAATGGCCGTGTCTGAGCAGATCGGTAACTATAAGCGGGAGAATAACATTACGATACTTCAACTGAATCATTGGAAGGCTTTGTTTGAAAGAAGTTCAGAAACGGCTAAACTTTTGGGACTCCCACACGATTTCATCAAAGGCTTGTATCAATTGATACATGATGAGTCCATCCGCAGACAAACGGATATTATGAATAACAAATAATTTATCCTCGTATCTCCTGACAAAGTTCAATTAGCACTCCATTAGATGATTTAGGATGAAGGAAGCAGATCAGTTTGTTGTCGGCCCCTTTTTTAGGTTGTTCATTTAATAGTGTAAATCCTTCTTTTTTCAGTCGCTCCATTTCTGCACAAATGTCTTGCACCTCAAAAGCAATGTGGTGAATACCTTCTCCTTTTTTCTCTATGAATTTTGCGATAGCACTATCCGGATTCGTTGCTTCCAACAGTTCGATCTTACTTTCACCTATCATGAAGAATGATGTAGAAACACCTTCGCTTTCTACTTTTTCTAATTTGTAGGGCGCTTTATTGAATAGTTTACTGAATAGTTCATTGGATTGCTCAATGTTCTTTACTGCAATGCCTAGGTGTTCGATTTTTAACATAATGATGATGATTAAGTTATTTGCAAAAAAAAATCCCGATGAATACCGGGATTTTTCTAGTAATAAGTTTTAAATTATTTCTTAATGAACTCGCCCATCTTATTGTCGTAGTTCAAGTAGTAAGCTCCTTTAGCAAGGTTAGATGCATCAACAGTAGAAGCAAATCCTTTTTTAACAATATTACCAAATTGATCGTAGATCTCGAACATTGTTTCTACAGGCGTAGTTCCTGCAAAGAAACCAATCTCCTTAGAAACTTTTGCAGGAGAGAATGTTACCTCAGCTGCGGTTGACATATAATCTACTGTTTTAGATAATTTAGGCTGACCTGTGTAATCAACTTGTTTTACACGGAATTGATTTTTGCCGGAGTGAGGTGCAACTTTGAAAGAGTAGTTGTTTTCACCTGATGTTCCATTTCCTTCTACTTCACCAACTTTTACCCATTTGTTCCAACGGAACTGTTCTATTGTAAAGGCTAACTTTCCTGTTTCTCCTTTTGTGGTCCATTTAAAAGTAAGATCTTTATCAACACTCATAGAAACTACTTCAAATGTACTCTTTGGTTTTAAAACTTCAGGATTTAATACTTTAGGCTTGCAATCATCTTTGTGGGTAATTTTTACTTCTACCTTATCTCCAACCTTTAATTGTAAATTTCTAAAATCAATTTCAAATGCACTTGATGCGATCTCATCGGTAGTAACGTTTCCGTTTACGCGAACTTCTTGTACGCAGAAACCAACACCTGATCCGGCAAATGGATTTTGTATATAAAGGTTTTTACCTTGATAGTTTCCTTCCAACACAATCACTCCGGTAGCAAAACCTGTTGTTGAAATAACTAAACTAATAACTGCAAAAAATATCTTTTTCATTTTCATTTTTATAGTATAAAAACAAGAACTGTTTACTCGTTACTTATTTTCGAACGCAATATTATAATGTTATTTGTCAATTTCAAAATAAAATTGCCTTTTTTTTTAATTGGTCACAAAAATAATCAAATTTGTCTATTCTTATAGTTAATTCGAGTTATAAAATCATTTTTCTTTAATTTAGGTTAAATTTGTATATTTACTTGGAATTTTGGCAAAGTTGCAGTAATCTTGCAATTGATTTTAGCTTATTTAAAACGAATATATTCTCAAATTATGAAAAAATCCTTATTGTTTGCCCTGTCATTAACGGTATTATTGTATTCCTGCTCCAATTCAACCTCAGATGGAGGCTCAGCAGATAGAGTTGCAAAAGGCGATAAAGTGTATGGTGGAACCTTAAGAATCAATGAAACAGAGCAGGTTCAAACGCTTTATCCTACAGCTATTACGGATATCAGTTCGGCTCATATCGCTAATCAAATTTATGAAGGTTTGGTACGTTTTAATCCAAAGGATCTTTCTATTATCCCAAGTTTGGCTGAGAAATGGTCGGTTGATGCTACGGGTACAACCTATACCTTCAATTTAAAGAAAGGTGTTTTGTTTCAAGACAATGACTGTTTTGAAGGTGGAAAAGGCAGAGAAGTAAAGGCTGCTGACTTCAAATATGCATTTGAATTGTTGTGTACTGATAGTAAAGATAACTCCAACTTTGGAGCTACTTTTAAAGACAGAGTGCTAGGTGCCAACAAATTCTTTGAAGCGAGTAAGGGAAAACCGAATGGTAGCCTTGAAGGCATCAAAGTGGTCGATGATTATACCTTATCTATTACACTTACCTCACCAAGTTCTTCTTTCTTATATATTCTTGCTTCTCCTGCGGCTAGTGTTGTTGCTAAAGAAGCAGTTGAAAAATATGGTGTAGAGATGAAAGTGGGAACAGGTCCTTTTATGTATGTTCAAAATGAAGCAACTGATAAATTGATCCTAAAAAGAAACGATAATTATCACGGAACAGATTCTTTGGGTAATCAGTTACCGTTCTTGGATTCAATTGTTGTGACCTTCCTTCCTACTAAAAAACAGGAATTAGATAACTTCCAAAATGGTGATCTAGCAATGGTTATCGGCTTACCTTCTGAGTCGATCAAAGACATGGTGGAGAGCCAGATCGCGAATTTCCAAAATAAGCCACCAAAATTCATTTTGGAGCGCTCTCCTGAAATGGCTAGTCAGTATTATGAATTTAATTTGACAAAAGAGCCTTTCAATAACGTAAAAGTTCGTCAGGCATTCAGCTATGCAATTGACAGAAACAAGATCATTGAAGATGTATTAAAAGGAGAAGCTTACGGACCTGGTGTAAATGGTATTTGCCCTCCTTCATTTAAAGGGTATGATATTACAAAGATCACCGGTTATGATTTTGATGCTGAAAAAGCTAAAAAATTATTGGCAGAAGCAGGTTATCCAAATGGTAAAGGATTCCCAAAAGTGAAGATCGAATTAAATAGTGGTGGTTCTAAGAACGCGAACGTTGTTTTGGAAATACAAAAACAATTGATGGAAGTATTAAATGTGAATGTCGACTTTGAAGTAGTTCCACAAAAACAAAAATTAGAAGATGCTAAATACGGTCGCGCAGAGGTGTTCCGTGCAGCTTGGATCGCAGATTTCCCTAGTCCGGAGAATTTCTTATGGACATTATACGGTGCCGGTGTTCCTGCTGATGCGACTCAGCCATCCTTCCCGAACACTCCACGTTATAAAAACCCTGAATTCGACAAATTATACGAAGAAGGAAAGGCTGCAAAAACGATTGAAGATAGCTATGCTGCGTTCTTAAAAGCAGAACAATTGATGATCAATGATGCGCCTGTTTTAATGTTGTGGTACGAAGAAAGCTACCGTTTGGTTAAATCAAATGTGCATGGATTATATTCTAACCCTATGCGTTACAGAGATTATTCTACAATCTATCTAAAAGATGTAGCACCTGCTACAGCTGGAAAAGAAGGCGAAGAGAAAAAATAATATTTTAAAAAAATAAATAAGCCCTGACAAATTGTATTAACATCAACTGTCAGGGCTTTTTTTATACATTACTCATGAAAAAAATAGTAGCATCTTTGGCAATATTGTTTGCCGTTTTGGGAATGAATGCCCAAACTACCGAGTTTACACAAGAGGTTAATTCTCCTGTCCAGTCCGCAATAATCTACTTATACGGTGCGGAAGTGAACCATTCTAAGCAGGTTGCTCTTAATCAAGGGCGCAACAAGATAGTTTTTATTGGACTTTCTCCTAAGATCGTTTCAAAAAGTATTCAGGTGAATGTTGGGAATAGCGTTTCCATATTATCTATTTCAGATGCCGTTAACTACATGGCTAATCAAAAAGAAAGTCAGAAAATAAAACAATTGAAAGACTCCCTTCAATTGTTGAGCGAGGCCGTTGCGCTTACCAACTATGATATAGATGCCTATTCGACAGAAAAGAATATGCTACTTAAGAATCAGGAGATCGGTGGTACGGATAAAGGTGTTGCTGTGGCAGAATTAAAATTGGCTTCCGATTTTTACAGAACCAAAATAAAAGAGATCAATACAGAGCTCTATAAATTAGAGAAAAAAACAAAATTGTTGAATGAAAATATTTCAAAGATCAATCAGCAGCTAAACGAACTTAACGCAAAAAGTAATCAGCCTACATCAGAGATCACTATATTGTTGTATAGCCCGACCAAAGTCAGCGCAACAATTGATCTGAAATATATTGTGATGGATGCCGGCTGGGCCCCAAGCTATGATCTGAAAGCAGAAGATATTAATCAGCCTATCGAATTAAAATACAGAGCAAAAGTATTTAATAATACAGGTGTAGATTGGAACGATATAAAAATAAAACTTTCTACTGCCGATCCTTCTCAAAGTGCTGCAAAACCTATTCTTGAAACATGGAATCTGGATTATGTGATGAATAATACAGCTTACAAAAAGTATAATGAATATTCGAATAACGCACCTGCTATGCAATTGAACGAAGGGTATATGCAAAATGCTATAAGCGGAGAATTGGAAATGCAAAAGCCAAAACAAAAGATGCAGCAGCAGATAAAACAACCAATTGAATTTGAAGAGATCCAAGTATCGGAACTAAGTGCTGAATTTGATATAAAAACCAATTATACGGTTCCTTCTGATGCCAAACCTTATATTGTTGATGTTACTGAGTATAAGTTACCGGCAACCTACAAACATTATTGTGTTGCGAAGTTGGATCGCGATGCCTTTTTATTAGCACGAATTACCGGTTGGGAAGATTTAAATTTAGTGGAAGGCCCTGCCAATGTATATTTTTCAGGAACATATGTAGGTCAATCGTATGTCTACACTCGTAGTACGGATGATACTCTCGACCTTTCCCTTGGGCGCGACAATAAAGTGCTTGTAACACGCAGTAAGATAAAAGAGTATAGCAGCAAGAAACTATTGGGCAATACAACCAAAGAAACCTTTGCTTACGAAATGGTGATCAAGAACAATAGAAAAACTGCTGTTCAGATCGATCTGGAAGACCAACTTCCAATATCAACAAAGAGTGACATCACTGTTGAACCCCTTGAAATCAGTAAAGGAGAGTTGGATGCCAAAACCGGTAAACTTACCTGGGCTCAGACGGTTCAGCCGGGAGAAGTAAAAAAAATAACATTGTCTTTTTCTATCAAATATCCGCGAAATGCTACCATCAATTCGCAGAATATGAAACGCAAATACCGCGCTAAATTTTAATGGCTTTTAAGAATTTTTATCTGATACTTGGCATTAAAAACGTTGCTTCTCTTGATGAAATAAAAGCAGCTTATCGTGAATTGGCTAAAAAGTTCCATCCGGATAAAAATCAGGGGAATAGAGAAGCGGAAGAGCGATTCAAAGAGATTCAGGAAGCCTATGCGATTTTGTCTAACGCAGATAAAAGAAGAAAGTATGATCTAAATTTTGCGTCCAATTCCTATACAGCTAATTATAATCAAAGAAGATCGAATGCAGCTTATACCGGGAATGCTTATCAGTATGCTCAACAACAAGCGCAATATAGCAGAGCCCGGTCAACACAAGCTAACTCTAGCAAGCCTGTTGAGCAGGATAAGAAAGAGTTTAAAGAGCGCTATCAGATCTTGGTAAGCGTGGGTGTGGCGATGCTTTTGTTGTACTTTATTATCTCTTATGCAAATGGGAGGAAGACTGAAAATCCTGATATAGAAAGGACATTTAATAAAGGGGTGAAAATTCAAAAATAAAAAAGGCAGATCATTTATCTGCCTTTTTTTATGAAAAGTAAAATGTTACTGAATGATTATCTTCTCTGTACTAATCCCGTTTTCAGAGCTCAACTTTAACATGTAAAGACCTTTTTGAATGTGATCAATTGTGATCTGCTTTTTGTTGAGACCGATAGAGATCTGATATTGCTCGGATAGAACTAATCTGCCGGAAATGTCTATTAATTCTATGATGATCGTGTTTTGTGATTGACTGTAAAGATCAATATTCAACTCTTGTTGAGCAGGATTAGGATAAATATTTGCCACTAGCGTTTTTGATATTTCACTGATCCCAACATCATTTACACTGATAGTAGTGGATACGGAGGAGCAACCTAAAGCATTAAATACTTCTACATAATATGTTCCATTTTGAGTATAAACATAAGTAGCATTCGTTGCACCGGAGATTGGAGATCCATTTAAATACCATTGATAAGCTGCATAAGAAGCAGGAGTACAATATAGCGTGTCATTCCCTTTTACAATAGAAGGAAGGCTTGGATTTCCTAAAACAGTGATGGTCACAGAATCAGTATTCTGGCAGCCACCGGCATCAGTACCAATAACAGTGTATGTGGTTGTAAGTACGGGACCTGCAACTGGATTGGCAATGGTTGAATCACTCAATGTACTTCCCGGATGCCAAATATAACTTACTCCACCTGTAGCTTGTAAGTTGATGTTTACGCTTAAACAAGTGCTATCATTTAATCCGGCATCAATAGGTGGCAAACTGTAAACGCTTACTGTTTGAGAAGCAGTACTTGAACAACTGTAAATGTTTGTAACGGTTACAGTATAGATTCCACTGGCATTTACTGTAATAAATTGAAGTGTGTCATTTGCCCCCGTACTCCATTGATATTCATTTTCTGTGCTTGAGCTAAGTGTTACATTGCCTCCAACGCAGAAAGAGGTAGGACCACTTGGTGTAATGATGGGAGATGGTAAAGGCACAACTGTTACAACCACTGTGTCTAAATCAGTGCATCCATTGGTATTCGTAATAGCAACATAATAAGTTGTTGTTGTGCTAGGTGTTGCAATGGGATTGGCAATGGTCAAGTTATTCAATGTGCCATCATTTGGTAGCCAAGCATAGCTCACAGCACCAATGGCTGATGAGTTAAGTTGCGCGCTGGCTCCTAAACATATACTTGTATCGTTTCCTGCATCAGCAGTCAGTTGACAATATTTAATAGTTTGATAATCTTCATTGCTTCCGGAACCCTTACTTAATCCTGAAATATAAACATTGCCAATATTGTCAACTCCAATAGCTGCCGCTTGATCGGCATTGTTTCCAGTTCCATTATATTTTGTGATCCATTCCTGTGTTCCTGCTGCATCGTATTTCATGGTGATGTAGTCATTGTTGGCTCCGGAGGTAAAGCTATAACCGGTTACATAAACAGCACCTGTTGCATCAGTAGTTAGTCCTTTCCCCTCGTCATATCCGTTAGATGGACCATTGTACCTTTGTAGCCATTGCTGTGTGCCGGCATTATCATATTTAATAGTAACAATGTCTTCCGCAGCAGTAGAAGCTCCCACGCTTTTCCCTGTAACGATAACATTGGAAGTAGCGTCTAGTACGATCGCATTTGCTCTGTCATAATCGTTTCCGGTTCCATTGTAACGTTGTGCCCATTGTTGAGCCCCTGCCGAATTATACTTTACAGTTGCATAGTCATAGTTTGTCAATACAGCGGTTTGACTATAGCCTGTAACATATACATTGCCCGAAGCATCTACGGTAATTGCTCTGGCTTCATCATGTTTTGAATCCGGACCATTGTATGTTGTTGCCCATTGTTGGGCACCTGCAGTATTATATTTTATAGTAATATAATTATAGCTTTGAGCAGTACTTTGAAAGGTATAGCCGGTTACATATGAATCGCCTGTGGCAATGTCCACAAAAATAGCGTATCCGGCATCAATTGCACCGCCTGCGCCATCGAATCGATTAGCCCATTGTTGAACCCCGGATGAGTTATACTTTACAGAAGTCGCAGCGCTATTACTACCACTGCCATCACTTGTTCCTGTAACGTAAACGTTACCGGAATTATCTACACCGATATCCCATGCTTCATCCGTTCCATTGGTTGTGTTATTGTATCGTGATGCCCACTGTTGCGCTCCCGCTGAATTATATTTAACAGTAGCATAATCAAATCCCGTTGTTGCATTTCCATAGCTCCAGCCGGTCACATAAACGTTCCCACTGGCATCAACTGCGATAGCATGTGCCTCATCAAGACCGTTTCCGGGACCATTGTATTGGGCGATCCATTGTTGATTGCCGTTATTATCATACTTTATGGTCACAAAGTCGAAATTTCCGCTTGTTCCTTGCCCGATACCTGTTACATATACATTTCCAGCTGCATCAATTACCATATCTTCGGCCCTGTCCACATTGCTTCCGGAGCTAGTATAGCGGGTTTGCCACTGGATATTTACCTGTCCCAAGGAATAAAAAGTGATCGTAGAAAAAAATACAGATAGTAGTATATATCTCTTCATGGAAATTGAAAATAGTTTAGTCAAAACTAATCTTTTTTATCACAAGAAATGCATTTTATCAGATAAAAATTTGCGGGATAAAAAAAATTATTACATTTACGTTTCAATAAGATAACAGGATCATTTTTGATGAAGCATAGATTTTTACTTCTTTATTTCGTTTTATTAATGCTGCCTTTGGGTGGTTTTGCGACCCATATTGTTGGAGGTTCTTTAACCTATGAGCAGTTAAGTGGTTCTACTTACCGTGTAACACTGAAGCTTTACAGGGATTGTAAACCGGGTAGTGCAGCGTTTCCTAATCCCGTTACGATCACCATCAGAAAAAATAATGGGACAGCTCATACAACGGTGAACATTCCATTCCCGGGTGCCTCATTAGTTCCGCCAAATATTGATACTTGTGCTGTAAATCCTGGTATTTGTTTAGAGGAAGCGATCTACACAACTGTAGTTTCCGGTTTACCTCCCGGTAATGGTGGATATCATATGTATTACCAATATTGCTGCCGTAACTCTACTTTACAAAATATTGTAAATCCTTTAGCAGCCGGTGAAACGTGGTATGCTCATATTCCTGAAAATGCTTCTGTTATTTCTAATAGCAGTCCTAAATGGGTAAATCCTCCGCCTGTGTTTGTTTGTCAAGGCAACAATATGAGTGTGAACCATAGCGCTACAGATGCTGATGGCGATTCTTTAGCCTATTCATTGTACACCCCTTATACCGATCAAGCAATCACTTATCCCGGAAATGTTTTTACAACACCTACTGTTACCTGGTCAAGTACTTATGGTGCTAACAATCCTCTGGATCCTGCTACTCCTAATTCATTAACGATAAGTCCTTCTGGTATTTTAAACGGAGTTCCGCCTACGATCGGACAGTTTGTGGCAGGAGTAAAATGTGAAGAGTGGAGAAATGGAGTGAAGATCGGTGAGATCTTGCGTGACTTCCAATTTAATGTGGTGAACTGCCCTCCATTAGCTGTAGCAAGTTTTAACTCCTTAGGCGCATGTAATGGAACTGCTATTACCTTTAATAATACAACTTCGCCACCTGCGAATTCCTATTTTTGGGACTTTGGTGATGGATCAACACTTTCTGATACATCTAATTTATTGAATCCAACGTATAATTATCCGTCTTTGGGAAATTATACAGCAACGCTAATCATCAATAGAGGAACGCCTTGTGCCGATACAGCAATATTGCCGGTAAATGTATCTTATATTCAAGCGAACTTTATTCATGACGGTCCCGCTTGTAAAGGTGTTCCGATTAATTTTACCGATACATCCAATGTTGATCCAAGTAGCACGATTGTTGGCTGGGATTGGAATTTTGGTGATGGTAATACTTCTACCTTAGAAAACCCTGTTCATCCTTATAATGCCGGTGGTACTTATAACGTTTCATTAATTGCCACTTCAGCAGCAGGATGTAAGGATACGATCTTTTTCCCTGTTTCAATTCAAGGATTACCAATCGCAAATGCCGGAAACGACACAATTAGTTGTACGAATAATCCAACAGTAGGATTAGGTGGAACGATATTAAATGCAGGAGGCGGTCTTTGGAGCGGTGGTGGTGTATTTACGCCAAACGATTCAACCCTTAATGCTACGTATACTCCTTCTGCTACTGCGGTAGCGAATGGTGCAGATACCTTGTTTTTGATCTCCACCAGCAATGCATTATGTCCTGCCGATACAGATCAAGTGATAATTACTTTCTATGCCGGACCAACAGCCAACTCTGGAGCAGATATTTTAGTGTGTAAAGACACGGTTAGTGTTCCTGTTTGTGCAACGATTAGCGTAGCTTCTGGTGGCGTTTGGCAAACTACGGGTTCGGGTGTATTTACTAATCCTAATTTATTGTGTACGAATTACATTCCGAGTCTGGCAGATACGGCTTCTGGTTCAGTTATTCTGTATTTAACAACTACAGGCAATGGTAATTGTTTGGCGGCAAACGATTCTGTGTTGGTTACATTTACTCCTACACCTGTTGCGACAATTACATCTAACGACACCTCTTGTCAAAGCAATCCAATTCTGTTGGGCGTTAATACAACTACCGGTTCAGGAGTTTGGACTAGTAGCGGCACAGGAACTTTTGCTCCTAATGATACAACCCTAAATGGTGCATATTACCCTAGTGCAGCAGATGATGCTTCCGGAAATGTTACTCTATTGTTTACATCTACAAATAATGGTGGTTGTAGAGCAACGTATGATACCATTGATGTTACATTGATCCCTTCACCAACCGCAGTGTTTACAAGTACAAGTGCTTGTCCGTTCGTTCCGGTAGTATTTACTGAGGCAAGTACATCTGCTGTAGGAAGTGTTGTCAGCTGGAACTGGAATTTTGGTGATGGAAGTCCTATCAGTACAACTCAAAATCCAACACACCCGTATTCTGTGGGTGGTCCGTACAATGTCTCTTTAGTTGTTACCTCAACCAATGGTTGTCCTGATACTTTGAATCAAATTGTGAATGTATATTATCAACCGAATGCCGGCTACAATGCAAATGGAATTTGTGTAAGCGATGGAACTGTGTTCACAGATACATCTACAGTTACAGGTTCAACCATTACTTCCTGGAATTGGAATTTTGGTGATGCGAGCAACTCAACTATTCAAAACCCTACACACAATTACCCATCTAGCGGAAATTATAACGTTACCTTAATCGTTCAATCGGCTCAAAGTTGTGCGGATACCATTACACAAACAATTGGAGTATTGGCCGGACCTGCAGCTGCATTTACTGTGGACGATGCGATTGCGGATGTGAATCAACCTGTAAACTTTACGGATCTTTCTACCAATGGTGCCGTTAGCTGGTTCTGGGATTTTGGTGATTCCTCTTCCGATTCAACTTCCACCGTGCAAAATCCAACACATGTTTATTCTCAAGGTGGATTCTATGATGTTTGTTTGATCGTAACCGATACAAACGGTTGTACAGATACCATTTGCAGAACTGAGATCGTTACCATGCCACCGGATGTTCCTTCAGGATTCTCTCCGAATGGCGATGGACAAAATGATGTGTTCTATGTGTATGGTGGACCGTTCCGTACCTTAAAATTCAAGATCTATAACAATTGGGGTGAAGTAATATTTGAATCAGACAGCCAATCAAAAGGGTGGGATGGAAAACGTGATGGTGTTGACCAGCCGGTTGGTGTTTACGTTTATACAGTGGAAGGTGTAACAGAAGATGGTTTAGAACATAAACTATCCGGTGATGTTACTTTATTACGTTAGTGGAATATTATGATCAATACATTCATTATATCATTTAAAAAGAAACTGGTTAAGAGCTTGCTGGTCTTGATGTGCTTTGTATCTGCTCAGCAGATAAGTGCTCAGGATTTTCACTTGTCGCAATACGATGCTCCTCCTATGTTCCTTAATCCTGCTATGACAGGAATGTTTGATGGACACTTCCGTTTGCATGGTCATTACAGAACACAGTGGGCTGCAGTGGCATCGAAACCATTTACAACAGCAGGTTTGTCTTTTGATATGCCGATCAAAAAATTTGGTGCGGGTTTACAGGTGTTTAACTACAGAGCTGGAGCCGGACAATTCAATGTGTTCAGTGCACTTCTTTCGGTAGGATATGATGTTGTTTTTGATAAAGCACAAAACCATCACTTAGCATTGGGTGTACAAGGAGGTATTGTTCAAAAAAGTGTGAACTTCGATAAATTAACCTTTGGTAATCAATACACCACTGCCGGTGGCGGAACATTTGATACCAGCATTCCTAACGGAGAAACGTATTCTAACACGAACTATTTGTTGCATGATATCAATGCAGGAGCATTGTACTACTATGCAAAAGAGAATGTTCGTTTGAATCCATTCATTGGTTTCTCTGCATTTCATTTAACACAGCCGAACGAAACATTCTACGGTAATGACAATAAACTACCGATCCGCTATTATATTCATGGTGGGACAAAAGTAAATGTGAATGCAAAAATTCAGCTGTTGCCTAAATTCATTTATATGAAACAGGTGAATGCGCAAGAAGTAACAGCTACCTTATTGTTGCATTATTTCCTTCAGGATTCAGGAACGTATTTGATCTTTGGCCCAACCTACAGAAATAAAGATGCTGCGATCATTGAAGCGGGGATCAAGAAAGGAAGTTATACTGCCCGTATTAGTTATGATGTAAATACATCGTCCTTAAAAAATGCTTCGAATTACCGTGGTGGTTTTGAAATATCATTGACATACATTGCCAGAAAGAGCAAACCAAATCCATACGCAAACTGTCCAAGACTTTAATATTTATGAAACGTGTAGTTGTAGTTTTATTTTTATTATCACTTACTCTGTCCTCTTTTGCACAAACAAAAAGAGAATGGCTGGAGTATGGCGATGCTGCTTATAAAAATGGCGACTATAATACTGCCTTGAATTTTTATTTAAAGGTGATCGATAAATCAACGGCAGATGATTTTTCAAGACCTTATGAGGTGAGACCATATACTCCTCCTCCTAAAAAATCGAAGGATGCAAAAGATACGGCTAAGGCAAAAAAAGTTGTTGATCCAAGAGAAGTATATGTGGTGCATCAAGTAGCTGAATGTTACCGTCAGATCCGTGATTATAAAAATGCAGAGGTGTGGTATAAACGCTCCAAAGAAAATAATTCTGAACAATATCCTTACGAATCATTATGGTATGGCGAAGCCTTGATGAAAAATCAAAAATATCCTGCTGCGAATTTACAGTTTGATGAAGCCATGACACTTTCCGAGGGGAAGGACTCTGTGGTATTCAATCAGGCAAAATTGAAAATTGCGGGTTGTTATCTTGCGATCGATACCAATAACATTAAGAAGGGAATTATTATAAAAGAATTGGATTCTCTATTTAATGCCGGAACTTCTAATTTTGCTGTTAACTATTATGGTGATGCAAACACCATTCAGTTTACCACTGCCCGTGAAACAAACACCGTAACAGATCCTGATAAACAACAAGCTAAATTTATCTGCGATATCTATACCTTAAAGAAAACAAACAATGGCTGGACCGATCTTAAAAAAGTGGAAGGTCCTGTCGATACCGATATGCACGAAGGTGCGGGTTTCTTGACATTGGATAGAACAAGTTTTTATTTTACCCGCTGGTCAACCACTAACAAAAATGAATGTGCTATTTATCTATCAAAACAAATGAATGATAAATGGTTGGCTGCAGAAAAACTAAACGATAATATCAACCTTGCCGGCTACAAAACCATGCATCCTGCATTATCACCTGATGGAAGTATCTTGTATTTTTCTTCTAACCGTCCGGGTGGATATGGTAAAATGGATCTTTGGTATGTGAATTTGGATGAAGAAGGCCGGCCTACAGGCGCACCGATCAATATGGGCAAGATGTTCAATACATCTGAAGATGAGGTGACACCATTCTTCCATTATTATACTTCTACTTTATATTTCAGTTCAGACGGACATGCAGGATATGGTGGCCTAGATGTTTTCAAATCATCATTCAACTCCGATTCATTATGGAGCATGCCTAAAAATCTAGGATCTCCGGTGAACTCCAGTAAAGATGATGCATACTTTGTGTTAGAGCGAAGCCAACGTCAGGGATTTGTTACATCTGATAGAAAAGATTGTGCTGATTGTACAGGTGGAGCTTGTTTTAGAATTTATGCAATTGATAAAGAGCCAAATGTGTACGACTTAAAAGGGGTTGTTTACAATGCTGAGACAAATGAAGTGATCGCTAATTCATTATTGACATTTAAAGATATCAGAGGGGAAAAAGAGCCATTCTATTTGATCACGGATGCAGAAGGTAAATACTTCACTCCATTAGAAGAAGGAATGGAGCTTTACATCAAAGCTCAAAAGAATAAATTCTTTGGTGATGCTGGTAACGTTTCCACTTTTGGTTTAACAGAGTCACAACACTTTGAAAAAGATTTCTTCTTATCACCAATTCCTCAGGGAGATATCGTAATTCCTGGAATTGAGTACGATTACGACAAAGCAACATTACGTCCTGCTTCTAAAAAGATCCTTGATGATCTTGTTGAGTTCTTGGTATTGAACAACAACTTAAGTGTTGAGATCAGTTCTCATACCGATGCTCGTGGTAGTGATTCTTATAACTTACGTTTATCACAAGACCGTGCTAAATCGGTGGTGGATTATTTGATCGAAAAAGGGATTTCGAAAGATCGTTTAGTGGCCCAGGGTTATGGTGAGACCAAGCTATTGGTTCCTAACGCTTCAACCGAAGAAGAGCATCAAAAGAATCGTAGAACAGCCTTCCGTCCTATCAAAGAAGGTGTTATCCAGGATAAATGGAAGTAATTTCATTGCAATGAAAATTCTATTTATTGATTCGAATCATTCTGTACTTCATGAAACATTAATGAATGCCGGTCATACTTGTGACCTGAACTATCATTGGACAAAAGAAGAGATCATTGCAAACATTCATTTGTATGATGGTGTAGTGATCCGCAGCAGGATCAAACTTACAAAGGAACTTATTGATAAAGCAGTTCGCTTAAAATTCATTGCCCGTGCCGGTGCCGGCATGGAGAATATTGATGTGGCGTATGCCGAGAGCAAAGGAATAGCATGTCTTCATGCGCCCGAAGGGAACAAGGATGCTGTGGCTGAACATGCACTCGGAATGTTATTATCGCTCTTTAATAACTTATGCAGAGCTAACAAAGAAGTGCGTGAAGGGAAATGGATCCGTGAAGGAAACAGGGGAGTGGAGTTGATGGGGAAAACTGTTGGCATCATTGGTTATGGCAACATGGGTTCTGCATTTGCTCAACGTTTAAGAGGTTTCGGAGTAACAGTGATGGTATATGATAAATACAAAAAAGGTTTTGGGAATGAGTTTATAATAGAATCTTCTCTTCAAGAACTTTTTGAAAAGGCAGATGTGTTAAGTTTACATACACCTCTCACCGATGAAACACATTATCTACTGAATGATGCGTTTTTTCAGTCCTTTAAAAAGAAGATCTATATCATCAACACTGCACGTGGTAAATGTTTGAATACAGCTGATCTGGTGAAGAATCTACATTCAGGGAAAGTATTGGGTGCGTGTATCGATGTGTTGGAATACGAAGCTGTTTCCTTTGAAAACATTGATTCGGAAAGCACTCCAGAAGCATTTAAACAATTGATAGAATGTGAAAATGTAATGCTCTCGTCTCATATTGCAGGATGGACACATGAAAGCAATGAGAAGATAGCATCAGTGCTTGCCGGAAAAATTTTAGCAATAGTCTAAGCGTTTTTTACAACCAACTGCACCGTATTTCTACTCTTCACTTCCAGTAAGATCTTTTTATCGATGGTAACACGTTCAATGGTTGCCTGATCATAATAGCGGATGGTGATCAATTCCAGGTTATCATTATACAATACTCTGTAATCTTTTTGAAGTGTTTTGATCAAGTCAGGAAGCTTTCGTTCATCATTATCCACACTCACCGAAAAGCTGATCGCAGAATTTTGCATCACATTTACTTTCACTTGTTTTTCAGCAAACAAATTGAAAATATCGCTTAAATTCTCTTCAATGATGAATGAAAAATCTTTCGGTGAAATGGAGATCAATACCTGATTAACCTTAAAGATAAAGCATGGGATAGGCAATGGTGATTGGATCTCATTGATCACTGTTCCTTTTTCATTCGGGTCAATGAATGATTTTACATACAATGGGATCTTCTTATTTTGCAGTGGTTTGATCGTTTTAGGGTGGATCACCGTTGCTCCGTAATAAGCCAATTCGATCGCATCCTGATAAGAGATCTGTTCCAACTTTTTTGTTTCATCAAACCATTTTGGATCGGCATTCAACACACCGGGAACATCTTTCCAGATGGTTACACTTTCTGAATTGGTCGTAAATGCTAATATAGCAGCGGTGTAATCACTTCCTTCACGTCCCAGTGTGGTTGTAAAGTTTTCAGAAGTGCCACCAATAAATCCTTGTGTAATGGTTATTCCTTTTTGCTGTGAAAGGTTCTCCGATAACTTTTGTGTCAATTCCCAATCCACCCTTCCTTCGCGGTAAGTATTGTCAGTTTGTATGATTCCGCGTGCATCCAGCCACTGATTTTTAATGTTTGCTTCATTCAAATAAGCGCTCACAATTTTGGTAGAGATCAATTCGCCCATGCTTACGATCTGGTCGTATTCATGGTTGTAGGAATGGGTAGGGTCATCTTCAATAGCCCATTCCAGCTCAACAAACGTATTGTTCAATTCATCATAGATGGGATGTTGTTTGTTGCTGAACAATTGATCAACAATATCAAAATGATATTGTTTAATTTCATTTAATACATCGGCTGCATTTTCTTTTTTGTAAAAAAAAGCGTCAGTTAGGCGCTCCAGCGCATTGGTTACTTTACCCATGGCTGATATCACCACAATGATATCTTCATTAGGAAAAAGGTTTAAAATTCTCCCAACATTCTTTACTGCATTTGCATCCTTCACCGATGCTCCACCAAATTTGAATACTTTCATACACTAAAATTTATATTCCTGGATTTCTTTGTCCGTCAGTTTGCAATTGATCCATTCACTATCAAAATGCGAATTTAATTTTTTGTAAAATTTAATAGCGGGCTCATTCCATTCCAATACTTGCCATTCCAGTCGTTTTACCTTCATCTCCTTGGCTACTTTAACCACTTCATCAAACAGCTTTTTGCCGATCCCGAATTTACGGTATGCTTCTGTAACAATGATGTCCTCCAGAAACACACATTTCCCTTTCCAGGTGGAATATTTGATGTAATAGAGGGAAATGCCCACTATCTTTCCTTCCGTTTCGGCAACAAAGAATTGAAAAATTGGATGTTCTCCAAAGCCATCACGTTCCATATCAGCAACAGAAACGGTAACTTCCAAAGGTGCCTTTTCATATTCAGCTAATTCTTTGATAAGTCCCAATACCTGTGGTAAGTCCTGTTGTACACCTTTTCTGATACTGAAATTCATAGCCACAAAGGTATTTAATTATCGGATTTATAGCTCTTTAAATAATCATTTTTCCCATTGAAAAATATTACGATATTTGTCTAAATTATAACATATAAAGCAATGAGTAGAGTTAAAACCCTTGGACAGTTCATTATTGAAAAACAAGCCGATTTCCCTTATGCAAAAGGTGAATTATCCCGTTTGTTACGTGATATCGGTATTGCAGCAAAGATCGTTAACCGTGAAGTAAGTAAAGCCGGTTTGGCGGATATCCTGGGTGATGCAGGCGAGATCAATGTGCAGGGAGAGAATGTAAAAAAGCTGGATGTATTTGCCAATGAACAGTTCATTGCGGCATTACGTGTGGGTGGAGAGTGTTGTGCCATTGCATCTGAAGAGAATGAAGACATTATCATTATTGATAACGAGCAATCAAAAAATGCGAAATATGTAGTGGCAATGGATCCATTGGATGGGTCATCCAATATTGATGTGAATGTATCGGTTGGAACGATCTTCTCTATTTACCGCAGAACATCGCTTTCCGGGCCGGGAACATTGGAGGATTTTTTACAGCATGGTACCGAGCAGGTAGCAGCAGGTTATGTGATCTACGGTTCATCATGTATGCTGGTATATACTACCGGAAAAGGAGTGAATGGATTTACGCTGGATCCATCCATTGGTGAGTTCTGTTTATCACATCCAAACATGCAAACACCAAAAATGGCAAAAACATACTCTATCAACGAAGGGAACTATGTTCACTTTCCTGATGGCGTAAAAAAATATATTAAATATTGTCAGGAAGAGGACAAAGCAACCAACCGTCCGTATTCATCACGTTATATCGGTTCGGGTGTAGCTGATATTCACCGTAATTTGATCACAGGCGGTATTTACATCTATCCTACAACATCTAAATCACCAAAAGGAAAATTACGTCTGTTATACGAATGTAATCCATTGGCATTTATTATTGAGCAGGCGGGTGGTAAGGCTACAGATGGTTTCCGTAGAATTATGGAATTGGATCTGAAAGAATTGCACCAGCGTACACCATTATTCTTAGGTTCTGCTGATATGGTAGATATGGCTTGCGAATACATGGCTAAACATTCTACTGCGGAAGTGAAATAAAAATTATAGGATCATAAAAAGTCTCTTTCAATTTTGAAAGAGGCTTTTTTTATTCCTGATAATACACCCGTTTTACGCGTCTTGATACATTGGTAAGCACTTCATAAGGAATAGTGCCCACATCTTTTGCAATTTCTGTGATAGATAAATTATCTCCAAACACGATCACTTCATCATTCTCATTGGCCTTAATATCTGTAATATCGATCATACACATATCCATACACACATTCCCAACTATTGGGGCATACTGTCCTTTGATCATCATTTTTCCTTTACCATTGCTCAACTTTCTACTCAACCCATCGGCATAGCCAATAGGCACCGTTGCTATTTGCATATCGCGTGTTGCCACTCCTTTGCGACTGTAACCGATCGTTTCATTGGCAGGGATATTTTTTATCTGTGAAATGCTTGTTTTTAGTGTGCTCACATTTTGTAGCTGTGTCTGCTCTGTTGCATTTGCTCCAATGCCATACAAACCAATGCCTAAACGTACCATTTCAAATTGTGCATCCGGAAAACGCGAGATGCCTGCAGAGTTTAAAATATGTTTGATGATAGGTTGCGAAAAATGGGCTTTGATCTGTTCACTCATCGCATTGAACTTTTTGATCTGAAACCAGGTAAAGTCATCGTGCTCCGGCTCATCACTTGCTGCCAGATGCGAGAAGATAGATCGGATGGTTAAATGTTTATTGTTCTTGATCCGCACGATCAACTCATTGATATCATTCTCTTCAAATCCCAAACGGTGCATACCGGTATCCAATTTTAAATGGATAGGAATGGGTTGCTGATTGGCTCTTTCGCTGCGTTTTAATGTTTCTTCAAATAAATTCAATACTCTAAAGCTATAGATCTCCGGCTCCAGGTTGTAGTGGATCATGGCATCATAGCTTTGCTCCTCGGGGTTCATCACCATGATCGGCATGGTAATTCCGGCTTTGCGTAATTCAATTCCTTCATCGGCATAAGCAACCGCCAAATAATCAACCCTGTGAAACTGAAGTATATTGGCTATTTCAAAGCTACCACTGCCATAAGAGAATGCTTTTACCATGGCCATGATCTTGGTATCGGCTTTTATTTTGGAACGGAAATAATTCAAATTATGTACGATTGCATTTAGATTGATCTCCAACACCGTTTCATGTGCTTTTTGCTGGATCACTTTACTGATGGCTTCAAAACCAAAAGCACGTGCGCCTTTCAACAGTATCGTTTCATCTCTGAAGAATGAATTATTGAATTGTTGCAAAAATTCATTGGTGGAACGGTAAAATGTTTTTTCGATATTGAATTGATGTGCTTGCCCTGAAATAGCTTCTCCAATACCGATCAAGCGGGAGATACCTTTTTTATGGATCAGCTCAGCTACTTCTTTATACAGTGTTTCTTCATTTCTACCACTTTGCAAAATGTCGGAAAGGATCAATGTTTTCTTTGGATGCTGTTTTTGCTGATTTAAAAAATCCAATGCAATACTCAAGGATCCAAGATCGGAATTGTAACTATCATTGATGATCGAACAGTTATTGATGCCTTCTTTTAACTCCAGTCGCATCGCTACCGGACTCAAGAATTTCATCCGTTCAGCAATAACACTGTTCTCGTATCCCAGATACAACATCATTGACCAGCAATGAATAGCATTTTCAATGCTTGCTTCATCCGTGAACGGAATGGTGATACGGATAAAATCATTTTTGTAGATCCCTTGAATTTCGGTGTCGTTCGATGATTTGGTGATCCTTCCAACCAAAAGATCAGCTCGTGTCTTTTTTGACCAGGTAAATAGTTTTACTTCCTGTAATGTGCGGTCTTCCTGAATATGATTATGAACACTTAAATAATCTTTACAATAAACAAGTGCTTCGGTATTGACAAACAGCTTTAGTTTCTCTTTTACTTTCTGATCCTGATTCTCAAAATTTTCATCATGTGCCTGACCAATGTTGGTTAATAATCCAATGGTGGGTTGAATGATGGATTCCAGCGATCGCATTTCTTTAGGCATGGAAATACCTGCTTCAAAAATACCCAGATTGTGCTCTGCACTTATTTGCCATACCGAAAGTGGAACACCTACCTGTGAGTTAAAACTTTTCGGACTGCGAACAATGTTCTTGTCTTCCCGCATCAATTGAAACAACCATTCTTTCACAATGGTCTTCCCGTTACTTCCGGTGATCCCTATTATGGGGATATGAAACTGTTTGCGATGATGTGCACACAACACTTGCAAAGCAAGTAAGGTATCATTGACCAATAAAAAGGATGCAGCTTTGTATTGCTCAATGTTCTCAGGTAGTTTGGAAACAACAAAATGATGAACACCTTTTTCATACAGTTCATGAATATAGGAATGCCCGTCATGTCTGTCGCCTTTAATGGCGAAGAATAATGATGTTTCCGCATTGGATAGTTTGCGGCTATCGATCAGTAAATTTTTTATGAGCGCATCCGGATCGCCATTGCCATTTGTTTTGGCAGCAATGATAGATGCTATATCAGAGATCTTATAATTCATATTATTTTTTTGCCTCCACAAAACAATCTCTACACAATGGTTCGTAATTGTTTGTTTCGCCCAACAATACCAATTGTTCTTCAGCTGTCATACGGTGTGAGTGATTGGCTAAATTGCCACAACGCATACAAATGGCGTGTACCTTGGTAACATATTCTGCAATGGCCAATAAGGCAGGCATAGGACCGAATGGTTTTCCTAAATAATCCATATCCAGTCCGGCAACGATCACACGAACACCACTGTTTGCAAGCTGATTGCATACATCCACCAATCCCATGTCAAAAAACTGGGCTTCATCAATGCCTACCACGTCCACCTCCGATGCCAATAGTAAAATATTGGAAGAAGCAGGAACAGGGGTAGAATGTATGGAGTTGCTGTCGTGCGATACCACCTTTACATCATCATAACGGGTATCAACAGCCGGTTTGAAGATCTCAACCGATTGCTTGGCAAATTGAGCTCTTTTCATCCTACGGATCAATTCTTCCGTTTTCCCTGAAAACATCGAACCGCAGATCACTTCAATGGAGCCTCTGCGTTTATGTGGATGGATCGTGTTTTCGAGAAACATTTTTTTAGAATGAAAAAATTAATGTATTTTTATATGTGATTTAAGAATAACAAATCTACTAAAAAAGCGTTGTTTTAGTTCAAATCGGTCCAAATAAAATTTGTATGGAGAAGCATAAGATCAGGAAAGAAATTGCAGAGTTGATCAATAGTATTAAGCAGCATTCCGATGATATTGGAGATAAAAAACACATTCCTCAATTAGAATTGGAGCTAATTCTTAAAAAGATAGCTGCTTTATATGAAAAATCCATCGTTTTTAATTACCTGAACTCTCAAAATACGCTTGAAAATGAGATCGCTAAGTTGATTGAACCCAAGGTGAATATTGAAGAAAAGATAATGGTAGAGATCTCAAAGGCAGAAGAAAAAGTAAAGGAAGAGGTACAAGCTATTGAGACGATCGAGGAGCCGGTGAAAGAGGCAGAACCTATTGTGGAAGAGAAAAAAGAAGTGATTGAACCACCGAAAGTAGAAGCTCCTCCGGTACAGGTAGAAAAACCTAAAACAACCGTAAACATTCAAAAACCATCCATTTCGGATATAAAAATAGCAATTGGGATCAATGATCGTTTTCAATTTTCAAACGACCTGTTTCAAGGAAACATGCAAGAGTATGATATTGCCATACAACAATTAAATTCCTCTGAAAACCTGGATTCTGCAATGATCTATTTTGGCAGTCTTCAGAAGTTATACAACTGGGATGCAGAGAATGATACTGTAAAAAGACTTCTGGAATTGGTTGAACGTAGATATTCTTAGTGATCTTATGGCTAAAGGACAATATATCCATATAAAGTTGTTCAATCAATTTGTCCTGCTTTTTTGCTTTTTATTTTTCAATCTCTTTTCCTTTTCTCAAGGTCAGGTTTATCAATATGCCCGCAAAATAGTGGATACACTGGCCTCTGAAAGTATGCATGGCAGAGGCTATGTGAATGATGGAGATAAAATAGCGGCTAATTATATCAGATCAGAATTTCAAAAATCGGGACTACAATCATTTTCCGATTCCTATTATCAAACATTCAGTTTTCCAATCAATACATTTCCCGGTAAAATGTATGTTGCGATCGATGGGAAAGAATTGGTTCCCGGAAAAGACTACATCGTGAGTGAACGTTCAGGCTCCGGTAAAGGAGAGTACATTCTAAAAAAGTATACGGAGAATAAAGAAGGGTTTGTTGAGGTTCCAAAGAAAGACAAGCGGTTTGCAGTTGTTGTTGATGAGAATAAAAAAATGCCAATAATGCATTCATCAAAAGGGCCAATAATTTATGTGACCGATAAAAAATTAACCCATGATCTGGAATGGAATTATTTCAATGTGCCGGCTATAAAGCTTGTCGATTCTATTATTCCTAAAGATGCAAAAAAGATCAAGGTTGATATTCAACACAAATTTATTCCCGATTATCAATCACAAAATGTAATTGGTTATGTGAAAGGCTCCGTTTATCCCGATTCCTTTATTGTTTTTTCTGCGCATTACGATCATCTCGGACAAATGGGATCAACAGTATATTTCCCCGGAGCGAATGATAATGCCAGTGGTTGTGCGATGTTACTGAATTTAGCAAAGCATTATTCCCAGCCGGAGAATAAACCAAAGTGCTCTATCGTATTTATTGCATTTGCAGCCGAAGAGGTAGGCTTGCTGGGATCAAAATATTTTACGGAACACCCTCTATTCCCACTTAAGAATACAAAATTTGTATTCAACATGGATATTATGGGAACAGGGGAGGATGGCATTACGGTGGTAAATGGCTCGGTATTCAAAGCAGAGTTTGATAAATTAAAACAGATCAATACCGAGAATAATTTTATTAAAGAGGTTAAGAGCAGAGGCAAAGCCGCCAATAGCGATCACTATTATTTTTCTGAAAAAGGTGTGAAAGCATTCTTTATTTATACCATGGGTGGAATAAAAGCCTACCATGATATTTATGACCGTCCGGAAACATTACCTTTGAATGAATTTGAGGATCTCTTTAAATTGATCACTCAATTTGGAAATTATTTACAGAATTAAATTTTAGAACTTGAAACTATACATCGTCCCAACACCCATCGGAAACCTCGAAGATATTACACTTCGTGCGATACGTATTTTAAAAGAAGTTGATGTGATATTAGCGGAAGATACACGCACCAGCGGTAATTTGTTGAGGCATTTAGGGATAGAAAAACGTTTGTTTGCTCATCATCAACACAATGAACACAAAACAGTGGCCATGATCGCTGAACGTATTGCGAACGGTGAAAAGATCGCCTTGGTAACAGATGCCGGAACTCCGGGCATTTCTGATCCCGGATTTTTATTGGTCCGTGAATGTATTGCCAATGGAATAGAAGTGGAATGTTTACCGGGCGCAACCGCATTTGTTCCTGCTTTAGTAAATTCCGGTTTGCCTTGTGACACATTTTGTTTTGAAGGTTTTTTGCCTCAAAAAAAAGGTCGTCAAACAAAGATCAAATCCTTGGTCAATGAGCATCGTACCATGGTTTTTTATGAATCGCCTCACCGCTTGGTAAAAGCATTGGAGCAATTCATTGAATTTTTTGGAGCGGATAGAAAAGCTTCCGTTTCAAGAGAGTTGACTAAAATGTATGAGGAGAATAAACGGGGAACATTGCAAGAGTTATTGGATCATTTTAAATCCAAGACTATCAAAGGTGAAATAGTGATCGTTTTAGAAGGAATAAAACAGACTAAGAAAAAGGAGGAAGAAGATGAAGAGCATTAATCCATTTAGTATCAAAAAGAGGAATCATAAAGTAGGTGCTCCTCCGGGAACAATTGTGTATTCGGGTCAAACACGTGATGAGCGGGTGAAGATCTCTTTGATCGAATATAATGATACAGAGTTTATTGAGAAGGAATTTTATGACCTTTCTGAATGTATGGATCATGTGAAAAATGGAATGGTGAAATGGATCAATGTAGATGGTATTCACAATGCAGAGCTTATTGAAGCGATCGGAAAACGATTTAATATACATCCTTTAACACTGGAAGACATTGTAAACCCTAATCAGCGGGCTAAATTCGAAGAATATGATAATTATGTAGTTTCCATTATGAAAATGGTAACACATGAGAATAACGAAATTCATTCAGAACAATTAACCGTTGTTTTGATGGATGGACTTGTTATTTCTTTTCAAGAAGTAGAAGGTGGAGATGCATTTGATTATATCAGAAACAGACTCCGTCAGGGAAAAGGACGTATTCGTAAAATGGGTGCCGACTATCTTGCTTATGCACTTCTAGATGCAGTAGTGGATTTTTACTTTACCATTTTAGAAAAAATGGGGGATCGAATTGAAGTATTGGAAGAAGATCTTATGAATGAACCTACCCGTGAAACACTTCAGAAACTACATCACTTAAAAAGAGAAATGATCTTTATCCGTAAAGCTGTTTGGCCAATGCGTGAATTGATCAATAATATGGAGCGCTGTGAAACTGAATTGATAAAACCAACAACGGATATATATTTAAGAGATGTACATGATCATACTATCCGTGTAATTGATACAGTGGAAACCTATCGTGATCTTTTATCCAGTATGATGGATATTTATCTTTCGAGTGTCAGCAATAAAATGAATGAGGTGATGAAAGTGTTAACGATCATCACAACGGTTTTTGTTCCCGTTACTTTTATTGCCGGAGTATATGGAATGAATTTCGAGTTTATGCCGGAGCTGCATTCTAAGTGGGGATATCCGCTCACCTGGGCGGTAATGATCATTATTATGGGATCATTATTGATCTATTTCAGAAAGAAAAAATGGTTGTAATTTTGTAATGTTATCATTAAAAATCAATGCTATGAAAAAAGTAATTTTATCTATCGCTATCTTTTTTTCTGCTTTCGGGATGATAGCACGAAATGTTGCAGATACCAATAAAGTAGATGCAAAAGGATTAAAAGTAGGTTTATGGAAAGAGAAGAATAATCAGATCGATTGGTATGGGCATTATGAAAATGGTCTGAAAACAGGCTCCTGGACCGGTTATTACTCCAATGGGATCATTAGCAACATCGAAGAGTATAAAAACGGAAAAAAGAATGGAGTGTCTGTAATGATCGATAAAACCGGATTTGTTTACCAAACAGATTCCTATACGAATGATACATTAAATGGAATTTGTTCATCTTACAGTTCGGGAGGCCGTTTAAAGAGTAAGATCGAATACAAAATGGGGAAGATCAACGGGATGAAAAAAATATATTATACCGAAGGAACCATTCAGGAAGAAGGCACATTTAAGAACGACCTGAGAGATGGTACAACCAAATGGTATTATCAGGAAGGAAGTGTAAGTGTGTTGTATAATTATAAAGATGGAAATCTGGAAGGAATGCAGAAAACATTCTATAAAAACGGGAATACCAATTCAGAAGTGTTCATGAAAAATAATTTAGAAGAAGGAGAGTATAAAGAATACACAGAGTTTGGAAAGTTGAAGATCACAGGCAAATACGTGAAAGGGAAGAAGGAAGGAGCCTGGAAAGAGTTTGATGAGGAAGGCAAAGTCATTAAAACAGAACAATATAAAAATGGTGAATTAAAGAAATAAAAAATCCCCCTTCGAAACCGAAGGGGGATTTTTTTTATCTGCTTGTTTTATAACTTAGCTTTTATCTCTACCATTTCATATCCTTCAATGATATCTCCAACTTTGATATCGTTGAATCCTTCGATGTTCAATCCACACTCAAATCCTTTATTCACTTCTTTTACATCGTCTTTGAAACGTTTCAATGAACCTAATGATCCATCGTGTACAACAATTCCATCACGGATGATACGAACTTTAGTATTACGTGTTACTTTACCGTCTAATACATAACATCCTGCAATTGTACCTACTTTCGTAATATTGAATACCTCACGGATCTCGATGTTACATACTACTTTCTCCTCAAACTCTGGAGCTAACATACCTTCCATCGCAGCTTTGATCTCTTCAATCGCTTTGTAAATGATAGAGTATAAACGGATGTCGATCTGTTCTGTTTCAGCGATCTTACGTGCACTTTGTGAAGGACGAACCTGGAAACCGACAATGATCGCATTGGAAGCAGAAGCTAACAATACATCCGATTCACTGATCGCACCCACCGCTTTGTGAACGATCTTCACTTGTACTTTATCTGTAGAAAGTTTTTGTAATGAATCCGCTAATGCTTCAACAGATCCATCCACGTCACCTTTTACGATCACATTCAATTCTTTGAAATCACCGATCGCCAAACGTCTCCCGATCTCATCCAACGTAATGTGTTTTTGAGTACGGATACCTTGTTCACGTTGTAATTGTAAACGTTTTGCCGCGATCTCACGTGCTTCACGCTCATCAGTCATTACATGGAATTTATCACCTGCTTGTGGTGCACCGCTTAATCCCAATAGGATCACCGGCATGGCAGGACCTGCAGCTTTTACTACTTGTCCACGCTCATTGTGTAACGCTTTTACTTTACCACTGAAACAACCTGCTAATACAATATCTCCAACATGTAATGTTCCTGTTTCAACAAGGATGGTGCTTACATATCCTCTTCCTTTGTCAAGCTCAGACTCGATAACAGTACCACTCGCATTCTTGTTTGGATTTGCTTTAAGATCCAACATTTCTGCTTCCAATAGTACTTTATCTAATAACACATCAATGTTTTTACCCATCTTCGCAGAGATCTCCTGACACTGATATTTACCACCCCATTCTTCCACCAAGATATTCATGTTCGCTAATGCTTCACGGATCTTATCCGGATTCGCACCCGGCTTATCGATCTTGTTGATCGCAATAACGATCGGTACACCTGCTGCTTGCGCGTGATTGATCGCCTCCACTGTTTGAGGCATTACACTATCATCGGCAGCAACCACAATGATCGCAATATCTGTTACCTTGGCACCACGTGCACGCATCGCGGTAAACGCTTCGTGACCGGGAGTATCCAAGAAGGTAATTGTTTTACCATTTTCTAATTTTACATTGTAAGCACCAATGTGCTGAGTGATACCACCCGCCTCACCGGCAATTACATTCGCTTTACGGATATAATCCAATAATGATGTTTTACCATGGTCAACGTGACCCATCACAGTTACAATTGGTGAGCGTGATAATAGATCTTCCGGTTTATCTTCTTCTTCTTTGATCGCTTCCTGTACTTCAACACTAACAAACTCCAGTTTGTATCCAAACTCTTCAGCAACGATAGCGATCGTTTCAGCATCCAAACGTTGGTTGATGGATACGAACATTCCTAAACTCATACAAGTAGAGATGATCTCATTCACCGAGATGTTCATCATTTGAGCTAACTGATTAGCCGAAACGAACTCCGTTACTTTAATGATCTTCTTTTCTGCTTCTTGTAATTCCGCTTCTTCCTGTAAACGCTCACTAACGGCATCACGTTTTAAACGTCTGTGTTTAGAAGCTTTTGATTTACCACCACCACTTAAACGTGCTAATGTTTCTTTGATCTGTGCCTGAATTTCATCAGGAGTTAATTCAGCTTTTTGGTGTTTTTGGAATTTTCCTTTTCCGGCACCACCACCTTGGTTAAATCTTGGTTTATCTTTGTTATCCGATTGTGTTCCAGGATTTACAGAGTCGCCAATGGTAGTTCCACCAAAGCTTTTCTTAATACGTTTACGTTTTTTCTTCTTGTCATCAAATGCATTGTTTGCAGAGGATGATGCAACCGGTTTTTTCTTGTCGTCTTTTACAGGTAATTCGATCTTACCCATAATTTTCGGACCTTCTAACTTCTCTACTTTTGTTTCATAGAAGTCTTCTTTAGCCGGTTCCGGAGTAATTACTTCAGGAGCTTTTTCTTCAACAACAGTTGCAGCTGTTTCTACTTTTTCTTCTTCAACTTCTTCTTCTGCAGCTTTTTTACTTTTTGATTTTCCTTTAGTAGTTGTTTTTGCTTTTTTCTCTTCTTCTTTTTCTTCTTTTGATTTTTTACCCGGCTTCGTTTTAGAGTTAAGAGAATCCAGATCGATCTTGGTAACAACTTTCAGTTTTACATCGCTTTCTGCTTTTGCCTTGATCACATCATCCGCTTCTTCTTCTTTCTTTGCCGCTTTCTTTGTTGTTTTAGCAGGCTTTTCTTCTGCTTTTGCAACAGGGGTTTCTACCGTTTGGATGTTTTTGATAATGATCTCTTCTTCTTCTTTTTTAGGAGTTTCCGGTTTTTTTATCTCTTCATCTAATACAACCGTTTCTTTTTTAGCACGCGTAATATTCGAAACTTTTTCAGCTTCTTCTCTCGCGGCTTTCTCACTTTGATACTCCTTCATTAGAACGGCATACACATCCTCTGTGACCTTAGCCATTGGGCTATTTTCAATAGCGATGTTTTTGCTCTTTAAAAAATCTAATATAGTGCCGACACTAACATTAAATTCTTTAGCAACTTTACTTAATCGTTGTACTTTGTTATCTGACATATTTTGTTTTAAAAATCGTTTTTATTGATACCTTTTACAAACAGGTTTGTCTGCAAAAGGTATTATGAAGCAGTAATCGTTGATTACTCGAATTCTGCCTGTAAAATATTACGTACTTCTTTGATGGTTTCTTCTTCAAGATCTGTACGTTTTACTAATTCATCTACTGAAAGTTCTAATACTGATTTTGCCGTATCGCAACCGATAGCTTTTAATTCATCAAGGATCCAGCTTTCGATCTCATCTGCAAATTCTTCTAAGTCAACATCCTCTACATCTACATCTGTATCACGGTATACATCGATCTCATATCCCGTTAATTTTCCGGCTAATTTGATATTATGTCCGCCTTTACCAATTGCTAATGAAACTTGATCTGGTTTTAAATATACTTCTGCACGTTTGCTCTCTTCGTCAATTTTAACAGAAGTGATCTTTGCAGGACTTAAAGCACGTGTAATGAATAATTGTGCATTGCTGGTGTAGTTGATCACGTCAATGTTCTCATTGCGTAACTCACGAACGATACCGTGGATACGTGAACCTTTCATACCAACACATGCTCCAACCGGATCAATTCTATCGTCATACGATTCAACAGCAACTTTTGCTCTCTCACCCGGCTCACGAACGATCTTCTTAATAGTGATCAATCCGTCAAATACTTCCGGAACTTCTAATTCAAATAAACGCTCTAAGAAAGCAGGTGATGTACGGGAAAGAATAATAACAGGAGAGTTATTTTTCATTTCTACACGTTGAACCACTGCACGGATCGTATCGCCTTTTTTGTAGAAATCAGAAGGAATTTGCTCTGATTTTGGTAATAACAATTCATTTCCATCTTCATCCAGGATCAATAATTCTTTTTTCCAGATCTGGTAAACCTCACCGGTCATGATCTCACCAACACGCTCTTTGTATTTTTTGTAGATGCCGTCTTTCTCTAATTCTAAGATCTTAGAAACAAGGTTCTGACGAACCGCCAATACAGCACGTCTTCCGAAATCATCCAATTTTACAGGTGTAGTGATCTCTTCACCGATCTCCAGATCCTCATCAATTTTTTTAGCAGCACTTAATCCGATGTGTTTTGCTTCATCATAATCAAAACTATCTTCAGCAAATTCATCATCCACTACTTCACGGTTATGCCAGATCTCGATATCTCCACGATCAGGGTTTACGATGATATCAAAATTATCTTCTGAACCATATTTTTTAATTAGCATGCTACGAAACACATCTTCGATGATGCTCATTAAGGTTGGTCTGTCGATGTTCTTAATCTCTTTGAATTCTGAGAATGATTCAATTAAATTGATGCTTTCCATTGTTTTAAGTATTAATTAAAATGATATTACAACTTTCGTTTCTTTAATTTGATTAAATGTTAAATTGATATTATTTATAAGTAATTGTTTCCCTTTTTTACCTTCTACACGTTCGCTGCTTTTGGTCTCGATCACAATTCCATTCTCATCAGCAGAAATTAACTTACCTGATAGTTTCTGGTTTTCTTTCGTTTTCACATCCACATATTTCCCGATATTCTTTTTGTACTGTTTAAGTACTTTGAACGGTTGATCCAAGCCCGGAGAAGATACATTCAACTCAAAATCTTCCTGCTCACGGTCTAAATTCGATTCTACATGTCTGCTTACCGCCACACAATCAGATATAGGTAAGCCATTTACATTGTCGATCAGGATAAAGATCTTATTGCCGGGTTTAACCGCTACATCTACAATGAAGTTGCTGCCCTCCGCAATTTTCTCTTCTACCAGTTTTTCTATTTTCTCTTTTGTGATCATAGGTTTGAGAAATAAAAGAGGGGACTGCTGTCCCCTCTTTGAAATCATTTTCCTTAATTGTGAATGCAAATGTACGGCTATCTTTTTTATCTACCAAATTTATTTTAGGCAACTTCTGATGTACATTTGTCGTCTAAAAGGTATATTTCGGAGAGGAAAAACGCCCGTTTATTTCTTTCAGAATAAAAATAAAATATTATGAAAACGCTAATAATCAGTGTTTTAGAGCCTGCAGTCAGGTTTTACAACAAAAAACTAATGTTTCTTACCCTTTTTATTAGTTCCACTTTCCTGTCAATTGCTCAGGATGATAGCCCCTCTTTAGGAAACATAAAGAAAACAGCTGCAGCTTTAAAGGAAGAGCAGGAAAAAATGGCCCAAGAGCAGCTCATTAAAGAGATCGTTTATATATCCATTGGATTTGCAATTGTGGTTGCTATTGCCTGGGTTTCCACGATGCTTGCCCGTAAAAAAGCCAAAAAAGATGCAGAAGAGAAACAGCGCATTATGGCAAAGCTACATGGTGATAGAGCACATCACGGACACGGCCATAAGCCAAGAAGATAGAACTTACTTTTCCAGTACTTTTGGAACTTTGAAATAATCGGAATCCTTTTTTGGAGCGTTTTTGAGTGCCTCATCTTGTGTGATCTCGTGCTTCACATCATCCTCTCTCAACACATTCACTTCATCACTCATATAGATCAACGGCTCAATATTCTGCGTGTCCAGTTCATTTAACTTTTCGATGAACGAAAGCATATTATTCATGTCTTTAATGATCTCTTGTTTGGCTTCATTCTCAAATTCTAATCGTGCCAAATGTGCGATCTTATCTACTGTTTCGTTATCGATCTTCATGTTCTAAATTGTATTTATTTAATTCATCTTGTATGATCTGATGAACCTTGCCCCGCAAAGATAATAAATCATTTTCAGTAAGACCAATAGTAGAAATGGGTTTTTGAACGACAACCCTGCTAATTCCAGGTCTTCCGCTAGCTTTAAAAAAGCCACCATTCTGTAATAATTTCCAGTTATTTAAAAATACAACAGGTACAATTGGAACTTGTTTTTCAATGGCTAATTTGAATGCGCCATTTTTAAATCCTCTTAACTGACCTTTACTTGATATTGTTCCTTCCGGAAATAAAAACACACTGTTCCCTTCCTCCAGATCTTTTCCTGCTCTTAAAAATGCACGATGCGAACCGACATTACTTTTTCTATCGACCAATATATTCATCTCTTTGAAAAAGATACGGAACAAAGGTGCTTTGTCCAGCTCCTGCTTTCCCATAAATACAAAGTATTTGGGGATAACAATGTAGCTAGCAATTATATCCAGATATGAAACATGATTGGCGATGTACACACAGGGGTGTGGCAACTCTTCTTTTTTTGTTTTCCATTCCGAACGCACCACCAATCCCGGAGTAAAACAGATCCATTGCGCCCAAAAACGTTTTAATTGGAAAGCGCGTGGAAACCATTCTTTTCTTGACAGGAAGAGTGCAAAAAGAGGATACAGTACGATCAAACCCAAAACGAAATTGAGTAAGAATAACACTTTCCAAAGTGCACGCGGTATGATCCCTAAATAGAACATGAGGCACAAAGTTACATTTTTTTAATGGCTGTCGACATTCCTGATTTTTAAATAAAGTTTATCTTTGACCTCTATTTAAAAATTAACTATAATGGCCAGAATACTAACCGGAATTCAGAGTACAAACATTCCTCATTTGGGAAATATCCTTGGGGCGGTGATGCCTGCTATTGAATTGTCTAAGCAGGCCGGGAACGACTCTCTTTTTTTTATTGCCAATTTGCATACACTTACTTCAGTAAAAGATATCAATTTGCTGAAAGAAAGTACAGATGCTGTTGCTGCAACCTGGTTGGCTTTTGGTTTTGATACCGATAAGAATATTTTTTACCGCCAGAGTGATGTGCCCGAAGTGTGTGAACTCACCTGGTATTTGAACTGTATGACTCCATTCCCAATGTTGGCGAATGCACATTCTTTCAAAGATAAATCAGAACGCTTGGCAGATGTAAATGCAGGTTTATTTACATACCCTGTTCTTATGGCCGCAGATATTATTTTGTATGATGCAAATTATGTTCCTGTTGGAAAAGATCAAATTCAGCATTTGGAAATGACCCGCGATATTGCGGAGAAATTCAATAACCGTTTTGGTGAAACATTCGTAATTCCTGAAGTAAAAGTAGATGAGCAAGTGATGATCGTTCCCGGAATTGACGGACAAAAAATGAGTAAGTCCTACAATAACTTTATTAATATTTTTCTTCCTGAAAAAGAATTGAAGAAAGTAGTGATGAGTATTGTTACGGATGCAACCCCTTTGGAAGACCCCAAAAATCCGGATACATGTAATGTGTTTGCACTCTATAAATTATTGGCGAGTGCTGAGCAAGTTGCGATCATGCGTGAGAATTATTTGAAAGGTGGTTATGGTTACGGTCATGCTAAAACAGCATTGTACGAATTGATTCTGGATAAATTCAAAACCCAAAGAGAGTCCTATAATTACTACATGAACAACAGAGCAGAGTTGGAAGCGAAGTTGCAGATTGGTGCCGATAAAGCACGCAAAATAGCGACTGCTACTTTAAAGCGTGTGCGTGAAAAGTTAGGATTTAAGGTTAATTAGTGATCTGCATTTCCAAGGTTTGTGCTCCGAAACCATCGCTTGCAGGGCGTGTTTTTGCAAGCGTACCATTGATATAGATATACATATCATACTCGCCACCACCACTTCCTTCAACGGAAAGTGAGATAAAGGAATTGGCTTTGTAATCAACGATCTTTTCAGAAATCCACATTTCTTTTGAACTTGTTAGCGATTGAGTGGAACCATCGGGCAGTGTATAGCGTGCGATGTAGCTTGGAGAAGAAGAACTCTTTTCAATGATCTTATAGATCACCGAATACGTTTTCTCCTCTTTCTTGCATGAGAATAACAATAATACAAATATCAGCAGAATAAAATTTTTCATGAGATCATTTGATGCCATATTTGTTTTTGTACTTTTCGTATAGCTCTTTTTGTTCATTATTCAGATCGATCTGTTTTCCTTTTACGAAGGCATGTGTTACATTGTTACTTCTCATGTCCAATGCATCACCGGTTGAAATAAAGAGATTGGCATCTTTGCCGGCTTCAATACTACCTGTTGTTTTATCAATACCTAAAATTTTAGCAGTGTTTAATGTTACAGCTGCCAAGGCTTGTTCTTTTGTTAAACCATAAGCAGCTGCAGTTCCAGACATGAAAGGCAAGTTGCGTGTTCCCATGGCTTCCATGTCACCTTCATTATTCAAACAAAACAAAACTCCTGCTTTGTGAAGCAAGTAAGGAAGTTTGAACGGAAGATCCACATCATCTTCAGGTTTGCCCGGCAGATCATGAACACGATTGACGATCACGGATACATTATTTTCTTTCAATAGGTCAGTTACCATCCAGCTATCTTGACCACCCACGATCACCGTGTGTTTGATGTTGTATGATTTTGAAAAATTCACCGCTTCTACGATCTCTTTTACATTGTTGGCATGTATGTACAAATTCTGTTTCCCACTAAACAGATCAGCCATCGATTCAAAACGGATATTCTTTTCTTCTTTTGTTTCTAACTCATTATACGCTTTTGCTTCAGAAAATAATTTTTTAAGTTCATTCACCTGTTTTTCATATTCTTTGTTTTTCTCAGGTGCACCCAAAGTCGACTCATTATCATTCCAATTGCGTGTTTGCATTCGTGGCCAGTTCACATGAATTCCATCATCTATTTTGTATGCAGCATCTTCCCAATTCCAGCCATCCAGCATCAATACACTTGATGTGCCGGATACTAGTCCGCCACGAGGTGTGATCTGTGCTAGGAGCACTCCGTTTGTTCTAACGGTTGGGATGATCTTCGAGTCGGTGTTATAAGCGATCACCGAGCGAACATTCGGTAGTGTAGCGCCAACTTCTCTAAAATCGTTTGTTGCTCTAACCGATTCAATTTCTGTTAACCCCAATGTGGAGTTTGGTGCGATCAATCCCGGGTACACATGCTTCCCTGTAGCATCGATCTTTTCATCGTAATTGCCAAGTTCAACTTTGTTTTTGGAAGCATCGATCACTTCTACGATCTTTTCATTTTTGATCCCTACAATACCATTTTGAATAACACTGTCATTCCCAATATGGATAGTGGCATTCATGATCACGATGCTTTTGTTTTGAGCAGTACAAACTACGCTACTAACAATGGAGAGTATTAAAAATATTTTTTTCATTCTTTTTATATGTTTATCGGAACGCTTCTTAATTTGATTCAAGTTTTTTGTTTAGTATTCATCCAAATAATCTTCTTCCATGGAATCACATTCATACAAGGAACGTTTTTTCATTGTTGGTTTTTGTGTCGGAGCACCATCTTTTTTCTCCTTCAACAATTTTTGTATAATGCGTGCTCTTTCTTTTTGAATGTTTTCACGTAATTTGGCATCTTCCTCAATATCATAATAGATCTGTCCATCAATGATCGTCTTTTCAGCTTTTGCATAAACCGATAGTGGATGATCCGACCATAAAACAACATCAGCCTCTTTACCTACTTTGATACTTCCCACTTTGTTGTCGATGTGCAATAGTTTGGCAGGATTCAATGTTACCAGTTTTAATGCTTCTTCTTCTGATAATCCGCCATACTTCACAGCTTTCGCAGCTTCCTGATTCAATCGTCTTCCCATCTCAGCATCGTCTGAATTAATAGCAGTGGTAATTCCCATTTGTGTAAGTAATGCCGCATTGTATGGGATCGCTTCTTTTACTTCCATTTTGTAGGCCCACCAGTCGCTGAAAGTAGAGGCGCCAACACCATGCGCTTTCATTTTATCTGCCACTTTATATCCTTCTAAAATATGGGTGAATGTATTTACTTTAAAACCCATTGAGTCCGCTACATGCATCAACATGTTGATCTCCGATTGAACGTAAGAATGGCAAGTAATAAAACGTTTGCTATTTACGATCTCAGCGATTGCTTCTAACTCAAGGTCTCTTCTGAAAGGTGCTGCTGCTGCTTTTGTTTTTGCTGATTGTGCAGCAAATGCTTTTTGTTTGGCATCGTATTCTTTGGCCTTTGTAAAGTAATCGTAATACACTTGTTCTACACCCATTCTCGATTGCGGGAAACGTACCGTGTTCATATCGCCCCAATTGCTTTGCTTTACATTTTCACCTAAAGCAAATTTGATGAAGCCATCTGCTTTTTCGAATTTCATTTCTTCCGGTGATTTTCCCCAGCGTAATTTGATCAGAGCTGATTGACCACCGATCGGGTTAGCAGATCCATGTAATAATTGTGCAGATGTCACCCCTCCTGATAATTGTCTGTAAATATTAATATCTTCGGAGTTGATCACATCACCAATTCTTACTTCTGCACTTGATGCTTGTGTTCCTTCATTTACGCCTCCACCAACAGCAATGTGTGAATGTTCATCAATGATGCCTGCTGTTAAATGTTTGCCGGTTCCATCAATAACTTTGGCAAATGCAAGCTTCGGTGCACCAATATCATCAGCAATACGAACAATTCTGCCTTCGGTCATATACACATCCTGATTCTTCAACACTCCTTCTTTTTCATTGGTCCAAACCGTTACATGTTTGATCAAAATAGCATCGTAACGGGTTTTGAAATCGGTCCAGTATCTATCAAATCCTGTTTTGTCATTTAGTTTTTGTCCGTAGGCCGTGAATGGATAGATCACATCTCCGAATTTAGGCTCTTCGGTTTTCTTGGCTGTATCTTTCGCTGTGCCGGTCGCGACTTCTTTTACTTCCGCTTTGATAGGCGCGTTGTAAGTAGCATTCCAATCGATCCAACTGCCATCAGGCATTTGTCCTTTCCCATTCATTTTAAGTGGTTCTGAACTCACATTTCCACTTAACCGTACGGTGCCGTTCGCATCTTTTGAAAAGAAGGAGATCGATACATTGTTGCCCGTTAAAGTAACATTCACAGGTGTTTTAGCGGTGTCAGCCAAAAGTGTGGTTTTTAATTTTTCAAACTCCCCATCCACTTTTAATTGGTACAGCACTCGGCTATTACCATAGGTAAAATCATAATTTCCTCTAATGTCAATCGTGTTGAAGTCGTTTATTTTGTAGCTATTCCCTTGTATCCAGTTTTCGTAGATCACTGTTTTTTCGCTGAAAATATTACCTGAAGTGATGATGAAATTAGCAAGCATTCCCGGTTTTAGTGTTCCTACTTTATCTGAAATATTCAACATTTCAGCAGGAATAGTGGTTAATGACTTTAATGCTTGTTTTTCACTTAATCCATATTCAATGGCTTTGCGTAGGTTCTTCCAAAAATCTTTTTTCTCTTTCAGGTCGGATGTAGTGATCGCAAATGGAATAAAATACTTTTCCAAAGCAAAAGGATTCACAGGAGCCATTTCCCAATGTTTTAATTCCGTCAGGGAAACATTTTTTGCATCATAAGCATCTTCCACATCATAGGCCATTGGATAATTTAACGGGATAATGAATTTGCAATTGCTGGCTTTGATCTCGTCCAAGCGCTGATATTCATTTCCGCTTCCTTTGATGATGTATTTTACTTTGAATTCATCACCGATCTTATCCGCTCTCAAAGCATTTAATTTATCGGTGGTTTCGAATATTTGTGGTAAGGTTTGAATGTTGTTAAACGACTCTAACGAAATGTTATATTCCTTTTTTGTTTTATCATTTTTGTACCATTCCGCATCCAGATAAGTTTGACGTAACAAAGCGATCGAGCCCATTAAAGACGAAGGGTAATCCTGAGTAGAACTTCCTTTATCGAAGGAATACATGGCTGCAGCTTTATCCAATAGCATCAAGCTGTTTTCTTTCCCATCAGCCAAACTCACTACTGCACCCGATCCACGAACGATACCATCTTTTTGAAATGTTAAAGCTGTTCCAAATCCTAATTTTCTTAATTCTTCAGCAGCTTTGCTGTCGGCAACAAATAATTTATACGCTTCTATATCGGCTTTTACGGCCTGATTCCAGCCGTATGCTCCTTTTATATTGCTATTCATTTGAACACCCCAGGCATTGCTTTTCTTTACTTCCGGCATTCCATAAGTGGTATAAGCATCGATCAGGGAAGGGTAGATCGATTTTCCTTTCAGGTCTACAATGATAGCTCCTTTCGGGATATTGATCTTTGTTCCTACAGCAGCTATCAATCCGTCTTTGATCACCAGAGTTCCGTTATCATAGGTTTGCTCCGGATCAACAATGATCTTTGCATTTACAAAGGCATAGATGCTATGATTCGGATTGGAGGTTCCATTGTTTGGAAATGTTTCTTGTGCGTTTGCTCCATACGTTACCATCAGGCAAATAAACACTTGAATTAATTTTTTCATAATTGTCATTTAATTTTTATCGGGTATAACAAAAATAGTGTTTTAAATCAACAAATTAATAAAACTTGATGAGCGGTTGTATAGCGGTATTTTTATTACTTTTGCCCTGATTAACTCTAAACCCAAAAATCATGTTCAAAGCAATATTTTATACCCATTTGGTAGCAGTAAATTTATTTCTACTGATTTATCTTGTAAAAACGATTCTTTTAGTGGCAAATAAGAATGAAGCATTAGCCAAATTCACCAAGATCAATAAAGTGCCGGAAATGATCATCAGCACTTTGTTCTTGCTATCAGGGATCTATTTGCTTACTCAAATTGGCACTACCACTTTGTTGATCATTAAGATTGTGATCGTAATGCTTTCCATTCCTGTGGCTATTATTGGTTTCAAGAAAAGCAACAAAGTATTGGCAGTTCTTTCCCTGGTAATGATCATTGCTGCTTATGGTTTGGCGGAAATGAACAAAAAGAAGATCGATAAACAAACGGTAGATGCTTCTGTTGCAAATACAGAGGATGCAAATTATGATGCTGTAAAACATGGTGAATCGGTTTACACGGCTTATTGCCAAAGTTGTCATGGTGCTGGTGGTGCCAATGGTGCTGGTGGATTAGACTTGACTGTTACACAAACCGATCATGTTACAAAATTAGAACGCATTAAAAATGGCGCCAGCTCTATGCCCGGATTCAAAGATGTGTTGAATGAAAAGGAAATAGAAGCGGTTACTGCCTACGTAGAAAGTCTGAAAAAATAAATGTTTGATACCGGAAAAAAACAGGAGACAGCGGTTCTCGTTGGATTGATCAACAAGAGCCAGGATGATGAAAAGGTAACGGAATACCTGGATGAGTTGGAGTTTTTGGCCGACACTGCCGGTGCGAAGATCCTGAAACGTTTTACACAACGTTTGGAACATCCCGATTCCAGAACCTTTGTAGGTTCCGGTAAATTAAATGATATCCGTGTTTTTGTGAAAGAGAATGCTGTTGACATTGTTATATTTGACGATGAGTTAAGTCCTGCTCAACAGCGTAACCTCGAAAAAGAGGTGAAGACCGATAAAGACCAAAAAGTGAAGGTGCTCGACCGTACCACACTTATCCTTGATATTTTTGCTGCCCGCGCACGTACTGCGCATGCTAAAACGCAAGTAGAACTGGCACAATACCAATACTTACTTCCACGATTGACTAAAATGTGGAGTCACCACGATAGGATCAAAGGTGGTATCGGTATGAAAGGTGCCGGTGAGAAAGAGATCGAAACCGACAGGCGTATTGTTCGCGATAGAATTGCACTTTTAAAAGAACGTTTGGTGACCATCGATAAACAGATGGAAACACAACGCAAGAGCAGGGGAGAGTTGATCCGTGTAGCCTTGGTAGGTTATACCAATGTAGGCAAATCTACCATCATGAACATGTTGAGCAAAAGCGAAGTGTTTGCCGAAAATAAATTGTTTGCTACCTTGGATACAACCGTTAGAAAAGTGGTGATCGAAAATCTTCCTTTTCTTCTTTCCGATACAGTAGGTTTTATCCGCAAATTGCCAACAACATTGGTAGAATCGTTTAAATCTACTTTGGATGAAGTACGTGAAGCCGATATTTTAGTGCATGTGGTAGATATTTCACATGCCGGATTTGAAGATCAGATCAATGTGGTGAACCAGACCTTGACCGATATTGGAGCAGGAGATAAACGAACCATTCTGGTGTTTAATAAGATCGATGCTTTTACGTTTGAAGAAAAAGAAGCGGATGATCTAACGCCTATGACACGTAAGAATCTGAGTTTGGATCAACTGAAAAAATCATGGATGAATAATTTGAATTCTCCTTGCTTGTTTATTTCAGCGGCCAACAAACAAAACATTGAAGAGTTTAAAAAAGTGCTTTACGATAATATCAAAGAGCTACACGAAAAGCGTTATCCATATAATAAGTTCTTATACTAAATTATAGATCATGATCATCATCACAGGCATCACAGGTGGAATAGGCAATTACTTATACCATGCATTTAAAAATGTAGGAGAACATGTATTGGGAACCTATCATCAAAATATTCCTGCAGAAAAAGGATATGAAGATTGTCATGCACTTGATGTAACCAATTATCATGCTGTGGAGCAATTCATGGCGCATCATAAAAAGGCATTTGTGAATTTAACACTCATCAATTGTGCTGGTGTAACTCATAGTTCGTTTGCACATAAAACAAATGTGAACGATTGGAATCATGTGATCAATGTAAATTTGAACGGGCCATTCAATATGATTCGTGCGGTGTTGCCAAGCATGCGTGAACAAAATTACGGGCGCATCATTAATCTTTCTTCTATTGTTGGTCAAACCGGTGTGATGGGAACAAGTGCCTATGCTGCATCTAAAGCAGGTTTAAATGGAATGATCAAAAGTATTGCATTGGAAAATGCTCAAAAAGGAGTAACCATCAACAATATCAATCTAGGTTATTTTAATGTAGGAATGATCAATACTGTTCCGGTTGAAATGCAGGATAAGATCAAAGACAAAATTGCTTACAAAGAGTTTGGCGACCCTCAGAATATTTTTAATACCATTCAATACATTCGCGATACGCCTTATTTAACAGGCTCTTGTATCGATCTGAATGGTGGATTGGTTTAGGATTTTTTCTCCATCTTTTCTTTCAGCATAGCAATATCCTGTGCCAGCTGTTTGTTCTGTGATTGTAGTTTTGATACCACTACGGATAGGTGCAATAAATAAATAAAGATGGCAAAGATCGCTCCCGTAAAGATCAGATTGGGTGCTTCATACACACCTAGCAGATTGGCCATTATTTCCAAACCATCTCTCCAGAAAGAAAACAGGATCAACACAACAGTACATACGATCCATACAATAGAGTATTCTTCTCTTAACTTTCCTTTGATGATCAGTCGGACAATATAAAGCAGGAATAATAAACTGGTAGCAATTGCTATGATCTGAATTTTTGCCATTTTACTTTTTGAATTTGATACGTATAAATGTATAAAAAATTGCCAAGCTTACCTTGAACATATAATAGATAGAAGAGAAAGCACCGATGGAAGACACCCCCCCTTGTCGCTCTTTCATTTGCACCTGCACCTCTCCGGTTTTAAAATGATTTAATGAATACAGAATGATGGCTTCCGGTTCAGGATATTCATCCGGATAATAGTCATTCACCACTTCCAGTACTTTTCTGTTGATCAAGCGGAAGCCCGATGTGCTATCTGTAATGGTAACGCCCACTAAAAAACGGTTCAGCCATTTAAAATAATTGATGCCGAATCTGCGCAATGCCGATGATTGAAATCCTTCTTTTGAAATAAAACGCGAGCCGATCACCACATCATAGTTATGTTCTATTGCATGGTTAACCAGCTTGCGAATTTCAGAGGCGGGATGCTGACCATCACCATCTATTTGAATGGCAAAGTCGAATCCATTTTCAAAAGCATATTTGAATCCAGTTTGCACCGCACCGCCAATTCCTAAATTGATAGGCAAGTTGAGTGCAATACAATTTAATTTGGAAATAACTTCGGAGGTACTGTCTTTCGAACAATCATTCACCACCACTGCTGTAATAGAATATCCTGCGGGTAATGGTGCTGAGTTAATATCTGCAACAACAGCAGCAATTGCTTTTTCTTCATTGTAAGCCGGAACTACTGCTGCTATTCGTTTCATTACTATTGATCAGATGTAATTTTTGTTTTGTCAATCCATTTCTTCACTAATAACCCTTCACCAATCATCTACTCCTCATCTATAATTTATAATCCATCATTTATAATTTCCATCTCCAATCCCCATTTATCCATTCAATCAGAATGATCTGCTTTCCAACCTTCTAATTCGTAATTTAGCACTAATTCGTATTCGTAGTTCCTAAATTCGTAATTCGTATTTTTCGTAGTAATTCGTAATTAGTAGATACTATAACAATCCTTCTTTGATAAGGTCGTGCAAATGGATAAATCCATGGTAATTGCCATTATCGGTTACGATCAATTGAGAGATGTTATGTTTTTCCAATAACTGCATGGCATTTACTGCTAATTCTCCGGCATCGATCTGCTTTGGCGTTTTATTCATGATATCTGCTGCTTTGATCGCATTGATCGAATCTGCTTTTTCTAACATTCTACGAATATCACCATCGGTGATCACACCCACCAGTTTGTTGTTCTCCACTACAGCTGTTGCACCTAATCTTTTAGAAGAGATCTCAACAATTACTGCTTTGATCGAATCATCGGGCTTTACTTGTGGCTTTTGATTTTGAATAGAAACATCACCTACTTTCAAATACAATTTTTTACCCAATGCTCCTCCCGGATGATATTTTGCAAAGTCTTCACTCGTAAATTCTTTATAGTCCAATAAACAAACTGCCAACGCATCGCCCATTGCCAATTGAGCAGTAGTGCTCGATGTGGGTGCCAGGTTATTCGGACAAGCTTCTTTCTCTACTGTACAATTTAAAATATGATCAGCCTGTTGTGCTAAATAAGAATCCGTATTTCCAACCAGTGCGATCAATTTATTCCCACCATTCTTTAATAAAGGAACAAGCACTTTTATTTCAGGCGTGTTTCCGCTTTTGGAGATACAAATGATCACATCTTCTTTTTGGATCGTTCCTAAGTCACCATGAATAGCATCGGCCGCATGCATAAAAATTGCAGGAGTACCTGTCGAATTCATCGTGGCAACGATCTTTTGTGCAATGATGGCACTCTTCCCAATTCCTGTTATCACTACTCTGCCTTTTGAGTTGTGGATCAATTGCACACAAGCTGCAAAATCTTCATTGATGAAATTCTTCAAATTACTGATCGAATCTGCCTCAATGTTGATGGTAGTTTTTGCAAGCTCAATTATTTTATCGATGGATTTATTCACTTCGTAGAATTTTTAAATTAAAGTAGAGAAATGTTTGAATTTGTAACAAATTTTTATTATATATTTACATTACGATTGATAAAAAGTAATATTTAGGGGTAAAATTAGTTTTTTCAATTGAAATAATATAATAATCAAAAAACTAAAAAAATTGATAAAAATGCTCGAAGTAGAAACATCACTTCACGATTGTTTACAAAAGTTTTTCGGATTCGATAGTTTTAAAGGCCAGCAAGAAGCAATTATTAGCAGCGTGCTGGAAGGGAAAGATACTTTTGTGATCATGCCTACCGGTGGTGGTAAATCATTATGTTACCAATTACCGGCTTTAGTAAGTGAAGGAACTGCAATTATTATTTCACCATTAATTGCATTGATGAAAAATCAGGTGGATGCTTTACGTAATTTCGGTAATGAAGATGGTATCGCTCACTTTTTAAATTCATCTTTAACAAAGGCTGAAATAGCAAAAGTAAAACAGGATATCAAAGCAGGTAAAACAAAACTATTATACGTTGCACCTGAGAGTTTGACCAAGGAAGATAATGTTGCATTTTTCCACGAAATAAAGATCTCTTTCTTTGCGATTGACGAAGCACATTGTATCTCGGAATGGGGACATGATTTCCGTCCGGAATATCGCAGATTACGTCCGATCATCGAACAAATTGGTAAAGTGCCGATCATTGCTTTAACAGCAACTGCTACACCTAAAGTACAGCAGGACATTCAAAAGAACTTAGGAATGACGAAAGCCAATGTGTTCAAATCGTCATTCAACAGATCCAATTTGTATTATGAGGTTCGGCCAAAACAAAATGTGATCAAAGAAGTGATCAAATACATCAAATCACAGCAAGGCAAATCAGGTATTGTTTATTGTTTGAGCAGAAAGAAAGTAGAGGAGTTGGCTGAAACACTTCGTGTGAACGGCATCAAAGCATTGCCTTACCATGCAGGATTGGAAGCAAAAGAACGTGCTAAGACACAAGATGCTTTCCTTATGGAAGACATTGATGTGATCGTTGCAACCATTGCTTTTGGTATGGGTATCGATAAGCCGGATGTGCGTTTTGTGATCCACCACGATATTCCTAAATCATTAGAAGGATACTACCAGGAAACCGGTCGTGCCGGACGTGATGGTGGCGAAGGAAATTGCGTTACCTTCTATAGCTATGATGATATTGTGAAGTTGGAAAAATTTATGAAAGGAAAACCTGTTGCTGAACAGGAGATTGGAAAACAATTATTGTTGGAGACCGTTTCGTATGCCGAAACATCCAGCTGCCGCAGAAAATTCTTACTGCACTATTTCGGTGAAGAGTTTGATGAAGCAGGATGTGGTGGTATGTGCGACAATTGCCGTAACCCGAAACAAAAGTTTGAAGGCATGGATGATATTGCTTTGGCAATTGAAGCGGTGTTGGATGTGAAAGAGAAATTCAAGACCAAGGATGTGATCAATGTATTGTTAGGAAACATCACTTCTACCGTAAAAACATACAAACACAATGAATTGGAGTGTTTTGGAAAAGGTGCTGAAGACGACAAAACAGAGAAATACTGGAATGCCGTTATCCGCCAGGCCTTAGTTTCCGGATTATTATCAAAAGATATTGAGAACTATGGTCTGTTAAAAGTGACCAAAGAAGGAAATAAATTTTTGGATGAGCCGTATTCAATGATGGTTACCAAAGATCATGATTATGAAGGAACAGAAAGTGATGATGATGATGAAGGTGGATCAGGTGGCGGAAACAAAGGTGGTTCCGGTGCTGATGAAGTATTGTTTGCCGCATTAAAAGACTTGCTTAAACAAACAGCTCATAAATTAAAATTACCTCCTTATGTTATTTTCCAGGAAGTATCCTTGGAAGAGATGGCCATTCAATATCCAATTAAAATGGATGAGTTGGTGAACATTACAGGAGTTGGACAAGGGAAAGCACAAAAGTTCGGTAAACCATTCATCGACCTTATTGCAAAATATGTAGAGGAAAATGAGATCGAGCGTCCGTTGGACATGGTAGTAAAATCCATTGTCAACAAATCCGGATTAAAGGTGTACATCATTCAAAGTATTGACAGAAAATTACCATTAGAAGATGTAGCCAAAGCAAAAGGATTGGCATTGAATGATCTGATCTCAGAGATTGAAAGCATTGTCCATTCAGGCACCAAAGTAAACATCAACTATTATTTGAATGATATCATGGATGAAGACAAGCAGGAAGAAGCTTTGGAATATTTCAAAGAATCGGAAAGCGACTCTATCAATGAAGCTTTAAAAGAGTTAGGTGAAGATGAATATACCGAAGAAGAAATGCGATTGATGCGTATTAAATTCCTGAGTGAGTTTGGAAATTAATCACAAACAATTACTAAATAAAAAAAAATCCCTGTTTCATTTCGAAACAGGGATTTTTTATTTGTATCAATTAGTTGATTTACGCCAATACCGAACGTGAAATAACGATACGTTGTACTTCTGATGTTCCTTCGTAGATCTGAGTGATCTTCGCATCACGCATCAAACGTTCTACATGGTATTCTTTCACAAAACCATATCCTCCGTGTATCTGCACTGCTTCTACTGTTGTCCACATGGCTGTTTCAGAAGCAAATACTTTTGCCATTGCACTTTCTTTATCAAAGTTCAAATGCTGATCTTTTAACCAGGCAGCTTTTAAACACAATAAACGTGCTGCTTCAATCTTTGTAGCCATGTCTGCTAATTTGAAAGCAATAGCCTGATGCTGGTTAATTGTTTTTCCGAATGCTTTACGCTCTTTTGAATAAGCCAATGCCAATTCATAAGCGCCTGACGCAATTCCTAATGCTTGTGATGCAATACCGATACGTCCGCCTGAAAGCACTTGCATTGCGAATTTAAATCCGAATCCATCTTCACCAATACGGTTTGCTTTCGGAACTTTTACATCGGTAAACATCAATGAGTGTGTATCCGATGCTCTGATACCCATTTTGTTTTCTTTTGGCCCTACCACAAATCCTGGCATCCCTTTTTCAACGATCAAGGCATTGATGCCTTTGTGTCCTTTTGCCACATCGGTTTGTGCAATCACCAGATAAACTGATGCTGAATTACCGTTGGTGATCCAGTTTTTTGTACCGTTCAATAGATAATGATCTCCTTTGTCGATAGCAGTGGTTTTTTGAGATGTTGCATCCGAACCTGCTTCCGGCTCTGATAAACAGAATGCGCCAATGATCTCACCTTTTGCCAAAGGCACTAAATATTTTTGTTTTTGTTCTTCGGTTCCGAATTTTTCCAATCCCCAGCATACCAATGAATTGTTTACCGACATTACCACGGAGCAGGAAGCATCCACTTTAGAGATCTCTTCCATAGCCAATACGTAGGATACTGCATCCATTCCGCCACCACCGTATTTTGGATCTACCATCATTCCCATGAAACCCAATTGTCCCATTTGTTTGATCTCCTCGGTAGGAAATTTTTGTTGTTCATCGCGTTCAATTACGCCAGGCTTTAATACATCGTTTGCAAAATCACGAGCCGCCTTCTGGATCATTAAGTGCTCTTCTGTTAAATCAAAAAACATTGTATGAATAATTTATGTGTTAATTTTATTTTACTTTTGGATGAAGGCAAATGTAACTTTTATAATCAAATTTTGCTAATGTTATGACAAATATCCTGCAACAAAAATATGATGTGATCGGTTTAATGTCGGGTACCTCACTTGATGGGCTGGATATTGCTTTTTGTCAATTTTCTGTTGATAATAAACAATGGAAATATGAAATTGTTTGTGCCGAAACCATTGAATATTCAGATGTATGGAAACAGAAGCTATTATCGCTCGAAACAGCCGATGCACTTACTTTTCAGCTTATTCATGCCGAATATGGTCAGTTTATAGGCCGTTTGGTAGCTGATTTTATCATAAAAAATAGCATAAAACCCGATTTTGTGGCTTCGCACGGCCATACCATTTTTCATCAACCGGATAAAAAACTAACTGTTCAGGTGGGTTCGGGAGCGGCCATCGCTGCAAATTGTAAATTGCCGGTGGTATGTGATTTCCGGACGCTGGATGTGGCTTTGGGTGGACAAGGTGCTCCGTTGGTGCCGATTGGCGATCAACAATTGTTCGGAGAATACGATTTTTGTTTGAACCTGGGCGGATTTGCCAATATTTCCTATGATCATTTCGGAAAAAGGATCGCATTTGATATTTGTCCGGTAAACATTGTGCTGAATGCTTTTGCAGCCCGTTTCGGCAAAAAGTATGATGATAAAGGCGAAATAGCCCGTAGCGGACTGATCAGTAATTACCTTTTGAATGAATTCGATAATTTATCGCATTACCGCATATTGCCACATACTCCTAAATCATTAGGGAAGGAATGGGTGATCAATAATATCGATCCGCTTATTGAAAAGTATGAGTTGGAAGATACCGACTTCATGCGCACATTTACCGAACACATTGCCTTTCAGGTAGCACGTGTGATAAATGTAAAACCATATTCCCGCATGCTGGTAACGGGAGGTGGCACTCACAACGATTTTTTAATGGAAAGGATCAAAGCATTGAGTAAGGTCGAAATTATTGTAGCCGATAATGACACTATCAACTTCAAAGAAGCATTGATCTTTGCTTTTTTGGGGGTATTGCGCTGGAGGGGAGAGGTGAACTGCTTGAAGAGTGTTACAGGAGCCCGGGAGGATAGCTCGGGTGGAAGCATTTATTCTCCGGCTTTATCTAGATAGGATATAAATAAAAAGACCTCCAAAATTTGGAGGTCTTTTTTATGGTCGTTGACTAATAATTATCATCATAATAGTCGTCATCTTCGTCATCATCATCGTCAAAACTGCTGTCTAATCTAAGGTCATCATCATCTAAATTGAAATCTTCATCGTCATCCTCGAGGGCGTTTTTCCAATTTTTTTTCTCTTTCTCTTTTAAGGGTTTAAGCTTAGTTGGCTTTCTTAATTCCCCCGAATCCTTAGATTTTTCAGTCTTTTTAGCAGGACTCTTTTTTGACGTGCTTGGCTTTTTCATTGTAAATCAAAATTTGTTTTACAAAATCAAATGTTTGTTTTTTTAAGATTAAAACTGTTTATATATACAAAACTCTGAAAAAATATTTTTGAAACAAAAAAATATTAGAAAAAAATTCAGCGTATGTTTACTTTTGCAAATCCAAGGTTTCTTGTTATTTATAATGATTATAAAATGGTTGAAAATATTTTACATCGTACATTTTTAGGAAACAGCGTAGAAAGTTATTGCTGGTTTGCCGGGATCATTTTACTCGGACTAATATTTCAGCGACTCCTTTCCAAATTGCTGACCTTGTTTGTATTTAAGGTTGTTCAGAAGTATTCTACGGAAGTTGGCTTTGAAAAGTTATTGGCATTGACAAAAAAACCAATGCGACTGCTTATTCTTCTCATCACGTTCTATATCGCCTTCGATAGGCTCGACTTTCCAGTTGAATGGAAGATAGGCTCGGTAGAACATTTTGGATTGCGTATGGTCATTCTCCGTGCTTTTCAAGTAGGGATCGCCATTTCTATCACCTGGATTATTCTCCGTATTGTCGATTTTTTCGGTTTGATCTTAATGCACCGGGCTTCATTAACGGAATCTAAAACAGATGATCAACTGGTGCCATTTATAAAAGAAGCTATTAAAGTAATCGTTGTGATCTTATCAATCTTCTTTACATTGGGTGCAGTTTTCAAATTGAACATCGCCTCTTTGATTGCCGGTTTGGGAATTGGAGGTTTGGCGATTGCCTTAGCCGCTAAAGAATCACTCGAGAATTTACTAGGCTCCTTTACCATCTTTTTAGATAAGCCCTTTGTGATCGGTGATCTGATCCGGATCGGTTCGCTCGAAGGACATGTGGAAAAGATCGGTTTCAGAAGCACACGTATCCGGACCCTTGAAAAAAGTTATGTCACGGTTCCTAATAAAAAGCTGGTGGATTCGGAATTGGACAATCTATCATTACGCATTCAACGCAGAGCAAAATTTGATATCGGTTTAGAATATGATACCCCTTCCGAGAAAATTAAATTGATCGTTGCTGACATACAACAATATATCGATAATCATTCTCATATCTTAAAAGAAGAGACTCGTGTCCGTTTAAATGAATTCGGTTCCAGCTCTATCAATATTATGGTTTTGTATTTTGTAGATACATTGGAATATGATGTTTACCTGGATGTTCGTCAAGAGATCAATTACAAGATCATTGAGATCGTAAAAGCACATGGAACTAGTTTTGCTTATCCTACTACCACTGTTTTAATGAAAAAATAGACATCTGTACAATAAATGGATTTTGTTCTGCGTTATCATATCAAAACCGCATAACGCATCCCCTACAATTACCTTTACGAATTAATGGCTTAAGTACAAAAATGGAATAAACTGTTTTTGATTCCCCTGCTTAATTGGTTTTTAATAAATGAAATTTTTTTGCTTTTCATTTATGGAATACAAAACGATCAAGCATCTTTTTATCAAAACCAAGTTTAACCATTTAAAATTTATAGCCATGAACTTCAGCAACAACTCCGAAAAATTCAACGATCTCTTATTTGAGAACAAGAATAAAAATTATGGCGCTTATGCCATCCGAAGATCACAAAGCGATAATTTATTGATTGCCATGTTTTCTTCTTTATCGTTCTTTGCTTTAATAGCCTTTGGTGCTTATTGGTTTTCCAACCGGAGCGAAAAAGTTGAAATTGCTACTACTGAAAATATCATTCCTGATGTTTTTGATATGGGAACTGTAATCGATGTGACACCCGATAAAAAAGTGGAACCTATAAAAACACCTGATAAGCCCGAGCCTCCAAAATCGTTTTCAGGACAAATGGTAGCATCCGATGATAAGACTAAAACCTTAGATCAGACCACCGATCAATTGTTGATCAGAAAAGATGCAAATCCGGATGGGGTGGATAGCACGGAAAAGAAAACAGATATTCCTACCATTTTTGTGAAAAAGCCTATTGAGCCAGAGAAAATTGAATTGGTTGTTCAGCAAATGCCGGAGATGGAAGGAATGGCTCAGTTTATAGCGAATAATTTAGTTTATCCGGATATCGCTAAGGAAAATGGGACAACCGGCACGGTTTATTTAACATTCGTAGTGGAGAAAGACGGTGCTATTTCTGATGTGAAAATTTTAAAAGGAATTGGCGATGGTTGTGAACAGGAGGCGATGAGAGTTGTGAAAATGATGCCCAAATGGAAGCCCGGTATTAATCACGGAAATCCGGTGCGTGTGCAATGTAATTTGCCTGTTAAGTTCAAGCTAAAATAAACATTGCAGTGTTTATAAGTTCATCCAAGTAGCACAAAAACAGGATAAGCATCACTTAATTTAGCAATCGCAATCCAGCGATTGCTTTTTTACATATATAAAAACAAAAAACAACATACATGCTTAATTCTGTTTTGATTCAAATGGTGGTGAGTGGTACGAATACCGCCACACAAGTAGTTGATAGCGCAGCAACAGTTGCTGCACAAGTTCCTGCTGCTGCAGTAACATTACCCCCTCCTGCTCAGGAAGCAACGCTTTCGGTATTCGACCTGGTAATGAAAGGTGGTTTTATCATGATCCCTATGGCGATCCTGTTACTACTAACCATTTTCTATTTCTTCGAACGTTTGATGGTAATCAGCAAACTATCAAAAATGGACAAGAACTTTATGAATAACATCAAAGATTATATTCATAATGGAAACATTGATGCAGCAAAAGCATTGTGTAAAAATACAACTGCACCTGCAGCACGAATGGTAGAAAAAGGTTTGAGTCGCTTGGGTAAACCGATCAAAGAAATTGAAGAGGCCATGGAAAGTGTTGGTAAATTGGAGATCAACCGCATGGAGAAAAATTTGAATGTATTGAGTTTGATCGGACGTATTGCTCCTATCTTTGGTTTTATCGGAACAATTGCAGGTGTTATCAAAATTTTCTATGATATATCCTTAACCGATAATATCAGTATTGGTGTTATTTCAACAGGTTTGTATCAAAAGATGATCACCAGTGCAACAGGTTTGGTGATCGGATTATTGGCTTTCATTTTCTATTATATCTTAAATACGATGCTCGACAGAACCATCAATAAAATGGAAACAGCATCGGTTGAATTTATGGACATTTTACACGGTCCGGGTAAATAATAAAGATCAATTATTACTAAATCTTGTAAAATGAAATTAAAACGTAGACATAGAGAAGGAGCCGAAGTAAGTACGGAATCATTGAATGACATCATGTTTTTCTTGCTTTTATTCTTCCTCATCATCTCCACCTTGGCGAATCCGAGTGTGTTAAAATTGACCTTGCCGAATTCAAAGTCGGCACAACAGATGAATTTGCAGCAAGTAACTGTAGATATCAGTGCTGATCATGAGTATGCAGTGAATAAGACCAAGATCCCGTTTGCGGATTTGGAAAATGCCATCAGAATTGAAGTAGAACGTACACAATCTCCAACGGTAGTTTTGCGTTTAGATAATTCACTCACTGTTCAGGATCTGGCGGATGTGATGCAAATAGGTTATAAGTTGGGTGTAAAAATGGTATTAGCAACCAAGTCAACAGAGAAATAATAATGGATACAACATTAGAAAATAGAAGTAAGTTACAGGCGATGGGCTTTTCAGCACTCATTTTTGGCTTGCTGTTATTGTTCATTTTCTTTTGGAAGATCATTACACCTATTCCTCCCTTTGAAATTAAACCTGTTCCTGAAATCGAGATCGGTTTAGGCATGGAAGGCTTAGGAAATACGAATGCAGGCGGAAGCGGACAGAATGATGATGATATTGCAACGAGCGAAGAAGCGGCAGTTGCACCTGCTGTTACGAATAATTCACCGAACATTATTACAGATGATACGGAAGAAAGTGCTGTTGTGAAAACCAATCCGAATAATAAGAATGATGCAAAAACAGATGCGAATCCTGTAGAAGAACCAAAGCCGAATACAGAATTATTAAATGCATTGGCAGCATTAAAAAATAAGAACAAACACGATGGAAAAGGAGAGGGCGATGGCAATACAGGTGGATCGGGATCTGGTTCACAAAAAGGTGTTGGAGATGGTGATGGAACGGGGCATGGTAATAATACGCCCGGTTATAATGGTGGTGGCGGATACGATCTAAAAGGACGTATGCTTGTGAAAAAACCTGAGAAAATGACCGATTCAGAAGAAGAAGGAATTGTGGTAGTAGAGATCATTGTTAACGAAGCGGGAAAAGTGATCAAAGCAACTCCTGGTATGAGAGGTTCTACCACTACCAGTTCTAATCTATATGCAAAAGCCCGTCAGGCGGCTTTGAGTGTAAAATTTAATGCAAGTCCGGAAGGTATTACCGAGCAACGTGGTACGTACACCTTTAAATTTACCTTAGAATAATTTCCTTACTTCTTCCATTTGCTCTATGTGTCTGTTTGTATGAGCGATCAAGAAGTGTATCCAGTCGGTTTTGGTCATCTCGCCCAAACGTGGATGTTTCACGGTTTGTGTTTCTTTTGTAACATCCTGTTCCTTTAAATGGGCTTGTATCTTATCCAAAATGATCTGCAAGCTTTGTGTGGCTTCCGCTAATGATTGAAAACGTCCGGTAGGACTTACAAAATCGGGAGCGGGCACTTTAAATTCTTTACGTTTGTTGACAAGGATATGATGTAATTTATCGGCACCGATCAATTCTGTTTTATCATTGCTGATCTCCTGATTGGGACCCACTGTCAATGTTTTGGATACGCCTACATCCACTAAAAAAATATGTTCCAGACATTCTAAAATACTCCAGCTGTCAGCTGTGGGTTTGAACGTAGCATTGGTTTCTGAAACATCTTTTATAGATGCCAATAGCAATTCGGTATTGGCTTTTATTTTTTCCTGTAGGTTCATATTTTATTTTTTGTGTACATGTTGTTGATCACAGAAAGTACAATGTACAAGAAGATGATAAATGGAATAGCGATGAATTGAAATAATGCTAATAAGAGCACTGAAATGATCAAAAAAGAGAAACGGAGTTTATTGTCTGCCCAGCTAAATTTTTTGAATTTAAGCGCAAATAAGGGGAGCTCGGCAACAAGCAGATACGACATGAGTATTGTAAGTCCTACAAGAAAGTATGGATTGAGTATAACTTGAAAAGGAATGGAGTTGAAATCGATGTTCCCTCCGAAACCATATTGTTCATATTCCAGACCAACAAAATTATTATTAAAGGAATTAGCAAACCCTTTCATGTTCAGTATTAAAGGGAAAGAACCGATTAGTATTGCATTAGCCGGTGTTGGAACGCCAATGAATGAAGTCGTTTGCCTGGTATCAATATTGAATTTAGCTAATCTTAATCCGGAAAAAACTGTTATGAAGAAAGCGATAAACGGTAAAAGTGAAATAGCGATCGAGTCGTATGCAATGGCAGATGTGTCCGGAATAAAATTGCCATTTCCACTGGCATTATTGATCAGTTGAAATAAAAGCGATGTTTTGATCATTTGAAACATCATCACACCCGGCACTACGCCAAATGTTACCATGTCGGCCAATGAATCAAGCTGTTTGCCGAGCTCTCCGCTTACTTTTAAGATGCGGGCAGCAAAGCCATCAAAAAAATCGAGTACAGCAGCAATACCTACAAGATAAGCGCTGGCGATCAGATTGCCGTTAAATGCGCTAACAATTGCTAAACAGCCGCAAAACAAGTTGCCGCAAGTGATAGCATTGGGGATATGTTTTTTTATGTTCATTGTTCGAGAGCGCTAAAATACTGCTTTAATTTTAAAAATCGTTTTTCATATAACTCAAAACTAGCAATGGATAAAATGATCGTTAAGGATAAACTAATTATTGGATAGAATACAAAAACATCCCATAGATTGTCTTGATGACCTACCGCTTCCATTGTTTTTAGAATGATCGTAATGATCACCCCATGCCAGCAATACAAGCCAAAACTGATCTTTCCAAGGTAATTGATAAACTTGTATTTCCCAATGTTAAATAGCGGTTTTTCGATACAGGTGTTTTCAAAAATAACAAGTCCAAAGAGTACAGATAAAAGGATATGTTTGAGATGATCCATCGGTCCGGTAAAAAGTGGCTTATAAAAAACGAGTACTAAAAGCAATACGATGTAAACGGATATCCATCTCGTTTTTGTCCACATTGTTAAGTTTGAAAAGAGATTGTTTTGTTCAATGCTCAGTCGTGCAAAAAATGCCCCGATCACAAAATTGGGAATGTAGTTGATGGTGTCGTAAAAAGCGGGAAATGTAGGGCTTCCTAAAAATATTTTAATGATCAGAAAGCTGACAATAAAAGCAATGCTAATGATCGTGAGATGCTTTTTGAAATACTTCAAAAGAAATCCCCATACCAAATAAAATTGCTCCTCCACAGCAATGAACCATAAGAATAAAAGGAAGAATAAAAAATGTTCGTTGATGTATCCTGCATAGTAATTAGTGGTAAAGCTGATCATCCAAAAAGCAGGCGGAAGTTGAGGTGTTGCATATCCTGTGAAGTGGCATACAACAGGAATGGCAATGTAGCCAATTGCGAGTATTAAAAAGTAAAGTGGCCATATTCTTAAAATTCTGCGGATGTAAAAATTTCTCAAGTTAAAACCACCAATGAGTTTATATTCTTTTAAGATCAGCCAAGTAATGAGAAAGCTGGATAGTACAGAAAAAAAGTCCAATCCAACAGCAGAAACGCTAAAATAGTCTTCTCGCCAACCCTTTAAAAAATCCTGTTCAATGGACTGGTCATTCGTAAATAAGCCATGGCGAAAGAAAATAAAGCCAAAGCAGATCAGACGGAGTGCATCGAGGTGATTAAAATATTTGATTTTAATAGGATTCAAAATCTGCTTAATTCATAAAAGTGTCTATACAAAGTTATTTTTAATTACATTTAAAATGTAATTCAGGTATATGTTTTTTCAAGTACTTATTACTTTCGTTTTTATTGCACTTTTCTCGGTGCTGATATGGAGATCCTCTTTTTTTAAAATGGAAGGAGTTTCTAAGATCTATTTTTTATCTGTCTTCTATTTAAAAGTATGCATTGGTGTTTTCGGTTGGATGTTGTATGTCAGATATTATCCTTCAAATGATGCTATTGGTTTTTTTCATGATGGGGAGTTGTTGTACGAACTTTTTTTTACCGACAAGAATGCTTTCTTTAACTTGCTTTTTGGATCAGATAACACACACCCCTCGTTGTCAGGTATGATGGCATGGGATGATGGGTATATGGATTTTGTTGTAAATGACTCCAGAACAATTGTAAGGTTCAATGCGCTCATCCGTTTTTTCTCTTTTGGTGTATTTCATGTGCATACAATTGTTTTTTGCTTTATATCCTTATTGGGATCGACTTTTATTTATAGAGCAGTTTTACCAAAAGTTGCAGTGAATAGAAAGATCCTATTAGTAATTGTATTTTTAGCGCCATCGGTTTTATTTTGGAGTTCTTTGGTTCTAAAAGAAGCACTAGTTTTTTTAGCAATAGGCATGTTGCTTTATTATACGGAATTCGGAATGCGGGCTTATTATTCAAGGAAAACATTGTTTTATTCGATCTTGAGCACTTTTTTGCTCTTGATAATAAAATCATATCTTCTACTGGTGTTTTTGCCATTTTTATTGATCAATATGTTGATCGTGAAATTTAAGTGGAGGAGGGTCCTGAAAGTATATGCACTATTTTGTGGTTCTATAGTTTTTTTGATCATTGGGGTACATTTTATTAGTCCCAAGCATGATCTAATTCGAATTTTGCAGCAAAAACAAATGTTATTTATAAAACAATCCAGAGGTGGGATTTATCTTTTTGCGTCAGGCTACCATATATATGTTGATCAAGCCAATCGGGATAGTGCTTTGAAATATGTGAATGATTCTACTTGCCGTTTGAAGCCGGGGTATCCCTATAAAAAATTCATTTTAAATACGGAAGACACCTTGTCGCTTGCTTCTCAAGATTACAGTTTAGATTACAAGATCGTTTATGATTCGCGTCCGGCAGGTAGTTATGTTCAGAGCGATCAATTGGATGGCACTTTAGGACAATTTTTACTGTTGATCCCGAAAAAAATTGTATCTGTGTTTTTACTGACAGATGCCTATAAACAATCGGGATGGTTAATTTGTTTAGCTGTATTGGAAAGCAGTTTTTATCTGTTGGGCCTAATATTCGTGATTTGCTTTGGCAGGATAAAACAGGATCAGCTTGTTTTAGTGCTTTTTATGATGGCAGTTATCTGTTCTTTGTACTCGCTGGTTGGTTTTACAAGTCCCGTTATTGGTGCAATCGTTCGTTATAAAGTAGTTGTGGCACCTTTTTTTGGCATTTTATTACTGATCATTTTCGATCCCGGAAAATGGAGCTCTTTCAGAAATAAGTTCGGCCTTAAAAAATAGGTTTAAGGGCAATAATTATGCTTTTAAATCGTTTCCAAAAGGCTTGTATTTCAAGCCAAATTAGTTTAATTTTATACCAATTATGACCAGATCGATCGTATCCTTATTGGTGGGATTTTTAGGTAGCATTTCTGTAGCGAATGCACAAGCACCAAAATATAGTAATGAATTTTTGAACTTAGGTGTTGGTGCAAGAGCATTGGGAATGTCTAATTCATATGTTGTATCAGCGAATGATGTTACTGCCGGTTATTGGAATCCGGCAGGATTACTTGGTATTGGAAATCAACATCAGGTAGCTTTGATGCATAGTGAGTATTTTGCCGGAATAGCAAAATATGATTACGGTGCTTATGCACAACGCTTGGACAGTAGCAGTGTTTTAGGAGTAAGTGTGATCCGTTTTGGAGTGGATGATATCCCCAATACTACTGAATTAATTGATGCAAATGGTAATGTGGATTATAGCAGGATAACGACTTTTTCGGCAGTAGACTGGGGTTTTATTGTTTCTTATGCGAAACAAATGAAAATACCGGGATTAAGAGTGGGAGCCAATGCGAAGATCATAAGACGAAAAGTAGGTGATTTTGCAGGGGCCTGGGGATTTGGCTTAGATCTGGGAGCACAATACGATTATAAAAAATGGAAATTTGGCGCCATGGCGCGTGATATCACCACCACCTTCAATGCATGGAGTTTTAATCTTTCCGATGAAATGAAAGCTACATTCATTGCTACCGGTAATGAGATCCCCGATAATTCGGTTGAGATAACACTTCCAAAATTATTATTAGGAGCAGCAAGAAAGTTTGATTTCAATCAGAAGTTTTCATTGTTATCAGAAATTAATTTTGATGCAACCTTTGATGGTAAAAGAAATGTGTTGATCAAAAGCAAGGCAGTTAGTTTTGATCCTCATTTGGGATTGGAGGCATCCTACATGAATATGGTATTTTTGCGTGCCGGTATTGGTAATTATCAATCCTATACCGATGCTGTGGGAGGGAAAGTAAGAACGTTTCAGCCAAATATTGGTGTTGGTGTTAGAATAAAGTCAGTAACCATTGATTATGCTTTAACGGATATTGGTGATCAATCAGTGGCACTATACTCCAATGTGTTTTCAATAAAAGTGGATATCAACAAAAAGACTAAATGATAAAACGGCTACTCCTGCTTAGTGTTTTATTTTTTGTTTTTATTGTCGCAAAGGCTCAACCTTATGGCAATGAATGGATCAACTATTCTCAAAAATATTTCAAGATAAAAGTTGCTCAAACAGGAGTGTATAGAGTGGATTCTCTTGCACTGGCAAATGCCGGAATAGATCTTGCCACAGTAGATCCCCGTAATTTTCAATTGTTTCATGATGGGATGGAGCAATATATTTATGTGAAAGGGGAATCAGATGGAATTCTGAATGCTACTGATCATATCGAATTTTATGGTGAAAGGAATGATGGGAAAGGCGATACGGCACTATATGTCAATAGTGCTTTTGTCCCTAATCCTTATTACAGTCTGATAAATGATACAGCTGTTTATTATTTAACTTGGAATGCTTCTCTCTCTAACAGGCGATTTCAAATCGAGACTGATACCGCTTTTAGTGCATTTACTCCTGATAATTATTTTTTTAAAGAAGAGATCAAGTCCTTTTCGAATGCTTATTATGAAGGGGAGACGGATATTGTGGGAGGTACAGATTCGAGATACACCAGATCGGAAGGTTGGTTCGATAATCAAGTGTTTACATTAGGCGGTAGTGTAAGTTATACATCATTATTAAATACTTCTAATGCCTATACAGCAGGACCATCTGCTCTTATTACTTCGGTGGTTGTGGGAGCTTCAAAGGCTAGTAATCTGATCAGTCAAAATTTACCTGACCATCATTTAAAGATTGATTTTAGAGGCTCATCCGGATCGTATGCAACAATAGCAGATACGCTTTTTATGGGTTATGAAGCAAATCGTTTTAATGTTGCAATTCCAACTTCTTCTCTTGGAAATACGTTTACCGATTTTTTATATACGAGTGTTGCAGATACCAACTTTGTTTCAAACAGAACAGTTGTATCTTACATCAAGATCAGGTATCCACACACATTTGATCTAGAAGGGAAACCGGAGTTTGATCTATTCCAGCCGGATAATACCTTGCAATCGAAATCGTTTTTGAATATTCAGAATTTTAATGGTACATCCGGAACAGCGATCTATGATTTGACAAACAATAAAAGGATCCCGGTAATTTTTGATGGGCTTAACTATAAAGCATTGGTTCCGAATTCAGGCCAGGAGAAACATTGTTATGTATTTTCGGAAACAACTGTTCGTAATGTAAGTACACTTGTACCGGTTACAACTACAGGCTTTTTTACAGATTATTCAATTCAATCTGTTGACTCTGCATATTTGATCATTTCACACAAAGATCTCATGTCGGAAGCTAATTTATATAAACAATACCGGACCTCTTCTTTAGGGGGATCACATCATGTTGTGTTGGCAGATATTGACGAGTTATATGATCAATTTGCATTTGGGATAGTAAAAAGTCCGCTTTCAATCAAACGCTTTACGGAGTATTTGGTTGATACTTATCCAAGTGCTCCACAAAATATGTTTATCATAGGTAAGTCGATACATCTTTCCAATTGCAGAACAAATTCCTCTAATTATAATTTGTGTCTTGTTCCTTCTTTCGGAAATCCTTCCAGTGATAATTTATTAACCGAAGGGATCAATGGAACACAAATGTTTCCATATGTTCCTGTTGGACGATTAGCAGCAAGGAGTGCAGCAGATGTTACCACATATCTGGACAAAGTTCAAGATTATGAAAGTGCAAGTCCGGATGAATGGATGAAGTATGGATTACATTTCGGTGGAGGTGGTAGTTTGGCTGAGCAACAACAATTACGTTCTTATTTGGATGGTTATAAAACAATTTTTCAGGATTCTTTGTATGGTGGAACTGTGATTAAAGAGTTTTGGAAGACAAGTACAGCACCTATTCAAATCAATATTGCAGATACATTAGAGGATCTTATTAATAATGGGGTTTCTTTTTTAAACTTTTTTGGTCATGCATCAGCCAATAGTTTTGATCAAAGTATTGATCAAATCACTTCTTTTAATCCGATTCAGGGACGATATCCTTTTATGCTTTCTAATGCATGTTATTCCGGTGATATACATGCCGGATCGGTATCTTCTTCTGAAGAATATGTATTGGTCCAAAATAAAGGACTGATAGGTTTTTTAGGTTCTATTAAGTTGGGCGTTCCGTATGCACTGAATACATTTTCTTCTGAATTTTATCGTCAATTTTCATTAGTCAATTATGGTAACGGTGTAGGAAGTTCTATAAAGAACACGATTGCTGCTATTCAGCCTAATGCAAGTGTTGATCCACTTGTGCGTTCCACTTGCTATGAAATGACATTGCATGGCGATCCTGCAATTAAGCTGAATGCTCAGCGTGTACCTGATTTTAAAATTTCAAATTCGGATGTAAGCGTTGACCTAACTGCTCAAATAGATTCGTTTACGGTATATGTCATCCGTACCAATATAGGAAGGACATCCGATGACTCCGTTTTTACTGAGGTGATACATACACTGCCCAATGGGGATACGCTATCGTATTTTTTGAGAGATGTACAGCCAAAATTTAAAGACACTGTATCATTTAAGGTTTGGATCGATCCGGCAAGAACCATTGGTTTGAATAAGATCAAAGTAAGATTGGATGCCTATAGTGAAGTGGAAGAGTTAAATGAGTTTAATAATGAAACAACTTCTGATCTAGAGTTTCAAATTGATGGGGGCTTGATAGCACCTGTTTATCCATATGAATTCGCAATAGTACCAACTGATTCCATAACATTAAAAGCGTCAACACTTAATGTTTTTGCTCCATCACGAACCTATGTGTTTCAAGTGGATACAACCGACACATTTAATAGCTCGTTTTTAATGGATACAACAATAACTAGCATTGGTGGTGTCGTTTCGTGGAAACTTCCTTTTACATTCTCAGATAGTACTGTTTATTATTGGAGAGTTAGTCCCGATTCTGTTTCGGCTTCCAGTGGATATATTTGGAGAGAAAGCTCGTTTCAATATATAGCCGGGAAAAAAGGCTGGGGACAAGCACACTTTTTTCAGTACAAAAACGATCAAACACGATATGTTAAATTCAATCGTCCTGATAGAAGATTTGATTTTGTAAATGATGTAAAAGATATTTATTGTATAGATGGTATTTATCCTTATTATAATTGGACTGATATTCAATGGAAGTTAAATGGAATTCAAAAAACATATTGGACTTGTATTCAATTGAATTCGGGATTCAATTTTGTTGTGTTTGATCCTGTGTCGGGAGAAAATTGGACAAGCCCATTACCATCTTCGGGGAACTGCTCTTCCTGTAACAATGGAATATACAATAATGCACACTGCAGAACATACGATATGAATACATTTGATTTTATGGATGTAGATTCTATCCAACGATCTCATATCACCAATTTTATAAATAATAATATTCCGAATGGTCATTATGTGATGGCATATTCTTTTAATCATACCAAATTTGATCAGTACGAAAACTCACTGTATTCAGCTTTTGAAAGTTTAGGCAGTGGAAGTATTCGAACAATTTCTCCTTCCCGTCCCTATATTCTATTTGGCAGAAAAGGTGCGCCAATTGGGAGTGCAAGTGAGGTAATTGGAGATTCAATGCAAGCGGTAATAGAATTTGATACAACGCTTGTTACCAATTGGAATGAAGGTTATATTGCATCACCCGTTATTGGTCCTGCCAGTCAGTGGGGATCATTCCATTGGAGACAGCATGCGATCGAAGGTTCGGCTACAGATGATAGTGTTGTAGTACGCCTAATTGGTATAAAAAGTGATGGTACAGAAAACACGCTTGCCAATTTTGTAAAAGATAGTACAGATATTTTAAACTTAAGTACTTATGTTGATGCAGCGGTTTATCCGAATATCCGCCTAGTGGCATACATGAAAGATGATAGCTTGCACACTTCCCCACAAATGGAACGTTGGCAGGTGATCTACTCTCCGGTTCCTGAAGCTGCATTAAATCCTCCATTGGGCTATACTATTAACGATACGATCCTTCAGGAAGGCGATGTACTGCAGGTTAATTTGCCTATTCAAAATATAGGAGAGATCGCTTTTTCTGATAGTTTATTGGTAAGTTATTGGGTAGAAGATGCGGATAAGGTGAACCATCCTTTGCCGGATAAGTTGAAGAGAAATTTATTTGCTCCGAATGAAGTGATCATCGATTCAATTGTTTTAAACACGGAAGGATTTAGAGGAAATAATTCTCTTTGGGTGGAAGTGAATCCGATCAATAAAAGTAGGTCGCAACTGGAACAATACCATTTTAATAATATCGTACGAATTCCATTCTATACAAGCGTTGATCGTATTAATCCATTGCTGGATGTGACTTTTGATGGGATACATATTTTGAATAATGATATCGTTTCATCAAGACCAAATGTATTGATCCAGCTAAAAGATGAGAATCAATTTTTAGCATTAAATGATACCAGCGATTTTAAAGTGTTTATTCAAGCCCCGGGTTCATCTGTTGCTGAAAGGATCTATTTTGGTTCCACTATGACCTTTACGCCTGCAATGCTACCCAATAACAGTTGTAAGATCAATTATACTCCATCATTAACTGCTGATGGAACGTATCAGCTGATCGTTCAGGCAAAAGACAAATCAGATAATCAGTCAGGACTTATCGACTATAAGATCAATTTTGAGGTAGTAAATAAAGCTACGATCACTGAAGTGATGAATTATCCGAATCCATTTAGCACTTCTACCAAATTCGTATTTACCTTAACCGGATCGGAAGTACCTACTACATTCAAGATACAGATCATGACCATCTCAGGAAAGGTTGTGAAGGAAATTTTTCAGGATGAATTAGGTCCTTTGCATGTAGGAAGAAATATTACTCAGTATGCATGGGATGGAAAAGACGAGTTTGGTGATCAGTTAGCAAATGGAGTTTATTTGTATAGGGTTATTACTAAGTTGAATGGTGAGGACATTGAAAAACGCGAAACCGATGCCGACCAATATTTCAAAAAAGGTTGGGGAAAAATGTATTTGATGCGATAATGGGGAAGTACGCGCTAATATTTCTTTTTATTTCTACTAATCTGTTTTCTCAATCTAAATTTTCCAAACTTTCTGCACCTGAAAAAAGATGGGTGTTGTTTCATCCATTTGTTGCAAAAAAAGCTTTTAAAATTACTCAACGTGTTTTGTTTGAGGTGGATTCATTAAAGAATGCGGGTGCGATCGGAAGAGATAACAATGGAGGGAAGTTGGATGCATTCAAACATGCTTATTGGATGAATTGTTTGGGTTTGGCAATAGGTAAGAAGAAAGCATTGAAGTTGGGGATGGCACATGAGAAAGGGAATTATATTCAGTGGAAAAGAAAATTTTTGGAAGATTCGATATTGCCTGATTCTGTTAGTTCCGAAATGGATAAACAGAATAATGAAATTGGAATCCGTTTATCTGAAAAATGTAAACATATTCATTTTAAAGGTGAAATAGCATACATCGTGATGGAAGCACTTCAGACGGGAAAGCTTGTAGTGATTAAAAAAGATGTTAGCGGAAATTATTTGACTTGTGAGGGAGCAGTTGTAAATATGTCGGAATGGAAGGGGAAATGGAATATTCCTAAGTGTCTTGTGCCATCATCCTTTGATTGATTAATCTTCCATATCTAGTCTGAACTTGTGTAAAAAACGGTGTATCACAGGACTGAATATTACCGCTACAGAGGTTAAAAAAGCAACTCCACTGTATATAGAATATAATGATGCAAATACTTTTGCTCCGTCATTGGGAGCTTCATCAACAGGCCCCATCCCTGTAAGTATTAAACTAGCATTATACAAACTATCTACCCAGGAGATCTTAAAAAAATAATGATAGCCGATTATTCCAATTAGTAGTGAGAAGGTAAGGAAAGCAACTGCAACTACTGCGTTTTTGACTATGTTTCGAAAATAGATCCGTCTGTGAGGGAGTCGTTTTGTTTTACTCATGTTTAATCAACTTTTACCCCTTTTTTATAATTCTGCTCCATCATCACTTTCCCTTTATTGTCATAATAGGTCCATTTCCCATGTGGCTTGCTTTCTATGATCCCGTTTTTCCCTTTGATCAAAATGTAGGAGGTTGTACTTTTTAGTGTTCCGTTTTCATGCCATGATTTACATTCACCACTTAACTTGCCTTCTTTGTAGTTTTGTTCCATGGATTTTACTCCAAAATAGTAATAGTAAGACCATAATCCATCCGGTTTTTCATCCTTGTAATTCCCCTCACTATCTTTCATTTCCTTTGGTGTCCATACCACCCAGTGTCCATTCTTTTTCCCGTCTTTGTAGGAGCCTTCTTCTTTCAGCTTACCATTGTCATGATAAAATTTCCAGTCACCATCTTTCAATCCTTCTTTATAAAATCCTTCATAGTTTGGAAGTTTGTTCGGTAACCAGCCTTTCCATGAACCATGCATTAATCCTGCTTTAAAATTCCCTTCGTCTTTCATTACTCCGTTATCGAACCATGACAGCCAGGTGCCTTCTTCTTTACCGGCAACATATTTTCCTTCCTGTAATTTTTGCCCATTCTCAAACCAAACCGTCCACACTCCTTCTTTTTTACCTTCTTTGAAATTTCCTTGTTTCCATTTTGATCCATCACGATACCAATAAGTCCAGGTACTGTCTTGAAGATCGTTCTTATAAAACCCTTCTGACTCTTTTTTTCCATCTACAAACCAGTACATCCATTTTTCACTCCTTTGATTGTCTTTTAATGTACCTTCCATTTCCAGTTTTCCGTCTTCGGTGTACCATTTCCAGTAGCCATTCTTTTTATCGGCTACAAATGGTCCTTCACTTTTTACTTTGCCATTTTTAAACCAATTGATGCACTGTCCGTTCTTTTTTCCTTTCACATATATAACGGAGAAATCTTTTTCTCCAGTTGGCAAGTAAAAGATCCATTCTCCATCCATACGGCCATCTTTATAATTTCCTTCACCTTTCTTTTTGCCATTATCATATACGGTCGTAAATTTTCCATTCCCGTCTTTAATCTTTTGTTCGCCCGATTCGAGCCAGAGGTTCATTAAAAGAACTTCACCATTTTCAAATTGTAATTCTTGCTTAGGCTTTCCATTTTTAAACCATTCTTTCCATGTTCCACTTTGCTCTCCATTTTTATATTGCCCTTCTTTCTGTTTGCTTCCATTGCTATACCAGCCTGTATAAGCACCTTCTGCCAAGTTGTTTTTAAAAACACCTTCACTTTCTTTTTGTCCGTTTTCATAGTAATAGATCCATGTGCCTTCTTTCTTACCATTTGCATAGATCTCCGTACTTTTTATTTTTCCGCTTTCATACCAACCGGTCCAGGTGCTATCCGGTTTGTCGAATTTGAAAAAAGTTTCTTGTGCTTTATTTCCATTGGAATACCAATATTTCCATGCTCCATTCTTTTTCCCTTTGATGTAATTCTCTTCCGCTTTTACTTTTTTATTTGAGTAATAAATAACAAATTTTCCATCTTCTTTCCCTTCAAAATAATTTCCTTCTTTGGCAACGTTTCCGTTTTCGAACCAAAGTGTGAATTTACCATGTTGCATCCCATCCTTCATCTGCTGCTCACTTTTCTTTTTTGTTTGTGCACCATCCCAAAATTCAGTGACTACTTGCGAAAAGCTGATGTTCATTGCAAATGCAAAAAGGAAGAATAAGACTGTTTTTTTCATAATACTTATTTTATGCTTATATAACGTGTAAAATAGCAATTGTTACATAGTGTTTTAAAAAAAGAGCTGAAGCTATTGGCTTCAGCTCTGCACTTATTTGTTCAAGCGATTAATTGGTTTCTAAAACTTTTAACAATTCATCCAATTTAGGAGTAAGAATGATCTCCGTTCTACGGTTTTTCTTTCTAGCTTCTGCCGTTTTAGATGGATCGATCGGGAAATATTCTGCACGACCGGCAGCTGTTAATCTGCGGGGATCAATGTTACTGTTTTTTGTCATGATCTTCACGATAGATGTAGCGCGCATTACACTTAGATCCCAATTGTCTTTGATCTCTCCTTTACCAACCATTGGTACATCATCAGTATGTCCTTCAATCAATACATTAATGTCGGTGTTTTGCTCCAATACTTTTGAAACTTTTTTCAATGCTTCTACTCCTTTTGCTTCAACAGTTGTACTCCCTGAAGCAAACAGTAAACTTTCGTCCATTGAAACATATACTTTGCCATTTTTCTGGGTGATGGTCAGTCCTTTTCCTTCGAATCCCAATAAAGCATCCGATAGTTTTTTCTTCAGATCATTTACTGCATCGTCTTTGCTTTTTAGAATTCCTTCTAATTCAGCAACGCGTGCTTCACGTTTTTTCAATTCAGCAGTTAACTCATCTAAATTTTTCTTTTTAGCATCCAATTCAGCTGCTAATGCTTTTAGTTCATCCTGTTTTTTAAGCAACTGTTCTTGGGTTACTTGCAACTCCCCTGATAGCTTCTTAGTATCAGCTAAATTACCTTCTAATAATCGGTTGTATTTATCCAGCAATTGTTCATTGATGGTGTTTAGCTTGTCGTATTTTGCTGTTAGGATGCGGTAGCTATTCCCGATCACGGCTGTATCTTTTTCAAGACCATCGATCATTTTTTTATTATCCAAAAGCAACTTGTTTGCCTCAGTTAATTTTGTTTCGCAGTCCTGACTTTTGGTTTTTAATTCAGCCAATTCTTTTTCGCAATTTTCACGTTTGACTTGCTCTTCCTCTAATTGACGTTGTGGAACACAAGAGAATAATGATCCTGCAAGTGTAATTACTGTTAAATAGTTGACAACATTTTTCATTTTCATCCGGTTATAGTTTAACAATACAATATTAGGCATTAAAACAAGATATCCGTAATGGAGGTTTGTGAGGTTTTAAACAGCACAAAAGCCCTGTAAATAGGGCTTTTGTTAATAACATGGGTGGAATTTTATGAACTGAAAAAGAAGAAAGAATTATGAGCTGATCTCACCTCTTAAATTTGTTTTCAGCATTTTTTCTGCATCCTTTTTGTTTTTTGAATTGCCTAAAACAAACATTAATTTGGCAACTGCTGCTTCAGTGGTAATATCGTTGCCACCAATGATGCCAATTTTATTGAAAGCTGCACTGGTTGCATATTTACCTTGTTCCACTGCACCGGCATTGCATTGTGTGACATTATAAATGATCATGCCTTTGTCTATTGATCTTTTTAATGCATCAATGAACCATTTTTGTGTGGTGGCATTTCCTGAACCAAAAGTTTCAAGTATAATGGCATTGGTATTTTTTGAATTTAAAATAGCATTCACCACATTTTCGGTTATGCCCGGAAATACTTTTAAAATGGCAATGTTCGGGTTTAATGAAGTATGTACTTTAAGTTTTTTTCCATTGGATTTAGCTAGTGCAGAAGTGTTGTATTTTAAATGAACACCCGCTTCTGCCAAAACAGGGTAGTTGGCCGATTGAAATGCCTGAAAGTGTTCCGCATTGTACTTGTGTGTTCGATTTCCACGATAAAGTTGATATTCAAAATAGATACAAACTTCTGACACAATTGGCTTCCCTGCTTTTTTGGCTGCAGCTATTTCTATGGCGGTGATCAGATTTTCTTTGCCATCCGTTCGAATGGTACCTATGGGTAGCTGTGATCCTGTAAGAATAACAGGCTTGTTTAAGTTTTCTAACATAAAACTTAATGCTGAAGCTGTAAATGACATGGTATCGCTACCATGCAGGATCACAAACCCATCCACTTTTGAGTAGTTTTTTTCGATCATTTTAGCGATCTCTAGCCATATAGCCGGATGCATATCACTTGAATCAATTGGTTTTTCAAATGATACAGCAGAAAGTGTTACATCAAATTTGTTTAGCTCCGGAATTTGTTCAGTCAGGTGCTTGAAATCAAAAGGCTTTAATTGTCCTGTTTTAGCATCTTGCATCATTCCGATGGTGCCACCTGTGTAGATTAATAGAACTTTTGATTTCATTGGCATATATTTTAAATTCCAAAAATGTCTTTTGAATTTTGAGTTGTAATTGAAGCAACTTCTTCAATTGAAATATTTTTAATTTCTGCTATTCGTTTGGCGATCAGTACTAAATATTCAGGATCGTTTCTTTTTCCACGGTGTGGAGCAGGAGCCAGGTAGGGCGCATCTGTTTCTAGAACGATATGCTTTAGATCTATTGCTTCTACTACTTTATCTAATCCGGAATTTTTGAATGTTACTACTCCTCCAATTCCCAGTTTGAAATTCCCGGCTGCAATTACTTGTTCGGCTTGTTCCACATTGCCACTAAAGCAATGAAAGATAGCTTTTATATGATCATTTTTAAATTCTGAAACGATCTCGATCACTTCATTAAATGAATTTCTCGAATGAATGATATAGGGGAGATCGTATTTTTTTGCAAGTTGAATCTGTCTTCGAAAAGCATCTTGCTGTTGCTCAAAAAATGTTTTGTCCCAATACAGATCGATACCAATTTCACCAACGGCAATAAATTTCCGTTTGTTAAGCCAATATTCAACCACACTTAATTCATGTTGATAGGTGGCATTTACAGAGCAGGGGTGCAGCCCCATCATAGCGAAACAATTTTCAGGAAATTGTTTTTCAATTTGTAACATTCCCGGAATTGATTCGCTGTCTACATTAGGCATAAAGAATCTTGTAATGCCCATGTCCATCGCTTTTTGTATCAACGGACTTGAGTCGGTTTCAAATTCTTTTGAATAGAGATGCGTATGCGTATCCGTAAAAATCATTGTACAATATTACAAATTCTTTCAGCTATATTTGTATCAAATAGAAAACAAATGGTGTACGATAAACATATTTTTATTTGTGTCAATCAAAGAGCTGTAGGGGCAGCCCGTAAAAGTTGTGGCGAAGCTCATGGCATGGAGATCGTTGATGCATTCAAGAAAAAATTAAAAGAACGGGAGCTGCTGATCAAGTTAAGAGCTCAAAAGGCCGGTTGTTTGGATATATGTGATTACGGACAAACATTGGTGGTGTATCCGGAAGGAGTATTTTATGTGGGTGTCACACTAAATGATGTGGATGAGATCATTGATGAGCACATCGTCAATAATAGAGTCGTGGAACGTTTGAGACTAGAAAATGTTAAAGCGGCTCAAAAGCAATAATAGATGGATCTTTCTAATTTGTCGAATTATTTTAATAAGCTGGATCTGATCAAGGATACGGCCGATCAGATCATAAAAGATTTTGATATGTTTGGGCTGGAGATCCGTTTTTCAGGAAATGCATACAATGCGTATGAAGAATTATTCGAACAAATCGAGCCCCACATCAAAAAATTGATCGATAGCAACCAATCCAAATTTATGGGAATATTGTATCGAATTGATGTAAGTGATGATCAGATCAAAAAGGCTGTTAGGGATAATTCTTCCGAATCATTTTCTGAGATCATTACCGATCTGATCATCCGTAGAGAACTTCAAAAAGTAGTTATCCGGCAGCATTATAAAACCAAGCCGAAACAGTCGGGTCCGGGACGGAAAGGCATAGGAAATTAAAAATGCTACCTAAAATCGCCTGAAATAGTTAATTTCATTGAGTTTTTATTAAATTCAGAAAACCTTCTTTTTCTTTCCTTTTTCCATCAAAAACCTTAAATTTGTGTCCTTAATATTGAGATGCACAGAATTATGGATAAATTTTCTTATTTGGGTAACGGAGATGTTGTTGCAATTGAGCAATTGTTTGAACAATATCTGAAAGATGTAAACTCGGTAGAGCCGGATTGGCGAATGTTTTTTGCCGGTTTTGAATTTTCAAGAGAAAACTATGAGAACGGTGGAGAGATCCCGTCTAACGTAAAAAAAGAATTTGATGTAGTTAATCTCATCAATGCCTATCGATCTAGAGGACATTTGTTCACTAAAACAAACCCGGTTCGTGAGCGCAGAAAATATTCACCAACATTAGATATTGAGAACTTTGGTTTGACTCAGGCTGATATGGAGACTGTTTTTCAAGCAGGTTCTCAGATTGGACTAGGGGCAGCAAAATTGAAAGACATTATTGCTCATTTACAGCAAACGTATTGTCAGTCGATTGGTGCTGAGTATATGTACATCCGTACTCCTGAGATCATTAAGTGGTTACAGGAGAAAATGGAAGGTTCTAAAAATACGCCTAAATTTTCTATCGATGAGAAAAAGGTGATCCTTAATAAATTGAATCAGGCAGTTGTTTTTGAGAACTTCTTGCATACAAAATTTGTTGGTCAAAAACGTTTCTCGTTGGAAGGTGCAGAAGCAACGATTCCTGCCTTGGATGCTGTTTGTGAAAAAGGTGCAGATATGGGAATAGAGGATTTTGTGATCGGGATGGCACATCGTGGCCGTTTGAACGTATTGGCAAATATCCTTAACAAAACATACAAAGATATTTTTACTGAGTTTGAAGGCCGTCCTTCAGAAGACTCATTGTTTGATGGTGATGTGAAGTATCACATGGGTTATTCATCCGATCAAAAATCGAACAATGGGAAACAAGTTCACTTGAGTTTAACTCCTAATCCTTCGCATTTAGAGGCTGTTGATCCGGTTGTTCAAGGTATTGCCCGTGCGAAGATCGATAACTTGCATAAAGGCGATAACTCAAAAGTTTGTCCTATTCTTATTCATGGCGATGCTGCTTTAGCAGGACAGGGAATTGTATATGAAGTATTACAAATGAGCCAGCTGGATGGTTATAAGACAGGTGGAACGGTTCATATTGTGATTAATAATCAGGTTGGATTTACAACCAATTATTTAGATGCTCGCTCAAGTACCTATTGTACTGATGTTGCAAAAGTAGTATTATCACCGGTATTCCATGTGAATGGTGATGATGTAGAAGCCTTAGTATTTACAGCTCGTTTAGCGATGGAGTTCCGTCAGAAATTCAAACGTGATGTGTTTATTGATGTATTGTGTTACCGTAAGTATGGTCATAACGAAGGTGATGAGCCTCGTTTTACACAACCATTGTTATATAAAACAATTGCAAAGCATCCGAATCCAAGAGAGATCTATATGCAGCAATTAGCTGCAGAAGGTTCTGTTTCGGCTGATCTGGCAAAAGAAATGGAGAAAAAATTCAAAGATCTTTTGCAAGAGAAGTTAGACGAAGCCAAGCAAACTGAAAAAGCGAAGATCACTTCCTTTTTAGAAGGACAATGGAAAGGGTTAAAAATGGCTGATGATAAAGCGTTTGAAAAATCTCCGGAGACAGCAGTTGATAAAAAGACATTCCTTGATCTGGCGAAGAAAACAACAGAACTTCCTAAGGATAAAAAATTCTTCAATAAAACTGAGAAGTTATTTGCTGATCGCATTGCCATGATCAATAATGACAATTATGATTGGGCAATGGGTGAGTTGATGGCGTATGCCACCTTAATGAATGAAGGACATAATGTACGTTTTAGCGGACAAGATGTAGAGCGTGGTACATTCTCTCATCGTCATGCTGTTGTTCGTGTGGAAGATTCTGAAGAAGAATACACTCCATTGAACAATTTAAATACAAAAGGTAAATTAGACATTTACAATTCCTTGCTTTCTGAGTATGGAGTATTAGGATTTGAGTTTGGTTATGCTATGGCTACACCAAGTGCATTAACTATTTGGGAAGCACAGTTTGGTGATTTCTTCAATGGAGCGCAGATCATCATTGATCAATTTATCACTTCTGCTGAAGCAAAATGGAGAAGAATGAATGGCTTGGTCATGTTGTTGCCGCATGGATATGAAGGACAAGGGCCGGAGCACTCAAGTGCACGTATGGAACGCTTTTTACAGCAATGTGCAGGAAACAATATGCAAATTTTAAATTGTACTACTCCTGCTAATCAGTTTCACGCATTGCGCAGACAAGTGAAACGTGATTTCCGTAAACCATTGATCTGTTTCACACCTAAAAAATTATTACGTTATCCATCTTGCGTGTCTTCGGTAAATGATTTCACTTCAGGAACATTCCAGGAAGTAATTGATGATGCTTCAGCAAATGCAAAAAATGTTAAGCGCATTGTTTTCTGTACAGGAAAAGTTTATTACGATCTAATTGAAGCAAAAGAAAAAGCAGGTGCAGATGATATTGCCATTATTCGTTTGGAGCAATTGTATCCATTCCCGATCAATCAGGTGAAAGCGTTATTGACTAAATATTCAAATGCAGCAACATTCTATTGGGCGCAAGAAGAGCCGGAAAATATGGGTGCTTGGGCTCATATTGTAAGAATGTTCATGAAATACGATGAGTTAAAGAATATTCGTTTGAATTATATTGGTAGAGGAGAAGGAGCGAGTCCAGCAACAGGATTCAGCAAAACACATAATGCGCAACAACAAGCAATTGTTGATGCGTTGTTTGCCCAAAAATTAGTTTCATAAATAATATAAATTTCAGTTATACTATGAAAAGAGTCACATTAGCACTTTTGTTTATTGTAATTTTTCTTATGAATAAAAATGTTTGTTCTCAAACATGGAGTCCACTTTCATCAGGAACAACTAATTTATTGTCCAGTATGTATTTCTTAAATGATTTGCTTGGTTTTGCTGCAGGTCAGGGAGGAAAAATCATAAAAACAACCGATGGTGGTGTAACTTGGTCGAGTTTAACTTCTGGTGTTTCTGTTGATTTTGGAGATATTCGTTTTGTTGATGTTAATACAGGTTATGCGGTAGGAAGAAGCGGTGTTATTCTTAAAACAATAAATGGAGGGGCAAGTTGGACTGCACTTTCTCCTGGTGTTTTTCCTGATTTTGCTCGAATATTTATTATTGGGAACGATATTTATGTGACTGCGTCAAGTGGGATAATAATTAAATCTTCGAATGCAGGTATTAGTTGGAGTCAATTACCCTCTAGTACCTCTACTTTTTTATATGGTATTTATTTTACGGATATCAATACTGGTTATGTAGTAGGGCATTTAGGTACGATTTTAAAGACGGTTGATGCTGGTGCAACCTGGACGTCTTTAGCTAGCGGAACCTCATCACAATTATTGTCAGTTTGGTTTACAGATGCCAACAATGGTTATGCAGTTGGAGGAGATCAAGCCTCGAATACTGCTGTAATTTTAAAAACAACAAATGCAGGTGTTACTTGGTCAACACAAACTTTTTCAAATAACTTTTTTATTAATACAAGATTCTTAAATAACAGTACCGGCTATGCAACAGGTGGTAGTATAACATCAAATACTAGTACTATTTTAAAAACGGTTGATGGCGGGAATGTATGGACAACAGAGGCAACATCTTCCTTCAGACAAGTAGGTTTTTTCATTCCTAGTGCAAATGTGGCTTTCTCTTGTGGATTGAACGGTTCCATACTAAAATTAAATAATCCTGTTCTAGTCTCTTCTCCTGATGCTCGTTTCACTTCTTCTGAGCCAGGTTGTGTTGGTCAAAGCGAAAATTTTTATAGTGTGATGGCAGGTGTATCAGGAATTTCACACTCTTGGGATTTTGGTTCGGGTGCATCCCCTGCAACTTCTACTTTTGATAATCCTACAGGGATTGCATATTCAACGCCAGGCGCTAAATTAGTTACACATATTGTAAGTACGAGTATGGGTTCGGATACAGTAACTAATATAATTACAATCAACCCATCTCCAATTGCTTCTTTTAGTTTTTCTTCAGCAAATTTATGTTTAGGCAGTAGTGTTAATTTTACAAATACAGGCAGTGTCTCTGCTGGAGTAACTTATAGTTGGGATTTTGGCTCAGGAGCCATTCCTGCAATTTCCTCTAGCCAAAATCCAATGGCAATTGTTTATGAGACCGCTGGATCAAAGATAATTACAGAAACAGTTATGAATCAATTTGGATGTTTCACAACTGCAACACAGACAATAAATGTAAATTCATTGCCTATTGCAGATGCGGGTAATGACATAACAATATGTGCTGACAGTAGCGTTCAGATTGGATCAAATCCAATAAGTGGTAATAGTTATAGTTGGTTTCCTTCCACATTAGTAAACTCTTCGTCTGTTTCTAATCCTGTTGCAAGCCCAATAGCACCAGTAACTCAGTTGATAGTTTCTGTTACATCTACTTTAACAGGTTGCGTTAATTCCGATACAGTTGTTATGACGATGCTATCGCCTACTATTGCAAATGCTGGAGTAGATGGAGAAATTTGTGAAAATGATTTTTTTCAAATTGGTTCAGCATTGATTGAGGGGCAAAATTATTTTTGGAGTCCGAGTTTAGGCCTGAGTGATTCACTATCGCCAAATCCAATTAGCAGTCCATTGTCTACTACAACTTATACATTAACAGTTATTTCAAATGGGTGTCCTTCTATTTCTGACGAAGTGACTATTATAGTACATCCTTTGCCAATTATTAATGCAGGATTAGATGATACTATTACTTCTGGATCTTCTGTAATGCTTAATGCTTCTGGCGGATTACAATACATTTGGTCCCCTTCATTGGGGTTGAGTAATGTCGGAATCTATAATCCAATTGCTTCACCAACTGTCTCTACTGAATATATCGTTTCATCTACTGATATATATGGTTGCACAAACGTAGATTCTGTTTTTGTTACTGTAATTGCTTCTACTGTATGGCTCCCTACTGCTTTTTCTCCAGACGGGAATGGTAGTAATGATATCTTTTTTGTAAGAGGAGAAGGTGTAACTGATTTTGAATTTTCGATATTTAATCGATGGGGTGAACAACTGTTTTATACAAATAATATTTCGGAAGGTTGGGATGGAAAACGTCAATTAGGAGGAGAAGACTTGCCGCAGGGAGCCTATGTCTATTATGTTAAAGGAACTCTATCTACTGGCGAAAAAATTAACACAAATGGTCTGGTAAATTTAATTAGATAATAAATTAGATATAAAGTTTTAGTAATGAATAAAATTAAAAATATACTAATAGTTTTTTTGCTGTCTATTATACAGCTTAAGGCTCAAGATGCTCGATATGCTCATTCCTATGCTAATCCTTTAAGAATTAATCCTGCGATTATGGGTGCTAGTAATAATGCGAAATTTATGTTAAACTACCGTAGTCAGTGGGCATCGATTGATAAGGGATTTAAGACAGCATCTTTTTCGGCTATTTATCCCATTTTTTTAGTGGATAATAAAGGAAAAGTTGATGTGGGTTTGGCTATTATGAACGACAAAGCTGGTGCATTTAGTACAACAGATGTTTCATTAGCTTTCGATTTTAGTAAAGAAATTGCGCCTAATAATAATTTATGTTTTTCATTAATAGGTGGATTTGTCCAGAAAAAGATAGATTTGGGAAATCAAACTTTTGATGCCCAATACATAAACGGAACATTTAACTCCTCAAATTCTACTAATGAGTTAGTAATAGATTCTAAAATAAATTATGCAGATATAGGTTTCGGATTTATGTGGTTTTATAATCCGAATCGCTCATCTTCAAAATTAAATGCCTATGCTGGTTTTGCCGGATATCATTTGAATCAGCCTAATCAAACGTTGATTGAATCGAATGGAAAACTTCCTGCTAGATTTGCATACCAAGGAGGGTTGAAATTTTTTGGTGATAATAAAATAGATATAAGCCCTAATGTTAGAGTAAATTACCAAAAAGGAAATACAGAAATAGCCTCTGGGTTATATGTTGATTATAATTTTCAATCTAATATGAAATTAGTTGTTGGTGCATGGTACAGAATGCACGATGCAATAGCCTTTTTAGTTGGTTATGAACATAAGAATCTAATGGTTGGTTATAGTTATGATATGGTAAATTCTGGTTTAGAGCGAGTTGTGTCTTCTGTAAATGCACATGAAATAACCCTTTGTTACAAGTTTTTACGAAAATCAAAAAATACAGCAGCCTTTGGCTCAGAAGGTGAGAATGTAAAAGTTTCAGATTTGAGTTCAACTCCATTTAGTAATTTTTAGCAATGCTATTTAGTAAATAATTAACTATTAAAATAAAATTATGGCAACAATTGAAATGAAAGTTCCTAGCCCGGGTGAATCAATTACAGAAGTAGTGATTGCCCGTTGGTTAAAAAAGGATGGTGACTATGTGGAGAAGGATGAAGAAGTAGCAGAGGTTGATTCAGATAAAGCTACATTGACTATCAATGCAGAAGAATCAGGTGCTATAAAGTTATTAGCAGCCGAAGGCGATACGGTAAAAGTTGGACAAGTTGTTTGTTCTATTGATACAAGTGTTAAAGGTGAAAGTAAACCTAAAGTTGAGGCAGTAGCTCCTAAAGTAGAAGCAAAAGCAGAACCGAAGAAAGAAGTTGTGAAAGAAACAGCTAAATCCGATTCGTATGCAAGTGGTACTCCTTCACCAGCAGCAAAGAAGCTAATGGATGAAAATAAGATGCCAGCGAATAAAGTTGCGGCTACAGGAAAAGATGGTCGTATTACAAAAGGCGATGTGTTAAATGCATTGGCTGCAGGATTTGATTCTTCTTCAACAGCAGGTTGGGGTGGAAGTAGAGATACTGAGCGCTCTAAAATGACACCTTTGCGTAAGAAGTTAGCACAACGTTTGGTTTCTGTTAAAAATGAAACAGCAATGTTGACTACTTTCAATGAAGTTGACATGAGTGCGATCTATGCAATGCGTGCAAAGTATAAAGACAAATTCAAAGAAGTGCATGGAACAAATTTAGGTTTCATGAGTTTCTTTACTAAAGCGGTAACTGAGGCATTAAATCATTATCCGGCAGTAAATGCCATGATCGATGGTGATGAGATTGTTTATCATAAATATGCTGATATCGGAATTGCAGTAAGTGCTCCAAAAGGATTGGTGGTACCTGTAGTTCGTAATGCTGAACAAATGAGTTTAGCACAAATCGAAACAGAGATCAAAAATTTAGCGATCAAAGCTCGCGACAATAAGATCACATTGGAAGATATGAGTGGTGGAACATTTACAATTACTAACGGTGGTGTATTTGGTTCAATGATGAGTACACCAATTATCAATCCTCCTCAAAGTGCTATTTTAGGAATGCACAATGTGGTGGAGCGTCCGGTTGCTGTGAATGGTCAGGTTGTGATTCGTCCGATGATGTATGTTGCATTGTCTTATGACCACAGAATTATTGATGGTCGTGAATCAGTTGGATTCTTAGTAAAGGTAAAAGAGATGTTAGAAAACCCTACGAAGATGTTGTTTGGAGGAAAAGATCCAAGCGAAGTTGTTTTAGGATTGTAGTTGAAAATAAATTAAAAAGCCTCATCATTCGATGAGGCTTTTTTTTATCTGAATTCATAAGTAGTTCCTTTGAGTTGCGTTAAAAGTGTTTGTGGTTCATCTGTAGCAGTGGCTCTTCCTTCTATTTTCGGTGCAATTGGAGAACGTACTTTTAAATACTCTTCAATGATCTCATGCAATGTGTTTGTCAATATTTTAGGATCTTTAACCTTTTCAATACGACATAATGTATCCAAAGGGTCTCCTTCGCGTTCGCAAGCGATCACATTGTACTCTTTATTTTGATCTAATGCTTCTCCATTTATTCTTACAGAATTTACACGCTTACCAAGCTCTTGAGAAATGGTGAAATTCACCTCCATTCCGCTGAATCTAACAAACCAACCTCCAAATCGTTTTGAAGGATCTTTTGCAAATGCATTGTGTAATTCTTTTTCAAGCCAATCGAATAATTGTTTTCCATTTACTGTTCCCGTTTTCACATTGCTGTTTACAGGAAGCATGTTCCATAAAAATTCTTTTGTGATCAATGCTTCTCCTGTTTTAGGATCTATTGCTAAAGGCTGACAAAATCTAAATCCGTTGGAAAGCGCGATGTCTGTTTTGAATTTCCAGCGCATAGCATCTGTAATGACATTATCCATTGGTGTTTCTAAAACAAAATAACGAACCAATGGTGTTTTGCTTACTCCAAGAGATCGTTGCATTTCTGATTTAAATGGAGCGTATGCAGCATCGATCATTTGTTGCATTTCTTTATTGGCAGGATATTTATCAGGATCAACATCCAATAACTCATATTTAGAATCGCTAAGCTTTCCATCTTTAATAATAAGATCTAGTTTCCCTAAAAATGAACCAAAAGCTCCACACTCAATTACCTTAGTATATTTTCCTTGAATAGGTTCTCTAACTCTTTCGTGTGTATCAGCTCCTATAATAAAATCTGTTCCTTCAATAACAGGATTGTTTGCTAGTCCTACTTGTTGTGCTAAACCCATGTGTGTGGCAACTAGAATAACGGTGCAACCTTCTATCTCTTTCAGATATTTAATATAGGTTGCAACACTGTTTTCAGCATGCTCAAATTTTAAACCTTCGCTATAGGCAGGTGATTGTCTTTTAGGGATGAGATGATCTGTATATCCGATCACACCGACTTTTATTCCGCCAATGTATTTGATCCAATAGGGAGGATACACCAAATTGTTATCATCTTTGTCTGTTGTATTGTGAAACATGTTGGCGCATATCTTAGCAGCATTGGTATGCCCCATGTCATAAAGCATTTTTTTCTTTTTATAAACCACTTCCCAATTGCCGGGCAGCATTAGATCATACCCCAGCTTATTGAAAATAGGAATGAGTACCTCACCTTCTGTTAAAGAAGCCACACCATGACCGTGAAAAAAATCGCCTCCATCATAAACGATCGTATTAGCAGGATTGATTTTCTTTTGCTTATCGATCATAGTTTTTAATACCGCAATTCCTCCACGTTTTTTATAAACGGCTTGCCCATTTTCCCAGAAAAATTCATCATGCGTATGCAATTGAGCGTGTATATCATTTGTAATTAAGAAGGTGATCGTTTGTGTTTTTTCAGCAAGACTTGTATTGATCTGCTCTTCCTCTTCTGATGTAGAAGCTTTTGCAGATAATGATGTCAATGGGCTAAACATGGCAGCTAATCCGGCCATTCCCGATTTTTTGAGAAACTCTCTTCTTTTGTTTTTCTGTTGATCGTTATTTTTTGACATCGTTTAATTGAGCTATTTTATCTTTTATTATTTGATAAGGACCATATTTATGTTCTGCTTCACTGAAGCCATCGGCATAAGGACCAAAAGGATGATCAAAAGGTTTTTCCTTTGTTTTAGGCCAATCTTTTGAAGTGTCCTTCTTTGGTCTTGGTTGCGAATTTACATAAGCGGCTACATCCCAAGCTTCTTCATCTGTCAGTTGCGGTGCATCATGTGCAGCCCCTAATGGCATATTGTATTTTACAAATTTTGCAAAGTTGGAAAGACGATAAAGTCCTGCTCCATCGTTATAACTGTTTTTACCCCAAAGAGGAGGATAAAGAAATGTAACTTGGTCGTTGTTTAACTGACCGGAGCCATCTTTTTGATGGCAGGATAAACATTTTTGTGTATAAACAGCTTCTCCTTTTTTAGGGTCTGCTGCTCTATCTAAGAATGAAATGTCTTTCAGACCAGCGCCTTCAGGTTTTTTACCTTTTGCAACATCTTTTCCCAGCCAATGAATATAGGCTACAATCGCCTTCATCTCTTTTGAATTTGTATCTAAAGCAACTCCATTTAAACTCCGTTCAAAGCAGTCATTGATCCGTTTATATATATTTTCATTAGTTCCCGAACGAGCCCTATATTTTGGATAGGTTGAATAAACGGCACTATAGTTATTTCCGAAAATTTTAGTGCCCGCATCCAAATGGCAATTCTGACAATTCATTCCATTTGTTGCCATTTTTTTGATACTGCCATTTGTTCCAAAAAAGGAGGATGTTTTACTGATCAGTTCTTTGCCATAAAGAATTAACTCTTTATCATTAGCCGGAATAGTGGAAGTGTCAGGAGATTTCCAGAATGAAATAGTTTCTTTTTTTATTTCAGTTTTTGCAGGATCGGTATTTTTTTCTTTTGTAATTTTTTCAGGAGCCGGGCAATAGTCGGGCATATATTTACACAAAAGAAATATCAGAAGGGCAATAATGAATAAGAGCAATATGATCAAGTTGATCAACTTGGAAATGGTATTTCCTACATTCCTTTGATAATCCTCTTCTTGTTTTTGCATGGTGTAATACTTACACTTCTCTTACCATTAAACTATCGGCAAATACTATCAATGCTTGTTTTTTTTCTTCGTTGGCAGGTATCTGTTTTAATGCGCTAATTCCCAACTCGTATTGCTTTTGCATTTCATTTCTTGCCAGTTCTTTTACATTTAAAAAATTATAAATATTGGTAACAGCTTCAACTTTTTCGTTTGGATCGAATTGTGGTGCAGCGATCCATTGTTGCAATTCCTCTTTTAAATAGCGATTGTTTTCAGCCATTTCCATTGCCTTAAGCAGTAAGAAGGTTTTTTTATTGGCGATAATGTCACCGCCTTTTTGTTTGCCGAATTTATCGGCATTGGCATACACATCTAAAATATCATCCTGAAGTTGAAAAGCGATTCCGATATGTTTCCCGAAATCGTATAAATGTTGTGCATCTTCTTCTCTTGCTCCTCCGATCAATGCGCCTATTTTTAGAGCTCCGGCAAGTAAAACGGCCGTTTTTAATTCGATCATTTTTAGATACTGAGGAATGCTTACTTTCAATAATGATTCATAATTTATATCCATTTGCTGACCTTCACACACTTTGAGAGCGGTATCGTTAAAGATCTTAAGAAGCTCAGGTAATTGTTCCGGCTCAGCTTTGCAAATTTCCTGATAGGCTTTTACCATCATTGCATCGCCACTTAAAATAGCAATGTTATCATTCCACTTTATATGAACCGTCTCTTTATTTCTTCTTAATGGCGCTTTGTCCATGATATCATCATGAACCAAAGTGAAATTATGGAAGATCTCAATGGCTAATGCCGGATGCAATGCTTTTGTTGTATCTCCATCAAATAGATCACAAGCCATCATTACTAAAATAGGCCGCATTCGCTTTCCTCCTAATGACATGATGTATTCAATAGGATCATATAACTCTTTTGGATTAGAGCCATACTTAGTTTCTTTAATAGCTTGTTCTATTTGCTGATGATATAATTTGATCGAATCCAACTTAAATGATGTATGAAGTGTTTTGTAATAATTTTTGTAATCCTTGCTCTAATGTTAGTGGTTCTTTTTCCAATAATTGTCGCATTTTTGCTGTGTCCGGTCTTCTACGTGTCATGTCCCCATCTTTTAGAGCAGGAAGATGTACGATTTTTGAACTTGAATTAGTCAGCTTGATGATCAACTTTGCCACTTCAAGAATTGGCATTTCTGTATCGCCTCCAATATTAACAACATCATTTACAAATTTGTTTTGATAGAATGCATTTGTAGTAGCAGTGATGTTATCGTCAATAAAACAGAATGTACGTGTTTGTGATCCATCACCATAAATGGTAATATCTTCCCCTTTTAAAGCTGCAGCAATAAACTTAGAGATCACAAAGTCTTTGCTTTGTTTAGGACCAAATGTGTTGAAGAAACGGAAGATCGTATAATCCAGATCATATTCTTGTTTAAATGATTTTAAATAAGCTTCACCCACATTTTTTACGATCGCATAGGGTAAGCGGGAGTTGAGTGGTGTGGTATGTTCATTTTGTGGAAATTCTACCGGTTCGCCATATACTTCCGATGAAGACGAGAAATAAACACGTTTCACACCCGTATTCTTGCAAAGTGTCAATACATTTTTAATTCCAGTAATATCATCCAATACACTCACCGGGTTTTCTTGAGTACGTTTAACACCTACCATTGCAGCATAATGAAATACATAATCAAATTGATAAGCATAAAATACTCCGGAGATATCCTGGAAATTATTCACGTCACACTTAATAAATTTAATGTTGTTATGAACGGAATTAGGAATTTTGTTTGGATGACCCGTTAAAAAATTATCTACTAATACTAAAAAGTGCTCCTTTTTCTCTGCTAATTTTTCTGCGATGCAACTTGGGATAAAACCCGCTCCACCTGTAACTAATATTTTTGTCATAATAAAGAATTATTGATCTGCTAATTTCATTAAATAATCACCATAGCCACTTTTTAATAATGGCTCAGCCAATTTCTTTAATTGCTCTTTGTTGATATATCCCATGCGATAGGCCACTTCTTCAATACATCCAATGCGTAAACCCTGGCGCTCTTCAATTACCTGAACAAATTGTCCGGCCTGCATTAAAGATGGGAATGTACCGGTGTCTAACCACGCAGTTCCACGATCAAGGATACCTACTTTTAATTTTCCTTGTTTTAAATATTCTTTGTTCACATCCGTGATCTCATATTCTCCGCGTGCACTAGGCTTTAATTCCTTTGCGATCTTTACAACGGAATTGTCATAGAAATATAAACCCGGAACTGCGTAGTTTGATTTTGGTTGCTTTGGTTTTTCTTCGATGGAAATTACTTTTCCTTCACTATCAAATTCAACAACACCGTATCGCTCAGGATCGGATACATGGTATGCAAACACTACACCTCCATCCGGATTTTGATGTTGCTGTAACAATCGTCCTAGTCCGGCACCATAAAAAATATTGTCCCCTAAAACTAATGCTACTTTTTCATTGCCAATGAATTTTTCACCGATAACAAATGCTTGTGCTAGTCCGTTTGGAACTTCTTGTACGGCATAGCTGAATTTACATCCTAAAGTTTTTCCGTCACCTAAAAGTCTTTCGAAATTAGGAAGATCGTGGGGTGTAGAGATGATCAATACTTCTGATACTCCTGCCATCATTAATACCGATAGCGGATAGTAGATCATCGGTTTGTCATAGATCGGCATTAATTGCTTGCTTACCGCTAAGGTTAATGGGTGTAAACGTGTGCCGCTACCTCCCGCTAAAATTATTCCTTTCATTCTTTATTCTTTTTTAGTTTTATTTTCTATTTCAATATCATTTAAATTAATATCCTGCTCTTCGTCATATACTTCAATCAATGGTTCTTGCATAAATGCTTTATTGGTTAATCGCTTTTCAAGCGATAACAGAAAGCAAGGCAATAATATCAGGTTAGAGCAGTAAGCAATAAGTAAAGTTACAGAAATTAAAATACCTAGTGCTGCTGTTCCACCAAAACTGGAGGCTGTAAAAATACCAAAGCCACAGAATAAGATTATTGCAGTATAGATCATACTTACTCCGGTTTCTTTAATAGTGAGAGAAACTGTCTTTGAAATACTTCCTTTATGATGTTTAAATTCCTGACGATACTTTGTAAGGAAATAGAGTGTTCCATCAGATGCTATTCCGAATGCGATACTGAAGATCAAAATAGTACTTGGTTTTAAGTAGATGTGGAAAAAACCCATTAGTCCGGCAGTAATTATCAATGGGATCAAACTTGGGATAACAGAAATAAAGATCATTCTAGGAGCCATGAACAAGGTATAAAGAACAATTGCAATGAGAATGATCGCTAACAAAACACTTTCCAGAAGATTTTGTACTAAGAATCTATTGCCGGTTAAAAACATTAAACTATTTCCGGTCAGAACAACATCGTATCGGTCTTTTATTTCTACCCATTTATTGTTCTCGTAATCAAAATTAAAAATGGTATCAATCCTTGGTTTTAATTCATCTGCTAACTCTTTCATTCTGATGGATCCCACATCGGCCATTTGAATGCTAACACGGGTATATCGTTTAGTAGAGTCAATAAATGCAGCAAATTGTCCTTGTTTTTCTTTGTTGTTTGATTCAACTCCGGCAAAGTCGGCTAGCTTTTGAAGCTCCATGGCTCCGGGTAAGCGATAACTTTTTTCTTCTCCATCATTGTATGCTTGGTTGAAAAATTTGATCCCTTCTACTACCGATAAAGCATTTGAAAATTCAGGATACTGCTTAAACAGTTTCTGCATTTTATTGATCTTGTAAAGTGTCTTTCCGCCATCAGCAAAAACACCATTCGGCTTTTTTGTATCTATGCTGATCTCGAATGGCAATACACCGTGATAATTGCGTTCAAAGTATTTCAGATCCACCAATACCGGATCTTTTTCGGGTAGATCATCCACTACATATCCCAGTGGTTTCATTAATGTAATGCCGTAAATAGAAATACCTGTGATAATCACTACTGCTGCATAGATCCGTTTGCGGTAATGATGCACCCAATAGTCGATCAAGTCCAGCACTTTATTTAAATTTTTGTTTGTAAGATGCTTGATGTGCTTTACGGATGGATTTGGTAAAAAACTAAATACGATCGGGATCAACATCATTGATAATGCATAGGTGAGCATTACGCTAATTGAAGAAATTAGCCCAAATTCAAAAAGCATTTTACTGTCAGTAGAACAAAAAACAGCAAATCCTATGGCAGTAGTAACATTTGCCATGAACAAAGAAATTCCAACAGAACGAATGGCGGCAGCCAATGATCGCATTTTGTTCCCGTGTTTTTTGAATTCAGTATGATACTTATTCAATAGCATAATGCAATTGGGAACACCAATGACAATGAGAAGTGGTGGGATCAAGCCTGTAAGAACAGATATTTGATAACCAAACAAAACAAGAATTCCTACCGACCAAATAACTCCTACAAAAACAACAGCTAATGAAAACAGGACCGGAAGGATCGAGCGGAAGAATAAAAATAGAATTACGGCAGTAACTATTAAAGCAAGGATCATGAACAAGGTCATTTCATTCTGGATCTTACGTGCAACAGTAGTTCTGATAAAAGGCATTCCTGAATAATGAACTTCTGTATCAGATACTTTTATGAATTCTTCTACTTCTTTTCGAATATTATCGGTGATCTCTAGTCGGTTTTTTGTATTTAATAATTTATTGTCGAAAGTGATCGCCATTAAAGTGGAGTGACTAGTATCGTTGTAAATAAAACCTTTATAAAACGGTAAGCTAAAGATCACTTCTTTAATACTATCTACTTCTACCTGACTTGTTGGACGTTTGGAGACAATCGGTAAGTTCTCAAATTTTCCCAAGCTGTCGTTTTTGTGAATATTATGAAGGCGGGCAACGGATAGAACATTTTTAACACCTGCTACATCTTTTATTCTATTTCCAAGATCGAACCATTGATTAAATCGCTCCAGCTGATAAAGTCCATTATCGGAAATGCCGATCACCATTACACTTCCATCCTGACCAAAGCGTTTTTTGAATTCTTTGTATTCAATAGCAGTAGTATCATGGTCGGGTAATAGCTTGGGTGACTCATAGCTGATCTCTGCTTTTTTTGCATAAAAAGCCATGATAGCAGTTACCACTCCTAAAAAAATGATAATTGCCAACCGGTTACGTAAGATGAATCGTGCGATAGCCGCCCACATGTTTTTATGCTTTTAAACTTCGAATTTAAGCATATTTGAGGGATTGGCAAAAACTGAAAACGATTGATTTTGTTTGAAAATCAGAAGGTTATGGTGAGGGAGAGTTTGTATGCCCAATTGTCTTCCTGCTTCGGCAAGGCATAAGCGCCATAGCGCATGAATGCGCCTCCTCCAAGGCCAAGGTAAACAATGTTATAATAGTTTACTCTCAAAATGTTATTGATGAATAAACCGCTTTCAAAAAATCCTTTTTGCATGGTTTGGGCTCCTAAGTTTTTATGCTTCCCTTTATTGTTCAGATCACCATATCCGACATTTGTCAATAGCATCAGTTGAGGTTGAAATTTTGGACGTTTAAAGAGCAATGAACCAAAATTGTGTGAAAAGAATACATTCACATATTTATCGGAAACAAATTCATATAAGCCCATGGTTTGAAATGTGTTTTCTACAAATAAGTAGCCCCCTCGGGTACTACTTCCATTTCCATTGTAGAGGAAGGAGTAGGGAACTTCTCCTTTCAGATATCCTCCTTCCAACAAAAATTTTGTCTTACCTAAATTCTTTATCAAAAATGATTTTTCTATCCCTAATGATAATTTGTGATAGTCATAAAAACTTCTGCCCGGTACTTTAAAACCTTTTATATACGCAAAGTAAATCACAGGATAGTCGCTGCCATCTGAGAGTAATTGTCCAAGCGCCTGAACTAATTTTTCTTTGTAAGCATACCTACCTTTTATCCTCAATTCAGTGCTTTTGAAGTGTGTTGATACTTCAGTAGAGTCATTATTATCGGGGTAGAAAAGATAATCGTAATTCGGTTTTCGGGAGCTATAGGAAATGCCAGCATTGGCTGTTAGGTATTTGAATGTTCTGAAATTAATAGCCAATTCATGTTGTTCAACATAGTCCATCCGATAGGTCATTGTATTCCTATTGATGCTTGTTCTTGGATAAAAGAAGTTAGTTTTAGCAGGTTCGATCAGATCTTTTAAATAACTGTATCGTACAAAAAAGTCTTTTTTCCCGGGTTTGTAATTCAGTTTTAGATCCGCACCATATTTTACAACAGAGTCGGCATATCCATAACCAATGTAGCCTCCTATAGAAAACCATTTCGAAAGTTTGTCGTTGGTGTGTAAGCCGATCCCTCCTCGCACGATCTCATATTCATTTAAGCCAATGATCTTATTCAGGTCAATACTAATTATTGATACCGGTAATTGAAAAGTAGTTAATGCTTCAAATATCTTTAATGTTCGATCAAAATTTTGTTTTTTACCAATACTATCAATGATGTGATATGTTTTTTTCTCTTTTTGATCAAGTGTATCTGTTCTGTGTTCGGTCCAAAAGATCTCCTCTTTTTTATGAGCATCAGGACTCATGAAAACTGTTTCTAATTCAAAATCCTTTTTCCTTAATTCAGGATCTAGTTGAATATCATTTATAAAACTTTTGCCTACGAGTTTCATTCCCATAAATTTGGTAGGGTATTTTTTATAATGCAGTTCATAATTTAGTTGTTCGGGGAACCACTGCTTGTTTGCTATGAATTTATATTGTTGCTGGATCTTTATGTCAACTAATCCCTTGTCGAATGGACTTGCAATTACATTTTGTATAGCATAGCCATTTGTGTTGATGTATAACACTCCTTCTAAGCCGTCAAAATTTTTCCCTTTTCGGGGTTTATAGGAAATAATGTAAACGGTGTCACTCTGTTGAAAGAGCGTATCCTCAATATTGAAAAAATATTTTGTAGTGCTTCCTTTCGTAATCGGGTTTAGATAATTTTTCCCAAGGATAGAAAAGTGATCATCGTAAAAACAGAAAGGTTGCAGGTCGGTTGCTGATGTTGAAAATGAAGGTTCTTTGAAACCAGAAACTTTTGTAGCAATGACTTTTTCATTGATTAAGTCGGGACTCAGAAACTTGCGCTCACTTACACTTTCCATCATCAATAAATGAGAATTTTCAGAAAAGATCCGCAGGCGGGATTTTAAAGAATCATTTTTTGTGGAATCGCTCTTTGTCTTTATTTCTTCGGTATTGTAAACAAGATCCCAATATGTTTTGCTATATGTGGTGCATGTGTATGATCGTACTTTTTCAGGATTGTTTTTATCCCTGTTTAACGTAGCTTGTTTGATGATCCTGTGTGCAGGATTTTCTCCGGGTAAAATTTCAATCGATGATAATTCATAGGATTTACGTTGCAATTGTATTTCCTGAAAACTTTTGTTGGAAATAGAATAGTTCAGATCATTATAACCAACATAGGTAATTCGCAATTGTGTAACTGTTTGATCGAGTGCGAACTTAAATTTCCCGTCAATATTGGTAGATGCAAGCGTTTTTCCATCGGAAGAAAAAATATTGACAAAGGCGAGAGGCTCTTTGTTTTGTGCATCAATGATCTTTCCTTCCACTATTTGCTGCGACAAAGAAATGGATGAAAAAAGGAGTAAGATAAAAACGAAGGAATAGCGCAAAACGTGATTTTTTGCTAAAATAAGTGTTTTGCCGAAAACCGGTATTAATTTTTGTACAACCAGGCATTTGGTTGTGTTGAGCGGATCGCTTGCAAACTTTCAGTTGCTTGTTTTCGTGTAGCATAATCTCCACAGCTCACAACAAATAATCCTTCATCATTTTGTCCGATGATAGAAGCGTTGATGTTTTCAGATTGCAATTGCTTTACGAAATTAATGGCATTGCTCTCGATTTTGAAGCAACCTGCAACAACATGAAATTTAAAATTACTATCGGAGATCACCTCTTGTGTGATGACTGCTGTTGTATCTGCTTTTACCGGCTCAACAAGTGATGCTGTAACCGGTTCAGTTGTATTAGCAAGGTTTGCTGGAACGGAAGTAGTATCTTTTGAAATTGAAACTGAATGATCAGTGCTTACAGGTTGCTCTTTAACTGTATTCTTTGATGCAAACGGATTGAGGTTTGAATAGTTAACATTTTTCAAAAGATCCGTTTTTAATGGGATCCAGATCATAGCAGCAAGAACAGGAATTACAACAGTAAGGGCAACAATACGCTTTACATTTACTTTTTTCTTTTCTGCCGGAATAGCTCCTCTGTCTTTAAACTCTTTTTCAATTCGTTTTCCTAAATTTTCACGTTTGATAGCAGGAGAATGGAAATCAGCTAAACCAAAAGCATCTAATAAAAAATTAGTGGTAGAAGGTTCAAACTGAATGTTGCGTTCCACATCTAAAAACAGTGTTCCCACTTCATCGATCTTCACTTTGCTGCCTTTTTTTAATTCTGCATTTACATCACCCACAAAATGTTGGATGTGTTGCAATGCATTTGGATAATTTATGCCTTCTGCTAAGGTGATGTGATTAGCCAATAGTCCATCATTGTTTTTAAGGTTTTTATTAAAAACAATATTTTTTGATGGTGGAGTAAATGTATGCTGAGTAGGATGAATTTTAGCCGGTGCATAATTGGCTACAAATCCACCTAAGTTGGGTACGATCACACAATCGTGCTCGTAAAGTAATGAACTAATATGTTTATCTACTTTTTGCATTTTAAAACTCCGGGTAGAGTTCTGAGTCATTACGCAGTTCCGCTCTCAAAAATTCCGCCTCGGACGGTGAAATTACAAAAAATTCGTCAATTTTTTAAGGTCAGCGGGGGTGTCAATGGCAACACTTTCATAATCAGTTATTTCAACTTTAATTTTATAGCCATTTTCTATCCAGCGGAGCTGTTCTAAAGCTTCTGCCAGCTCCAATTCCGACTGTTTTAGCTGGGTAATGGTAGCCAAAACATCCGTACGGTAGGCGTATATGCCGATATGCTTATAAAAAGGATGTGATTTTAGCCATTCTTCCGGTTGCTTTCCTCTTATATATGGAATAGTTTGTCTGCTGAAATAAATAGCTTCCTTTTTGCTGTTTATGACAACCTTGGGTGTATTAGGGTTAAAGAGGTCCTCCGGATCGCTGATCTTTTTCACCAAGGTTGCCAATTCAACCTCTTTGGAAGTAAAGCAAGAGGCAACCAAGTCGATCTGTTCCGGATGAATGAATGGCTCATCGCCCTGAATATTAATAACAACATCGGCATTGATGTCAAATTTTTCAATGGCTTCAAAACAACGGTCGGTTCCACTTTGATGTTGCTCACCGGTCATTACCACATTTCCTCCCCATGATCTTACATGAGCCGCAATGCGTTCATCATCCGTTGCCACTACTATCTCAGTTAAACTTTTTGACCTTTTTGATTGTTCATATACCCTTTGGATCATTGTTTTTCCTGCAATATCTATTAAAGGTTTGCCTGGGAAACGGGTGGATGCAAATCGTGCGGGGATTATTCCAACTATGTTCATGCCTTTTCGTTTTCTTTTACGAAAATACATAATTTAAGAGATAAATGAACAGTATTTAGTAAGTTTGTGGATATGCGTTTGATACGAGTCATTACATTTTTTTCAATCATTTTTATATTCATTGGAAGTACCTCTCCTTCTCCTGTTCCTTCATGCAGAGAGATCGTTGAGAAAATGCTCGATTCTATTAAAAATATCAAAACTCAAACCTATAGTTTAAAAGCAACAGAGCGGGTAGGGGAGCATTTACTTTTTGCCGAGTCGCATATCAAATTGAGCTTTAATCCCAAAAAAATTTATTTCAGAAGTGTGCTTAAAGGGTTTGAAGTGCTTTGGGTGAGTGGTCAGAATAAAGGCAATGCGCTGGTTCATTCTAAAACAATGCCCCTAATGAATTTAGATCTTGATCCGTATGGTTCCATCATGCGAAAAGACCAGCATCATACTATATTTGATCTTGGTACACCCTATATAGGTTCTGTTATTGCCAACACAATCTTAAAAGCGCCTAAAGATTTTGACAAACATTTTACCTATGCAGGTATCATTACCTGGAACAAAACAGAATGCTATCAGATCATCATAGATTATCCTGACTATAAATATATTGACTATACGGTGGGGAAAGGTGAAACCGTTACCAGTATTGCGCATAAGTTGAACACCAGCGATTTTAAGATCCGTTATAAAAACAATTTGTCGAGCTATTTTGGAACAATAAAAGAAGGAAAAAAATTGACGATCCCTATTCCATATTCAAACAAGGCAATAATGTACATCGATAAAAAAACGTTTATTCCTGTGAATTTAAAAGTGTATGACGAGTTGGGTTTGTTTGAAGCCTATGAGTTTTACAATATGAAGATCAATGTCGCTTTTGCTCCGGATGAGTTTACGAAGAATTTTAAGGGGTATGGTTTTTGAGATTTCTTTAAATAAAATTTACAATTATTTAAAAATGCAAGTAACTTTGCGTTCCTAAAAATAAAAATGATCGTATTATTCAGAAATATAAAACTGTTTGTCTTGTCAAGTGCGGTGATCTTATCACTTACATCCTTTAATAAAAAAGGGCTGAACAACCGCGATTTGATCGATAAGATCTTTGCTGCTGTTGAAAATGTTAAGACCCTTCGATACAATTTGCAATGTAATGAACGTATCAAAGGAAAAATGCAGCACACCGAATCGAAAGTAAAACTTCAGGTGTCTCCCCGTAAATTATATCTATATATAAAGGGAATAGAAGTACTTTGGGTACAAGGACAGAACAATGGAAATGCATTGGTTAATCCCAACTCATTCCCATATATCAACCTCAATTTAGATCCTTATGGCTCATTGATGCGTGCCGATCAGCACCATACGATCCACGAAATGGGGTACCAGTATTTGTATGATATTTTAAAAGATGGTTATAAGAAGGCAGGCGATAATCTGAATAAATACTTTACTGTGATGCCCGATGAAAAACACAATGGTAGAGATTGTTATAAATTGGCGATCGCCTTCCCTGATTTTGCATGGGTTCCTTACACGGTAAAAAAGGGAGAGAATTTAACAACCATTTCACGCAAGCTGCGTGTTAGCGAATACATGGTGTTAGAGAATAACCCAAATTTGGGTGGATACAATGATGTAAAAGAAGGTCAGGTGATCAAAGTGCCGAATGCGTATGCAAAAATGACTTTATTGCTAGTTGACAAAGAATATTTATTACCTGTAAACAATAAAGTATTCGATGATAAAGGATTGTTTGAAACCTATGAGTATTTCGATCTGAAAGTAAATCCTCCGATAGCTCCGGAAGAATTCACAAAAGATTTTAAAGCATATAATTTCTAATAAAAAAGCCCTTCAATTTGAAGGGCTTTTTTATTTAATCATTTAGTTTTAATACGGCCATAAATGCGCTTTGCGGAATTTCTACACTTCCAACCTGACGCATACGTTTCTTTCCTTCTTTCTGTTTTTCTAACAACTTACGTTTACGGGAAATATCACCTCCATAACATTTAGCGGTAACATCTTTACGGATCGCTTTGATCGTTTCACGCGCAATGATCTTCGCTCCAATTGCTGCTTGAATTGGGATCTCAAACTGCTGACGAGGAATTAACTCTTTTAATTTTTCACAGATCTTTTTGCCGAACTCATAAGCATTGCTTCTGTGTATCAAGGCAGATAAAGCATCCACTTGTTCTGCATTTAATAAGATATCCAATTTAACAAGATCACTCTGCTTCATGCCGATTGGATGATAATCGAATGAGGCATAACCTTTAGAAATAGATTTTAAACGATCAAAGAAATCGAAAACTACCTCACCTAATGGCATTTCAAATATCAATTCCACACGGTCGGCAGTCAAATAATTTTGATTTACGATCTGTCCACGTTTTTCGATACATAAACTCATTACCGGTCCGATAAATTCCGACTTGGTAATGATATTCGCTTTAATATATGGTTCTTCAATATAATCGATACGGGCAGGATCCGGAAGGTCGCTCGGGTTATTGACAACTACTTTTGTTCCATCTGTTTTGTAAGCAATGTACGATACGTTCGGAACTGTAGTAATAACAGTCATGTTGAACTCTCTTTCCAGACGCTCCTGGATGATCTCCATGTGTAGCATTCCAAGGAAGCCACAGCGGAATCCAAAGCCCAATGCAGCTGATGATTCAGGCTCCCAGGTCAATGAAGCATCATTCAATTGTAATTTCTCCATGGAGAAACGTAGTTCCTCAAAATCTTCCGTATCAACAGGGTAGATTCCTGCAAATACCATTGGTTTTACATCTTCAAATCCTTGAATGGCTTCTTTACATGGGTTGTTTGCGGTAGTAATGGTATCACCCACTTTTACCTCACGGGCCTCTTTGATGCCGGATATGATATAACCTACATCGCCTGTTTTAACAACATCACGAGGTTCTTGTTTTAGTCGTAATACTCCGATCTCATCCGCCCCATATTCCATTCCTGTGTTTACAAATTTTACTTTGTCACCTTTTTTAATTGATCCATTGTAAATACGGAAATAAGCAATGATCCCTCTGAAAGAGTTAAATACGGAGTCGAAGATCAAGGCCTGTAAAGGTCCATTTGGATCGCCTTTTGGAGGAGGAATGCGTTCCACAATAGCGGCTAAAATGTCATGAACCCCCATTCCGGTTTTGCCCGATGCAGGGATAATATCCTCACGTTTACATCCCAATAAGTCAACGATCTGATCTTTTACCAACTCAGGCTCCGCACTTGGTAAGTCAATCTTATTCATGATCGGAATGATCTCCAGATCATTCTCTAATGCTAAATACAAATTACTGATGGTTTGCGCTTGTATCCCTTGTGCAGCATCTACGATCAATAATGCGCCTTCGCAAGCGGCAATAGAACGTGATACTTCGTATGAAAAGTCAACGTGGCCGGGCGTGTCAATTAAGTTCAACACATACTTTTGCCCCTTGTATTCATAATCCATCTGGATCGCATGACTTTTGATGGTGATCCCGCGTTCTTTCTCCAGATCCATATCGTCAAGCACCTGTGCCTGCATCTCCCGTTTGCTGATCGTGTTCGTATATTCTAATAAACGGTCGGCCAGGGTACTTTTACCATGGTCAATATGAGCGATAATGCAAAAATTTCTGATCTGTTCCATTGCTTCTTAAGCCTTCATTTTTAATTGGATTGCGAATTTACTAAAATCCTATGAAATAGAGCCTATCCCAAGCCTTAAATCAATTTAATTTGTTTTTTATGGGAGCAAGCCGTTACTTTGCAGCCTCAATTAAACCTGTAAGTTTAAAATTTATGAAAGTTGTTGATCACATTAAACAAGCAAAATCGACTTTATTTTCGATTGAAATTTTACCCCCTTTAAAAGGAAAAAGTATCCAGTCTATTTTTGATGGAATTGATCCATTGATGGAATTTAAGCCTTCTTTTGTGGATGTTACCTATCATCGCGAAGAGTATCTGTATAAAAAACGTGAAGGCGGCTATTTGGAGAAAGTGAGTATTCGTAAGCGTCCGGGAACCGTTGGTATTTGTGCGGCTATCATGAATAAATATCATGTAGATGCTGTTCCACATATCATTTGTGGTGGCTTTAGTAAGGAAGAAACTGAGAATGCTTTGATCGATCTTCATTTCTTGGGCATTGACAATGTGCTTGCTCTGAGAGGAGACTCTATCAAAACAGAGCCTGAATTTGTTCCTGAGCCGAATGGGCATGCTTATGCCATTGATCTTGTAAAACAAGTAAAGCAAATGAATCATGGTAAATACATGATCGATGATCTGGTAGATGTGGCACCTACTAATTTTTGTATAGGTGTGGCAGGATATCCTGAAAAGCATTTTGAAGCTCCTAATATGGTGTCTGATCTTCGTCATTTAAAAGCAAAGATTGATGCGGGGGCAGAGTATATCGTTACTCAGATGTTCTTCGATAATGCACAATATTTTGATTTTGTTAAGAAATGCAGAGAGATGGATATTAATGTGCCGATCATTCCCGGCTTGAAGATCCTAACGACCAAGCGCCAGGCCACTGTTTTGCCGAAAATATTTAAGATCGATATTCCTCAGGATATGCTGGAACAGATTGAAAAATGTAAAACAGATGCTGAGGTGAAAGAGGTAGGGATTGAATGGTGCATTCAACAGTCTAAGCAACTGATCAAGGAAAAGGTACCATGTTTACACTATTATACAATGGGAACTTCGGAAACAACAAGAAGAGTTGCCAGTCAGGTATTCTAAAAATAAAAAAGCTTCCAATAGGAAGCTTTTTTTATGAGTGCATCGGGCACTTTTTACAACGTTTATCTTTTTTATAATTTTTACAACACTTTTTCTTTTTATCCTTTTTCATTTCCATGATCTCCGGATAAAAACTCCAAATGCTACAAGCCGTTTTTTCTGTTATGGGCTGATATATGAATAAAGTGTTGTTCATTTACCTTGCAAAAGTCAGTTAAAACAGTTCTCAAGACAATACCTAAAACGCGGTATTTTTTATTATTAACAGCAAGTGTTTTTTCCTTTAATTAGATTACTTTTACAACTCATAAAATTGTATGGAAAAGCGCTGGAGTATAAAACCACAATCAGATCAGGACGTAGTAGGACGATTAGCGTCCGAATTGTCAATTGATCCTATTCTTGCGCAATTGTTGGTTCAAAGAGGGATTAATACGTTTGATGAGGCGAAACAGTTTTTCAGGCCATCACTTTCCGGTTTACATGATCCATTCCTGATGAAAGATATGGATAAAGCGGTTACCCGTCTGGAAAACGCAATTACTGCCAATGAAAAAATACTGGTTTATGGCGATTATGATGTGGATGGTACTACAGCTGTAGCCCTTGTTTATTCCTTCATCAAAGAATTTCATACGAAAGTAGAATACTATATTCCTGATCGTTATGCCGAAGGATATGGGATCTCTTTTCAAGGAATAGATTATGCTGCAGAAAATGGCTTTAAGCTGATCATTGCTCTGGATTGTGGAATCAAAGCGATTGATAAAGTGGCTTATGCCAAACAAAAAGGTGTTGATTTTGTCATATGTGATCATCATCGTCCCGGAGACACAATTCCTGATGCAGTGGCCGTGCTTGATCCCAAGCGCGAAGATTGCCATTATCCATTTGATGAGCTTTGTGGATGTGGCGTAGGTTTTAAATTAGTACAAGCGTATTCATTAAAAAATAATATTCCCTTTGAGCAGTTAGAGCAATATTTAGATCTAACAGCTATTTCAATTGCTTCTGATCTAGTACCAATTGTAGGCGAGAATAGAATCCTTTGTTATTATGGTATTGAACAGATCAACAAAAATCCACGTAAAGGGATCAAAGCTATTTTAGATCTGGCGAATATCAAGAAAGAGATCACCATCAATGAATTGGTATTTACGGTTGGTCCAAGGATCAATGCGGCCGGCAGATTGGAGTCGGGTAGGAGTGCTGTGGCATTGTTGGTGTCCGATAATCACGATCATGCTAAATTAAGTGGAGAGAATATTAATACGACCAATACAGAAAGAAGAACCATTGATATCACGATCACACAACAAGCACTTAGTATGATCGAAGGGAATGTGGAGTTGATCCAACGAAAATCAACTGTTTTGTATAATCCTGATTGGCACAAAGGTGTTGTTGGAATTGTGGCATCCCGTCTCACTGAAAAGTATTACCGGCCAACTATTATTCTTACTGAATCGAATGGTAAAGCAACAGGTTCCGCTCGTAGTGTAAAAGATTTTGATGTGTACGATGCCATCGAAGCATGTTCCGATCTGCTGGAGCAGTTTGGTGGACATAAATATGCAGCAGGGCTTACATTGAAATTAGAGAATATAGAAGCTTTTCAAAAACGATTTGAGGAAGTCGTGAGTGCTACCATTGAAGAACACATGCTCACACCCGAAATTGAGATCGATGCCGAAATAGAATTGAATCAGATCACACCTAAATTTTATAGAATACTCAAGCAGTTTGCGCCATTCGGACCAGGAAACATGGCACCTATCTTTATGACTAGACACTTAGTGGATAAAGGCTATGTGCGAATTGTTGGAACGAATCATTTAAAACTTGATATTCAATCCGCATTAAATCCACGTGAAAGTTTTCCTGCCATTGGTTTTGGCTTAGGCGAGCATTTTGATGCCATCCTACGTAAACAGATCTTTAGTTCTTGTTATACCATTGATGAAAATACATTTAACGGTGTAACCAATTTGCAGTTAAATGTGAAGGATATTAAAATAGAATAATATCTTATCTCTCTCTCTTGATCGGATTGATCTTTAACGGATTTGCAGTCAGCTCTGCAAATTGTTTTCTCGTTTTGTAAATGTCAATAGCCGTGTATATCGCTTTGCGGAAAGATTCCTCTGAAGCTAGACCTTTTCCTGCAATATCATAAGCTGTTCCATGGTCGGGCGATGTACGCACAACGGATAGTCCGGCTGTATAGTTAACACCATTGTTAAATGCGATGGTTTTAAATGGGATCAATCCCTGATCATGATACATGGCAAGAATAGCATCAAAATTTTTGTAAGTTCCATTGCCAAAAAAACCATCAGCGGGGTAAGGTCCATAAGCAACAATGCCTTCTGCTTTTGCTTTCTCAATTGCAGGAATGATAATGTTCTTTTCTTCATTCCCGATTACGCCATTATCTCCCGCATGTGGATTTAAACCAAGTACTGCGATCTTTGGTTTTCGAATAGCGAAATCCTGTATCAATGATTTGTGTAATAATTGAATTTTTTTGAGGGTCTTCTCTGTTGTTAATTCCTGTGCCACACGTGTAACAGGGATGTGTCCTGTTACAACAGCTACACGAAGGTCATCACTCACAAGGAACATTAAACTGTTTCCTTTTCCAAACTTCTCATCTAAATATTCTGTATGTCCGGGAAATTTAAATTCCGCTGATTGGATGTTCTCCTTATTAATAGGTGCCGTTACCAAAACATCGATCTTTCCTTCTGCTAAAGCATTGGTAGCAGCTTCTAATGATTTAAATGCATATTTTCCACCTGCCTCTGTTTGTTTTCCAAATTCAATCGCAACTTCTTCTTCGTAAACATTTATGAGGTTTGCACGCTTGTGATTAACTTCTGAAAGATCTTTGATCTGATTAAAGCTGAAATCTTCTATGCCTAATGCTTTGCGATGTGCAGAAGCTGTTTTTTGTGAGCTGAATAGCACAGGAGTGCATAGTTCAAGCATCTGCGGCTCCAGAAATGTTTTGATGATCACTTCCAATCCTACTCCGTTAATATCTCCTTGTGATATACCTACTATAATTTTTTCTTCTGTCATAAAAATTTCAAATCAGCTAAATTCAAAAGCAAAAGTACTTTTAATTTTTTATTCTTCAATCCAACCCACTATTTCTTCAAGAGAATTGATCTCCAAAGTGGTCCACTTTTTTGTGATGTTGTTCCACACAACAACGCCTTGCGGGTAGCGTTCCGGACCGATCACCATATCATTTTGAAAGGCTCCATACCCGTTGATGGTTTTTGAATTGTCGGTTTTGCACCATTTTTTACCGATCTCCGTGCTTTCAAATTTTATTGAACGGCCATATTTAGAATTTTCATCACTTTCCACGCTAAAGCTATTGCCGATCATTTCGAAAAGAATTTTTGTTGCCAATTTCTTCTTCGGATCGATCAGAAATTTACCTCTTGAACAGGAATATAGGATCTCATTGTTGGCAGATAGTTCGAAAAAATCATTTGGTGATGTGGCAGGAACTTCTGTAATATCTCCAATCTTTTCAATCGACTTGTCTAAGCCCACTTTGTAAATAGAAATATTCTGCTGGCTTTTATCATAGTTGGCATAAAGGAAAAATGAACGGTCGAGCCAAAATAGTTTCATCTTCCGTTTAACATCATCACCTACCAAAGGCTGTGGCTGTCCATATCCTGCATCTTTTACCAGCAGATCTTTTTTTCCATTGACATAATAGGCTGTTATGGTAAATGGCTTAACTGTTTCATCGATCTCAACATCCGGATGTTGAATAGGATTAAAGTTGGCATTTTCTACTTTAGCATATTTTTCTGTTTTGATGTTCAATACGGAATAGTATTTCCCTTTGAAAATGTCGTTGGTATGAAAAATAATACTATCTCCCCGGCAGGCAATCAGTTCGCCTCTTTCGGTAACTAATAATTTTTTAGTTTGAACATCGATCACATTCCCAATGCCGGTGATCACATATCTGTTTTTATAGATCGTATTTTTTCCGATATCAAAACGCACATGATCGCCACTGGTTCCTGCTTTTTTTGTAGGAACGGAAATAACAGTTTCTTTACCACTTAAAGCACCATTCACAAAATTATATCGAACAAGATGCTGCATATTATTGCTTGCAGCATTCTCATCATACTCTGCAATGAGTATAGATGTTTTCTTTTGTCCGAATGAAAAGAGTATTCCGGAAATAACAAACAGAGATGTTAAAAGTAGTCTCAACGTAGAATGTACTTAAAAGTTATTCTTTATAAAATCATAGAGCAAACGTACTCCAACACCTGTGCCACCTTTTCCACGGTAAGAATCTTTTGCTGTTAGGTAAGCAGGACCCGCTATATCTAAGTGGATCCATGGATAATCGATGTATCTGGCCAAAAACTTTCCCGCAGTGATACTTCCTGCATACGGTCCACCAATATTTTTCATATCCGCAATGTCCGATTTGATCAAGTCATCGTAATCGTCCCAAAAAGGCATCTCAGCAATACGTTCAAATGTTCTGTAGCCGCTATCTTTTAGTTTGTTCTTTGTTTTTTCATCAGCAGTACCCATGGCAACAATTCCGGATGTTCCTATAGCAGCAACAGCCGCACCCGTAAGTGTAGCAAGATCGATCACCAATTTGGGTTTGTATTTTTGTGCATAGGATAATGCATCTGCTAAGATCATTCGTCCTTCGGCATCAGCATTCAGCATCTCTACTGTCATGCCATTGTACATGGTGATCACATCGCCCGGCACATAGGCATTTTCTCCCGGACGGTTATCCGTAGCGGGAACGATACCTATCACATGAACCGGTAGTTTTGCTTTTGCAACTGCATATAAAACACCTGCAACAGCAGCAGCTCCGGCCATATCGCATTTCATCATATCCATGCTGTTAGGTGTAGGCTTTAAACTTAAACCACCGGTATCATACACAACACCTTTACCTACAAAAACAACAGGTTGTTTGTTCTTCGCATTTTTTGGTTTGTATTCTAAAATGCTGAAAGTAGGAGGCTCTTTACTTCCTAGATTAACAGAAAGTAATCCGCCCATTTTCAAGGCTTTTATCTTGGCTTTGTTGAAGATCTCTACACTAAAACCGGCTTCTTTACCCAGTTTTTGGAATTCTTTGGAGAGCTGTGTGGCTGTTAGGAAATTAACTGGCTCATTTACCAATGTTCTAGAGATATTGGTTGCATCTACGATCGTTTTTAGCTCATCCAATTGAACTTGACTGATGCTCTTGGAAACAACAGCAATCGTTTTAAGTGAATGCTCTTCTTTCTTTTTGTCTTTTTTATATTTCAGGAATTGATAATTGCTCAAGGCTACCCCTTCAATAAATGCAATTGTTTCTTCTTTTTTTACATCGCCATCAACAACGGCTATGTTGTCGATCTTAAGGTCTGTAACGTGCCCATGTACTGTGCTACCGGCTCTTCTTGCCGTATCGATCGTTAGATGAGGTTCTTTTTTATTTTCAATTACTTGAATGAGGACATAACGATCTAATTGATTGAGTTGAATATATTTTTTGTCATTTTTATAGAGCTCATTTTTTATAAAATCGATCTCCGGTTTTGAAAAACCATGTCCGTTGAAATTATAATTTTTTCTACACAACAAAACAAGGCTATCCTTGTTATTAATTGTGGACTTTTTAGTGATTAACGTCATTATTATTTGTAATTTTGTTAGCTGTAAATGTAGAAAAAGAATTTACTAAGTTTTTCACTATTTATTAACCGATTATCAGTTGTAAAATGACCATAGATTCCCTTTTAAAAAGAGCATTGAATTTTGAATTTTTGAGCCAGGAAGAGGGTGTTTTTCTCTTTAAAAATGCTCCCACTGCGGAGTTGATGTTTGTGGCGAATGAACTAAGAAAAATTCAAAAACCGGATGGGAAAGTTACCTGGCAGATCGACCGGAATGTGAATACCACCAATGTTTGTATCGCTAATTGTAAGTTTTGCAATTTTTACCGTATTCCGGGACATGCCGAGGCCTATATCACTGATATTTCAACCTACAAGCAAAAGATCGAAGAAACCTTAAAATATGGTGGCGACCAGCTGTTATTACAAGGAGGCCATCATCCCGATCTAGGCTTAAAATTTTATGTGGATCTTTTCAAAGAATTGAAAAAGCTATATCCGAATGTTAAATTGCATGCCTTAGGACCACCTGAAATTGCACATATCACTAAATTGGAAAAATCAACCCATACGGAAGTGTTGAAAGCGCTGAAAGATGCCGGTATGGATAGTCTACCGGGTGCAGGTGCCGAGATCTTGAATGATCGTGTTCGCAGATTGATCTCAAAAGGGAAGTGTACAGGCAGAGAATGGCTGGATGTGATGCGTGCTGCCCATCAGCTGGATATTACCACCTCCGGAACAATGATGTTTGGACATATCGAGACCATTGAAGAGCGTTTTGAACACTTGGTTTGGATACGCGAAGTTCAGAGTGAAAAGCCAAAAAATGCGAATGGATTTCTGGCGTTTATTCCATGGCCATTTCAAGATGATGGAACTTTGTTGAAACGTATCAAAGGCATTAAAAATAACGTCAGTGGTGATGAGTATATCCGTATGATTGCTATGAGCCGGATCATGTTGCCGAATGTGATCAATATTCAGGCAAGCTGGCTGACGGTTGGGAAAGAGGTAGCGCAACTATGTTTGCATGCAGGAGCTAACGATTTTGGAAGTATCATGATCGAGGAGAATGTGGTATCTGCTGCAGGTGCCCCTCACCGTTTCACATCCAGATCCATTCAGGAGGCTATTCGTGAGGCAGGATTTGAGCCACAGTTGCGTACCCAAAAATATGAGTACCGCCAGGAACCTGTAGATATGGTAGAGCAGGTTATAAATTATTGATTGTGAAATAAAAAGCGTAAATTAGAGTTCTATTTTTAGACTGTGTTTAATGAAACGGATAGTATTTTTTATATATTTTTCATTTTTCTTCATTGTTAGTGCTTTTGCAACTCACAATAGGGCTGGTGAAATAACCTATCAGCATATTTCCGGATATACCTATAAGATCATTGTTACTACTTACACGAATACTTTTAATACAACAGCCGATCGTTGTGAACTTACAGTGAATTTTGGGGATGGCGATAGTGCCATTGCACCTCGTGTCAACGGGCCATCCTCTCTTTGCCCAAATACACAGGATGGCGTGATGCTATCCTCTCCTGCTAATACAAAATTGAATATTTATGAAACTTTTCATACATATTCAGGTTCAGGTGCATATGTGATCACCGTTGAAGATCCCAATAGGAATGCCGGTATTTGTAATATCCCCAACTCCGTGAATGCCTCTTTCTTCTTAAGAACCGAATTGGTCATCAATCCGTTTTTAGGTAGAAATAGCTCCCCAACATTATTAAATCCTCCTCTGGATATGGCTTGTGTGGGAGAATGCTTTGAACACAATCCGGGGGCATATGATGCCGAAGGGGATAGTTTATCCTATGAATTAACAACTTGTTATGCCAATGGTGCTCCTATTTTTGGATACACTTTACCTCCGAATATGGGCATTAATAGTATCAATGTTTTGAATGGAGATCTGATCTGGTGTACTCCTCCTCAGATCTGTCAATACAACGTGGCTATCCTTATTAAAGAGTATCGCCTTTTTCAAGGCGTTCGTTATTATGTAGGTTCTATTTTGCGTGATATGCAGATTGATGTTGCCTCCTGCTCTAACAACGCTCCTCAGATCAATAATATTAATGATACATGTGTGGTAGTCGGAACAAATATCACGTTTGGTGTTACTGCAACTGATCCACAAAACAATGTGATCACTTTAAGTGCTACGGGTGGTCCGTTTCAATCGAGTCCTTCAGCAAGCTTCCCGACTGTTTCCGGTTTAAGTCCATTAACAGGGACTTTCAGTTGGATCCCCTCTTGTACTCAGGTACAATTGATGCCTCATTTAGTGACGTTCAAAGCGGATGATAATCATCCGAGTACACCTCTTGTAAATTTTGAATCGGTATTCATCCGGGTTATCGCACCTGCGCCAACAGGGCTTACTGCAACACCAAATGGAGCAAGTATTTTATTGAATTGGAATTCTCCTTTTTGTAATGCTACTACAGGGGCTAATCCTTTAAAAGGTTTTTATATCTACAGAAAGAACACGTGTGATCCATGGGTGCATGCTGATTGTGAAACGGGGGTGCCAAGTTATACCGGCTATACATTGATAGGAACAACTAATGCTACTACATTAACTTTCACAGATAACAACAATGGTCAAGGTTTGATTCATGGAGTAAATTATTCGTACATGGTTGTTGCCTATTACAATGATGGTTCTCAAAGTTATGCTTCAACAAAAGTATGTGTGCAACTCGTGCAGGATGTGCCTATTATTACGAACGTAAGTGTACTAACTACAAATTCTACTACAGGCAGCATTTGGACACACTGGGTAAAACCAGTTGGAAACTCAAGTAACCTGGATACAATTGTCAATCCTCCTCCTTATGAATATCGATTGATGGTTGCTCAAGGATTTAATCCATCTCAAACAGCATTTTCACAAATTGCGTCTTACTCTTATGCTTCCTATTCCCAGTTAACGGATACAGGCTTCGTACATACGAATATCAATACCGAAACAAGTCCTTGGACCTATCGAGTAGATTTTTATTCAAACGGCTTATTAAAAGGATCAACGCATACGGCTTCTTCTGTGTTTCTGTCTTCCAGTCCTGCCGGTAATGAAGTAAACCTAACATGGCAAGAGATTGTGCCTTGGACCAATTACCAGTATTTTATATACAAAGAGATCCCGCAGGGTTCAAGCTCATTTGTTTTGATCGATAGTACGATCAATAGAACATATGTGGATACAGGATTGGTAAATGGAATAAACTATTGTTATAAAGTGGTTACAAAAGGAGAATATTCCGATCCTGCATTGCCACGACCATTGTTCAATGCTTCTCAAATAAAATGTGAAACGCCAATAGATGTTGTTCCGCCTTGTCAGCCTAGCTTTGCTGTTAACAATGATTGCGAAAATGTTGTCAATACGATCACTTGGACTAACCCGAATTTAACGTGCAGTGATGATGATGCTGTACAGTACAATGTGTATTTTTCACCAACAACAGATGGAGCACTTGAGCTCGTATATTCTTCAACGGATATGAATATCACTACTTTTATTCATAGCTATAGTTATGAAGGAACACCTTCTGTTGCGGGTTGTTATGTAGTAACGGCTGTTGATTCATTTGCAAATGAAAGTGTGATCATTAATAAAATATGCGTAGATAATTGTCCTGTTTATGAATTGCCAAATGTATTCACACCTAATGGAGATAATATCAATGAGTTCTTCATTCCTCTTCCATACCGTTTTGTGAAAGATATAGACATCAAGATCTATGATCGCTGGGGTTTATTGATGTTTGAAACGACTGATCCGGATATTTTCTGGGATGGAACAAATAAAGACACGAAGATCCCTTGTAGTGATGGTGTGTATTATTATGTATGTACTGTAAATGAAATCAGAGTGGAAGGGATCGTTCCAAGAACCTTGAAAGGTTTTGTGCAGTTGATCAAACAAAATCCTAAACCAAATAATTAGTGTATGTTTTCCGGAATTGTTGAAACGCTTGGCGAAGTTATAGAACTCAAGAAAGAACAAAGTAATCTACACATAACTTTAAGATCAGAATTCTCTAAAGACCTAAAGATCGATCAAAGTGTTGCTCACAATGGTGTTTGTTTGACGGTGATAGGGATCAATGATGATCTGTATACTGTTACTGCAATTGATGAAACCCTTCGAAAAACCAATTTAGGGTATTTGAAAATTGGGGATAAAGTGAACCTTGAAAGATGTTTAAGGTTGGGCGATCGTTTGGATGGCCATATTGTTCAAGGGCATGTAGATCAAACAGGAACATGTATTGATGTAAAACAGAGTGATGGGAGTTGGATATTTACTTTTGACTACGATGGATCTAAAGGAAATGTAACGGTTGAAAAAGGATCGATCTGTGTGAATGGAGTAAGTCTTACCGTTGTTAATTCAAAAGCAAATTCGTTCTCCGTTTGTATTATTCCATATACGTTCGATCATACCAATTTTAATTCTATTCAAGTTGGAACAATTGTGAACCTAGAATTTGATATTCTCGGTAAGTATATCAGCAAGCTCATGCCCAAGTAATCCTGACTGTGATTAAGAAAATATTTTTATTTTGTCTAATGGTGTTCATGATAAGTGTTGGAATTGCCCAGCCCACTTTAGATACCATTCGTTCCGAATTCAGGAAAAAACCTCATCCTTTTGTTACTCTAAATTCAAGAAACTCATTTGTTAACAATGAGATTGTAAATGTGTTTGGTATTAAGGCCGGACTTAAGTATGGGAATAAATTGAGATTAGGGATTGGTTATAACCAGCTCTACAATCCTCCTAAAAATTTGAATGAAAATTTTGAATACATCAATGAGTTGGGAAAACCTTATATAATTTCGAAGGGATTGAAGTTTTATTATTTTTCTGCTACTGTGGAATATGTATTTTATCAAACGAAGCACTGGGAGATAGGGATGCCTTTGCAATTGGGTGTTGGAGAATCTTATTATCAATTTGAGTTAAATGGTGTTAAAACAAAAACCAATAGAAATGTAAATTTGATCTATGAACCGGCTATTTCTGTTGAATATAAAATATTCAAATGGGTAGGCGTAGGTGCTGATTTTGGATATCGTTTTATGTTTGCAAATACCAAGAAGTTAAATCAGCAATTGAATTCTCCAATTGTCACTTTTGATCTGATGATCTATTACCGTGAAATATTCAAATCGTTGTTCCCTAACACGAAGTTGGCAAAAAGAATCTAACTATACTCGAACTCCAATAACAAGTACGTCATCTACTTGTTCAAGCAAACCCTTCCAGCTTTCGAATACATTGTTTAGATTTTCTTTTTGTTGTTGAAGAGTATTTTGGTGTTCTTTAAGTAGTAATTCCTTGAAATTTTTACTCATTAGTTTCTTCCCTTTATCGCCTCCGAATTGATCAGGGAATCCATCTGTGAAAGTGTAGATACAATCCCCTTTTTGAATATCAATAGTATGAAGTGTAAATGGTTTAACTTCTCCTTGATGCAATCCAACAGGGAATTTATTGGCTTTATATTCAATGATCTCGTTGTTACGGATAATGATAACGGGGTTGTTCGCAGCAGCAAACGACAATTTCATATTCTTAAAGTCGTATGCGCATAATACAGCATCCATTCCATCCTTTGCATAGGTATCGGTTCCGTCCGGATTCAATGCTTTGATGATCTCTTCCCGCACATTTTCAAACACTTTGTCAGGTTGTTGAACCTTTCGTTCTACAACTACTTCATTTAGTTTAGAAATATTTAACAAACTCATAAATGCTCCTGGAACTCCATGTCCGGTACAATCACATGTTGCGAGTAAGAACATGCCATCACCGGTTTGTTGCGCCCAGTAAAAATCACCACTCACAATATCTTTTGGTTTATAAAGCACAAAATGCTCGGGAAGATTTTTCTTCAGTAGATTATCAGATGCAAGTAATGCACGCTGAATACGTTTGGCATAATGGATAGAATCAAGGATCTCTTTGTTCTTTTCTTCAATGATCTCTTTTTGATGCGTAATCTCGATGTTTGCTTTCTTCTTTTCCCTATAACGCTTGAATGAAATAAAAGCCAATACAACTACTAATATCAATCCCGCAACAATCGTATAGGTAATGATGTTCTGACGGGCGATCCGTGCATCTTTTACTTCCTGTTCTTTTGTGAGGAGCTCAATCTCTTTTTGTTTTTTTTCAGTATCGTAAAGCGTTTGTAGTTCGTTTAACTGTTTGGATGAAGACTCATTGATCAAGGAGTCTTTCATTTTAATATACTGACTTTGATAATCGTATGCTTTATCAAATTGTCGCATATTTGAATAAGTCTGTGAAATGGCCAATAGACCATCTTTATATTCTTGCTTGAGTCCGTGCTTTTTAGATAAATCCAGTGAATTTAAATGATATTCCAGTGCTTTTTTATAATCCCCTTTTGAACTAAGAATAGATCCTATACTGTAATCAATATTAGCGAGAGCCATAAAATTTTGTGATTCTTCAGAAATTTTTCTGGATTTTAAATAATATTCTAAAGCAATATCATATTGTTTAAAATGATTGTAAGAAACATTGGCAATGATAGTGTAGGAGAACTGTAGTCCATATACATCATTAATCTCTTCCTGAATGGCAATTGCTTTTTGTGCAGTTTCAACAGCTTTTTCATATTCTCTTAATTGTTCTAATGCACTTGCTTCCATTACATAAGCCAGTGCAACACCACTTTTGTCTCCGATTTTCAATCTTTTTTCACGGCATTTTTGAGCATAATCTACTGATTCCTTGAACTTTTCTTGCATGTAAAAAGCTCTGGAAATATTGTATAAACACATGCCTATTCCATAATCCTGTTTGACTTTTTCAAAGATCTTTAAGGCTTTGAAAAGATACTCGGTACCTATTTGATAGTCACCTTTTAGGTTATAAGTGTTTCCTAAATTCTGATAAGAATTTGCAATGCCTTTTTCATCTTTCACTTTTAGACTAAATTCCAACGCTTCTTTTTGCATATAAATAGCGGAGTCAAACATTGTCTGTTCAGTGTAAGTGCTTGATATATTCCCTAAGCAGCTGGCGATACCTTTAATGTGGTTTAATTCTTTATATATTTTTAGTGCTTTAAAAAAATAATTTCTTGCAATTGGCATTTCGTGAGTCATGTAGTAGTATATGCCAATTACATTGTATGAGGCTGCTGTTGTTGGTGGGTATTTTTCTTTTAGTGAAAGCTCCAATGCTTTCTCTCCGTATTCCTTTGCCTTCGTGGGCTCAGAAACTTTATACTCAAATCCTATCTGTGCGAGTAAACTTGCTTTTGTGGTGTCATGTTTCGCCTTAGATAATAAATTCTCCAAACTGTCTATTTTGTTATTTTGCGAATAAGAAGCAGTCGTATAAATAAAAACAGCGAAAAGAATAAAAAGTAGTTTTTTCATTTGAATGGTTTGAAGTCCTTCAAAATTAAAAAATCTAAGCCAAACGGCTTAGATTTTTTAGTATTAAATTCTATTTTATTATCTGCTTGCAAGGAGCGTCACATGTCCCATGTAATCGTAATATTTGTTTCTGAAATCACGCACCTCGATCTTATAAACATAAACACCATCTTGGGCAATGTCATCTCCTCCATTTGCTCTTCCATCCCAGCCTTTTTCAATATTATCTGTCTCAAAGATCAATTCTCCCCAACGGTTGAAGATCATCATTCTAAATTCAGTTATTTCTTGGCCTTTTGCCGTAAAGAAATCATTCGTTCCATTCCCATCAGGTGTAAAAGCATTTGGAATATAGATGGTGAACACCGGTTTTATTTCCACTGGCATAGTCAATGAATCTTTACAGCCATCATTACTCGACACATGCAATGTTACTAAGTATTCTCCTTTTCCGGGGTATGTATGCTGAGGTTCTAAGATCGATGAATTGGATCCATCACCAAACGTCCAGTAGTGAGTTGCTGCATTCACAGAATTGTTCAAGAATTTATACACCGGACTGATCACTGTACCATCTAATGCTTCAGCGGTAAATAGCGCTTTCGAAGGAGCATACACTGTTACAGTTGCTGTTGTGCTTTGTGAATTGGTGCAACCCGTTGCTGAGGTAACAAAAACATTAACCGGATACGTTCCGCTTTGTGTATAAGTGTGGCTTGGTGAAATTGCATTGGAACTATTTCCATCTCCAAATGTCCAATTGTATTGTGCCCCATTATTGCTAGTTGAGTTGTCTTGAAAGTGTAAAGTAACTTCACTGCAAGCTGTTCCTGATTGTGGCAACACACTGATCACAGGTAATGGATTTACAATTACTGGTATAGTAGAACTGATACTGTTATTGCAAACATCGGTCACGGTAACAGTGTAATTTGTATTGGTATTCGGATATACGGTAAATGGTCCACTTCCTGTTCCAAGATTATTGCTCCAGTTGATCGTTACCGGTCCGGTATTTCCGGATACAATAGCAGATAATGTTGCTGAATTGCCATTGCAGATAGTGGCGGCCGGACTGGTAGTTAAATTGGCCGCTGTTAATGAAGTAACATTGATAGATACTGTTTCTATATTACTTGTACATCCATTTGCATCAGTAGCTATAACATTATAATTTGTTGGAGCGACCGGACTAACCGTTTGTGTTGCTCCGGTTCCGATACCCGTCCAGTTATAAACATAAGAGCCATTTCCTCCTGTTGCACTGGCACTGATGGTGGTGTTTTGACCTAAGCAGATGGTTGTGCCACCAGTTGCTACTAATGTAAGAGGTGCAGGTTGGGTGATGCTTACTGCTGAGGTTGACTGACATCCATTGGCATCAGTTACTGTGATATTATATGTTCCCGGTGAAAGTCCTGTTGCACTCGCTCCGGTGCCTCCATTCGGTAGCCATTGATAGGAATAACTCGGAGTTCCTCCTGATGGTATCACAACAGCTTGTCCGTCAGAGAAGCCATTACAGCTAACAGGAAATCCAGCCGTACTCATGCTCAATTGAGCGGGTTCGGTAATGGTAATACTCGATGTAGATGTACAATTATTTGCATCGGTGATTGTTGCAATGTAGTTCCCTGCTGCCAAACCTGTTATACTTTGAGTACTTTGAATAGGAGTAGTATTCCATGAATAGGTGTATGCTCCTGTGCCCCCTGATCCACCAACAATTGCATGACCATTATTCAGGCCATAACAAGTAATGTTACTTACGATCATAGCATTACTGATCAGAGCAGGAGGTTCACTTATTTGGAAATTTGCAGTAATACTGCAACCATTATTATCTGTGATAGTAACAGTGTAGTTTCCTGCGGTTAAGTTATTGGCAGTTGAACTTGTTTGCACAGGTATTGTGTTCCATGTGTAGTTGTAGGGAGCTGTTCCTCCCGATACATTTACACTGGCATTTCCTGTATTGCCATTAAAGCATAGTGTATTGGTAAAGCTCGATGTATATGTTAGTGCTGCAGATGGTTGAGTAATAGTGCTTGTTGCAGTGCTAATACAGCCATTAGCAGTAGTAACAGTAAATGTATATGTTCCGGGAGCAAGATTATTTACAGTAGCTGTAGTTGCACCATTCGACCAAGCGTATGTATATGGTTGTTGTCCTCCATTCACATTGGCTGTGATACTACCATTATTTGCTCCGAAACAGCTCACATTTGTACTGCTGATGAGAATATTGCCCGGTGCCGGACCTGCTCCCACGACAGTTGTAGCACTGCTAGAGCAACCGGCAGAATTACTTACGGTTACAGTATATGTGCCTGCTTGTAATCCGGTTGCATTGGCATTGACTCCACCATTTGGTAGCCATTGATAATTAAACGGACCATTACCCGATGTAATTTGTACACTTGCCGTTCCATTCGATGCACCACAGTTAGCGTTTGTAGAATTAATATTCAAAGCTATTCCTGTTACAGTAATACAAAAAGAGAAGGTCTGACTACCATTATAAGGACAATTATCATCTTGTACAGTTACCGTGAAGCAATGTGATGCGGTGCTTATATCAGCTGCAGTTGGTGTCCAGTTGAATGTTGCTGTTGGTCTGCTACCTCCATTTGATGTGAAATTTGCTCCTGCAATACCATTATTCCAATTGATCGAAACATTCTGGGTAGCATCCACATCAAATGTGTTGATGTTAAAGTTTATTGGTAAACCGGCACATGCAGTAAGTGTATATTGATTAGTGTTGTTGATCCCACTTACATATGGATTATTATTAGTACATGTGATCGTTCTAAGCTGAATATCTCTCATGACACTACCTACTAATAAGCCATTTCTCCATTCCTGAACCAATACCGCAAACACTGTTACTTGTAATTGAGTTGGTGTCATGCACATATCTCCGGTATTACTATTAAAGGTAACAGCAGGTAAAGATGCTAAAGGTTGTGATTCGGAATAAGGACTGATATAATTAACATTTGTAGTTGCACTGGTATATGGAGCTATAAGCGTATAAGATAAAGAGTCCCCATCAGCATCGAATGAACCATTATTGAAACAATAGGGTTGTCCTACACAAACAAAAGGGATAGGTGGATTGGAAAATGTGGGTGAGCTATTGCAAGGGAAGTTCAAATTGTTTAAATGTGCTTCAACGTATATGTTCTCTGAGGCAGGATTCAAGATCGTTCCGATCGATGAATTTCTGCAACATAGGCTGAAACTCATTACCCAGTCGGTACACTGCATAGGTAATGTTATAATGCCTCTATATATGTATTCTTGAACTCCCGGATATTGTCCACCACTGCACTGTGTATTCATTTGAGCGCAGATGGGCGAAACTTCAATTCCGGTTCCTTGTATCCGGTTAAGTGTTAAGGTAAGATTCTGACCACAAGATGCTGAAGATATATCTATTGTGGCTGTATTTGGCGCTGCAACGCCTGCGCAGTCACGATAAAAGGAGAGAGATACCTGGTATTGATTGCCGCCTAAGCATTGATAGGTTATATCGGCACTTTGTGCGTGCGATGCATAAGCTTCATTTTGTGATTGAATGAATAATATTAAGAAACTTATCATTGCGAAAACCCTGAGTGTAGTGAATGGTTTCATGATAGACCTCCGTTTCTTTTAAAAATGTGAACAATAAATTAAGAACTTGTGTGGTTTAACGCTATTATATTTAAAGGGTTTCAGAAAAAGCATTAAATATTTTCATTATTATTTTTGTCTTTGAGCCTTAATTTTCAGTAGAAACAAGCTGTATTATGCGTGCATAGTAATGTTTGGCTATTGGAAATGACCATTATTTTGGCAATCTTTGATCAAATATTTATTTCAATGATTTTTAAAAAATTCTTATTTGTTGCATCACTTTCTATTTTAGTTGGTTCGTGCGACCTGTTAAAAAAGTCTTCCACTAATAATGATGATCTGGCGGTCATTAATTTGGATACAATACAAGCAGTTGCAAAAACACCCGAGCCCGAATTGTATCAAGCTTCATCCAGTCGGGTGAATGATATTATTCATACGAAATTGGATGTTAAGTTTGATTGGACTAAGCAATATCTCTATGGGAAAGCAACGATCACGCTTAAACCATACTTTTATCCGGTTACTACTTTGCAATTGGATGCCAGAGGAATGGATATTAAAGAAGTGGCGTTAATTACCATTAAAGAAGAGCAGGAGTCAACACCAACATCTTCAAAAAATAAAAAGGTCGAGCCGGTTATTACCAAAACAACCCTGCATACACCTCTAAAGTACACTTACGAAAATGATGTGTTGAACATCAATTTAGATAAAGAGTATAAAAATACAGAGCAATACACCATTTTTATTGATTACATAGCAAAGCCGAATGAATTAAAAAAAGGTGGTAGTGCAGCCATCACAGATGATAAAGGACTTTATTTCATTAATCCGGACGGAAAGGACAAAAATAAACCTCAACAGATCTGGACACAAGGTGAAACTCAATCCAGCTCGGCATGGTATCCAACCATTGACAGGCCGAATGAACGCATGACTCAGGAAATTTATATGACTGTTGAAAATAAATTTGCGACACTTTCGAATGGGGAACTAGCTTCTTCTTTCGATAATGGTGATGGTACACGTACCGATTATTGGAAAATGGATCTACCTCATGCTCCTTATCTTACTATGATGGCTATTGGTGAATTTGCTGTAATTAAAGATAGTAAATGGAGAGGCAAAGAAGTAAACTATTATCTCGAGAAAGAATTCGAACCTTATGCAAAAGCAATTTTCGGCAATACTCCTGAAATGTTAGAATTCTATTCAAATAAATTAGGCGTAGAATATCCATGGAATAAATATGCTCAGGTTATTGTAAGAGACTACGTTTCAGGTGCTATGGAAAATACAAGTGCAACACTGCATGGCGAGTTTTTGAATAGAACAGATCGAGAGATGTTGGATAATGACAATGAAGATGTTATTGCACATGAGTTATTTCATCAATGGTTTGGCGATCTTGTTACTTGTGAATCATGGAGCAATTTACCTTTAAATGAATCTTTTGCAACTTATGGAGAATATTTGTGGGAAGAATATAAGTATGGAAAAGATGCGGCTGATCTACATAGCGCGGAATCAAGAGCCGGTTATTTGGCGGAGTCTGCTCGTAAACAAGTTCCTTTGATCCGTTTTCAATTCGATGATAAAGAAGACATGTTTGATGGTCATAGTTATAATAAAGGTGGGCAAGTTTTGCATATGCTAAGAAAATATGTTGGCGATGACGCATTCTTTGCTTCTTTGAAATTATACCTTGAGACAAATAAATATACATCGGTTGAGATCCATCAACTTCGTCTTGCCTTTGAGCAGGTTACAGGTGAGGATCTGAACTGGTTCTTCAATCAATGGTTTTTGTCGAGTGGACATCCCGATCTCATCATTCAAAGCAATTATGATGAAACAGCAAAAAAACTAATGGTGCAGATAAAACAAGTGCAAGATTTTTCTAAAACTCCTCTTTTCAGGATCCCGATGTATGTTGATGTGTATATTAATGGCAAAGTAGATCGTAAAAAAATTGTTATGACAAAGGCGGATCAAACGTTTGATTTTGATGTAATAGCAAAACCGGAACTGGTAAATGTAGATGCGGAAAAGATGCTTTTGTGTACGAAGTATGAAAAGAAGACCAATAAAGAATGGGCCTATCAATATAATAATGCACCGTTATTCTTAGATAGATATGAAGCACTTGAACAACTTTCGAAAGTAAATGATTCTATTTCGAAAGCAACTATTGTGAAGGCTTTGGATGATAAATTCTGGTATATCCGGGTTGAGGCGATAGGCTACATCAAGAAAATGGATATTTCTACCTATCCTGATCTGAGAGCTAAATTGATGACGATAGCAGCAACGGATACAAAATCTCGTGTAAGAACGGAAGCGATCTATTATTTATCTGCCAATTATAAGGGAGAAGACATTGATCAATTATATAAGAATGGTTTGAATGACAAATCGTATTCTGTTTTGGGTGCTTCTCTGTCAGCTATTGCTAAAAGTGATCCGAAACAAGGGATGAGCTATGCGAAGCAATACGAGAATGAAAAAAATAACGATGTATTGTTCGCCATTTGCGATCTCTATGCTACTTATGGTTCAGATGAAAATAATGCATTCTTTGTGAAGGCCAATGATCAGTTTACCGGATTTTCAAAAATTGGATTCGTTACTTTATATGGTTCCTTTTTGAAGAATGTAAAAAAAGAGGAGACTGTTAACTCCGGAGCAGAATTGCTTGCATCTATCGCTAAAGCAGATGGAACAAGTAAATGGGTTGCTTATTATGCTAAGAAAAGTATTAAAGATCTGTCTGTTATGTATGAAGATAGAGAAGCCAAAGCAAGTCAAAAGTTAAAAGACATTCGTTCTGCTAATCCAAATGCAGGTGGGACTCAAGAGCTGGAATCGGAAATAGAAAATGCGAAAGCACAAAGACAAAAACTATTGGACATTTATAATGGAATAAATTGATTTATGAATCATATAAAACAGGAAGCCCTTTCGTTATTCAACGAAAGGGCTTTTCTGCTCTCTAAACAGACCAAAACAATTAAAAACTTGGGCAGACGCCCGGACGGTATTTTGGTTTTGGTTTCTTGCAAGTAAACTGCATTCCTAAGGAAACTTCATGTGAACCCGCAGTTGCATTTGTTAATTTGGAAACGGTTACATCATAACTATACCCAATTTTGAATATCCCATGTTGTAATCCCAATAAGACAATAAATGAATCCTGATTTCTATACCATAATCCACCCACCAACGATCCCTTTGTGATGTAAACCCCTAAATTCAATTGTCTGAAATCTTGTTGTTGCTGGTATAATATGTTCGGGGAAATGGTTGTTTCACTGTTTTTGTCACCAACGGGAATAATTGCACCGGCATGAGCAGTATATTTTCTAGGTAATTTACTGCTGTATATCAATCCTTCATCCGGTTCATTCAAATGATGGGCTGCAAATCCGATAAAAAAGCGTTTGCTGAAACCTACTGCCCCTGCTGAAATATCGACAAATGAACGTTGACTTCTTCCTGGTATTTCTTCGGTGTTTTTTACAAAGCCTCTTCGATCATCGATCATATCACCAAAAGTAAGTTTGCTCCAGTCGATCTTCTTTTGTCCGTAAGTTGCTTGAAATCCAACATTAATTGCAAAGCTACGAGTCGGTCGCCATTGATAGGAGTAGATCCCGCTAATGTTCGTTGTATTTAATGTTCCTTGTCCTGCTCTATCATTCATCACCAATATTCCAATTCCACTTTTTATTCCATATACAAAACGGTCGGCTGAAATACTTGTAGTAACATACGTACCTGAAATCCCCGGCCATTGATTTCTGTAGTTCATAGTAATGCGCGGACAAATATTCGATCCGGCAAAAGCTGGATTTAAATACAAGGGATTGGCATAGAATTGTGTGAACTCAGGATCTTGAGCCTGAACGGGTTTTAATGAAATAAAGCAGATGATAAACAGAAAAATTTTGTAGGCCTGTTTCATACGTCCTCCTTTTTTGTTTGTTTATAAGGAAGACGTGGATCGATAAATTGGTTGCCTAATTTTTTAAAGAATCTTTTTTCATTGCCTCTCTATGTTTACGAATAGAGTCAGGATTTACATTGCTGAACATAAAATTATCCCAGCCAATATTTTTATTAGATTGTGTTTTCGCTGCTTTTTTTGTGGTTTCTTTTTCCTGGGTATTCCCGATCACTCCTTTAGAAGAATCAAGCATATCGCCAAATATAGGTTCATTGCCCATTCCTATAACAGGATGTAATTTTACATCTTCAGCAGCGGTGGTGTTTTTTGCTGTTTTGTTTTTCTCTGTATTCTTTTCTTTTTTCGTCTTGATATCAGCAGTCGTTTTTAGATCTTTCTTTTCTTCAACAGGAGTTGCAGTTGTTGTGTTCTCGGATGTAGATAATTCTGTTGTATTGTCAGTAACAGGGACTGATGGCACAACAATATTCTCTTTTAAAGGTTGAACTATTTGTTTTGTAACTGTAGGCTCTGTATTGGTAACAGGGATCTCGCTTTTGTTTTCAGGAATGGATGTGGTTTTGCTGATCTGTTTATAGGTAATAAAAGCACCTGTAATTACTGCAGCGCCAATAATGAACCGGAGAGAATATTTCCAGTTGATGGTACTTGCTTTAGGACTTGCATTTAACATATTATCCATGCGCGACCAATCAGCGGTAGCATTTGATGCTTCAAAATCTTTTAAAGCATTTTTTACAGCTTCATCAAGCTTACTGTCAGGAGTATTATTTACCATGCGCAGGCTTTATTAAATGTGTTAAATTCTTTTTTAAATTGAACTTTGCTTTTGAAAGGTTAGATTTAGATGTCCCTTCACTAATATCCAGCATTTCAGCAATCTCTTTATGTGTGTACTCTTCAATTACATATAAATTAAAAACTGTTCTGTAAGCGGGTGTTAATTCTTGTACAGCCTTCAGAATATCTTCCTTTTCAATATGGCTTAGCAGATCATCTTCTTCTACTTCTTCCGCAGCAGCATTTACTGACCGGTCGTTAGCATGAACGGTGCTTACGATCAGATAATTTTGTTTGTTCTTACGCAGATGATCAATGGCTGTATTTACCATGATTCTTCTTACCCAGCCTTCAAATGAACCTGTATTATTAAAACCTCTTAAATTATTGAATACCTTTAAAAAGCCTTCGTGTAGAATATCTTTTGCTTCATCGCTGTCTTTCGCATAACGCAAACAAACCCCTAGCATTTTGCTGTAAAAATGCTCATACAAAGCTTTTTGGCTAGCACGGTCATTTTTTAAGCACCCTTTAATTACTTCGGATTCGTTCATAAATACAGCGTTCTTTGGCAAAACACTTCTCTTCTACGCTTGTAAGACGTAAAAGGTTTTGCATGGTTGCCTCTGTTTTTTGACTAAAATAAGATTATTTGTTGAATAGTATAGTATTCAATAATTATCAAAAATCATTTTTGAGAAAGGATGTTTTTGATCTCTGTCAATTCATTCTTGATTTCTTTAAGAATCTGATTCTCGGATGTGCCCGTTTGCGCTTGTCCGTTTTTCTGTTTGATCACTTTTTCCCTGTGGAGAAGGATCAAGTTTTTGAACTCTTCCGCTTGTTCAACCCCGGGAATACTCATCATATTGGCGTTATGTGCACCACCGCCTCCAGCGGTTTCTATTTTTATAAAGGTGAGTCCTAGTGATCGCAGGATAGGACCTCCCCAAAAAGAAATATCCTGAATATTCTCTAATGGGATGGTTTTTTCAATATGTAAAATGATGCCTTTCGAAAAATACAGGTTCTTTTCTGTTAGTTCACATTTTAATGTTTTAAAAAATTTTCCCGAAAGCCACTGGCCTAGTCCAAATATCCAAATCGGTAAAATGAGAATTCCAACGACACTGACTATTAAATAAAAAACGACTATCCAAAAGATATACGTTTTGATCTTTGGGTTAAATACCGCTGTGCGTACGATCGGGTTGTTTGTATCCATCATGCTTATATTAATATTTGACCATCCATTTCTTTTGGAATAGCCAAGTCCATTAGTTTTAATATGGTTGGTGCAATATCCGCTAGTTTGCCTTCTTTAACGGATTTGTAGTCATTATCAATCAAAATGCAAGGAACAGGATTTGTTGTATGAGCTGTATTAGGCGACCCATCCGGATTGATCATATAGTCGGAATTGCCATGATCGGCTATAATGATAAATGAATAGCCGTTTTTTATGCCTGATTCAACCACTCTCTTGGTGCATGTATCAATTGTTTCTACAGCTTTAACTACAGCATTATAGTCACCAGTGTGTCCAACCATATCGGCATTGGCATAATTCAAACAGATAAAGTCGCTTGTTCCTTTTTCAATTTCCGGAATGATCGCATCGGTCAGTTCCACAGCGCTCATTTCCGGTTTCAGGTCATAGGTTGCTACTTTTGGAGAGGCAGCCATGATTCTTCTTTCGCCATTGAATTCTTTTTCTCTCCCACCCGAAAAGAAAAATGTTACATGGGGATACTTTTCAGTTTCAGCAATTCGTATCTGAGTTTTGTTTGCCTTTTCCAGGACTTCTCCCAAAGTCATCACTAAATTATCTTTATCATATACGATATGTACATTTTTAAATGTATCATCGTAGTTGGTCATCGTAACATAGTAAAGGGGTAGGGTTTTCATCCCATGTTCAGGCATGTCAGTTTGTGAAAGCACATGCGTGATCTCTCTGCATCTGTCTGTTCTGAAATTAAAACAGATCACCACATCTTCTTTTTGTATGGTGGCGATAGGTTCTCCTTTTTCGTTGCAACTTATTATTGGCTTAATAAATTCATCCGTAACGTTGTCGGCATAAGATTCTTCAATAGCCTTTAGTATATTATTGGTTTTCTTTCCTTCACCATTTACCAAAAGATCATAAGCAAGTTTTACTCTTTCCCATCTCTTGTCTCTATCCATGGCATAATATCTTCCGATAACACTTGCAATTTTTCCTGTCGATTTTTTTAAATGGTTTTCCAAATTGGTCATATAGCCTAAACCACTTTTAGGATCAGTGTCCCTCCCATCCGTGAATGCATGAATGAATACTTTTTCTAAGCCATTATTCTTTGCCATGTCGCATAAATAATGAAGGTGTTCTTGTGAAGAGTGAACTCCTCCTTCCGATACTAATCCTAATAAATGAACAGCTTTATTATTTTTTTTGGCGTAATCAAAAGCCTCAACAAGCGTTGGATTTTTGTCAATCGTTTTTTCTCTGATCGCTTTATTGATCAGTTCCAGATCTTGATAAACAATTCGGCCGGCTCCAATATTTAAATGTCCTACCTCACTATTTCCCATTTGTCCATCGGGTAATCCTACTTTTTGTCCTGAGGTATGTAATGTTGAGTGAGGATAATTTTTAAATAAACTATCCATAAATGGGGTGTTTGCCTGGGCAATGGCATCGGATTTAGATCCATCGCCTAAGCCCCAGCCATCAAGTATGATCAATGCTACTTTCTTCGACATAATTCTAGATATAAAATGTGACTTCAAATATACTTCCTTTTGGAGTATTGCTTTTTACTGCAATCGTTCCATTGTGAAGTGTTACTATATAATTGACAATGTATAGCCCTAATCCGGTTCCTTTTGTTCTTCGTGTTTCCTCACTCCCGATCCGGTAAAATTTTTGAAAAATATTTTCTTTCTCTTGCTCTGGAATGCCACTACCTTGATCGATCACGGATAAAATAATTTTTTGTCCGTTTTGTTTCAGCGATACAATAATCTCTGAATCGGCCGGAGCGTATTTGATCGCATTCTCCACTAAATTCAATAAGATGGAAGGGTAACTGTTCCTGTCGATCCGAAGTTTAATGCCGGAGTCGATTTTAAAAATGATTCTTTGTTTGTGATCAGAAGAATGGATAGTACGAAGAAGAATATCTTGTGTTAATGCAGATAGGTCGCATTCTTCTTTGTTGATCGAATATACACTATTATCGATACGGGCTGCTAATAGAATATTTTCAACCAAGGTGTTTAAACGTTCGGTATCTGCTATGGCGTTTTGGATGATCTCCAATTGTTTTTCTCTTGATAGTTCACGCTTTTCCAATGTTTGAAGTTGCAATTTGGCAGATGCGATGGGTGATTTTAATTCATGGGTAACGGACAACAAAAAGTTTTTTTGCTGGTTCGCCAATTCACTTTCTTTCTTGAATGTTTTTCTGATCTGATAAATGCCCAAAAGGAGTAGCCCAATAAAAAAGGCACCTTCACTGGAGATCATGATCCAGCGCTTATGCAAGCGTTCGTTGATCTCATTTCCTTTTTGAATGACATCTTCGGGGGATTCACCTTTTAATAAATTTAATTCCGTTTTAAGAGTAGAGATCTCATTATTTAGTTGGAACATGGAATAGGTCCACCAGCTGAACTGCAGAAATACATATGCAACAAGTACATAAAAAATGAAAAGAGGACGTGATTTTTTATCACCGGAATTCATAGAGCAAAGATAATAAAAAAGCCCCTCCGTCAAGAAGGGGCTTAGTTTGGCTGTGGTACCTCCAGGAATCGAACCAGGGACACAAGGATTTTCAGTCCTTTGCTCTACCATCTGAGCTAAGGTACCAGCTCATTTAATTGGGTTGCAAATGTATAAAAATATTTAGAAACACAAAAAAATATTTCCTACTTCCTTCGCTTATTTTGTAGATTTGTGATATGCAACTAGTTATAGATATAGGAAATACGAGGTTAAAAGCAGCTGTTTTTGAAAAAAAGGAGCTAATAAAGCATTTTGTGTTTGATTCAACTGAAGATCTGTTCAAAAGCAATCTTTTTAAAACATACAGCCCCCAAAAGACGATCGTTTGTTCGGTAGTTAATGATATAGAGCCTTTTCTTACTCAACTAAAGGATAAAGCTGAGGTGATATTGTTTACATCTCAAACACCGGTTCCATTGAAGAATAACTATCAGTCGGCCAATACCTTAGGTAGCGACCGTATGGCAGCAGCAGTTGGGGGGAATAGTTTAATGCCTGATAATGATATTCTGGTCATTGATGCCGGTACCTGTATCAAATATAATTTTGTAAATAGCAAAAATGAGTATTTGGGGGGAGGCATTTCTCCCGGTTTAAAAATGCGTTTTGAAGCCCTTCATACTTTTACAGCACGATTACCGTTATTGGAGCCGGATATGGATTATTCGGCTTTGGTTGGAAGAAATACCCAAGAAAGTATTTTATCGGGAGCCGAATTGGGCGCATTGGCCGAAGTAGAAGGTTTTATAGGTCAATATTTGTTAAAATATCCCAATTTAAAGGTTTTTATTACGGGTGGAGACATGAATTTTTTTGAGAAACGGCTAAAAAACACCATCTTTGCCGACCAGCATTTGATCCTGAAAGGGTTGAATGCTATTTTAAATTATAATACTAAGGCAGACCATTAAATATAAGTATGAAGATCTTTTTCAAGAGCAATTTTTATTATACAGTTCTTACCCTATTTGTACTTGCTGCCGGTAATGTTATTTGGGCTCAAACGCCTACCACATCTCCCTATTCCCGTTATGGTATCGGTGATCTGAATGGGAAGGGCTTTGCTCAGGGTTATGCAATGGCCGGTTCGCATATTGCTTTGCAGAACGATTCTTTACCTATGTTCTTTATTAATACCGGTAATCCTGCTTCTTATTCAACGAACAGATTAACTACCGCTGAATTAGGGGTCAGTTATTCCCGTATCCAATTAAGTAATGCTTCCACTAAATCGGTGACCAATAGTGCGTCATTGGGTTATGTTGCCCTTGCATTCCCATTCAAAAAATGGTGGGGTGGAAGCGTAGGCCTAATCCCGTATAGTGCCGTAGGGTATAAAGTTTCTGATCAACAAAGTATTACCAATGTTGGTACCGTTGATTTTCTTTATGAAGGTTCAGGTGGGATCAATCAGGTGTATTTTGGAAATGGTGTAAAACCATTGTATGGATTGCCTTCTAAGTTTACACGATCAAATAAGTATAAACAACTTGTCTCAAAAAAGAAAGCAGATCAATCGTTAAAAACACCTCAGGAATATGCTGACGATCTGAGAAAAGCGAATGGGATACTCAGAAGAAAAAAAGCATTACAATCGCTTTCTTTGGGTGTGAATGCATCCTATTTGTTTGGTAGTATTGAGAATTCAGGTAGAACGATCTTCCCTGGTAGTTCTTTTAGTTTCAATACAAAAAGCGCAACGATCAGACGTGTTGGTGATCTGTATTTAGATTATGGAGTTCAACAAGCATTCCTAATTGATTCGGTTAAAGGAAGAGTTTTAAAAGAAAAAGTAAAGATCATGTGGGGTGCAACGTTTGCTGCCAAAACAGATGTGAAAGCAAGTGTAGATAGTCTTTCTTACAACTATTTTAATAGCTCTACAGGTTTTGAGGTTGTAAAAGATACTGTCGTAAATGTACAAGATGTAAAAGGAACGGTTACATTTCCTTTGTCATTTGGTGTTGGTTTTGCTTTCAAAAAAGGAGATAGATGGTTGGTGTCTGCTGATTATGCCATGCAGAACTGGAGCTCTTTTAAAGCCTTCAATCAAACACAAGGCTTGAAAAATAGCATGAGAGTTTCAGTAGGTGCTCAATTTGTTCCCAATGCTAAGGCACTTGGCTTGAATAATTATCATAAGCGGATGCACTATCGTGCAGGTGTTAGATACACACAAAGTGCTATCGAATTAAAGAATACTCAACTTGTTGAATATGCACTGAGTGTTGGTGTTGGTTTCCCTGTCGGAAGAAACTATATTCTTCAAAATTTCTCAATGGTAAATATTGGTGTAGAGATAGGACAGAGGGGTACTACTTCTAATGGACTTATTCAGGAGCAATTCTTAAAAGCAACTGTAGGATTTACTATTAACGACCGTTGGTTTGTTAAACCGAAATTCGATTAATTCCGCATGAATAACGGACATAAATATTCTTTTTTTTCTTTTTGTATCTTTTTTTCTGTGTTATTCATATCATGTGAAAATGATATTGCAAAAGTGAACTCCATTACCTCTTCGGTTCAGCATTTATTACCGGTGGAGTCGGGAAAAAATGTAGAGATCATATATAGCGATTCGGCAAGAGTTAGAGCAAAATTAAGCGCACCGGAACTTAATAGATATATGGGTAAAAAATCCTATATGGAACTTCCAAAAGGTGTCGAAGTGTTGTTTTACAATGAACAGAGAAAACAGCAGACAAAACTTACTGCCAATTATGGAATAGGTTTCGACAATGGAAATCAGATGAGCAAAATGGAGGTAAAGAACAAAGTGGTTGTAATTAACGAGAAAGGTGATAAACTCGAAACAGAGCATTTAATATGGGATGCATCAACAAGAGAGATCTATACCGATAAATTCGTAAAGATCTCTACAAAAGATGAGGTGATCTGGGGCGATGGGTTGAAAGCCAATCAAGATTTCTCTGAATATGAGATCACGAATGTAAAAGGACAATTATCAGTAAAAGACGAAGAATTTAATACAAAAAAAGATGAATAAAACATTTAGAGTTTTAGAGATCCTGTGGTTGATCATGGGTATTGTAGGGATCGTTATGTGCGCTTACTTTATAACTGTAAAAGACAATGAAGGCGCCATTTATTTTCTTATTTTTACATTGGCTTGCGGCTTAATGTATTCGATCCGAAAACGTCAACGAAAAAGATTTGAGGCTTCACAACAACCGAAGTCCACTACTGATAAAAAATAACATTGGAAACTTCTGTCTTAATCATATTATTAACCTTAGTAGCTTCGGCATTTTTTTCCGGATTAGAGATCGCTTTCATTACCTCCAACAAACTGCGGATTGAGCTGGAGAATAAACAAGGGAATTTTTCAGCTAAGATCCTTTCTTATTTCAATAAATATCCTTCCCGTTATTTAGGAACGATGTTGCTGGGGAATAACATTGCTTTGGTTGTATTTGGTATTTATATGGACGAAGAGCTAAAGCCCATAATTGGTGGATTTGTTTCTTCTAAAATAGCAGTGTTGTTGATCTCCACATTCCTATCTACGATTTTTATATTGGTAACAGCAGAATATTTACCAAAGAATTTATTTCGCATCAATCCGAATAGAACACTTAGTTTATTCTCTTTTCCTCTCACTATTGTTTATGGTTTGTTGTACCCTTTTGTAATGGTAACGATCGGTCTTTCTGAATTTATTTTGAAGAAAATATTTAGAGTGAAGATCGAGAAAGAGAATTCGGCTTTTACCATCATCGATCTCGATAATTATGTCCGTGAAGGAACTGCTGCTGTTGAGAAAAAAGCAGAAATGGATCATGAGATCCAGATCTTTCAAAATGCTTTGGATTTTTCGAGTGTAAAGGCGAGAGAGTGTATGATCCCCCGGACAGAGATCGTTGCTATGGATGTTCGATCATCTATCGATGAATTGAAAGATAAATTTGTTCAGACTCGCTTATCCAAAATTTTGGTCTACTCCGAATCCATTGATAACATCATTGGATATGTTTATTCGAAAGAGCTGTTCAAAAAACCGCAAAGCATCAAAAGCATCCTTCTTCCGGTTAGTATCGTTCCCGAATCGATGCCGGCTAATGAAGTATTGACCATTTTTATTCAGCAACATAAAAGTATAGCTGTTGTTGTTGATGAGTTTGGTGGCACTTCCGGCATGATCACCATGGAAGATGTCATGGAAGAGATCTTTGGCGAAATTGAAGATGAGCACGACAAGGAAGAGTTAATTGAACGGGAATTGGCTGATGGTTCTTTTGTATTCTCTGCACGTCTGGAAACTGATTATATCAATCAGAAGTACAATCTTGATCTTCCTATTTTGGAAAATTTTGAGACCATTGGAGGTTTGATCATGCATTATCATGAAAGTATCCCGGAAATTAACGAGGAGATCAAGATCGATCATTTCCTGTTCAAGATAAAACTTGTATCTAAAACAAGGATAGAAACCGTTATTGTTCAGAAAATTAACCCTGAAATTTAAAAACAATATTTTTTACTGTTTCAGGTTATTTATTGAAAATGTCGTAACTTTATAGAACAAATGAAGCTAGTAAAGTACATATTCATTCTTTTTTCACTTACCATACTTATTTCATGTGTAAAGGAAAAAGATTTTCCACCTGAACCAAAGATCGAGTTTGTTCAGTATGTGAAGTATGGTCTTGATTCTGCTGATTGTATTATATCCTTCACGGATGGAGATGGCGATATCGGTATTGCTGAAGGCGATGCCACTACTCCCGATGATTTTAAAATGAAATATCTTTATAAGGGAACCGATAATTTGTTTCATCCATTTGATGCGATCGATTCTACTGCAGCAATGGATACTTTATTTTACAGCTATAGAGTTCCATATTTAACTCCCGATGGTCAATACAAAGCCTTAACCGGTGATATTGTAGCAAAGTTGAGAGTTCCTCCATTGTATGCCCCCGGGCACACGGTTGTTAAGTTTGAAATTACACTTACCGACAGGGCAGGACACCGTAGTAATGTGGTGACATCAAATGAAATAACGATCCCTTGATCTATAATAGATCTCTCAATTCTTTCAATGAGCTGATCTCATGCGTAATTTCTTCGGAATGGTCCTCTTCATTTGGATTAAAAAAGATCTGATGCATTCCTGCATTTTTTGCTCCAAGAATATCTGCATCCAGACTATCGCCAATCATTATGCTTTTTTCTACTTGAGTGTCGGCCAGTGAAACAGAAAAATCAAAAATTCGTTTGTCAGGCTTTTTGTATCCGGCTCTTTCTGATGTGATGATCTCTGAAAAGTAGTGATCGATACCGGAGTTTTTTAGTTTGATATGCTGCACTTCTTCAAATCCATTCGTTATAATATGAAGGATATACTTTGATCTTAAGTAATCGAGTATCTCTTCTGTATGAGGAAGTAGGTTTGTTTTTAGAGGTGATAAATACACGTAATCATTTCCGAAATCTTCAACCAGCTTTCTATCAACTATTTCATATTTATCGAGTGCACGTTTGAAGCGTTCAAAACGCAGAAGTTCTTTGTCGATTTTCCCTTGCCTGTATTCTTCCCATAACACATCATTTATGGCGTAATACTCTTTTATGAATGTTGTAGGAGAAGAAATACCTTTTTCAACCAATTTATACTTATCGATCAATTCGATCAACGTTTCATGCGAATTGGTTTCAAAATCCCATAAGGTTCTATCCAGATCAAAAAAGATATGCTGATACATTAAAAGAATAATTTAAAAGAGGCAATAGAAACAGACCAAAATAAAATTGCTCCAAACATATAAGCAATGATCTGTTGCTTGTTTTTAAAATAACGAACGGCTAAAAAACAGCCTAAAGGAATAGAAAGCAAAAGGGGAGTGATCAAGGAAATCCCTGCAATGCCAAATTTTCGTTTTATGAAAACAATGATCTTGTTTTTTCTAGTGAACTTCTTCTTGTCTATTTGTTTTGTCTGATCATTTTTCTTTTTCTCTTTTTGTGCTTTGAATTTTTTAACCAATGTGTCGCTTAAAAAAACAAAAAACAGAACACCTGTAAAGCCGCCTAAAGAAGTAACAACAACGGTTTCAAAAAAGGAGAATCCCATTGCAAGTGCCATTGGAACGGCACCAAAGACAAATTTTACTGTACTCATAAGGAATACAGATACTATTTCCCAGATCTCCTGCTCCATAGTTTTTAGATCTTATTTCCGTATGCAAGATCACCGGCATCACCCAAGCCGGGAACAATATAAGCTTGTGCAGTTAATTCATCATCAATAGCCCCACACCAGATCGTTACATTTTCCGGCAAATGTTTTTTTGCATATTCTACTCCTTCTGCACTTGCAATAATCGATACAATATGTGTATGACGGGGCTTGCCACGTTGAAGCATTGCCTTATAGGTTAACACCATTGATGATCCTGTTGCTAACATTGGATCACATAAGATCAAGACTTTGTCATTGATGTCGGGGCAAGCTAAATATTCTACCTGCACATCAAAGCTGCCATCTTTGTGGTGTTTTCTGTAAGCAGATATAAAAGCGTTTTCTGCTTTGTCAAAGTAATTTAAAAATCCTTGATGAACCGCTAATCCGGCACGAAGAATCGTTGCAATTACGGGTTGTTCTTTTATTCTGGATAAGGTAGCAATTCCAAGAGGAGTGGTCGTTTCGCGATTTTCATAAGCAAGTGTTTTACTTACTTCATAAGCCATGATCTCACCCATACGCTCCATATTTCTTCTGAAACGCATACTGTCTTTTTGAATTTTTTCGTCTCTGATCTCTGCAATATATTCATTGAATATTGAATTGCCATTGCCTATAATATGTACCATATCTTTATTTTTTACCACTAATTAATTTGATAATGAAAGGAAGTCGATTCCTTTTCACCTGTAAATATACGCAATCTTTTGCTCCAAAGTTATGATTAAAACTAGCAACAGTTTCCACTGATGATCCACCAAAATCAAATAATTTGAAGCTATTGGAATAAATTTTAAAGACATGATTCAACACTAAGTACATAGCACCGGTGCTTTTGCCTTCCGCATTAGCACTTCCCTTTAAAAATAATATTCTATTGTTATGAGTAATGAAAAATCCTGCAGCTACCAGAATTTCATCTTGATTTTTCACACCCACTAAAAATCCCGAATTATGATCTAATGCAGCCGTCATTAAATTGGCTAATGATAGGTAATCCGCATCATTCAATCCTTTTAATTCTTTTCCCTTGTTGTTTTTGAAAAGATCAACTACTTGTTGAGGTGTCAGATCATTCGTTATAGTTAGCTGATTTTTTTCTGCCTTTTTAATATTTCTTTTTGCATCTCCTTTAAATTCGTTGTGCAAATCTTCGTAAGAACGGCCTAGTTCTAAAGTTTGAAATAGACGTTCTTTTTTTTCGAAATCAGCTTTATTGAAAGGATTATTCTCGTGAAGACTAAACTCAATATATTTAAATGAAGGCGGAATGGTCTCAAAAAAATTAGTTACTAATTTTTCAGAAATTTCTCCGCTGCTATATACACCTAAATATCTCGTAAAAAGCGGTTGGTAGAGGTAGGGTAATCCTAATTTTGAATTTCCTGCCAATGGAAAAACAGCCTCATAATCGTTTAATATTAGTGCCGACCAATTTGGACATATAGCATTCAGATACCAGGAAGTAACAAACACACTTGAGTTGCTGCTTTTGGCTATGCAGGAGTCCCACCTTTTAAAATCGATATGGTTATGCGCTGTATAATTGATCACTTTGAAAATTCTTTACTGAATGTTGTAAAACGGTGTTGTTCTTTATTTTTTATAATAAACTCTTCGATCTTTTGGATCGAATATCTGGATAATGCTTTTGGATGACCAATGATCACCATGTGCTTGCATTGCTTTTTGAGCAATATATTCAATGCCTTTTGAAGTAAATGTGAATTATATCCATCTACCGATACCGGATTATTGGTAAATCGGGTCAATAGCTTTTTTCTGTATCCGGGTGCAGGCATTGCTTTTCCATCACCCAATGGCTTATGCAAATATGGATCTTTCCGGCCCAACAAGAATAGCTTCCAGAAAAACAAAGGGGAATTGCGGATCGGACTAATCGGTAATTCGGTGAAATACCCGTCTTTTTGCTCTGCAATAACATTGTCATCGAATGAGTAAATGTCCTTATCGGGAGCATTTGTAAAATCATAAGCGTAGGCATCGGATGAAAATTTTCCATTTCTGAAAACACTACTATCTAAATAGACTCCATTTGTTTTAAAAGCCTTTTTAATTCTGCTAAATGGCTGAATACACCAGCCTCCGGCACGATAGGCAAAAATAGCTTTACCTGTTATGTCCTTTAAAACTTTTTGATAGCGATAAACAATATCCTCGATCTCGGAGTCACTAAAATCATTTAACTTGTATCGCTTCACATTAATGATCCATTTCTTTCCATCGTAATAACTATCTTCCCAGTGAGGATGAATGTGGAGCTGAATATCATGTCCGGTATCGGATAAATACTTTATCTGTTCTGTGATCTGTTGGTGATCCTTTTTTAGTTCAGGAAACTGATCTTTATACTGTTGTAATTTCAGTAAAAAACCACAATCAACAAAGAATACAAATTTAGCCCCGTGCTTTTCAGATATGCGAATCAATTCGGAAGTAGGATAAAGGATACACTCCTCTACCGTACCGTGGTTTTCACCAAAGTAAATTTCATAATCTAATGTAATGTAGATATTCATTTTTTTAATTTCCGAACGGAGTGTACATCGTTACTCCTTTGTCATTATAATTTTTGATCATTACGTCCAGCATCTTTTGTGCATCTATCAGCATCGTTTTCGCTTCTCCTACCATTCCGTTCACCAACACCCCTTCATTTTCAAACATTGGTTTTAGTGCATCGCAATTTCGTTTGGCAGAATAATCGGGATTGTGAACTTTTGTTTTCATTTGATGTTCCTTGCCCGATTCATCGATCATTTTTACTTCGTATTCAACTGCATCATAAACAGGATATTTAAAATTTACAGCATCTTCCAATGTGTGCAAATTTGTGCAAGCTCCGTTGAGTGTTGTTCCAAGCATCAATATCTTCCCCTTTTTATCACACAATTTTCTGAATGGAGAATGTTCGTTGTAAGGAGTTAGCTGGCCAAAATGAGAGTTGGTATAGTATTCCGCCAATGGGCCTTTTGCACAAATAGGATCGGTTGGATGAAAGCTTCTATGCACCTTTTCTAATTTCCGGAAATATTCTGTAATACTTCCCATTTGTGAAGGTGTATTCTTTATATCAAAAAATGGATGCTCTTCCAGATGTGTTTTGTTTCTGCCTTTTGCAGGGAAACTTGGAAATAGAAGTGTGCCTTCCTCACCGATCACCTCAAACAATGCATTTACAACAGTTGCCGGGCCACCCTCTACAAATCCGATCTTACTCAAGCTACTATGCACTAAAACGGAATCCCCTTTTTGTAGTCCTATTTTTTTTAGATCATCAACCAGTTTTTGTTGTGTAATTCCTGTTTTCGTTTTCTCTTGTATATGCAATTGTTTTCTCCGTTGATTTTTTTTCAACGCTTTTGCCCATTCAAGAACAAACTCAGGAGCATATTTTAAAATGATCTGTTTGAGCATCTATTTTGAACTAGCGTATTCTACCATTTCTTGATATACCTTTTGCCAGCCTATCCATAAATTCTGATTGTTGAGTGTGTCATTATGCCATAAGCTCATAAAGTCGCCATTTACTGCTTTCACCTCATCGATCAAGGGTTTTATTTTCTTCATCGCATCTTCCGGCTTCACTTTCATGTAATATTTTAATGTGCCTTCCATGATGGCAAATGGATGTATTTTCAATTTTGTTTCCAGCTCCATATCCAGATCGTAAAAATTGAATGGAGTACAAATGCTTGCTCTGAAACCTACTTGCGAAGCAAAGCCCATGGTGTAATCATCTTTAATATCCAGATCGATCAGATTGCGATATGTTTCAGGTAAGGTTAATTTTAAAAAATGCTGTCTGCTTTTTGTAACATCGCGGTGCAATACTTTCGATAATCGCCCGACTTCCTTTTTTAATTGTTCTTTGCTTTTATTAGAGCCATAAGAAGGATGGATGCCCACATCAGCATAATCACCAAGCATTTTTATCAAGGATTGAAATTTTTTACTTTCAATTGGGAGATTTTTGTCATTTACACCATAATCACCCAGTAAGAAAAAATAAATGCTTTTAAATTTATGTTTTCTCAAGATCTCCAACTGAAAATCATAAGTGTCGTATGGATCTACCTCCAAGCCCAAAAGAACTTTTGTCCTTTGTTTTATTTCATTAACATCAAACTTTGACAATGCTTTCAAATAACCACCAATACTTCTTGTAAATCCTTTTTCTCTGAATGCATAGGCATTGTCGATATCAATGGTTGAAACGAATTGATATTTCCGCTCCGGAAATTGTAATTGAGAATATTTGTTCTTTAATGCATTTTTGATCCACAAGGCCCAAATATTCACCAAAGGCTTTTGTAGAAAGTTGTTTTGAAAAGCTAAGCTGTCTTTTGCATCAAATCTGTCGTGCTCATCTCTAATGTGAGGAAGATACTCTTCGTAACGGCTAACAAGGAAAAAGCTGGCTGCAAAAACATCAAACGGCAATGTTGATGCTTTGCCGGTAGCAAAAAATACTTTTTCATTGTTGTATTCAAAAATAGAAATGTTCTGTTCTGTGATCCCACTCTCAAATAATAAATTCCTTGACGTAAAAAACAGTTCATCAGCAACCGGATTGATCGTATAGGAAAGTTTTGGAGCAGTAGAATTTTTAAATTCCTCCACATTATCCGTCAGTGCAAAGTCTATACTTAAATAGTCCTTAAAGATCAAGTTAAATATATACTTGTTCCTGTGAGTGATTTTATGTGTGTAGATCAGTAGCAATTAAGAAATGTGTTTTACGATTTCAGAGCAAATAAATTGTGCAGCCTTACCATCACCAAATAATTTGGGGAATGATGCGGGTCTGTTCTTAATAAAATAGTTGAACGTATCGATTATTTTATTTTCATTGGCATCCGTAACGATTGCAGCATTGCAGTCAACTAATTCTGTCCATTCAGTTTCGGTACGTAAAATGATACATGGCTTTTCAAAAAAGAATGCTTCTTTTTGAACACCTCCACTATCCGTTAGTATTAGTTGTGCATTTTTTTCCAATGCGATCATTCCCAAAAATGAAACAGGCTCAGTGATCACGATCTGTTTATTGGTTTTGATAGAACTATACAGTTCTGCATTCAAATTTTGACTTAACAGTTTAGCTGTTCTTGGATGCAAAGGCAAAACGATCTTTATCTGGTGTTGTTTGGTGATCTTGTCTAATGCTGAAAAAATTGCATGTAAACGTTCCGGTTCATCTGTATTGTTGTTGCGATGAATAGTGGCTAATACAAAATCATTTTTTGTCAACTTCAGTTGATCTATGATCCCACTCTTTTTTTCTGCTATTTCTGAAAAGTGTAAGCTATTATCAAACATTACATCTCCGCAGTGATAGATCTTAGGATTGTCAATAGAGTAGGGTGCTGTGTTGTTTTCTTTGAATCCTTCTTTTATCAAGTTTTGATATCCCGCTTTTGTTGGAGAAAAAAGCAATGTGGAAACATGATCGCACATGATACGATTGATCTCTTCCGGCATGGATTTATTGAAGGAGCGTAAACCTGCTTCTATATGAACAACAGGGACATGTATCTTGGATGCTGCAATAGCACCCGCTAATGTTGAATTCGTGTCGCCATAAAGAACTATGGCGGAAGGTTTTTCTTTTAGTAATATTTCCTCTATCCCATCGATCATGGCAGCCGTCTGTTTTCCATGGGTGCCCGATCCAACATTTAAATTATAATTAGGTTGTGGAATATCGAGTTCATCAAAAAAAACTTGCGACATATTCTCATCATAATGTTGCCCGGTATGAACGATCACTTCTGTGATCTGTCCCTGAAAATCATTTTTAATTGCTCTGCTCAATGCAGCTGCTTTAATGATCTGTGGGCGTGCGCCTATGATGGTGAGTAGTTTAAGCATATGTATTTCTATAACATTCCTTCGTCATTAAAACTGTAATAACCGCTTTCAGTGATAATAACATGATCAAACAATTGTATATCCATTACTCTTCCTGCTTCTTTGATGTTCTTTGTTATTCTGATATCTGCATCGCTTGGTTTTAAATTACCTGAAGGATGATTATGACAAATGATGATGGAGCTGGCTAAATTCTCAACCGCACTTTTGAAGATCATTTTTGTATCTACCACTGTTCCTGAAACACCACCTCTGCTGATCAATTCTTTTTTGATGACCGAATTTGATCTGCTCAGGTTCAAAAGCCAAAATTCTTCGTGTGGAAGATCGAGCATAAAGGGCTGCATGATCTCAAATACATCTTTACTGCAGCTGATCTTATCACGTTTTACTGTTTCTGTCTCCTTTCTTCTTCTGCCTAACTCCAGTGCAGCAATAATGCTAATGGCTTTGGCATCTCCGATTCCCTTAAAGTTCATTAAGTCGCTAACAGATAACTTGCCCAGCTCACTTAAATTGTTGGAAGCTGAATTTAAAATGCGTTTGGATAGTTCTACGGCACTTTCCTCTCTGTTTCCCGATCCGATCAGGATCGCGATGAGTTCTGCATCACTTAATGCTTGACGTCCTTTTAGAAAGAGTTTTTCTCTCGGACGGTCATCTTCTGCCCAGGATTTAATATTTAAGGTTTGTCGTGTATTTTCCATACATTTTGTTCGGTTAAAGATATAAAAAAAGGCTCCGCAATGAAGCAGAGCCTTAATTTATTTCAAGTAAAATAATTAAAAAATTATTTTTTAAGAGCGTTAACTTTTTTAGTCAACTTTGATTTCAAGTTTGACGCTTTGTTTTTGTGAATCACGTTTTTCTTCGCTAATTTATCAACCATAGCGATAACTTTAGGAAGTTTCTCAGAAGCTGATTTTTTAGATTCATCAGTTCTTAGATCCTTAATAGCATTACGCATAGTTTTAGCTTGGTAACGGTTTCTTAAGCGTTTAGCATCGTTAGAACGAATTCTTTTGATACTTGATTTGTGATTTGCCATCTTTTTATTTATTAATACCTGCTTTCGCAGTAAAGTTTAATTTTCGTAGCCCGTAGGGGAATCGAACCCCTGTTTCCAGGATGAAAACCTGGCGTCCTAACCCCTAGACGAACGGGCCAATTATTTTTGGGAGTGCAAATGTATATTAAAATTTTATTTCTGCAAAATTTTCTATGAAAAAAACAAAAAATTAGTCGATCTCATCGCTATCTGCTTGAAAACGAAAGCCTAAACGTTTTCCTGTTTTAATTTGCATGCTCTCACTGGCCGTTTGCATATCCAATACACTGATCTCTTTGATAGAATCAAATGGAGGTGTAAATAGGTCAAAATCAAGGCAATATAAAATAGCAGACTCCAAAATGGATCTGATTTTTTCCTCATCGATCACCGAATTTACAATATCGTTGTACAAAAAGGCCATTTGGCGCTTGCCTTCGGCAAAAAAGTGATTTTCTTTATTGATAAAGATCCGGCCGATTACATAACCAAGGTCGTTTACCCGGTTATATTTGAAGGAATCATTCAAAAAGTTGTAAATATTGATCAATCCGCAGTAGGAACGTGTTCCATCCTGTTTTACGTATGAATTTTTCCAAATAGAATGGTTCTTGTCAAATTCAAACACATTTGTATGCATTACAAAGATCAAAAGATCACCAGCCACTCTTAATTCGAACTCAAATTCCCCTTTATCTTTAAACTCGATAATCAATCTTTTGTCAATGGCCTTTGCCTCTTTCTGCAGATCGGCTGAAAGGTTCTTGGCAATTGATTTTAAAGTGTTGAATGCCTCAAATGTGTTGTAATACACATCCTGCTTAAGGCTTGATTTTTCCTTAAGTGTTTTTAGGATCAGTTCACGAGGCGTTAGGTTTTCCATTCAACGAATGTATTAATATGCTTTTGCAAAAACAACTCTTTGTGCAGAAGGCTTACCTGTTAAGATACATTTACCTGCTTCTTGCTTATTATTTAAAGGAATACAGCGGATCGTAGCTTTGGTTTCTTCTTTTATTCTTTGTTCCGTTTCGCTGGTGCCATCCCAATGTGCCATTACGAATCCGGGCGTTTCTTCCAAAATACGTTTGAACTCATCGTAGGTATCGGCTACATAAGTTCTGGTTTCACGCATGTTCAATGCTTTTTGATACAAATTATCCTGAATTTGTGCCAATAAATGCTCTACTTTGTTTTCGATGTCAGCCTGTTGAAGTGTTTCCTTTTCCATGGTATCTCTACGCGCAACTTCTACTGTTCCATTTTCCAGATCCCTTGCTCCAATAGCAATTCGAACAGGTACACCCTTTAATTCGTATTCGGCAAATTTCCAGCCCGGACGTTGGGTGTCACGGTTATCGTATTTTACCGAAATACCTTTGGCTTCCATTGCTTTTTTCATTTTATTGGCCACCTCATCAATTTGTGTCAATTGTTCTTCTCCTTTGTAAATAGGAACGATCACCACTTGGAAAGGAGCTAATTTAGGGGGTAATACCAAACCTTTGTCGTCTGAATGCGACATGATCAAGGCGCCCATCAAACGGGTAGAAACACCCCAGGAGGTCGCCCAAACAAAATCCTGTTTCCCTTCTTTGTTGGCAAATTTTACATCAAATGCTTTTGCGAAATTTTGTCCTAAAAAGTGAGAGGTTCCTGCCTGCAATGCTTTCCCATCTTGCATCATTGCTTCAATACAATAGGTTTCATCGGCTCCGGCAAATCGTTCATTCGGAGTTTTTAGTCCCTTGATAACCGGCATAGCCATAAATGTTTCAGCAAAATGAGCATACACATTCAACATCTTCTCTGTCTCTTCAATTGCTTCTTCTTTTGTAGCATGTGCCGTATGTCCTTCCTGCCATAAGAACTCGGCAGTACGTAAGAACAAGCGGGTACGCATTTCCCAACGAACAACATTTGCCCATTGGTTGATCAGAATAGGAAGGTCGCGGTATGATTGGATCCAGCCTTTGTAGGTATTCCAAATGATAGCTTCACTTGTAGGACGAACAACCAATTCTTCGGAAAGTTTTGCTTCCGGATCAACGATCAACTTTCCCTTATTATTTTCATCTGTCTTTAAGCGATAATGGGTAACCACAGCGCATTCTTTGGCAAAGCCTTCGGCATTCTTTTCTTCGGCTTCAAACAAACTTTTAGGCACAAAAAGCGGGAAATAAGCATTCACATGTCCTGTTTCCTTGAACATTTTGTCTAATGCCTGTTGCATCTTCTCCCAAATGGCATATCCGTAAGGTTTGATAACCATACAGCCTTTCACGGCAGAATGTTCTGCCAGATCGGCTTTGCCTACCAGTTCATTGTACCATTCCGAATAATTGGCCTCGCGTGTTGGTAATTCTTTACTCATAAATTTATTGTATTGTGGTATAGTATTTGTAACTTTATCGTATGTAAAAACGTCCGGCAAAAATAGGAAATAAACCTTTGTTCTGTTCGTTTGTCAAAATATAAATTGATTTGTACAGCATCCCCATTAAATTAAAATATTTCAAAATGAAAAAGTATTTAGCAGTATTGATCTTGTTTGTGCTTGTATTAAGTGCTTGTAATACTCCTAATGGATTGGCAACAAAAACGTATGATGATGATATTTATTACTCTTCAAAAGATGCTGCTGCCGATAAAGAAAAGGCTCGTATTGCTGCCGAAATGGCGAAGCAGGAAGCGGATAGAAAGGCCGCTGAACAAGCCAAAGCAGACGAAGATTACTACAATTCAAAAAAACAGACTGTAGTAGTTGAAGAAGAGCCATTCGATCCGGATGATTATTACGATTATGAGTATGCTACCCGTATAAGAAGATTTCATAATAACTGTGGTAGTTATGGTTATTATGATAATTATTATACCAATTCTTATTGGTATTCCGGCAATCCGTATAACTATGGAACCAGTGTTTATATGGGATACAGTTGGTGGGGACCAACCTACATGACTTATAATTACAACCCAAGTTATTACTGGTATTCAAGTTATGGTTGGGGATACGATCCATGGTATAATCCTTATGGTTATAATCCTTATTGGGGCTACGACCCATACGGTTATTATGGTTATAATCCATATTGGAATGGCTACAACAATGGTTATTGGGCAGGTTATTATAATGGCTATAACAATGGTTATTTCAATAATTATTATTTCAATAGTTATGACAACAACAGTTATTACTATGGTCCGAGAAAAACTACCGGCTCCAATACAAGAGCAACCTCTCAGCCGAGTTTAGCAAGCAGATATATGAATGCGGTGGAAAAAGAAACAGCAAAACCTTTTGAAGAAACAAAAGGCAGAAATGATAATCCATATGCTTTGCAAACAACCGTAAATGATTACATGTCGAAACCGCAAGCGGTAAAAGAAACTCCTAATCCGGGTTACCGACCTGTCAATCCGAATTATAAACCAGCAAATACAGATGCAAAAGAACGTCCGCAAAGTAATACTGCGAAAGATGATTATTATTCTAAACCGGATACATACACCAAGCCGGATCAGAATACAAAAGACCAGAAGCCGGTTTTCCAAAACAATTATGACAAACCAAGGAACGATGATAACCAGTCGAAGCCTCAGAAACCGCAATACGATCAGCCGAAGTATGATCAGCCGAAACCAAGGGTAGAGCAGCCAAAATTTGAAACACCAAATTATAACAACAGCTCTTCTCCTGCGCCTCGTTCGGGTGGAAGTAATAATTCTTCTTCTCCTCAACCAAGAAAACGCTAAACATTATTTTCTTATGGGTATGTGATCATTGTATCGCATACCCTTACTAAAACACATACACCATGAAAAAGCATATTTTAGTATATATACTTGGAATTGTTGTGCTTCCGCTTTGGTCGCAGAACGATATTGACGCCATGCGTTATTCACAGATCACATTTGGTGGTACAGCCCGTTTCGCTTCAATGGCAGGCTCTATGGGTGCCTTAGGAGGAGATATCTCTACGCTCAGTTTTAATCCGGCAGGAATTGCTGTTTTCAGGAAAACAGAATTATCCATTACACCATCTGTTTTTTCTCAAACAACCATTTCCGATTACAATGGAAGAAGTGCATCTGACCGGAAATTGAATTTCAATTTAGGAAATATTGGTTTTGTTGCGACATTTAAATTGAATGAAGAAAAAAGTAAAGGTTGGCAAACCATCAATATTGGAGTAGGTTATAACCGTACGAATAATTTTCATAACCGTATTTTAGTGGAAGGGTATAACAAAAACAGCTCCTTGTTAGATACGTATGTAGCCGATGCGAATGGTTATTCCGATTCAGAGTTTGATCAATTCTCTACAGGTTTGGCTTGGAGTACATGGCTTATAAATCCTTTAGCGGGTGATTCTATACATTACGATCATGTGATCAAAAATTATGGACAATTGCAACGTAAATCAGTAGAATCAAGAGGTTCGATGGGCGAAACGGCTATTAGTTTCGGTGCTAATTACGATAATAAACTTTTTTTAGGAGGTACAATAGGTGTTGTAAGGGTTCGATTCAATGAAGAAGCAATTTTTGAAGAAATAGACACAGAGGATACCATTTCAGGATTTAAATCCTTCGCCTACACTCAAAATTTAAACACACAGGGAAGTGGTGTTAATATGAAACTAGGTGTCATATTTAAACCAACAGATTGGTTGAGGATAGGTGCTGCGGTTCATACACCAACTTCTATTACATTAAGTGATGATTATAGTAGTTCTATGAAATCGGATCTGGAAAGTGTTCGATATGAAGAGCAATCGGAGTCAGGAAAATTTGATTACACCGTTACAACACCTTTTAGAGCGATCCTGAGTTCAGGATTTGTGATCAATAAAATAGCTGTTTTGAATGCAGAATATGAATATGTAGATTACAGTTATGCACAGCTAAGTTCACGTCCAAATGTATTTGCAGAGGTGAATAGCATGATTAGAAGCAATTATACTTCAACAAATAATTTACGTTTTGGCGGAGAGTTTCGTTTCGATCCTTTTGCACTTCGTTTAGGGTATGCACTTTATGGAAGTCCCTTTAAAAATGGCGATAACAAAACCGCTTCACGCTCCAGCTATACAGGTGGAATAGGGTATAGAAGTGATCATTATTTTATCGACTTTGCTTATGTTTACACCGCTTATCAGCAAAATAGCTACTTGTATGATCCGGATATCAGTGAGCCGGTTAAGAGTAAGTATACTAACTCAAGTTTTATGCTTTCAATGGGTGTACGTTTCTAATAGAAAAAACAGAATTCCTTTCATTATAAGCAAGCCGTCTATTCCTGCAATATAAAAGTATTCGCTCCTTTTTTCTCTGTCTGTTACAATAAAAGTAAGAGTTAAAAGGAATAGAACAATATGGCAGAAGTAAAACGATAATTTTAGATCTTCAGAAAAATAAAGAATAGAGATCATTATAATATATATGAACGAAAACAGCAGGGCGATCTTGCTGTTTTTTTTTCTCCCAAACATAACGGCAAATGTTTTGATGTTTTCCTTTGAGTCGATCTCAATATCTCTATTGTCGAATGGGATGCAAATGGCTGCCATAAAACTAAATCCGGCTGCTATATGTATGATTTCTTTTATTGAAAACTCAAATGATCCAGTTAATAAAGCTGGAATAAGATAGGCGGTCAATGTCCATACAAGAACAAGAACGAATGTTTTGGTGCCAATAAATCTTCTTAATGCCAATGATGGGAAGAAATATGCCAGAGATAAAATACAAAGTGGTGAAAGTAGGAGGATGATGCGAAAGGGGATAAAAAATGAAAAAGCGATTGTTCCTAAAAGGCCAATAAGCGAAATTATTCGTATTGTATTCTGGTTCCTTCCGATCCAGTTTCTGCGGTCTGAAATGACAATTGGGTCATTTTGTGCTTTATAAAATATGCGTTGAAAGTTGTAGATAAAAAGTGTTGAAAAGAAAACGAGAATTGAATAGTTTAATTGGATGGGGACAGCCAGTTCTATGAACGTTGAAATGCTTAAGGCGAATGCCCCCATAGCAATATAGATATTGCTGTAAAGAAGAAAATAAATAATACGTTTTAAGTAAAACATATTGATGGGCTAGAGTTTATTTTATTAACTCGTTCCCCGTAGCTTTTAATATTCCGAATGTGCCCAGGCCAACAACCAGACCGGCACCTCCACCGATCATTGATTGAAATTTTCTTTTCTTTCTTGCCACACGTTCATATCCCATAATATAGGCTTCTTGTTTTAAATATTCCATGTTAGAAACTGTTGAGTGTTTTATCCTCACTTTGGGTAAGCCTGACATAGCGATGAAGGCAAAGGGTGGTATCGGACAAAAGAAGCTGCCTGTTACCCCTGAAGCCAAACCCAAGGCAAGGTTTCCATAAAGCGCACCACGAGCTTTGAACCCTATTTCTGCATCCTGTTCACCTTTTATATAGTATCTCATCTCCTCTTCTGTAAATTCGTTGCCGATGTTCGTATCGTACACATACATAACATGTTCACCTGTTGCATTGGTAATGGAGAAAATCCGGTCGTTTTCAATTACTATATTTCTTCCCGGCTTTTTTATGTCACGAATGGTGGTGACACCATTGGTTGTATCAACCACTTCGGAAATGATAATAGATCCGTTCATCAATAAGATCGTGTCTTTTTTATCCTGACTGAATCCAAAAAAACAAAAACAGGTCAAAATGAAACTTAAAAACAGGTGTTTGAGCATACGTATTATACTAAAATTTATCAAATATAACCATTTAAAACATAAGCCTGATTTATTTGTTTCTTTGTTAATAAAATGAGAAAATTGGAGCTTTTTAATGATTATATTTGTGTCCCTAAATAAAAAATCAAAAAATGATTACTACTGACAAATTTGTGAATCGTCATAACGGTCCACGTGCAAATGATGTAACAGCCATGCTTGCAAAAATCGGAGCAGGTTCTGTTGATGAATTAATTGACCAAACAATACCTTCTGCAATACGTTTGAAGGCTCCTTTGAATTTGCCGAAGGGGATGTCGGAGTACGCTTACCATAAGCATTTAAGAACACTTGCATCAAAGAATAAAGTATTTAAAACGTATATTGGATTAGGCTATAACAATACGATCGTGCCACCGGTTGTGCAGCGTAATATTTTAGAAAATCCGGGTTGGTATACTGCTTACACTCCTTATCAGGCTGAGATCGCACAAGGTCGTTTAGAGGCTTTGTTGAATTTTCAGACCATGATCATGGATCTTACCGGAATGGAGATCGCGAATGCCTCTCTGTTAGATGAAGCAACAGCAGCAGCAGAAGCCATGACCATGTTATTCAGTAACCGTTCCCGTGATCAAATAAAGAATGGCGCCAATAAATTTTTTGTATCAAACGAATGTTTTCCTCAAACGATCGATCTTTTAAAAACACGTTCAACACCTTTGGGAATTGAATTGGTGATCGGTGATTGGAAGACACAAGCTTTAGATGCTACCGTTTACGGTGTGTTATTGCAATATCCAACTGTTGATGGAAAAGTAAATGATTATACAGAATATGTGAAAAATATAAAGTCAAACGGTGTTGCAGTAGCAGTAGCAGCCGATGTGTTAAGTTTGGTTTTACTAACACCTCCGGGTGAGTGGGGCGCAGATGTAGTGGTGGGAAATACACAACGCTTTGGTGTTCCTATGGGATATGGCGGTCCTCATGCTGCATTTTTTGCTTGTAGAGAAGAATACAAACGTATTATTCCGGGAAGGATCATTGGTGTTTCTGTTGATGCGCAAGGAAATCCTGCGTTACGTATGGCATTACAAACACGTGAGCAACATATCCGTAGAGATAAAGCTACTTCTAATATTTGTACCGCTCAAGCATTGTTAGCCATTATGGCGAGTATGTATGCTGTTTATCATGGTCCTGAAGGATTAAGAGGAATTGCGGAGCAGGTTCACTTGACAGCGGTTACTTTGGCCACTGAGTTGAAAAAATTAGGCTACAATGTAGAAGAAGGTTCTTTCTTTGATACGATCAAAGTAGTTGGAACGGATAATGCCAAGATCAAAGAACTTGCTGAAAAGGCACAGATCAATTTTAGATATACAGAAGGAGCTATTACTATTTCTGTGGATCAAACAACCGATGCAGATGACGTAAATGCAGTATTGTCAGTATTTGCATCTGCATCAGGAAAAACGGATGTTAGCGTTTCGGAAGAAACAATCTTAGCCCAAAAGTCTTCTTTGGTGAAGCGTAAGTCTGCTATCTTATCTCACCCGATATTTAATATATATCATTCCGAGTCGGAGATGATGCGTTATATCAAGCGTTTGGAGAATAAGGATCTTTCATTAACACATTCCATGATCTCATTGGGTTCATGTACAATGAAATTAAATGCAGCGTCAGAATTAATGCCAATTACATGGCCTGAATTCGCCAATATTCACCCATTTGTTCCGGTTGAACAAGCAGCAGGATTTATAGAGATGATCAATGAGTTGGATAGATCTTTAAGCGAGATCACCGGCTTTGCTAAAATGAGTTTTCAACCAAATTCAGGGGCTCAAGGAGAATATGCCGGTTTGTTGGTTATTCAAGCATATCATCAGTCACGTGGTGAAGGGCATAGAAATATTGCCTTGATCCCAACTTCAGCTCATGGTACTAATCCTGCAAGTGCGGCCATGTGTGGTATGAAGATCGTTTTGGTGAAATGTGATGAAAAAGGGAATATTGATGTGAACGATATGCGTGAGAAAGCGACATTACACAAGGATAATTTATCTTGTTTAATGGTGACTTATCCAAGTACGCATGGTGTTTATGAAGAAAGTATTATTGAGATCACCAATATTATTCATGAAAATGGTGGACAAGTGTATATGGATGGTGCGAATATGAATGCTCAGGTTGGTTTAACCAGTCCGGGAAATATTGGAGCCGATGTTTGTCACTTGAATTTGCATAAAACATTTGCTATTCCACATGGTGGAGGTGGACCTGGTATGGGGCCGATTGGTGTAGCAAAGCAATTGGTGCCATTTTTACCGTCTCACTCTTTAGTTAAAACAGGTGGAGAGAAAGGCATTCATGCCGTTTCAGCAGCTCCATTCGGAAGTGCGCTAATTTTGTTGATCTCTTATGGTTATATCAAGATGTTGGGAGGAGAAGGTTTAGCTGATGCAACCAAAATGGCGATCTTGAATGCAAATTATATTAAGGAATCATTGGCCGGTCATTATCAGACACTTTATAGTGGTAAGAATGGCCGTTGTGCTCACGAGATGATCTTGGATTGCGTATCCTTTAAACGTGAGGCAGGTGTTGAGGTAGGAGATATTGCAAAACGTTTAATGGATTATGGATTCCATGCTCCAACGGTGGCGTTCCCTGTTCATGACACGTTGATGGTAGAGCCTACAGAAAGTGAGAGCAAGGAAGAATTGGATCGTTTTTGTTCTGCAATGATCTCTATAAAAAAAGAGATCGATGAAATTATTGCAGGAAAATCAGATAAAGAAGACAATGTGATCAAAAATGCTCCACACACAGCTAAATCGGTTATTACGGATGATTGGAAGCATGCTTATTCAAGAGAGAAGGCCGTTTATCCATTGAAATGGGTAAAAGAGTCTAAATTTTGGCCAAGCGTTGCCAGAGTGGATAATGCCCACGGGGACAGGAACCTAATTTGTGCTTGTCCTCCAATAGAATCCTATGCGGATATGGAATTGGTGTAATTATTCCAGATGGTTTGTAAAAATCAGACAGAATTATTATATTTGTAAAGATATTTTAATAATAAAGTAATAATAACCTAAATAATAAAAAATGAAAAAAATCTACACTTTAGTTGCCGCTGTTGCAGTAGTGCTTACAGCTAATGCACAAAACAGAGTTGCTGGAACATCATCAAACAATGTTCATAAAGCAAACAAACAAATCAGAGTTATGCCAATGTCAGCTGACAGAGCTGCTGGTGATACATTAATGTGGTTACCTGCTCCAGGTGTATTCTTGGCTGATGCAGCTGATCAAGCTTCTTTTGACGTTGTTTTCGAAGATATCGATGGTTTAACTACCAATAATGCTGGTGTTCCAACTGCAATTGAATTAGTTTTCTCTGATAACAATGATGTTAACGGTTTAGGCGCTCCAACTGCTGATAATTTCTATTTCCCATGGGAAAATCCTGTAAATGCAGGAGGAACTGATTCTGCATTTTTCTGGTATGGTACTTCTTGGTTTGCTCCGGCAGGGCAGGCTAACAACTGGTTAATGATGGGTCCAATCACAATCCCTGCAGGTGGCGCAACATTAAATTGGTATGATAGAACAAATCCTGCTTACAGAGATGGATACAAAGTTTATGTTCAATCAACTGCTACTGTTTCTTCTCCTGTAACATTTGCTGACTTTACCGGTACAGCTATCTACACTAAAACAGATGCTTATCCTTCTCCAACTTATGCAACTGATACTACTTGGGTGTTGAGAACAGTTTCTTTACCTGCTTCAGTAAATGGTCAACAAGTTCACATTGCATTCAATCAAACTGCAAACGATATGGACGTATTGTACTTTGATAATTTCTTTATTACTGAAAATGCAGTAGGAGTGAACGAGTTTGTAAACGGAGCAAAATTCTCTCAAAACTCTCCAAATCCTTTTGGAACGGTAACGACAATCAACTATGAATTGCAATCAGCTTCTAAAGTAACATTAAACGTATACGATGTTACTGGTAAAAAAGTGATCGAGCAAAATCAAGGTGAATTAGCTGCTGGAAAACATTCAGTGAAAGTAAATGCTGAGAATTTAGCAGCAGGAGTTTACTACTATTCATTAAAAGTGAATGAAAACACAACTTCTTCAATGAAGATGGTTGTTGTAAAATAATTTTTATAAAAATTATTCTCAGAAATCCGCTTTTCCTATTGGGGAAAGCGGATTTCTGATTTTAAGTGGGCTATGAGCTATTGTTTTTTTAAAAGATTTCATTTAGCTTTGATAAATAATAAAAATTAACCTAAACTCTAATCTATCAACAAAATGAAAAAAATCTACTTATTAGCTTCTGCTGCGTTAATTTCCTTCGCTGCAAATGCACAAAATGCACCTTTGGGTCAAGGCGTAATTTTGTCAAAAAGAGCAATGCCTTTGAAATCAACAAACGCACAGCGTTTGGCTTGTCCAGATACAGCTGGAGCAGGATTGATCAGCTTAACTTCTGGTTCTCCTGAATTTTTACCTGAATTTGCACCAACCGGTCAAGTTTTACAATTTGGATACCTTGGTGGTGGTTATGTATATGGTAACACCGTTGATTCTCGTTTAAAAACTTGTGCTCAAGGATATAGCAACTTAAATGGTGCTACCTTACACGTAACTGATGTTCTTTCATTATTTGCTGCAAAAGAGCGCGATGCTGCAGGATCATTAACATCTAAAGTTACTTTTAAATTATACCCAATGGCAGCAAACCGTTCTTGTAACGTGAATGCAGGTGCGGTGAATGTTACAACATTAAACTGGCCAGGACCTGGTACAACAGCTTCTGCTTCAGGTGATTTGTTGTACGATAACATTGATACTACTTTCTTAACTTTTAATGTTGTTGCTTTCCCTTCTGAGCCAACGTTTACTGGTGATTTTGCAATTGCTATGGAAACTGCTGGTTTAGCTGCAGGTGATACTGTAGGTTTATTGTGTGATGATATCAATTCTGCTGCAGATCTTGATTTTGCATTTAACTATATTGGTGGTACATTCAACAAATGGATGGTTACTGACAATGTATTCTCAAGTGCAGGAACTGGTGAAGTAGATAACAACATTGCAATGTTCCCTGTTATTTGCTCTGGTCCTGGTACAGGAATCGATGAGTTCGTTTATGGAATGAAGATGAATGCTTATCCAAATCCAGCTGCTGACAAAACTACAATTGAATATACATTAGAGAAAAATTCTAATGCTGTTCGTTTGTTGATCATTGATCAAGCTGGTCGTGTTGTTGTTGATAATAAATACAACGATCAAGCTGCTGGTACATACAAAGTTAAAATTGAGACAATCAGCTTAGCTTCTGGTGTTTATTTCTACCAATTAAGATCAGATTCAGGAGTTGTAACTTCAAAATTCTCTGTAGCTAAATAATTTTTTAGCACAACAGAAATTCGATCATAAAAAATCCCCAACCGAAACGGTTGGGGATTTTTGTTTTATAGCACAACTTTAGAATTAAGCTTTTTCATTTCCGGCATTCGCTTCAGCACCTGTTAAGCTTCCCATGTCTCTATCAAAGAAGTATAATCCGCTTGCATCATTACCGATCAGCTTTAACTTATCAAGAACCTTACGAGCTAATGCTTCCTCTTCAATTTGCTCAGATACATACCATTGAAGGAAGTTATGTGTCGTATAGTCTTTTTCTTTTAAACATACTTCTACTAAAGCATTGATCTCATTTGATACCAATATTTCGTGCTTCAGAACTTCCTCGAACACAAATTGAACGGATTTGAATTTTTGTGGCTGAGCTTTTAGAGCAGGAATTAGTGCTTGCCCACCTCTTTCGTTTACATACTTAATTAACTTTAACATATGCATTCTTTCTTCGTCTGCATGTGTATATAGGAAAGAAGCAACGCCTTCTAAACCTTGTGTTTCGGCCCATGATGCCATTGCTAAATAATACTGAGATGAAGCAGCCTCTAAGGCAATCTGCTCATTCAATGCGGTTTCTACTTTTTTCGTTACCATTTTGCTTGTTTTTAATATTTCACTTCAACAAAGTTAAGGCATTTTTTGTTGTTGTGGAAGTAAAAAAGCGCGCAGATACCCTCAAAATTAAGTATCTTTGAGAGTAACTTTGACTAAAAAGTTGCGTTACAGAACAGGTGAGTACAGGTTATACAAGTTTAATCGCAAAGCTGGATGAGTTTATCCGGAAATACTATAAAAATCAATTATTAAAAGGATTGATCTATAGTATAGGATTGTTGTTGCTTAGTTTTATCTCAGTAACAGTTTTAGAATTTTATGCTCATTTTAATTCGTTAGTACGGACAGTATTATTCTATCTATTCGTTGGGTTCAGTGCTACCATTCTTGTCAACTATATTTTCTTTCCGCTTTCAAAACTATATCGTTTGGGGCCGATCATTTCTTATGAAGAAGCGGCTCAAATTGTAGGGAAACATTTTACGAATATCCAAGACAAACTTTTAAATGTACTCCAATTACAAAGGGACAAAGAGCAATATGCAGGGAATTCGGATCTGTTAAATGCCAGTATTGATCAGAAGATCGTGGAATTAAAGCCGGTTCCATTTACATCTGCAATAGACTTCTCCGATAATAAAAAGTATTTGAAATATGCTTTGATCCCGTTATTATTGATCGTTGTTATTTTGTTCTCTGCTCCAAGTATCATTACAGATGGCACAAAACGCCTGGTAAAACATTCGGAATATTTTGAAAAAGAAGCTCCTTTTGAATTTGTTATTCAAAATAAAGGATTAACAGCCGTAACTCAGGAAGATTATGAACTCCGTTTGAAAATGAAAGGAGAGGAAATTCCGGATCAGGTATTCATTGAAATAGAAGGAAATGAATTTAAATTAGAGAAGGAAGACATTATTAATTTTAAATACACCTTCAAAAATATTCAAAAAAATATTCTTTTCTTTTTAAGTGCAGATGGTTTTAAGTCAAAACAATATGAGCTGGTTGCTTTACCCAATCCAATATTGTTGAATTTTGATATAGCACTTGTTTATCCGGCTTATTTGAATAAGAAAAATGAGATTGTAAAAAATACGGGGGATCTGATCATTCCGGCTGGAACAAAAGTAAGCTGGGGATTTAATACTCAGAATACAGATGCAGTTCGCTTGAATTTTAATGATACATCTTTTGCACTAGCACCTTCTGATGAGAATAAATTTAGTTATTCACAAAGACTTTTTAAGGACAAAACATATTCAGTTATTACGGCCAACAAATTCCTAAAGAACCACGATTCTGTTACTTATTCGATTAATGTAATTCCGGATGCCTACCCGCAAGTTTCTTTTGAGGAGCAGAAAGATAGCATGTCAACCAAGCGGATTTATTTTAAAGGAAACATTAAGGATGATTACGGCTTCTCTAAATTAACCTTTAATTATCGATTTATAGTAAATAATGATTCGGCTATTGGAGATAAGTATAAACAGCTGACCACTAATTCAGCTTTGATCGACATTAATAAGCAATCAACTCAGGATCAGTTTTTTCATTATTGGGATCTGAATAGATTGGACGTTTCTCCTGGCGACCAGATCGAATATTATTTTGAAGTATGGGATAATGATGGTGTTGTTGGGAGCAAATCAACCCGCTCACAGAAAATGGTGTTTAAAGCACCAACCTTAAGTGAATTGGAAGAAAAGACCGAAAAGAATAATGATAAAATTAAAGATGATCTGCAAAAAAGTATTGATCAGGCAAAAGATGTACAAAAGGCATTGAGCGATCTTCAACGGAAGTTAGCTGAAAAGAAAACACTTACATGGGAAGAGAAGAAAAAATTAGAAGAATTGTTGAATAAACAAAAAGAGCTTCAAAATAAGGTGGAGAATATTAAGAATGAGAATAATCAAAATATTCAAGAGCAGAACGAATACAAACAGCCGAATGAAGAAATGTTGGAGAAACAAAAGCAATTGGAAGAACTATTTGAAAAGGTAATGACTCCTGAATTGAAGGAGAAATATAATGAGCTGCAAAAGTTAATGGAGAAAATGGATAAAGAAAAGATCCAGGAAGCTTTGGAAAAAATGAAATTAGACAATAAAGATCTGATGAAGGAGCTGGATCGAAATTTAGAAATTTTCAAACAGTTGGAAGTGGAGCAGAAACTTCAAGAGAACATAGATAAGCTAAATGAACTTTCTAAAAAGCAGGAAGAATTATCGAAAAAGGCAGAAGAAAAAAATGCTGATTCAAAAGAATTGAAAGCAAAGCAAGATGACCTGAATAAAAAGTTTGAGGAGCTGCAAAAGGACATGAAGGAGATGCAGAAAAAGAATAATGAATTGGAAGAGCCTATGCCCATGGAGAATACCGAACAACAGCAGCAGGATATTCAGAAGGAGATGCAGAATAGTAGTGATCAATTACAAAACAATCAAAAGAAGAATGCGTCCAAATCGCAGAAAAATGCTGCTCAAAAAATGGAACAGATGAGTCAGCAAATGTCAGCAATGCAACAGCAAGCTGAGCAGGAACAGTCGGAAGAGGATATCAATAAATTAAGAGCACTGTTAGAAAATTTGATACAACTATCATTCGATCAAGAAGCGTTGATGGGCGACCTTAAAAAAGCAAAGCCGAGTGATCCGCAATATTTTAAGATCAATCAGAAACAGAAAAAATTGCAGGATGATAGCAAAATGATCGAGGATAGTTTGTTGGCATTAAGCAAACGTGTGCCGAAAATTAAAGCTGCTGTAAACAAAGAGGTCAGTGCGATCAATATGAATATGGAAAAAGCGGTGGCTGAGATCACAGAGTCGCAAACGGCTTCGTATGATGGGAAGAATCATAAGCAAGAGGCACAGAGCAGGCAGCAATTTGCAATGACATCCATTAATAATTTAGCCTTGATGCTCAATGAGGCATTAAGTCAGATGCAAGCACAAGCCAAAAGTCAGAAGGCAGGAAGTGGAAGTTGCAGCAAGCCGGGAGGAAATGGCAAAAAACCATCGATGGCAAATTTGCGACAAATGCAGGAGCAATTGAATAAACAGATCCAAAAATTGAAAGAAGGGATGGAGAAAGGTGGAAATAAACCCGGACAAAAGCCGGGAATGGGTATGGGAGGGATGAGTCAGGAAATAGCAAAAATGGCTGCACAGCAGGAAGCTATCCGTCAGGAATTACAAAAAATGGCCGATCAGATCAATAAAGATGGGAAGGGAGCGGGGAATTTGAGCAAATTAGCAAAACAAATGGAGGAAACCGAGACAGAGTTAGTTAATAAACTGATAAGTCCGGAGACCATGAAGCGTCAGCAAGAAATTTTAACCCGCCTTCTGGAGCACGAAAAGGCAGAAAAAGAAAGGGAAATGGATGAACAAAGGCAGTCAAATGAAGCAAAAAATGAAAATTTTAGTAACCCTAATCAATTTTTTGAGTATAACAGACTAAAACAGAAAGAAACGGAGCTTTTAAAAACTGTTCCACCTTCTTTAAATCCGTTTTATAAGTCAAAAGTTAACCAATATTTTAACACGATAGAAAACTAAAATGGTACTTGCTGAGAATCAAAAAATCAAGATCAGCTCCAAAGCCGAGAACATTATTTTGGTAGAGAAGATGATAGAAGACGTGTGTGACGTTTTCAATATTAGCGAAGATTACTATGGAAATATATTAGTAGCATTAACCGAAGCGGTTAATAATGCTATCTACCATGGAAATCAAGCCAACCCGAATAAAAATATTGAGATCTATTTTAAGTCACATCCAACCTATGTATCCTTTATTGTAAAGGATGAAGGAAAAGGTTTTAACTATGATTCACTACCGGATCCAACTAACCCGGAGAATATCGAAAAACCAAATGGTAGAGGCGTTTTCTTAATGAAGAATTTAGCCGATAAAGTTACCTTCGAAGACAATGGCAGCAAAGTAATTTTAGATTTTAATATATCATCGAATTAATAGATCACTGTTATAACTACTCTCAACAGAAAACTACGAAACGGACGTTCATATTTGAATGTCCGTTTTTTTGTGCTTTTTAATTAATAGTTCAGCCACGATCTTATCAATGGGTAAACTAAAATCTTCAATAGTTATATTTTTTAGATCGATCCATCTGAATGATTGAGCTTCATCTTGATGATGAACAAATTCGAATAGAGTTGTTTGTGTGTTGAGTTGAAAGTTATGCCCAGGCTTTACCAGATAATAAATACTGATGATCTGATGACTCGGATTGTATGCCGACTGCTGAAAGAAATCCGTTGTATAAAAATGATCGACTACTTCTATTTCATTATTTGTTTCTTCCATGAATTCTCTCTTCAGACAATCAATGATACCTTCACCAAATTCCAAACCTCCTCCAGGGAATTTGGTAATATAATGTCCCTTTATCAGTTCGTCACTCACCAGGATTTGATCTTGCTCATTGATCAACAGGCCATAAACACGGATGTTGAATCGGGTAATTTCCATTTCGGGGTAATTTGTTATATATTTGCAAAGTTAAATGAAAGAAATTCTAAATAGATATTGTTCCATCGCTTTATTGTTCTTATTTCTTTTTCCATTGGTGGAAAAGGAGATGCACACATTGGAGCATATGGACGATTTTCATTGTACATCTTCCGATAAGCATTTTCATGAGCAGGAGCACTCTTGTTCACTTTGCGACTATTCTGTCCCTGATTCCAATGAATTAGAAATAGCGTATTATCAGTTTAGATCTTTTGGGAAGATCATTTCTTTCGATCTTTTTACAAGCAGTGTTCATTCACCTTCGTCCTATCAGGATATCCCATCCAGAGCGCCTCCGGTTGTTTAATGTATGATTGTAATAACTATATGATCTAAGATCCTATGGTTTACTTGTTTCATAGCTACTGTTATGGAGACAATCTATTTGTCTTTCGCAGTTGGCTCATTAAATGATCAAATGAAGAAAAGCGTTTATCTATTATTTGTATTCATCCTATTCATTCTCCCGGCATCTGCTCAATGTGATCACACCTTAAGCGGAAAGGTCATCGATCACCATGACCGGAAGCCATTGGAATTTGCGGAGGTGTTTATCAAAGAGCTCAAAAGAGGTGCGTTAACCGACTCTTTGGGAAATTATAAGATCCTGAATTTATGTCCGGGAAATTATACCATTACTTGTCATCACATTGGATGCGACAGCTTGGTGATGCATATAGAAGTTAATGGAAATACGACCCAGAATTTTTATCCAGAGCACCACTTGCATGAACTTGGCTTAATTAATATAGTCACTGATCGTGAACCACAGAAGCTGATCGTTAACTCAGTCGAAATTAAGCAGAAAGAACTAGACAAGCTGAGGGGAGAAACATTCGGTCAAACGCTTAGAAATGTGACAGGAGTAAATACGATTCAAACAGGGTCGAGTATTTCAAAACCTGTTATTCACGGTTTACATAGTAGTCGCATTCTCATTTTAAATAATGGGATCCGGCAAGAAGGACAGCAGTGGGGGAGTGAACATGCACCCGAGATCGATCCTTTTGTTGCGACAAAATTAACGGTCATAAAGGGGGCGAATGGAGTGCGTTATGGTTCGGATGCCATTGCAGGTGTTATTTTGGTGGAGCCGGATAAGCTTAGAGATTCTGCCGGTATTGATGCAGAATTAAATTTAGTGGGAATGAGCAACGGACGATCCGGTATTGTTTCAGGTATTATCAATCAGAATTTCAAACGCATCTCTGCTTTGAGCTGGCGATTACAAGGGACATTAAAGAAAGCCGGCAATTTGAATACCCCTAATTATATTCTAAAGAACACCGGTGTTGAAGAGTATAATTTTTCAGGCGGTATCGGATGGAATAAGTCGAAGTACGGAGTAGAATTGTTTTACAGTCAGTTTAACACAACGATCGGAATATTCTCCGGAGCACATATTGGAAATGTTACCGATCTGATGGCTGCTATTGATCGACCGGAACCTTTAGAAAAAGCTGATTTCACTTATTCTATCGGTCGTCCTTATCAGCATGTTGAACATGAGCTTTTCAAAGCAAAGGCTTTTGTGTTAACAGGAAATGTTGGTAAGCTAAGCTTGGTATATGCCCGCCAGTATAATTTGAGAAATGAGTTTGATAAAGAAAAGCCTCGTAATAACGCATTGGCAGATCTTAACAAACCGGAGTTGCAGTTTGAAATAACCAGTCATACGCTGGAGGTGCTTTGGGAACATAATTCATTCAATGGTTTTACAGGGACAGTTGGAATAAGTGGAATGAAACAAGGTAACACCTACGAAGGACGTTATTTTATTCCAAATTTCAGCAATTACACAGGTGGAGCATACTGGATCGAGCGCTATACAAAAAATAAATTGCAGTTAGAAGCAGGTATCCGTTATGATTATCGTCATTTACAGGTGTATAAGTATGTCAATAATGTGATCACTTCTCCTGAATATATTTATCAAAATATGTCCGGGACGCTTGGGTTAATTTATTCCATCAATAAAAAATTGCAATTTAGTTTGAATACAGGTACGGCATGGCGTGCTCCTAATGTAAATGAGCTCCATAGTAAAGGTATTCATCATGGTTCAGCTACATATGAAATCGGTGATGAATATTTGAAACCGGAAAAGGCAGTTAATTTTGTAGCGAGTTTAGAATATAATAACAATGATAAATTAAAAATAGAGATCAGTCCTTATTATAATGTGATCAATGATTTTATTTATCTGCAACCAAAATTTCCTGCTACAGTTACCATTAGTGGTGCATTTCCAACATTTGTATATACACAAGCCAATGTTACTTTGATGGGAGTGGATGGGCAGATCAGTTATGAGCTTATTCCTCATTTAACTGTTTCAGAGAAGTTGTCGATCCTACGTGCTTATAATAATACTGCAAAGGATTATTTGATTCAGATGCCTGCCGATCGCTCCATTACAAAACTTTCTTATGACTTTGAATCATGGAAGATTTTAAATGAATCATTTATTTCCATCAATGGTGTATATGAGAATAAACAATGGCGCGTACCGGTAAATGCGGATTATGCTGTACCGCCTGCTGCCTATTTCTTGCTCAATGCGGAGCTTGGAACCACCTTGCAATTTAAAAAACAACGTTTAGCAATTTCAATTTCCGGGAATAATTTACTGAATACTGTTTACAGAAATTACATGAACCGCTTCCGTTATTATTCGGATGAATTAGGTAGAAATATTTCGGTTCGAATTAAAATACCAATTAACCATTCAATTAAAAAATAATTTTAAAACTTAAAAAAATATGAAAAATCAAATCAAACATTTTATTCTGACAATGATCATTGCCGGATCAATTTTTACAGGATGTAAAAAAGATGAGGATACTGTTCCTACGCCTCCTGCTCCTACAAACGAAGGAGAGGTACTTACAACTTTTACTTTGTATTTTACGGATTCGGCCAATTCGGCCAATGTGGCAAGTGCTACTTTTCGTGATCCGGATGGAGATGGAGGAAATCCATTTACGCAATTTGATAGTATTCATTTGCAAGCCAATAAAACGTATTATGCACAGGTTGTCATTTTGAATGAAACTGCTTCACCAGCAGATTCGATTTCCAATGAAATATTAGAGGAAGCAAATGATCATTTGTTCTTTTATACTGTAACGGGTGCAAATGCAAACGTTTCTATAACTGATTTTGATACCAATACTCCTACACCATTGCCATTAGGTTTGCAAACCAAATGGAGAACAGGTGCAGCAAGTATGGGTTCCACACAAATTATTTTAAAGCATCAGCCAGGTGTTAAGGATGGTACATTTGCTCCAGGAACAACAGATATTGATCTGACGTTTCACACAAAGATTCAGTAAGAAATAAAAAGCTCAAGATAAATTCTTGAGCTTTTTTATTTGAAATAGAAATAACGTTGTATCGTAAAAAAATACAATGGATAAAAATGTGTATAGGATCGTTTATAGAGTGGTCGGCCATAAGAGAGATCAATTCGAAGGTTAGAATTGAAAATAAATTGAATGGATGGCCGGAATTCAACATACATTCCGCCTTCCAGGCCTGGCACATCGGCAATGAGTACTTCTCTGGAATTACTGATCACTCTTGCTTTTTCATAAGCTTTGCCAATAAATTCGCAATAGACATTAACGTTTGTTTGTTTGTAGCTTTTGTATTTGAAAGGCAAACAAAGTAATCCCATGGATAAGCTGTAGTTAATTGCTTTTCCATATTTAACCGTTAAGGAGGAGTCTTTACGTTGATAATAATAATCTTGTGGGACAATACCACCCACTGTTGCAGAGATCGCAAAGCGTTGTTTTAATTTTGTTGCTGTTATTCCTGCGCCAATTCCTCCATTGTCGCCCATTAAATTTGGCTCTGCCTCATCGTGCGCTTCTCTTCCGGCAGCCATTTCTAAGTAGGCAGTCATCCGAAAATGATCTTTTGTTTTATCTAAACTTAAGAAACGGTATCTAATATTCACATTAAAGTTATCCAATTGATAGGGGTATTTATTGCCTTTGCTGACACCGTGTGTGTGAATGCCAATGTTTCCATCGTTGGCAATAAAATCACTAGGAAATTTCCGTCCATGATGATTGCTAAAGTTAAAAGCCGGGGTGATCATTAATTTGGATGTAATGCCAAACATAAAACGATAACTTTGAGAAAAGCGGAACTCATTTACTTCATTGAATCCCTCATTCGCTAATCGAATTCCTAATACACCCTTTGGAATATTGCTTGCAGGGTCAACATGAGGGAATAGCTCCTGAGCATATATAGAATTAGCCAGGGAAAAAGTGAGGATTATATTTAAAACAGACCGGATCAAAAAAGAGTAATTTGATAAACGTTCTTTGTGAGTGAAGTGGTTAAATTATTACATGTATTTGTACACAGTAATTTCCATTTTTTGTATTCAGCTTTTTGCATGTACTTTTCTCCAATGAATTTTATCGTAGTTGGTCCCGATAGCGTTTGCTCTTTCTCAATTTTTATGAAATGATAGATATTGTTCTCATAGTCCCAGCATTGATCAGGAGTAATTTTAAGATCTTGAAAATCGTATATAGCATGAATGCTCCTTACTGCGAATCCGGCATCTATTACTTTTTGAGCAAGCGAATGAATGGAAACGGAGCTGTTTTTTTTGAAATAGACGGTGGCAATGTTTTTCTCAAGTTCCATGTATACACTATCCACAAATATTAATTTTCGTATTGATTTTTCGGTAGAAAATGAGCAAGCAGAACAGGTAAGACCATCAATTCCAACGACCGCAGAAATAAATTGGGCTTTTGATATGAATAAACTTATCAGAATGATTGTTATGGTTAGATTGTATTTGATGACTTTAGTCATAATTAACATAAATATATGTATAAATACGCTTTTCGAAATTTTTTGTTGTACATTTGTAACATAATTATCGGTGCTTGAAATCAGTAATTGCCATATTGTTATCTAGTGTTTTTTTATTTCAGTCGGCCTCAAAGCTTATTATTTTAGCCGATTATGAGATAAATAAAGAATATATTTCCAAAAATCTTTGCGAGAATAAAGAAAAGCCAAAATCAACTTGTAATGGTAAATGCCATTTGGCGAAAGAGTTGAAAAAGCAGGATAAAAAGGAAAACTCTGTTCCGGTTTCTCAAAAAGAAAAGTTTGAAGTCCAATATTTTTCAGAAGTATTAGTTGATCAAACATCATTTATTACATTCTTAGAAAATAGAAACTATTTCTCTTATTCAATTATACCTTATTCAAGGTATCTGGATTCGATATTTCAGCCTCCTCGAACCGTTTAGGGTTCATTCCTCTTTTCTTAAGTATTAATTTAATTTTTATTGTAATGACAAAACTTTTGTTAACGCTAGCAGTTGTTTTGTTTGCCTATGCTTGCATAGAGTTGTTCGCAATCAAAAAATTGCTAAAAAAATGGTCAAAGTGACCTTTGTCACAGATTTTGGCTTTTATCTTTATTAACTTTATTAAAAATTTAAACAAATGAAAACAATTAAATATTTTTCGTTATTAGCATTAACAGCATCATTAGTATTCACTTCTTGTAAAAAAGATCCGGATGAAGAACCGGCTCCAACAACTCCTGCTGCGACTACAGGTAGTTTGAATTTGCATTTCGAAAACATGGTCGATACCAATGCTTTGGTCTTAAATTCTCAATTTTATACCAATGCGAATGGTGATACATTCAATGTAACAAAATTCAACTATTATATTTCTAATATTAAATTGTTGAAATCAGGTGTTGTAAAATATACGGAATCTAATAGTTACCACTTATTACAAGCAAGTGATCTTTCTTCATTAGAAATAGCATTATCTAGCGTTCCATTTGACACGTATGATGGTATTGAATTTATGATCGGTGTGGATAGCGCGCGCAATGTATCAGGAGCACAAACGGGAGCTTTAGATCCTGCAAATGGTATGTTCTGGAGCTGGAGCAGTGGTTATATCATGGTTAAAATGGAAGGTACTTCTCCTCAATCTCCTTCTATGGGTGGTGCATTAACATTCCATGTGGGTGGTTTTTCAGGGGCTAACAATACTTTAAAAACTGTGTCTCCTGCATTTAATGCTGAAACAGCTATTGTAAGCTCTTCTATTACTCCAGAGATTCACTTTGCGGTTGATCTAAGCGAGATGTTCAAAAATCCAACTACAACTAATTTTGCGACAACAAACATGATCCACATGCCTGGTGCTGCTGCAAAAACAATTGCAGATAACTATGCTGATATGTTCTCAGTAGAGCATATTCATAACTAATTTTGTAATTTAGGAGAGTGAGAATAAAAAAGAAATATTTCATAACATTCATAGCAATCATTATGGTTGCTATGAATGCTTGTGAAGTAGATCCTGTTATAAAAGAAGAATTACCGGTAAACGATATTCGTTTTTCGGTTCCGCAAGGTTGGCCACAACCGGTGTATGATTTCTCAACCAATCCATTAACAACAGAAGGTTTTATTTTAGGTAGAAAATTATTTTATGATACCCGTTTATCCCGAAATAATACGATCTCGTGCGGAAGTTGTCATCAGCAGTTTGCCGCTTTTTCACATTTAGATCATGCTGTAAGTCATGGAATAGATGGGTTATTAGGAACCCGTAATGCTCCGGGTTTGTACAATTTAAATTGGCATCCAAGTTTTATGTGGGATGGTGGAGTAAACCATCTGGAAGTTCAGCCGTTAGCTCCAGTCGACAATCCGGTTGAGATGGATGAGGATATTAATAATGTGGTTGTTAAGCTGCAGAACGATGCTGATTACAGACGATTGTTCCGTGAGGCTTTTGGAACAGAAACGATCACCACACCTTTGATCTTAAAAGCAATGGCTCAATTTCAGGGTATGCTGGTTTCTGCCAATTCTAAATATGATCGTTATCTGAGAGGGGAGACTTCGCTTTCCACATCCGAATTGAATGGCTTAAATTTATTTCAGCAGAAATGTAATTCTTGTCATACAGCACCATTGTTTACTAATTTTCAATACATGAATAATGGTCTGGACTCTGTATTTGCGGATGCGGGTCGTGCCCGGATAACTTTATTAGCGGCCGATTCCGGTACTTTTAAAGTTCCATCTCTTCGTAATGTAGGCCTTACCAGACAGTATATGCATGATGGTCGATTTATTACTTTAGAGCAAGTGCTGGATCACTATTCTTCAGGTGTTGTTAATTCAAGCACTATAAGTGCAGGAGTTGTAGGCGGTATTCCAATGACAACTCAGGAAAAACAGGATATTATTGCCTTCTTAAAAACACTCTCTGATTATTCATTTATTAATGACAGAAGGTTTGCGGATCCATTCGCACCTTAGCAATTTTATATAATCAGATCTTCATGAAATATATATTAACCCTTTTAGGGTTTCTTGTGCAATACAGCATTTTTGCCTGTGATTTTTGCGGGTGTTTTATGGGAATCACACCTTATGATAATCAAAGTAGCATATCCGTTTTATATCGATATAAAAGCTATAGTGGATACTATGGGGCCGGACAAGGAAGTTTGTTGTTCCCGAATACCCATCGATCCTATCATCCTAACAGAGGTCAAGATTTCTCAGATAAACAGCTAAAGCATGGTTCACATACCGTAATTTCGGATTCTGCATTGAGTCCACGTGATTATGAATTGTTTACTTCAGCTGAGTTGAGGGGGAAATTTTTTATTCATCCGCGTATTGAGTTGAATGCAGTTATACCATTTGTAATGAATCAAAATCGTGTAAATGAGCAAAAGCAGACCATACAAGGACTAGGTGATATGACCTTTTTTGCAGCATACCATGTGGTAAGTAAAATTATGACTGAAAAATATCAGCATCGTTTGATCCTTGGAGCAGGACTAAAGTTGCCGGTAGGTGATTATTATCAAAAGGATGCTTCCAATAATCGCATCGATTATATGCTTCAACCGGGGACAGGGAGTGTAGATTATCTGGCTTACCTCAATTATGTATTTGGGGTAAAAAAATTCGGATTGAACTTCAATACCATGTTTAAGTATAATGGCGAAAATTATTATCACGAACGGGTGGATAATAGTACTGCAACCTATTTGAATGTTTTTTACAAATTCAGGCAGGAGAAGGATCTGAAGTTTTTTCCATCTATTCAAGGATTTTATGAATATACCAAAGGCGTTTACATTCACGAAACATTTCAGAATGGAACAACTATGAATGTTTTAACAGCAGGGGTGGGGTTGGATGTTTTTTATAAGAATATGACGCTGAACACATCCTTTCATTTGCCTGCCTACGAGCAGGGGTTTGACAAGAATTTAAAACACTCGGCTAAATTTATGGTCGGTCTGACCTATAATTTTAATCAGAAAAAATATTTGCTCCGGAGAAAACAAACTGAGTAATTATTGGTTAACTTTATAAGAAATTAATAGATCATGAAAATTAAAAATACAATATACATTTTACTTTTAGCGGTGATAAGTTTCTCTGCAGTGTCCTGTAAAAAAGAAGGACCTGGTGGAAAATCATCCATTTCGGGAGTAGTTGAACATCATGGTGCTGCTATCCCCAACAGTGTTGTGTACATAAAATATGGTGCAACTGATTTTCCGGGAGCAGCTGTGTCGGCTTATGATGCACAAGTAACAGCTGATGCCAGCGGAAATTATAAATTTGAAGGCTTGCGTAAAGGCGATTATTATTTGTATGGCGTAGGTTACGATAATGCCGTTGTTGCCCCTGTTACAGGTGGCGTTGGAGTCCGATTAAGAACAAATGAAGATGTGAATATTGATGTTCCGGTAACCGAATAGAAAAATTTCTAATACTTTTAAAACCCGCAAATAATTTTATTTGCGGGTTTTATTTTTTAACTTTACGAGTATGAAAATATCGCCTGCATACATATTTGTTTTTTCTATATTGATTGTGCTTATTACATTAAGTTCATGTACAAATGAAAAGGCGACTCCCGATTATAATCAGTTTCCGGAGGAGGTCGGGAAGATCATGTTTACGAAATGTGCGGTAAGTGGTTGTCATAATAATTTGAGTAAAGGTGCAGCAGGTGATCTGTCGTTGGAGAGTTGGGATAAGTTATTCGAAGGAGGTAGGAATGCTTTGTCGGTAATTCCTTACCGGAGTGATTATAGCACCATGATGTATTATGTAAATACATTTTCCGATTTGGGAGTTACATTGAATCCTACGATGCCGTATAATCGTCCGAGTTTAAGCAGAGAAGAAGTTCTATTGTTGAAAAATTGGATCGATGCAGGGGCTCCCAATAGGGAGGGTTTTGTGAAATTTTCAGACAAACCCAATCGTAAAAAGTTTTATGTGACGAATCAAGGATGTGATGTAGTTACTGTTTTTGATCAGGAAACCTTGTTGCCTATGCGTTATGTTAATGTAGGGAATAGTGCTGGAATTGAATCACCGCACAATATAAAAGTTTCGCCTGATGGACAATATTGGTATGTGATAAGTACCGGAGGAAATTCCATTCAAAAATTTCGCACTTCAGATGATTCGTATGTGGGCGAAGCCATGCTTGGTTTGAGGAATTGGAATACAATGACGATCACTCCGGATGGTCAGAAAGCATTTGTGATCGATTGGAGTTTTAATGGGGATATTGCTGAAGTGAATTTGCAAACATTATCGGTAACGCATAATCTTGGATATAACAATCCGCATGGTTCTACTTTGAATTCTTCAGCAGATACTTTGTATGTTACTCTGCAAAACTCAAGTGAGATCCTGAAGATTTTTGTAAATGATTTTAGTATAGATCAAATAGTGAATTTATTTTCTACGCCTCCACCTGTATCATTATTGCCGCATGAAGTTATTTTTTCTCCTGATGGCAATAAATATTTTGTGACTTGTCAGGGAACAAAGGAATTGAGAATATTTAATACAGCTAATGATCAATTATTGGCTACAATTCCGGTTGGAGGTTTGCCTTCGGAGATGGTGGTGTCTAGTGCGTATAATTATTTATTTGTAACATGTCCTGAAGATACAGTAAATTTTCCAGGGAAGCGAGGTTCTGTTGCGGTGATCGATTATAGTACCAATTCATTTGTAAAATATATATACACAGGACATCAGCCACATGGAATTGGAATTGATGAAGACAAAGGTCTGGTATTTGTTGCTAATAGAAATGCTTCGAGCGATGGACCGGCACCACATCATTTAGGTGAATGCGGTGGTAGAAATGGAAATGTATCTTTTATCAAATTGAATACATTGGACATGTTGAGTAATGAAAATGGTTCGATCAAAAAAGTGGAAGTATCGGTAGACCCATATGCAATTGGTGTGAGGAATTGATGGATCCAAAGACTCATGATCATACTGCAATCGTTTTATTTGATGGTGTTTGCAATTTTTGCAACTCCTCCGTTAACTTCATAATCCGTCACGATAAAAAAGCACACTTCAAATTTGCCCCTATCCAATCAGATGTTGGGAAAGCAATATGTGAAAAGTTGGCTATCGATGTGCAAAAAATAGATAGCATCATTCTGATAGAGAATGATCAATTTGCTGTTAAATCTTCCGCGATCCTGCGAATTACAAAAAAATTAAATGGAGCATATCCGCTGTTATCCGGATTTATAATAATTCCCCGGTTTGTGAGAGATGCCGTGTATGATCTGATAGCGCGTAACAGGTATAAATGGTTTGGAAAGAAAGAAAGTTGTATGATCCCTACACCAGATGTAAAAGAGCGATTTATTTTTTGAACTTAAGTTTTAGCACCTTCTTTTCATAATCGATCACCGCATTGTATTTCAATAAAATATCACTTCCTAAAACACCATCTACCGGCTTTAATCCGATCTGTTCGTAGGATTGATTGACGTGCGAGAGGTCGAGTAAAATGGTTTTATATTCCTTCATTTCTAGATCACCGATCTTAATCTTTTTGATGGTTGCCAATTGACTTTTCATTGTATTTGTACCCAATCCGCTTGAAAGGCGGTCATGTGTATCAAATGTTTTTTGATCAACAAATTTCTTGATGCGTGTTGTGTCAAAAACTGTTTTTGATGCACCGGTATCAATGATCATGGAGGATGAGCGATTGTTGATCTTTAATTTTATCATTAAGTGAAACCCTTCACCATCAATATTCAAGATCTTAAATGGAATAGTTGTGATCATGCTTGAGATATTAAAAAAGGCGACCAAATGGTCGCCTTTTAAATTTTTTATAAAACGATTAAGCGCTGATAGTGCTTAATACATTGTTCATGTTACGAACTGCGTCAGCTGATTTTGCAAATGCAGCTTTTTCTTCATCGTTTAATTTAACATCAACGATTTTCTCCCAACCATTTTTGCCGATGATCACAGGAACACCTAAGCAAATATCTTTTTGTCCGTATTCACCATCTAAGTATACGCAGCATGGGAATAATTTTTTCTGGTCGTTTAAGATGCTATCAACCAATGCGGCAACTGCGGCACCCGGAGCATACCAAGCAGATGTGCCTAACATACCTGTTAATGTAGCACCACCAACCATTGTATCAGCAGCCACTTTTTTCAAGCTGTCAGCATCCATGAATTGAGAAACAGGAGCACCTTTGTAAGAAGCTAAACGGGTTAATGGGATCATGGTCGTATCGCCATGTCCACCAATTACCATTCCTTCGATGTCGTTTGCAGAAGCATCCAATGCTAGTGATAAATAGCATTTAAAACGGGCGCTGTCAAGGATGCCACCCATTCCAATCACTCTGTTCTTAGGCAATTTGCTTTCTTTTAATGCTAAATAAGTCATTGTATCCATTGGGTTGGAAACAACCACAACGATCGCATTTGGAGAATGTTTTAATAGGTTTTCAGTAACCGTTTTTACAATACCTGCATTGATGCCGATCAATTCTTCGCGGGTCATTCCCGGTTTGCGGGGAATACCGCTTGTAATAACAACAACATCGCTGTTCGCTGTTTTAGAATAGTCGTTTGTGCTTCCTTTGATACGGGTTTCGAAGCCGTTCAAGGTTGCAGTTTGCATCATGTCCAATGCTTTCCCTTCCGCAAAATTTTCACGGATATCAAGTAATACTACTTCTGATGCAATTCTACGGAATGCTAATACGTCAGCTGTTGTAGCCCCTACATTTCCAGCTCCTACTACGGTTACTTTCATTTTATTGTGATTTAAGTTAGTTTTTGTGATTTTGAGAGTGCTAAATTAGAAAAGAAATGTATATTTATATGCTAAATTTTGAACACTTTTTCGACTTTTTAACAATTTAACCGGTTGTTGGTGCAACTTATATATTGATAATTGCATCAGACCTTTGGTCTGAAGATAATATAGATTTATGAAAAAAATACTCCTTACAAGTTTGATCTTATTTTTAGCAGGGAACCTTGCTTATTCTCAAGGGATTTCATGTCCTACAGCCGATCCGTTTTGTACCGGGACGACCTATAATTTTCCAAATAATACAGGGATTGCTGATGCAGGGACTTTTGACTGCTTGTTTACAACACCCAATCCAGCCTGGTATTATTTGCAAATTGCAACTACAGGACCAATTACTATCAACATAGAACAAACCGATCTGGGGGGGGTAATGGTATTGATGTTGATTTTGCTTGTTGGGGCCCATTTACAAGTACAGCTGCTGCTTGTGCGGCCAATTTGCAAGCTACCAGTGCCGTGGATTGCAGTTATTCTACCGCAGCTCAAGAAACATGTGTTATTCCCAATGCTGTAGCAGGAGAATGGTATATGCTACTTCTGACCAATTTTGCCGATGATCCGGGGACGATTGAGTTTTCTCAGACAGGTGGAACAGGGACAACTAATTGCAATATCCTTTGTAATATGACCGGCTTAACAGCTACTCCAGGTGCTTGTGATCCGGCAACAAACACTTATACAGTAACAGGTAATATTACTTATACAACACCTCCGACTTCGGGGACACTCACGGTTACAAATACTTGTAGCGGGGCGACTCAAACATTCAATGCTCCTTTTAATCCTACTACGGTTAGTTATTCTTTGGGTGGTTTGCCAGCCAACGGAGCCGGTTGTTCGGTTACAGCTACATTTTCAGCCGATCCTACTTGTACACTCACTCAGGCATTTACAGCACCTCCATCATGTGTGGTGAACTGCGCCATATCTGCAATTTCAGCTACGCCTACAGCTTGCAATAGTGCCACTCAACAATATGATGTTAGCGGCAATGTAACATTTGTAAATGCTCCTGCTACGGGAACGTTGACCATTTCTAATTCTTGCGGTGGAACACCTGTAGTTTTAAATGCTCCCTTCACAAGTCCTGCTGCATATAGCTTTACAGGATTGGCAGCTAATAGTGCGGCTTGTACGATCACTGCCAGTTTTTCTGCCAATGCAGCTTGTACTTTAACTCAAAATTATACTGCTCCAGCTCCATGCCCGAATACTTGTTCGATCACATCACTTTCAGCTAATGCATCGGCTTGTGATCCGGCTACGAACAACTATTCTGTAACTGGTTCAGTTGGTTTCACCAATGCTCCTGCAACAGGAACATTAACAGTTTCCAGTTCTTGTGGTGGAACGCCACAAGTATTTAATGCCCCATTTATTAGTCCGATGGCTTATGCTTTGAATGGTCTTACTTCGGATGGATCGGCTTGTGTTGTAACTGCTGTTTTTTCGGCTGATCCGGCATGTACATTAACTCAAAACTATACAGCTCCCGCAGCTTGTGTACCATGTCCTGTAACAGCAGGCAATGATGGTCCGCATTGTGAAGGTGCCACATTAAATTTAACAGCAACCAATTTAGCAGGAGCAACTTATTCGTGGGTAGGGCCGAATGGATTTGTTTCCGCGCTTCAAAATCCAAGCATCCCTGCAGCAACTGTAGCTGCTTCCGGGACTTATACAGTAACAATATCTATTACCACTCCATCTGCTTGTACAAGTACTTCCACCACTACGGTTACAATAAATCCGTTGCCTGTTGTTACAGTTAATTCGCCTACAACATGCGTTGGTGTTCCAACAACATTGAATGCGAATGGTGCGGCTTCTTATGTGTGGTCAACCGGTCAAGTAACTGCTAGTATTTCAGTTCCGGGAACATCAACGTCTTATACAGTAACAGGAACAACAAATGGTTGTACGGGGACAGCTGTTGCAACAGTTACTACATCGGCACCACCTGTGGTTGATTTTACTTCCGATGTAACGTCAGGCTGTAATCCGGTAACTGTTAATTTTACTGCCGATACAACCGGTAATTCGGGTGCTACCTATACATGGGATTTTGGTGATGGCACTGCCGGAACAGGCTCTAATCCTTCGCATACCTATTTGACCGATGGCTGCCAAAATGTAACGCTTACAGTTAGTTTCGGAGCAGGATGTTCGAGTGATTCAACCATTGCTTGTATGATCACAGTTAATTCTCAGCCGGATGCCAATTTTACAATGACACCTTTAGATGCAGATATTGTAAATCCAACCATTTACTTTACAAATACATCTTCATTCACGAATACATGGATCTGGAATTTTGGTGATGGTTCAGGATCCGCCTTAGAGGATCCATCTCATACCTATCCTGATATCGGAACTTATCCGGTTACCTTGTACGCAATTAATAGCCCAAGTGGCTGTATTGATTCAATTACGCAATATGTAGTGATCAATGATGTGATCACGATCTACATTCCAAACTCGTTTACTCCTAATGGGGATAATTTGAATGATATTTTTTATGTCTATGCGCACGGCATTGATCCTAAAAATTATGAGTTAATGATATTTGACCGTTGGGGAATGAGGATATTTACTTCTACTGATCAAAAAGAGGGCTGGAATGGTGCTGTAAATAACGTTGGCGATATTTGTCAGCAGGATGTATATGTCTATCGCCTTAATTATAAAGATGTTAAGGGTAAAAAGAAAAAGATCATCGGGCACGTAACCATTGTTAAGTAAAATTTATTAACAGGTGCAACTCAAAGTCGTTTTTTTGCACCATATTTATATAAAAATTAGATAAAATTTAATATCAGCTAATCAAAGATTACGATATTTTTAACGTAGATCTTTGTTTGCTGATTAATTTATTAAAGCCTATGAAGTTCAATTCTAAATTATTGTTTCTGTTTGGATTTTTGTTGATCCTTTCACATTTATGCACAGCTCAAGAAATAAAATCATTTTCCGATCTATCTCCAGAGGTTCAGCAAAAAGTAAATAGTAATAAGGCAAGTGGCTTGCCAATATTTAATGGAGTTGATTTTAAGTATGCGATCTCAATCAGTGAAAATTTCAAAGATACTTATCCAACAGATTCGGATGTTGAACATGTCCTTTCAGACTTAAAAAATTTTTTTGCTTTACAATCTTATACTTACTCTTATTCTTCTAATGGACAATTATTAATTAATTTTCAATTGGAAAATAATTTGTCTTTTGATGAGATCAAAATAAAACTCACAGAATTGAGATTATATCTTACCTCAATTAATCTTACTGTTTCGCTAAAATAAGTTGACATGAAATATTTTTACTCCATTTTTTTATTTTTACTGAGCTATTTTTCATATGCCCAGTGTACAAATACCAGTTCATTTGGTTCTGCAACTGCTCCAACTTCCGGAGGGCAGACAGTAACCATCAGTAGTTGTAATTACCAAACAGAATACAATACAATTTCTGGTATTGTTAGCGGTAATACCTATCAAATAACAAGTTCGTGTGGGGGCTATGTAACTGTTCATTCGGGGACCTACAATGGTCCAGTGGTTTCTAACGGGGCTGCTCCGCATACTTTCACAGCTACTTCCAGTGGGACTTATTATATTCACTACAATACGAATGCAGCCTGTGGAACGGCAACAAATTGTTGTACAACGACCATCACTTGTACTTCTTGTCCGCCACCTCCACCATTGCCAGATTGTATTGCAGCACAACCTTTTTGTACCTCCACCGGGGTTAGCTACCCTGCAGGAACGAATACTTCTGCCCCAGCAGGGCCGAACTATGGATGTTTAGGATCACAGCCGAATCCTGTGTGGTACTATCTGAATATTGCAACTGCAGGGAATATTATGATTAATCTGTCCAACTCTGCAAATGTTGATATTGACTTTGCTTTGTGGGGGCCATTTGCATCTCAATCGGTTATGTGCTCAGGATTGGGAAGTGCTCCATTAGATTGTAGTTTTTCTATTGCTGCAAATGAGCAAGTCGATATCCCTAGTGCTGTTGTTGGTCAATGGTATGTATTGTTGATTACGAATTATTCAAATTTACCTACGAACATATCAGCCGTTGCAGGGAATGCTACGGGTACAGACGGAACAACCAATTGTGCAATCTTATGTAACATGACAGGATTAACTGCTACTCCAAGTGCTTGTGCGCCTGCTACAAATACTTATTCTGTTTCTGGTACTATTACCTCAACCAATCCTCCTAGCACAGGTACGCTTACAATTACTAGTTCTTGTGGAGGTAGTCAAACCATTAATCCTCCTTTTTCTACAAGCTATAATTATACATTACCAGGTATTACTGCCAATGGTGGTGCATGTAGTATTACGGCTACTTATACTGCAGACCCGACATGTACGCTTACACAGGCTTATACGTCACCAGCTCCCTGCAATGGTTGTACACTTACTGCCGGAAATACAGGCCCTGTTTGTCAGGGAAATACTTTTGGCTTAACCGCAACGAATGTAGCAGGAGCTACCGGTTATTCATGGTCCGGACCAAGTGGTTATAGTTCTACTACTCAAAATCCAACAGGTGTAGGTGCTGCTCTAGCGGCTGGTACATATACTTATACTGTAGTTGCAACTACTGCCGGTGGAACATGTTCAAGTACAACCACAGTTACTGTTAACGCTCGCCCAACGGTTACAATACCTGCTTTGACTATATGTAACGGTTCGTCCGGAACCTTAACTGCAAGTGGCGCTAATACATATGCATGGAGCCCGGCAACAGGGTTGAGTGCTACAACAGGAACAACTGTAACAGCAAATCCAACTACCACAACTACATATACAGTTACAGGAACTGCTGCTAATGGTTGTACAAATACAGGGACAGTTACTGTGACTGTAAACCCACGACCAACAGTTACAGCCACTCCAATTACCATCTGTAATGGTGCTTCCGGTTCCTTAACGGCCAGCGGTGCATCAACATACACATGGGCTCCCGGGACAGGTTTAAGTGCTACGACCGGAACGACAGTAACGGCTAATCCGACAACAACAACAACTTATACAATTACCGGGACATCAGCAGCCGGTTGTACAAATACAGGTACGGTAACGGTAACAGTAACTCCAATACCAAGCTCTACTTTTAATCAAACCGCCAATATTTGTGCAACAGCAGGTGGAACTGCCACTTTCAATTTTACCAATACAGGTGCTACAGGAACCTATGCCTGGACATTTGCTAGTGGTACACCGGCTTCTTCAACAGCAAACAATCCGACAGGGGTTTCATTTCCTGCCGGTGGTCCTTATACCGTTACACATACTGTAACAGCTTCGGGCTGTACTTCAACAACTACGAGTACCGTTACAGTTTTCCCTTTACCAACAGTCACTGTAAGTGCGCCTGTTGCGATTTGTAATGGTGCTTCTACCAGCTTAACTGCTGGTGGTGCGAGTACCTATACCTGGGCTCCTGCAACCGGATTGAGTGCAACGACAGGAACCACCGTAACAGCCAATCCAACAACAACAACAACTTATACGGTAACAGGAACAAATGCGAATGGATGTACAAACACTGCTTCCGTTACGGTAACAGTGAATCCTTTACCTGCAGTTGCTGCTGCCCCTATTACAATTTGTGCGGGAGCATCAGGGACATTAACTGCTAGCGGTGCTTCTACTTATTCATGGTCACCGGCAACAGGTTTAAGTGCAACAACAGGAACATCTGTTACAGCAAATCCTCCAACAACTACAACATATACGGTTACCGGAACAACAGCTTTAGGTTGTACCGGAACAACTACGGTAGTTGTAACCGTAAATCCACTTCCCGTTACAACAGTTAATTCTCCTACAATTTGTCCTGGACAAACAGCTACTTTAACAGCCGGTGGTGCAACAACCTATAGTTGGACCGCAGGATTAAGTGCAACGACAGGTTCTACTGTTACTGGTTCACCTGCATCAACAACAAGTTATACCGTTACAGGAACAAGTTTAGGATGTACAAGTACGGCTGTTGCAACAATTACAATTGGATCAAGCATTGTTCCTACGGTTAATTCTCCTACAATTTGTGTTGGACAAACAGCAACATTGAATGCAACAAATGCAACAACATATACTTGGTCAGCTGGTTTAAGTTCAACCACTGGTTCCAGTGTTACTGGTTCTCCTGCAACAACAACAAGCTATACTGTTACAGGGACTGCCGGTGGATGTACAGGAACTGCAGTAGCAACAATTACGGTTAATCCTTTACCTACGATAGCAGTTGCACCAATTTCGATCTGTGCAGGAACTCCCGGTACATTAACAGCTTCCGGTGCGGCATCTTATTCATGGTCACCGGGAACAGGGTTAAGTGCAACAACAGGATCGTCTGTTACAGCCAATCCGGGAAGTACAACAACTTATACCGTTACAGGAACTTCTGCAGCAGGTTGTACGAATACAGCTACTGTTACTGTAACCGTAAATGCATTGCCTACTATTGCTGTCGCTCCAATTAGTACATGTCCGGGTATTGCAGGTGCATTAACGGCATCAGGTGCATCAACTTATGTTTGGTCGCCTGCTACAGGTTTGAGTGCAACTACAGGAGCAACTGTTTCTGCAAATCCTGCCAGTACATCAACCTATACAGTAACTGGAACGACTGCTGCCGGTTGTACCAATACAACATCGGTAATCGTTACCGTAAATCCAACGCCAACTATATCCGTAACACCTATTACAATTTGTCAAGGTATTGCCGGAACATTAACAGCATCCGGTGCTAACACCTATTCTTGGTCACCTGCTACCGGTCTAAGTGCAACAACAGGTGCCACGGTTACAGCAAATCCCGGAACAACCACAACTTATACTGTAACAGGTACTTCTGCCTTGGGTTGTACTGCAACAACAACTGTTGTCGTAACTGTAACACCATCAGCAACATTATCAATTACTCCTACAAACGTTTCTTGTTTTGGGGGAAGTAATGGTGCCGCTACAGTCAATCCGGTTGGTGGGGCAACACCTTATACTTATTCATGGACTCCATCTGGTGGAACTGCAGCAACAGCAAGTGGTTTGATAGCAGGAGCATATACTGTTGTAGTGACAACAAACAGTGGTTGTACTTCATCAGCAACAACAACAATCACACAACCTGCTGGGATGACGCTTACCATGGCTTCTGTGAATGCAACGTGTGGTGCATCCAATGGTCAAGGTTCAGTTACCGTAACAGGTGGTACTTCTCCTTATACCTATGCATGGTCACCTTCCGGTGGAACAGGTGCTGTTGCAGGGGGATTAGCTGCAGGTTCATATTCAGTAACAGTAACAGATAATAATGGTTGTACAGCAACGAACTCTGTTGCAGTTAATAATAGTGGGTCTCCAACAGCTTCAACTACTGTTATATCCAACGTCTCTTGTTTTGGTGGTAATAATGGATCCGCTTCAGTAAGCATTTCTGGAGGTATTGCTCCTTATACACAAGCTTGGTCACCTAGTGGCGGTACAGGTACAACAGCAACAGGATTAACAGCCGGTACATATACAGTTACAGTAACAGACAACGTGGGTTGTGTTGTTACAGCGAATGCTGTGATCACACAACCAACAGCACTTTCTTCATCAACTGTTAAAACAGATGTAGCTTGCTTTGGTGGATCAACGGGTACAGCTACTGTAACCGCAGCGGGTGGAACATCTCCATATACTTATTTGTGGAATCCGACAGGTGGAACCGGAGCTACTGCTAATAGTTTGGTAGCCGGTACTTATACCGTTACTGTTACCGATAACGTAGGATGTACTTCCACCGCAACTGCCATTATTGCGCAGCCGACAGTTATAGCTGGTGCCATGTCGAATACTCCTGTATCTTGTTTTGGTGGAAGTAATGGTACTGCAACTGTTGTTGCTTCAGGTGGAACTCCAGGATATACTTACTCTTGGGCTCCAAGTGGTGGTACTAATGCAACCGCAACAGGCTTAACACAAGGAACATATACTGTAACTATTACAGATGCGAATGGTTGTACGCGTACAGCAACAACAACCGTTACTCAGCCAACTCAGCTGACTGTATCAACTGTTAGTACAAATTCCACATGTGGATTGGCTAATGGTTCTGCAACAGCAACAGCATCGGGTGGAACTACTGCCTATTCTTATGCTTGGACACCAAGTGGTGGATCAGCAGCAGCGGCAACAGGTTTAGCAGCCGCAGACTATACTGTTACTGTTACCGATGCAAACGGTTGTACTGCCACATCTACATCTACGGTAAACGACCTTTCCGGTTTAACAGCTTCTATTACCGCTCAAACGAATGTGAGTTGTAATGGTGGTTCCAATGGTTCTGTAACTGTTACCGCATCAGGATCAACCGGACCATATACCTATTCCATCAATGGTGGAACAACATTCCAGGCCTCTGGTACATTTGGAACATTAACAGCAGGTTCTTATACCGTTATTGCACGCGATGCAAATGGATGTACATTCCCTGTTACTGTTACAATTACTCAACCATCAGCTTTAACAGGAGCGATCACTGCACAGGTAAATGTATTGTGTAATGGTGCCAATACAGGAAGTGTTACTGTTGCAGGTAATAACGGTACATCTCCTTATACATACGCTATTGATGGTGTTACCTTTGGTGCAAGTGGAACATTTTCTCCTTTAACAGCAGGATCATATACTGTAACCGTAAGAGATGCTAATTTATGTACAGTTACGGTTCCTGTGGTGATCACTCAGCCTACAGCACTTACAGCGGCTATCACTTCTCAAACAAATAATGTTTGTTTTGGAGGTAGTGCAGGAGCTGTTACTGTAACAGCATCGGGCGGAACTTCTGCTTATACGTATTCTTTAAATGGTGGTACACCACAGGCAAGTGGAACATTCAATTCATTAGCAGCGGCCACTTATACTGTAACCGTAACAGATGCTAATTCTTGTACAAGTACAATTCCTGTTACTATTACTGAACCAACTCTTGTAACGGTTTCAGCTACAAAAACAGATGCAACCTGTGGTGCTCCAAATGGAACATTAACAGCTACAGGTGCTAATGGTACACCAACTTATACATATTCAATAAACGGTGTTACTTTCCAAGCTGGTGCTACATTTAATGGTTTGGCTGCCGGTTCATATACTGTTACAGTGAAAGATGCCAACGGTTGTACAAATACCACAACAATTTCTATTGTTGACCTATCCGGTTTAACAGCCTCTATCACTGCTCAAACAAACGTAAGCTGTAATGGAGGATTAAATGGATCTGTTACTATAACAGCTTCCGGTTCAACCTCACCTTATACATATTCATTGAATGGTGGTGCATTTCAAAGTAGTGGAACATTTGGTTCATTGACTGTAGGTTCTTACACTGTAACAGCTCAAGATGCGAATGGCTGTACCATTACAGTACCGGTTACCATCACTCAACCTTTAGCTCTTACAGGTGCTATTTCTGCTCAAACCAATGTTAACTGTTTTGGGTCTTCAAACGGAAGTGTAACAGTAGCACCAACAGGTGGAACTTCACCATATACCTATTCATTAAATGGTGGTGCTTCCGGATCGAGTGCAACATTTGGTTCTTTATCTGCTGCAACATATACAGTAACGATCACGGATGCGAATAGTTGTACTACAACAGTTCCTGTAACGATCACTCAGCCTTTAGCTTTAACGCTTACAACTTCTTCTGTCCCTGCTATTTGTTCAGCATCTAATGGTTCAGCATCGGTAGCTGTTACAGGTGGAACACCAAATTATGGTTACTTATGGTCTGGTGGCGGACAGCAAACTGCTACTGCTACTAATATCCCTGCTGGTAATTATACGGTTCAAGTAATTGATGCAAATGGCTGTCAACAGACAGCATTGGTGAATGTAGCTTCTAATCCGGGCGGAACAGCAAGCATTGCTTCAATCACTAATGTTTCATGTGCAAATGCGAATGACGGTGAGATCACTGTTTCTATGGGTGCAGGTTCTACTCCTCCATTTACGTATGCATGGAACCCAAGTTCACAAACAACTCAAACAGCAAGTAATCTTGCTCCGGGAAGTTATACAGTAACAGTAACGGATGGTAATGGTTGTATCGCTACAGCAAATGCCGTGATCACGCAGCCTTCAGTTATTTCACAAACATTTGCAATGACACCGGTGTCTTGTTTTACGGGTACAGATGGTACAATCACCGTTACTCCTAGTGGTGGTACACCGGGATATTCTTACTTATGGCTTCCGGTGGGACAAACATCTCAAACAGCAACAGCTTTGGCTGCAGGAACCTACACAGTTACAATAACCGATGCAAATGGTTGTACTAAAACGGCTTCAACTACAGTTACTGAACCTACAGGGATGACTTTGGCTGAAACACATGTAGATGCCAATTGTAATCAGTCCAATGGTTCTGCAACAGTTACCGTATCCGGTGGAACCGGTCCATACAGTTATTCATGGAATACAGTTCCGGTTCAGACAACTGCTACAGTAAGCGGATTAGCTGCTAATACTTACGCTTGTACTGTGACGGATGCAAACGGATGTTCTCAAGTGATCACCTCTACAATTTCCAATCTTGCGGGCCCTGTTGCAACTGTATTTAGTACAAATAATGTTTCTTGTAATGCAGGAAATGATGGTTCGATCACTGTTACAGTAAATGGTGGTACAGCTCCTTATACTTATTCTTGGAATAACGGACAAACATTACCAACTGCAACTAATTTGACTGCAGGTTCATATACGGTGAATGCAACAGATATGAATGGCTGTGTGGCTAGTATTTCAGGAACAGTTACTGAACCGTTGTTGTTTAATGTTAATATTTTGGGCACTGATCCATCGTGTGCCGGATCATGTGATGGATCGATCATTTCTGTTGCTAGCGGTGGAACAGCACCTTACTCTTATTTATGGTCACCGGGTGGTTTAACTACTCAAAATGTTAGTAATCTATGTGCAGGAACATATACTTTATTAGCTACAGATGCGAATGGATGTACAAGTTCTAAAAATCTGGTTTTAACGGATCCGGTACCGGTGACAGCTTCAACATATGTTACAAATGTAACTTGTAGCGGTTTGTGTAATGGAACGGCTGCAGTTACAACAAATGCAGGAAATGCTCCATTTACATTTAGTTGGTCTGATCCTAATAATCAGGCGACACAAGTAGCTTCAGGTTTATGTGGTGGTTCGTATACAGTTACAGTAACAGACGTAACAGGATGTACAACAACGGCTACAGCAAATGTTGGAGTTCCAAATTCTTTAGCTGTTTCAATTGTAAATTCAGGAAATGTATCCTGTTTTGGTGCATGTGATGGCTTTGCTCAAGCAGCAGTAAATGGTGGAACCGCTCCATTCAGCTATATGTGGCAACCAACAGGAACTGCCGGTTCGAATGTAAATAACTTATGCGCGGCTAACTACACAGTAACTGTAACCGATGCGAATGGTTGTACTGCTTCAACAACAGTAAATATTACTCAGCCAAATCCATTGGTAGCAACCATTACGAATACCAATGTTACTTGTTTTGGGGCATGTGATGCAGAAGCAACTGCAGTGTATACAGGTGGTACAGGACCATATACATTCTTATGGACTCCAACTTTAGATACTACTCCAACTATATTAAATGTTTGTGCAGGTGTTCAGAACTTAACAGTTACCGATGCGAATGGTTGCTCTGTTCTAACATCAGCGGTGGTTACGGAACCAACTGTACTTGCTGTAACTGCAGTTACTACCAATTCGAATTGTGGTAGCGCAGATGGAAGTGCATGTGCTCAGATAACAGGAGGTGTGCCACCATTCGTTTATTCATGGAATGATCCATCTTCACAAACCATCGCCTGTGCAACGGGCTTAAATGCCGGTGTTTATACGATCTCAGTAACAGATAATAATGGTTGTAGTGTAACAGGTGTTGCCAATGTGAATGATAACACAGCACCGGTTGTTACAATTGTATCTAGTACTGATGTAACATGTGGAGGTGCTGCTAATGGTAGTGCACAAGCGAGTATTACAGGTGGTATCTTACCATATACAACATCCTGGACACCAGGAAATCAAACGAATACTTTTGCCAATAATTTATCAGGTGGAACATATTCATTTATTGTAACGGATGCTGTAGGTTGTACCGGATCTGCATCGGTAATGATCAATGAACCAACACCTGTTGTGAGTGCAATTACTGCTGTAAGTGATGTTTCTTGTAATTTAGGATGTAACGGAACTGCTACTGTACTTTCCGGAGGCGGTACAGCTCCATACACTTATTTATGGAATGATGTAAATACTCAAACAACAATAACTGCAATAGGTTTATGTGCGGGATCTTACACTGTTACTACAACAGATGCAAATGGTTGTGCGATAAATACAGTAGCCATTATTGATGAGCCTACACCTTTATCGATTACATTATTATCTTCAACAAATGTTTCTTGTAATGCAGGGAATAATGGAGCAATCTCCATTTCTGTATCAGGTGGAACTCCGGGATATACTTATCAGTGGACACCAAATGTAGGTTCGTCTCCTCAAATTACGAATTTGGTTGCAGGTTCTTATCAAGTGGTAGTGACAGATGTGAATGGCTGTTCTAGAACTACGACTATCGATATTACCGAGCCGGCTGCGTTGGCAGGTAATCCGAACGCAAATCCAACAACATGTGGAAATTCGAATGGAAGTGCCGGGATTTCAATGACCGGTGGCGTAGCTCCATATTCTTACGTATGGACACCATCAAATGGTCAAACAACAGCCATTATTACGGGTGTTGCTGCGGGAACATACACTGTTGTGGTAACCGATGCAAATGGTTGTGTGTTTAATGCCACATCTACCGTGCCTGATATTGCAGGACCAACGATCAGTCAGATCACGTTCACTCCTCCATTGTGTAGTGGACAGAATAATGCTACTGCTACTGTGATCCCAATAGGTGGAACACCCGCTTATACCTACCAATGGACAGGTGTTGGTTCACAAACTACTCAAACGGCTACTGCCTTGGGTACGGGAACGTATAGCGTTACAGTGAGAGATGCTAATTCATGTACTGTAACTGGTGCTGTTACCATTACAGAACCTGCTCCAACGCAGATCATTGTAAGCCCTCAAGATACAATTTGTATTGGTCAGTTAACCCAGATCTATGGTGCCGGCTTTGGTGGAACTCCTGGATATACCTACACTTGGAATCCTTCAAGTTTTGGTACAACAGCTGGTCCGTTTACTGTAAACCCGGTTACTACTACTTCATATACAGTATTTGCAACCGATGCCAACAATTGTATCTCTCCGCCTCAAGTGATCACTGTTGTTGTTAATCCTCCAATTGTAGTAACAGCAACCGATGCTGTAATTTGCGATGGATTATCGACTACAATATCTGCATCTGCTACGGGTGGTAATGGTGGACCATACACTTATTCCTGGAGTAATGGATTTAATGGAGCATCACAAACAGTATCGCCTACTGCCGCTCAATCACCTATGAACTACATCGTTACTGCAAGCGACAACTGTTCGCCTACAGATACGGATACTTCTACCGTGATCATTCATCCGCAAGCGGTATCATTTATTTCTGCTAACGATACAGCAGGTTGTGAGGATTTCAGTCCAACATTCACAGCTTTAAGTAATATAGGTGTTTCTTATCAATGGACATTTGGAGATGGATCGGCAGCACAAAGTGGTTCTCCGATTACACATACCTATGTAACACCGGGAACATATGATGTGACATTAACAGTAACAACGGCTCAAGGTTGTGTTTCAACGGTGTCAAATTCACAGTATATCGATGTATTCCCTGCACCGGATGCAGCATTTACATCATCACCGAATCCAACAACAAGTACGGCTCCATTGGTGAATTTCTTTGACCAATCGACAGGTGCTACTTCCTGGACATGGGATTTTGGAGTGCCATTCAATACAAATGACACTTCTTCATCACAAAACCCTGTTTATGTGTATGCAGATACAGGAGCATATACGGTGCAGTTGATCATTACCAATTCATTTGGCTGTACAGATACAGCTTATGGACCGGTTGAGATCATTCCTGAGTTTGTGATCTATGCTCCAAATGCATTTACTCCAACAAACAATGATGGAATAAATGATACGTTCATGCCAAAAGGTATTGGTATCGATCCGGATAACTTTGAAATGACCATTTTCGACCGTTGGGGGAATGCGATCTTCAAAACTACAGATATCAACAAGGGTTGGGACGGTAGAGCAAATGGAGGGAATAAAGTAGCCCAAATTGATGTATATGTCTGGAAGATCGTCACTAAAGACTTTAGAGGCGATTCACACGAGTATATTGGTCATGTGACTATAATAAAATAGGTCAAAAAAGCAAAAAAATACGAAAGGGATGCAACTTTGCATCCCTTTTTTATGTCTGATTTTTTGAAAATCGGATGGAAATATTTCCCCCAAAACCTAAATTTTTCAATATTTTGGTATTGATTTTCGTGTTTTTTAGGTTATATTCGTTAAAAAAATTGGAATAAAATTAAATGAAAAAACAGGCAACCATTCGAAATTTTTTCGTCTTGATCTTCTTTATGGCTTTTATTGGTCTATCTGCTCAAGAGCAAAACAATCAAACGTATCGTATCATTGATAATGGCAGTGTATTGAACGTGCAACCTTATCTGGATGCACTAAATGCATGCAATATGAAATATCACCGCTTGAAAAATACACGTACTACCATTGTATTTGAATCAGGTTTGAAGGTTGAATTATTTTCTGCAACAGAACTGCAAACAGCAGGATTAAACATCAATCCAAATGATTATCCGGATAGTTTCCCAGCTTCCAGAGTGGAGCCTCTGTTTCAATTAGGAGCTAATAACTTTATTCTTGAAAAACATACAGTTCAAGGTAAACATCACTAATGCGCAATATTATTTTCAAAATGAAAATTCAAAAATACATTTCGATCCTCTTTTTCAGTTTAATAGGGACATTAGCAATTGCTCAACCGGCAAATGATGATTGCTCAACTGCTACACCTATTGGTACTTTGCCTGCAGCACCTGCTTGTCCGGGAGCTGGTACAGGAGCCCAAGTAAATGTGGCCGGAACACTTGTAGGTGCGACACCTGCAAATCCCTATTTATATCAGCCGGGATGTAGTGGTGCGGGTGGCCCGAATATGGGTGTGCCTGCTAATGATGTATGGTACACATTCGTTGCAAGTGGATTTCAGGCAGTAATCACGATCAATAGTACTTTTGCAAATCCAAATGTGGCCATGTGGTCAGGAACTTGTGGGGCGTTTGGTACCGGTGTGGGTGGATGCGCTGTTGGAACAGGTGGAACTGTAACATTGACTGTCGAGCAGATGGTCATCGGACAAACCTACTATATTCAAGTAAGTGGGAATACGGGTCAGTCGGGTACATTTAATATGACCATTCAGAACAACCGTGATTGTCAGGATTGTTTGAATGGATCTACTTTAACAGCAACTCCATTGCCAGTAAATGGGATGTATCAGCCGGGGCAGACAGTCAATTTTTGTTATCACGTTTCTCAATACTCACAAGTTAATACTAACTGGTTACACGGTGTTCAGCTGGCGTTTGGTTCCGGTTGGAATTTAGCATCTTTGACAACAACACCTTCTCCTACTTGTCAGGCTACAGGAGGTTATTGGGCATATTATCCTGCAGGGATCACGGATGCTCAAGGGACAGCATGGCCGGCCGGTTTTTATTTTGAGACCGTTGCCGGACAAAATAATCCGGGAAATAATTTTGGTGATAATTGCAGTGGAAGCATTGCTGCCGGCAGTTGGAATTTCTGTTTCAGTATTACCGTTGCTGCCGCTTGTAATCCGGGTGCAAATTTGAATGTTTCTGTTAACACGAGTGGTGATGGTGAATCAGGATCCTGGACCAGTACCGGTTGTTTAGATGACCCTAGTACTGTATTAACTGCAGTAGGTTCATGCTGTCCACCAACCATGGCATCAACTCCTGCTACTTGTGCAGGGAATGATGGAACAGCTACAGCTACTCCGGTTGGAGGTGGTCCATTTACTTATTCCTGGGCGCCTGGAGGTCAAACTACTCAAACAGCAACAGGTTTGGCAGCAGGAACTTATACTGTTACTGTTAACTATACAAATATTTTATGTGCTGTAACAAATACGGTTACTGTTACGGGTGCTGCTCTATTAGCAACACCAACTGCAGGCAGTAACGCACCCATATGTTCAGGAACTACATTAAATTTAACAGCTGCAACTGTAGCAGGTGCTACAGGTTATAGCTGGACAGGTCCAAATGGTTTTACTTCGAATGTACAAAATCCAAGTATTACAAATGTCCCTTTAGCTGCTTCAGGAACTTATACTGTAGTCGCAACAGCGGGAGGATGTACCAGTTCTTCAACGGTGAATGTCACCATTAATAATTGCGCCTGTTTGATCACTAACTATACGGCTAATATCGGTGCTTGTAATCCGGCTACGAACCAATACAGCACAACTGGAACCGTTACATTTGTAAACCGTCCTGCTACCGGTAATTTGGTGATCGTTGATTGTGATGGTGTTCAACAAACGTATCCTGTTGCTTCTGTTACAAGTCCATTTAACTATACCTTGAACGGACAAGTGGCCGATGGACAACCATGTAGTATTCAAGCCTTTTTTAGTGCCGATCCAACTTGTTCTGCTATATTGAATTATACCGCTCCTTTCTGTCCTTGTAACATCGACAACTTTACGGCAAACATTTCTGCTTGTTTAGGGAATAACACATACACGGTGAACGGTACTATTCAATACACATCACCTCCTTCTACCGGTGTGTTAACGATCAGTGTAAACAATGGAACAACATCTTACGATACTATTATCAATCCACCTTTTACATCACCGGATAATTGGAGCATCTCAAATATTCCAGCTGATGGATCCAATATTACGATCACAGCAACATTCTCAGCTAATCCGGCTTGTACAAGTACTATCACTTCTACTGCTCCTGCAGCTTGTGCTTGTGCTGCCGATATCGGAACATTCACAATTAACATGACAGGAAATAGTAATGTGAATTATGTATTGTGTTTCGGAGATCAGATCACTGTTACTGCAAATGGCGATTATACACCACCTGAAATTGCGAACAACCCTCCGGGGCCAACGTATGATCCGGGAATTGCATGGTTGGTGTATAGCTGCCCTCCAACGGTGGCTGTTAATCCAGATCCGGTAAATACTGTTCCATCTGACCCTTGTTTTTTAGGCATTATCGACTTTAATAATTTTACAGATGCAAATGATCTAAGTTTGTTAAATAGTTTTCCTCCGGGAACATTTACGAACAGTACTATTTATTTCGTGCCATTGACCATGTATTCTGTTGTAGATGGGGTGTATAGTTATGTGAATACCACTATGCCATGTTATGACATGGGAACTCCAATTGCTGTAACGTATTTAACAAATATTACTCATACGGAAACACAGGATTGTAATGCAGGAACTGTTACTACTACCATCAATGGAGGATTGCCTGCCTTGAATGGTTCTCAGTTTACTGCTGTGCCAGGTTCATTAAGTCCTGCAACAGCTTCGTTTGCCAATACAACAGCAAACAATGGCGGAACCATCACCATTCAAGGTTTAGTAAATGGTCCATTCTCATTCCAGGTAGAAGATGCTAATGGTTGTCCTACAACTGTTTCGGGCACGTTCACTGGTGCAGAGAATCCGGCTTTCTCGTATCCGGGTAATGAATTCTGTAATGATGCAGCTTCAATCAATGCTACTGTTACAGGCACACCGGGAGGAACGTTCACTGCAACTCCTGCGGGATTAAGTATAAACGCAACCACAGGTGCAATTAATATTCAAGCTTCTACACCTGCTACATATACGATTACCTATACAACTCCGGGTACTGTTTGTCCAAGAGATTCATCTTTTGTGTTGACCATTCATCCAATGCCAACGCTTGCCATTGCAGGAATTGATGTTACTTGTTTTGGTGCTAACAATGGTCAAACGATCGTAATTCCGAATGGTGGAACTGCTCCTTATAATTACAGCTGGACAGGTGGATGTACTTCTGCTTCCTGCTCGAACTTAGCTCCTGGTTCATACACCGTTACCGTAACGGATGCGGAAGGTTGTATTGCCACTGCAGATACTTCGATTACGCAGCCAACACAATTACTTGCATCTATTACAGGAACAACACCTACTACATGTAATGGTGCTTGCGATGGAACAGCTACTGCGAATGCAACAGGAGGTACAGCAGCTTATACTTATTCATGGAATACCATACCTGTTCAAAATACAGCAACCGCAACTGGATTATGTGCAGGAACATACACTTGTACAATAACAGATGCGAATAGCTGTACGAGTACAACAACTGCTACGATCACACAGCCAACGCCTGTGGTGATCAACCCTACTACCAATGCTACTATTTGTACAGGTGGAAATACAACATTAACAACTTCTGCTACAGGTGGTGATGGAAACTACACATTCACCTGGAGTCCTGCTACAGGTTTAAGTGCTACTACAGGTACTTCTGTTACGGCTAATCCGGCAACAACTACAGTTTATACAATAAATGCAGTGGATGGAAATGGTTGTCCTGCAACAGCTGTTACAGTTACGGTTACCGTTACTCCTCCTTTGGCTGTTGTTACAGCGGGAACAGCTTCTGTTTGTCCTGGATCTGGAACACCGATCTCTGCAACTGCATCCGCAGGGAATGGAGGTCCATATACGTATTCCTGGAGTCCAACAACAGGCTTGAGCAATCCGACCGCTCAAAATCCGACCGCTTCTCCAACAGTTACAACCACATACACTGTAACTGCTAACGATGGTTGTTCGCCTAGTGTAACTGCAACGGTAACAGTTACAGTACTTCCTGTGCCGGTGGTGAACTTAGCAGCCGATATTACTTCGGGCTGTGCACCATTATGCGTAAACTTTACAGATCTTTCAACTGTAGCAAACGGAGGAAATGTTACACAATGGAATTGGAACTTTGGTGGTGATGGAACATCAACAACACAAAATCCTTCGCATTGCTTTGTGACACCTGGACAATATTCTATTTCACTTACAGTAACATCAAATGGAGGTTGTACAAACGACACAACCATTACCAATATGATCGATGTGTTTGCAAATCCAACCGCTGCATTTAGCTGGAATCCGGATCCTGCATCTGTATTGGATACCATTGTGAGCTTTTATGATCAATCATCATCGGATGTAACTACCTGGAATTGGACATTTGGAGATGGTGGCGTGTCAGGAGTTCAGAATCCTGTTCATCCATACGCTGCAATTGAAGGTTCTTATTTAGCTACATTGGTTGTAACAAATGCAAATGGTTGTGTGGATTCTGTTTCCAATACGATCATTGTTCTTCCTGAATTCACTTTCTTTATTCCAAATGCCTTCACACCAAATGGTGATGGGATCAATGATGATTTCAATGGAAAAGGAATTGGAATTGTTGAATACGAAATGATGATCTTCGATCGCTGGGGAAATATGATCTTCTTTACCGATAGCATTTATAAGAATTGGGATGGAAGAGCTAACCACGGAGCAGAAGTAGCTCAGCAGGATGTGTATGTTTGGAAAGTTAGATTGAAAGACGTATTCGATAAAAAGCATCAATACATCGGTACTGTTACGATCGTAAAATAAAACAGATTGTTTGTGAAAACGAAAGCCCTGCTGAATTTCAGCAGGGCTTTCGTTTTTAAGATATGTATGCGAATTAAAAGTATTTAAAGTTATGGTTGTTCTTTATTCCTTTTAATGATTCAAAGATCAACTTAATTACATTTTCCACATCATGCTTGTGCACGCTTTCTACTGTTGTATGCATATAACGCAATGGCAACGAGATCAATGCCGATGGAACACCACCAATAGAATAAGCAAATGCATCCGTGTCAGTTCCTGTTGCTCTTGAAGCAGCTGCACGTTGGAAAGGGATCTTGTTTTTATTGGCAGCTTCGATGATCAATTTTAAAAGATTGTTTTGTACAGCCGGTCCGTACGTTAATACTGGTCCTTTGCCACAGGCAAGATCACCGCTTGATATTTTATTCATCATGGGCGATTGTGTATCATGGCAAACATCTGTGATGATCGCTACATTCGGTTTGATGGTATGCGTGATCATTTCTGCACCACGTAAACCTACTTCTTCCTGAACAGAGTTAGTGATGTATAATCCAAAAGGTAATTTGGTTTTGCTTTCTTTTAATAAACGGGCAACTTCAGCGATCATAAAACCGCCAATGCGGTTGTCTAATGCACGTCCTACATAATAACGATCATTCAATACCATGAATTCATCTTCATAGGTTACCACACATCCAACATGGATGCCCAATTCTTCTACCTCTTTTTTGGAAGAGCATCCACAGTCAAGAAAAATATTCTTTAGAGAAGGCGCTTCTTCACGGGCTGCATCACGAACGTGAATAGCCGGCCAGCCGAATACCGCTTTTACAATTCCTTTTTCGGTATGAATGTTCACACGCTTAGAAGGAGCGATCATGTGATCACTACCACCGTTTCTTCTTAAATAGATGAATCCGTCATTGGTAATGTAATGAACAAACCAGGAGATCTCATCGGCATGTGCTTCGATCACCACTTTAAATTCTGCTTTCGGGTTGATCACAGCCACTGCTGTTCCGTAGTTATCACAAAAATGATCATCTACATAAGGTTTGATATAATTTAACCAAAGCTTTTGTCCTTCTGTTTCAAATCCGGTAGGAGAGGGGTTGTTCAGGTATTTATGTAAAAAGTCGATCGAGTTTTTTGTTAAGATCGATTTCTCTGTTTTCTTTTTTGTTGCTGTCTTTTTTGCCATGTTATTTTAATTCATTAAAAACATTTTCTTATTTCATTTTCTTATCCACCCAAGCATTCACCATTTCTTCCAATACATTCATAGGCACGGGACCTGATGTAAGTACTACATCATGAAACTCACGGATATCAAACTTGCCTGCCAATTTCTTTTTGGCATTTTCGCGAAGCTCCAAAATTTTGATCATACCAATTTTATAGCCTGTTGCTTGCGAAGGCCAAACAATATATCGTTCAATTTCTTTTTTGTTATCTCCTTCAGGATTTGGTGTGTTCTCATTAAAATAAGCCAACGCTTTTTCTCTGCTCCATTTTTTACGGTGAATACCGGTGTCAACCACCAATCGTGCTGCACGGAATAACTCCATCGCTAATCGTCCGAAATCGGAATACGGATCAGAATAAAAACCTAACTCTTTTGGAACAAGTTCTGAATACAATGCCCATCCTTCTACATAGGCTGTGTTACCACCAAATTTTCTGAACTTAGGAACACTTTGCAATTCCTGTGCAATGGCAATTTGCATGTGATGTCCCGGAATACCTTCATGGTAAGCCAATGCTTCCATTTGATAGATCGCCTGATCGGCCATGTTGTATAAGTTAATGTAATAACGGCCCGGACGGGAACCATCAATGGCTGGTTCTTCATAGAATGCACCACCGGCCGATTTTTCGCGGAAGGCTTCCACCGGCATTACCACACAATCTGCTTTTGGTTTAGTGATAAACAATCCATCCAATTTACCTTTCATGCTATCAATGATCTGAACTGCTTTTACACGGTATGCTTCTTTGCCTTCAGCAGTGTTTGGATAATAGAATTGTTTATCCGTACGCATAAAGTCGAAGAACTCTTTTAAATTATCGCTTTTGAAATTTACTTTTTTCATGATCACACGCATTTCATCATGAATGCGTGCTACTTCTTTTAATCCCAGTTCATGGATCTGATCGGCAGTAAGATCCGTAGTTGTGGTTTGTTTTAAAGCAGCATCATAAAATGCATCGCCTTCAGGGAATTTCCATGCACCATCATCTGTTGTTGCTTTTTTCTCTAATTCCGTCCAATAGGCGATCAGTTTTTCGTAAGCCGGTTTTACCGAACTTAACAATGCATCTTCTGCTTTTTTGATCAACTCTTTTTTGCCTGCCTCATCCACATCGTTTAGTTTGTTCACTTTGGCAGTAATGTCTTCCAAAATGGTGCCTGCAGCTTTCCCTTTTTCAAAAGGAGCTCCGCTGATCACATTTTTACAATCGTTCAACACATAAGGGAAAACAAATTTTGGTGGAATGACATTCTTGACTTCACTTTGTTTTAAGTTGTCCAATAGTTGTGCAAACAGTGCATCCACTTTTTGTAAACGGGAAATATAATCTTCCGCCTCTTTTTTGTTCTCAACGGTATGTATATTGATCAAGAATACGGGGATTTCGGTGTGCAATCCTCCCATTTGATTGACAGGGTATTCATGAAAACGCCATTTGAACATATCGATGCGTTCTTTCAGATCGTTCTCAAACAAACGGTAGCTGATCTTCCCTTGTTCATCCAATGCATCTACATTGATCTGTTTTAAAGAATCCAGATAATTTTTGGTAAGCTCCAGTTTCTTTTGCTCAAAAGCATCGCTGATATCATCCCATTTGTCATAGTCCTTTTTGATTCCCAGAATAGATTGTCGCATCGGACTCATATCCACATCGCGGTCGAAGGCGCGGTCAAAAAAAGCATTGGCTTTTTGTGTTTCCTGAGCGATCTCCTCGGGAGTATAGGTCTTGTTTTCTTCTTTCTTGGCTTCTGAGCAGCTGAATAATGCTAGAGAAAGTGCCAGTACGGATACTTTTGAAATGGTTAAATTCATGTTAGCCTTTAATAAAATGATAAACACAAACTTAATCAAATTGTTCGGCTTTTGCATATAATTTAAGAGGTATTTTGGTATAAAAATTGACCTGTTTTTATGCCAAATTCTTAGTATATTTATGCTATTCTAAAATCGAATAAAAATGAAGAAACTATTCTTTTCTGTTGTTTGTGTCATTGCTTTAGCAGGAACTGCTTCTGCTCAAACCGACACGATCATCAAAGCAAAAGTGCTGGATGACGGCTCACAGGATGCCGAAAAATTTTACAATGCAGGGATTGAAGATTTTAAAATGAAAAATTTTCAAGGTGCCTTGATCAATTTTAATCAGGCCATCACAGTAAAGGCCGATTTTGAACGTGCTTATTACAACCGTGGTGCTACCAAGTTTGAAATGAAAGATTACAATGGCGCTATTGCCGATTTTGATAAAGCATTAACACTTGCTCAAAATGCGGATAGTTATTTCAGTCGCGGACAAGCCAAATACGCGTTGGGCGACAAAGCCGCTGCTACTGCTGACTATACTAAAACCATTGAAGTAAAAGCAGATTATGCTCAAGCCTTCTATTATCGTGGTGGAATAAAATTCGAGCACAAAGATTACAAAGGTGCCATTGAAGATTTTACAGCTGCCGTAAAAATAAAACCGGATTATGCTTATGCCTACAACGACCGTGGTAGTGCTAAGCGTATGCTCGATGATATTGATGGAGCCATCAGTGATTACAACAAAGCATTGATCTCTAATTCAGAGTTGGCATTCATTTATAATAACATTGCCAGCGCTAAACGTAAAAAAGGCGATTTTAAAGCAGCCATCAGCGACTATACTGAAGCTGTGAAATTGCAAAAAGATTATTATGTAGCCTACAACAACCGTGGTAGTGCTAAAGTAGATGCAGGTGATTACAAAGGTGCTATTGAAGACTTTAACAAAGTACTTGAGCTGAAAAAAGATTATGCTTATGCTTATAACAACAGAGCATCAGCAAAATACAAATTGAAAGATTACAAAGGCGCTATTGATGATTGCACCAAAGCTATTCAGCTGGATGCCAATTATGGATATGCTTATTTGAACCGTGCTATTGCCAAAGAAATGATGCGCGATAATGCCGGTGCTTGTGCCGACTGGAAAAAAGCGATAGAGCTGGGGGTTGAATCAGCGAAGAACTATACCGGTGATTGTAAGTAAGCATCCAGCGAATTACGAATAAAAAATACGAAATCTATTAATTTCGAATATAAAGAGGGCTGATCAAACAAAAAATGATGAACATGAAAAAGATACTATATATATTATCCATTCTACTTACAGCAAATGCTTTTGCGCAAAATGTAGAATTCACAAAAGATAATTTCAAGGATAACAAGGATGGTTTTAAAGAAGCCAAAAAGAATCTGGAAATGGGAGATGACCTGTTTGCACAAGGTTCGGTATTCTACCGTCAGGCATTGGATCCATATTTGTTAGCACAAAAATTCAACCCGAACAATGCATTGCTGAATTATAAGATCGGAAAATGTTATTTGTATTCCAGCTACAAATTAAAATCAATTCCATTTTTGGAAAAAGCCTTGGAACTTAATCCGAATGTTGATCCACAGATCCACTATGTATTAGGAAAAGCCTATCATTTAGATATGCAATGGGACAAAGCTATTGCAGAATTCAAAAAGTTTCAGGCAACCATTACCAAACCAAGCGAATTTGCGGAGATCATTGAAGATGTAAATAAACACATTGAAGAATGTAATACAGGAAAAGAGTTGGTTAAAAATCCGATCCGTGTGTTCATTGATAATGTGGGACCCGAAGTAAATACTTCATTCCCGGAATATGGTCCGATCATTTCGGCCGATGAATCGGTATTGATGTTTACTTCCCGCAGAACAGGAACAACAGGTGGTGGAATGGATGAATTATTAATGGAGCCATTTGAAGATATTTATGTATCCTTTAACAAAAACGGAAAATGGACACCGGCTCAAAATGCAGGAAAACCAATTAATACCGAAGGTCATGATGCTACGATGGGGCTTGCGCCCGATGGACAAAAACTCTTGATCTATATTGATGAAAAAGGGAATGGGAACATTTTTGAGTGTGATCTGAAAGGTGATACCTGGAGCAAGCCGGAGCGTATGAATAAGAATGTGAATACCGATTACCACGAATCATCCGCTTCATTGGCATCAGATGGAAAGCGTATGTTCTTTGTAAGTAACCGTCCGGATGGAATGGGCGACCGTGATATATACATGAGTACATTGGATGAAAAAGGACGTTGGGGAAAAGCCGTAAACCTTGGACCGGCTATCAATACCAAATATGGTGAAGAAGGTGTTTACATTCACCCTGATGGGAAGACCATGTACTTCAGTTCGCAAGCACACAAAACCATGGGTGGATACGATATCTTCAAATCTGTATATGACGAAACAACTAAAGTGTGGAGCACTCCTGAGAACTTAGGCTATCCCGTTAATACACCTGATGATGATGTGTTCTTTGTGGTATCTGCAAGTGGTAAACATGGATACTATGCATCTATCAGCAACAACGGATACGGTGAAAAAGATATTTACATGGTTACATTCCTTGGGCCTGAAAAACCAATGGTGATGAACAATGAAGATAACTTATTGGCGAGCCAAACAGCACCTGTAAAAGAAACAGTGATTGCTCCGGTGATGCAGATCAAAGAAGCACAGTTAACCATTTTAAAAGGGGTGATCACCGATGCGATGACCAAAAAACCATTGGAAGCAACCATTGAATTGATCGATAATACCAAGAACATGGTGGTAGCCACCTTTACTTCCAACAGCTCTACAGGTAAATACTTAGTATCCTTACCTGCAGGACGAAATTATGGTATTGCAGTAAAAAAAGAAGGATATCTGTTCCATTCCGAGAACTTTGATATTCCGGCAACAGCAGCATTCCAGGAAGTAACAAAAGATGTGGAGTTGAAGAATGTAGCAGTAGGAAGCAAGATCATCTTAAAGAATATTTTCTTTGACTTTGATAAAGCTACCTTACGTCCGGAATCTACCAATGAGTTGGAGCGTTTAACAAAACTATTGCAGGATGTTCCTACCTTAAAAATTGAAATTGGTGGACATACCGATTCAAAAGGAGCGGATGATTATAATAAAAAATTATCCGACAACCGTGCGAAGGCTGTTGTAACGTATTTAATTGGTAAAGGTATTGCAGCCGACAGATTAACCTCTGTAGGATATGGTGAAGAACAACCAATAGCAACGAACGATACCGATGAAGGCCGACAAATGAACCGCAGAACAGAATTCAAGATCTTAAGTAAATAAGAAAAAGCCCCTTCCAATTTTTGAAGGGGCTTTTTTAAAAACCTTCGGTGGTTCGAAGATAATTAAAAAATGGGATGTTTTTAGTTTTTTGAGATGAAGGTAATGTAAATACGGTCGTATTAATGATCCCCACCGGGAATTCCTTTTAGTTGGATTTTTTATTTGTTCTCAAACAATGATTGCCCATTAGACTATTGGCAATAGAAAGTAAAAAGTGGTGCCCGGGTGACCATCATTTTTTAGACCAATTTCGCCTTTTTGAGCCAAAATAAATTCTTTGGCTATTGATAGACCTAAGCCACTTCCATGCTTGGGATTGCCGGGGATCCGGAAAAACCGGTCAAAAATTTTGTCTTGATACTGGGGTGCTATACCTTTACCATTATCATGTACTAAAAATTCGATGTACTTATCTTTTGAAATGACTTTTATTTGAATTTTATCATTTTCAGGTGAATACCTAATGGCATTGCTTAACAAATTGACCATTACCCAAGCTGATTTTTCTATGTCGGCATTAACAGGCGGGAGTGATTCATCTAATTCCTGAATAATTTGTATTCCTTTTTGATCGGCCTGAAATTTAAGTGAATCAACAGCATATTTAACAATTTCTTTTGCCTCCACTTTTTGGAAATTCAATTGTATCCTTCCTGTTTCTACTTGTGCCATATTAAGCACTTCGCTTGTAATTTTCAGTAACCTGTCAGAATCTCCTTTTATATTCGTTATTAGTTGTTTTTGCTCTTCGTTTAATTCGCCAATTCTACTATCCTCCAAAAGCTTTGAACTTAGTTTTATTGATGCGATCGGTGTTTTTAACTCATGTGATATGGTTGCTATGAAATTTGTTTTTGCCAGATCAAGTTCTTGGAACTGTGTAATGTTTTTTAATAAAATCACTTCTCCTATGGATTTGCCCTCAGATTTAATGGAGATACTATCTTTATTAAAATAACTTTCTTTGCCATCAGCAAAAATTTTGATCGGTTTTTCATTCGGATCATTATTCAGAAGCAATCTCATTAAATCATTCTTTAAAGCTACTTCAGTGGCATTTTTACCAATTAGATCTGTTTCGTTTAATCCCAGTAATTGTGCTGCTTGTATATTGGCAAATAGAATGATTCGATTTTCACTTACTCCGATAATAGCATCTTTCATATTGTTAATGATCGTTTCTATTCGTTTCTTTTCAAACATGATTTTTGCAAGATTACTATTTTCATAGTGTTCAAGTTTTTCTGCCATTGAATTGAATGCGTCTGCTAATTCACCAAATTCGTCACCCGATCTAAAATGCAGTCGCTGGTGATAGTTTTTGCCGGCAATTTGTTTGATGCTTTCGGTTAATTCTTTGATCGGATTTGCAATGTATCCGGGAAAGTTAATTATGAAAGTAAATACGATTACAAAGCAAATTCCACCAATAATACCAATATATGTCAATACTCTATCCGCACTTAACTGGGCTTGATTGTTCTTCCTAAGAATAGCTTGCATGTTTAAATCCGTAATGCTGTATAGGTTTTTCTTTAGATTTAAAAGTGTTGTAGAATTAATTCCTTTTCTTTGGGTTTCAGCAAAGAGATCCCTTAGCATTTGAGTATTTTCTTTTTCTCCTATTTCAGTAATGTTATGTTCTTGACGGATTAATATAGGTTCAAATCGTTTGAAAAAAGTGCTGCTATCTCCATCATATAGATCTATAATCTCAAGCATAGATTTTGAGTACACAATGGATTCGTAATTGTCTTTTAATATCTCCTTGGATTCTTTGGCAATGCTGTGAATGTAAAATGCACCCAAGCTTCCGATGAGAATAATTACAACAAATAAAAAGCCCAGGCCTAAACTTAATTTAGTTTTTACTCTTAACTGCATCATGAAATTATTATCAGGTCAATGTCTGACCCCGTTAGTTTAATTAGTAATTGATCGATAATTGTATTGCTTAGGATAGATTTCAAAAGGCTGAATTGTGGTTTTCCTATACAAATAGTTGTCACTTTTTTCTCCATTGCTGTATCAAAAATTGCTTTAGCAATATTGTTGTTTTTTATCTGAATGACTTCGGCCCCTAATTCCGTAGCTAATTTAAAATTATTAATCAAATGCCTTTGTTTCGAAAGAGATATTTTGTTGTTATCCTCACGGGGAGTTACTATATGAAGCACCTTCCATTTTGAATTGTAATAGGAAGCTAAGCGTGCAGTTTTCCGGATCACTTTTTTGGCTGATGTCTCCGTGGAGCTGATGCAGGCTAAAAACATTTCCGGTCGAAGTTTTGATGGAGATTGTACTTCCGACTCAATTTTCCGTTCTACTTGGGATGCCACTTCTTTTAATGCTAATTCTCTTAGCTGTAAGATCTTTTCAGATTGAAAAAAATTCTTTAATGCAGTTTCTATTTTAGTGACATCATATATTTTACCTTCCTTTAGTCTGTTTATTAATTCATCTGCCGTTAGGTCAATGTTCACAACCTCGTTCGCCATTTTAAGAACATTGTCGGGTACTCTTTCTTGTACCTCAATGCCGGTTATTTTTTGAATTTCACCATTTAAACTTTCAATATGTTGAATGTTTAAAGCACTAATTACATTGATCCCGTTTTCGAGCAGTTCTACTACATCTTGCCATCGTTTTCCATTTTTTGATCCAGGGATGTTGGTGTGTGCTAATTCGTCAACAATTACTACTTCCGGGTGTGCATTAATAATTGCCTGAACATCCATTTCCTCCAATTCCTTCCCTTTGTAAAACACTTTTCTTCTTGGGATCATTGGCAGCCCTTCAAGCAAGGCCTTTGTTTCTAATCGATTGTGTGTTTCAATAAATCCAACTTGAACATTGATCTTGTTTTTTAGCAGGTTATGTGCTTCCTGAAGCATGCGGAATGTTTTCCCTACACCGGCACTCATGCCAATATAAATTTTAAATTTTCCCCGTTTAGATCTTTTGATCAAGTCGAGAAAATATTCAACATTTTTTTCTTTTTCCTCCTGCTCAGACATTTTTACTCTCTAACTAGATTTATATTTTTGGGTGAACTAAGAATAAGAGGTGACTTTTCAATGGTAACATTGCTGTAATCTAAACCATACTCTTTTTCATCGGGTAAACTTATTTTCTTTAATAAGAAATATGCTTTGAGGATAAAATTATTCGAAAGTGAGAGCTCGTTTTCAAAAGATAAAAATCGTTGCATCACAACAAATCTGAAATCTCCGGTTATATTGTGTTTATCCAATGAGCTATAACGGCTATTAATATTTACCTCTTTATTGTTCACCATTTCTTCCACTACTTTTCTAAACAATAAATTTATTCGAGGTTCTACCCGGAATCCTAAGTTAAATGTTATCCAAACGATGTCTTCTTTTGCAATAACCTCTGTTTTATAGGTCATTTTATAGGGCTCATCAACTACATTTATATGCACAAACCAATAAATGTCGGCTCGTTTGGGTTGTTTGTAAAGTATTGAATAGATACTGCGTTCTTCAATCAGATTGCTATTGTTTGATGAGGTTAGATACACCAGATTGGTAGCATATTTGGGAATTTTTTCATCTACACTTAATTCTTTTAAGATTGGAATATACTTTTCTAATGGAACAAAATTTTGTAATTTTTTTCTAATTTCTCCGGCTCTATGCCATATATACATGATGCTAAAAATGATCAAGCCTAAAAGCAATGTAACCCAGCCTCCATGCGTAAACTTTTTAAGGTTGGCTATCAGGAATATGCTTTCAATGCTCAAAAAAATCAGGAGTAATGTATAGATGGCTATTTTATTGATTTTTTTTGTAAATAAATAAAAGCTCAGCAAAATGGTGGTCATTAACATTGTTAATGTTACGGATAATCCAAAGGCGGCTTCCATATTTTTAGACTCTTTAAAAAATAATACAACAGCGATACAACCAAACATGAGCAGCCAATTGATCGTAGGGATATACAGTTGTCCTTTTACATTTGTAGGAAAAACGACTCTTAGTTTTGGCCATAAGTTTAAACGAATGGCTTCGGCTACTAAGGTAAAGGAGCCACTAATTAAAGCTTGACTTGCAATAATAGTTGCAGCGGTTGCAATAGCTATTGCCGGAAAAATAAACCAAGCCGGTACCAGGCCAAAAAATGGACTAACATCAGTAAGCTGTGTTCCAACATGTTTTAATAACCATGCTGCCTGTCCAAAATAGCATAAGATGAGACATACTTTAACATAAAGCCAGCTGATTTGAATGTTTTTTCTGCCACAATGCCCCAGATCCGAATACAAGGCTTCTGCCCCCGTTGTACATAAAAATACTCCGCCTAATAACCAGAATCCTCCGGGATGCTCCGATAATAGCTTGTAGGCATAATACGGATTCAAGGCTTTTAAAACGGTAATATTTCCAATTAATTCGCTTAAACCTAAAATGGCGATCATTGTAAACCAAAGCATCATAATTGGGCCAAATAATTTACCTAGGAACGATGTGCCTTTGCGTTGTAAAAAAAACAATATAACTATAATAGAAATAACTAAAGGGATGATTGGGATGTCCGGGAAATGAGGTTTCAAGCCTTCCATGGCTGATGAAACAGAAATAGGTGGAGTGATAATACTATCTGCTAATAAAAAGCTTCCTCCTGCAATTGCAGGGAACAGCAGCCATTTCCTGTACTTTCTAATCAAGGTATACAAGGAGAAAATTCCACCTTCGCCTTTGTTGTCTGCCCGCAATGTTATAAAAACATACTTTACAGTTGTTTGAAAAAAAAAGTGTCCAAAAGATAGCGGAAACTCCGCCTAGGGCAATTAGTTCGGTTATTGTTTGGGAGCCAATAATTGCGGTGTACGTATAAAGTGGGGAAGTGCCAATATCTCCAAATACAATTCCTATTGAAACTAGAAATCCGGCAAATGTTAATTTTTGTAAGTTGATATGTTTCATTTAAAATTCTATTTACCTTGGAAAAAGAGTTTTAAAATTTGATAAAATTTTATGTGTGCTGAATACTATTGTCATTATGCGCATAATAAGATTATCGCTATAGGCAACGGATGTGTTTACAAAGTTAGCTATTTGTTGTATAGCTATAACAAGTGAACCACATTGTTTACGACTCTTTATAAAATATAAATTCACCAATTTTTATCTCTCTCAGCTTCCTATATTTCATTAACAATAAAAAACAACCGACTTTTATTCTGTTCCTAAACCATAAAAGCAACCCTTTGAGTTTTAACTCATCGGGTTGCTTTCATACTAAACATAAACTAAACTATTTTTTTATAATCTAAACAAGACAGCGAAAATGATCCTATCTTCTGATTTTACTAAGTCAGGTGTCCATCCTGGTGTTAAACCTGTGGTGGTATATCCACTTGGAGAAGTTACTCCACCATGTCCTGCAAAATATGGAACACTTGATTCTCTATGTACATATTCCAAACGGAACGTGATGTGCTGATTAGGCATCCAGTCAATATTTGTAGAACAGTCAACTCCTTCAAATTTATCTCCAGGGTTTGCACTAAAAGGAAATGTTCCTGCAGTGCTTGTTGGATTAGTTGGATTAGGTAATGGACTTGCTTGACCGGTAGGATAAAGAACTAAATAACGTCCGGGGTTACTCATGTATCCACCGCCAACTGTCCAGGCTAATTTGTTTTTAGCAAACCAAATTCTATTGTAGAACATAACACTTGCAAAATATTGAGCAGGACCTTGAATTGAATCACCATCTTTGAATCCATTTACTCCACCACCTTTTTCTGATCCAAAATCAGCTGTTAATGAAAAAGCCATTTTGCTGATACCTTTTGATTTAGGTTTGCTTAAATATCTTACTAATAAGCTATTGTCTGAATGAAAGCGTTTTCTTTTAGGGATTCCTGCTGCATCTGCTCCATAGTAATTATTGGTTAACAATTTTATGTTTTCATTTGGACACCATGTAATGTTTCCTCCAACACCGGGTTGTTTGTTGTACATCCCGTAACTTTGCCAACCGTTAATGATCCAAGGTTCAATTTTTAATTTTTTTGTAGCAAAGATCTGAATCCTTAGTCCATTAAAAAACCATGGAGTATTGTCTGATGTAAAGGATGCCTGGTATTCCCAGTTTTCTACTTGATAGTAGGAGTTAAGTCCTATGTAGGACATAAACATTCCGGCATCTACATTTATTCCATGTAATACATTAAAATGATATCCTGCGTTTGCTTCTGCTAAATAACGATATACATCTGCTAATTGATATTGTCCTCTATATGGACTGTAGTCATTACGCGGAACAACTGTTGAGCGGGTTCCAAATTGGGTAACGATATGTGCTCTTGCACCTTTGTAATTAAAATCACCACCTAAGTGTACTGCAGAAACCTGCATTTCATTATTACGTGCCAACGCTGTAGATCCTACAACTGTATTATCAATAGGGTCGTTAAACGAATACGAGTAATTTGCATCTACCATTACTGTGGGTGTAAAAAACTCACTTGATAATGTTGGTGTTGATCTTCGGTCGCCTCCATTCCACCAAGTACAATCCATTCCTTCCAATGGTTCGCCTTTTTGTTTATTAAAAACTGAAGTTGTGTCTCCTTCTTGTGCATTAGCTAAGTATCCTGTTGTGATAAATGCTAAACTAAGTACTAATGTTTTCATAATTTTTTTGTTTTAATGGCATCACAATTACGAATGAGATGCCAATTTAAAGTTGTAATTGTAAATTGCTGTTAATCTGTTGTTTGTGTGTTTTTTTGTTTGGGTTTAAATTTTTAAAATCACACCATTTTGGTAGATCTTTTCATTTTGGTAGGGTTATAGCTCATTTAAAGCAATATTCAATTTGAGCACATTAATTTTCTCTGGTCCAAAGAGTCCCAATAGTGGTTTTTCAATTAATTTGTCAATCAAGTCATTTATTTCTTTCGCGCTTTTGTTTCTGATTTTAGCAATCCTTGCCACTTGAATTTTAGCAGCTTTTACTGAGATATTAGGATCTAATCCGCTACCACTTGCTGTAACCAGATCACATGGAATGGCAGCTTTGTCAATTTCCGGATTGTGTACTAAAAATGTATCTATGCGTGCTTGCACTGTTGCTAAATAATCGGGATTAGCTCCTCCTTTGTTGGACCCTGCAGATCCCGCTGCATTGTAATCTACAGCAGATGGTCTTCCTTGAAAATAGCTGTCATCCGTAAATTGTTGTCCGATATTCTCATACCCTACAACATTGTTATGAGCAGTGATTTTTTTCCCTTCACCATTTCCGGGAGCAAACATGGAGATGCCTGCGATCAGCAATGGATACATAACAGAACAAATAAGAATTAATATTCCGGTTAGTTTTAATGATGGTAAAATGTATGTTTTCATTGTAATTCGTTTTATTGATTAAAAAAATAAACCCACAAGCATGTCAATTAATTTGATCCCTATAAATGGTACTAATATTCCACCAAATCCGTATATGATTAAATTTCTTCTAAGTAAGGCACTAGCACCAATTGGTTTGTACTCAACTCCGCGTAGTGCCAATGGAATAAGGATTGGAATGATTAGCGCATTAAATATTACCGCAGATAAAATAGCACTCTCCGGACTTTTTAAATGCATTATATTTAATCCTTGCAATGCTGGAATAGATGCAATAAAAAGTGCTGGAACAATAGCAAAATATTTTGCTACATCATTTGCAATTGAAAAAGTGGTTAAAGTCCCACGAGTAATTAATAATTGTTTTCCTATTTCTACAATTTCAATTAATTTGGTAGGGTCATTATCTAAATCAACCATGTTGCCTGCTTCTTTAGCCGCTTGTGTGCCACTGTTCATCGCTACACCCACGTCAGCTTGTGCCAGGGCAGGAGCATCATTTGTTCCATCTCCCATCATTGCTACCAATTTTCCTTCGGCTTGTTCTTTTTTAATGTAATTCATTTTATCTTCGGGCTTTGCTTCAGCAATAAAATCATCTACACCAGCTTTTTCAGCAATAAATTTTGCGGTAAGTGGATTATCGCCTGTAACCATTACAGTTTTGATCCCCATTTTTCTTAAACGTTCGAATCGTTCTTGAATCCCCGGCTTGATAATGTCTTGTAATTCTATTACACCCATTATTTTTTCATTTTCAGAAACGACTAATGGTGTTCCACCATTTGCTGAAATGCCATTAACAATTTTATCTATACCCGAAGAATATGTATGTCCTGCTTTTTCTGCATTTTTCTTGATGGTATCTGCTGCTCCTTTCCGGATGCGCAGGTTGTTCTTTAAATCAATTCCGCTTGATCTTGTTTCAGCAGTAAATTTTATAAAAACGGCTTCATTTAAAAGTGCATCCGAAGCTTTTGTTTTTGCTCCTTTTACTTTTGCTAATTCAACAATTGATTTCCCTTCCGGTGTTTCATCCGCAAGAGATGCCAATACACAGCATTCAATAAAATGTTCTTCTGTTGTTTCGTCTGAATGGTAAAAGTGAGTCGCTTTTCTATTTCCAATTGTAATAGTTCCTGTTTTATCAAGCAATAGCACATCAATATCACCTGCTGTTTCAACAGCTTTCCCTGATTTTGTAATTACGTTTGCGCGCAATGCTCTATCCATACCGGCAATACCAATGGCCGAAAGTAACCCGCCAATAGTTGTTGGGATTAAACACACAAACAATGAAATTAAGGCAGCTATTGTTATGGGTGTATTTGCATAATCTGCAAAAGGTTTAAGTGTAACACATACGATTATGAATACTAATGTAAATCCGGCTAATAAAATTGTTAGTGCAATTTCATTTGGCGTTTTTTGTCGGCTTGCGCCTTCAACCAATGCAATCATTTTATCTAAAAATGATTCACCGGGTTCTGTTGTTACTTTTACTTTAATTGTATCGCTTAATACTTTTGTTCCTCCTGTTACGGAGCTTTTGTCGCCACCCGCTTCGCGAATTACAGGAGCAGATTCACCAGTAATTGCCGATTCATCAATTGTTGCAAGTCCTTCTATTATTTCTCCATCGGTTGGAATAATATCTCCGGCTTCACATAAAAAAATATCTCCTTTTTTTAATTGAGATGAACTTATCATTTGTAGTTCATTTACATACAGTTCGCCTACTGAAGCAATTAATTTTGCAGGTGTTTCCTCTCTTGTTTTTCTCAATGATTCAGCTTGTGCTTTACCACGTGCTTCAGCTATTGCTTCGGCAAAATTTGCAAACAAGAGGGTTAATAATAGTATCGCAAATACTACCAGGTTATATGCTAAACTTCCTTGTGTTCCATCGTTATTGAACATAATGCCAATACAAACGATTAACATGACCACTGTTCCTATCTCAACAGTAAACATTACAGGGTTTTTTATCATCAATTTGGGGTTCAATTTGATGAATGATTGTTTCAATGCTTCCGATAAAAGCTCTTTTTGAAACAATGATTTATTTTGATTCGTGTTCATAGAATTAACTATTTTATGGATGATATAATGTAAAATATTCAGCTAATGGCCCAAGTACTAATGCCGGGAAAAAAGCTAATGCTGCAATGATCATAATAACAGCGTATGTCATTATTCCGAATGTTCCCGTATCTGTTCTTAATGTGCCGGCCGATTCCGGGATGAACTTTTTCTTAGCTAATATTCCTGCTATAGCAACTGGGCCAATAATCGGTAAAAAACGACCGAGTATTAAAACAAAGCCGGTTGTGATATTCCAAAACCAATTATTATCGCCAAGTCCTTCAAACCCACTTCCATTGTTTGCTGCACTTGAGGTGTACTCATACAACATTTCAGAAAAGCCATGGTAACCTGGGTTGTTCAACCAGCCAACAGATGGATCGTTTGTGAATACAAATGAAGAAAGTGCTGTTCCTACTAATATCAGAAACGGATGAAGCAATGCAACCAATGTTGCAATTTTCATTTCTCTCGCTTCTATTTTCCTTCCTAAAAATTCAGGGGTTCTGCCTACCATCAAACCTGAGATGAATACCGCAATAATTATAAAAATATAATAGTTCAAAATCCCGACACCGCAGCCTCCATAAAAGGCATTTGTCATCATTCCTAATAGTTGCATTGTCCCCGATACCGGCATTGAGCTATCGTGCATTGAGTTTACTGATCCGGTTGAAATTATCGTTGTAACGATGCTCCAATAAGCAGATGCTTTTGCACCAAAACGCACTTCTTTGCCTTCCATGCTACCAGCACTTTGATCGATTCCCATTTCTGTAATAGCTGGATTTCCATTCGATTCCGCTATTAGAGTCGGAATTAGTAATGATAGCATTCCTATCGTCATTACACCAAAAATGACATAAGCCATTTTTTTGCGCTTCAAATAAAATCCTAATGCAAAAATGAGTGCTATTGGAATTAGTACTTGTGCAATCATTTCCACCATGTTGGTTAAGTAGTTCGGGTTCTCTAATGGATGTGCGGAATTTACACCAAACCAGCCACCACCATTTGTTCCTAAATGTTTTATAGCAATCATGCCAGCTGCAGGCCCACGGGATACCTGAACAGTATCTCCCTGTAATGTTGTGATGGTATCTTTCCCATCAAAACTAGCCGGTGTGCCATTAAAAATAAGGACTACCGCAATGATAATACTTACGGGTAATAAAATACGGGTAATTGATTTTAAAAAAATATCAAAGAAATTACCCAAGCCATCACTAACATTTTCTTTCATAGCATTGAACACAACAATTAATGCTGCAATTCCAGTTGCTGCTGACACAAATTGTAAAAATGTAATAACGGCTAATTGTGTTAAATAAGTTAAGCCTGTTTCACCTGAATAATGTTGTAAGTTGCAATTGACCAAAAAGCTAATTGCCGTATTAAAACTAAGATCAGGGCTCATTGATGGATTCCCATCAGGATTTAAAAATAAACTGCCTTGCGTAAGTAGCATAATAAAGGCATAAACAAACCAAAGTATATTGATCGACAGCAAAGCGATCAAATGTTGTTTCCAATTCATTTGTTTGGAGCTGTCTATTCTGCACATTCGAAATATCCATTTTTCAAATGGTGAGATAAAATCGAGCGCAGTTTTTTCTCCACTAAAAACTTTCGCGATATATTTTCCGAAAGGGATGGCTATGGCAACCGTAATTGCAAAGGTGGCGATAACACCAATTAATTCTGTATTCATAAGTTACTTTTTTATTTTTTTTAAAATTTTTCCGGTTTCATTAATACATAAATGAGATAACCAAAAACAGCAATTGCCAGGATAAGTAGTAAGATCATTTTGTTTGTTTTTTAAGATTTTTTTTAATTCGATATATTATACCACCAATAATTGGTATTGCATAACATATCATGAGTAACAGAACTTGTACTGTGCGGTCCATTTTGTTTAGATTTAAATGTTTTCGAGAAAATCAATGCATTTTACGAAGAGCCAAAAACAGAACAGGCCGGCCGCTACTAGTGATACTGATAAAATTGTTTCCATGATGAGTTATTTTAATAATATTTTAATTTTAACAATGATAATTGTGAGAACACATAAAGCAAAAAAAAATAAAATGAACACTAAGAGTATTTTTTCGAGTGGATTCAAATCTTTTTTCATTTTATTGTGAATTAAATTCCGCTTGAACAAACTTGTTTGTTATATTCTTTTTTTAAGGAATACGTTAATAGACTTTTTACTTTTTGACTCACCGGACTTGCTAGATCAAGTAGAGTGTATATGGAGTATAAGTAACTATTTTCGATAGCGTTCTTAACTGTACTATTCCCATTTTCCAGCATGTTTTCGGCCACTTTAAAGCAGTGTCTCACTTCCTTAAAATTCCCCTTGTTAATTAATTGCTTCGTAAAATCTGAAAAACATTGCATGGCTTTATAGATGTTTGTTGCATTCGCTGTTTTCTCTAAATCGTTATTTATTGTTGGGAATTCATTTCCTAATAAATCAACCGCTTCTGTTTCATTTATTAAATGATGTTGGTTTATTGTCATCATTTCTGCCTTAATTCTGAGGAATTCTAATGTTGCATTCATTTTTTATTTTACTGTTGTTTTAACTTTTCGATAATTCAAACAAGCGATTTATTTTGTACATTTTGTGGATATAGTCATATTCTAATAAGCTGTTTGAATTGCCAAAATGTATCTCTATTACTTTCTGAAATTCTTTATGATCATTAAATTCATTCAAAATGTTATTCATGGCCAGTGGAAAAATTGTGCTTGATGCTTCCTTGCTGAAATAATAAGAATAACTTTTGGTTTGTCCTTTTGGTGGTGGACCATCTGAAATTTTATAAATTAAGATAGGCTCATAGGGATTTACAATCGTGTATATTTTGCCATTGAATATTCTATAAACATTCCCTTCAGGGTCTGTATAACCAAAAATGTCTTTTTTGAAATAGGTGTAGGTGCTGTCTTTTGTTTTAACTTCAATTATTTCTTTATTAAAAAATTCATGTAATTTAATTCGTGTGTGTGTCGAAGCATGAGTGATATTCTTTTTTTGAAAATCATCGGCAGTTAAAAACAGTCCACGTGTATTATTTTGCGCCTGAATACTGTTTGAAAAAGAGCTGATAAGTAAAATCAAAAGTGATATGCGGGTTTTCATTTCAATTGTTTTGAACCGCATATGCCAAATTCTATTCCGTTGAAATAACGAATAGTAATATTATTATAAATAATTGATAATTAATTAGTTGTGGAAGTGAACTTAAATTAGGATGAATAAAAAAGCCTTCCAAAATGAAAGGCTTTTCCAAAATGAAATGAATTTATTTTTCGAGGTGATACTCTTCTATTTTACGGTAGAGTGTTGTTAAACCAATTCCTAATAAATCGGCAGCTTTGGTTTTGTTGCCTTTAGCTAATGAAAGTATTTTTTGAATATGCACTTTTTCCATTGCGGCTAAACTAGTAATAGAACAATCAGCATTCGATGATTCGTTATTTAATAGTTCAGCAGGTAGCAGATCTGGTGTAAGGCTTTCTCCTTCAGCAAGTATTACTGCTCGTTCAATGCAATTTTTTAATTCACGAATATTTCCTTTCCACTCATTTTTTTTGAGTTGTTTTAAAAAATCTTTATCAATATGGGGAATTCGCTTTTTTAATTTTATAGCATAAATAGTAAGAAAATGTTTTGCGATGGCTTCAATATCTTCTTTTCGTTCTTTAAGAGAGGGAATATTGATTTTAAATGTTGAAAGGCGATAGTATAGATCGAGACGAAAATCTTTCTTTTCAGATTCTTTTTTAAGATCACGATTTGTTGCTGCAATAACACGGACATTTACTTTTGTTGGCTTGGTATCACCAATTTTAATAAAAGTTTGTGTTTCTAATACGCGTAAAAGTTTTGCTTGCAGATCCAAATTCATTTCTCCCATTTCATCCAAGAAAATGGTTCCTTCGTTTGCTTCTTCAAACAAGCCTTTTTTATCCATTATAGCTCCCGTAAATGCTCCTTTTTTATGGCCAAATAATTCACTTTCTAGCAAATCCTTTGCGAAGGAGCTACAATTAACGGCTACAAATGAGTTATTTTTTCTTGGACTAGAATAATGAATGGCTTGTGCAAATAATTCTTTACCAACTCCGGTTTCCCCTTCTAGTAATACAGTTGAATCGGTTGGAGCTACTTTTTTTGCTAATGCAACAGTCGATTTTATTACTTCCGATTCGCCAATTATTATATCAAAACCAAATTTGGTTTCTAATTTATTTTCTAATTCAGCAATACGTTTTTGTAACTTAATTTTATCTGCTGCCCGATTTAATGCCGGAATAATCTGGTCATTATCATCACCCTTTGTAAAATAATCGAATGCTCCCAGTTTCATGGCTCTTACTCCATCATGAATGGTTCCAAAAGCAGTCATAACTATGATTTCACAAATAGGATGATTTTTTTTTATTTTTTCTAATAATTCAATTCCATTTCCATCGGGTAATTTGACATCAGTTAAGACAATATCAATGTTTTTTTCCTGTTGTATGATTTGTAACCCATGGCTTATTGTTCCTGCTTGTTGTACATTAAACCCTTCTAATGAGATTATTCGAGAAAGCAATTGTCGAAATTTTTCTTCATCATCAATGATTAATATGTTGCATTTAATTGTCATTATGCATTTGGTTACATTAGTAATAAGCAAGTTTTAATTGAATATGCTGCTCAAAAGTAGCAAATATAATTTAGTTATAAAATCAAGTCACTGGATATGCTATTATAGAACTATGTTTTATTCTGTTTTTAAAACTCCTTATCAAAATAGATCTTGTAATATTTTCTTCCATCCTTATCTACACCTTGTTCAATCAGGTCTTTATTGCCATGGATGTAGATATGAAAATTTTTATCCAGCTTTAAAACGCTTTTAAAGATGCGTGCTTGTTTCTTTACGGCTTGTGTGGAAATGTCAAATGTATCGTCCAGCTCAATGTCATTTTCTTCACGGAAGGTTTCATCGTATTTTCTGAACGATTTGATCACACCGGCATCTTGTAGCACTTCTTTTTCAAATTCCTGTTTGTCGAATGTTTCATGATTTTTAAAGTATTGCATGGAACGGTTCAATACATCTATTTGATCGGCTTTGCTCACCTCAAATTCTTCTGTCAACTGTTTGGTCACATAATTTTTAGTGATATCCAAAAATTGTTTGGTATGATGGTATTCATCAGCACAAGGTTTGAGCATTAAAAAAGTATCTTTCCAGAACTGCGCCTCCGATGAGCGATTCGACTTATCTACGATACAGATCTTCAATCCATTTTTACGGTCGGTATTAAAGATCAAACATCCTTTATCTAGCTTTTCGATATTGATCCCGTCTTCATGATCCAATAAAAAGTTTTGACCCTTTTTATCCAGTTTCAAAAAGCTCTGTTTGTTCTCGGATTTGAAAATGCCAATGGCATTCACTGTTTTTTCATCAATGCCAATGCCTTTGAAATAAGCTACAAATAAGTCGCCTGCTTTAATTTGCGGATGATTGGATACTTCAAATAAGTGTTTGCTGATGTCCTTGCTTTGCTCGTGAAAACTTTCAATATCATCGAATGTTTGTACAGTAAAATTATAGAGCGGATTTAATTTAAAATTTTGATTGCTGAAGGTGAAATTGAACAACTCATTGGAAGTCATCGGGAAAATGAAGAACCGCATGAGCAGGTCTTTTAATTGTTCATCCGAAATATCCAGTGGCGACTTGGACAAGATCAAATCTTCTCCATTTGTTTTGTTACCTATATGGTGCACCGAAACGTGTTCAATGCTGCAATTGCTATAATCGATCATAATGTTCTATTTATCCACTTTAGGGGTGATGTTTTACAAATGTATGATTTTTACTCCTATTTGCGTGGACAAAGACTTGTGTGAGATCGTATAGTCAATTGTTGATAATTACTGTTTCTGGATCCTGCTCTTTTCATCATCAGCACCGGTGTTTCTTCTCAAACGGGAAGCTTTTCCTTTTCCAAATTTATAAGTGAAACTAACGTTGAGTACACGTGTATCTCTTTTGGCAGTCCAGTCTTCACGCACATTGTCGAATTCAGTAACACCACTGGGGTATGCTTTCCAGAAAATATCGCTCATATTCACTGTAATGGTTCCTTTGTTTTTTAAGATCGATTTTTGAACGCCTAATGAAAAATTGTAAGTTGTGTTCATAGTCGTTATGCCATAAATATTCTTATAATTAAGTATAAAATTTGCCTCCATCGACAATCCCTCCATAATGAAAAAGCTATTTCCGCTGTTTAGATAGAAGGAAGGTTCTCCCTGACGGATATGATTGTTGTTGATATTACCTGTATAAAGTCCATAATAAGAAAGAATACTGGTATTGGTGGTCCACCATTTAGTCATTTTTTTAGAGAAAGTAAGGTTCAAGCTGTAAAAATTTAACTGGTCTAAATTGGCAATTGTTTGGACGGTTGTTTGTGTTTGCGAATCTTGTATTAATACATCGGTGATATTATCTGTTGTAAGACTGTATGTAAGGTTTGCAAAGAACATATTGTTGTATGAATAGGTGAATTCTATATTATAAGTGAGTTGCGGCAGGAGGTATGGGTTTCCTTCCGAGAATGTTGTGGCATTGATCAAGCTTCTGTAGGGATTCATCTGTTCGTATGCCGGACGGTCGATTCTTCTTCCCAAACTTAGGTTGATATTATTTTTTTCAGATAATTTGAGATCAAAATATGCTGTGGGAAAGATCTGGGCGTAGTTTCTATTGAATGTTTTAGCATTCAATATTTGTTTCCCTCTGGCTACAGTTTGTTCTGTTCGTAAGCCTAACTGATAGGAAAAACGTTTGTATTCTTTTCTCATACTCAGATAGGCGGCATTTATATTTTCAGCATATAAAAAGTGACTGCTCCGGGTACTATCAAATATGAATGAATTATTGATCTTATTGTAGAATGCAATATCATTATCGGATGAAACATAACTGGACTTAACTCCGGCCTCCAGTTGATATTCTTTTTTTAAAGGTTTGGTGTAATCTGCTTTAGCTGAATAGAGTTGTAGCGTGCTTAGCTGATTGCTGCTGAGCACATCTTCATTCGTAAAAACGCCATTGCTGTTGTAATAGGTGGTTGCAAAGTATTGATCGGAACCGCTTACATAATTGGCATAGTCCAGATCAAACACGAGTTCTTGTCCAATACTATCGAACTGATGCTTTAATTCGGTATTAAAAGCGTAATTATAAAATTGCTCTTTGGAGCTATTGGTAAAATCATAACTTTGAATCAGTTGATCATTGCCATTGATAATATTGGTATGATCGCTTGTAGATGGATTAAATTGAGTGATACCACCGGTTCCTAAAAAGGAAAGCGTTGTTTTGGGTGAGATGTAAAGATCGACTCCGATTCTTGGAGTGTGATTTTCCGATGGAAACAGGATATAGTTCTCTGTTCGAAAAACAGTATTGATTGTATCGGCTCCATAGAATTTCCTATCGATGCTCAGATGATTGAAGCCTAGTCGTTTGGAATAATTGTAATTAAAAAACAAGTTGTACTTTTTCTCTTTGTAGTTTAGGTTGATGCTACCATTGTATTTAGGATATCTTCCCTGTCCGTATCCGGCAGTAATACTTCCATTTAATCCATCTCTGCGATTCTTTTTCATAACAATGTTAATGATCCCTGCATTTCCGGCAGCATCATATTTAGCAGAAGGATTTGTAATGATCTCAATTTTTTGAATATTGGAGGAAGCCATGCTTTTTAACATGGAACTCAGATCTTGTCCTGATAAAGCAGTTCGTTTACCATCGATCATAACGATCACTCCTTGTTTTCCTTTGATGCTGATATTTCCGTTTTGATCAACAATTACTCCGGGAAGCTTTTCGATCACCTCCATTATGGAAGATCCATTTTGAATGATACTGTTCTCTATGTTTACTACTGTTTTATCTACTTGTTGCTCTATAAAAGGTTTGTCGGCCACAACATTTATCTCTTTTAGGTCGGTTGAGTGGGGTTCCAGTACGATAGTTTTCAGATCTATTATACTATCTTGTTCCGGAATTATAATATTGGAGATCTTCTTTTTTTGGAATCCGGTCATTTGTATTTCCAGAAAATAATTTCCTTGTTTTAGTTGATCGAAATAAAACTCTCCTTTGTCATTAGTGATCTCGCCTTTAGATAAGGTGGAATCTTTACTGTTTTTTAGAAGAACAATTGCAAATGGCTGTGGTATAAGTTCACTGTTGGCAATAAGTCCTTTGATCACACTATTTTCAGTTGCATTCAAAAGGCAGCTTGCAAATAATAAAATGATGGTTAATTTTTTCATGATCATTAATTTTAAAATTCAGAGGATCTGAAAAAAAAAGAAGGGAATGGAATGCTACGAACCATTCCCTTAATTGAAAGAACAAGCAGGAGACCCTTTTTGCTGCATTCAATGACAATTTTTATTTATATCCGGATTTGCCCCGTAGCATTAATGGCAATTTCCGGTGATCCTTTCTAATACTTTTTTAGTTATTTCTAATTCCGTTTTACTTATTCCTTTTAAAGCAGTTGCTCTATTCTTTAAAACGATAGCATATACACCGGCAATGATCTCTTTCCCTTTTTCGGTCACTTCCAATCCAAATCTTCTGCGGTCTTCACTATTACTCTTACGTTTCAAATATTTTGCTTTTACTAATAGTTCAATGATCCGTGTTACCGAAGCATTGTCCTTAAATATCTTTTCGCCCAATTCCTGTTGTTTAATATCAGGATTTTCCATGATCGTTTTTATGACCAGCCACTGATCAATGGTAATGGAGTATCCTGCATTTTTTAGCTGACGCTGTGCATATTGTCTGTACGTCCTGATCGATCTGTCGATCGTGTAAAAAATGATATTATCTAATTTCTCCATTCAGGTAATTTTTTACAAATATATAAATGATTTATCAATAATTGATATATCAAATAAATAAAATTCTTTAAAAAATGTTAAACGGTTTTTTGGCAGGCCGAACGGCTGTAGTATGCTTTTTATTGTCATACCCAATATATTTAAAGCTAAAGCGATATATACTATTTTCATTTTTGAGACGTTATCAGGCAAATTATGGGCAAACATGCGATTCCTAATTATGATAATATTTATAAAAAGTTTGCGCATTTTGCTGCAATCTCTGCTCTTGGTTTTGTTTTTATTTATCGGTTATTTCTTTATTGCTATTTTTTATTCTTTTCAAACCATCAATCCGTCCTTTGCAGAATGTAAAATGGACGGTGTGGAGATCTATTTATTATCCAATGGTGTGCATACCGATGTGGTAGTTCCATTGAGGAATGAGTTAAAAGATTGGAGCACTTTTGTTTCTCCGGGACAAACAAGGTCGGGTTGTCCCGATGCTCGTTTTGTTGCCTTCGGCTGGGGTGATAAAGGATTTTATTTGCAAACAAAGACTTGGGTCGATCTGAAATTTTCTACTGCCTTTAAAGCTTTATTCTTTTTAAGTTCTACAGCTATGCATGTGAGTTATTATTATCAGCCTAAAGAATCGGAGTGCTGTAAAAAAGTGTGTATCTCTCCGGCACAATACCGGCTTTTAGTAAAATTCATTGAAAATAGTTTCCAAATGACTATGCGTGGTGAAAGTATTCGTATTGGGAATTCGGCTTACTTTTATAATGATGCTTTTTATGAAGGTAAAGGAACTTACAGTTTGTTCTATACATGTAATACATGGACTAATGAGGCGATTAAAAGTGCTGGAATGAAAGCTTGCTTTTGGACACCTTTTGATAAAGGGATCATTTATCAGTATAAATGAAAATTTAAGGATTGACTGCTACACGATCTTATCCTGAAATGCTTTTGCTACTGCCTCTGATTTGCTATTAACGTGCAATTTTTCATATATTTTTTTAATATGACTTCTAACGGTATCGATAGCAATGAACATATCGGAAGCGATCATTTTATACGAATATCCCTTCACTAAATATTCTAATACTTCTCTTTCTCTTGAGGTCAGGTTGTAGTTGTCATTTCCACGGTTATGGATCTCGCTGAACATTTTCAATACTTGTGTAGCAACACTCGATGTCATGGGCGATCCACCCAAATAAGCATCATTGATATGTTCTAATAATTTGGCAGGTGCTGTTTTTTTGAGAATATATCCATTGGCGCCATACTGTATTGCATCAAATATGCTTTTATTGTCATCAAATACAGTTAGCATCAAAACTTTAACATCTGTATTTCCTGAGATTCTGAGATTCTTCAAGCCTTCAATTCCTTTTATGCCAGGCATGTCAATATCTAAAAGAACCACATGCGGTTTTAATTGTTCGCAGTCTTTTACAATGTTGTTGCAGTTGGGAAATACGCCTACTACTTTAAATCCTTCAGAGGTATTTATCAGTTCTTTCAAACTTTCTCTTAACTGTGCATTGTCCTCAAAAATAGCTACTTGTATCATTATATTTTGTTTAGTGGTATGAATAATTGGATGTGTGTGCCTTGATTTTGTTGTGATTGGATGTGTATCTCTCCACCAATATTTTTTGCTCTGTTTTTCATGTTGGTAAGACCATTGCCCATTTTAGAATGCAGAATATTAAATCCTTTTCCGTCATCTATTATTTCTAGTTGAAGTTTTCTATTGATGATACGAATTGCGATATGTACATTTTTGCATTCGGAGTATTTGGCGGAATTGTTTATCGCTTCTTTAAATATCAGGTAAAAATCTCTTCTCCATCTCATTTTGGTTCCTAATTCTTGAATAGCATTGTCGGTATCAAAATGAAGATTAATATCCAGAGGTTCCAGTATCTCTGCTGCAAATTCTCTCATACGAACAACCACTTTTCCCATACTGTCATTATTCGGATTGATGCTCCAAACAATATCATCCATGTTTTGCATCATTTCCTGCGATATTTGATTGATACGTTTTAAGTATTGTTTGCTAGTGCCCAGATCATGTTCGAGCTTGTTTTCCGCCATTACACTTAAAATGTTTATGGTGCTGAGAGTTGACCCCATATCATCATGGAGATCTTTTGATAGATCGAACCGGATCTTTTCAATTGCAAGTAATTTATTTAAACGAATCCGGTAGAAAAGGTAAAAAAATCCTACAGCGATTCCAGCAATTAAAACATAAAACCATATACTTTGATTAAACGGTTTTTCGATCTCAAAATGTATCTTGAGCAATTGCTCTTGTTTTTTATCTTCCTGGAATACACATTTTAACTGTAATGTATATGTCCCCCCTTTTAGATCATTATAGGTAATTGTCCGGTTATTTCCAGCATATACCCAGTTCTTATCTACACCCTCTATTTTATAATAATAATCAATGGAATTATAGAAATTGAAACTGGAGGTTCCAAAATTAACATTGATCGTGTTGTGATCTTTATCGAATGAAAGAGTGCCTGATTTATTGTCAATAAAGTAGGTTTTGTCGAAACTATTGATCGAGAAAATATAGGAAGTAGGTAATTTCTTTTTTTGATCGTTCTGAATAGGCAGTAAGTAAAGGTATTCGTCATCAGCCAGCAATAAACTGTTTTTGTTTTTGATATGGCTTATGAAATTAAATCCTTTATAGAGTGTAGCATTCTTTTCTACACGTTCAAAGCTTTTCAACTCCCAATTGATCTTGTATAATCCGTCACTGGTAGATGCTAATAATAATCCATTTCCGACATCCATCAGGTCGTATATATTGCTGAAGGGCAAACCATCATACATCGTATAAAATTCAAATCCATTTTTACTACGATCGTATAATCCGAGTCCATTTGAGGATCCTACATAATAGTTTAGGCTGTCTTTTTTCAGTAAACAGAATATATTGTTGCTTCTTAGGCCTAATGGATGATCTAGGTTCATTGTATGTTTTTTGATCTTTTTATCAGCTTTATTGATACAAATGATTCCATCATTTTGTGTTGCAATAATTAGTTCTTTCCCCACATTTATTATCTGCTTGATCTCTCCCGCAGCAGTTCTTGTTCCTTGTGCCTCGGATTTATAATAAATGGTAAATGAAGGCTCATTTTTCCTTTTAGAGATCACAGCTCCTCCGTTTGTTCCGAAATACATATTGCCTCCCTCATCTTCAGAGATATACATGATCGTTTTTTCTTCAAATACAGAATCGTTATAATAATTGAATTTTTTAGTAGTTTGATCATATCTGATCAATCTGCCTTTTTGACAGCCCAGCCAGATCTCATTATTCAATTTACTTTCATAAATATTCCAGATCATGTTATAAAGTTTGTCATGTGTCTTTGCTTCGAAATCGATCTTCTGATTCAGATTGATGTCCTTATCTACTATCAATAATCCTTCTCCAAATGTTCCAACCCATATATTTTGATCTTTTAACTCACAAATGGAGTTGTACATATGTTTTACATAACCATTCTGGTCTTTTTCATTGCAGATCTTGAAATTCTTTTCATTTATATTGAAAACGAATAATCCGGCATTGGTGCAAAACCATATATTATGTTCATTGTCTTCGTACATGCGATGACACATCGTGAAATCGATCAGTCGTCCTTCTTTGATATTCTCTTTGATAGAGACTAACTCCATTGAACCAGAAGGGATAACATCTATTCCATCCCCGTATATCCAAATATTATTATTTGAATCTTTGAAAAATTTTCTTCCGGCAACGGAGTTTAGATCGACTGTTTTACATACATCATTGCTTTTGTCATAGATCAGTAAGTCATATTTTACTTTTTTATGATTCCAAATGAGTGAGTATGTTGTCTTATCATCTTTCAACAGATCGAATATCTCACCTGAAAAACATTTATCATTAAGCCATTTATATTCAGAAGGGAGAGCGGATTTTTCTGTAATTCTGTTTTTGTTGATGTTGAACAGGTCAAGGCCGTTCTTGTGAAGAAGAAGTAGTTCGTTTTCATTTTTGGTTGCTTGAACTTTTAACCTTTTGAGTTCATTAAGATCAGTTGCGTTTAATTTTTCAAATTGATTTAATTTTGTGTTGTATTTGATCAATCCTAGTTCGAAAGAGCTGGCATAGATAGTTGAGTTTATCCCTTTAAATAAGGATGTGAATGCAATGCTTTGTGTGGCCGATTCTTTTGGCACTTTTATGAGTTCATATTGATGTGTATAAGTATTGAATTTGGCAATGCCCTGGTAATTACTTATCCATAGTGTACTATCATCCGTTATTAGTAAATGTGAGATCGAGTTAGAGCCATATATTCCTTTTTGAAAGGTTGGAACAGGCATTTTTTTGAACTCTTTTCCATCAAACTGTTGCAGTCCATTGATCGTGCCTATCCAATAGATATTCCTTTGGTCTTGTAGCATAGAAAGAACCAGTGAGCCGGTTAATCCTTCGTTTTTTCCTATTTTTCTTAAAAAGGGTTGGCTGAACTGAGCTTGGATGACCAGTCCTTGTAAAAGGAATAGAAACGAAAAAAGTATGATCCGGAGTTTGCTTTTCATCGTTGTAAAATTACGAAGATTAGAAGGATGTTTTAGCCTTGTTCCTAAAATAACACGTTTATGTGACAATAAACGATCACATAGTCGATCATTTTTTATTTTTAACAACTTTATATTTTTTTGTTTTGCCTGATTTAGAAAATACTTGAATAAAGTATATTCCATTAGAGTAGTTAACTTTCTCAATACTGCTTTTGCTATTACTGATCAATTGTCCTAATGTATTATAAACCATTATTTTTTCGATGAACTCCTCGTTTATAAGCTCTATTGATTCGGTGTATAAATTATTGATAATAAATTCCAGATCAGGGTGACTATCTGCATAGCTGAGTGAAATAATATTCGAATAGGTATAAACCCCATCACAATCTACTTGTTTTATCCGGTAGTAGTATAGTACATCCGGTTCTATTGAATTGTCATATGATACGTATGCGTTTTGACTTGTTGAATTAATGGCTCCATTTTGAGTTTGTATCGCGGTAAAAGACATAGCATCTGTTGAACGTTCTACTACAAAAAAACAATTATTGATTTCAGATGCAGTGACCCATTCCAGTACAGCTGTTTTATTTGAAGTATGACCGGTGAATGATAGCAATTCAATTGGCAATGCTACTGAGCAGCTGGCGCAGTTATTCAGTATATCTGCGTTTCCCCAGTTCGGAAGACCACTGTAACTTATGCTAGCCGGAATGCAAACGGCTAGTCCGGTATCTGCTGTTACAATATTATCATTTGAGGCATATTGTCTCACATTCAAACACGCATAACCAGAAGGGACAACAACGGAGTTCGTAGTTCTGTTGTAGAAATAATTGGTGGTGGTTGCACTCATATCACCAAGACATAGGCATCCGGGTGAACTTGGTATCCATGCCATGAAGCCACCACTGGTTAATTGACCATTATTTACTAAATAGGCATTTAATCCCTGAATCACAATATAGTTGAAGGGTGTTGTAAGCGTTCCGTTATTTATAACGGTAACATTGCCGTTCATAATAAAATGTCCCGAAAAAATCGCTGTTCCGTTATTGTACAAATTTGTTCCTGAATTCAATATTGCATTTGTTCCTGCATTGCAATTAAGAGTTGCTCCCGCATTTATATATATCGTCCCCGAATTAAGAGTAATGTTTGATAAAGTTAAACTTCCACATATGATCAATTGTCCCCCATTTAGAGTAATATTTGAAAAGCTGGCAGTTCCGTTTAGAGTGCTGATATTCCCAGTATTAATGGTAGCGCCATCGGTCAGTGGTGTACTTGTAGCAGGTGTGCAACCGGGGAATGCAGGCATTGTAGCACATTGCCCCGTTAATTGAGTATAACTACTGATAGCTATTAATAAAAGTAAATAAGACTTTGAATAAAGTTTGCCTTGTATAAAGTTCCATTTTAGAAATAATGACGCAATGAATTGGGGATGTAGTTTTTTCATGTAGCAATTGTTGGTTTAGACGCACAAATATGTGATTGTTAATCCAGTTGTAAAATCACATGAATATGTTAATTCAAGTTCTTTTTTTATGATAGATCTTTGATACTTAGTTCTTTAATAATTTTTATGACCGTTTCTGCGGCAATAGGTTTTTGAACAAAAATAGCCTTGCCGAACTGCTCTAACTCTTTCGTGAAATATTCTTTAAAATGCCCGGTAAGAAATATATACTTGGTGTTTAATGGTAATTCTGCTTGCATCAAAATAACTTCATTTAAAAAAGAAAGTTGCCCAATAATAACGATGGCAGCCTCCTTATCCTTTGAATCAGTAGGGATAAATCCATTCTTTTTTAATTGATGCTCGATATCTTTTTTTACAATTTGTTCTTTTTCAAGTACTAATACCTTCATAGGGGGGTATCGGATTAAGAGATTGGATAAACTTTGGCAAATCTGCAACGCATTATTTGAAATTGATATAACATAAATGTGTTATAATGCAAAGGAGGCAGTAACTTTTTGTATGAGCATTACGTCTGTTTTCATGACTATACAATATAAACACATTATTATGTGATTTCACAAGTGCTTGGTCTCACATAATTTTGTCAAAAAAAAATTACTATGAAAAAGATATTTATTACAATTCCTATGTTATTAGGTGCGGTTTTGGCCCATGCACAATGGACTCCGATCAATTCAACAACTACACAAACATTAAATGATGTTGATTTTAAGAACGACTCTTATGGAGTTATTGTAGGTAATAGAGAAACTATATTATTAACAAGTAATGGTGGATCAACCTGGACAGATATTAATAATGGTATTGTGAGAGGTGACATTTTAAATGTAAAAGTTTGGAATACTGATACAATATTGGTAAGCAGTTTCGACTTGCCCGGAACAACTGGTATCGTTTTTTTAACCACAGATGGGGGCTCTTCCTGGAATGCGCTCGCTGATGATTTTGCTTTGATTCATAGAGCTGATATTGAAACGAATGGTCCCCAAGGTAGAATTTTTACTTCTTTAGGTCGCCTGGTTTCTACAGATATTAATTTATCTTCATGGGATACTGCTCTTACGGGTATTTCCGGAACAACATCGGCTGATCTGTTACGATTTGCTGATACACAGGTAGGTTCTTTGTCTGGAAATGTTTCCGGTGCAATGACCTATTCTACACGCTTTTTTAGAACAGAAGATGCCGGTGTTAATTGGTATCCCGGTGATCCTTTTTCAATGCCTAATTCAGATGCCCATACGACAATGAATTTTGCGAATGTCGATACTGCTTATGTTTTTACAAACCAATATTCTAATTGGGCTCCTTCTTCGGTAAACAGATTGGTAAGAATAAGCAATTTTAATTTGTCTATACCATCACCTGGCGATACGGTTTATACTTATAATAGCCAAATTGTGAACAATAATATGCCTGATTATATGAATGATGCTCGTTTTGAAGATACTCAAAACGGATTAGCGTTAGGCAACATGGGCTCTGTGTATCGCACTGTAAATGGAGGAACAACGTGGACTGTCGATTATACGGATGCTTGTTCTACTTGTTCATTAAATAAAATGGATTTTGAGAATGGAGTAGGGTATGCAGTTGGTGCTAATGGTATTTTGATCAAATATTCTCTACAAACTTCTATTGACAGCCATGAGAATGAAAATGCACTTGTAAATATTTATCCAAATCCGAATAATGGTATTGTTAAAATGTCATTAAATTCAGATGAAATTGCTGTTGCAGAGCTATATGATGTAGTTGGAGAAAAATTGAAGCATATAGAGTTCAAGAACAATACAATGCTTGACTTGACAGAAAATAGTAGCGGAATTTATTTTATAAGAACAACGGTTAAAGGAAAGTCTGTTACAAAGAAGATCATTATTCAGTAATATTTCAACATCTCAAGAAAAAACTACTACAATTCTTATTGATGCTTGAAAGGTAGACCGCGCCCCATTTGATTATATTCTAAAATTTGGTTTTGGTAAAAATAACACTCATTGTTTTTAGAATAGAGATTTAAAGAGAGAATGGGGCAGCGGTTTTTTCGCTATAGTCAAATCATTGTATGAGGGAATTCTTTTAATGAATATAGAATTAGTACTTATTGATCTTATGACACCTATACGTTTTTTTCTTCTTAGTTTTTTTATTTCTGCGTATTGTACTGCACAGGATTCATTGAACTGTTCGATCAAGCTTGACTCTGTTTGTAAACTTTCTTTGCGTGTTCCTGTTTTTGACTTTCCTCAAAATACGATCTCACAACAGAGGTATCCTTCAATGGTTCAGGCAGAGGCTTTTTCGACTGATCTTTATGAATTAGGATATTGGGGAATTGATGGTTTCGGTGATAAATTGTTTAAACGGAAAAATAAGGAATATACAACCGCTAAGCGGATCGGTAATTTTACTTTTAAATATTTGCTTGGCTTTGGTTTTTCTAAATATGGTAGTGAGCTTCCTATTCCTCTTGGCGTATGGGCACATGAAGAGTTTCATCGCTCTGTTCTAGCTGTTAATGGTATATCATCCAAGAATGGAAACTGGATTTTACATCGTTGGGATGGAACGGTCTATGGTGTTTCCGATTCGGCATTGTACAATTTAAAGTGTACGGATAATGATCAACTTCTTTATTCTTATGTGGCAGGAGTACAATTTGAGATTGTTCAGAATCAAAAAATTACTATTCAGGATTTTTATAAGAAAAGAAGCCTGAACAAGAATTCTCTTTTGCTCTATAACGCATTTTATGTATATAATTATTTTAAATTTTCAACTAGTACTTTGAGTGATTCTGTGAAGCTGTTGGCTGTTCCGCATGAAAGTAAAAATGCTTCTGAGAGGGATTTTGCAGGCGCTGATCTTACGGCCTGGGCGTATGATATGTTTTGGCCCGATAGTTCTTATTTCATTCGTGACCACTTCCCTGAAGGGGAAGGAGTTAATAGAAGGATTGGTTTTTCTGAATTGCCTGCTGATGCACAACAATTTTTGAATGAACAAAAAAAATTGTCTTTGATCAATTTTTTAAATCCTGCAATTTTTTTTGTGAATAGGATCAATATCGGCAGGACGTTTTCATTTAATATGTTGGCATCGTATGCACCGACTCATTTTGGAAATGCTATAGGAGTGCATGTCCCTTTTAAATACAAGAATTTTGATTTTTTATTAAATCTGCAGAATTATAACAACTACCAGCATAAAATGTACGGATTGGGTGTAGCGCTTTATAATTATCCGTTCTCAAAAAAATGGTCAGGTGATATTGCTGTTTCTTTGTGGGAGCAACCACTGTCCTTTTTTGAAGCACAAGGGGTTAAAGGTGGAAAAGTGGAAGTTGCTGCAAAATATTCATTTAATAAAAATTTACAGGCTTTTTTTTCTTTTTCTGCGAAATCGGACGGTTGGCAGATCGGTGATCCTTATTTGAAGAAGAATGAATCATTCCAAATAGGAATCAATTACACAATGCAAAAACCTATTTGAGGATCGGTAAAAAAAAGGCGGACAATTTTGTCCGCCTTTTTTATGTTATCTCTTGATTATTGGATCACCACACGTTTGTGGATGCTACCATAAGAAGTTTGTACACTTAGGATATACATCCCTTTCGCAAAGCTCTCCACATTTATTTGTTTGATGTTGCTTCCTGTTGTTCCGGACTCATCATTTAATTGTTCGTTATACACCACTTTGCCCAATGCATCAAACATTACAATCGTATAGTCCTTAAATCCTAAAGGATATTGTACATTTAAGGTGTTTGATGTAGGATTTGGATACACATTCACTTCGTTCTCTAATAAGGTTACTTCAGCAATACCAATAGTGGTGTATGCTGCACTCTTAATGTTAGAACGGGTGGTGTTGATCGTTGCACGTGTTGGAGTACAAGTAGTTGCCCAGTTACATTCCAGTACATAACGAACACTGCTTTGTGTGATCGGTGGATTCAAATCAGTATAAACTGTATTTGATCCCGGTACGGAGTCGATCACTTCAAATACTCCAGAACCTAATGTATCACGTAAGATATAGTAATAAGTTACTGTAGCTCCTTCATAAGGAACCCAGTTCAAGTTGATCACATTTCCTACACCTTGGTTCGCCTGTAAGAAAATAGTACGGTGGTGGTCGCTCAATGCTCCTTCATTTCCACAAGTATCAACTGCTGAAATTTTATAGCGGAAGTTGGTAGTGTTTGGATCCGCTAATGGAGCAAATGTATCATCCACATATTCACTTAATGAATCATAAGGAACACTTGCAATATGAACAAATGAGCTGGTGATCTCGCGGTAAATTCTAAAGCTGTCGATCGCTGTTGTTACCGGTTTTTCCCAGATCACTTTGTTGTACAATGAAACATCATCCACTGTTACCATACATAAGTTTTGTGTCGGAACAGGATCAATGTAGATGTTGAAAGTTGCAGGTGCTCCAGTACCACAAGCATTGGTTGGAGTAACAGTGATAGTTCCCGATTGAGCAGTATCTGCAAAATTTACTGAGATGCTATTCGTACTATCGCCACTTACAATTGTTGCACCTGAAGGTAATGACCAGATGTAATAATCAGCGTTGAATACAGAAGCTAATGAGAAGTTGATGCCATTGGAAGCAGGGCAAACCGTTAAGGAATCGCTTCCCGAAATACTTCCTGCCATATCAGGTAATGTATTCACCGTTACAGACAAAGTTGACATTGCACCATCGCCACACGTATTACTTGGAGTAACAGTAATATTTCCTGAAACAGCACTTGGTGTATAATCAACAGTGATCACATTGGTTCCTGTTCCTGAAGTGATGGTAACACCTGTTGGAACAGTCCAGTTGTATGTTGTTGCGTTGTTCACCAATGGAATTGAATATTGAACACCGGTTGTAGATGGACATGTAGTGATCAAAGCTTGACCCGCTATTTGATCGGCAGCTTCCGGTAATGAATCGATGCTGATATTGATAGCGTTGCTTGTTCCGTTACCACAGCTGTTGGTTGCATAAACAGAAAGTGTTCCATCTGCTACAGTTCCTAATGGATAATTAACGGTAATGGCATTGGTTCCGGCACCTGTTACTATGCTTGCACCACCATTGATGTTCCATGTATAGGAAGTAGCATTAGCAGCGGTAGGGATGCTGTAGGCAACACTGCTGGTTCCTTCACACACAGAAGTACTTCCTGAAATGGTTCCGGCAGCAGCAGGAAGTGGATTAACCGTTACCGGGAAGTTTGCAGATAATGTTCCATTACCGCATGAATTGGTTCCTCTAACTGAAATGTTACCCGATATAGCATTGGTTCCAAAATCAACGGTGATACTATTTGTGTTTACTCCGGATATTAAAGTAGCACCGGAAGGCAAGTTCCAGGTATATCCTGTAGCACCATTAACTGCAGCAACAGAGTAGTTCACTCCTGTTTGCCCTTGACAAACAGTGGTCGACCCAGAAATATTTGTTGCCGGTTCAGGAACATCGTTAATGGTAACAAATCCTGTTTTGATCTCGGTATCAGTAGCACTTAAATTATCCTGAACAGAAAGTACAATTGTTTTTGCACCGGCTGTAGAGTACGTTACGGTATGCGGACCAGCACCTGTTGCATTTGCTGGGAAAGCTCCTGCACCAAAGCTCCAGTTCCAGCTGATGATCGTTGCACCTGATGCTACCGAAGCATTGGTGAACGTAACCGTTGGATTGATGTTTAAACATTCAGAAGTAGAGTTAACAGTAAAGTCGGCTGTTGTAGGACAGCTGATACGTTTCACTCTCACATTGTTTCCTGAGCTAGCACAAGCACCATTGCTGATCGTCCAGCGGAAGGTAGCAGAGTCATTAATGTTAAAATTATTTACTGTTGTTGTTGGGTCATTCGGATCGGTGATAGTAATTGCACCATTAGTAGTTGCAATGATTGTCCATAATCCTGTTCCATAGGCAGGTGTATTTCCTGCTAAGGTTCCCACACTTGGACAAATCTGTTGATTTGTTCCTGCAACAGAGGTTGTAGGCAAATGATCAACAGTAACAGTGAATGTACGTGTTACTATGTTGTTGTTACTTGCACCATCATTTACAGTTACTGTAATGATAGCTGTTCCTGACACTCCGTTTACGGGCGTGTAAGATAATGATCCCGTTGCATTCGGACTAGTGTATGTTACAGTTGGATGAGGGATCAAACCGATGTTGCTGGATGTAGCAGTAACGGTTAATGTTTGAACTTCATTTCCTGAACCAGTCCCAATTCCACTTAAATTAATGGTTTGCAATCCGGTGTTCTGACAAATAGAAGCAGGATTTGAAATTGCGGTTAGAGTGGGAGTAGTATTGTTTGTTGTAACGGAAGCAATACCTGAAGTTCCTGATACCAAATAGTTATATTCACAATTCAGCGCTCCATTGTATTCATAAACACTAAACACATAGTTTGTGTTGGATTCTAAGCCGGTAACTGTCACACTGTTACTGTTACCATCATACACACAATAATTTCCTCCACCTATATCACTACCACTTCCAAAAATAGTGTTAGGTACATATCCAACTCCATCAGTAGGAGCAAAGGCTGCTGATGTTGAGGCGCGGACAAAGATCACACGATTTGCGCCATTCCCTGCTGTAAAGTTTAATGTGGTTTGTGTAGTAGTCGTGCCGCTGAAATTCATAGAACTTGCAGAAACAGTTGGCTCAGACACCAATGGGTTGATATTGTTTTGGAAGTAGGAGAAGTTTTGATTGTTTCCTGCTGAAACGATATCCATTTTATTATCACCATTTAGATCACAAAGAGCAAGGGATTTCGGATTCGAAGTGCTGGCAATAAGTGAAAAATCAAATTTAGTTGCAATAGAGAATGTTGCGGTACTGTTGTTTTTAAAAATAGACATTTGTGTGCCGGTATTGTAGCCAACTGTAATGTCTAATTTTCCATCCCCGTCAATATCACCTAACTTGATTTCGCTTGGTGTATTTGCAAGTGTTGTAAGTGATGTTGGTGATGTGGAGATACTTATATTACCAACTGTTGAGTTGTTTTTCAAAACACCAACAGTGCTTGCACTTGCACCATAAAGAATATCCGCTTTTAGGTCATTGTCAATATCACCAATGGCAACACCTGTGATGGTTCCGCTTAATGAAGTAGTTCCGAAAGCAGCAAAAGAAATTGAACCTATAGAACTAGTATTTCTAAGTGTATTGATCATTGATCCGCTACCACCTGCAGTTGCAATATCCATTTTCCCATCACCATCAATATCACCAACTGCAATGCTGTTGATCGCAGCGGAGCCACTCAATGTGATATCTACTTTTGGTGCGAATTGAATGTTGTGTATAGAGCTAATATTTCTGTAAATAGAGATCACATTGTTGGTATGACTCATGATCACATCCGGCTTACCGTCTTTATCAAGATCAGCAATAGCAATGTCACTTGGAGTGTATCCCACATTTCCTGCAAATTCAGCAATATTTCCAAAGTTAATATTGGCAGGTGTACTAATGTTTTTGTTAGTCACAAATGATGCATTGGAATTATAGCTGCTTGTCATAGCCACATCAATTCTACCATCGCCATCCAAATCAGCAATTTCAAAATCATCCGTTATACCATAGGTGTTGAATAGGTAATAAGGAGTAGATGAGAAGTTGACAGTCCCTCCTGTAGAGGTATTTCTTGTGATGCCTGTATAACTGTAGGGATATAAACCAACAAGGTCAGGAAGTCCGTCCAAATCCATATCGGCAACCCTTACATCATTATAGGAATAATACCCATTTGCTGATTGCGCTGTATTTAAAGTGTTCGCTGCAAAATTGGTGCTTCCACATGGAGACGTTACAATAAATGCTTTTGTAGAATAAGCCGTTAATGTATTGTTGGTTACAGAAATTGGCGATAAGGTTGATCCCGGAGGAACTTTTACTGTTAATTGTGTTCCTCCGGCATTGGCAGATACGACAGTCGCTTTTGTGGAGCCAAAGTAAACAGTATTGCTGGAAGCAGTAGGATTAAAATTTGTTCCATTGATCGTAACAATTGATCCAACAAAACCTGAAGCTGGGCTGAATGATGTGATCGTAGGCGCAGATATAGATGAAGTAAGTACATCAGCAGTTGCGTAGCTGTTTGTTAAGTAGTTGTTGTCACCGGTAGTTCCATTTCGTTCGAATACACCAAAGTTATAATAGGTATTAGGTGATAGTCCGGTAACTGTCACAGAAGTACTATCCGGTCCTTGATATACCATAAATGTTGGAGCTCCACCATAATAGTAGTTGCTATTGCTGGTTGAGAAAAAGGCACTTGTAGAGCTATAGGTATTAAAGTCTAAAGGGACATTTACGACTGCTCCCGATAAGATCCATCCACTGGTATTTGTAAAATTCGTAGCAGCTGCTGTGCTTGCAAAACCAGTTAATGTTCCATCGATTGAACTGGTAAGTGAAGAATTTTTTGCTGTACTCGTTGCAGTAAAACCATCATCTAATTTCCAGTACCCTTTCAATCCATATTCATTTCCAACAAGAGTTTTGTTCATATAGCTACTGATGTTTCCTGCAGGTTGAGCATAGTTCCATACGCGAACTTCGTCAATTTGTCCATTGAAATAACGACCAACGTCTTGCAAATTTTCTCCGATAGACATTTGGTAATTGTTTTGATCAATATTACCAGTTGCCGAGGAATAAGAGTCTACTGTTCCATCAACATATAAGACCACTTGAGACCCATTATAAACACCTGCAATGTGATGCCATTTTCCATCATTCACATTACGACTGCCGATAGCCATTCTGTTAATCCCACCGATGTTGACAGTAAATTCGATAAAGTTAGTAGAGGCATATCGTTGAATTCTCCATGTGCCACTTCCTTTAGCAACAATAGTTTGAAAAGCTGTTGTGAAAGCATTCACTTTTATCCACGCTTCTACGGTCATTTGTGAAGTAAAATCAAAGTTTGATTCATTGGGGATACTTACATAATCATTTGTTCCATCAAAGGCTAATCCGGTTTGAATACGTCCGGCACGTACACCCACATTTCTTCTGCCACCATTTCCATTGGCCCATGTAGCGCGTACAGAGTTTGAAGTAATGTTGCTGAATACAAGGCTTGATGCTGGAACGGTTGGTTCTGCTGATAAGGTTTGCGCATATCCATTCAGGTATGAGCTGGTCAAATAATTGTAAGTTAAGTTGTAGGTATTTGTAGCAACATTGTATTCAAATACAGAGAATGAATAATTTTGAGTGGTATTTAATCCCGTTACATTCACGTGATTACCTGTTCCATTATAAACAACATAAGCGCTTCCCACCAAACTGCCCGATCCATAGTTCGCATTTGCCGTGTAATTGGTTGCATCACTTGGCAGATCTGTATTTGTTGTTCCCGGCTTACAAGTAACAATACGATAAACGCCTGCACCGCTACTCGGGATGGTCCAGCTAACAGTCATAGAACTGTTGGTAACATTACTAAAAGAAAGTGTATTGGAAGCGGATGTTGGTTGAGCTGCTAATGTTGTAAATGTTTTTGTTGGGTAGGAGGAGGTCATGTAATTATAGGTACTAAAACCACCATTAAAAGCAAAAGCAGCTGCGGTGTATGTAGTGCCTGCTGCTAAATTTGAAACGTTAGCAGAGGTTGCTGTTCCCCATGTTAATACATATGATGCTGGAGAAGAAGTTAATAATGATGTTCCATTGCCATATACTGTACTTGCTGAATAGCTAGTACCATCCACGGGTGTGTTTGCATAGCTGGAGCTTGCGCGAAGCGACAGTAGTTCATAGGTTCCATTCCCTGATGTAAAAGAAAGCGTTGCGCTATTTTGGGCAATATTAGTTGCTGTGATCGCGCTGGCATTGGTGGTCGGTTCAGTCGTTAAGGTATATTCCAAATAATTCGGATAACCGGAAGTTAGATAATTCTCATAACTGAAATCGAATCCATTCACCCCGATCAAATATTCATAGATCCGGATGCGGTAGGCTGTTCCAGGAGTTAAGCCAAAAGCATTACAGCCACTTCCGCTGCCATTATAAACTACATAGTTGGCATTCCCCAAATTACTACCGGCACCAAAGGTGGAATTTTGAGTATAGGCTGTTCCGTCATTTGGAACAGATGTGCCACTGGTTGATAGGGCACAAGTTACAATACGGTTACTACCATTACCATTGGTCCAGTTAATGGAGATAGAGGTTGTTGTTTTCCCTACCGTGATCACATTGGATGCATTAACAGTTGGCTGTTGCGCATAGGTTAAGTTGCTTATTAATAATAAACTTAACAAACAAATGATACTAGATAGAATTTTTTTCATGGTGTATTGTTATATGATAAATAGATAATTAATATAGACGAATTAGTAAAAATAGACTGCTAAATTAAAAAAAAGCGACACATGGGCAATACTTTTTTTATTCACAGTAAAACCGCAAATAATTCGTAATTTTGTATTCAGAATTAGTCTAAATAACAAAATAAAACTTTTAAAATATGTATCCAGAAAGTATTGTAATGCCTATGAAACAAGAGCTTGTTTCTGTTGGTTTTGAAGATCTAACTACTCCAGATGCTGTAAATGCAGCGATCAATAGCAAAGGCACAACTTTAGTTGTTGTAAATTCGGTTTGCGGCTGTGCAGCAGGGGCAGCACGCCCGGGAGTAAAATTAGCAGTTTCAGGTGCTAAACGTCCGGATAAGATCACGACTGTTTTTGCAGGTTTTGATACCGAGGCAGTAATGGAAGCACGTAAACATTTTGCGCCTTATCCACCATCTTCACCGGCTGTGGCTTTGTTTAAAGACGGCAAATTGGTGCATTTTGTAGAGCGTCACCACATTGAAGGTCGCAGTGCACAAATGATCGCTGATAATTTAAAGATGGCTTTTGAAGAGTTTTGTTAATTGTTTATTATTAACTGAAAAGCCTTTGTTCATAACGAACAAAGGCTTTTTTATTTACCGTTCATCCTAAAATCTTCCCACTAGTGTAATTATTCCTAGTTCTTCGTGCAAGTCATGGAATAATGCTTATTTTCGTATATCTAAAAAGTATCAAAAATGAAAAAACACTTCATCATTGCAAGCGCATTTATTGCAGTAAGTTCTTTTGCTCAGAAAAAAACGCCCGACAATTGGCAAACACTCGATCCTAAAGTGGATAAAGTTTACGGAACTGGTTCCGAACAAGCCTACAAAACATTGACAGGCAAAACAGGAAAAACAGTTATTGTAGCTGTTATTGATAGTGGTATTGAGGTAGATCATGAAGATCTGAAAGAAGTGATCTGGGTAAACCCTGGTGAGATCCCGAATAATAACATTGATGATGATAAGAACGGATATATTGATGATATCAATGGCTGGAGTTTTTTAGGTGGGAAAAATGGGGATATTAATTATGAGGCAACTGAATTGGCTCGTTTATATCAACGTGGTACTAAAAAGTTCAAATGGATGGATACCACCAATTTGACAGGACAAAACGCGAAAGACTATGAAGAATATAAAAAGATAAAAGCAGAGTTTTTGAAGACTGAAGCAGAGCAGGAACAGCAGTTAAAGTCGCTGGATATGATCGGTGGATTTCTTACAAAAGTGAAAGCAGGAAATAACGGTGTTCTTTCAAAAGATGCTTTGAAAAATTATACTCCGGAAAATGAAACGGAAACACAATTGAAGAAAGGCTTGAAATTGGCTTTCACGCTTGGTTTGGAGCCAAGTGAACTGGAAACACAAATTGAGCAAGGTGGGAAAATGATCCGGAATATGTATAAGTACAATAAATTGGATTCGGACTCTATCCGTGCATACGTAGTGGGTGATGATGTAAATAATCCGAACGAGCGTTATTATGGTTGTAATCGCGTGGAAGGTCCTGATGCATTGCACGGTTCTCACGTAGCTGGTATCATTGCTGCTATGCGTGGAAACAAATTAGGGATAGAAGGTATTGCCAATAATGTAAAGATCATGGCATTGCGAGCAGTTCCAAATGGTGATGAGCGCGATAAAGATGTGGCAAATGCTATCCGTTATGCGGTTGATAATGGTGCAACGATCATCAATATGAGTTTTGGAAAATACTACTCTCCTGATAAAAAATTAGTGGATGAAGCGGTAAAATATGCACAGTCAAAAGATGTATTATTGATTCATGCAGCAGGAAATGAATCAAAAAATAATGATGTGGAATTATCATTCCCTAACCGTGAATTAAGTGATGGAACAATTGCTTCCAACTGGATACAAGTAGGAGCAAGTGCTTATAAAGGTGGAAAAAATTTGATCGGTTCTTTCTCTAACTATGGTCAGAAAAAGGTGGATCTGTTTGCTCCGGGAGTAGATATTTATTCTACAGTTCCTGATAATAAATATATTTCAGAATCAGGTACATCCATGGCATCGCCTAGTACAGCAGGTGTAGCTGCTTTGATCAGAAGTTATTTCCCTGAATTAAAAGCAGAAGAGGTGAAAGCTGTAATGATGAAAACAGTAGTGTCCTACAAAAAATCGGTGATCGTTCCAGGGTCTAAAAAAGATAAAAAGAAAGTGGCAGAACTTTGTATCTCCGGAGGCTTCGTAAATGCAAACAATGCAGTGATGGAGTTAATGGGATTGAATAAGAAAAAATAAATTCAAGTATATAAAACAAAAAAGCCAGAGAACATCTCTGGCTTTTTTGTTTTATAAATAGTCTATTGGAATTTTTCTTTCAGGTCTTTCATGAACTCTGTTGCATATACAAAATCACAAATCTCTTTATTGTTTGTACGCAGGATCTCATGCTTGTTCCCTTCCCACCATTTTTCTCCTTTATAGATGAACATAATGTTATCACCGATCTCGATCACCGAGTTCATATCGTGTGTAATCACAATGGTAGTAATGTTATATTCCTGCGTGATCTCTTTGATCAGATTATCGATCACAATGGATGTTTTCGGGTCAAGTCCGGAATTCGGTTCATCGCAAAATAAATATTTCGGTTGAACAGCAATAGCACGTGCAATGGCCACACGCTTTTTCATACCACCACTTAATTCGGAAGGAAAAAGCTTGTTGGCATTATTCAAGTTCACACGTTGCAAACAAAAATTCGCACGATCACGTTTTTCATCTTCGCTCATATCCGTAAACATGGAAAGTGGAAATACCACATTCTCTTCTACGGTTTTTGAGTCGAACAAAGCACCTCCTTGAAACAACATGCCGATCTCTTTACGAATCGCTTTCTTCCCTTTAAAATCAAGGTCAAAAAAACTTCTTCCATCATAAAGGATCTGTCCTTGATCGATCTCATTCAGACCCACCATACATTTCAGTAAAGTAGTTTTACCTGAACCACTTTCTCCAATGATGATATTCGTTTTTCCTGTTTCAAAAGTAAAACGGATATCTTTCAGGATCGGTCGTCCATGAAATGATTTAGATATGTTGTTTACTTCGATCACGCTAAAAGTAATTGAGTAAGAATTAAATCGAATGCTAATATCAATACACTGCTATACACTACACCTTTGGTGCTGGAACGTCCTACTTCCAATGCGCCACCTGATGTATAATAACCATGGTAAGCAGGTACCGATGCAATAATAAATGCGAATACCGCAGATTTGATCAAGGCATACACCACATTGTATGGACGGAATTCATACGTGATACCATAGATGTATTCATAATCAGTTACTACGCCCGACATTAAACCAAATATATAACCTCCAAAAATACCCAGGAACATGGAGAAGATAACTAAAATTGGATTGAATAAAATAGACGCAATGATCTTAGGAAACACTAAATAACCCGCAGAGTTGATCCCCATGATCTCCAATGCATCGATCTGTTCAGTGACACGCATGGTTCCAATTTCGGAAGCAATGCTGGAACCCACTTTCCCGGCCAGGATCAAACTAACGATAGCCGGGGAGAATTCCAATATCATCGAATCACGAACAGCAACACCAACAGCATAAAGCGGAATTAGTGGACTTTCAAAATTAAAAGCCGACTGAATAGTGATTACAGCACCCATAAAAACAGAAATGATAGCCACAATTCCCAGAGATCCAACGCCCAAAATATTCATTTCTTCGAAGATACGCCCTACATAAACAGAGAACTTCTCCGGCTTACCAAATGCTCTTTTGATAAGAAGGAAATATTTTCCGAAATGATAGAATACACGCATCGACCGTAATTTTTTATAAAAATAAGAATTTTATTAGAATACGCTTCTTTTAAAAGCAAAGCAAAAGTACTACATTTGTGATACCCAATAAAAAAACATGAACTTCAGAAAACTCTCATTATTACTCCTGCTTGTGTTTGGCGTAGCCACATTCTCAGGATGTTATATGTTTAAAAAGAAGAATCGCTGTGGCGATTGTCCGAAATGGAGTAAACACTAAAATACCATCTTTTAGGTATTGGTAAAATTTCCGTTTGCCTCATCGAATACGTACCTTTACAACGTATATGAAAAACCCTCTGACGCACCTTTCTGATCTTAAACTTGGCGAAAAAGCGATCATCGATTCTTTTACCGATGATACCATGGCCTTAAAACTCTTAGAAATGGGTTGTACACCGGGTGAAATGGTGCAACTCGATCGTATTGCCCCTATGGGAGATCCAATTGCCATTTCTGTTTCGGGTTATTTACTAAGTTTAAGGAAAGAGGAAGCTTCTACAGTGCTTGTTTCTCCTTTGAAATAAATACCAAACCCATTACTGTGTCGCAACAATTATCCACAATAGACCTTTCATCCCGATCAATGATCAAGATCGCATTGGTAGGAAATCCGAACAGTGGAAAATCAACTTTGTTTAATGCGCTTACCGGTTTACATCAGAAAACAGGAAACTTTCCAGGCGTAACGGTCGATAAAAAAGTAGGGCACATTAAATTTGAAAATGGTGCTGTTGCTGAATTGGTCGACTTGCCAGGTACCTACAGTTTATACCCAAAATCATTAGATGAGCAAGTTGCTTTTGAAGTGCTTTGCGATCCTGCCAACGAAGACCATCCCGACCTTACTATTGTAGTTGCTGATGCCAGTAATTTAAAACGGAATTTATTCTTAGTATCTCAGATCATTGATTTGAAGATCCCTGTTATTTTGGTGTTGAACATGATGGATATGGTGGAGAAAGAGGGGGATGTGATCGATACTATCCGTTTGTCTGAGCGACTGGGAGTAAAAACAATTGGGCTTAGTGCACGTAACAAAGATGGTGTAGAGGAGTTGTTGCATGCTATTTTGCAACCGATACCGGTTCCTCAATACGATTTTATTGATGTCAAAAAAATTGCACCCGACTTGATCGATAGAGTACGATCAGTAGTAAAAGTGAACAGCGATTTTTCTGCTTTCCAGATCATCAATAATTTGAATGAGATCGATTATTTCGAAAAGCATAAGGATAAAAAAAATAAGATCGAAGATGCATTAAACACTTTTATTATTGATAAGAATCAGCTGCAACAGAAGGAAAGTGTTGAGCGATACAAAGTGATCAATCGTTTGGTGGAAGAATGCATCACTCATTCTTCAGCCATAAAAACAGAAACATTTACGCATAAACTGGATAGTATCCTTACACATCGAGTGTGGGGGTATGCGATCTTTTTGTTGGTGCTATTCTTTATTTTTCAGACGATCTTTTTTTTGGCAGCCTATCCGATGGACTGGATCGAATCGATGTTTGTTTCTATTTCTGAATGGGCTTCGAATTCAATGCCACCGGGCGAATTGTCGAATTTGATCGTTAATGGGATCATAGCCGGATTAAGTGGAGTGGTGATATTTATTCCCCAAATAGCTTTGTTGTTTGCCTTTATTGCCATTCTGGAAGATACCGGTTATATGGCACGTGTGAGTTTTATCATGGATAAGATGTTACGCAAGTTCGGACTGAATGGTCGATCCGTTATTCCGCTTATTAGTGGAGTAGCTTGTGCGGTGCCTGCCATTATGAGTGCCCGTACCATCAGCAATTGGAAAGAACGGATCATTACCATAATGGTAACGCCACTAATGAGTTGTTCGGCCCGTTTACCCGTTTATACTTTACTCATTTCATTAGTTATTCCGCAAGACGAAAAGCTGGGCTTTTTTAATTATCAGGGAATGATCCTGATGGCACTTTATTTAGTTGGTTTTTTAGCTGCTGTGTTCGCTGCTTTAGTAATGAAATGGATATTGAAAGCAAAAGAGAAAAGTTATTTCATTATGGAGTTGCCGGTGTATCGTACACCACAATGGCGAAATGTAGGATTAACCATTTATGAAAAAGTAAAAATATTTTTGTGGGATGCCGGGAAGATCATTGTTGCTATTTCTGTTATTCTTTGGTTCTTATCCTCGCACGCACCTGCTGATCGATTTGATCAGATCGATAAAAAATATGAAGGACATGTGATCTGGAAAGAATTGGATTCGGAAATTGTGGAAGCAAAGATCGCATCGGAAAAATTAGAAGCTTCTTATGCAGGGATCATTGGAAAATCAATAGAACCGGTGATCGCACCGCTTGGTTTCGACTGGAAGATCGGTATCTCGCTTGTTACATCCTTTGCTGCGCGTGAAGTATTTGTTGGAACAATGGCTACTATTTATAGTGTGGGTGATGCAGATAATACACAATCTATTCAGGATAAAATGCGTGCGGAGTTGGATCTAAAAACAGGATTACCCAAGTTTACCATTGCTGTTGGATTTTCATTACTACTATTCTATGCTTTTGCAATGCAATGTATGAGTACCTTGGCAATTGTGTATCGCGAAACAAAGCATATCAAATGGCCACTCATTCAATTTACCTACATGAGTGTTTTGGCATATCTAGCCAGTCTTTTGGTTTACCAGTTGATGAAATAGTCTGATATTACAGCTGCTATCACATTTTTTTAAAATAAATTAACACTGTATTTTTGTTTTAAATAGATACAATGAGAACAATCCGGATCTTCATATTTATTCTAGCAATAGGTTATTCGAAGCTTAATGCACAGGTAACGTATAATGATGTAGCCGGTATTTTTTATACCCGTTGTGCAGCTTGTCATAATTCCAATGGCATGGCACCATTCCCTTTAACAAGCTATTTAGAGGTTTCTCCATACGTTTCATCCATTGCCAATGCTTTGCAAAATAACCGTATGCCACCCTGGCAACCCGATACCCTGTATACTCGTCATACCAACGAAAAGATCATTACCACCCAGGAGAAGAATGCGATCTTAACCTGGATCACCAATGGTTACCCTCAAGGAAATCCTTCTTTAGCTCCACCTTCACCGGTTTTTGGGACATATAAATTAGGAGGGACTCCCGATAAAATTGTGAAGATCCCGTCTTTCGCTATTAACTCTACCAGTACACACGATGCGTATGATATTTTTGCCATACCATTGAATTTGCCATCTGATAAAATTGTAAAAGCAATCGAAATTGTTCCGAATATTCGACAAGCGGTGCATCATGTGGTTGTTACGGCAGATACAACAGGTATGGTAAGTGATCTTTCCGGAAATGCTATTGGTGCAGTAGGGCAAATTGGATTGAGTGGCTCCTTGGCACAACCTGTTATTTACCCTAATATGCCACCTTTAAAAACCGGTGTTCGATTGCCCGCAAATTCTCAATTGTATGTTCAAATGCACTATTCAGAAGGTTTTGCAGGTGCTGTCGACAGTACGGAGTTTAGATTATATTTCTATCCCGATGGAGAACCTTTTGTAAGAGAAATGTATATTATGGTTCCTCTTCAAAACTGGTATTTTTGGATCAATGCGGAAGAAACAAAAACGATTGTTGTTGATACTGCATTGTATGATAATTTTAATATTTCCTTGTTTAGCGCCTTGCCACACAGTCACCGAATATGCACCAAAGTGCTCAATTATGCCTATAATCCATCGGGTGATACGATCCCGTTATTGCGAATAAATAATTGGGACTTTCACTGGCAGGATTATTATTTCTATCGCAATTTAGTCAAGATACCAACCGGATACCGTTATCATGGAGTACATGAATTTGACAATACCTCTTCCAATCCGAATAACCCTTTTAATCCGCCACAATGGACTCCTGTAGGCTTAAACTCAACAGATGAAATGTTTTTTGATGCCTTCCAGTTTTTGGTTTATTATCCCGGTGATGAACTTATAGATCTGAATGCACTTTTAAACAACGATCCTCTCTGGGCAACATCAACACATGAATTGCCTTTACTTACTAATTACCTGTATTCTTTTGTTTATCCAAATCCTGCTACAGACCGGTTGAATATACAAATGGTAAGTTCTCAGTATGGGAAATCAGATCATAGTTTAAAGATCACAGATATTCAAGGAAAAGAAATTCAAGTGAAAGCTGAAACGTTTTTTAATTCGTTTGAATTGAATACTTCAGCACTACTCCCCGGAACTTATTTTTATCAGATCCTATTCGGAGAAGAAGTGTTGACTTCGGGTAAATTCCTTATTGGTAAATAAAAAAAATTAGCCCGATTAATTTGTAACTTTGTGTTGCAAATGTCACAACTCGAACGCAATCAATCCGTACTTCATAAATATTTGCCGGAGCAGGCTGTTCCTGTTATTGCTCAATGGATCTATCAGTATGATTTTAAATTGAAGATTAAAAAATCACGTTCCTCTAAATATGGTGATTACCGTCCACCGGTAAAAGGGCAAAATCATCAGATCACTATTAATCATGATCTGAATAAATATGCCTTTTTGATCACATTAGTTCATGAGATCGCACATCTTACCAATTACAATAAGCATAAAGATACTGTTGCTCCTCATGGGGAAGAGTGGAAGCTGGAGTTCAAGATCCTGATGAACTACTTTTTGCATGAGCATATTTTTCCGGAAGATGTTTTTAAGGCCTTAAAAAAATATATGAGCAATCCGGCAGCATCCAGTTGTTCCGACACTAATTTGCTACGTGTGCTTAAAAAATATGATCAACGTCAAGACCTTGTTCTGTTGGAAGAATTACCTGAAGGGAGCTCTTTTATTTATGGTGACGACCGCCTTTTTGTGAAGGGAGAGCAGATCCGCAAGCGCTTTAGATGCAAGGATGTAAAAACCCGACAGATCTACCTTTTTAATCCATTAACGGAAGTTAAGCCCACAGAAGCTCCAAAAGAGGAGCCGAAGTCCGCTTTTTTTAATATTTTCAATATTAAAAAATAGCCAATATTTAATCAACAAAAACGTACAAACTATTGGGTTTTTGTTAAATTTGTTCCTCCTGTAAAAAGGGAATATTTAACCACATTAATTTTTAAAAATATGAGTACAACAGCAGTGGATCAAAACATCGATCTAAAAGTATCGAAATTGGCAGATAACATCATCGGTTCTGAGATCATTAAATTGGCAGCAGAGGTGAATGAGAAGATCAAGAAAGGGGAGAAAGTATATAACCTTACCATAGGTGATTTTAATCCGAAAGTATTTCCTATTCCGGCTGATCTGAAAAAAGCGATCATCAATGCATACGATGAAGATCATACCAATTATCCTGCTGCGGATGGTATGTTGGAATTGCGTACCGCTGTTTCTAAATTATTAAAAGAACGTGGCGAATTGGATTATAAAACAGACGAGATCGTTATTGCCGGTGGAGCACGTCCTGTGATCTATGCTATTTTCAGAGCATTGGTTGATGCTGGTGATACGGTTGTATTTCCTGTTCCATCCTGGAATAACAATCACTATACTTATTTAAATGGTGCGAAGCCGGTATTGATCGAAACAACACCGGAGAATAAGTTCATGCCTACTGCAGCTGAATTAAAACCACATATTGCTGGTGCAAATATTATTGCATTGTGTTCTCCTTTAAATCCAACAGGAACGACATTCCGTAAAAAAGACTTGGAAGAGATCTGTGATATGATCCTGGCTGAGAACGTAAAGCGTAATGCAGAAAATAAAAAACCATTGTATTTGATGTATGACCAGATCTATTGGGCATTGACACATGGTGAAACACAACATTATAATCCTGTGACCTTACGTCCGGAAATGAAAAATTATACGGTGTTTGTGGATGGAATTTCTAAATCATTAGCTGCAACAGGTGTTCGTGTTGGTTGGAGTATGGGTCCGAAAAAGATCATTGATAAAATGAAATCGATCTTAACACACGTTGGTGCCTGGGCTCCGAAAGCAGAACAAATGGCAAGTGCTGTTTATTTGAATGATCTGGCTAGTTATGATACTTTCCTTGCTGATATCAAATCAAAGATCAACGATCGTTTGGTTGGTTTCTACAAAGGTTTCCAGGCATTAAAAGCAGAAGGATTTAAAGTAGATGCGATCGCTCCGGAGGCTGCTATTTATTTGACCGTTCAGTTTTCATTGCATGGACAAAAAACAGCTGATGGTAAAGTACTTGCGAGCACTCAAGATGTAACAAAATATATTTTGGATGAAGCACAAGTAGCTTTGGTTCCATTTTATGCATTCGGTTCTTCTACTGATTCTAACTGGTATCGTTTATCTGTTGGAACATGTAAATTAGAAGATGTGAACGGTGTGATCGAAAATTTAAGAAAAGCATTAAGTAAGTTGTCGTAATAGGATCTGAATCGTTTTTATAATTTTGTTCTCAGGTGTTGAGCATTCGTAAATTGTAAATACGTAATTGGCAGATTCGTAATTTGTTGTTGAGATGAAGAATAATTATTGTGTGATAATGGCAGGTGGCGTAGGAAGCCGCTTTTGGCCAATGAGTAGAACTGCTCATCCAAAGCAGTTCATGGATATTTTAGGTACTGGCGAAACGTTGCTGCAACAAACCTACAATCGTTTTTTACGCCTTTGTCCAAAAGAAAATATTTTCATTGTTACAAATGAATCCTATGTTTCCCTTGTGAAAGAGCAGATCAAGGGCATTGCCAATGATAATATTTTAAGTGAGCCTGCAAGAAAGAACACAGCCCCTTGTGTGGCTTATGCATCTTATAAAATTGCACAAATGAATCCGGATGCACTTATTGTTGTTGCTCCATCCGATCACTTGATCACCAAAGAAGACACCTTCGTGAAAGCGATCAAAGCATGTTATGCAAAAGCTGCTTCTGAAGATTGTTTGGTAACATTGGGAATTAATCCTAGTCGCCCCGACACCGGTTATGGTTATATCCAGTTTGTAGAATCCGAAGTCAAAGAAAAAGATAAACGCATAAAAAAGGTAAAAACATTTACGGAGAAACCTGATCTGGAAATGGCCAAATTCTTTTTACAGAGTGGTGATTTCTTATGGAATTCAGGGATCTTTATCTGGAGTGTAAAAAGTGTGATCAATGCATTTGAAAAGCATTGCTCCGATATGGATGCTATCTTTAGAGATGGAAACGGAAAATACAATACTCCTCAAGAGGCAGAATTCATTGCTAAAGCATACACTAATTGTAAAAATATTTCTATCGATTATGCGATCATGGAGAAGGCGGATAATGTATATGTTCGTTCTTCTATCATCGGCTGGAGTGATCTTGGTACCTGGGGTTCATTGTATGAGCATGTGAAACAGGATGACCATAAAAATGCGATTGTTGGTAAGAATGTAATGATGTACGATTCCAAGAACTGTATCGTCAACGTTCCGAAAGACAAGTTAGTAGTGATGCAAGGCCTGGATGATTATATTGTTGTGGAATCGGATGGGATCCTTTTGATCTGTAAAAAAGAAGATGAGCAACAGATCCGTACATTTGTGAACGATGTGAAAGTAACTAAAGGCGATAAGTTTGTGTAAAAACCTATTCTGCTACACCATATTTTTTCCCGTTATAGGCTCCTGAAAAATAGAGTATAAAGCGAACACCAGCCATGGCTTGTTCTGCATTCCAATCGGCAAATAAACTGGCGCCCACACCTACATCATAGGTGATCTTCTTCACGATCTCTGCCTGAATATAGATTCCAACTTGGTTATAAGGACGAGAATAAACACTATCTACTTTTCCATATCCTGTTGAATAGGATAATCCACCAAAGGCAGAAAAATTGATGTCTTTATCCTCAATTCGTTTCCCATATCCGGCATGAAATTGATAATTGTTATAATAGCCAAAATTCTCTCCGCTGATATTCGTCCCTAAATTCAAATAATGATGTTTAACATGAAAATGAAAGTCAATGCCTGCCGTAAACCCCAATGGATATTTTCGTGTTAAGTTTTGTTGCACACCTGCACCTGCTGTTACCCAATTGTTATAATAACGAAATTTTTTATTGTTCACTACAAAAGTGCTGTCGAGTGGTGGAAGATGTTTTTTGGGTTTGCTGGTTGAAGTAGTAGCAGACTCTTCAATCATTTTGTATTTCTTACCATTGATAACAGTATCAGTTTGTGCGATGCTCAAGACCGGCATCAGCACAAATAGATAAAATGTTATATAAATATATTTCTTCAACGATTAAGATGTTGTTTTTTTAAAACAATTATTGCGAAAGAAAGTTCTTTCGCAATAACCGTTTTTGTAAGGATTTATTGTGTGATCTATTTTAAAGAACCACACATGTCTTCCGGTCTAACCCACTGATCGAATTGCTCATTGGTAACATAGCCTAATTCAATAGCAGCTTCACGCAAGGTTTTATTTCCTTTGTGTGCTGTCTTTGCAATTTTAGCTGCTTTTTCGTAACCAATGTGTGTGTTCAATGCAGTAACAAGCATCAATGAATTTTCAAGATGTTGTTTTAATACCGGTAAGTTCGGCTCAATTCCTTCTGCACATTTATCGTTGAAAGAAACACATGCATCACCAATTAAGCGAGCAGATTGCAATACGTTAGCTGCGATCAATGGTTTGAATACATTCAATTCAAAATGTCCCATGGAGCCACCAACAGACACAGCTACATCATTACCCATTATTTGAGCGCAAACCATTGTTAGAGCTTCAGGTTGAGTTGGATTCACTTTCCCAGGCATGATCGATGATCCCGGCTCGTTGTCAGGAATGATGATCTCACCAATTCCACAACGTGGACCTGATGATAGCATACGGATATCATTTGCAACTTTCATTAACGCTACTGCAGCACGTTTTAATGCACCTGATAATTCAACCATCGCATCATGTGCTGCTAAGGCTTCAAATTTATTTGGAGCAGTAACGAATGGTAATCCTGTTAGCTCGGCAATTTTTTTAGCAACTAACACATCATATCCTTTCGGGGTATTTAAGCCTGTTCCAACTGCTGTTCCTCCCAATGCTAATTCACGTACCATTTCCAGAGCATTTTTAATTGCACGGATACTGTTGGTTACTTGTTGTGCATAACCACCAAACTCTTGCCCTAATGTTAATGGGGTAGCATCCATGAAGTGCGTACGACCGGTCTTTGTAATGTTCTTGTATTCTTCTGATTTCTTTACGAGTGTGTTTCTTAATTTTTCCATTCCCGGTAAAGTGATCTCTACCACTTGCTTGTAAGCTGCTATGTGCATAGCCGTTGGGTATGTATCATTTGATGATTGTGATTTGTTTACATCATCATTCGGGTGTAACACTTTTTGTTCATCAGTTAATTTACCACCGCTCATAACATGAGCACGGTATGCGATCACTTCATTGGCATTCATGTTGGATTGTGTACCTGAACCTGTTTGCCAGATCACTAGAGGGAATTGATCATCTAATTTTCCTGCAATGATTTCATCACAGGCTTTAGCAATTAAGTCTTTTTTATCAGCTGATAAAACACCTAATTCATGGTTAGCCATAGCAGCAGCTTTTTTCAAATAGCCGAATGCATAGATCACTTCCTTTGGCATCGATGCTTCCGGTCCGATCTTAAAGTTGTTTCTTGAACGTTCTGTTTGAGCTCCCCAGTATTTGTCTGCCGGAACTTTCACTTCACCCATTGTGTCTTTTTCAATTCTGTATTCCATAATCGTAATATGTATTTAAAAATTAGTACTGAATATTCGTCTTTCGAGCTTCAAATTTAAGGTTTATTTGCTATTGTTTTCATGAAATTGAGCCGGCTAGGAGAATTTTTCAGGTATTTGCCTGAACTATCTATTCGCTTTGATTTTATTGGGCTTGAAGCGGATTTAATGACGCTTCGGGTATGGACTATGTTCAATAAAAGTGCTTAAATTGTCTTTTTTGACTGTTTTTCTATACTTTGTATCTTATTCACAAAGTTCCGTTATAGCATATATGGAAAAATGCTACATTTTAATTACTCTTTTGTTTTTTGGTGTTCTATCAGGTTTTGCTCAAGGCTATCGGATGGAAGGAGCTGTTATCGATATAAACAATAAACCTGTTGAGTCGGGAAATGTTATTTTGCTCTCTCCCAAAGATTCATCCATCATTAAAGGTGATTTTTTTATGGATGGAAAATTTGTTGTCGGAGACATTGTCGATAGCATATTTATTTTAAAAATCACAGCTCTAGGTTTTGAAAATCATTTTCAAGTAGTAGCAAATTCTAAAAATGATTCTGTTCTTATGATTGAAGCTATTCAATTAATCATGAATGCAACATTGAAAGAAGTGGAAGTCGTATCTAAGTTACCTTTGTTTGAAAGGGATGGGGAAAAAGTAAAAGTGAATGTCGAAAATTCAGCATTGAGTAATCTGGGTTCTGTATTGGATGTTTTGAGAAAAACACCCACTGTAATGGTAAACAGTACCGACAATGTTTCTGTATTTGGTAAAGGCCATGCTATTATCTATGTGGATGGGCAACAAATATCCTCATCCGATGTACTAAAAACAATTGCATCTACTGAGCTCAAAGAAATTGAAATTATATCCAATCCATCTGCAAAATACGATGCGAGTGGTAGAGCAGTAATCAATATCGTTACGAAGAAAAATAACTTAGAAGGGTATAATGGAAATTTAATTCAGAATATCTTACATGGAAAGTATTTATTTACCTATTCCGGACTGCGATTCAATTATAAGCATAAAAAATGGTCAACTTTTGTGAGTTACGGATTTCCACATGGTAAAGGTTGGAGCTCCGATGAGTATTATCGAAACCTAAAAAGTAATGATAGTACAATCACTGAAATGAAAAACAAAATTTACACGATTAATAATCAGGTAAATTCACATTATTATAGAGCCGGAGTAAGTTATGCAATTGATTCAACTAGTTCAATTGGTATTCAATACAATGGATTTTATGCATTGAATAAAAATGAAGCGGAGAATAATAATGAGATATTAAAAAATAGCATTCCTCAATTAACTATTGAAACATATACTTTGTCGCAGCCCAAGCTTATTAATAATACGGCTAATGTTAATTATACACGAACATTGGACACATTAAAAAGTGAGTGGACAACGGCTTTTCAATATGGACATTTTACATCCAGAAATTTTGATGAAATAACTCAAAAAACAATTTTTGTGGGGACTACTGATCAACAGTTAAAACGGAACAATGGTTTAAACGAAATTCAATTGTTTACCGGACAAACTGATTTAATAAAAGCATTTAATAAAAAATGGAAGCTCGAAAGTGGGATCAAAGACTCTTATATAATAAACGAAAGTGCTATTGATTTTGAAAATTATTCGATCGCTGGCGAGTGGATTTCCGATCCTGCTTATTTTAATGGTTACAAGTATAGCGAAAATGTATTGGCAGGATATACTCAACTTCGTTATTCGTATAAAAAATTAAACATGCGTGCTGGATTACGTGCAGAACATACTACTTCGAATGGTTTTTCAAAAATTACAAATCAACAAGTAATCAATCGGGAATACACCAATTTGTTCCCAAGTGCATTTTTGGGATATGATTTTACGAAAGATTTGAATACAAGCATCACGTATTCGAGTCGTATTGCACGACCAAGTTTTCAGGATATGGATCCGTTCATCAATTACATTGATTCACTTTCTTCGTTCAGAGGTAATCCATATTTGGTACCTGCATATACACATTCTGTGGAAGCATCTTTGATTTATATGAAAGAAGCTTCTTTGACTTTTAGTTACTCCAGAACAAATGGTGCCATGAATTTAGTGGTGGATAAATTGGATGATGGCACAGATGCGTTTATTGCTACAACAAAAAATCTGGATTATTCCGAAACCTATTCTGCAGGAATTACCATTCCCTATGAATTAAGCTGGTGGACCACTTATAATTATTTTGGATACATGGAGAATGTGTTTACTTACAACAGCAGAGGAAAAGTGATTCAAAACAGGAAACCGATGTTCTACATGTATCTGTATGACGAATTTAGGTTTAAAAAATATTTTTCGATGGAGATAACATTTGAATATACATCAGCAGGTGTGGATGGTATTTTTACATTTGAACCTTTTTATAATTTGTCAGCAAACATCAAAAAAACATTTTTTAATGATAAGCTAACCTGCAGGTTTATTGCCAATGATATTCTTACAACAGCATTTAACAGAGGGTCGAGCAATGTAGAAGGGTATGATGTGAATTATATATCGCGCGAAAATACACACTTCTTTTTATTGTCCTTGAACTATCGGTTTGGGAAATTAAAATCATCCAATTACAAGGACAAAACGGTAAACCAAGAGGAGTACGACCGAATTAAAATGAGTAAATAACTTATAGTATCTCCAGCACTTTTTCAGGCGGCCTGCCAATCACTGCTTTTTTGCCATTTACAATGATCGGTCGCTCGATCAATATCGGATTTTCAGCCAATATTTTGATCCATTGCGCTTCTGTAAACGTTTTGCCTTTGTACTTGGTTTTGTAAAGTTCTTCTCCTTTCCGGATAATATCTTCAGCGTTTAATTTTAGCAAACCTAAAAGCTCCTTGATCTCTTTTTGAGTAGGAGGTGTTTTTAAATATTCAACTACTTCTGCTTTTATGCCTTTGTCGGCAATAATGTTACACGCTTCTCTGCTTTTGGAGCATCTAACATTGTGGTATATTTTAACTGTTGCCATATTCCATTAAATAAGATTTAATAAAGTCATTTAGTTCTCCATCCATCACCGCTTGTACATTCGATGTTTCATAATCGGTTCGGAGATCTTTTACTAATTTGTAAGGATGAAAAACATAATTGCGAATTTGTGAGCCCCACTCAATTTTTTTCTTGTTGCCTTCAATTGCTGCAATTGATTCACGTTTTTTGCGCATTTCAATTTCAAACAATTGAGATTTTAATAATTTGATCGCATTCTCTTTGTTCTGTAATTGTGAACGCGATTCCTGATTCTTGATGATAATGCCAGATGGTTTGTGATACAAACGGACTGCTGTTTCAACTTTGTTTACATTTTGTCCACCTGCACCACCAGCACGGAATGTTTCAAATTCAATATCGGCCGGATTCACATCTACTTCAATCGTATCATCAATCAGCGGGTAAACATAAACAGATGCAAAGGAGGTATGTCGTTTAGCATTGGCATCAAAAGGGGAAATTCGTACCAAACGGTGCACTCCATTTTCGCCTTTCAAATAACCAAAAGCATATTCGCCTTCAAACTCCATGGTAACCGACTTGATCCCGGCTACATCACCTTCCTGATAATCTACTTCTTTGATCTTATAGCCGTTTTTCTCAGCCCACATTTTATACATACGCATGAGCATTGCTGCCCAGTCGCAACTCTCTGTGCCTCCCGCTCCGGCATTGATCTGAACCACACAACTTAATACATCTTCCTGACCGCTCAACATATTCTTGAATTCGATCTCCTCTAAATGTTTGAGTGTAGTTTGATATTGTTGTTCAACATCCTGTTCGGTTGCTTCACCTTGTTTGAAAAAATCATAAAGCAACTCCAGATCATCTACATTGCTTTTTGCCTGCATGTAGGATGCTGTCCAGTTTTTTTTGATCTTGGTCTGTTTGAGTAATTCTTCGGCTTTTTTAGGGTCGTCCCAGAAATTGGGTGCCAATGCTTTTTCCTCTTCTTCTGCTATCTCCCTTAGTTTACGGTCGATGTCAAAGATGCCCCCTCAGCGCTTCCGTGCGCTCTTTCAAGTCTTTTAGTTGGTCGGTTGTGATCATAGCACAAAAGTAACAATTATTACAGAGTATATGTGTATTTCATCGTAATTTTGTGAGGATAAATAAAGAGTATGAACAAAGTAAATATAAAAATCGAAGGGATGACCTGTGGTCATTGCCAGAAATCGGTAAATAAACTGATCGCTGCAGTTGAAGGAGTAAATACCTGCGAAGTTTCTTTAGAGAAAGGAGAAGCAACTGTTGAGTTTGATGGCTCGAAAACTTCTAAAAATGTTATCGTTAAAGCAGTGAACGATTCTGAGATATATAAAGCCAATTAATATGACATCATACAAGATCTACGTTGGTGGCGAGTTTGTTGAAACAGCCAGTGTTTTGGAGGTAAAAAATCCGTTCAGCAATGAGTTATTGGCATCTACTTTTCTTGCCGGACAAGAAGAGTTGGAACAAGCGATCCAAAAAGCGGAAGCGGTAAAAGGAATATTAAAAAAACTTCCTTCTTATAAACGATACGAGATCTTGATGCAAATTGCAATGGAGGTCAAAAACAATCGCACACACTTAGCAACAGTACTTGCTTCAGAATCGGCAAAGCCCATGAGATATGCATTGGGGGAGATCGATCGTGCAGCTCAAACATTTATTGTTGCAGCAGAAGAAACCAAGCGCTTACCTAAAGAATATCTTTCGCTCGACTGGACACCGGCTGGCGAAGGAAAAGAAGGTGTTGTCAATTATTTTCCGGTTGGACTAGTTGCTGGGATTGCACCATTTAATTTTCCGATGAACTTAGCTGTTCACAAAATTGCTCCGGCCATTGCAGCTGGATGTCCTATTATACTAAAACCTGCTTCTTCTACTCCTTTATCAACCTTAGAATTAGCAAAGATCATAGATAGAACAGCTCTTCCAAAAGGAGCAGTGTCTGTTCTGCCTATGAATAGGATTGCAGGAAATCAGTTAGTAACGGATGAACGTTTTCAGTTGCTATCATTTACAGGTTCGCCAGTGGTAGGTTGGGAAATGAAACGCAATGCAGGAAAAAAGAAAGTTGTGCTGGAGTTAGGAGGAAATGCAGCTGTTATAGTTACGCAAACCGCTGAGATAGACAAAGCCATTTCTAAATCTGTAACTGGTGGTTTTGCGTATAGCGGACAGATCTGCATACATGCACAACGTTTTTATGTGCACGAGAGTGTGTTTGATAAATTTGTTTCTGCATTTATTGACGCAACAAAAAAATTAAAAGTGGGTGATCCTCTGGATCCAACAACAGATATATCTTCTATGATAGATGAAGAAAATGCAAAGCGTGTGGAAGCTTGGATCAAAGAAGCGATTGAGCAGGGAGCAAAAGTATTGTTTGGTGGTAAAAGAAAAGCAACCTATGTAGAACCGACAATACTCACCAATACTACGAATGCGATGAAGGTTTGCGCAGAAGAAGTGTTTGGTCCGGTTGTCGTGATCGGGAAGTATGAAAATTTTCAGGAAGCAATCGATCAAGTAAATGCATCGCGCTTTGGTTTACAGGCAGGATTATTTACTAATTACCAAAAAGAGATCGATCTTGCATTCAATGAAATTGAAGTAGGTGGATTGATCATTAATGATGTGCCTACATTTCGCGTAGATCACATGCCCTACGGTGGTGTAAAAGATAGTGGTTTAGGAAGGGAAGGAGTAAAGTATGCTATTATGGATATGCTGGAACCCAAAATATTGGTTAAATAAAAAGAGCGATTCAAATGAATCGCTCTTTTTATTTATTTCAAAGCTTGTAATGCTTTTTTGAAACTTACTTTATCATCAATGATCTTTGCCAATGAATCAATCGTAACACGTTCCTGTTGCATCGTATCACGGTAACGGATCGTTACTGTATTGTCTTCTAATGATTGATGATCAACAGTGATACAGAAAGGTGTTCCGATCGCATCTTGTCTGCGGTAACGTTTTCCGATCGTATCCTTTTCATCAAATGTTGTTGCATGATCATATTTCAATAGGTCAATGATCTCCCTTGCTTTCTCCGGTAAGCCATCTTTTTTCAATAAAGGCAATACAGCAACTTTAATTGGAGCAAGGAATGCTGGTAGGTTCAAGGCAACACGTGTTGTTCCATCTTCCAGTTTTTCTTCAACGTATGCTTTTGCTAAAGTGGCTAAGAACAAACGATCCAAACCAACCGAAGTTTCTACTACATAAGGAACATAACTTTGGTTGATCTCCGGATCAAAATATTGTAATTTTTTTCCTGAATGTTGTTCATGTGCTTTTAAGTCGAAATCAGTACGGGAATGAATTCCTTCTAATTCTTTAAATCCAAATGGGAAGCTGAATTCAATATCGCAAGCAGCATTTGCGTAATGTGCTAACTTTAAATGGTCATGATAACGGTAGTTCTCATCGCCAAAGCCTAATGACTTATGCCATTTCATTCGGGTTTCTTTCCAGTAGTTATACCATTCCATTTCGGTTCCCGGGCGAACAAAGAATTGCATTTCCATTTGTTCGAATTCACGCATACGGAAAATAAACTGGCGAGCTACGATCTCATTACGGAATGCTTTTCCTGTTTGTGCAATACCAAACGGAATTTTCATTCTTCCTGTTTTTTGTACATTCAAAAAGTTAACGAAAATACCTTGAGCGGTTTCCGGACGTAAATAAATAATATTTGAATCTTCTGTTACTGCACCCATCGAAGTGCTAAACATCAAGTTGAACTGACGAACTTCTGTCCAGTTCTTTGTTCCGGAGATTGGACAAACAATTTCGCAGTCGATAATGATCTGGCGAACTTCTTCCAGATTGTTTGCTTCCAAAGCATCTTTGAAACGTTTGTTGATCGAATCAATTTGTGCTTGGTATTCCAATACACGTGCATTGGTGCTTTTATACATAGCAGCATCAAAATTTTCGAAACGCTTTGCTGCTTTCTCTACTTCTTTGTTGATCTTATCTTCGATCTTCGATACATGTTCTTCGATCAATACATCTGCACGGTAACGTTTTTTGCTGTCTTTGTTGTCGATCAAAGGATCGTTGAAAGCATCAACGTGTCCGGATGCCTTCCATGTAGTTGGGTGCATAAAGATAGCCGCATCGATACCAACAATGTTCTCATGCATTTGCACCATTGCTTTCCACCAGTACTCACGTAAATTCTTCTTTAGTTCAGCACCCATCTGACCGTAGTCATACACTGCACTTAAACCATCATAGATCTCTGAACTTTGAAAAATGAATCCATACTCTTTTGAGTGGGAAATGATATTCTTAAAAATGTCTTCTTGATTTGCCATAGTGGCGCAAAATTAGAAATAAAAATGACATGAAATAGGGTTAAGATCATGTGTTTTTTGATCAAGGAAACGGGCGATTGTTATACATTTGCAGAATATGAAAAAGGCCTTGCTGCTTAGCTTTTATTTGTGTTTGTTATCAGGTATGAATTTTGCTCAAAAAGATAGTACTTCAACCTTTGTGGTTTCAGGTTATGTTGATTGCTACTATGCCTATAACTTCACGGAGCCGGTTTCAAAAAATGTCCCTTTTGCCTATAATCATAACAGGCATAATGAGTTTAATGTAAATCAAGCGCTACTAGCTTTTAAATTAAAAAAAGAAAAAATAAGAGCGAATGTGGCCATGCATGCCGGTACTTATGTAAAAGCAAACTATGCGGCAGAACCGTTCATTTTACAATTAATAAATGAAGCCAATGTTGGGATCCGTTTAACAAAAAAACTTTGGTTGGACGCAGGGATCATGCCTTCGCATATTGGTTTGGAAACAGCTATATCAAAAGATAACTGGACCTTAACCCGGTCATTATGTGCCGAAAACTCTCCTTATTATGAAACAGGTGCTAAACTCACTTTTTTACCAAATGAAAAATGGAGTATAGCAGCATTGGTGCTGAATGGATGGCAAAATATAGAAGAGAAAAATTCTAATAAAGCTGTTGGAACGCAAGTTCAGTTTGTGCCGAATGATAAATTAACTCTGAATTACAGTACATTTATAGGTGAGGGGAGGAATATACCCGATTCACTTCAATTACTTAGGCATTTTCATGATCTGTATTTTACTTATTTGATCTCCCCAAAGCTTTCATTGGCAGCGGTACTCGATCTGGGCTATGAAGAAAAAAGTATTACCGAAAAACAGTTTATCTCCTGGTACACTCCAGCTTTGTTTATAAGGTACAAATTCAATAAAAAATGGGCAACTTGTTTTAGAGCAGAGTATTTTGATGATCAGAATAAGATCATTGGTATTAATGAAGAGGAAGCTGGCTTTTCGTTGAATTTTGATTTTGTCCCGCTTGATCAGGCGCTTATTCGTATCGAAGGAAAAACATTTCCTGCAAGAGATAGTCAAGGCCGTTTTGATGATTCTTCCTTTCAGAATTCAACCCTTACTTGCTCTATTGCGCTTGGGTTTTAGTAATTTCTATTTGCATATGCAGTAAATAACTATATTTTTGTGTCGAATAAAATTTTCGACATGAAAAAAATATTTTTTAGTTCACTTATCCTTTTGGGTGCAGGCAATTCTTTCGCACAAACCTTATCTCCGGAGGTGATATCCAGTGCCGGAACCAGTATGACAGACGGAACCACCACACTTGAATGGACAATGGGTGAGTCCGTAACGGCAACTTTAGATAATACTCAAAATATGTTGAGTCAGGGTTTTCACCAAACCTACATTTTGGTGACGAGTATTTCTAATACTGTTGTAAGTGGACTTTCTGTCTTCCCTAATCCAACAATTAATGTTGTGAACGTTCAATTTTCTTCCGATCAAAAAAATACGGTAGTCGAATTATATTCTGTTGAAGGAAAGTTGCTTGAAAAACATGCTGTCAATTCCCGGAGTTTAGAGTTGGATCTAAGCGCCTATCCGGCAGGGTCTTATTTTTTAAGAGTTAATAATTCTGATACGCATAAACTATTAAAGTCGCACTAAACAAACGTTATACACAATTTAATCATGAAAAAATTACTTACTCTATTTTTATTAGTAGCATTTACAAGTGTTTATGCTCAGTCTCCACAGGGCTTTAATTACCAGGCGGTGGCCCGTGATGCCGGTGGTGTAGCCATAGCCAATCAATCAATTGGTTTGCAAATTCGTTTGTTGCAAGGAAGTCCAAGTGGTTCTTCTGTATATTCTGAAACACATTCTTTAACATCCAACAGTTTAGGTTTGCTGAATTTAGTAGTAGGTGGAGGTATTCCCACTGGAGGACCTTTTATGTCTATCGATTGGGCAAACGGTCCTTATTATATTGAGATCAGTATGGACGTAACAGGCGGAACGAATTATGTGTTGATGGGTACTCAACAATTAATGAGTGTTCCTTATGCATTATATGCTTTGAATGCAGGTACATCCGGCCCACAGGGCGCAACGGGTGCTACAGGTGCAACCGGAGCAGATGGGTTGAATGGAGCCAACGGTATTGATGGTTTGAATGGTGTTGATGGAGCGCAAGGAGCACAAGGTCCTCAGGGAGCAACAGGCGCAACCGGTCCACAAGGCTTACAAGGGATAGCGGGCGTAACAGGGTCAACAGGAGCAACAGGTGCTGCCGGAACCAACGGAACTAATGGTGCTACAGGAAGTACTGGTGCAACCGGTCCTCAAGGT